>JBNJJM010000002.1:0-740100 GCA_051750305.1 Pseudomonadota bacterium | reverse complement strand
CAGACCAATATAAGCACCCACTATGGCGCCCCATGTGCCAAGTTGCTCGCCGAGCATCGCCCCAATAATGATTAGAATAATCGCGGTCATGCTGATTGCCTCATTCATTGTGAAGGTCCAGCTTAACCGAATCTGACGATCTACCAAGTGCAGGGGTTTTAGGGTTGATCCTAAATTGCTATGCCAAAAAAGATACCCAACCTGAACGAACTATGTAGCTAACACGCGGCCGCCAGGTTTTGCGTGGGAGCGGGGGGCAGGGTCACTTCAGTGACTGGGACAGGTTAGCAAATCTCTGTAGAGCCCTAATTTTACAAAACATTTCATTTTTTGCGTTGAATCACATGGCCCACAACATTCAGTATGCTCGAAATTTCAGCTCAAAAAACAGAGGACTCAATGAAAGGAATCAGCCTAGGCACTATTCTTTTTTTCGCAATCTTGATGGGAGGTTGCACCTCAATTAGCTCAATTATGGGCGCTCATCCTGGGGTCGCCAAAGGAAGCGACGGCGATACACTGATTTATGACAAAGACAAGCTTTCTTTCCTCGACCACGGCGATTCTTTCTGGCATCAACTTTTGCTTATTAAATGGGGTGAATCAGATTTCACCCCGGAGCTGACAGCCGAAACGTTCATTGAAGTTGTCTCAGAAGAAAGAAACTTTGTTGAGCTCAACACTTTTCAACGCAAAGCTGCGAAAAAAAGGATTATCCAAGACCTAGCTGAAAACAAGAATACCGAAACAGCCAAACTCCACAATGGTATTTTCGTTATTCAGGGTGTGGCAAGATTCGCCGAATACAATTTTGACTCTGAGAGTTACCGACTAAAGAAGGTTATTGCGACCACTGACGGCTCAATGCATGACCTGTCAGCTCCTGGCAGCAACTCAGTTCGTAAAAACATCAGCGGTTATTTTATGGCGCCACCCACACCACCGATCATTGAACCTATTGAAGATATGATGCCGCTGAACCTTGTTTTTAACCGGTCATCTGATAACTTTCTGTCTCGGCTATCCACTCCACCCAGCAAAGTTCACGTAAAACTTTCGCCCTCAAAAGCAGAAGAGCTCAGCGGATTTTACTCGGACCGTAAGTTAAGAGTTGCAATCCTGTCGGAAGCAGTGGACTTCTCCGATCGGCCTGTCGGTGGTCTTCGCCGCACCGGAAAATCACAGTCTGTAAACAACGACTGGCTTGTTTTCGAGCACAACGTGCTTTGCTACATCTTCATGAACGGCAAACAAATTCGAACGGTATCTTGGGAGCACAGTGAGATTGAGGGCAGAAGTCGCGAAATTTGTCAGCAGTGGATCGCTGAATTGCCCGAGTCACAAAGACCTCAGAAAGCAGACATGAGGCCATCCTTTAGTGCGTTCCCAGAAGGCTCGCTGACGGAACGCGGCAAACGAGTCCGCGCCAGAAGTGTGGATTACTTCTGAGTCAGAAGCTTGCCAGCAAGCTCAACACCAACAGAAGGCTGCCATTCGCCATTTCTCATCTCCTGATTCATGAGCGTCAAATGTCGTTGGCCAAATTCAAAGCCTCCGGCCAACTACTGCACTAAAACGATCTACCAGCCAACATCCAGAACACTTGGTCTGTGAGCAAGTGCGGAGTACCAACTTGATGGAGCTGAAAAGGGGGGGATTGAGTTGGTTCCCGCAGTTTTAACGAAACCACCACCAGATAAACCCGATTGGGGAAATCGCGACGACCAGTAATTTAAACATTCCGGGAAAGCTCTCCCACTCGTCCCACCCATCGACAGAATCGTTGAAATAGCTAATACACAGCAGGGACACGGACGTCCAAATTACACACGTGAAAGCGACAAGAAAAACTATCATAGAGCTCCTTTTTCGGGTGAGAGAGCTAGCTCATCAGCTGGCATTCAGCTTCGCGTAAGGCAATTTCCCAGGTCTCGTTTGAAACTGGCATTCCGTTTTTGGCTAGCTGCTTTACCCCGAGCTGTTTTCGTCTGGCATTTACCTTTTCAATGTACTGTTGGGACATTGGATTTAATCCCCGGCTGCGGTCTTTGGCATCGGCAATGGAGTCATAGTAATGATCGTACTCCTCCGGAAACTTCTCGGCGTGAATCTGGTGTGCGAGTTCCTGGAGGCTGGCTTTGAGTGAATCCTCTCGATCCAAAACTTCGATTTCGGCTGGCGTTTTACCGATGCGGGCTTCTCGATGGGCACGGGTTTGCTCGGCTTTATAGCGATTCATGAGAAATACCTCGCTTGATTGTGAATAGAAACGTCATCGCGTTATGTTCGCTGATCGTCAAGGCTTGGATGACAGCGTCTGTGGAGCGTCTGGCGAGATCGACAATTTCGAGCACGGGATTTTCGTAGCGGAGTTCTGCATACCAGACTTGGTAGAAGTATGAGGTGGCTCTGTCCAGGGCTTCAGTAGTTATTAGCTCGCAACAGATAAATTCTTCAGGCGATCCCGGTTGTTGGTAGACCCTCGAATTCAAATCGAACACCGGGTTTCCGTGAATGAGGGCATTGTATATTTCGTGATGGAATCCAAGCATTGTGTCTCGGAAATCATAGGATGCGTGGGTGAACCCATGTTCCGTTAACAGCTTAGGAAATCGATGATTATTCAGTATTTGTGACCCTCCATCGTTTCTGTCGTCTCGGCTTTACTTCACCGCAATGAAAATCTAGCATTCTGAAGCGACAGATAATGTCGCCAATCTCCAGGCCATTCATAAGAAAAGGATGTTTCATGTCCAACACAGCGGTTCGTTACCTCACCATGCTCAGAATGGTCCCTCGTTTTCCCAAAGCTATCACCACAAGCGAATTAGCGGGGCGCCTTGATGATCATGGTTTTAAGGTAACAATGCGCTCGATACAGCGGGATCTGGAAAAACTGAGCGCGGACTTCCCGTTGCTTGTGGATGAAGACTCTCGTCCATATCGGTGGTCTTTCGACCGTAATGCCACCATGGACATTATCCCGGCACTCGACTTACCGGCAGCGCTAACCTTCGAATTGGCCCGCGCCTATCTCTCGCCAATGTTGCCGCCACGGGCGCTGTCGCACCTGAAGCCCCATTTCGATGAAGCCCATCGCACCTTGCTCCGGGAAAAGAACCCCCTGGGGCAGTGGCCAAACCGGGTGCGTGTCATCAACCGCGGGCTGGGCGGTGAGCGGCCAGCGATCGATGCGGATGTTCTGGAAACCGTCACAGAAGCTCTGTTACGAGAGTACAAATGCAAGCTGACCTACCAGGCTCGGAACTGGCCCGAACCGGAAGAGATTGTGGTGCATCCGTTTGGTCTGATCTTCCGCGATCCGAATGTGTATCTGATTGGCGCCATCGAGGGCAGGGAAGGCACGCGACAAATGGTTCTCCATAGGGCCACCGCGGGCGAACTCCTGGAAGAGCCAGTTGACCGGCCAGAGGGTTTCGATCTGGATTTGTACATCCGGTCCGGCGCTATGGGCATTCTCAAATCCAATGAACCGTTGTACCTGAAGTTACGCTGTGACAAACCTGCTCTAAATCATCTCATCGAATCACCGCTGGGTTTTGACCAAATCACCACCGAAATTGATGACGAAACTTTTGAAATAGGGGTGACAGTAGGAGATACTCAGGACCTGCGCTGGTGGCTGACTGCACAGGCTATTCATTGTGACATTCTGGAGCCGGAGTGGTTGCGAGAGAATATAACAGCCACTCTTGAATGGGGACTGGCGAGAATGAAAGCCTAGGATCCATCACTTGAGCCGGTCTCGCTGACCTGCACCCAACTTTCTAATCGATCGGGATCTTAGTAATGTCGACGGTCTATGTTGGACATTTCGATGCAAAATGTGATGTGTATTTTTCTTTCCAGGCGTGCTCACTCCTTTTCAGTAAGTGTCACCGAGGCATCTCCAAGGTCGATCTGGTCGTTACCTTCCACTAGGTAAACGGACGAACCAAAAACAGGTGAGATGTTTACAACGAGGGTTGGTCCAGAAGGTTCACAATCCTCGTCAAGCTCTCGCTGGGTTTGCCTGGAGGCGAGCTCACGATAGCGAGCAGTGGCTTCCTCATCCAATGTTATGGTTAACCTCATAATTTACACTCCGGGATTTTGTCTGGTCGAGATTCCATAGTCAGTTTTCTCTATGGTTGCAGAGAGGCGCGACAAATAAAGTCGCCTAGTTCATGGTTGTCCCTGATTAACCGCGAAATTCCTGACGATTTCAAGGCGGCTGAACATCTGCCCTGTAAAAGTATGTTAAATGAATGAATAGTTAGAAGGCGGACTATTTATCGAAAGTGGAAACTGTAACTATCTGACTTTGGCAACAAGTGTTGAGACCAAACAGTGATTAGAAGAACAGCAAAGAAAGCACGTTACGGTTTATTTTCTCAAAAGAGGTTGGAAGAAGCAGAAAGAAAAACGGACGGCCCATTCATCCATTTCGGTGAGTATAGCTTATTGGATGAAGGCCCAATTTTGTCCGGCTGGGTTCAGATTAAGCCCAGCAAACCGGTAATGCTAAATGCCATTGTGTGTGACGACTGCGAGCGAACAAAACTAGCTCTGATAGAGGGCGCAGACGTTCATCAGAGTAGAACTTTTGACGTCGATGCCTATACCGGTCTAATGACAGAAGGATCCGAACTGGTCAGAGGAAAAGTAGTCGTAGACGAATCTGGTGCTGCCAAAAGGAATCTTCCAGTGTGGCACCGGGGTGAGGGAGTTTATCTGCTAAATAATCTATCGCAGGTAATCCACGCTCCTGATCATCTGAGGGAGTTTTTAAGATCTCTGTACGCTATGCGAATCGCCGAGATGGCCTCGGCCGATGAGCTAGTAGATGCTATTGACCTTGGAAATGTGAGCCTTTGTTCTCTGATGAGTACAGATGACTGGGATCTACTCTCCGGCGCCCACAACCGTAGCCGGTTTCCGTTTCATTTGATAAAGAAAGTACAGATGGAGATATAGCGGTGGATCAACAGACTTTATCGTGTCCGAGCTGTAAGAAAGAGGCTCTATTCAAACTGCCAGTCAATGTTAAGAACACTACTACCAGGCAACCTTGCTCACTTTGCAGGAAGGTTGCCAAAATCCAGATCCAGAAGGGACGAGTTGTGGGAATTTCCAAAGGCTAGGCGTTACCAAAGGTTTGGGCCGCCAAAGGGCGGCTCAGCCCCTACAACACATTCGCCACCCCAAACGGAATATGAACCATCGGAACATTGCCAGCCTCAGACTCCAGATGCGACCGCTGATCATCAAAGAACATATGAGGCCTAAGCACGTTCAGAATCCGGTCCTTCTTCATGCCACCGAGGAAGAACACCTCATTGGCATCGACGCCCCAATGTTCCAGAGTGGTTATCACGCGCTCATGGGAGGGCGCATTCCGGGCGGTCACGATACCGGTTCGTAGTGCGCGCCTGTAATTCGGGTCGGCTTCCAAGGCGTGGTCTTCCAGCTTTTGCAGGTGCGAGAGTTTTCTGAACAAGTCAGCCAACGGCCCCGGGCTGTGTGGGATATGTGAGCGCGAAGTTTCGTGTTCCTGGAACTCCTCCAGGGAGCCAGCCTTATAGACTTTCTCGGAAGCATCGTCCGCAATCACACCATCGAAGTCGAAAGCGATGCGCAATTCAGCGTCGTCCTTATCATCTACTACATGGCTAGGTAGCACGGTACCGGCGGGGTGGCCGTAATCGATGGCTTGCAATACGTCGGTCTCATTCGCTGATAAAAACAGAGAAGCGTTGAATGCCGGGATGTAAGGATAAGGCGATTTGCCCTCCAAAAATGCGGCTCGGCTGATGTCCAGACCATGATGGGCGATGGAGCGAAACACCCGCTTGCCGGTGATCGCTGAGTTCCTTGAAAGCAATACAACTTCCACTGGAGACTTATCCGGGAACCGATCGTTGATGGCCAGAAACCGTCGAACGAACGGAAAAGCTACCCCTTTCCCAAGCGGCGCATCCAGGTGTGCTTCCTGGTACTTCCGATAGGCTTTTTCGCCCTGTGTTCGGAATACGTGGTCGGAATCAGATAAATCAAATAGCGCGCTGGAAGCGACAGCGATTACAAGCTTGTCTTCAATGGGGTAAGGCATTCACTGGACCTTCTGCGTCAACGGAACAAAAACATACCATAATCCGGATCGGCGACATGTTCTGTCGCAACGCCTTCTTACACTGGAACCATAGCGTACAGGAGGCTGAATGAGCATCGTACTGAAAGCAGAGATGATTTCCCGAGCGTTGTTTGAATTCGATCCGATGAACACCTGCTGCAAAGAGAACGATTGTTTTGACGAATACGACCGTATCGGCGAGGGTGTCGAAGGCCGCTTGCGGCAGGGATTTTCACTAAAGCAGGCGTTGGTTCTGGAGCTGGCTGAGTCCTTTTTCGATGACGGCGCCCCGCGTACCGATTGCCTGGATCCAGTGGTGGCACATTTGGAAGGGAGGTATCACTGAGCATGTATGACTTGATCGGAGACATCCACGGATACGCAACCGAGCTTAAAGCATTGCTGGATAAACTCGGCTACCGGGAAGCCAACGGTGTTTGGCAGCATCCCGATCGCAAAGTAATTTTCCTCGGGGACTTTGTAGACCGTGGACCGGAGCAGGTTGAGACCGTCGAGATAGCTCGGAACATGGTTGAAAACGGTCATGCGTTGGCGGTTATGGGTAATCATGAATTCAACGCTGTTGCTTGGGCCATGGAGGATCCGGAGCAGCCCGGACAATACCTGCGTCCCCATATTGCAAAGAACCTGAAACAGCACAAAGAGTTTCTTGAGCAGGTTGGTGAGGGTAGTGAGCAACATCACCGCATGATTGACTGGTTTAAAACCTTGCCCATCTACCTGGATTTACCAGGCTTGCGGGTGGTCCATGCCTGCTGGCATCCGGAGTATCTGGAAAAAGCTAACCAATACACGGACAGCCATAGCCGGCTTTTGCCAGAGGCATGGGTGACCAGTAGCCGCGAGGGAAGCGAGCCTTTCAACACTGTTGAGACTCTACTCAAAGGGTTGGAAATCCCCTTGCCTGACGGAGAGTGCTTTCACGACAAAGAAGGTAACAAACGAACCGATGTACGTTCCCGGTGGTGGCGAACTGGCGAGCTGACTTACCGTGATTTGGCGATGGTACCGGGTGAGGAGATTGACAATATTCCCCACACACCGGTTAAGCAGCACATCCTGCCGGGCTATGACGGAGAGAAGCCGGTATTTGTTGGCCATTATTGGATGAGTGGCGAGCCGGCGCCTCTCAGCGACCATATCGCTTGCCTGGATTACAGCGTAGCCGGGAAGCATGGTGGAAAGCTTTGCGCCTACCGGTTTGATGGTGAATCTACGTTGACGAAAGGTAACTTTGTCTGGGTTGAGGGCCCCAAAGTTGAAGCCTAAAAACCTGATCTCCTGATGTATTTACATGAATTAACAGCCCCGAATTTGCCGGCAACAACGCGAGCGGTTATAACGTTAAGCAGGTTTGGAGAAACTGCTTTCAAGGCATATTAAAATAAGGAAAAGAAATGGACTTCGTGCTGGTCCCCGATGCATTAACAGCCAGTGAAACCCGCTACGCGCTAGCCCAAAGAAATACCATGGGCACCAAGGTCGGCAGCTTTTCTGTTCTGTTGGAGGCTCTGGCAGAGCTGTGGTTGATAGAGCCCAGTGAGCTGGACTGGAACGTCGCGCTGCAGGAGCAGGCCCTCGCCATGGAGAATGCGTTCTGGGCCAAAAGTATCCGGGTGGATGAGCCTGCAACCGTTGCGGAACTGAAAGCCAGTATTACATTTTTGCTCAACCATTCGCCGCTCGGCGCCCGACCCGAGGCGGTACCTTCCCCGGCCAATCGTAACCAGCGCTATTACAATGACCTTGTTGCCCTTGTTCGGCGACTCGAAGACCGGCCAGACACGGATCAGCTGGCCGAGCAATGGTTCAAAGAGCACGAAGAGCTTTGCATCGAGCCGATCTACGTTTACCCGCGATTGCCTGAAAACTGCTTGTACCCCTGGCAGCGCCAGGTTCTGGAAATACTGCGCGCAAAAGGCTGGGTGACGCCGGAGCCGGATAAGTACAGTTTTATCCCTTCACCAACGCCGGAGAATGAGAGTAGCCCGATTCAGCAGTTCGCAAATACTTTGTTCCATTCGGACAAAGCCCCAATGGAACTTGAAAACCTGCACTGGCTCACCTGCCGTGATCACCTTCAAGAGGTAGAAGCCGTCACATCCATGGTGCAGGCCGCGGTCGAGCAGGGTACGAAACCGGAGAGGATTGCCGTCGTCGTACCCAAGGGCGGCGATTACGAGCTCTGGCTGGAAAAACACTTTGAGTATGCCGGCCTGATCGCCAGCAACCTCCGGCCGGAGTCGGGTGTCTTCGACTGGCAGTCCTCGCTGATTCATGACCTCCTGACTAGCCTCGTTCAGCCAGACATTCCGATGGCCATGATGGGCGCTATCATCAATCCGCTCATGCCCTGGGCGCCAGGGGTTGGTCATAAGCTGGCGGAGCGGTTCGGTAAAGGCGATGAGCTGACACTTGGCAACGAGCCCAGCGAGCAGGAGAAGGCCATGCTCCGGCTTCTTCTAACCCCGCCGGAGCCAAGCTCAGCTGCAGTGTTCGATTGGATCAAAGAGATTGCTGAAAACACCCAGGGTCCGAAGATGAAAGGCCTTGGCAAAAAGCGCATGAAGACCCTGCTTGATAACACCCGCCGGCTAATGGGTCTGTATAGCGGCCAGCCCTTCATCGATCTGATCAGCAACGTCATCCGACAAATCCCGGTCGCCGCCCTGGAATCTCAGGAAGACCGGGTTCGTTACCTGCACGCCATTAACATCATCCGGGAAGGTGAGCCTCTGCCATTCCAGGTGGACGAACTCTTTGTACTGGGCTTTAACCAGGGCCATTACGCCTTCCAACTGGAAGCCACTGGCCCCATCGCTCGGGAGAGCTGGGATCAACTGGCAACGGTTTCAGGCCTTGCCATTCCCACCGTGGAAGAAAGTCAGAAACGGTGGGAAGAGGAATTCTCCGAGTTGATGCGAAGAGCCGATCATCGCGTGACCTTCTTGCGTTCCATGAATGATCATCAGGGCGGCGCCTTGGAACCGAGCGAGACCCTCCTGGATATGGCGCTTTGCATTCAGCCCCTTGAAAAGCTCGATCCTGAAAACCTCGAACAACCGGCACTCAAAGCTGAACACCCACTCCTGCGCAAAACAACCATTCAGCTGGAACAACCGGAATCGCCAAAACTGAACGACCTGGAGCTGGCTCCGGAATTGATCCAGCAAGCACGCGTCAACCAGGATGGAACGCCGAAACCGGAATCTCCGAGCAGCCTGGAAACACTCATGCAGTCCCCGTTGGCGTGGCTGCTGTATCGCCTGGGCATAAAATCAAGGCAGTGGGAACCGAAGACCCCGGACATCTCCGTGCAGGGCATCATCGCCCATAAAGTCTTTGAGCTGTTCCAGCCCCACCAGAAGGACGTCTGGAGGGAAGTGTTGTTCGACCGCCTGTTCAATCAGGCGGTTCAGGAGGAAGCGTCATTTCTCGATTCTCCCCAGTGGCGGCTCAAGCGTACCCGGTTGCGCAACAGGATTTACCGGGCTCTAAACAACTTCGCCGCCTGGTGCCAACAGGAGAACTGGGCTATTTCCAATGTGGAACTGGAGCTTCAAGGGCAACTCTGGAATACGCCTCTGAGAGGCTTCGTCGATGCGGTGCTTACGAACGGCAACCAAACCCTGATCGTCGATTATAAAACGTCGAAGCACGACAGCCGCCTGAAACGGCTGGAGAAGGGTTACGAACTACAAACCCTGATCTACCGAGAGCTGTTCCAGCAGGGAACCAAAGATGGTGAGGTGATGAGTGGCTACTACACGCTCAACGACACCACCTTACTAACCGACAAGCCCCTGCAGCCGAGCGATCAATTAAAAGTGGTGCAGCCTGAGCCAAACCTGAGCGCGCAATCCGCAGAGGCGGTTGAGCTGGTGCAAGAACGCCTTCGAGACCTGAATAACGGGACCATCAAGCTTAATGAGCGCACTGACGAGAGGTTCTGGAAGGACCGGGGTATTTCCGCATATGCGTTAACAGACAACCCTGTTGTCAGCCGCTTTACTCGCGAAGAGGAGGGCAACTCATGAGCCAGTCCGCCATTCTGCCTGCCCAGCCTCTTACACTGATTAAAGCGGGGGCAGGTGCCGGTAAAACTTTTTCTATCCAGAGCACGCTAGCAGACTGGATCAAGCAGGGCATTGTTAAAGCGGACCGGGTGCTGGCCGTTACCTTCACCAACGATGCCGCGAACGAAATGCGTACTCGTATTCGTCTCGCACTTCTGAAAGAAGGAATGATGGCAGAGGCGCGACTGCTGCAAAAATCCACCATCTCAACCATTCATGCCTTCGGGCTGGAAATCCTCAAAACCTTTGCCTACGAAGCCGGGAAATCGCCCGCACCCCGGCAGTTAACCGAACAGGAGCAAGACTTTCTCCTGCGCAAGGCGATGGACCAGGCGCAGGCCATTCAACCAGTGCTGGATGAATTGGAGCATTACGGGTATGGCGGAGGCTTTAAGGGTGACGACTTCCAGGATGCAGACGAGCAGCTTACTGAGACCATCCTCGCGCTCATTAATAAGCTCCGTTCACTTGGCAAAGGGTTTAGCGAAACCGCTGACGAAGCGGAAGCGCTGCTGCGACAAGCCAAAGACATCATCACGACAACGTATGGCCATGTTCAAAAAGATGGCGCCCCTTATGCCGATCAGCTTTGGAACGCCATAGAGGCGGTAAAAACCGAATATCCCGCCCCGACAATCCTCCGCGAGAAAGGTGAGTGGGGGAATAACGGCGACACTCGTACCTTCGTGGACAATATTTATTCTGCCACGCGGGAAAGACTGGATCGGGATTGGAAACTCTGGGCAAGCCTGCAATTTGACGACAAGCTGAAAAAGATTCGGGACAAACACCCACGCGCGGATCTGGCCGAGCCGATCTGGAACGCTGCCGAGAAACTCAGTGTTCATCCCGGGCCACTTAATGACGCATTAACGCACATCGAGTGTTTAATCAACGGTGTTCTGGAAACTCTGGCCGCGTACCAGCACACCAAAGAGCAAGCAGGCCTTGTCGACTATGGCGACATGGTGCACCTGGCTAACGACATGCTGGAAGCTAATCCGGAGTGGCTGGATGAAATTGCCGGTGATTACGATTGCCTGATCATCGACGAATTCCAGGACACAAACCCCCTGCAGTACGCCTTACTGCGCCGCTTCCAGGCCAGCAGCAAATACACGCTGATTGTGGGCGATCTCAAGCAATCCATTATGGGCTTTCAGGGTTCTGACAGCCGACTGTTTGCCGAATTGCTGAACGATGGGGAAAAGACCCCCGGAGTAGTCAAAGAGTTGGATAGCAACTGGCGCAGCACCCCCGAATTGATGGGTTTCATCAACGGTGTGGGCACCGCACTGTTCGGCTGCAAATACCAAGAGCTGGACCCCAAGGCCGGTTATAAGTCTGATCTGCAGGCTGTACAGGTACTGCGATTCAGCAAAGACGACTGGAACCTGAACGCGAGCGCGAAAAGCTCCAAACCTGGTTTCACCGCTGAAGGCAACATTGCGCTTGCCAATCACATCAAGGAATTGCTCGGCAGTGGTAGCAAGATTACCGATCGCCACACCGGACAGAAACGCCCGATCCGCGGCTCTGACATTGCTGTGCTTGCCAGGGGGCATTCCCGCTTAGGGAAGTTTGCAGAGGCGCTTCGCAATGCTGGAATAGAAGTGCAAATCCAGCAACCAGGTTTCCTGGCATGCGAATCGGTGCAGTGGGTATTAAATGCTCTAAAAGCGCTGAACAATCGACGGGACCACTATGCCTGGTTGGATCTGCTCACCTCGCCGTTGATGGGTGGCAAAAGCACCGAAAGGCTCAGCGAACTTTTGGCCAGCTATGATCCTAAAACAGCTTTAAAACACAACCTAAAAGATCTATTGGAGCCGCTCGGTAACTCATTGCGAAAACAGCCGGTGAAAAACCAGTTGCTCACAATCATTGAAGAAGCCCGCTTGTTCGAGACTCTGAATAGCCACGCGCAAGGACTTCAGTACCGAGCTAACCTGATCAAGCTCATTGGGCTGGCTGAAGAGTTCGAAGCGCTGCAGCCGGAAACCCTCAACGCCATGGGTATTGCCGGCAAAAACGCATCTACCTTTCCGGTGTGGCTCAGCGAAAACAAAGACAGCATCGACGAACAACCCACCGCAGATCCCCAGGCTGAAGAGGCTGTGGTGCTGAAAACGTGGCATTCCTCTAAAGGACTGGAGTGGCCAGTCGTGGTGGTGCTGGATGCGGAAAAAGCCAGCGAGCCGCGCTTTCCCAGTATCAGCATGGCCTATCCAGAGGGTGGTATAGACACAATGCTTCAGCATAGCTTTGTGCAAATAATGCCTCACTTTGAGGACAGGCCAATAAAAGAAAGATTCGCCAAATTACTCGCCACAGAGAAAATAGAAACCGATAAAAGCCTTTATTACGTTGCGCTGACACGGGCACGGGAGCAGCTGATTCTGCCGTGGTGGGCAGGTTTCAGTGATCGTTCGATGCTTGGCTATATTGATCGCTTGATTGAATTACGGGCAGTGAAGGTGGGTTCAGCTCTCTGTGAGCAGAAACAGGTTTCGTCTTCAACCGCTGGTTGGAACACATTTAAAACCCGAATACCGAATAGGGCTGTGTTCCAGATTGAGAAAGGCAAACACCTAGGGAAACTGAATCATACGATAAGCCCGTCCGTGGAGAAGAACCGAGATTTCCAGGAAACGTTTGCGCAGGAAAGAATCTCCTATTTTCCGGCTTTGAATTTGGATGTGTTCAGAGACATGCCGGCAAACGAATTGGGAACTTGGCTGCATCGACTGTACCAAGTTTACCTAATGCAGCCAGGACTCCTGGGCAAAGCACTTATTAAAAAATCTGACTATTCGATCGATTCAGATAAGCAAAAAATCTTAATTGATCATTTGAATGGCTTTAAAGACCGGATAAGTGGGTTGGCTAACAACCTATATGACGAACACTGTGAAGTTCCGATTACTGGCTTAAGTCTGGAAGGGCAGGTTATCAGTGGGACAATTGATTATTTAATAGAAGGCGTCAATGAGTGCTGGTTATTTGATCATAAAGTTACGAAACGTAGTGATATTGAGTGTTATCTAAAACAACTCGAAATTTACGGCGCTATGCTGAAGCGGAGGAATGTTACGTCAATTTTAAACTTTCCAGCAGCCGGCGAATTGTTAAGGTTCTAAATAAATTGTAGGAGTGTTATGCGTCCAAATTCAAAATATATTACGATTGGTGATAATCTAGACAATACTATCAAGATGCTTGATGATCTTGTTTTTAGGCCTAGATTAAAGGCGTTAGAATGGTCAAAGCTAACTAAGCAGACGCCTAACATGAAGGTTGGGTATCCTGGACAGCATTTAGCATCTTTAATTACCGGTGTCGAAGGATCCAGAACTGGTGCTAGAGGAGATGATCTTGTTGACGGAACTGAGGTAAAGTCCTGTAGTAGAGTGGATCAACTCGACATTTGTCGTTACTGCAAAGAAAAAGTACTTCGAAGCGAAACTCATTGTCCAAAATGTGACTCCGACAAAATAACCAGAAAAAATGATAGTAAATGGTTATTTGGTATAAAATCTGAATCTGAGCTGGATCTTTTGGTTAATAAGGTCGATAGGATTTTCTTAACAATAGCTGAATACCCTTTCTACGATAAACATCGGTTTGATTGTATTTCCTTTAAGGCCTACGAAATTTGGAATAATTGCGAAAGGCATGATAAATTTCGCGAAATTATGACTAATTATTATAATAAAATATTTTTATCCCATATTGAAAGAAATCCTAATAAAACACCTGCTCCAAAGAACTTCTGGCCTTACAGTTTCCAGTTCTACTTGTGTAATCCTGTTAAGGTTTTTGAGGCGACAATCAAGGATACTAACAAGGAGCCCAAAATATCTGTTGATTTCCTTTATCCTCCCGGAGCAGATCGTAGTGAGTTGTCGCCTGAGTTAATGCCAATAAGTCTGTTAACGATCGACGAACTTCGTTTTCTGATATCAAATAATGATAATCTAGAAAGGCTTGAACCTTTAGTGCGTGAAGGGTTTTCAATATCTGATTTTGTTAATACGATCAAAGATCGGCCTACAGATAAAAAAAGAATAGGCGATATAATTCCCTATCTCGATGAATCGAGCAGATCTTGTCTAAGTTTACGGGATACTGACAAAATCTCTGAGGCCAGAACCCCATATAACAGACGTTAAGTCAAAACAACTGAAGCTGGGAGGGTTCCCCTCCCAAGCGGAAATTATGTAAGGATCATTTTTTCTCGATGAACAAGATCCCTCATCTGGTTCCCAAGTTCTGTTTGTTTCTTTATTATTTCCGAGGCTTCTTGATATTTGCTATTTGAGTCAAATATTTCATCTGGAATTATCATTTCAGCCATATCAGAAGAGTGTAGGTGGGCTGTCTGACCGCGAACCATGCTTTGCATTTCAGAAATAGCTTCCTTTGATCTAAGATATGCTAGAAGTAAAAAAGGGTCTATCAGTTCGCTTTTGGGGCGAATAAGCATTACCTCACCAACGAAAGACACCTCATCGTGCTCTAAAAAGCTGGGGGGAGTCGTGAAAACATCGCTTTTCTTTCCGATATATATTGGACTATGGGCAGATGAGGTCAGCAAAATGTCACCGAACTTTAGAGTGGATGGTTTTTTTGCGTTAGATCGCTTGTAGATTTCTTCAAGAGTGACATAATTTCGGTCACGGGCTTCCCAGTTGATCCCGGATCCAGTTAGATTTCCTACCTTGATGAGAAACGCGCCTGATTCACTATAGCTTTTTCTCGCGGGAGTTTTGCCAGTTCCTATAAATTCGCAATAACTTAACAAAGGCTTGCCAGCTTTATCCAACTGAGTTCTAAAGATAGAGTCCAGTTCCGAAAAGCTCTGAGCCTTACGTTCATGAGTAATGATTTTAATAGATTTTGAATTACTGCCACTTATAAAAGTGTTTTTCAAGCCATTTGCCAAATCCGGAAGTTGATTTCCTTCCTTTGATCTTCCAGTTGAGTCGAAACCTACATTTGACACATTGGCATATAAAATCTTATTTGGTTGCTCGGCTTCTTGGGCACTCTCATATTTCCTTATAAAAAGAACCAGTGTACTTGTCTGGGTGCCTGTTGAAGAAAACGTTTCTGGAGGCAGAGACACAATTGTATGAATGTATCCTTTTGTAGAAAGAGCTGCTCGAGCGATTGATAAAGATGAGTTAGTTGCAATGCTCTTAGGGATCACAATTGACAATGTACCACCTGGGCGAAGCAAATCTAGGCAACGCTCAATGAATACTATTTCACTTGTCTGCTTTTTAAGAAAAAAACCATTCTTATCTTTAAGTGTTTCATACTGTGTTATGAAATCATCTCGACTATCTAGCATTACCCCAAATGGCGGGTTAGTAAGTATAAGGTCAAATTTTTCATCAAATACCTTTTGCTTCAGGGAATCACCAAGCATTTTATTGAATTTTATTGATGGGTAATGACCTAGGTTTAGGTCTGCAAGCAAAAGCATCTTGCCACTTTTGTCTACGCCATAAACTTCATCAAGCTTATTGTTTTTTAAATGTTCAATAAGGAAGGTTCCTGAGCCGCACGCAGGGTCCAATACTTTCTTTGGTTGGTCGTCTGAAACATAATCTACTATGAATTTCACTACTTCATCTGGTGTTAGATAAATCCCTAGGCCTTTACGGAGTTCTGGAGTTAAGAACTCTCTTATTGCATTGCTTCTTAAATCATAGTTTATAGATGAGAAATGAATCGGATACAAAAGATCATGAATTTCGCTCAGTCCCAAGTCAGTCAAATGAAAGACTTGGTCTCGCCAGATTTCCGTAGACCAAGAGTTAGTGCCAGTAAGAAATTCTTTAAAAAGCTCTCGTACCTGTTCAATAGAGAGAGGCTTTGCATCATCGTAGGAGGAAAATTCGAGACATTGTTTGAAAAAGAGATACTTGAGTAGTTCATCAAATGCTTCTTGAGGTTGTAAACCATCCACATTCCTCATGATGTTGTGAGCTTCTCGATAAATGCGGGATAACTGTCTGTCTGTAACCATGCTTCCTCCTAGTTTTAGCGGAGTATGAAATAATTCCTAAAATGGGTCAAGAAATATTTCCTGCGTTTTTATTCGGTGCATTTTTATAGCTGAGCTCAATTTTTGGGCTTGGTCAGTTAAGAATATCTTTGTTTTCTTGGGAGAAAGGAGTCGAAATCATGTTTGGTTCGTCGCGGGGAGCATGATCAGGGGCCTATCGGGTGCAGGATAGCTTGTGTCTACGCGGGGAGAAAACATCAAAGGTTTGGAGAATTTACTGACGTCTCTGTCAGTCGAGTCCTGTCGATGCCGACTTGAGGTTGCGGGTCTTAACCTAGTGTCATTGGACAATTCTCTTAGGTGGTTCGGTAAGTTGCAGTGCTTTTTAGATTAATCTACTGGGCTTCAGTATTTCCAGCTCTTTAGCATTGCGTCGTGCAAGCCAACGCCTCAGCTGGGGGCTGTTGTCAATAAAAGTGGTCACCACAAAGAAACCGGGGTTAGCCGAATCTTTCTCCAACCTTTGGTCTCGACCAATAGGGCGATTGAACAAGGCTTCCGCCAGTGGCCGGTTCACCCGGATTACCAGCCGTAGGCTGTCCTCCATCCCAAGGGCGAAGGATTGCGCGAGATCCGGCTCAAGCGAGCTGTCATCAAAACTGAGTCGAGCTTCGGCCTTGGTGATTCTGTGCAAGGGTAACAGCTGGATACTCTCGTCCATATTTGGAGCGCTGGGGTATTCGGCCAGGAGGTAGAGTATTTCTTCCTGGAGCAGCAGTCGAAGGGGGAGGAGACCTTCGAGCCTGGTTTCCCCGTCCAGTGTTGCGATGGTCAAGTCGAGCGCATCCGAGCTGGCAAGAGCTTCTTCAATGGTGTTTTGCACATCCCCGTCAATCGGGGGAGATTCCGGTCGCATTGGGTCCGGAAGATATTGGATGAGCTGCATCCATTGTTGCGCTCTCCTGTCGGTCTCTGCCGTTGTTGTGGCTTGTTGCCAGAGCGAATCCAGCCGCTTTACCACGCTGCGTGGCAGGCGATTGTAGGCTTGCTGTTTGAGCATGGTGAGTGCCAGGGCGGCATCGTTGTCGTTCAGCAGGGTTTCCGGCAGCAGGCCTTTCAGGGATGTGAGGTGCCAGTAATTGGTTCTGCCGTTAGTACCCTGTTTACTCTCCTTGTGGACAGACATAGGGAATACTTCCAGCAGGTTCTCCAGGTCGCGCTCTATGGTGCGCTTGGAAGAAGCGTGGTCCCTTTCTTTTAGCTCTCTGTGAATATCCCCGGTTGATTTGGCCAGGCCTGGGCGGGGCAGCAACTTCAGGATTTCGATTTGCCGTCTCAGCTGATCGCTCATGGGATATTCAGCCTTCCGGGTTGGCGGTTTTATCGGGGGTCAGTTCAATCAGACTCCGGGCCAGTTGTTCTATGCGGTCTTTTTCCACCAGCACATTCAGCCAGTCTGCCGGTATGGCGTTGAGCCCGTAATGGCACCCGGCTAACTGCCCGGTGATGGCAGCGACGGTGTCGCAGTCGTCGCCAAGATTGGCAGCGGCGAGAAGCGCGGCTTCAAGTGAGTCTGTTGTAGCGAAACACCAAAGGGCTGCTTCCAAAGTATCGACCACATAACTTTTGGCTTTGATCAGCGCATCGGCCTTCTGGAGGTAATCCCCCTGGGCCAATGTCGTGATTTTTTTGCTCTTCCAGGATTCGTCTTTTCCAGCTTCGAGGGCTTGGTTCTTGGGTTCTCCACGCAGCAGATGATGAATAATCATTGCCAGTAAATCACTGGCCTCCAGACACTCTTCGGCACCATGGGTGGTCCTGGTGGATTCCTTTGCCCAAAGGCGGATAAGTTCCAGGTCCGGATGCGCGGCGAGCACTGCTGGGAGCAGGCGCATCAAGCCACCGTTTCCTGCAGCCAACGGGTGTGTGGATCCTGCAAAGGGTTCATCGGTGTATTTGAACTTTTTCAACGCAGCCCCAAGGGTATTGCCTGGCGCCAAAGCCAGTTCACTGGGCCAGCCTTCCAGGCGGTCGTAAAAGCCCTCGTAGCGGCGCATTTGATCGGCCGCATCAAAACCGTTCTTGGCAACCAGGCTCTCTCCCAGGCACAACGCTAACCCCGTGTCGTCCGACCACTGGCCCACAGGCAAGTATCTTCGGGTGCTGTTCATGCCTTTGATGTCAGCGCTGCCACGGGGGCTGAATTCCACGCCGTTGGCCAGTGCATCACCGCATGCCAGCGCCAGCAAGCCGCCGATGGCGCGTTCGTTGAGAGTCATTGAGTATCCGGTTGCCTGTGTGATTGGAAGCGTTGTTAAGTTCGCCAGTTTACGGATATCCGCCCATATCGGCCAGCAACGCCAGGTTGCGAGCTTCTCTAAGCCGCATTGTCATTCAGATGAATGATCTCGCCCCAATTCGTCGGGCTGCGGCCATCACTGGTCAAAACCCAGAGAGTCGGGTAGGCCGGCGGCGTTTCCGGCGCTTGCGCGCATCCGTCGGTCAGAACGATCAGTGCTTGCGGCGACTGTTCGCTGCAGGCCTCAAAGACAGGTCGAAAATCGGTTCCGCCACCACCGGTGATTTCCAGTTTGTTTAGTCGATACATATCCTGTTCTGTCAGTACTTCATCACTTTGTACTCTTGTGTCAAAGACGATCAAACGGAGGCTAACCCGGTTGAAAGACGATAGGATGCCTTTGAGCTCGGCCAAAAAATTCGGAACATCGTTCATACAGCTCCCGGAATTGTCCAAGGCCACCGTGAGTTCCAGGAAGCTTCCTTTTCGACTAGGGAGGTATAGCCCCCGATGAATGTGCCGGCGAGAGGGCGGTAACCATTGCCTGTCGCCGCCTTGCTGTTTTTGCAGGAAGCGGGCGAGTAATTGTTGCCAGGGAACCTGAGGTTCGCGGATACGATCGACGATCCGGCGCAGGTGCCCCGGAAGGTTCCCGGGCAACCGGTCTCGCTGCTGCGCCACGGCAATGAGGCGTTGACGCCAGGCCTCACTCAATGACTGTTGGTCTTGCGCAGTGGCCGGCGTTTCCGGCTGGAAGTCCGGATCCATCACCAGCTCTCCGGAATGTTCATTCAGGGCAGCATCGAGATCGTGGGTATCCAGAACCGTCTGACCCCGCCTCGGTTGCTCTATCCCGTGGTTGAGGCGGGCGTAGATTTCTTCCGCGGACAGATCCCGAAAGCGCTTGTCCCAGAGTGCGTCGGTCGGGCAGTGGCCGAGTTCGGCGCTGAGGATGTGATTAACCTCATAATCGCAGGCCTGGTTCCAAAGCTTTGAATCCCGGCCCAGTTGGCGCCGGAAGTGGCCCATGGCGCAGTGCCAGACTTCGTGGGCAATGATAAAGCGACGGTCCGCCTCGCTGCGCCTGGCCATAAACCGGGCATTGAAGAAGATGTTTTTACCATCGGTTCCCGCGGTGGGCAGGCGGCTGTCGACCACGGGAATCAGGTTGAGCTGCATGGCCAACATGGCGGTAAAGGGTTGGGCCGTCATCATCAGCGCACGATCTTGTTCGCACGCTTTGCGCAGGGTCTTTTTGAGTGCCTGGTCCTCCTCTGACGGCAGCAGGGTGGCGTTCTCTTTCAGCGCACTCATGCTACTTTTTCAACCTTCTGGCTAAGGGCTTTCTCCATGTGCTGGTTAAAGACTTTGCCATGGGTTTTGCTCCAGGCCTCGAAGGCTGGATGGCAAAACACATCCATTGCCCGCTGCTCCTGTTTTGAATCGCCTTCAGCGGCGGTGGCATCCAACAGCGCCAGGGTGGCGAAATCGGATGTCAGTTCACCGCTGATTGCGAAGAAGCGCTCCAGGCGCTCCTGCAACCGATTTTCGGGGCCTTTCCATAGGTGATGGGCGAGGCTGCTGCAGAAAGCAAAACGCTGATCAGCGCGCTCTGGAATGCTTACAGGGCACTCCCCCCGTAACATGGCCGGTACGTCCGGCAGTTCCTTGCTCCAGCGGCGGAATGCCAGGAACTCGGTCGCTGCTGCGCTGCCAACCAATCCCTGGATCATCAGGCTCAGCGTATCCTCATTCAGGCTGTCGCCCGCGTGTTCGAGAATGCTGGCGACACGGGTCCAACTGCGTGGGCTCGGCCATCCCTGTTCGATGTTTCCATTCATGTTAAAGAAGCATTCGGGTCGGAAGCGTACGAAACCTATGATGTCCGGGTGCAGTTGTTTGGCCGCAGCCCATTGGCACCAGCTATCCAAATCCGCCTCGACATCCAAATGGCAGAAACGGTTGGCGAGGGCGCTGGAAAACGTCTGCGCAACGGCGCGGTCCTCGGCGCGGTTGCCGGCCGCAACCACGAGCCAGCCATCGGGCAGGCTGTAAAGGTTGCCCAGGCGGCGATCGAGAATCAGTTCGTAGGCAGCGACCTGCAAAGACCGGTCCGCCGCCGTGATTTCGTCGAACAGGATAATGCCGCGGCTCTCCGGATCGCGAGGCCATTCGCCGGAGATCAGCCAGTTCACGGAATCCCCATCCGGAACCGGCAGGCCGCGAAGATCGACCGGTTCCCGCTGTGACAGCCGGATATCAATGAACCCGACACCGGCTTTTTCGCATACGTCACGAATGATGGAACTCTTGCCAACGCCGGGCGGCCCCCAGAGCATCACTGGCGGCAGTTGGTGGGCCATGTCCGGTTGTTCACCCAGCAGCTGCAATTGATGCTGGAGAATGCCGTAGATCTGGCTGGGTGTGGCGTAGCGGGTGGTGTGGTTACGTTCGCTCATATCAGGCTTTTCCTTGGAATAGTGGGTAGTTGGTGTCGGTCTCGATCGCCTCATCTTCTTCGTCCTCACGAGTGCAGGGCGCCAGGGCGATTTGCATCAGCTGTTGCCGGTATTCGCTGACCTTGTCGTCCTGTCTGAAGAACGGAAGACGTCCGATTCGCGCCGCGAACCAGCCATCCGGATTTCGGGCGAGGCTCATTAATTGACTCCTAAACAACCCTGGACTCAGATGGACGATCGGCGGAACGGATTTCACCAAGGTTTCCAGCGGCAAGATGTCGCACAGGAATCCGATCACGGTGCGTTGGTCTTCCCGGGAGGCTCGCGATCCGATCAGTAGTCGGACGATCCGCAAGGTTGGGTCACGTTGCTGGCTTCGGTTGCGGCTGAGGAGAAAGTCATCATCGCGGCTGACGTACTCCTTCATGCAGCGAATGGCCAGGCGGAATAATGCGTTGTCCCGGTGGTCATCAGCCGCCATGCGAAGAAGCGTTTCGAACGCGACGTCGTCACTGCAGGTGAGGGCGATGTTGTCGCCATATTCCGCTGCGGCGCGCACGGTCGACTGACAGTGGTGCCATATTGCAAGATCGGCTTCCCAGCCCTGGGGCGCCAGGTCTTCCGGGAATTTCCAGTGCCAGTACAGGTCTGCCTTGGCGACGGCAGCTTCATTGAACGGCCGCTTTGCTCCCTTGTTTTTGCCACGGTTGTTACGGTGCCTGGCCGCCAGTTCCCGACGGGTCTGCCAGACAAGTTCCGGGGCAACGCCCAGGTCACATAGCTCCCGGATTTTTTGGAGACTCAGCACTACCTGCTCCCGTTCATAGGCGTTCGCCAGAATAGTGAGTATTCCGGCAAGCTGGGCACCCTCGCCGTTTTTGAAACGCTCCATGCAGGTATTTAGTGAGCTTTCGTCGAAGAAGAATCGTGCCTTTGCCATCAAAGGTGTCGGCAGGGCACCAAAACATTGCACATCTGTGTCGAAGCCAAGATAGACCTTTGCTAAGGCATTACAGTGGTGCAGGGCGAGGCTGGTTCCTTTCTGAAAATCCAGAGTCTCCAGCGTCTTGCTGTGAATGCGCGCATGTTGCCAGTCGTCTGCAATGGTTAGCTCCCCCGCGGACTGCTTTTGGTAGAGCACGAACCGATTACCTGCACCGGCGAGCCGCTTCAGAGAGGGCGCATCGTAGACATCCAACGTCAGTCCGTGGCCTGAACTATTGGCTGTGCGCAAGTTCGGTACCTGCTGCAGCGTCACCTTTCCGGAAGTGTTGATTTGAACGTGTCGCAGCCCCGCGGTGTTGGCTATAAGCCAGTCGTTATTCGCTTCCAGAGTCAGTTGATCACTGGTAGCAGGCATGTTCCCGGTAATAATCACCAGACCCTGGCCTGCAGGCTCTGCAATGCCATCTTCAGGCGTACAGAAAACAAGCCGGCTCCAATGTTGCCGTTGTGGAGATGCCTCGAAACGTGTCTGAACGTTTTCCCATGCGCCATCAAATTCGCTGATAGCACCGGCGATGACAAAAGGCTCTGGTTGGTTTTCACAATGGAAGTGGACGATTGCTCCGGGATGGCCAGAGGGAAGCGCCACTTGGGTAAGCTTTGGAAGATTGCTCAACACCAGATGCGGGCGCTTGAGTGATTTCAGTCGTTTGAGATGGATGCTTTCCAGGTTCGGGGCATCCAGAATGTCCAGCGCAAATACATCGGGTTCGTCGATTTCCAGGACGGCGCCCGGGAAGTTGGCGATGCTGGCACCGCCTGCGGTATCTCTGGTGATGTAGTTTTGATAGCTGGTCATTCAATCCCCCTTGGTTGCCAACGTGAAACCAGTATGGGGGATTGGTGCGACAATCTATGACGCTACAGAATTGCCTCGTTTAGCTTTCCGTTTTAGCGAAGGTCTGCAGCCCAACGGTTGCGCGGGTTGCGCCTACGTACCAGAGATCCTCGCGGGAGGCGAAATCGCCACTGTCCATATCGACCAAGAAGACGAACGGCGATTGAAGACCCTTGTAACTGCTGATGGTGCTGACCACGAAATCTTCGTCCGGAAATTGATGTTGCATTGAACGGATACCGCCGCTCTTTTCCGGGCGATAGGGACTTAGGATGGCCAGTTGTTCGGATTTTACGCCACGCTCTTTGAGCTCCAGCCAGGCAGTCTGAAGCTGCCGGGTTTGTTCGTCGATTTTCTTCCACGTGTGTTCGCGAACGCGTTCATTCGCCGCAGGCAGATGGGGTGCCGGTAGGCTCGCATAGTCAAACCGGTTGTTCAGCCACTGGGCGATTTCCAGTGAGTTGCGGCAGTTGTGCATGAGTTGGAACGGGTAGGGCAGCATCGAGCTGAACACATCGCTGGGAATTTCAAAATCCCGCCCGTAGAGGTTTTGTGACGGATCGGCGAATAAGATGACCTGTGCCTCCGGCTTCAGCACAGAATCCAGTGCCATCCACCAGAGTGGATGAAAATCTTGAGCCTCATCGACCAGTAGCGCATCGAAAGTTTGGTTAAGGGATGAGGCGGCATCAGACAGAAGTGTTGGAACCGTTTCTTCGTAGAAGGTAGGTTTGTCCTCGGCTTTTTCAGGCGGGTTCCAGGGTAAGCCGGCCCGCTCGATCAGCTCCCGCGCAAAATCATGAAAGCTGCACGCGGCAATGGCACCGTCCAGGCTCGCATCGGCACCTTCCAGTGCATCGTGAATATGCGTCGCCAACGCCCGGTTGAAACACAGTGCCAGTACCTGCTTTCCCTGAGCTGCCAAATCGCAGGCTTTTTGCCGTGCCAGCAGCGTCTTGCCGGTGCCTGCACCGCCGGTAATCGTCAGTCGAGGGACAAAGCGCAGCAGTTCCAATGCCCAGACCTGTTGATTTGTTAGTTGAACCAGGCTCGATTCTATATGGTCCATCTGGGCTTCGATTGCGGGAGCCAGGTGAAACGTTGGATTAAGTACTTTGTCCCGAACGAACGTCGCATCGGCTTTGCTGATCGGCAATTTGTCTTGATGCGGCCAGCGCTTGAAGAGCTTGATAAGTGCTTCTTTGTCGAGATCTCGCAGATTTTCATGGTCGATAATGTCCTCCCGAACGACCCCGAGAGGGAGAACCATATCCTTCGCGACAGTGTCCGGGAAAACCAGGTTGCGACCGATTGGAAGCATTATTCCATCTCGAACTGTTCGTTTAACACGAAGGAGAATATCGCCGATGGCATTGTCGGATTGCTTTACCGGGTCCTTGATGGGATGGAGCCCGGATTTGTTCTGTGAAAACCATTGGCAATTGCTATAGGAGATTCCTCCACCTTTTACCTCCCAGACCAGTATGCCGTGGGCCGGATGAAACAGGATGAAGTCGGCTTCACTGCGGAAGGTTCCCTGTTTTTTCTCACGCACCAGCGGCAGGCTGAAGTAAACCTCAAGACCGGGAAATTCAAGTTCGTTCAGGTGCCGGAGAACCCGGCGTTCGCTGTTTGGGAGGGCGTCCTGTTCTATTGATTCAAATGGCGGGATCAACTTAGCCAAAACAAAATCCTTGTTAGTTTGCTCTGGCAAACCAGACTAGCAGAGCCGGGCCCTCGCTCGAATATCCTTTAGGTAACAAAGTGTTCCCGATCAAGAGGCTGGCCTGTGGTATGGCGATAGGCAATGAGCTTTCCACTATAGGCTGCGGAATAGTCGACGCCCGCTACATTAGCGCCGAGCGTGTCGGGCTCTCCTACCATTGCGTAGTGGCCAAAAAACACCGGAGCGCTATCTGGTTTGGGTCCTTCAATCTGGACCGGCACAACGTCGCTTTCTATCGGGTTTATCTCAGCACGATTTTCGGGCCACCACTGGATCCGGAAACGTTTGCTGCGGAATCCTGGATTATTGGCGAGGCTGGATGGGAATTGATGCGCGCAACCTGCGACGATCCTATCCAGTGCAAGGTGCAGATCCGAATAGGTGTCTCGATAGGCCGCCAGACCTTTATGATCCAGGCAGGTAATGCCGGCTTTTTTCAAACACGCAATCGCCTCTTCATCCCAGCAGGCGTGAACAACCCGCAGCTCGGGCTCGTCGATGTAAACGGGTTGGTCGCGGAGCCACTCAAGCAGGCTGATCAGTCGGTTTGGCTCATACTTGAACGCTTCAGTCAGTTGAACACGGCTGTGATGTCTTTCTGTGGCGTCCAGGAACGCCATTACGTCGCCGGTATGGTCGGCCGCATCGTGAATCCAGTTCAACTCGTGGTTGCCAACGACCAGCGTGGCTGAGCCTGCGTCGACCATGCTTCTTACGGTGGTGAGAACGGCAGCGGCATTCGGACCCTTATCAATCAGATCGCCGACGAACACCGCCAGGTGATTGGCCTTTTGCCAAACCCCTTCCTGCTTTTCGTATCCCAGTTTTTTCAGCAGCGATATGAGTTTGTCGTAATGCCCGTGTACGTCCCCGATTATGTCGTACGTGTTCGCAGGTGTCTGTGAATTCGTCATAGGTATCTCCTCAGCTGCCAATCAGTATTGCGCAGTGATGCGTCAATTTAAGTCGCATCCATTCAGTTTATCGATGCGACTTATTCTGACGCGCCGGGGCATTAATCTGGTTTCAGCGAATGAGGAGACGCAGATGGCTAAGAGAAACGATTTTCATAAAGGAGCATTGCTAGGACTCGCAGTCGGTGATGCTTTGGGCACCACCGTTGAATTCCGGCGGCGTGACAGCTTTCCGCTGCACACTGAAATGACCGGAGGTGGAGCGTTCAGGGTGAAGCCTGGCGAATGGACTGACGACACAGCCATGGCGCTGTGCCTGGCCGAGAGTCTGATCGAGTGTGAGGGATTCGATTCCAGAGATCAGTTGGAGCGTTACGTGCGCTGGATGAACGACGGCTACATGGCCTGTCAGGGAAGCTGTTTTGATATCGGGAATACCACCCGCGAAGCCCTGCGCCGGTTCTCCCGCACTAAAGTCAGTTACGCCGGAACAGACAATCCATTCGCCAGCGGCAATGGTGGAATCATGCGATTGGCTCCTGCAGTGATCGCTGCTGGCGACCGTGAGACCGCGGTGGAGTATGCGATAAATAGTTCTCGAACAACCCATGCGAGTGGAGATTGCCTGGACGGGGCAGAACTGCTGGGAGCGATTCTATGGGAACTGCGCGAAGGTGTCGATCTGAAGGCGCTTCTGGAGAACCTTCCTGATACCAACGAGCGTGGTATGGCCATAGGGCGAATCAAAAGGGGATTTTTCCGTCATTTCACCCGAGATCAAATTTCGTCGAGTGGTTACGTGATCGATACCCTGGAGGCTGCGCTTTGGAGTTGTTATCACTCGGAGTGTTTTGAGGATGCTCTGATTACTGCGGTCAATCTTGGGGATGATGCAGATACAGTTGGAGCCGTTACGGGGCAGATCGCAGGAGCAGCCTGGGGAGTGGAGGCTATTCCGACCCGATGGTTGGAGAAATTGGTTTGGCGGGAGAGGGTTGAATCCATGGCCATGGCCCTGGCAAGCGAAGGCATAGGTCGAGCAACGCACCTCTGACTCAACCATTGGCGCCGGATTCTGAACTCCACCGGCACCAGCTTGCCAATCTTTTCGAATCATTTGTGTACGCATTTCTGCTCGAATCTCCAGTTTGTCTATACGGAGCTTAGCAAGATCCTCGAAGGGAAATTGACGGTAAACGGTGTTTTTTGCGTGCATGACCGAGCCTGGATTGCCCCGATGGATAACTTTTCTATGGGGCGGTCTTTGATTTGGCGTCGTTGGGAGTGAGCGAATGATGTTTTGAGAGACACGATTCGCAGGACGGAGTGACCTGCTTTAGTGCGGCCCTTGCTGCTCAATTTAACGTCTGAATTAGGACTCTTGTTTTTCACGCTGTATTTAACAGTACAACCCCTGCTTAAGATAGCGATTCATATTGATCAGGAAAATACTTGCTGCAAAGTAGGTTTATGAAAAACTGGTAATAAGTTTTAAATATCGCGCTTCTAAATTAGCCAAATACTGTTAAATACGTGGCGTTTCATATCTACGCTCGGATCTCAGTATTTCTCGGGCTATATTGATTAGTGCTGATTAATATGAAGCCTGCGATCTTTCCATGCCCCGTAATCTCCAAGAATCCAGGGCCTTCTCTGGAACCTCAGCCGACTGGAATCAGTCGAATTCGGGCTGAGGCCTTGATCTCTTCGCAGGGAGGCCAAGCCTCTGATCTGGCATACTAACTTTGCGCGGCCAAAAGCTCTGTTGGGAGAAACTTCTTAATCTCCTTGGGCTGGAAGTTGCATCTGCGCACGTCTGACGTGCTAGTGCGCCTTCTGGTAATTTAAAGCGGCTTTGAGAGTTTCGAGTGGAATTTTTTATGGGACTGTGCGCGCTTGCGACACCCGTGTGCGTTGCTTTAGTGTTCGTGCCCACAGTTAACAGTGACTTGGTGGGGGCGCTTGCAACCTGCATTGTTTGAATTATTCAGGATGATTATGAAACAAGTTGCAGTTATCGGTTCTGCCGGTAGTAATAATCAGCAACGAAAGCTCGCGGAATCTGTGGGTGCTTTGATTGCACAGGAGGGATCTTCGCTCATATGCGGAGGTCTGCAGGGAGTGATGGAAGATGCATGCAGAGGGTTCAAATCGGTGGCCAGCAGAGGTGTAACCGTCGGCATCTTGCCAGGGCAGGATCCTGCAACCGCAAATGACTGGGTAGATATTGTTATACCGACAGGCTTGGACGTAAGTCGGAATGGATTGGTAGTTGCGAGTGCCAAGGTTGTTATCGCTATTGGTGGTGGCGCCGGCACTTTGAGCGAATTGGCGTTAGCAAGCCAGCTTGGTCGAGCCACGATTTTGCTACATGGTGGTGGTGGTTGGACTGACAGGCTGGAAGCAGATGATTATCTCGATGATCGAGCTTCAACGCCGATCAGACATGCCTATTCAATTGATGAGTGTCGCCAGATACTGAGGGAGTTGATGGAGTCGGATAAGACTTACGGTGCAATCAATAGTGGCCACCTGCAAAGATGAAGTTAATTGTTCCCATAAGCTATTTCGAGGGACGCCCTAGGAGCGAATTGTGGATTGTCGACACGTTGTCTCGTCGTCATTTCCGCTGGCAAACTCTCTCGCCATCAAACCGACCTGTCCAAGGAAAGGGCGTGACGGGTATTGATCGATTGAACGATTCTCACTATGTGATCTGTGATTTTAATCGAGTATTGCTTCTGAATGCTTCCGGAGAGGTCGTTGAGTGTCGCACAGTTGACGACATGAACGATCTGCATTCTGTGACTAGCACGAGTGAAGGTATTCTTGTGACGAATACCGGACGGGATGCGGTCGAGTTATTGGCCGAGGACCTGACTCCTAAATATCGATGGTCTGGCATCAGCGAAACTGAGTGGCTTCGAAGGGTCTCGGGTAATTACGAGGTGGTGGGTAGTTACTTTGACGAGGCCAGCGCTTTGATACCATTTTGTAGGCGTAGACTGCCGGATCTGCATCATGTTAATTACGCAATAAAGCTCCCAGACGGCCGTTATGTCGGGAGCAGCCTCGCCCATCGAGCTTACATTGACCTTGCAACTTGGCAGCCCATCAGCCAGGTTTTGAGGCAGCCACCGCATGACGGTTGCCTGTTTAAAGGCAATCTGTGGATTACTTCGGTAGACGGAAATATATACTCCGCTGACGCTGACGCTGACGCTGACGGTGAGCTGCGTTTCCGGCATCGGCTGTCACTTTTTAACGATGCCCCCCATTACGGTTGGTGCAGAGGCCTCTACTTTTCCTGCGGAAAGCTCTTTATCGGCATTACTGCCATCCAGGAGATCTCTAGTCGAACCAGCTGGCTGAAGGGAGCCCCTTCCGAAACGAAAACCGGGCTCTATCAGCTTTGCAGCGATAGCCTGGAGGTTGAGCACTTCTATGATTTCAGCCACCCTGATGGGGCCCGGATATTCAGCATGACTGAAGCTTTTGTATGTTGACGATCATGCTTCACCGCATACTTCCGAAGTTGAATGCGGATTGCTACTACTCTGAGCGGGGTATGGCAATCAGCCAGAGACAGTTCGAAATGTTGCTCGACGAATCGCAACGACGAGGGCTGCCTCTGGTGACGCGCAGGCCAGAAAAAAAGCAGCCGGCTCTGTGTCTGACTTTTGATGACGGCTATGCGGATAATTCATGGGCTTTTGATCGTATTATCGAGCGTGATGGATGCGCGTGGTTGTTTCCCGTGAAGACTTATGTCCAACAGAATTTTTCTGTCACGGACGACTTTGCCGCACAGTTGAAGGCCAGCCCCAAAGAGTATTCCGAGCTTGACTTGGTGCGACTAAGAAGAATAATCCGGCGTCTGACACCAAAGCGCTACCGGTACTGGAGACGACGAGTAGCTGCGATAGAGAAAGATCGATGTAGTCCTGATCTTTTTCTAAGTGAGGAGGACCTCCAAGAGTACTCGGCTTTGGGAATTCAGATGGGCTTGCACGGTGTGACGCATCGCATTTGGAGCTGTCTGCGTTGGAAAGAGTTGGCTTGGGAGTTGAGGGAGTCGGAAAATTGGCTCTATGGCCTGACTGGTGTTCGTCCATCAGGCGCTTGTTTTCCGCACGGGCAGGCGCCATCAAAAAGAGCTCTTAACTCGCTTCTGAATGTCTACGATTGTTTTGGAGTGGACAAGCCGTACAAGCAAGATCAAATTATTCGGCGTTTCTGGTTAAGAGAAACTCATCAGATTAGTGCGGTACTCGATGACTATCTCCGAAAACAGTAGGTATGAATCAGGTTTGGAGGGCTGCGTATCGGCTATTGAGGCCCGAGCGTTTTTACGGCTCTTGGGTGTTCCTGCATTACCTCCATCGAAGGCTTACTTGGTTCGCTTGATCCGGGCGATTTATTGCCGTATTCCGTTTCAAAACCTTACCATGTTAACTCGACCTCGAGCGGCACCTGCATGGAACGAAATAATCGAGGACATGCTCAGCGGGCTAGGTGGCCTCTGCACGACGATCAACCCATTTGTTTGCGCTTTTCTTCATCAGCTCGGATTCAGATCTGCATTGCTCACAAGTACAATGCTCGGCCGGCCGGACTCTCATATCGCTATCGGCGTGTGGATTGAAGAGCGCTTGTTTTGGGTTGATCTTGCCAACGGTTTTCCCTATTTGATGCCTCTTGCAACAGATAGGGCCACAGCTCAAGAATTTGCTGGCTTTCGGTATCAACTGGAGCCGGGTGGAGAATGGGCGAAGATCTATCAGGATGTCCTGGGCAAAGAGAAAACCATCTGCAATCAGGAAGTATGCCTGACACCCGTCCACTACTCGCGTTTTGACCAAATGAGATTGCTTCATTATAGCGATCCCTCCTTTGGTCCTTTCTTGAGACATATCAGACTCAATCGATGGGAGCTGGAGAACGGCTATATCTTGCGGGACAACATGGTGGCCAGGTTTCCGGGTTGTTGGGAAAAACTCGGCTATGATGCTGTGAGCCTATGGATACGAACCTATTTCAAGGATGAGAGATTAGTGAAGTTGTATTTTCAATCTATCGAAGCCCTACCTGCTTGATATATGTTCAATAAACAGTTTTTTACACGTCTGGACACGCAAGCTTTTGCATTTTATGAGCGTCATGGTTTTGTCTGTCTGCGAGGGCTGATAAGCGCCGATACCGTGGACAAAATCCAAGCGAATTGGAGCGCAATGGTCGACACCTATTCGAAAGATATTGGTGTCGATAAGTCGCAATACCTCGATGTGATCAGTCAGTGGAGAGATTTGTGGAAGCAATCCCCCTTTTTTCTTCAGCTGCTAAAAGATCACCTTGCCCCTATCGCAGCTTGGGGGTTTGGTCTCAATGGTGTTCGCCTTCTACATGATCATTTTATTCGCAAGGACCGCGGAGGCAGCAACGGGCTCATACCCTGGCACCAGGATTCCATGTTCTGGCCAGTTGGCCGAACGGGACTATCAACATGGCTGGCAACAGACGATGTAGGCGTTACAGAAGGTTGCCTGCAGGTGATTGCCGGCTCTCATCGTCATGCCGCATCTGCACCTGTGGACTTCATGCAAAGCGAGTGTGAATTCGATTCTGCAAATGTAACTGTAATCCCGGTTCGTCGTGGCGATGTGGTGCTTCTAAACAGTAAGACATGGCACCGGAGTGAGCCGACCTCTGCGTTTAACTCCAGGCTCGCTCACCTGGCACTTTGGATCCCCGAGCAGACCCGTTATCGACCGGAAAAGGCAAGTTGGCATCCGTTGAATCAACAGGTAACGGTATCGGCCGGAGAGCTTCTTAATGAGGATGAGTTCCCAATCTTCGGTATGCGTGAGCAAGGATATGGTAATAGCCAGGAAAATGATCACAATGGCGTGGAAACGCAAACAGGGATGTTCAACGCGCGTCAGCGTATCGAGAACTTTGTCAGAGAAGTATCCAACACGGATGGGACGTTGGGCCAACTGCTGTCCGATGTAGCTCTCAGGAACAAACTCGCCATGGAGCTTTCTGGAGGAGGTCACACCAATTTTGATGATTGCTTGTCGTTGGTAGAGCGTGTCTGGGTCAGTGCATCAGCGTATGAACGCCATCGAAGCCGTAACGTGTTCAACAGTGCGTACGCGGAATGGGACCAATTAACTTTAAGCTTATATCGGACGAGCTGAAATGCAGTCGCAGTTAAAATTTTTTGAAGAGTTACATTCCGCTCTTGCAGAGTTCATCGCTATTCAGTCTGTGGCGGGCAACTCGAGAGAAAACAAACGCGCCGTTCATTTTGTTGCTTCGCACCTGCAGGAGCTGGGGTTTGATGTCCGTATCAAAGGAGGCGAGCTCCTGGAGCAGCCAGTTATCGTGGCAAAGCGACCATCAACCAATAGTGAGCGGAAAGTGGTTCTGTATGGGCACTACGATGTTGCTGAGCCCGGCGATCCAGATTTCTGGGCATCAGGGACACCTTATGTTCTTCAATCCCGTGGTGGTCGGCTCTATGGGCGAGGAGTGGCTGATAATAAAGGCACCTTACTAACCCGAATAATGGCGCTTCGGGGATTGATTCGAGCCGGGGAGTCGCTGCCAGAAATGTTGTTCCTTATTCAGGGAAAGGAGGAGGTTAATGTTCCTTGCCCGGAGACTCTCGATATATTCCGTCGCGAAGTCGCTCGCTATGAGGGAGATCTGTTCGTGGATGAAACCGGATTCAATGACCTGGACGATGGATCTGCAATCATGTTTCTGTGGTCGAAACGCGGTAAACCGGTGAAAGACTCAGTGGGGAGTGACTATCTCGCTATGGCCGGATTAGACCGAATTGCATGGCGCCATCTGAATAAACTGAATGGTGGCGAGAATTGTCCATTTTTGAATGCCCTTCCTGAGGATGCTCTATACGTTGGTTTTGGTCCCAATGACCGGTTGCATAAAATCCATAGACCCAATGAGTCCTTGTCGCAGACTCTCCTCGAGAAGCACTTCTCTGATTTTTATCGCTTTATGAGTGCTTATGCCCAACAGTAAACGCATCGCTATTGTTGTTGCAGTCGACTGGGATTCGATCGAAAACGTTTACCGCCTCTCGGAGAGTCTCCGAGGATATTTGCATGGTTACGAATTGGATATTCAGGTGTTGGTTTACAATGCCCCTACCGCGCCTGAGAAGCACCGTTTATCTCCATCAATCAATGTTTTTGCTTGGGTTCCTGGATACACACCGATCGTCCTCAATAGAAATCGATGTCAGCAACATCTCAAGCGCACAATGAGGGCCAACGGTTGTTTCGGCATGGTGTTGGATGATGATTTGGTCTGGCACATGAAAGAGGCAGAACTCGATTGCATTTTAGATGTGCTGCTTGCCGATCAAAGTGACATGGCCTTTCTTGGGCTAGACGGCGATCCACCCATACCCAAGGAGTACAGTAGGGCTTGTCCGATTCTTGATGCTCTTCTCCATCTACGGAAAGCAGGCGAGCTCGGTCAGGGAATCTCAGATAGATACTTCGCGGATATACAGCTGGCCGTTGGTGAGCCACCATCGTTTAGTCATCATGATTATTACGCTCTGAAAAAAGAAAAATTTCATGCGAGACCTTTCGGTCTTGACCTCAATGATTTTGTTCACAAGCTCTATCGGGGGCAAGCTACTACACGAACACAGCGGAGTATCTCCGCGGTGACTGAAGCTACAGGTCGAGAAAGAGGGGGAGCGACACTGATTCTAAATCCGGAGATCTTATCCGTTCCAAATCGATCAATCTCACTCGGGGATTATGTCAGTCGGCGAAGCGACATGGTTATGGCTTTATCAGCATTCCGAGAGGGGTTCCGGATGCACTGTACGCCTCCAGCATTGAGCCATGTTCGCAGTGAATCATTCGATTCGCATGACCCTGCGAAGTTGGTCTCTGATGTATTGGGGGTTGCTCTCGTTGAGAGCATGATAAAAAAATCTGACTTCAAGTCGGAGTTTGAAGCTCGCGCTCGAGAAACCATTACTATCCTTACTGAGACTAATAAAATGTTCTCCCTTTTCAGCAAGGCAAATGGCTTGAAGCCTGACTCCTTATCATCCATCGATTTGATGCGATACGAGAATCAGCAGACCATCGAATGCATAAATCATTTGGTGAGTTATTCGTCCAAAGACCTACCAAGCATGCCACCATTTTCGTGAATGGCTCAAAGATGGGCTAAAAAATACCGCCTCGCCAAGGATGTTTTCCAGCTTCTCACTGACGTCCTCGCCAATAGGCTTGAGCTGACATCTGCTGCGGCAATGAGGGTTTTGGTGAATGAGAATCTGAGACAGCTCTGATGGCATTGGGGTGCACTTGGGTTTCTGGACTGGTCGAGCCGCTTTATGCTCCTCAGGCATCGCCTGATCCAGCTCCGTTTCGATCGCTGAAAGGTCGGTGTCGATCAGTTCGTCCTGCAGCTTGGGCCGTGGGGCATTCTGGTGCTCAACGCGCTGAGCGTATTTGTGGAGCTTAGGGATGGCTCCTTCGTGAGTCAGTTTTTCGATGATGGCGTTGCTACGCAATAGCTCCCAAGATTTTTGGCTCGAAGTTTGGTCATTGGCACAGGGTGAGTCTGTAAACATCCCTATCTCAGTTGCCAGGGCAGAGAGCTGAACGTCAGCTCGAGAGTCTTCTGGTTGCCGTTTCAGTGAGTGACGCATTTTCGCTGCTTACCTCCAAAACCCTGTTTGTGCTGACTAAGGATGATAGCACCCCCCCCTGCAGAGCTTTTGACGGCAAATTAATAATTTTGTGTGCATGTCAGAGCTTTTGAGCTTTTTCGATGGAGAATTTACTGCCGGAGTTTTTCTAAAACACTCAATGCAACGTCTAAATCGGAGCCCTTGATTTTTCACGCTGTATTTAACAGTACAACCCCTGATTAAGATAGCGATTCATATTGATCAGGAAAATACCTGCTGCAAAGTAAATTTATGAAAAACTGGTAATAATTCTTAAATATCGCGCTTCTAAATTAGCCAAATACTGTTAAATACGTGGCGTTTCATATCTACGCTCGGATCTCAGTATTTCTAAGGCTAAATTAACTAGTACTGATTAATATGGAGCCTCCGATCTCTCCATGCCCCTTAATCTCCAAGAATCCAGGGCGTTCTCTGGCACCTCGGACGACTGGAATCAGTCGAATTCGGGCTGAGGCCTTGATCTCTTCGCAGGGAGGCCAAGCCTCTGATCTGGCATACTAACTTTGCGAGGCCAAAAGCTCTGTTGGGAGAAACTTCTTAATCTCCCAGGGCTGGACGTTGCATCTGCGCACGTCTGACGTGCTAGTGCGCCTTCTGATTATTTATAGCGATTTTGAGAGTTTCGAGCAGTATTTTTAATGGGACTGTGCGCGCTTGTGACACCTGTGTACGCTGCTTTGGTGTCCAAGCTGGCAAGTAGAGGTGGGCTAGAACTCGAACGCATCTACTTAGCGAAAGTTATGTCTGCGTCATAAACATCGATAAGGTTTTAACGGGGCCTAGTTCGTAGCCGCTCAAAAGCCATTCTCTCGGCGAGAGGCCATCCAGATCAGCAGTCGGTGTCAGCATAAAACGCGTCAATGTGAGAGGACGATCAATTGCCTCAGCTGACACTAGTAATTCGGCAAGGTGGGGTAGTCTGCCTGAATCGCTAAACTGCCAACCGAAGAATACTGGCGTGGAATCTTCAAGTGTCAACGCCAGTAAACTCGGGGGTGTGCGGTTTGATTCGATTGTCACCATATCTTCCGGTGCGTGGAGTAATCTCGAGACCTCCTTAAGCGTGAGTGTCTGGGCCGCAATGGACCTGCACTCTGCAATTACCTGCAAAGAAATCTTCGTGCGGTTTTTCAGCCCTTCAAGAGATGTGGGAGAAACTTCGAGGCCCCGAGCCCCTCCTTGTTTGAGTACAGCTTTTTCTGAGACTGAGAGAGGTTCGGCTGATGGCCAAATTTTGTTTGGAATTGATTTGGTTAAATGGAAGTGATCGTCCAGGCCCTTGCCGGCTGGCAAACATGCCCCAAAGCCGAGCGCCCTAATCACTCGGGCTTCGAAATCAGTCAATGGGCTTAAAATCTCCAAAGCCCAACCTCCCATACCTCTGCTTGTGTAAGGACGAAGATAGCTGTTTTCAAACTATTTGTTACCTGTGTCGGGGCCTCTACCGGTGGCGTCTCATCGCAGATTTCTGCCTGGCTTTCCGCGCGTAGATTCGTGCGTAGTTCTCTAGCCGATCGGCTTGCCAATAGCCCAAGAGACCTATAACCAAACATGTCATAGTGAATGCCGAAAAACCCAAAAAGCCAGCCATCAGGTTCATAAGAACTTCCTCATCAAACTATCCCAAATTAATCCTACACTTTTTCGGGAAGTCTCCAACATCGTTAAGTCTCAGCAAATTTGGAGGATTTGGGATTTGTGCAAGCATTGGGTTTCTGACAACAAAAAGGAGCTCAGACTATGCAAACAACAAGCATCACCAACATCATCCGATCAGAAATTTTTGTGCAGCTGCTGAAGGTGAGTGTAGCCGCAATCATAGTGGGTTGGATCTTTCTGATAACCCCATCCGGCTATGGAAGCGAGGAGGCCAGCGCCTGGGAAAACTTTGATACGGTGTATGCTGTCGTTATGCCGTTAATGAGGAACAAAATTACCCTTACATTTCTGGCGGCCGCTACAAGTTGTATGGTCTTAGAAGTGATTAAGCAAAACCCATTCTTGAAAGAATGGCTCATAGAGTTCGGACTGGATTGAGATGGGTGACTGGGCGGGGTTTATTTAACTCTCGATTCAAACTCCGCCTTGCGCTGCTGGTGCAGATCTTCGGTTACTCAGGTATGAGCAGGGAGCCAGGCTAGGGTAGTGCGCCCACAAGTGAAGCCGGACGAAGTAGATGGCGACAAAGGTAACGCAACTTATTGATATTACTGACGCCTAAAATGCCATTTTGGCTTCACTTAGTTTCTAAGAAATGTTTCCCAACTAATTGAAAGTATAGTATTTATATTTATTAAAAGTGCCAGACTGCAACTCCGTGTACGCCGGTTCGATTCCGACCCGCGCCTCCATTTTTTCCATACAGCAGTAAGTCACCTCATTCTGGTTCGCCGACTTTGTTGGTCTGAATACCCCTGTTCTCTCGGATAGAGTGCCTTGTTGGATATTCCTCTCGATTTCTCCGCAGAGCAGAATGTCATCATCAGAAAAAACGACTTTAATCATGCTGGCATAGAGACCAACTTCTGGTAGCAGTCCGGACGACAACGCATACGCAAAAGCTTTTTAACGATAGCCTCTCCGCCAGTTGAGGATCGGCAGGTAAGCGCCACGCTTTTTCACGATTTTACCCCACCCTTAAGCCTCGCGGGTGGCGGGTGCCGCCATCCATTCTCGCCCCTTTAGCATCCCGTTCCAGTAGAGCCACGGAAGCTGTTTGGCCTTGAGAAACCAGGCCATCCTTGTCGCTTTGGTGCCGTCATTGATCCATTTCGGGAAGCTGGGCTGAAGCGTGCCACCGTAGCCAAATTCAGCAAGCACGATACGGCCCCTCTCGACGGTCAGAGGGCAGGACCCGTAACCCAGGTATGCTGCGGTTAGTGGGCGATCATGAAGCGAATGCACGACATTCTGCGCAACAACCGGCGCTTGTTTTCTAACCGCCGCCATCGTCTTGGAGTTAGGTGTGCCACTTGCGTCTCCGAGGCCGAAAATCGTCGGAAATCGTTTGTGCTGAAGTGTTTCCGAATCGAGGTCTAGCCAGCCTTCAGAATTGGCCAGGCCGGAGTCCTCGATGAACGAAGGAGCGCATTGAGGAGGCACGACATGAAGCATGTCGAAGGGCACCTCGATCTGGTGCTCCCCGCCAACGGTTGTTTTCAGGAATCGCGCAGTTCGGTTCGGGCCGTCAACGCTCAGTAGCCGCTCTTCAAAGCAGAGATCGATCCCGTACAGATCGATGTATCGTTGAAGTTCGGGAACGTAATCTTCAACGCCAAAAAGCACCTTCCCGGCCGAATGATAAGAAACATTGATGCTATCCAGCCGATGGTTGCGGCGCCAGTGGTCCGCCGACAGATACATTGCCTTTTGTGGCGCACCGGCACATTTGATCGGCATCGGGGGCTGCACGAAAACAGCGTTACCTCTCTCAAGCTCTTGCGCCAAAGACCAGATATAGGGAGCGAGATCGTAGCGATAGTTAGAGGTGACGCCGTGTTGACCAAGGGTGTCCTCGAGGCCCTCAACGGCACCCCAGTTGAGCACCAACCCGGGGGCAATAACCAGGCGACTGTAACCGACCGAGTTGCCGTCCGAAAGCAGGACCGTTTGTGTGTGGGGCTGAACGGATTCGGCAGACGCCTGATACCAGCTGCAGCTTTTCGGTATGACCGATTCTGCCGTTCGGCGAGTGCTGTCAGCAGAAAAAACGCCACCGCCGACCATGGTCCATCCTGGCTGATAATCGTGAGTTTCGCTGGGATCAATAACCGCGATATCCAGGTCGCCCTGGCGTTTCAACAGGCTGGATGCGGTCGCAATGCCGCCTGCTCCGGCACCAATAACAACAACGTCGTGGTGTCTGTGATTTATCGCGGACTTGGGTTTGGAAAAAGACATGTAGGGTTAATCTCCGTTCACTTCGAGGACCTCCTTGTCCGCATTAGTAAGTCATAACTGGCATCATTGCCCCAGAAGATCCTTGATAGGCTGCGGATCATGTCCGGCCTCATGGGCCGCTTTCAGAAGATCCGGGATATTGCACTGAGGGCTCATTGCGCGGCTCTGCGCCCACATGTGGACCGCACGGCGACCGGTTCTGCAGAAAGCCAGAATCGGCGAGGCTGAGGTATCGAGGGCTTTTGCAAACGCATCGATATCGCGTTGCGGATACTCACCCGAAGCGACGGGAATGCTCACCCATTCGAGGCCTTGGGCCTTTGCTGCTTCGGCGTATGCCCGTTCGCCCTCGTAGTCGTCTTCACTCTCCCTGCGATTGCAGATGACGGTCCGGAATCCTTGTTCTTTAACTTCACGCATGTCGTCCGGATAGACCGCATCTGCAACGGCGAACTCGGGTTCAAGAAAATGAATTTTCATCTCGGTACTCCGTTTAAAACAGGTTAATGGGGACCTTCAGATAGACCTGGCCGTTTTCCTCGGGGGGCGGCATTTCACCCGCTCGCATATTGACCTGAACAGACGGCAGGATCAGGCGAGGCATGTTCAGCGTGGCATCTCGCTCTGAACGGAGCACGACAAAATCCCGCTCGCTCATACCCTCGCCAACGTGGATGTTATTAGCCCGTTGCTCAGCCACGGTCGTCTCGTGAACAAACTCATCACGACCCGCCGCTTTGTAGTCATGGCAAAGAAAAATGCGTGTCTCTCCCGGCAGCGCCAGCACTTTCTGGATCGACTGATACAGGGTGTGCGCATCGCCTCCCGGAAAATCACAGCGTGCCGTTCCGGAGTCCGGTGCAAAAATGGTGTCGCTAACAAAAGCCGCGTCGCCGATCACGTAGGTTAAGCAAGCCGGAGTATGGCCGGGTGTGTGCAGTATCCGGGCATCAAGACTGCCAATAGTGAACGTGTCGCCCTCCTTGAACAGACGATCGAACTGGCTGCCGTCGCGGGCAAACTCCGTTCCGGCATTGAACGCTTTACCGAAAACTTCCTGGACCTCGACGATCTTCTCGCCAATGCCTGTCATTCCACCAAGCTGGTCGTGCAGGTAGGGCGCCGCTGAGAGGTGATCGGCATGCACATGGGTTTCGAGAATCCATTCAACGGTCAGGTGGTTGTTCCTGACGTACTCGATAATCTCATCAGCAGAGCGAACATCAGTGCGCCCTGCGGCGTAGTCGAAATCCAGAACAGAATCGATGATGGCGCAAGCCGAACTGTCCGGATCCTGAACGATGTAACTGAACGTGTTGGTTGGTTCGTCAAAGAAATGGATGACTAGAGGGTGCTTCATGGTCTTGACCTCCACTAAGGGGCTTGTTGAACCGTGGCAGCAAAAATAACAATTTATAGGTTATAACGATAGCGCTGGAAGGAATATCAATATTTATTGATTCTATAGAGTTAGGTAATAGATCGTTAACTAAATGAAAATAAAGTTAAAAATCCATTTATGAGCAGAGGAGGGCGCGTGAGAGGGACTTCGTCACTGAATGGCTGCTGCGAGCGATGGTGTCACCTTACCTTCGATTCGTTAATTCTATAAGTTCTATAGATATAACTGTATGGGCTAATGGCCATCGATTGGGTTATTGTTATTCCGACATCACGAGGCAACCCGCCTCCACCAGCAAAACCCGACAGGATATCCCCCATGAGCTTAAGACTTGGCGATACCGCCCCGAACTTCACCATCGACAGCACCGCCGGCCAGATCAACTTCCACGACTGGGCTGGTGATTCCTGGGTCTTCTTCTTTAGCCACCCGGCCGACTTCACCCCGGTTTGCACCACGGAAATGGGCCGCACTGCCCAGCTGGCGAAAGAATTCGAAGCCCGCAACGTAAAGCCCCTGGGGCTGTCCACCGATACCGTGGAAGAGCACGTAAAGTGGATTGACGACGTCAACGATACCCAGAACTGTGACCTTCAGTTCCCGATCGTTGCCGACGCTGACCACAAAGTGGCCGAGCTGTATGAAATGATCCACGCTGGTGAGAGCGAAACCGCAGCCGTACGCAGTGTGTTCATCATCGACCCGAACAAGAAGATCCGTCTGACCATGACCTATCCGATGGCGGTAGGCCGTAACTTTGACGAGATCCTTCGGGTCATCGATGCACTTCAGACCGGGGACGCCAACCGCTGTGCGTTGCCTGCTGACTGGCGCAAGGGTGACGACGTGATCATTCCGCCCTCCATTTCCAACGAGGAAGCCAAGGGACTGTTCCCGAATGGCTGGAATGAAATCCGTCCGTACCTTCGCACAACCAAGCTTTAATCTGGTTCGCGGATAATAAAAGGGGCTTGCCGTTTTGGCAGGCCCCTTTTTGCGTTTTGATCTCGATCAAGCCATAGATTATATGCTTATAACTCTATTGAGGGGGCGGTCACACAGGCGTATGTTGAAGGAAAGGGCCCACCCGAATCCAGGAGGCAATCATCATGAAACAGTTACTGACAGCCCTGCTTGTCACTTTCGCCCTTGGCTTCAGCGCCCAGGCGGAAGAGGCGCTTTCCCTGACCCCACAGGAAACCTATGACATGGTTCAGAAGCAGGGGGACCAACTCCTGTTTGTGGATGTCCGCGATCCGGTTGAGATCATGTTTATCGGCTTTACCGACGTTATCGACAAGAATATCCCATTCAAACTGGCTGATCGCTCGGACTTTCTTGCTGACAAGGGCCGGTTTGCCATGCACACCAATCCGGAGTTCGCGGCAGACGTGGAAAAAGCCCTCAAGGAAAAAGGCCTTACCAAGGATGACCTGGTCATTACCATGTGCCGCTCCGGTTCCAGCCGTGGCAAGCCGAGCGCGGAATACCTGATGGAGCGTGGTTTCACTAATGTGAAGTACATTGATCACGGCTTCCAGGGCAGTGGCGCCAAAGAAGGCAAGAAAAAAGGCATGAGAATTGTGAATGGCTGGCAGAACGACGGTCTGCCATGGTCCATGACACTCAATCCGCAAAAGATCTATCGACCGTAATCCGGATCGTCGGCCTTACCGACTCTGAAGTCGCGTTTGCAGGGAGTCTTTGGATACTGTTGTGGCCCTTGCACAGGGCCAGGGAGTCAGAGACGTGAAGATTTCTGCGTGGAATCGCTTTATCAACCGTTTTGGCGGGCACTATGCCCATGTGGCGCTGGCCGGAGCATTGGTTTGCTCCGGCTTTTCTGTATATGGAGCCCAACGCCCGCCCGCCACCGCCGATCACAGCAAATTCGAGGCGCTTCAGGGCCCTTTCAAGAATGCACAGGAGGTAACGGAAGCCTGTCTGGGCTGCCACACCGAAGCGGGCGAACAGATCCGTGCAACCACACACTGGACCTGGACCTACGAGCATCCGGAAACGGACCAGACCCTGGGCAAGAGCAAGGTTATCAACAGTTTCTGCGGAATGGCCATCACCAACGAGCCCCGTTGCACCTCTTGCCATGTGGGCTACGGCTGGGAAGACATGAGGCAACCCCCGCCCACTGCAGACAACGCCGTTGACTGCCTGGTGTGTCACGACACCACCGGTGATTACTGGAAGTTTCCCACCCTGGCCGGGCAGCCCACCTATACACCCCGCGAATGGCCGAAGGGCAGCGGCAACATGGTCCAGCCACCGGACCTTGAAATGATTGCCCAGAATGTCGGCGCCAGCGGTCGGGCCAACTGCGGTAGCTGCCACTTCTATGGCGGTGGAGCCGACGGCGTGAAACACGGCGATCTGGATTCCTCTCTGGTGGACCCACCCCGTTCCCTGGATGTGCACATGTCGCCGGATGGACTGGACTTTGCCTGCGCCGATTGCCACACCAGTTGGGGCCATGAGGTGGCTGGCAGCCGCTATCAGGTCAACGCCGCCGACACCCTGGGCATTGATGTGCCGGGCCACACCGACCTGAGCCGCGCAAGCTGCCAGTCCTGCCATGGCGATTCACCACACTCACAACAAAAACTGAATGACCATGTGGATACCCTGGCGTGCCAGACCTGCCATGTGCCCGAGTTCGCCCGGGGTGGCGTCCCTAGCAAGACATGGTGGGACTGGTCCACCGCCGGCCGGCTGGGTGACGATGGGCAGCCGATCACCGAATACGACGAGCATGGCCATCCCAGCTATCTGAGCGAAAAAGGGGACTTTCGTCACGGTGAGAACGTAGTGCCAACGTACGCTTGGTTCGACGGCACGGTGAAATACACGTTGGTGGATGAAAAGCTGGATGTGGAGCATCCACCGGTTGAAATCAACCGCGTTGAAGGCAGCCCCGAGGGTCCGGGCTCCCGCATCTGGCCTTTCAAAGTTATGCAGGGCAAGCAGCCCTACGACACCGAACGGAAAACCCTGTTGGCTACCCACGTGTTTGGTGCCGATGACAGTTCATTGTGGAGCAATTTCAGCTGGCCCAGGGCGCTCAAGGCCGGCAGCGAGATGTCCGGAATGCCCTTCAGCGGCAGCTACGACTTCATCGAAACCACCATGCACTGGCCCATTACCCACATGGTGCCACCGGCTGACATGGCGCTGGATTGCGCCTCCTGCCACGCCAGCAACAGTCGGCTGGCTGGCCTTCCCGGCATCTATATGCCCGGGCACAGCGGCAACATCTGGCTGGACCGTGTTGGCTGGTTGCTGGTGGCCCTGACCTTGATCGGCGTTGTGCTGCACGGTCTGGCAAGAATTTTTCTGAAGGGGAGGAAACGGCCATGAGCCGGGTACTGATCTACAAACGTTTCGAGCGTTTCTGGCACTGGTTTCAGGCACTGTTGATCTTCACACTACTGTTCACCGGCTTCGAGATTCACGGCAGCTATTCCGTGATTGGTTTTGGCGAGGCGGCGCGGCTGCATACCCTGGCCGCCTGGGCATTGATTATCCTGTGGCTGTTCGCCATTTTCTGGCATATCACCACGGGTGAATGGCGTCAGTACATTCCGACTCGGAACGGTCTGTTTGCCGTCATGCGTTACTACCTGATCGGGACCTTTACCGGTGAGGCGCACCCCTACCGGAAAACCACGCGGGCCAAGCACAATCCCCTTCAGCGTCTGGCGTATCTGTTTTTCAAACTGATGATTACACCGGTGATCTGGCTCAGTGGCCTGCTGTATCTATTCTACAACGACTGGCCCGCAATCCTGTCGGGCGCACTGGAACTGGAAACGGTGGCCGTGATTCATACCGCAGCGGCTTTTGCCATGCTGATTTTCATCATTGCCCATGTGTACATGGCAACCATGGGCCCGAAGCTCACCAGCCTGATCAAGCCCATGGTCACCGGCTACGAAGACCTTGAAGAACACCGATAGTCCTTGATGCGAACGGGCCGATCCCGACCCGCGCCTCCATTATTGCCTTGTTTAGCCAGTATTCGTGCCAGTGTTCTAACTGTCACCCAAAGTCCGCGCAACCCCTCCTCACCTTGACGCCCCTCGTTTGTCTCTCTATACCAATTACTAACAAAGACCGCCATTTTCAGTCAGTCCTGACCTTCGGGTTTCGTGAGCCGTAGTGGCAGCGTTTCGGGCAGTGAGGCTGCCGGATTCGTTTCTCCGCGGAGGTACGTATGACGGACGAGGCTGAAGAAACTGGCGCAGAAGGCCGGGGGGAGGACCGCCTCAACCCGGTTGTGTTTTATGGTTCGGCGGCCGGAATTGTGGTCTTCGCGGTATGGACCATCCTGTTTACCGAGTCCTCTAGCGGCGTCATTTACAGCGTGCTGGCGTGGATATCGGACAGCTTCGGCTGGTTCTACTTTGTCTCGGTTGTGGCCTACCTGGCGTTTGTCATCGCTATCGGTTGTTCCCGGTTCGGTAAATTGCGGCTGGGGCCTGCCCACTCCAAGCCGGATTTCAGTGTGGTGACCTGGGCGGCCATGCTGTTTTCCGCCGGTATCGGCATCGACCTGTTGTTTTTCTGCATTGCGGAACCGGTTACCCAGTATCTCGCGCCTCCCAGTGGTGACCCGGAGACCGTTGCGGCTGCCAGGCAGGCCATGGAGATCACCTTCCTGCACTGGGGTTTGTCCGGCTGGGGGGTGTACACGCTGGTGGGTATGGCGCTTGCGTTTTTCAGCTACCGGCACGGATTACCACTCACCATCCGCTCAACCCTGTACCCCATATTCGGGAAACGCATTCAGGGGCCCATCGGCCACACGGTGGATGCGGCGGCGGTACTGGGGACGGTGTTCGGCGTGGCTACCAGCCTCGGCATCGGCATCATTCAGCTGAACTTCGGTCTCAGCTACATGTTCGGGATAGCGGAAAGTACCCTGACCCAGACCGCACTCGCGATCATGATCGTGATCTTCTCGGCCATATCGGCGTTTACCGGTGTCGACAAAGGCATTCGCCGTCTTTCCGAGTTCAACATGGCGCTGGCGCTGATTCTGCTGCTGTTTATTCTGTTCAGTGGCAAGACGGTCTTTCTGTTGAATGCCCTGGTGATGAATGTGGGGGATTATCTCTCCAGCTTCATCACGATGTCTTTCAATACCTATGCCTTCGATCCGCCTACGGACTGGCTGAACGCCTGGACGGTGTTTTTCTGGGCCTGGTGGATTGCCTGGGGGCCGTTCGTGGGGCTTTTTCTGGCGAGAATCTCCCGGGGCAGGACCATCCGTCAGTTCGTGGCCGGTACGCTCATTCTGCCGCTGGCGTTCATGATGGCGTGGATGTCCATCATGGGAAACAGTGCTATCGACCTGGTGATGACGGACAGCGGCGTTGCGGGCTTCGGTCAGCAGGCGATGGACCACCCGGGGTCGTCCATTTACCTTTTTCTGGAAAGCTTTCCCTGGGTCGGGCTCACCACCATCGTGGTGACCATCCTTGCCATCGTTTTTTTCGTGACCTCCGGAGACTCCGGCTCTCTGGTGCTGTCCAATCTGACCTCGGTGCTTCGCGACCCCAACCACGATGCGCCGGCGTGGATGCGGGTACTCTGGGCCGCCATTATCGGGGTACTGACGGTGGCGTTATTGATGGCCGGGGGGCTTTCGGCGCTGCAAAGTACGGTGGTTATCATGGGCCTGCCGTTCGCCTTTGTGCTGTTCCTGATGATGCTGGGGTTATTCAGGGCGTTGCAGCTCGAGGGTTTGAGGGAGGACAGCTATCGCGGAAGCATGGCAGGTCATCTCTCCGGCCGCACCGATCCGGGCAAACATTCGGCATTGAACTGGCAACAACGCCTGAGCCGAAGCGTGAGTTTTCCCACCCTGAACCAGTCTCGCCGGTTCCTCGGCGAGGTGGCCAAACCCGCCATGGAGGAGATCAGGCAGGTGATGTCGCAGCAGGGGTTCCCCGTGGACATCGAGGAAGGGGGGCAGGGCAATGAGCACCTGGCCCTGCGGGTAAATCTCGGAGGCGAACAGAATTTCTCCTACGCCATCTGGCCTGCCCGCTGCAAGATGCCGGCATTCTCGATCCGTGCGACGCGATCCGATACCCATTATTACCGGCTGGAAGTTCATCTTGCAGAGGGCGGTCAGGGCTACGATCTTTACGGGTATTCCCGCGAACAGGTGATTGCGGACATTCTCGATCAGTATGAGCGGCACCTGTACTTCCTGCACACACAACGCGAACGGCCCGGCGGCGATGCCATCATGCCCGCAGGGAATGACGAAAGCTGATTGACGGGGAATTGGTCATGAATAACTCGAAATCAGAAGACGTGTTCGACTACGTCATCATCGGCGCCGGCTCCGCTGGATCGGTGCTGGCGGATCGTCTGAGCGCAGACGGGCAATACCGGGTGCTGGTTCTGGAATATGGCGGCAAAGACAACTCGGTGTTCATCCAGATGCCGACTGCGTTCTCTATTCCATTGAACAAGCCGAAGTTCGACTGGGAACTGTATACCGAGGCCGAACCGGGGCTGAACGGCCGCAAAATCCATCAGGCCCGAGGCAAAGTCATTGGCGGCTCCTCGTCGATCAATGGTATGGCTTACGTCCGTGGCTGTGCCGGCGACTTTGAGGAGTGGGTTGAGCAGGGGGCGAAAGGCTGGAGTTATGAGGAGGTGTTACCCTATTTCCGCCGCGCGGAAGACTGTATTTACGGCTCCGATGACTACCGGGATACGGGTGGGCCGCTGGGGGTGTGTAACGGCAATAATATGAAAAACCCGCTGTACCGCGCCTTCATTCAGGCCGGACGCGAGGCCGGCTATGGCGAGACCAAGGATTACAACGGCTATCGGCAGGAGGGGTTCTGTCGGATGGACATGACCGTGCGGGACGGCCGGCGGTGCTCCACGGCCAACGCGTACCTCAAGCCTGCCCTCAAACGTCCGAACCTCGAACTGAGGATGCACGCGCTGACAACCCGTATTCTGCTGGAGGGTAAGCGCGCCACGGGGGTCGAGTACCGGCACGGTGGCCAGTTGTATACGGTGAAGGCCCGTCGTGAGGTGATCCTCAGTGCCAGTGCCTTCAACTCACCGAAGTTACTGATGTTGTCGGGAATCGGGCCGGCGGATCATCTGCGGGAAATGGGCATCGAGCCGATTCAGGATCTGCCGGGCGTGGGGCAGAACCTTCATGATCACCTCGAGGTCTGGATCCAGCAGGCCTGTACGAAGAACATCACGCTCAACAGCTGGCTGAACCCCTTCGGGCAGGCCCTGATCGGCGCGCGGTGGTTGTTCTTCAAGAGCGGTCTGGGCGCCACCAACCATTTTGAATCCAACGGTTACATCCGCAGCCGCGCCGGTCTCAAGTACCCGGATCTGCAATACCATTTTCTGGCCGGCGCGATTGCTTACGATGGCTCCAGCTCGGCAGAGGGCCATGGCTTCCAGGCGCACCTGGGGGCGAACAAACCGAAAAGCCGCGGCTGGGTGAAACTGGCCTCCAGCGATCCGCAAGCACCCCCGAGAATCTGCTTCAATTATCTGCAGGAGGAAGAGGACAGGCAGGCCTACCGGGCAGGCATTCGGCTGACCCGGGAGATTTTTGCGCAACCGGCGTTTGATCCCTATCGCGGTGAGGAATTGATGCCCGGCGACCAGGTGAAGACCGATGCGGAGATTGATGCCTGGGTCGCGGACAACGCCGAGACCGCGTATCACCCCTGCGGCAGTTGCCGGATGGGAGCGGACCCGATGGCGGTGGTCGACCCCGAATGCCGGGTGCGCGGCATTGACGCGCTGCGGGTGGTGGATTCCTCCATCATGCCCACGGTGACCAACGGCAACATTAACGCACCGACCATCATGATTGCCGAGAAAGCGTCGGATCATATTCTGAGGCATCAGCCGCTAAAACCCTCGTCTGCTCCGGTGTTCTTTGCGGACGACTGGGAAGACCGCCAGCGCGAGGGTACTCCGGAACGTCCGGGGCCGGAGTAAGCAGGCATCGAGTGGGGTTCACTAGTTGGCGGGGTCGGGCAGTTCACCGTCGATCAGAAAGCGCTCCCGCTGGAATTCTCGTACCTGGCGAATGCCATCTTCTCCGGTCAGGCTCATGGAGACCAACTCGGCGCCGGTCACCACAATCAGGCGCATGCGCGCGCCCGGCTTGCGGTCTTTCAGGGCGGCGGGTTCGAACAGGGCCGCATTGACGCCTTCCATGCCGTTACTGGCGTTAAAGGGTAGTCGATATAGCCCGGCCTGCAGCGCTCTCGCCGACAGGAATTGAAACGCGTTCACGTCGCAGGCCCGGAGATCACTTCCCAGCGCCTGGGGCGTCCCGTACCGGGACGGATGCGTGAGGGCGCCATGAAGATCCTGCCAGCCGCTGTCCTGAAGGCGAACGCCGCGCTCGGTGCGTATCCGTGCGCCGAAAACCGTGTGCAACGTACGCAAGGGTCGGGGGAACGGCACGGCCAGATGACTGATGAACACAAACCGGTAAAAGGCCGTTTCCGCCAGTGCGGTGTTAACGGTCATGGCGCCGTAAAAAAGGCTTCTTTCATAGGCGCGCCCGAAGCGGGACCCGTGCTTCAGCGGTGGATACCGGAACGGGGTGGCCAGAAGGTAGTGCAGGCGCTCCGTTTCTTTGGGGCGACGGGGCTTGGAGGCTTCCAGCAATTCCTCCAGGCGGGCCTGTTCCGGGATGTTATCGACCAGGCGGGTTGTGGCGATGTCCTCCTGGGATTCCACGATGCGGTAGACGGTGCCCTGAAGAGGCTCGATTGCCGCCTCAATGCGTGCCTTATAACTCAAGCCTTGCCCCGCATTGAGTCCAGATAATGGTTCACCCGCACCAGCCCTTCCGCCGATTTGACCAGATCGCGGGGCACGTCGCCGAAGTAACGATTTTCTGTACCCAACCAGTGTTTCATGGCGTCCTGATCCCCGCCCACCAGCGCATACACACTGCGATAGAGCCGGATAAAAAGCAGCGCCAGTTCCCCCGACTTGCTGGCGGGATCGATGCCATCGCGCAACAGGCCGGTCCGGTTACGGCCGACGATATCCGCTACGTCGGCCTGGGTCAGCCCCAGTGCTTTGCCGGCATTCAGTGTGGCTTTGCCAAGCAGCGCCCGGTCGTTGATGTCGGGTCTGGCGTGTGTTGCAGCGGTCATGGTCGCTCCGGATCCGGTGTCTATAATTCACATTATAGCCAGAAATAAAGAAAAAGCGACAATCAGGCGAGGGGCGGTTGTGCTCGCTCAGCGAGGGTAGCCGGTGATCTCCCGGATGGTCTGGTACAGGGGCTGCAGTTGCGGATACATCCTGAGGTACACCTCCTGGTAGAGCCTGTCGTAGAGCGCTTGGGTCTCCGGTCGGGGGTGAAAGGTATCCCCCACGCGGGTCATTGCCGCAACAGCGGTCTCGAAATCCGGATGCAGACCCAGACCCACAGCGGCGTCAATGGCGGCGCCCAGCCCCGATGTTTCATAGGTATGGGGGCGTTCGGCGGGCAGGCCGAAAACATCCGCGGTGAGCTGCATGGCCGCGTCACTTTGGGAGCCACCGCCGGCAACACGGAGTTTCCGGATGGCCACGCCACTGCGCTTTTCGATTTTTTCCTTACCCTCGCGAAGCGCGTAGGCCAGGCCTTCCAGGATCGCCCGGTAAAGATGCGCGCGGGTATGCACATCCCCGAAACCGATGATGGACCCTTTGGCCTCCGGCCCCGGCTGGCGGACACCCGGCGACCAGTAGGGCTGCAGCATCAGGCCCATGGAGCCGGCGGGCACGGATTCCACCAGTTCATCGAACAGCACTTCCGGTTCGATTTCCCGCTGCTCCGCAATCTTCTGCTCCCGCAGACCGAATTCCCGTTTGAACCAGCTTACCATCCAGAAGCCCCGGTAAATCATTACTTCCGTGGAGTAGTGCCCGGGCAAAGCGGATGGATAAGGCGGCATCAGTCGCACGGGTTCGATGTAACGCTTGCTGGTGGTGTTGATGGTGGCGGTGGTGCCGTAACTCATGCAGCCGACCTCGGGCGAAAGCCCGCCCGATCCGAGAATCTCGCAAGCCTTGTCGGAGGCCGCGGCGAGCACGGGCAGCCCTGCCGGCAGCCCGAGATGCGCTGCAGCTTCCGGCGTGAGGGTGCCGATCCGTTCGCCCGGCCTGACCAGTTCCGGCAGCATATCGGGGCGAACGGGCATGGTTTTCCATTTGAAGTCGCGCTTGCCGGCCCAGCGGTGTTTGCGATAATCGAACGGAAGATAGCCCACCTGGCTGCCGATGGAGTCCCGGTATTCACCGGTCAGACGAAAGTTGAGGTACCCGGAGAGCAGCAGGAAGTGAGCCGTTTTGCTCCAGATTTCCGGCTGATGCTGGGCAATCCAGTTGGCCTGGGTTTTTTCGCGGAAGCGGTGGATGGTGTCCTCAAGCCTGGCCAGCCTGAACAGCCAGCCCCATGGCCCTTTCACCGGACCGTCAACGGCGGCGTGGCGCTGGTCGAGCCAGATGATGGCCGGGCGCAACGGCTTGCCTTCGGCATCAAGGTTGACCACGGTGCCGCGCTGGGTGGTCACGGTGACACCGGCCACCTGCTCCGGCGTGGCCGAGGTGTTTTGCCACAAGGCCGCACAGGCGGCTCCCAGGTTGCTCCAGAAGTAGTCGGGGTGCTGCTCGGCCCAGCCCGGGTGGTCCGAGAAATAGGGCTCGATTTCCTGCTTCCCTTTACCGGCCAGGTTGCCTTTGAGATCAAACAACAGGGCGCGAACGCTCTGGGTGCCGTTATCGATCGCGAGGATCAGGGGTTCTTTACTGTCCATGGCCCGTACTCCCGGGACTGGCCGGCAAAGAATAGGCGCTGTTCCAGATGGCAAGGTAACGCTCTGATTCCTTCTGCCAGCGGGTGTCATCCCAGCCCAGCACCTCCTGACAACGGGCTTTCACCTCGGGCAATAATGCCCGCCCCCCGTGGGGCAGGGTCAGGCCGAGGCGGGTGCGCCGCAACATCAGGTCGTCCAGATGAACCACATCAGCATGGCGACAGGCCCAGACCACTTCTGCCCAAACCAGACCGACGCCGGCATCGCCGACCGGCTGCCAATCCGGCTCCGCCAGCACAACAGGCAGCGCCTGCCCGTAGAAGCCCCGGAGGCGATGCCATTGCTGATGCGAGATCGCGTCGGGTCGCTCCATCGCCGGAGGTGGTGTGAAAATCGGTTGATTGTCCGGGCGCAACCGGAAATCGGCAGGCAGCCAGCGGGCACCACGCTGGAGCGCTTCCCGTGCGATCAGCCGGAACGTGGTTAATTTGCCACCGGCGATGCTGATCAGCCCGGCGTCGTCCCAGAACACGTGTTCGCGGTTTTCCCGGGATGGCGCCTTGCCTGGCCCCCCGGACACAACCGGCCGCACGCCGGCCCAGGTGGCGATCACGTCGTCGCGGGACAGGGCAGCGCCCGGGAACAGGGTCCTGGCGATATCCAGAAGATAGTCGGTTTCGTCCGGCCTAATGACCGGTTCCCGGTTGAGATCGCCGCGGTGATCCAGATCGGTTGTCCCCAGTACCGTTGTGCCCTGCCACGGAAACGCGAACACCGGGCGTTTGTCCCGCGGATGAAACAGTGAAACCGAGCAGGACACCGGCAGCCTGCTGAACGGGACGATCAGATGGCTGCCACGCAGGGGCCGGATGCGGGCGGTTGCGGATTCAGCCGATTGCAGCCGGTCGGCCCAGACACCGGTGGCGTTAATGACCACAGCGGTGGAGACCTCAAAGGCATCGCTGTCCGGATGCTCTGCCTCCTTGAGCCTGACGCCGGTGACGGAGCGGTCGTCACCGGGGTTGCGCAGGATATTCACGGCCTCAACGTAGTTGAAGCAGGTGGCGCCGGACGCCCGGGCCTCTTCGATCAGTCGCTGCACCAGCCGGGCGTCGTCGGTAACGGCATCGGTAAAGCCACTGGCTCCCGCCAAACTCTCTGTCGCCAGGCCAGGGACCCACTGCAGGGTCTGGCCCGGTGTCAGGAAGTGACGTGTGCGCTTGCCGGCAATGCGGTCGTACATCCGAAGCAGCAGTTGAAACAGCCCGGGTCCCGGAAACTGTTTGCGGAAATGAGGCATCACGAAACGCAGAGGGTCGATCAGGCCGGGTGCTTCTGTCATCAGGCGCTCCCGTTCCCGGACCGCATCCCGGGTCAGGCGAAAGTGACCACTGCCGAGGTATCTCAGCCCGCCGTGGACCATTTTCGAGGAGCGGCTGGAGGTGCCCCAGGCGAAGTCCTTTTGCTCAACCAGCAGTGTTTTCAATCCGCTGGCGGCAGCCTCCCGCGCTACCCCGGCGCCGGTTATACCGCCGCCGATGACGATCAGGTCGAACGCCGATGATTCGTCCCGCAGTTGCGCAATGGAGCGGGCCCGGCTGAGAGGCGCAGGGGCCGGATTCATGATTTCACCAGTGTGCCCGGATTCAGCAGCTGATCCGGGTCGAAGGTGTCGCACAGGGAACGAATGGCCAGCATACCCAGCTCGCCTTTCTCCACTGGCAAATACGCTGCGTGATCCTTGCCAACGCCGTGCTGGTGACTGATGGTGCCACGATGCCGGACGATCAGTTCCGACGTGGTGGTTTTCAGGTGCTGCCAGCGCGCCAGGGTTTCCTCATAGCGATCGGCCACCCGGAACACGTACGTCGTGTATATGCTGCAGCCCTGAGGGTAAAAATGGGAGAGGTGGGTGAAAACATGCGCCTTCTCTCCCTTTTTATTCAATCCGTTACGAAGATTTTCTTCAATCCGGTTCAAGAGATTGTCGACGTTATCCCAGTCCGTTGCGGTTTCCAGCGTGTCGACGGCGTAACCGAGTTGCCACAGCGCTTCGCGCAGGTAGGGCATGGTGAACCGTTTCTCCGCCCACTTGTTGCCGAGACGGGTGCCGGTATAAACGCCCTGGTAATCCGCACACAGGCGCCTGGTTTCCCTGAGTGCGCTCTTGTGCTGGTGCCTGGACCCCGTCAGGCCGAAGGTCATCATGCACTTTCCGCCTGATGCGCCTCGCAGTGACAGGTAGGATTCCAGCAGGCCGATCAGCTTCGGATGTCCGGCAAGGGCCAGCTGGGTTTCAGTTTCCATGGCATTACTCAGGCGCAGCATGGACAGCTGAGTACGGCTCTGAACCAGCTTTCGGCAAGCGGTTCGGGCCTTTTCCCAGTCGGGGAAGAACACCACGTGGAAGCTTTCCTGTTCCGGCAGCGGCGTGACTCTTACACGCACTTCGGTGATCACGCCAAGGCGACCCTCCGAGCCCAGTATCATTTCCCTTACGTCGGGGCCTGCGCTGGAGGCAGGAATGGTGGGAATGGTCAGGGTTCCACGCAGAGTCTCGATCCGACCGCCGGCAAACAGCTGTTCGATTCGCCCGTAACGAAGTGATTGCTGGCCGCTGGAGCGACTGGCAACCCAGCCTCCGATGGTGGAAAGCTCGAAGGACTGAGGAAAATGGCCAAGGGTGTAGCCGTGAGCACGCAATTGCGATTCCACCAGAGGGCCGGGGGTTCCCGCGCCGAAGGTGGCGATCTGGCTGTCCCGGTCCAGATCCAGCAAACGGTTCATCCGGCTCATGTCCACGGTGAGCACCGGGGTATCGCCGGCCAGAGGGTTGATATGGCCGGCCACACTGGTTCCGCCACCGTACGGGATCAGGGCAACGCCATGCTCCCCGGCATACTTCAGCAGGTCCTGAACGTCCCGGTTGGTTTCCGGATAGGCCACGCCGTCAGGGAACGTTCCGAAATCACCACTTCGCATCGCCAGCCAGTCGGCCAGGCTCTGGCCCCGGGCGTGACGAATACGATCCTCGGCACTGACCGTGATGACTGGATGGGCCGGTAGCCGGGAATCGGGGACGCGGGGCAGGACATCTTTCAGCTCCACGTCAGGCAGAGGAGAGGCGTTGCCAATGCGCTGCGCCAGAAACTGCTGGCCCTCCGGGGGAAGCTCCAGATTGAATTGATCATCACCCCAGCCGTTCCAGCGTCTCATGCAATGGGTCTCCTGTTATTCGTTGTGGGCCTGCGAAAGGGAGGAATTCTACCGTTTTCTGAACGGGTTACAGTGACGATTGGCGACAGGGAGAATGTCATTTGCCGCCATTCATCAAGGGGGTGGTCACCGCAGGGCGTCGATCAACCGGCTGTTGACATCCTGCCAGTGCTCCAGTTTGTCTGCTTCGCCGATGCGCTGATCCCCCCCGGAGCGGTTGAGCCAGAGGCCCTCGCCGTTGAAGCTGTACACCGGTTCCAGGTCCTGGCGCTGGGAGGCGGGCTTAATTTCATTGATCAGGTTATCGAGAATCAGCGGATCGGCGTCCGGCTGCGGATACCAGGCCAGCACCATGTGGGCCTGATTCAGTTCCAGCGCTTTGACATACACAATTCGCATTTGCTCGTCTGGAACGCCCATGGACTTGAGGGTCAGGTATTTGGCGATGGAAAAATCCTCGCAATCGCCGGCGTTGGTGGTCAGAAGCTCGACAGGCGTGGCCCAGTAATCCTCTTCGCCCCAGTGTTCGATATCATTAACGAAACGCGCCCGATTGAAAAACCCGTTGACGAGAGTGAGCTGACGTCTGACCGGCGCTCTGGAGGCAATACGGTGGAGATTTTCCCAATTTTCCAGGCGGCTGTGTGCTTCGCTGCCGAACTCCTCCCGAACATACTGCATCAGCTCGTCGCTCAGCTCGAAGGCGGTTACAGTGGTTATCAATAACACCAGGGGTAGCAGGAGCGTGCGGCGGCGAACGGGGAGGGCGGCCGTCTCCATAGCCAGCCTCAGCTGTTGTTGTTCCGCAGGCGTTCGCGGAGTTGCTCAAGCCGCTGCCGGATATCTTCCCGACGCTGGTCGTCGGTGGCCGGGCTGGAGCTGGCGGGCGGCGTCGAATCGCCACTGTCGTCGGAGGATGCTTCGTCGGATTCCCCGTTGTCGTTGTTGGCGGCAAAGCTGACGCCGTTGCGGTCGTCGGCCTCCGGAAAATACAGATTCTCGAGCATTCCGCCCCGTTCAATGATGACCCGGTTGGCATGCACCGACCTGAGTTCGGCGTTGCCAGGCAATTCGTCACCGACCAGATAGGCTTCGGTCTTGCTTTCGGAATCCTCGATCAGCGCGCTGCCGGGAAATTCGCCGTCGGCCGCAAGTACGCCACGAAGAAACAGTCGCAGGTTGGTCTCGGGAAGGTTCTCGGTGTCTATTTCTTGGGGTGTCGCGTTTTCGCCGGCCTGTCCGAACAGGTCAAGTGAGGCCAGTTCCACCTCCGGTGTGGCGGCTTCTTCAGCAACCGAGGCTGCGTTAGCCGCACCGGTTTGTTGCTGACCTTCCCGCTGGGTTTCAGATTGCCAGAAACTGTAGGCTTGCCACGATGTCAGAGCAATCATGGCAATGCCAGCTACGGTAGCCAGAAGCAGGGGTAGGCGGGTGTTGTTGAGAGGCATGGAGTGTCCCGGCTGTGAATTTACGACCCTGTAAAAAGACCACAGGTTATCAGACTGCAGCGCTTAAATGGCAGTATAGTGTATAGAGTTATTCAGCGGTTCCAAATCCTATGGTAGCCTTTCTGAATCGATTGAATAAAAAGGGTTTACGGAGCGAACCGTTCCGCACCTGGCAACAAAACGAGGACGACCTTGAACACAGATCACGAACTTCAGCCGCAGGATGCTCCGCTGGGCCGTCTTCCGTTCGCCTTTGCCAAGCGCAATGGCGTCATTCTGACCCGTGACGAGGAAGGCGATCCGGTCATTCTCGTGCGGCCTGGGGCGGGCCACTCGGCTCTGGCGGAGGCCAACCGGATAAGCGGCGGCCGCGCCCGCTTCTCGACCATCGATCCAGAGCGCTTCGATGCAGCCCTGAATGCGGCATACCAGAATGATTCCGCCGAAGCCATGCAGATGGTCGAGGGCATCGGCGATGACATGGATCTTGCCTCTCTCGCCGATTCGGTACCGGAAACAGAGGATCTGCTGGAGCAGGAAGACGACGCTCCGATTATCCGCCTGATCAACGCGATCCTGACTGAAGCGGTGAAGACCAGCGCCTCGGATGTGCACATCGAAACCTATGAAAAACGGCTGGTGGTCCGGTTTCGCGTAGACGGTGTGTTGCGGGAGGTGGTGCAACCGAAACGGGCGCTGGCACCCTTGCTGGTTTCGCGGATCAAAGTCATGGCAAAACTGGACATCGCTGAAAAGCGTCTCCCCCAGGACGGCCGCATCGCATTGCGGGTGGCCGGCCGTGAAGTGGATATCCGGGTGTCCACCATGCCGTCGTCCAGCGGTGAACGGGTGGTTCTGCGTCTGCTGGACAAGCAGGCCGGCAACATTCACCTGGAATCCCTGGGTATGGAAGGTCGGGATCTCAGCGTGTTGCGCAAGCTGATCTATCGCCCCTACGGCATCATGCTGGTAACGGGCCCCACCGGTTCCGGTAAATCCACCACGCTTTACGCCTCGTTGCTGGAAATCAATGATCGTAGCCGTAACATCCTGACCGTTGAAGATCCCATCGAATACGATCTGCCGGGCATCGGGCAGACCCAGGTCAACACCAAGGTGGACATGACATTCGCACGGGGATTGCGGGCGATCCTGCGTCAGGATCCGGACGTGGTGATGATCGGTGAGATCCGGGATCTGGAAACCGCCGAGATCGCCGTTCAGGCAAGTCTGACCGGCCACCTGGTGCTTTCCACGCTGCACACCAACACGGCGGTGGGCGCTATAACCCGGTTGATGGATATGGGCATAGAACCCTTCCTGATTTCTTCCAGTCTGGTGGGTATCGTCGCCCAGCGTCTGGTTCGGGTTCTGTGTAAAGAGTGCCGGGAGTCCTACGTACCGACACAGGAACACTGCGATTTTCTCCAGCTCGATAGCCAGAACCCGCCGATGATCTACCGGGCCACCGGTTGCGAGCACTGCAACCAGCTTGGGTACCGCGGGCGTATTGGTATTTATGAAGTGGTCGAGATTACCGACGAGATCAGCGCGCTGATCCACAAGCGGGCAGGGGAGCTGGATCTCGAGTACGAGGCACGCCGTTCCGGCCCGAGTATTCACGCGGACGGTGTCAAAAAGATCCTGGATGGCGTCACGACAGTAGAAGAAGTTCTGCGCGTAACCCACCGGAGCCAATAACGCCATGCCTGCATTTGAGTACAAGGCGCTCGACGCCCGCGGCAAACAGAAACAGGGCGTGGTGGAAGCGGACGCCCCCCGGGCCGTTCGTCAACAACTTCGCGAACGCGGCCTGACGCCGCTGGCGGTGGAGCCGGCGGCGGAAAAACAGGCCCGCAGCCGTAACCCTCTGAGTAGCCGGGGCACTCTGGCCGCCGCGGATCTTGCTCTGGTCACCCGTCAGCTGGCAACGCTGATTCAGTCCGGCATTCCGATAGAACAGGCCCTGTCGGCCGCGGCACAGCAATCCTCCAAGCCGCGCATTCGGGGCATGCTCATTGCCATCCGGGCCAAGGTTATGGAAGGTTACAGCCTGGCCGACAGCCTGGGCGAATTCCCCCGTGCTTTTCCGCGCCTGTACCGCTCCACCGTCGCTGCCGGCGAGCACGCGGGCCATCTTGATCTGGTGCTTAACCGGCTGGCGGATTACACCGAAGCCCGCCAGGAGGCGCGGCAGAAGATCCAGCTGGCGGCGATATACCCCATCATTCTGAGTGTGGTGGCCATTGCCATCGTGGTGTTCCTGCTGACCTACGTGGTGCCGGACATCATTGAAGTGTTTGTCAGGCAGGGCCAGGATCTGCCCGGGCTGACCGTTGCCATGTTGTCCGTATCGGAATTTCTCGGCAATTTCGGTGTCTACCTCCTGATATTGATGGTGATCGGCATCGTTGCGTTCCGCGTCGCATTGCGCAAGCCTGCCTTCAGGCTGAAGTTTCACCGAACGTTGCTGAACATGCCGCTGTTTGCCGGCATGGTGCGTGGCGTTAACACCGCCCGTTACGCCAGCACCCTCAGTATTCTGACCACCAGCGGCGTACCGCTGGTGGACGCCATGCGGATTGCAGGCGAAGTGCTGTCAAACGACTATCTACGGCAGGAATTGCGGGATGCTGCCCGCAAGGTGAGTGAGGGTGGGTCACTGCATCGGGCGCTGGATCAGACCGGCTACTTCCCGCCCATGATGCTGCACATGATCGCCAGCGGTGAAGCCAGCGGCGAACTCGACAGCATGCTTGAGCGCACGGCAAAAATGCAGGAGAACACCCTGCAATCGAAGATTGCTGCCATCGTCGGGTTGTTTGAACCGATGATGCTGTTGTTCATGGGCGTAGTGGTCCTGATCATTGTTCTGGCCATTATGCTGCCGATCCTCAACATGAGTAATCTGGTCGGCTGATCCGACACCTTATCCCGACGACAATGGAAGAGAGTCCCTCAAATGACGAACACTGCAAACAACCCTGAAATCAAGCGCACTCTGGCGCGCAGTCAGCGTAAAAACCGTGGTTTCACGCTGATCGAGATCATGGTGGTCATGGTCATTCTTGGTCTGCTGGTGGCGATTGTCGCTCCTAACATCATGGGGCGCAGCGATCAGGCCAAGGTGACGGTGGCTGAAACCCAGTTGAGTAACATCGCCAACGCGCTGGATCTTTACCGGCTGGATAACAGCCACTACCCGTCGACCCAGCAGGGTCTGGAAGCGCTGGTGAACAAGCCCAGTGGCAGCCCCGAGCCGAGAAACTGGAATCCCGACGGCTATCTGAAGAACGTTCCGGAAGACCCCTGGGGCGCGGAATACCAGTACGTGAGTCCCGGCACCGAGGGTCCGTATGATCTGTACTCCTACGGTTCAGACGGTCAGGAAGGTGGCGACGGAGACGCGGCAGATATCAGCGTCTGGGAAACCCGGGACTGATGACGCGTGGTTAGACGGGCACGCGACTCCGGCTTTACCCTGATTGAGATTCTGGTTGTTCTGATCGTGGTGGGACTTCTTGCGGCGCTGGCCGTGATGAATCTCGGGGGTGGTTCCCAGCAGCGTGAGCTGGCAAATCACGTCCGTGAGACCTACTTGCTGATGCAGACCGCATCAGAACAGGCGGTGCTCAACAACTCCGAACTGGGCCTGGTTTTTCAGGAAGACAGCTACCGCTTCGTGATGTTTGATGAGAACGCCGATGAATGGACCGAGCCCGCTGACCGGATGTTCCGTGAGCGCAGTTACCCGGAGTGGCTGGTGCTGGCGAAGTACATTGAAAGCGATACGCCCCGGTTGGCCTCAGCGGAGGACCGGTTGCGGCCGGATATTGTGTTTTTCTCAAGCGGTGAAACCACCCCGTTTGAGGTGGAGTTCACCATTGGCGATGACAGCTCTCATATGCATGTGCTTGCGTCCGACGGGTTGTCGCCTCTGGAATGGCGCCGGCCCGGCGGCAACGGGGAGGACCAATGAGGCGCCAGCGCGGATTCACACTGATTGAGGTGTTGGTGGCGCTGCTGGTGTTCAGCCTGATTGCCACGGCCGCAGCCGAGGTGGGCAGCCAGTATATTGCCAGTTACGAACGCATTCGCGACAAGACACTGGCCGGCTGGATTGCCGATAACCGCATCAACGAACTCCGTCTCGATGAGGCGCTGCCGGGTATTTCCGAGAACTCTGATGACATCGACTATGGCTCGTTCCGGTGGCAGGTAATCACGGCGGTTCTCGGCACCGAGGAGCCGACCATGCGTCGGGTTGAGGTTACGGTCGCCCGGGTCCGGGAGGACGGCAGCGAGCCGGTTCCGGTTCACACCTTGTCGGCCTTCATCGGAGAGAATTGATGAATCAGAAAGGCTTTACGCTGATGGAAGTGCTGATAGCGGTGGCGATCACTGCTGTTATCGGCCTTGGCGTATGGCAGGTGCTGAGCGGTGTGGTGCTGGCGCGGGATCGTGTCAACGAGGCCGCGGATGCGTTCGACCAGCTACAACGCGCCATGTTGCTGCTCGAGCGGGACCTGACGCAGCTGGTGAACCGTCCGGTGAGGGATATGTACGGTGACTACCAGCCGGCACTGACCAGCCGCGAGGACGAATTTGCGCTGGTGCTGACGCGCCAGGGCTGGCGCAATCCCCTGGGCACCCGGCGCAGCGCGCTGCAGCGGGCTGGATGGGAATACACCGGTGAAGAGCTCAGGCGCCGGCATTGGCTCACGCTGGATCAGGGGCAGGAAGACAACAGCCAGGATGTGCTGGTGCTTGCCGACGTCACCACCTTTGAGATTCGGTTTTTCGATTCCAAACGCAACTGGAGTGATGGCTGGCCGACGGAAGAGGCCATGGCCAATCTGGATCCCGGCGCCCGCCCCGACATTCCGCTGCCCATCGGTATCGAGGTGACGCTGGAGCACGAGCGGTTTGGCGAGTTGGTGCGGACGTTTGCGGTTGCCGATTTCGACGGCAGCGTTGCCCAGGGCATGGTGAACGCCGCGAACGAGGCTGCAGCCGATGACGATACTACCGACACCGATGAACAGGAGCAGGACGAAGCGCAATCCGGCCAGCCTGCGGGAGGCGACCCGCAATGACATCGTCTCCGGCTATTGGCAGGCCTCAGCGGGGTGTGGCGTTGATCATGGTCCTGCTGGCCATGGCCCTGGTGGTGATGCTTGCGACCGGCATGACGCAGCAGCAAAGCGTCCGGGTCTTCCGTGCCAGCCATTATCTCGCCCAGCAGCAGGGGCTGAGCGTGGCACTGGGTGCCGAGGCTTTTGCGCGGCAGATTCTGGTCCGTGATTTCGAGACGGACAAGGAAGAAAACCTCATGGTGGACAGCCTGGACGAGTTCTGGGCCGCTAACGCCGCCATTCTGCCTCTGGATGACAATGGCGTTGCCGAGGTTCAGATCGACGACCTCGGCGGGCGCATCAACCTCAATGACCTTGTTGCCGCCAATGGCCAGGTGGACCCAATGACCCGGGACCGCCTGACGCGCCTGTTGCAGGCGCTCAACATTTCGGAATTGTCGGTGGATACCCTGATAGACTGGATCGATCCCGACGACCAGACCGTCAGTGCCTATGGCGCGGAAGACGGCCAGTATCTGATGGCAGACCCTCCGTTCCGGGCGGCGAACCAGCCGTTCGTGAGCGTGTCGGAATTGCGGCTGCTTGAAGGCATGACGGAGGAGATTTACCGAAAACTCCGGCCCCACGTTGCCGCATTACCGGTGAGCGGACTCGGCATCAATGTAAATACCGCCACAGCACCGGTTCTGCGGTCCCTCCATGAGGAACTGACAGAGGCTCAGGCGACGTCTATTCTTGAAAAAAGGGAGGAAGAGCGGTTCGAGGACCTTCAGGACTTCCTGGCGTTGCCAGAGTTTTCCGGGCTGGGGCTCAAAGCCAACGGGCTCGGGCTGCAAACCCGTTTTTTTGAGGTCGTGTCACGAATTACTTACGATGACCGCGTGGCGAATCTGGTGAGCACCGTTTTCCGCAATCCCGAAGGAGAAGTGCAGACGGTAGACCGGGACACCGGGCAAAAGAACCGCATTACCAAAGAGCCTTTTACTATTTCAGAAGGATAGTCATGTCTTACCGACTTTATGTCAGGCCCGTGCCACCGTTTGCGGATCCGGATCACAGCCCGGAGGCACAGCTGTATAACTGGGTTCTCCACGATGCCAGCGGTGACTCCCAGGCTCGCGGAACGGCCGATCCGCGGGCGGTCATCGAGCAGACGCTGAGTCAGAATGCCCTGGAGAACGTACTCCTGATCGGACTGGTGCCGGGCGATGAGGCGCTGTTTTGCGTCGCGGACATTCCCGCGAAACAGACACGTTTCATTCAGCAGGCGCTGCCTTACGCCGTGGAAGAGCAGATTGCCCAGGATATCGACAGTGTCCACCTCGCTCTCGGCACCCGTATTGAAGACGGTTTCCGGGTGGCGGCCATCGACCACGCGCGCATGGAATCCTGGGTTGATCTGTTCAGCGGTTGGGAGCACCTGCGTCTGGATGCCATCTTTCCCGATGCCGCTCTTTTGCCCGAGACACAGGCCGGGTGGTCGATTTGTCTGGATGGCGACAACGCCATGCTGATCAGTGATCGCGGCGAATGGCTGAGCATCCAGTCACGGAACCTGGCCATGTTCGGCTACACCATGGCAGCGCCCCCGTCGGAGGATGTTGTTGCGGAAGTGCCGGTAACCATCTACGGCACCGAGCAGGAACTGGAACAGCAACAATCCGCGATCAGTGAATTGCGCGCCGCCGGTCGATTGAAGGTGCGTCTTGAGACCATCGAGCTGATGCCGCTGGAGCTTCTCGCTCACGCTCATCACCACCACCTGTCCGACCCCATCAACCTCTGCCAGGGCAGTTTCGGAGTGAAAAGCGGCAAGGCCAGCCCGCTGAGGGCCTGGAAACCCGTGATTGCGGTGGCCTGCGTGTGGTTCGTGATCCAGCTGGGTGTCGAGGTCGGCATGGGCTACTACCATCAGCAGCATGCCGATGACACCCGGGAGCGGGCCATGGCCATCTACCGGGAGACGTTTCCGAACGATCAGCGCACCCACGCCGGAAACGTGCGGCGGGTGATTGAAGGCCAGTTACGCACCTTGAGTTCCGGCGGGCCCAGCGAGGATTTCATTACTCTGATGAAATACACCGGTGACCAGTACGCGAAAGTTCCGCAAAACCAGTCCATCACGTTTAACTCGATCAACTACAGCCGCTCCCGTGGTGAGCTGGTGGTTGATATCCGCGCGGACAGCTACGATCGCATGAGTGCTTTACGCAGTGGCCTGTCAAAGCAGGGCCTTGAGGCCCAGATTGGTTCGGTAGTCAATGAATCCAGCGGCGCCCGCGGGCGCCTGACGGTCTCGGGGGGCTGAGCCAATGTTGACCAAACTGAAAGAACAGCCAGCGGTTGAGAAGCTGATTGCCCAGTATGACCAGCTTCCTCGTCGCGATCAGCAGGCCCTGACGGTGCTCGCAATCGCGGTTTTGCTGGGTCTGCTGTACTTCGTCATCTGGCGACCGGTGGCGGGATTCCACGAACAGGCCGTGAGTTCCCGGGAAAACGCCGAAGAATTGTTGAGCTGGATGCAGGCAAACCAGTCGGCACTGGAGCGCCTGGCAGAGCGAGAAGGCGGCGGTGGCCCCGCGGCGAACGCCCCGGAAGACGGCCGGGCGCTGATGTCACTGGTGACCCGGAGTGCCGGCGAATCGGGGCTTTCGCTCCAGCGTTTCGAGCCAAGCGGTTCCGATGCCATACGGGTGTGGCTTGAGGACGTGGCGTTTGCGGACGTCGCCGCCTGGCTGGAAAACCTGAATGCCGATCACGGCGTAGTCATTGATCAGGCCGCCCTGGACAAACAGGATGAGCCCGGCATTGTGTCGGTTCGGCTGACTCTGACCATCTGACCCCTCGGGCGAGGTGAGTCAGTCAGATCAGTAAACAGGAGCAAACCGAATGAGTGATGGGAAAGACAAAAACAAAAAGTCAGAGCCAATGGTTGTCCGCCTGGATGAAAGCGCGCGGAATGAGGCGCGTTCCATTCTCTTTCATGCTTATCTGCGTGAACCCACGTTCCAGTATCTGTTTGATCATCGGCGACCGGGCTACGAGCAGCGGGTGCGGGCGACGATTCGCGAGCTGATTGATCTGTACCTGGATCTGAATCAGGAAGCCATCGGCATCATGGTGGATGACACCCTGGTGGCCGTGGCCTATATCGGCGAGCCCGACCTGAGGCTGAACCTGGCAGACCAGCTCAGTTGGCGTATCCGCATGGTGCTGACCGCCGGTTTTGCCTGCACCCGTCGTTATCTGGACTATCACGAAAAGATAAAACAGTTGTTGCCCCAGCCACTGGCCCATCAGTTGCCGCTGATGGGGGTGAACCCGAAATATCAGAACCGCGGTTATGGGCGGCTGCTGCTCTCTACCGTGGAGCGTCTGTGTGCGGAGAATCCGCGGGGCAGCGGGCTCGTTCTGGACACCGGCAACAACCGTTACCTGCCGTTTTATGAGTCTGAAGGGTTTCGCAGCCTGGGCAAAATCCGGCTGGGAGATTTCGAGGACCATGTGTTGTTCCGCGAAGTAACGTCTTCGGAGCCGAAGGCGATTCCCGGATGAAGTCATCACAATTCAATTTCAGGAGACACTGTGTCTGACCACCACGATTTCGATCTGATCATCATCGGGGCCGGTTCCGGGGGCGTTCGCCTCGCCCGGATGTCTGCCCAGCGCGGCGCCCGGGTTGCGGTAGTAGAATCCCGGTACCTTGGCGGCACCTGCGTGAATGTCGGCTGCGTACCGAAAAAGCTGTTCGTTTACGGTGCCCATGTCAAAGACGATCTGGACGACGCCGCGGGTTATGGCTGGACAGTACCTGATGAACAGGTCAAATTCGACTGGCCGACCCTGGTGGCCAATAAAAATGCGGAAATTGAACGCCTGAACGGTATCTACGGCCGCATGCTGGAGAACGCCGGCGTTACGGTCATCGAGGGCACGGCGGCACTGACGGACGCCAATACGGTTCAGGTCGGCGACCGTCGCTACAGTGCCAGGCACATCACCGTTGCAACCGGGAGCTGGCCGGTGATTCCGGACGTGCCGGGCAAAGAGTGCATCCTTACCTCCAACGAGATGTTTTACCTGCCGCAACTACCGCGCCAGGCGGTGGTCTGGGGTGGCGGGTACATTGCCGTTGAATTCGCCGGTATTCTCGCCGGACTAGGGGTGGAAACCACCCTGCTGTACCGGGGAGACATGTTCCTGCGCGGCTTCGACGACGACATCCGCGAGTTCACCGCGCAGGAAATGCGGAAAAAAGGCGTGGACCTGCGCTTCGGCGTGACCATCGAGGCCGTTGAAAGTGACGGAGCGCATTATGATGTCACTCTGAATGACGGTACCAGGCTGAACACCGGGCTGGTCATGGCCGCTACCGGCCGTCGTGCGTTGATAGATGGCCTGGGCCTGGAAGAACTGGGCGTGCAGATCAGTGCGTCGGGGCACGTCGTGGTCGATGATCACTTCCAGACCGCCGTGCCTTCAATCACGGCTTTGGGCGACGTGATCGGCACGCCACAGCTCACCCCGGTCGCGCTTGGCCAGGGCATGGTTCTGTCCCGCCGCCTGTTTGGTGACGGCAAAGGCGAGATGGATTACAGCTGCATACCCACGGCCGTTTTCTGCCAGCCCAATATCGGTACCGTCGGGCTGACGGAAGCCGAGGCACGGGAAGCCGGGCACAGTGTGCGCATCTTCCGTTCCGAGTTCCGGCCGATGAAATACACGCTGAGCGGTCGCGATGAGCGGTGTCTGATGAAACTGGTAGTGGATGCGCAGACCGATCGGGTACTTGGTGCGCATATGGTGGGCCCCGACGCCGGCGAGATCACCCAGGGGCTGGCGGTTGCCATGAAAGCGGGCGCCACCAAGGCCCAGTTCGACAGCACCCTTGGTATTCATCCCACTTCCGCTGAGGAGTTTGTCACCATGCGCGAACCGGTCGCCTGACCGGTTTCAGCGCGCCCGGCCGCCGGGTCAGAATTTGATCCAGCGGCTGAGAACCTCCCTCAGACTTTCCTTTCGCACGGGTTTCGCCAGGTAGTCGTTCATGCCGGCGTCATGGCAGCTTGCTTCGGTGCCGGGCAGGGCGTCGGCGGTCAGCGCAATGATCGGAGTTCCGCCCTGGCCGTTGCTTTGCTCCCACTCCCGGATGCACCGGGTGGTTTCGTAACCATCCATGATGGGCATCTGGCAATCCATCAGTATGACGTCGTAACCCGCGTGATTGGTGCGCACGAGATCGAGAGCCTCTTTACCGTTATTGGCGGCATCCGTTTCGAATCCGAGACGGGTGAGCAGGGCAGACGCTACGCGCTGGTTAACGGGGTTATCCTCCACCACAAGTGCCCTTGAAACCGTCGCGGGAAACTCCGGACGGTCAGGCTCGACAGCCGCGGGGCGTTGAGCGGGAGCGGCATTGCTGAGTTCGAACGGCAGCTCGAACCGGAATGAGGAGCCTTTGCCAAGATCGGTCTCGACCTGAACATGCCCGCCCATCAGCTCAACAAGACGCTGAACCAGAGAGAGTCCCATGCCGGTGCCGTCGTGAGCACGGCTGTCGCCACTGTCCACTTGTTCGAAGGAATTGAAAATATCGTTGAGGCGCTCTACCGGAATGCCGGAACCGGAATCGCTGACCGAGCAGTTGAGCACCACACAGTTCTCTTCAAGTGCAAACCAGCCGGCCTGAATATTGATGTAACCGGCACCGGTAAACTTGATCGCGTTGTCGATCAGGCCTGCAAGGATCTGTCTCAGCCGCGGCGCATCACCAACCACGAACGGCTGATCGGGCCATTCGCCGTAGAACGCCAGCGTGAGCGCGAGTCCCTGTTGCTCCGCCAGCAGCTTGTAACTGGCCGTGCAGTTGGTGATCAGCTGGCGCAGATCGAACTCCCGGTTTTCCAGGTGCAGTTTGCCCCGGTCAATCCGCGAATAATCCAGAATGTCGCCGATCACGGTCAAAAGGTCCTCGGTGGACTGGCGGGCCGTTTGCAGGTAGTCCTGCTGCCTGGGGGTGAGCGGTTCCTCGTTGACCAGCTCGATCATTCCCAGTACCCCGTTGAGGGGCGTGCGCAATTCGTGGCTCATGGCCGCGAGAAACTCTGATTTCGCCTGGTTGGCGTGTTCGGCTTTGGTTCTGGCTTTTTCCGACGCCGCGAGCGTCTGCGCACGGGACTCTTTGAGGTTGGTCAGGTGCTCGGCCAGGGCATTGAGGTTTTCCTCAAGCTCCTGTATTTCCCGGGTATTGTGATTCTGGCTGACCGGAACCGGGCTGTAGTCCCGGTTAATCAATCGTTTTACCCGGGCAGACAGGCCGCGGACCGGAGACAGAATCCCCGACAGCGTCTGGTTTACGATCAGCATGGTGAACAGAAGCAGGGCGATGCCAACCGCCAGGGAGGTCCAGAGGATGTCGCTGCGGCGGGCCGCGAGATGCTCCTTGCTGACACCGACCTGCACCGTGCCTACCCTCAGGGCGCCACCCCCAAAACCGTAATCCGGCTCGAACCACTCGGTTTGACGACTGCCACCGAGATCCAGCGGCTGCTGGAGAATTTCCGATTCAAAGATATCGAAGGTATCGTCGTTATTGATAGCCGGCTCGGCGCTGTTGGACACAAACCCGACTTCATCGCCCATCACGTCGGACACGCGGATCCATTGAGCCCGGCTGCGCCGCAGTGATTGGGACAGTATCTGCTCAAGCGCTGCAGCGTTACCCGATACCACCGCGTACTCCACGGCGGGGGCAAGGCTGTCCGCGAGCATCTGGCTGCTGTCGGCGAGGTCTTTGCGTGCATCTTCCAGTCGGGCAGTGGTGAAGAACACCATCAGTACGATAAACATCACGATCGCGGGCACTGCGCCCAGCAGCATCAGTTTTCTGACCAGAGGGGCTGACTTACTCATTATTATTCTCCCCTTGACCGGCGAGCCGTGCTTCGATGGTCGCCCGTAGCTCTTCCCGGGACGGAAGCGGAATGTTCAGCGAACGGGCAACCTGACGGTTTATCTCCAGCTGGAAATTGTCAGGATACGTTGGCGGAGGAAAACGGCCGCTCTGCTGGAACCCGGAAATCTGTTCTGCAGCGGCTTCTGCCATATCCTTCAGCGGTGTATAGGTGGAAGCCAGAGCACCTGCTCTTACGTAGGCCTGGCTGGGTCCGATGACAATCCGGTTGCGCCGATAGGTGGTCAGCAGGATGTGTTTGATGGTGCGCGGATTGTAGATACTGCTGTCAGAGGCGGCAAGCAGGAAATCCCCGTATTCAAGAGCGCGAATGAGGGTCGGAATCAGGTTGTCTGTGTGACTGACCACAAATACGCGGCCTTTCAGACCGATGGCGGGCAGTTCCGGTATCAGTGACTCGTATCGCTCCGCGGTGTCCGCTGTGGCCAGCATTGCGACACGGGTGGCATGGGGCAGAATGACCTTGCCGGTAATGGCCTGACGCAACAGTGGTGGGTTATAGAGTACAGCACCCACACTCCCTTCGGAACGGGCGGCGTAGCCTTCGATGAAGGCCGAGTCCACCAGCAGTGCCAGTATCGGGACAGTGCGGCTTTCCTGTCGCACCCGGGTGAACGCCCCCGGGCCAAGGGTTACGGTCAGGCTGTCGCTGTCCAGCGATGTCTGGCCGGACTGAAAAGGGCGCAGTTCATAGGCGTCTCCCAGTGCCTCCGAGAGCAGACCGGTCAGGTGTTGCGTTAAAGCCTGATTGGTCTCTGTGCTGGCCACGTAGATGACCGTGCGCGACGTATCCTGAGCCGCAACGGGGGTGCAGAGTATCTGTAATACCAGCAATAAACAGCAAACCCACGCTTTGGTGGTGAATGCACCATCAGGGGAGCCGCGTCTTGGTTGCTCGTCTGCTTTCATACCATCCCGGGTTCACTACGTTCCATAAACCTAATCAGAAGCGTACCCCAGCTTCCACAAAAAACTGGTTGTGATCGCTAATGATGTTATCCGGGCTCAACTCAGGCTCCCGGTTCAGATAGTGTTGCATGGTAAGCGCCAGTTCGTAACTGTATTTTGGGGCATAGATCCGGCGGGCAATGCGAAAATCGGCCCGCTCGAAATGCGACCGCCTGAACTCATCGGCCCAATAGAAGGTGGCCGCCGACGTCAGATCAAAGGGCAGCTGCTGGATCCAAGAGAAACTGCCCGAGTGCTCAACGGATAAACGGCCAAGCAATTCAACCACGTAACGTTGATCACCTTCATCGAGCGCATCCGGCTCACCGGTGTACCAGCCGTCCTGATCAAGATAGGCATAGGTGGCGCGAAGTTTGGTACCGGCATAATCCAGGGAGGTTTCCACTTCGAAGCCTTCCTGATCGAGGGCAACGTTATTGGCAATGAACCAGTCTTCCTCGTTGATAACGCCGCTGATCATGTCCCGCAACTGGTCATTGAAATAACGGACTTCCATCGAAAGCAGCGCCTGGCTCATATAGAACTGACCGAAATAGCTGATCTCCCGCGAAATTATGCGCTCCTCCTCCAGTTCCTCGTCAAAGGTTGAAGTGGTCGGATCGACCAGGTCTGCAACCTCAAACCGCGCGCCTTCAAAGGACTCATAGGGGCTTTGCACGTTGCGGGGGCGGTAGGACCAGTCAGGGGTCTGCTCAAAGGCATCCGGAGTCCGGACGGCTTCGGAATACACAAACCGTATAGCCTGATTATTGGAGATGATGAAGTTGGCGGCCACCCGGGGCGAAAAATACCCCTCATCGGTCGTCGTGGTGGTTTCCCAGTTGGCGCCGGTATTCAGTGTCAGCCATTCAAAGGGCGAATACTCAAGATTGCCGAATGCGCGGGACTGATAGTTGTTGCCGCGGCCATTGAAAAAGGTCTCCGAGCGGAACGTGTCCTGCCGATAACCCAGACCGGATACCAGTTTGAGATCCGGGTTGAAATACAGCGTGTCCTGAATCTCGAATTCAAGTCGGGATTCCTCAATGTCCTCGTTCAGATTCGCAACGAATGGCGCCGGATCGTCGCTGGGGCTGCAGTCACCGGGCTCAAAATCGAAATCCGGCGCACCTCCCGCGATAATATCGTCGATGACCTCTCCGGAAAGGCATATCGGCCACCGTTGCCGACGCTGATAATTCTGGTAACTGACCTGCAGGTGGTAGAAGTGATTTTCGGACGTTGCGACATTGAGACGGGTCTGCAGGTAGTAATCGTCGACGATGATGTCCGGGTGCCCGGTTGCACCCAGCTTGCCGTTTTTGCGCAGGTCTTCCTCGTTGACGCCATCAACCACCCCGCCACGCAGCTCCAGATTGATCTGGTCCGTCAGTCGGGCAATGCCATCGTAGGTGAAGGTATTGATGTTATGGCCATCATTGAAGGGGTAAAACTCGTCGTCATCGACCTGTTTGTCGAATCCGTCGGACTTGCGTTTTTCATAGGCCAGGCGCCAGCTGTACGGGTCACTGGCATTGCCCACCGATCCGAAGGTGCGCAGATACCCCCTTGAACCGGAGGCGGCGCCGAGCTGAACGCCTGCGGTGTCATCCGGCGAACGGGTAATGATATTGATGGTGCCCAGGAAAGCGTTGATGCCGTGGGCGGCCGAATTCGGCCCGCGGCTCACTTCGATGCGCTCGATCAGTTCCAGTGGCACCGGCATGGTGTGCCAGTCGGTATCGGAAAGGCTGGCGCGGTAGGAGGTGCGGCCGTCCACCTGGATCTGCAGTCGGCGTTGTTCGTAATGCACGGTACCGTGATAGCTCGCCACCGGGTTGTTACTGCCAACCTCGGTCACCGTCATCCCGGGTACCAGGCGGAAGACCTCCACCAGGGTCATGACGCCCAGGTCACGAATCAGATCGCCCTCAATGATGGTGGTGGTGCCCGGGACCTTGGATTTTGGTTGCCGGAGCCGTGTTGTGGTCAGCACTTCCGGCAGTGGGGGGTCTATCTCCGCCAACCCCGGATCATAGGGAGCCTGGCCCGCATGCTCTGCCGCGGCAGGCGAACCGACCAGCCAGAGCGCTGCGATCAACAGGGCTGTCGGGGTGGAAACGCCGGAATGACGAAACGGAGATAATGAAGAATGCGCAACAGGGTTCGTAACGGGCATGGCTGTCGTTTTATAATTGGCCGAGTAGAGTGGTTGTTATCGTGTTCGGATGCCTTAACGGTATCCTAGGGGACCACGATGCATTTGTCTCTCAAAATTGTAATGAATCTCCGCCACAAGAGTTACCACTACATGACTTGTTGGGAAATACTGGGCATTGAGCCCACCCGCGATCCTCGGCAAATCGAGGCGGCTTATGACCGGCAAAGCAAATTTGCCACCGGCGAGGACGCCGAACTTCTGGAGCGAGCCTATCGGGAAGCGCTTGGCCGTGAGCCTGAGCCGCAGCGACACAGCGAACCAGAGCAGCGGGAGGTGACCCGGGCACCTGTCGCAGAGGAGAGCGAGGTGGCTCTGGATGCCCACGAGCAGCAGGTGGTTCGCGAGGTGATTATTCAGATCAACGCCTTGCTGAACGACGGCACGCGCAGCAAGGATCCGCAGATCTGGAAGGCGATTCTGGGTGAGCCTCCCGCGGATCAGCCGAGACTACGGCGGGAAATAGGGCGGAGCCTGGAGCCCCGGGTGCGTCCGATGGCCGAAAATGGCAGTTTTCCGGCACCGGTGGTGCAGTTTCTGGGCGGCTGGTTCGAGTGGTACAGCCTGACAGAAACCGCCAACTCCCTGTCACAGGAAGCAGATGATAACGACTTCCCGCAGGAGCAGGAAGCGGCGGAGGAGTTGCCGCCCCAAATGGTGAACTTCTGGCCGGCGGTTATCGGATGGATCGTCGGGTTAGCGATTCTGGCTATGCTGTTCGGAGGCATGGGCGGCGGCTGACGCCGCCTCGATTTTCTCCCTGTACTTCCGGGCAAGGATCGCTCCGACAATCACCTGTATCTGGTTGTAGCACATGATGGGCAGCACAATCATGCCGAAGCCCGGATGACCTGAAAACAGCACCTTCGCCATCGGCAGCCCCGATGCAAGACTCTTCTTGGAGCCGCAGAACACCACCGCGGCTTCGTCCTCAAGACTGAAGTCAAAGCGCCTGACCAGAAAACGGGCCATCAGCATAAAGAACCCAAGCAACGCAAAGCACAGCACAATGGCCAGCACGATGGCTGTAAGGGGCAGATTCTGCCACAGGCCGCTTTCCACCGAATGAGAGAACGCGGAATAGACAATGAGCCAGATGACGCACTGGTCGTACCTTGCCATCAGCCCCTCGTTCCTCGCCAGAAACCCTCCCAGTAAGGGGCGCAGGGCGTGCCCGGCCGCGAACGGCAGTAACAACTGCAGGACGATGTCTTTTAATGCTTCGGCGACCGAAAAGTTGCCACCCCCGGATGTGCTGACCAGCAACAACAGCAGGAATGGTGTGAGCATCATGCCGAAGACGTTCGATGCGGCGGCACTGCAGATGGCGGCCGGTACATTGCCCCGCGCCATGGCCGTGTAAGCGATGGACGAAGACACCGCCGAAGGCAGCACCCCCAGATACAGAAAGCCAAGCCCGAGATCCTCCGGCATCCATTGTGGTGCAAAATCGCTGATGGCATTGATAGGAAGCACCGCCAACGGGAAAAACACAAAAGTCAGTGACGTGATCAGAATGTGCAGTCGCCAGTGGGTTGCACCGGCCACTATCTGTTCCCGGGAAAGTGCTGCGCCGTGGAGAAAGAACAGCAGGGCCACCGCAGCGGTTCCAGCCGTGGCCAGCAGATCGGCCGCCCCACCTCGCACCGGCAGAAAAGATGCCAGAACGATGGCGCCAAGCAGCAGCAACGTGAAGGTATCTATCCGGAATTTCATAAACGGCTTTTCTCCAGCGCATCGAGACTGGGCTTGAGTAAAGCCTTGGCAAGTGCCTCTGCTCGCTCTTCATCCTGGCGGCGAATCGCTGCCAGTAACAGTTCGTGATCCTCCTGGGATGGCTCCGGCAGGTCCGGCTCGGTTTCGGTACTCTCTATCGTCCGGGTAACGCCGTGGGCAAAATAGTCGTACAGCTCCGACAGGGCAGGGTTGTGGGAAGCTGCCACCAGTGCCCGGTGAAAGGCTTCATCGTGACGAATCCGCTCGGCGATGTTGGTGCCGGCTTTTGCCCGGGCATCCAGCGCGCGACTCATGATGGTGAGGTCTTGGTCGGTACGACGGCGCGCAGCCAGCCGTGAAGCTTCGGTTTCGAGCATGATGCGTACCTCGAGCTGATCACCGAGTTGTGAGCGCGCAATCCGTCGAAGTGTTTCTCCGGCGTCCCGGGTGGATCGCACGTAGGTACCGTCGCCCTGGCGGGTTTCCAGCATGCCCACGTGCACCAGTACCCGAACGGCCTCCCGCACCGTGTTTCGGCTGACGCCGAGCGCAGTCGACAGTTCGGCCTCCACAGGCAACTTGGCGCCCACGGGCCATTGCCCCTGTTCGATGGCGGTTCGGAGGCTTTCGATCGCGGTTTCCACCAGCGAGCCTTTCTTGATGGGCACAAGTGTCATGTTTATGATCCTTATTGCATATGACCCAATCATCCTATGAATAAGGGGGAAGTTCAACTCCCGAGCCTGAGGCGGGGAGTTTTACCGGTGGGGTCGAGAGGAGCGCGGCGGTTTCAGCTCGCTTGTGCTGGCTCGAGGAACTGGTAGTCGGTGGTGTCCACGTGGCGGGTGGAGAGCCGGTAACTGAAGGTGAAGCCGGGCCAGTTCACGGTGTTCTTGCCATTTTCATCCAGATACCAGGACGTACAGCCAGACTCCCACACGCTGCCTTTCAGGCCTGACTGCACGGCCCCGGAAAAGGCCTTTTGCCGTTCTGGCAGCACGTCCATGGCCACGCCGGGGTATTTGCCCAGCGCATCAAGGCAGGTCATTACGTACCGCACCTGTGATTCCAGCATGTACACGATGGAGTTATGGGCAAGGTTGGTATTGGGCCCGTAGAGAATGAACAGGTTCGGGAATCCGTTCACAGAGATCCCCTTGTAGGCTTCGGCACCGCTGGCCCAGGCTTCGTTCAGCGTGGTGCCGTGGCGCCCGGTGATCTCGATGGGGGCGAGGAATTCAGAAGCCGCAAATCCGGTACCCAGGATAATGGCGTCTACCTCATGCCTGCTGCCATCCTTGGTCACCACGCCGTTTTTTTCTATGTGATCGATAGGGGTGGTGATCAGGTCCACGTGAGGCTGATTAATCGCGGGGTACCAGTCGTTGGAGATGAGGATTCGTTTGCAGCCAATCTGGTAGTCGGGAATGATGTGCTTCAGCTTTTCCGGATCGGTGACGTGTTTCCGGGCCTCCTTTCGAGCCTGCCGGGCAAACACCTCCAGCAGACCATTGAACCTGGTGAACGCCAGTGCGCGGCTTTCGTTTTTCCAGTAGATCAGATAGCGATAGAGCCGATCCCACGCCGGCACAGACTTGAACAGCGCCTGTTCCCATGGTTTGAACGGCCGGTCCGGCTTGGGCAAGACCCAGGCGGCAGAACGCTGGAACAGGCCCAGGGATTTCACCTGTTTGACGATTTCCGGCACAAACTGGATGGCGCTGGCGCCGGTGCCGATCACCGCAACCCTCTTGCCGGCAAGATCAACACTGTGATCCCAGCGTGCAGAGTGGAACAGCGTGCCCCCAAAATGGTCGATGCCGGCAATGGCGGGGTAGGCGGGCTGGTTCAGCTGACCGGTTGCAGTGACCACTACGTCCGCAACCAACGGCTCGCCCGCTTTGGTGCTGACGGTCCACTGATTCGCCGCTTCATCGAAGACGGCGCTGGTGACCTCCCGACGGAAGCGAATATGGGGCCCCAGGTTGTACTTCTTCACGCAACCTTCCATGTAGCCGAGAATTTCGTGCTGGAGGCCGAACTTGCGGGTCCAGTCGTGTTTGGGCTCAAACGAATAGGAGTAGAAATGTGATTGCACATCACACGCCGCCCCCGGGTAGGTGTTATCCCGCCAGGTCCCGCCCACGTTCCCCGCCTTCTCCAGCAGGATGAAATCCTCATAGCCGGCTTTTTTCAGCTGAATGGCCATGCACAGGCCACCAAAACCGGTACCAATGATGATTACCGAAGGTTTGCGTCCGGTCGCCTTATTCGTCATCGCCTGAATCCTGTTGTTGTTATCACTGCAGTGTTTCCAGTGAGTATATAGCGCCAGGCAGGCAACAGGGATGGCTAATCCTTGCAATCCGGATAGTCAGAACGATCAATAGCGGAGCAGGGCGGAACCCCAGGTAAACCCACCGCCAAAAGCTTCCAGCAGGAGAACTTCGTTCCTGCGGATCCGGCCGTCCCGAACCGCCACATCGAGCGCCAGGGGAATCGAGGCCGCCGAGGTGTTGCCGTGCCTGTTCACGGTGACCACCACCTGGTCCATCGACATGTTGAGCTTTTTCGCGGTGGCCGCAATGATTCTGAGATTGGCCTGATGGGGGACCAGCCAGTCGATATCGGACTTTTTCATCTGGTTGGCTTCGAGGGTTTCGTCCACGATTTTGCCGAGGGTGTTCACCGCCACCTTGAACACCTCGCTGCCTTTCATCTCGACAAAGCCGAGACCGGCTTTCACCTGTTCATAGTTGCCGCCCACGCCGCAGGGCACATGCAGCAGTTCTTCGTACTGGCCGTCGGCGTGAATGTGCGTGGAGAGAATGCCGGTTTCTTCGCTGGCTTCAAGGATCACGGCACCGGCGCCGTCACCGAACAGCACGCACGTGCCCCGGTCCTGCCAGTTGATGATGCGCGAGAACACCTCGGCGCCGATCACCAGGGCCTTCCGGCTGCTGCCGGTTTTGATGAATTTGTCGGCGACTGACAGCGCATACACGAAACCGCTGCACACCGCCTGGATATCAAAGGCAGGGCACCCGTGAATACCGAGCCTGGCCTGCAGAATGCAGGCGGAACTGGGAAAGATCTTGTCAGGGGTGGAGGTGGCAAAGACGATCAGATCGATGTCCCGGGCCTCAATGCCGGCCGCCTCGATCGCGCGCAGCGCCGCCTGTTCGGCAAGATCGACCGTGGTCTGGCCCGCCAGCGCGATGTGCCGCTGCTCGATTCCGCTGCGCTCGCGAATCCACTGATCGGTCGTATCCACCATTTTTTCAAGGTCTTTGTTGGTAACGACATTGTCAGGCAGATAGGAGCCGGTGCCGGTAATACGTGCAAAGGTCATTCGAGAATATCCCAGGGCGTAATCGATTGAACGTCTGACCATGCTATACCCATGGACTGCCGCGCGTTATTAGCGATTTGTCAAAGAGCCCCGTAATACCTCATGCTGATCTATGATAAGAAAGGGGATTCCGACAGTCCCGACATTCGGCAAAAAGGAGAGCGTCACATGGGTATTTCCAAGCACGAGCTTCACGGAGAATTTCCGCAGTACAGTGGCCTGATCGATGAGCTCAAGGCGAAGGACCTGAAGTTTCAGGAGCAGTTGAAAGAGTACTCGGATCTGGATCAGGAAATAGAGGGCCTGGAATTGCGGGATTCTCCAATCGGCGACGACAAACTCCACCGAATGAAACAGAAACGGGCCCAGCTGAAAGACAATCTTTACCAGGAGCTGACCCGCCAGTCAGAGGCTTCCGGCTAGCCGGAATACCGCTGTCCGGCTGTCCCGGAGCCGCGGAGTAGTGGTTTCCAAGTATTTGTTAGCCGGACGTTTATCCATAATATAGGGTGCTATCGAAAACCGATGCAGGTTTTCCTGTGATGACCTGAGTGTGGATGAACGACATGAGTAAAGCTGCTTCGTTGTACAAAGGTTGGAGAATGAAGCGCAACTTTCTTCACCTCGTAATGACCATGGACCCGCGCTTGCTGAAAGACGTGGGTTATTCACCGGAAGTGGTGCAATCCAGGCTGGAAACGCCGTTCTGGAAGTTCTGCTGAACCACCAGACCGGCGTTGGCCTCAGACCAGCCAGCCAAACAGAAAATCAAACAGCGAACTGAAAAAGCCACCAGAGCTTTGCGTGCGCGGCGCTTCCGCGGCCCGAGCAGGAGTGGCCGGTCCTGCGGCGGTCGGCTCGGCGGGTAGCGACGCAACCACTTCCGAATCTCCCTGCGAGGTATCCGGTGCACCGGACGGGGCCGGGGTCTTCCCGGTTTGCCGGGGCACTGGCTCGGCTTCGACCGCAGCCACCTCCCTGACGGCTGACTCTCTGTCCGGATTTACTTCAGGCTTTTTCGAGATAGTTTCGATATCAGGTTGTTTTTCAGGGCTTGATGGCTTCTCCTTATCCGCGATTTCGGCGGCCACCTCGGGTGCTGCTTCAGCCTCAGGTTGAGAGTCCGGTGCAGGACCGCTCGCCATGGAAACCACTTCGGGTTCAGGGACTTTCGCAGCGGGTTGCGCAGGCTCGCCAACGGGAACAGCGGCTGGTTCGGCCGCGGCCGCCGCGACCTCCGGTTCAGGCTCGGGAGCGGGTTCGGGTCTGGCAACGTCGACCGGTTTCGGCGCCGGCGCGGGACGATGCGCTTTTTGCAGGTTCAATGCCGCCAGGGCCTGACTTCGGTTGGCAACCGCATTCTGCGAAATAACCTGATCGGTGCTCGAATGGACCCCCAGGGCCTTCAGCGTGCCGGGGTCGAGGTTGCCCGACACCGTCAGTTCATCCTGTTCTGACTGGTATTTCCTGATGGCGCCACGCAGGCGCTGGTCAATCCAACCGTCAGCCCGCCCGATATCGTATCCGGCACCGTAGAGCGCATTCTCAGCAGAAAAGATGGTTTCCAGCGGGCCCTTGGCCATGACTGACGGTGCGGTGACTACCGCTGCGGCAAGCAAAGCTGCCTGTGCGTGCACACCACAAACTGTGTGAAAACGTGAGCGTTGCATGGCCAGATCCCTCCGTGGTATTTCCGTTCATTTACATTTTGTAACGTGAGTGTTGAAAATATCACCAATCGCAGGAGGGTCCTTTGACACAGTTATCATCCGGGGATATTCAACTAATCCGACCAGTATTCGTGGGCACGCATAATGTCTGGAAGCCTTGAAAGGAAAGCGTCGACTACGTCCGGATTAAAGTGTTCGCCAGACTGGTCTTTAATCAAATCAATGCAATCCTCTAAAGACCACTTGGGTTTGTATGGACGGGTCATAGACAAGGCATCAAACACATCAGCCACAGCGACGACCTGCGCTGATTCAGGAATCTCCGTTCCTGACAAGCCCCTGGGATAGCCGGTACCATTCCATTTCTCGTGGTGATAAAGAGCAATTTCAGCGGCCGTTGCCATTACCTCGCTCTTACCCTCTTTGAGGATGTCGTAGCCGATGGTGGTATGGGTCTTCATGACCAACCACTCCTGTTCGTCCAGTTTTCGTGGTGCCTTGAGAATAATGTCGGGAATGCCAATCTTTCCCGTGTCGTGAAGTGGGGCGGCCAGTTCGATCATTTCGGCTTTCTCTTTGCTCCAACCCAGACCCTGAGCAATGCAGCGAGAGTATGCCGCCATCCGCCAGATATGGGCGCCGGTGACAGTATCGTGGTAATGGCCGGCTCGGCCCAGCATATACACGGATTCCCGGTAGCTCTGCGCCAATTCGTCCTGATGGACGAGTTGCAGGTGGGTTTGTACCCGCCGCTTTACCAGGGGCGGAGAGAATGGTTTCTGAATATAGTCTACGGCACCGAGGTTGAGCCCCCTCAGTTCATCCTCGACTTTGTTCAATACAGTAATGAAAATCACCGGGATACGTCGGGTTGCAGGCTGACGCTTCAGCCATTCGCAAACCTCAAATCCGCTCATTACCGGCATTGAGACATCAAGCAGGATCAGATCAGGTTTGTGGGTCAGTGCAGCTTCCTTGGCCACCTCTCCGCTCAGGGCGAAAAGGAGTTCGTAGTCTTCCCTGAGGATTTGCCGCAGTAGCTCCAGATTGTTCGGCTCATCATCTACCAGCAGGATCTTTTTGGTCATGGCTTTAATCCTTTCTCTCATGAAGAGTCGTCAGAAGCTTTTCAGTCAGACGTTTCGCCAAGGGAAAATCGAACCGCTTGATGGCCTTCTGGATTGGTAATATGTCCTCGATGAACCAGAGCTCTGCCAGTCGATCCAGGACCGGTTGGGAAAGATCCGGATTGAAGGAAGTGACCGCAGTAAGCAGCTCTTCCAGGGTCCGGATCGCAGCAGCACGGTCAGTATGGGCCGGGTTCTCGTATTCTTCAGCGTCCCGGCAGTAATACCATTTGCCCAGCGCCGAGTGCGCCCTGACCAGAGCGTCTCGGAGCGCCAGAACCGGTTCCCGGGGAACCTCTGTTGGCTCGGCGTGAATAAAAGACTCCAGCGTTTCGGCGGCCCGGGTCAAAGCCGTTATTCCCAGATTGGACGCGGTGCCCTTTATGGTGTGGGCAATGATCTTGAGCTCCTGATGCTCGGTTTCTGAAAGGGTGCTTAATGATTCCAGTCTCTGCAGCTCACGGTCATACCTGGCAATCTGTTCGCGAAACAGGCAAAGACCCGCAGCAAAATCTTTCTCGTCTCCCCATATGCCCAGAGCTGAGGGAAGGTCGACCAGCACCGACAGCGAGCTAAAGTCGATACCCGTATTTGGCGGTCCGTTGTCGTGATCCTGGAGCGGTTCCCGGGCTTGCGAGGGCAGGAGGGAGTCAATGCGTGAGCACAGCGCATCGAAGTCAATTGGTTTCCTTTCCACAGCATCCATGCCCGCCGCTATACAATTGGCATAGTCTTCTTCGGTCACACTGGCCGTCAATGCAATGATGGGAATGTGATGCCCCGCTTTTTCAGCAGCTCGTATCTGTCGGGTGGCTTCCATGCCATCCATCACGGGCATCATCATATCCATCAGGATAAGGTCAAAGTTACCGGCCTTGAAAGCTTGCAGTGCTGCGCGGCCATCCTTGACCCGTGTCATCCGATGCCCCGCGGATGAAAATCGGGTAGTGACCAACTCGGCATTCGTATCAATATCTTCAGCAAGCAGAATGTCGAAACGTCGGGAAGGCACCTGCCGGGGCGGATGCGGAAGCGCCGGTTGATACTGATTCGGAGCACCTGAAGGCGCTGGAGGCAGAGGCAGTTCAACGGTGAACAGGGTCCCCTTGTTCAGTGTGCTTTCAACATAGATATGCCCGGACATTCTTTCAACGAGTTGCTTACAGATGGAAAGCCCCAGTCCCGTGCCACCAAATCTGCGCGTGATGGATTCGTCAGCCTGGCTGAAAGGTTCAAAGATGCATGCAATCTGCTCCTCACTCATGCCGACACCGGTATCCGCAATACGGATAAAGGTTCTGTCCTCTTTTTGGGAGACCCGGATTGTAACGCTGCCGGAATGGGTAAACTTAACGGCGTTGCTGAGCAGGTTGAGTACTACCTGTCGCACTCGTGTGGGATCGCCAGAAACCTTCTCTGTAATTCCCCTGTCGATTTGCAGTCGAATCTCTATGCCCTTGTCGGCTGCTTTTGTACTCAACATGGAAATCGCATCATGCACCAGGCTTGGCAGGTGAAATGACATTGTCTCGAGCGACATTCGCCCCGCTTCGAGTTTTGACAGATCCAGGATGTCATCAATTATCGCCAGCAACGACTGGCTCGCCGACCAGATGATTTCCGCCTCTCGCCTGGCTTCTGGCGCCAGGTTGGCGGTATTTATAAGCAGCTCAGAAAACCCCAGGATTGCATTCATCGGGGTTCTGATCTCGTGACTCATGTTTGCCACAAAGGCGGATTTTGCGCGATTGGCTGCCTCGGCACGTTCTCTTGCTGATTGCAGCTCGCGCTCTGTTTCCTTGGTCCGGGTAATGTCTCGAACGATGGCAGTGAAGAATAACCGGTCCCTGATCGGGGTTTCAGAGACGGCAAGGTATAGGGGAAACAGAGTGCCATCCTTTCTCTCCCCGAAGACTTCGCGGCTTGAGCCCACCACCGTTGACTCCCGCGTTTCGAGGTAGCGCTCGATATAGGCATCGTGTTGTTCCTTGTGAGGGGAAGGAACCAACCGAGAAATGTTACTCCCCATAATCTCGCCCACTTTGTAACCAAAGATCGATTCGGCGGCAGGGCTGAACTCCTGGATAACTCCCTTGCCATCGATCACCACAATGCCGTCGATCGCACTGTTGATAATGCTACGGAGTCGTTCCTCTTTCGAATGGATATCCCGTTCAATCTGTTTCAGCTCTGTGATGTCTACCAACCAGACCAGAACCCCGGCTTCGCCCTCGAATTGCATGTTGACCTGGTTGGCAAGAACATCCCGGACTCGCCCGTCTTTGCCAAACAGTTGCGCTTCAGTGCTCTGGCGCCCACTTTCAAGGACCATTTCTTTACCGGTCGGGGCGTCACGCCCGGGTTGTACGAAAAGGTCAGCCGTGTTCATCCCGATGTCCGCCCGCAGCATCTCCCGCAGTCTCGGGTTGGCAAAACGAAGGATTCCATCGACAGTAATCGCCAGGCCGATAGGGCTGGTATCCAGAATCCTTTGAAGTTCCTGCCGTTCTGCTTCCAATCTGATTCTGTCCCTTTGTAACTCGGTGGCCATTTTGTTAAAGGCGGCGCCCAGTTCGGACAGCTCATCCTGACCGGTCAATTCGATCCTGTGGTCAAGATTCCCCCGTGAGAACTCGGCGCTGGCCAGGGTCAATGTGCGTATGGGGCGGATAAGGCTTCGGGTAAGGAAGAGGCTCAGAAGAACGGTAAAAGATGCCACGCCAGCCAGGAAGTACAGCCAGAGAACAATTTGCTGATCAATTGCTTCAAAGGCAGCGCTTTGATCGAACGCAACAGCAAGGCCTGCGCCCAGAAGCGGAATTTCCCGATAAAATGCCAGGTAGTTCTTGGCATCTATGGTAAAAGTGCTATACGCCCCGTTTCGGGCTTTTAACGGGTCGTGATCCTCAAGATGGGAAATCAGGGCGTCTCTGGCCAAATGCATGTCGCCGTAGGAATCCGGGGGCGCATCCGACCTGGAAAACTCGATGGGTTCCAATTGATTCCGGCTATTTCGATGAAGTATCGCGCTTGTTTCGGGGATACCGTACGAGTAGTCGAAAAGAAGTGCCCCGGCGGCCTTGTCGATATTGAGCTGAAAGGCAATAACACCACGACCACGTTCATCCACAACCATCGGTGCGGCAAAAAACAGCGCCCATCGATCTGACGGTGCGTAGAATTCTACGTTCGAGGAAACGGTCGAAAGGGTGGCAAGCGAAGTACGAAATGTTTTGGCGAGGTTTGAATCCGAGAGAGTGCCGGTCAACAGGTTCTTCCCGAAATCGCTTTCCTGTTTCAGCGTCGCAAAAATATCCCCATTCGACGATATGAAAAAGATGTCATAATAATCAATGGCTTTCAGCCTTCTCTTAATGTCATCACTTCTCGATGCAATCAGGTTCCGATAGTTCGGGCTCTGCAGCGCCTGCCTGGAGGCGTCCTGCAACTCAACGAAGAGATCCTGCATTCGCGGGTCGTAGGCCAAATTATTCAGATGGCGTTTCTGTTCCCAGATAAATGACACTAACTGTGAAGCTCGTTGATCCATGGTTGTTGATAGCAAGGTCAAGGCGTCTGACTTCATCCTCTGCCGCTCTGCATTCAGGCCATACCAGCCTATAAGGATTGCCGGTATCAGTGCCGCCAGTACAAAGGCTATAAGCAGGCGGTTGCGGAGTGAGAATCTGGCCCACATGTCAGTCGATCTTTGCGTCAAGGAGGGCATGTTCCCACTCGGTCATGGACAGGCCGAGCGGGAAGGGTTCAGGCGGGATGACGGAACCGGAGTCCCAGACAATTTCAAGGGGCACCCGGTTCTGATGGTGTGCGATCAGGTGGTACTGAAAAAGATGCCCCGTTTCGGACCCCACAAACAGGTCGCCCGAGTGCCATCGAATGCTGCGGTTTCGGATACTTGCACTTACCGCTGCGGGTTGTGCTGACCCAATATGTTCGACGGTATTTCTCCAGAGCATGTAGGTAATCAGGGTTGCTACCATCGCGCCACTTTTTGGTCGGTCCGCGAGTTCGTGGGACAGCGCATCTTCGATAATCGGGGTTTCCGGTAGGATTGTTTCATGCGGGGTGTAGAAGTAGCTCGATGAGAGATAGCTGCGGCCCTGGAGGGTTGGAAGCGTTATGGCGGTATATTCGTCGAGGCCCAGAGAAATGACGCCGGGGAGCTGCTTTTGCGGATCGCTCTTGTATGCGTGGTCTACAGCGTGAAAAAACACTGCATTACTGTCACCGCTTATACTGTTAATGACAAAGTCAGCACCGGAAAGCATGATTTCTTCAATCATTCCAGCTGCGTCCTGCTGGCCGGAAGGCAGATAGCGCTCGCCAACAACCTCCAGGCCAATTCTGGGAGCAACGATACGGGCGATCAGGTTCAATGTTCGCGGATACAGGTAATCGGAGCCGACAAGAAAGACCTTATTGCCGAAAGTCTTTTTCGCCCACGTCAACGATGGGAACAATTGTTGATTCGGGGTGGCGCCTGCATAGATGATGTGCCTCGACTGTTCCAGCCCCTCGTATGGGGCTGAGTACAGCAACAATGATCCATATCGCTCCACAACCGGTTTTACCGCCTTCCGGATCGAAGAGGGCCAGCAACCGAATAGCGCCGAAACCGACTTGTCCCGCAGCAGCATTTCTACCGTTTGTGCGAAACCTGTTGGATCTGACGGTCCATTCGCGACGATCAGCTCGACATTGCGGCCGAGCAGGCCTCCCTGACGGTTGGTCGCGGCGACCAGGGCCCGGAGTGTTTCAGCCTCATCGGTTCCGCCGGCGGCCACCGGGCAGCCCGGCGATTGGACAGCGCCAATTCTTATTGGCTCTGGGGGAGCACGGAAACTGAAACCTATGACGGTGAAAATGGCAATCGCCAGCAAACTACAGATGACCAGCCAGCCAAAGTTATCCGCCCCCTTCCGAATGTCCATGGATTGCGCACCTCAAAGCCGGAATTCCCAGAACTTGCCTCCTTGCAAATCACTCTTTTTACCGATCCCTGATTACAATTGTAGGACAGGTAAACTGCCAGAACCGGCCTTTAACATCGTTCCTTGATATCCGTCATTTCCGGTGAAAATAGGGCTGGCTGATGGAACTAATGAGCCTTGTGGCTATACGAGGCGGACTGTCAGGGTGTACCGGTGGCATGGTACCTTTGAGCCAGCACACCTGGTTGACTATCATCGGAAAAACCACACTGGCGAGCAGACCTTATGAACGTAATCATCATCGGCGCGGGGATAATGGGAACCACTCTTGCCACTCTGGCAAAAGAGATGGCTCCGGACCTGGATATTACCATTCTGGAAAGGCTGGATCGTGCCGGGGCAGGGAACTCATGGGCATTCAACAACGCGGGTACCGGCCATGAAGCCAATTGTGAGCTTAACTACACCCCGGTGGATGAAGAGGTCATCTCGGTTGAAAAAGCCCTCAAGATCCATGCGCAGTTCAATGTTGCCAAGCAATTCTGGGCTCACCTGATCGAGAAGGGCGCCATCGAAAACCCGCGGTCATTCATCAATCAGACCAAGCACTGCACCATCGTAGCCGAGTCTGCCATTGAGGAACTGCGCTTACGATTCAAGGAAATGTCGGCTCATCACTTCTTTGAGCACATGCGTTACTCGGAAGATTTCGATGAAATCAAAAGCTGGATTCCCTACACCATGGAGGAGCGCCCACGCCACGAAAAGATGGCAGCGACCGTTATTGAAACCGGCACAGACGTGAACTTCGGTGCGTTAACGGAGCAGATGGCGACCCATGCCGTGCGGGACCTCGGTGTGAAAATTGAATACGGCACCCATGTGAAGCGTGTTCACCGAAGCCCCACCGGGCGCTGGCTTATTGAAGCTGACTGCAAAGGAACACCGGTTCAGCACAAAGCGGACGTACTGTTTGTGGGCGCTGGTGGTGGCGCATTTCCACTGCTGAAGAAAAGCCACCTGCCATTCCGGAGCCGGTTTGCCGGCTTTCCCGTGGGCGGGCGTTTTCTGCAGGCTCCGATTAGCGCAGAGCAGGCGGACGATTACCGCGCCAAAACCTATGGCAAAGCGAAAGTTGGCGCGCCTCCCATGTCCGTACCGCACCTGGATCTGCGGGTGGTGGATGGCAAGCACTACCTGCTGTTCGGTCCTTTTGCTTCATTCAAGCCGGTTCTCGAGAGAGGCCGGGGGTTCTTCGATTACCTCGCCTCGATTCGCCTGCATGATATCCCGGGCTTACTGAATGTCGCTCTTGAGCATTTTCCCCTCGTCAAGTACCTGGTTTCGGAAACCTTCAAGGGTGAAAAGAGCATGTTTGAAGAGCTGGACAACTTTGCTCCGGGGTTGAGCAAAAAGTTTGACTGGAAGCCAGTGGAGGCCGGCCAACGGGTACAGATCATCAAAGACGGGGACCTGCAAATGGGAACGGAGATCCTCGTATCCTCGGACAGAACCTATGGAACGTTACTGGGGGCCTCCCCGGGGGCATCGGTTTCGCCCGAGGTGATGTTGCGCTGCCTGGAGCAGCTGTTGCCCCATGTCTGTGCCAAGGATGACGCCATCAAAAAGAAGCACGAGATCTTCCCCGAGGATAATCTGGATACGCTGATCAACCACGCTGATCGCTATCGGGAGATTCGTGACGCCGTCAACGAGAAACTGGGCATCAACAAGTCCACGGCGTCATGAGCCACACCGGGCGCTCCGGGGGAACCTTTCAGGGCCTGGCCACATTTTCCAGAAACCGGTAGCCAACACCGGGTTCCGTCTGGATATAGAACTGCTCTGTCGGATCGTCGCCCAGCTTCTGTCTGAGGCGGCCGATGAGGATTCGCAGATAGTGGGTGTCCCTGGTGTGTGTCGGCCCCCAGATGTCTTTCAACAGCTGCGATTGGGTGACGATCTTTCCGGACGCCAGCATCAGAACCTTTAAAACCGCGAATTCTTTCGGGGTCAGCCTGACTGGCTCACCATTGACCGTAATCTTTCGCATGGAGAGGTCAATGTGCAAGGTGCCATCATCAAAAACGACCGAAGCGTCAGATCGCGGCCCGCTGTTACGCTCATAGTTTCGCAGTTGGGTTCTGGCCCGGGCCAGCAGCTCATCCACGCCGAACGGCTTGGTCACGTAGTCGTTGGCTCCAAGGTCAAGAGCCCGTACTTTTTCCAGCTCCCGATCTCTGACGGACAGAACAATTACCGGCACCGACGACCACTCACGCAAAGCGGCGAGAACGTCGGACCCGTCCATATCCGGCAGCCCCAAATCCAGAATGACGAGATCCGGGGAATGTCGGGCGCACAACCCCAATCCGGTTTCGCCGTTTTCCGCTTCCAGTAATTCATAGCCCTCGGTTTTCAGGCTGATCCGCAGAAAATGACGAATCTGGGGCTCGTCGTCGATGATCAGAATGCAGGGTTTTTCCCGGCTGTGTGCTGGAACAGTCATTCACTGGATTCCCGGTTGGACTCTTGTTCCGGTGATTCTATCAGGGGAAGCGCGATTTCGATGGTCGCACCGCAATTATTCGGGCCGGCCAGTGCCCGGATACGTCCACCGTGGGCGGCGACCATGCCATGACAGATGGCCAGACCAAGGCCGCTGCCATGAGGTCCGCGATCACCTTCGCCCCCGGTAAAGAACATATCGAAGACCTGCTCCCGCTGATCTTCCGGTATGCCGGGCCCCTCATCGGAAATGGCAATGAGCAGTTCATCCCCCACGCGTTGGGCACGAATGTTCAGTGTCGAGCCGTCCGGGGCGAATTTCGCGGCGTTCTCCAGAACGTTGACCAGCGCCTGTTCGATCAGGGCAGGGTGTACGAAGAGCAATGGCAGATCATCCGCCACACCGCGCTCTACATTGAGCCTGGCCATCAGGTTTCGGGTGCGCCGCAGTGCAGAGGACAAAATGTCGGTCAACGCAATCCAGTCTCTCTCGATCTTGAGCGTACCGTGGCCGAGTTTGGTCATGTCGAGCAGGTTGCGGATGTAGCGATCCAGGCGTTCGCCCTCGCCCAGCACCGAGTCAAGCAAGCTCTCACGGTCCTCATCGGCAAGCCGGTTCGCCATTGACTTCAACGTGCTCGCGGATCCGATCATGGATGCCAGCGGCGTACGAAGATCATGAGATATCGAAGACAGCAGGGCAGAGCGTAGGCGTTCGGTTTCTTCCGCAACCCGGGAGGCGGACAGATTGGCAGCCAGCTGGGTCCGGAACCACGCCAGCCCCAACTGGTGTACATAAACACCAATGGCCAATCCCCGATAATACTCAGGCGTCATATCGTCGACCCGCAAACCGAGCACGGCGTAGACTTCATCATCCGCCTCAACCGGTTCAAAGCGCCAGGGCAGACTATTGAGGGTGTCGGAGAAAGCACCGCTGGGCTTCCCGTTACGCATTGCCCAGTCAATCGCCGAGTACGCCGCTTCATTGAGCGGCTCCGCCGGCCCGCCACGGGTAACCACTTCGAGGTCGCCATTGTCCGGACTGCGCTGAACAATCACCAGTGGTAGCTTCAATTGTGCAAAAAGCGCTTCAATGGCTTCATGCTGGACCGTCGTAATGTCGGGGGCGGAGGCGAGACGGCGCGTGAACTGCAGTTGCGCGTCTGTGAGGTCATTTGAAGCACGTAGCATCTGAACCTGGTCTCTGAGCCTGCCGGCGAGATTACCTCCACTGACCGCGATAATCAGGAAAAACACCACCGTCAGGAGCTCGTCCGTATCCGCCATTTCGAAGGTCAGGCGGGGTTCGGTAAAAAAGAAGTTGTAGGTCAGAAAACTCAGCACTGCCGTGACCAGCGCTGGGCGAATGCCTGTTCGCGCAGCGACCCAGAGTACAGAAGTCAGAAACACCAGAGACAGATTGCCGAGGGGGAGCACGTTCTCGAGTCCCATAGAAACCGCTGTTGCGGCGCCGACGCTGGCGACGGCCCAGGCGTAATCGCTCCATCTTGTGTGGCCAGTTGTGCCCTCAATCAATTGCCGGCGCTGCTTGCGCGGCACCGGCACAAACGTGACCTCAAAGGCCTCGGCGTCTTTCAGAAGACGGCGACTGGTGGATTTACGGAAGTGCCACCAACGGTTGTGGGAGCGGCCCAGAACCAACGTGGTGACGTTCTGCTCCTTGGCGAAAGCGAGAACTTCCTGTGCCACGTCGTAACCGCGCAGCGTTCTTACCTCTGCTCCCAGCCTGGAGGCCAGTTCAAATGCCCGTTCCAGGCGCTGCCGTTCCTCGGATCCCGCCCGGCCATTGTCGACCGTGACCACCGTCCACGGTGATTTGCGTCGATCCGCGATGCGCCGGCCGGCCCGCACCAGTGTTTCACCCTGACCCGACCCATCCACTGCGACCAACATCCGGGACCGAATGTGCCAGGGCCCCTCGATACCCCGCGATTGCATGGTCTCGCGCACATCCGCATCCAGCCGTTCAGCGATGGCCTGAACCGCCAGTTCCCTCAGCGCCGACAGGTTCGACGGTGAGAAGTAGCCGTCCATGGCGGCGCGGGCCTGCTCGGGCACGTAGACCTTGCCCTGTCTCAGGCGCTCCAGCAACTCCGAAGGCGTGAGGTCCACCAGCACAATATCTCTGGCCCGTTCCAGTATCGAGTCGGGGACAGTTTCCCGCATGCGCACACCGGTTATACCGGCTACCACGTCCGAGAGGCTCTCCAGATGCTGTATGTTGATGGCGGTCCAGACGGTAATGCCCTGGCCCAGTAATTCCTCAATATCCTGATAGCGGCGCGGATGACGGGTGCCCGGGATGTTCCGGTGCGCCAGCTCATCGACCAGCAGCACCTCGGGCTTGCGCCTGAGTGCTGCGTCCAGGTCAAATTCACGGAATTGTTTGCCGGAATAGTCGATCGCTTTGGCCGGCAACTGCTCCAGGCCCTCACACAGGGCAATTGTCTCCTCGCGGCCGTGGGTCTCGGCCACACCGATAACAACATCAACGCCCTGCCTGCGTAGCTCGTGGGCGGCCTGAAGCATCTGATAGGTCTTGCCGACCCCGGGTGCCGCCCCGAGAAATACCTTCAGCCCGCCGCCCGTTTCGCGCTCCTGAGTCTTCAGGAGCGCGTCGGGGTTGGGGCGATTGTGATCGCCTTGATTCAATCGGTAGTCTCCTTGCCATCCAGTGCCAGGTTGATCCGCAGGACATTTACCCGGGGCTGGCCGAAAACACCCAGTGTGGGGCCTTCAGTGTGACGCTCAATCAGTTCGTCGACCCCACTGGCCGCTATATTCCGGGCGGTTGCCACGCGCTCTGCCTGCAATCGCGCCGACTCCGGAGATATGTGGGGATCGATGCCGGAACCGGAGGCCGCCAGCAGGTCCGCCGGGATAGAGCCTGGCTCAACGCCTTCTCTGGCGACTACATTGCGGGAATCTTCGGCGACGCGGTCTCCCAGGTCCGGGTTGCTGGCCGCGTAGTTGGAGCCACCAACAGAAAACGGATCGTAATCCGCAGCTGACGGCCGACCGTGGAAGTATTCCGGGGCTTCGAACCGTTGTCCAACCAATTCTGACCCCACGACTTTTCCATCAACCTCAATCAGACTGCCAGTGGCCTGATGCGGGAACAGTACTCCCCCTACGGTGGTGATGACCAGTGGGTACAGGCCACCGCAAAGCAGGATAAATACGACGGCAGCCCTCGCGGCACAAAGCCAGGATGCCGACCGATTTGCAGTAACAGTGTTTGAATCAGCCATCTTCATTCTCCTTAGATTACTACCGTGAGCATGACATCCAGCGCCTTGATGGCGACGAACGGAAGCAATAGCCCGCCCAACCCGAAAATAAGAAGGTTACGGCGCAGCAGCTGGGTCGCGCTGGCCGGCTTGAACTGAACACCCTTGAGCGCGAACGGAATCAGGGCCGGAATGATCAACGCGTTGAATATCGTGGCTGCCAGCACCGCACTCATCGGGTTCGAGAGGTTGAGTATGTTGAGCGCATCCAGCGCGGGCAGGCTCGTTACGAACAGCGCCGGCAGAATGGCGAAATACTTCGCCACATCGTTAGCCAGGGAGAAAGTGGTCAGCGAACCGCGGGTGATCAGAAGCTGTTTGCCGATCTCCACCACCTGCAGCAGTTTGCCGGGGTCTGAATCCAAATCCACCATATTGCCGGCTTCGCGGGCGGCCTGAGTACCGGAGTTCATGGCGAGACCCAGGTCGGCCTGGGCCAGGGCAGGCGCATCGTTGGTGCCATCACCCATCATGGCGACCATGCGCCCCTCCGCCTGTTCCTTGCGGATGATATCCAGTTTCTGTTCCGGCGTGGCCTCAGCCACGAAGTCGTCAACACCTGCCTCAGCCGCAATGGCGGCGGCCGTTATCGGGTTGTCACCAGTGATCATTACCGTTTTGACGCCCATTTCCCGCAGCTTGGCAAATCGTTCCTTGATCCCGGACTTGATGACATCCGACAGGGCAATAACACCGAGTACGCGATTGCCTTCGGCCACCACCAGCGGCGTTGCGCCGTTCTTGGCAACCCGTTCCACCAGGCGGTCGGTTTCCTGCGGATAGTTGCCGCCGTTTTCGGTGACGAATTTGCGAATCGCATCCGTCGCGCCTTTGCGAAGTACCCGACCATCGGGCAGATCCACTCCAGACATACGGGTGTTGGCGGAGAATTCAATAAACTCGGTGCCTTCGGAAGCTTCAGCGTCTGAGCCTTTGTCCCGGGCCAGAGCGACCACGGATTTACCCTCAGGGGTCGGGTCCGCCAGGGAGGTCAGTAAGGCCGCATCCCGCAACGTGCCGGGCGCTACGCCCTGAACGGTTTCGAAAGCAGTGGCCTTACGATCGCCCAGTGTGATGGTGCCGGTCTTGTCCAGCAGAAGGGTATCGATGGAACCCGCCACTTCAACCGCCTTACCGGACTTGGCAATCACATTGGCACGCATGGCCCGATCCATGCCCGCAATACCGATGGCCGGCAGTAGCCCGCCAATAGTGGTCGGAATCAGGCAAACCAGCAGCGCCACTAACACCGAGTAGGACGGCGTGGCACCAACAAAACCACCAAAGGGCACAAGCGTGACCACCACAATCAGGAACACCAGGGTCATGGCGGCCAACAGAACCGAGAGTGCCAGCTCGCTCGGCGTTTTCTGCCGTTTAGCGCCTTCAACCAGTGCAATCATACGATCCAGCAGTGAATTACCGGGGTCTACCGTAACCTCGACCACAATCTCATCCGATAACACCTTGGTACCGGCACTGACACCGCTGTTATCCGTGCGTGCCTCTCGCAGAACAGGCGCCGATTCGCCGGTGACGGCGGACTCGTTGATGGTCGCGGCGCCGGTGACAATTTCACCATCGGCAGGGATCAGTTCGTTGGGCCTCACCAACACCCGGTCGCCCCGGCGCAGGTCTGTCGCCGGCACTTCCTTGTGCTGGTCGCCGTCCAGTTTGCGGGCTTTCAGATCTTTTCTCGTTGCCCTCAGCGCACCTGCCTGGGCCTTACCACGCGCCTCAGCAACGGATTCTGCGCCGTTGGCGAAGAGCACAGTGAACAGCAGAATTGCACAGATGGCGAAATCAAGCGCCGCGGGCTCCCCCTGGGCCAGATGGGTAAGGCCCAGAAGGAAGGTAATCAAGGTGCCGATACCGACGACCATCATGACCGGATTGCGGGCCAGATCCTTCGGCGACAGACGTATGATTGACTGGCCGACAACGCTACCGAGATCAAGCGAATCAGTCATTTTCGGGGTTTTATTGGACATCGTCGTTCTCCAATCAAGACATCAGAGCCAGGGCTTCAGCGATCGGGCCAAGAATCAGCACCGGCATAAAGCTCAGCAGGGTAAACATCACAATCACCGCCAGAGTCATCAGCCCGAAGGTGGGCGTATCAATGCTCAGGCTACCGCGACCTTCAGGAGCGGAACGCTTGGCTGCGAGTGAGGCAGCAACCGCCAGGGGCGCCAGGACGGGGATGAAGCGACCGAGAGCGAGGTTGACCGCGCAGGTTACGTTCCACCAGATGCTGTCATCGCCAAGGCCCTCAAAACCGGAGCCGTTATTGGCAAACGCTGAGGTGTACTCGTAAATGACCTGACTGATGCCATGGAAGCCAGGATTGGAGTGTCCGGTCAGTGCCGGGAAGGCCACCGTGATGGCGCTGAAACCCAGGATCAGCAGGGGCTGGATCAACAGGGCGATACACACCAGCTTCATTTCCCGGGTTTCCAGTGCCTTACCGGCAATTTCCGGTGCCCGTCCGATCATCAGGGAGCCAAGAAACGCGGCCAGCAACAGGAACAGAAGGTAGCCAATGAGCCCGACGCCAATACCACCAAAGGTGACGTTGATGAACATGTCGATCATCGGAATCATGCCGCCAATGGGGTTGAAGCTGTCGTGCATGCCGTTCACGGAGCCGTTGGATGTCTGGGTTGTCCAGCTACCCCACAGTGCAGTAGCGGAAGCGCCGAAACGTACTTCCTTACCTTCCAGGTTGGGTCCATCGGCAGCCAGGCCAGAGAATGCTGCGTTTGGCTGGTTCTCCGACCAGATGGCCACAGAGGTCAGCGAGACTGACATCACGACCATTACACCCATCACCACCATGGCCAGGCGGCGACGGCCGGTCATAAAGCCAAGGGCAAAGACCAGAGCTGCGGGAATCAGGACGAGGGAAACCGTCTGTACAAAGTTGCTGACAGGGGTCGGATTTTCCAGTGGCACGCTGGAGTTGGGGCCATACCAGCCACCGCCATTGGTGCCGACCTGTTTGATGGCGACCATCGGCGCGACCGGCCCGATGGGGATATTCTGTTCAGCCATTTCGGTTGTCTGATCCAGCGGAATGGCGGTGCGGGCACCCTCATAGGTATTGGGCACACCCTGGGAGGCAATGATCAAGGCAACCACGGCGGCCACGGGCAGCATTACCCGGACCACGGCACGGGTAATGTCCTCATAGAAGTTACCCACCGACACCGGGTTGCCTGCAGAGACCTGAGACTTTTTGTCACCGCGACCAAGCAGGGTGCGGACAATGGCAACCAGAGCCGCCATACCGGCAGCAGGCGTAACCACTTGGAGCGTGACAATGCCGAAGGTGTGGGCCAGATAACTCAGCTGAGCCTGGCCAGAATAGTGCTGCTGGTTGGTGTTGGTGAGGAACGAGACCGCAGTATGCAGGGCAAGGTCCCAGCTCATGCCATCGATACCGTCAGGGTTCATGAACAGAAAGCCCTGGGCCATCAACAAACCGAAAACGATCAGCACCAGAGCCAGATGCAGTTTGAGCAGAGCCTTGCCGTAACCCTGCCAGCTCATGGGTTGTGAGGGATCAACTCCGAACAGGCGATAAAGCCCTTTCTCAACGGGCAGAAAAACAGCACCGGCTGTTCCGTTTGCACCGTTGAAAACGCCGGCAATGTACTTGCCCAATGGCCACGCCAACAAAAGCGTGACCGCATAGATGATAATGACCTCGTTCACAGCCGTTCCTCCAGATCAATGAACAGGAAACACAGGCCAAAAAGCCCAAGAATGATGCCGATACCTATCAGTGCCATGGTCAGAACCTCTCGGGCCAGAGCAGGGCGGCGACCAGATAGGCGCCAACTGCGAGGGATACAATTAAAAGGAAAGTAGACACGCTCATACTCCTTCAGTGAGTGTGTCTCTATGGTGCTGGGGCGGGGCGTAAAAATTCGATGACCAAATCGGGGGCTGGCCGTAAAAAGAGCGTTAAAAAAGGGTTAGAAGGGGCCGTGGCGCTGTACCGTCGGTGATCAGCCGACAGGAAACTCGGTTTTGGCGTAGCGCACACGGGATTTACGTCGCACTGTCAGGGTATAGCCCAAAGTGAGAGGCCCAAGCCGACCAATCAGCATGACGGCCATGATCAGCAGCTGGCCGGCAGTGCCAAGTTCACCGGTTGTCCCGCGGGACAGACCAACGGTGCCGAATGCGGATACAACCTCAAAGGCGATATTCAGGAAGTCATCCTCCACCAGGATACTCAGGGTCAGCACCGCGACAAACACAACGGCCATGCCGATGGTAGCGGTTGCAAGTGCCTTGACGACGGTTTCACTGCCAAGGGAGCGGCGGAAAAAGCTGACGTTCAGGTTACCGCGGAGGAAAGAGCGGGTCGCCGCGATCAGAATGACAAAGGTAGAGATTTTTATGCCACTGGCGGTGGAGTTGGGAGCGCCGCCGATAAACATCAGCAGGAGCATCAACACGCTGGTTCCGGCGGTTAATGCGCCGATATCGAGAGTGTTGAAGCCAGCGGTTCGTGGTGTCACTCCCTGGAACCAGGCCGCCAGCAGTTTTTCCTGGAAAGTGTCCAGAGCGCCCAGGGTTGCCGCGTTACCGAATTCCAGAAGCAGAATGGCTGCGGTGGCGATCAGGTTAAGAAACAAAGTAGCCAGCAATATGACCTTTACGTACACCGATAGCCGTGACCAGCAGCGTTTGTCGAACAGTTCCATAATGACGATGTAACCGAGGCCACCGGTTATAAACAAGGCAGTGACAGACAGGCTAATGCCCGGGTGATTCACATAGGCCGACAGGCTGTCCGGAGAAAGCGCGAATCCGGCATTGTTGAAGGCGGAAACCGTGTAGAACAGTGCCTGATAAAGCCCATCTGCCCAGCCCTGCTCGGGCACAAAGAACAGGCCCAGGAGAACAATGCCGATTGCTTCAGCCGTCAGTGCAAAGAGCGCGATGGATCCGCCGGCTCGTCTGGCGGTCTGCAGGGAGATTTCGTTGAAGGCCTCCTGAGCCACCAGCTGGTGTTGCAGACGAAGTTTGAAACCCAGGGCAAGGGCGGTCAGTACCGCAAAAGTCATGAGACCCAGGCCGCCGAGCTGAATCAGCGCCAGAATCACCAGTTGCCCGAACAGGGTGTACTGACTGCCCGTATCCACAACCACGAGACCGGTAACGGTAACCGCTGAAGTAGCAGTGAACGCCGCTTCCATCCAGGTTACAGGTTCCACCGTCGCAACGGGCAGTTTCAGCAAGCAGGCACCAATGCCTATAAGCACCAGAAACGCTTCAAGGAGGAGCCGGGGGGGATTTATGCTCTGTTTACGACTCGGTCCGGACGTTCTTGGGGACATCAAGTCCAGAAATTGAACTTTCATAAGCGGTTGACGAGCTTTCTCAGATCGTCGAGCTGGCCGCCCAGCACAAGCCGATCACCACGGCGAATCTTCCAGGTGTGATCCGGGTGAGGGTGCGCTTCTTTCATCCGCTTCACGACCAGCGCTTCCACTGGCGCATCGTGGATAACGTCGCCAATAGTTTTGTCCACCAGATCGTCGGTGGTATGGAAGTCCACAACGAAGTAATCATCGTCGAGGCCCAGATAGTCGTGCACCATCGGATAATTCAGTTCCTGGGAGATGCGGACCCCCATCTCGAATTCCGGGGCAATGATGCGGGTGGCGCCCAAACGTTCAAGAATACGATGGTGCTGGTTTGTAAGTGCTTTGGCCCAAACCTTTTCCAGGCCCAGCTCCCGCAATTGAAGAGTTGCCAGCATGGTGGCTTCTACGTTTCTCCCGATCGCGACCACCGCGGCATCATAGCTGCCCGCATTCAGCTCAATGAGAGCGTTCACATCGGTGACATCAGCAATAACAGCGTGAGTAATTTCTTCTGCCATCCTGTCGACGCGCTGCTCGTCCGAGTCCAGACCGAGAACTTCGTGACCCAGGCGGGTGAGTTCCCGCGCGATGGTTGCCCCAAACACACCAAGACCTATGACAATGAATTGCTGTTTTTCAATCATGAGCGGGGGCTTCTCCTTGGTTGCCAGCAAAAAAATGCGGATACAGCTGCAAATCGTCGCACAGACCGGTATCAGGTTCGCTTCCAGCGCCGTAAAAATACCGTAAAAATTAAATGGCTGCCGTCCTAAAGCCGCCGGAGATATGGTTTGCTTACGGAGTTCGGCGTTGGGCCGGCCTCCAGGAGAGCTTCAGTTCATGGGAGAAGGTCGTTTTAAGCAGGGGATGATTGGTCACATTGCGATTGCTCTGGCCTGGCTCAGTTTCCTCGCAATCGTCAACCGCCATGGACCTCAGTCGGTGGAGTTGATTTTTCCCTATCTCGCGCCCGTTGTTTTCTTTTCCTGGGTTTACGGTATTACGTGGGGGATTTTGCTTGCCGTCGTAGCAACGTTGGCGGCCCTCCCGGGAGAGTACCTTGATACCCATACGACCGTTGACTTGTTCTATGCCGGTTTTTCGACCTATGCACAGCTAACAGGTGCTGCGATTGGGGTCGGACTGGCCAGAGCACTTAGCAGTAGAGCAGGCAGGAGCTGATGAATATGCATTTTTGTATCTCTTCTTCAGCCGCTCAGAATGATAGAACTTTTACGCCCATCACTGATTTTTTACAGCGGCAGCGTAGTGAATCTTCCACGTTACCAAAATACAATGGGCGCTCCGGGCCTGGCGGCCGGAGTTACGCAACCCGGTTTCCAACAGATCTGAGCAGTTCAAAATATGCCACTTATTAACATCCTCCCTGTTGTTCAGATACTGGGTTTCTTGCTCATTCTCTTGAGCTTTCTGATGACGTTGCCGGTCAACCTGTTGATGCTTGGGGAAACTCCCGATTGGCTGGCGTTCGTGAAGTCGGCAGGTATCTGCTTCATTGTCGGTCTTGTCTGTTTCCTTAGTGCCGGCCGGAAGCGCCACACGTTAAAACAGCGGCAGATGTTTATTCTCACGGTGTCTGCGTGGGTGATTATCCCTTTGTTTTCGAGCCTGCCGTTGCTGCTGAGTGACCTCAAACTCAGTATCACCGACGCGTTTTTTGAAAGCATATCCGGCGTAACAACCACTGGCTCCACCGTTATGAGTGGTCTTGATCATCTGCCGGACGATATTCTGCTTTGGCGTTCGATCATGCAGTGGATGGGCGGCATCGGGATCATCGGCATGGCAGTTGCGATCCTTCCCTTTCTCCGCATCGGCGGCATGCGCCTGTTTGCCACGGAATCCTCTGAGTGGGCTGAAAAGGCGGTCCCGCGCACCAATCGGCTGGCTCGCGGACTGGTGGTCAGTTATCTGATTCTGACGGTCAGCTGCGTTTCCGTGTACTGGCTACTGGGGATGGATCTGTTTAATGCGGTTAACCACGCCCTGACCACCGTGTCGACCGGCGGTTATTCGACGTCCGACAGTTCCATGGGGCAGTACGACCAGCTCTCCATTCTTTTTGCATCGACGGTCTTCATGATGCTCGGTGGTATTCCGTTCTTCCTGTTCGTTCGCTTGCTGAACGGTCAGGCCCAGCCGCTTCTGAGAGACCAGCAGATTCATTTTTTCCTGAAGTTTCTGCTACTGGTGGCGAGCGTGATCACGCTTTACCGGGTGGTGACTGAAGGAACCTTCCCGCTGGATGCCTTCGTCCACGCATTGTTTAACGTGACCTCGGTGGTCACGACCACCGGGTATGCCTCCCAGGACTATTCCCTGTGGGGACCCTTCGTGGTGGTGCTGTTTTTCTTCCTGACCTTTGTGGGTGGTTGCTCGGGATCCACAAGCGGCGGTATGAAGATGTTCCGTTTTCAGTTGTCGATGCTGCTTTTGCGGGAGCAGGTGCTACGGCTGCTGCACCCGAATGCGGTTATCGCCAGACACTACAATGGCCGAATCATCAGCGATGAAATCGTCGCGTCCAGCGTCGCATTCTCTTTCATTTTTCTGGCAACACTCGCTGTGGTCGCCTCGATTCTCGCCCTGTTAGGGCTGGATCTCACCACAAGCCTGAGCGGCGCAGCGACGGCGTTGGCGAACGTTGGACCGGGCCTGGGTGACACCATCGGACCGGCAGGAAATTTCCAGCCACTGCCTGATGCTGCAAAGTGGGTTCTGATGGTCGCAATGTTATTGGGCCGCCTGGAGCTCCTGAGTGTGTTCGTTATGTTCTCGCGTCACTTCTGGCGTAGTTGAGCCACCGTCTCCGGCTCTTTCCCCTGCTGTGTGCGCTTTCGCACAGACGCCTGAGCACTGACAATCTGATCCTGATGGTCCGCATTCGCACCGGATGGCTGGTGATGTTTCCGGTGCGACATGCTTCGCGCCAGTAATGACACGGCGCCTTATGAAAATGCAGGCAAGGAGCTTGTCATGATCAGATTAAACACAGCGGCACTTACTCTCTGCGTTATCGGCGCTCTGCCGATGGCCGCCTCTGCACAATCAGGGGAATTTGGGCCGGAAGAGGGCGATCGGGAGTTCTCCATCTCCGGTACCGGCAGCAGTGACCGGGATTTCGACAGCGGCAGTTTCGGTGTCTCCGGTGATCTGGGCTGGTATCTGCGGAATGAAGTGGTTGGCGGTATCCGCCAGAGCGTCAATTACGCCAGCATTGAAGGCGAAGACGTCAGCGATGATTTCTGGAACGGTTCTACCCGTGGCTACCTTAACTATCAGTTCCTGGATCAACGGGCGCGGCCTTTTATGGGCGGCAGCCTCGGTGGTATTTACGGGGACGGCGTCAAGGATCGCGCCTTTGCTGGCCTCGAAACCGGGTTGAAGTATTACGTGCAGACAAAGACCTATTTCCTCGGGCGCGTCGAGTATCAGTTCTTCTTCAGTGACTCAGATGATGTGGACGATGCCTTCAAGGACGATGGCGCCTGGGCCTATACGGTGGGGTTGGGTTACAACTTCTGAAGCACGTGAACTCGATGTTGTTCCGACCATCACACGGGTCAGCAGGGAGCAAGGGTCATCAAAAGGTTCAGGGTTTCTGCGGACACGCGGAACGAGTTGCGCCATGACCGGGATACCGAGTTGTTGCGCGCAGAGCTGTTCAGCATTGAGCAGCTCAAGCGTCATGCGGTCAATCTGGCGGACCAGCATCGCATCGACGCTCGCGCGGGTGCAGACAAGCTGCTACCGAGGCTGGCAGACAATGCGCGGATTCTGACGGCAGCCCATGATGTCGTCACCGGGGTCGTAACACCGGGGCAACGCCTCCTCCCGACTGAAGCCTGGCTGCTCGACAACTTCTATCTGATCGAGCAGCAGATCGCCCTTGCGCGCCGACACCTTCCCCGCGGCTACAGCCGTCAGTTACCGCGTCTGGCCAATGGCCTTTCCGCTGGTTTTCCCCGCATTTACGACCTGGCACTGGAACTGATATCCCATATGGACGGCCGGGTCGACAGCGATAACGTCACCCAATTTGTTGCCGCGTACCAGAGCGTGAAACCTCTGAAGCTGGGCGAACTCTGGGCCTTCCCGATCATGTTGCAGCTGGCGCTGCTGGAAAATCTTCGCCGGGTTTCCGTGCGCATCGCCCAACGGCGTGAAGAACGCGATACGGCCATTGCGTGGGCCGACCGTATGCTTGCTGCGGCAGGGAACGATCCGAAGCAGTTGACCCACCTGTTGGCCGAGTTCGCCCATGCCGACGTACCACTCACGGCACCGTTCGTTGAAGAGTTTTACGGCCGGCTTCAGGCTCAGGGGCCTGCGATGGCTTTCGTCCAGACCTGGGTAGAACAAAAGCTGTTCGAGCAAGGGGTGACGGCCACAAAATTGTCAGAGGCAGCCGGCCGCACGGACGCGGCAAACCAGATATCCATTGCCAACAGCATCGGCAGTTTGCGCTTCATTGGCACCATGGACTGGAAGTCGTATGTTGAATCGCTCAGCGCCGTTGAGAAGATTTTGCGTGAAGATCCGTCCGGTACCCACGCGCGCCAGGATTTTGCGACCCGCGACCGCTACCGGCACGTCATTGAAGACCTCGCGCGGGGTGCTCAATGCGACGAACTGACCGCGGCCCGTGAAGCCATCGTGCTTGCTCAGGCAGCGGCAGCGCACTCAGGCCCGGCCGATCGCACTGCTCATGTCGGCTACTACCTGATCGATCGCGGGCGCTCGCAACTGAAGCGCGCGATTGGCTGCCGTCGCTGGCTGACAACCCGGGTTCATCAGGCAAGCCAGCGTATCCGCCTGCCAGTGTACCTCGGCACCATACTGGCGTTGACGCTGGTCATGACGGCGGCAGTGCTCGGGCTGTCTGATGGGTTCGTGACCCGCGACTGGCGTTACTGGGTACTGGCGATTACCGCCTTTATTGGCGCTTCCGCCTTGACGGTTGCGTTGGTCAACCTGCTGCTCACGCAGCTTGTGCCGCCACGCATACTGCCGCGCCTCGATTTTTCACAGGGCATACCGGCCGCTCATCGCACCATGGTGGTTGTGCCGACGTTATTGAGCAGTCAGCACGCGGTCAGCCAACTGCTTGAAGCCTTGGAGATTCGCTATCTGGGGAACCGTGACGCCAATCTGTATTTTGCGCTGCTGACAGACTTCCCGGATGCCGCGGAGCAAACGCTTCCCCACGACGCTGACTTGCTGGACAAGGCGCGGGCCGGAATCGAAGCGCTCAACCAAACCTATCGGGAAGATCGCCCCTGTATCTTCTATCTCTTTCATCGGCCGCGCTTGTGGAATCCGGTTGAGCGGGTGTGGATGGGGTATGAACGCAAGCGCGGCAAGCTCGAGCAGTTCAACGCCCGGCTCCGCGGTGGGGCGCGCACCGCTTTTTCCGAGATTGTGGGTGATCCTTCCATCCTCGAATCAATCCGCTACGTCATTACCCTGGATACCGACACACAACTGCCCCGCGACGCCGCGCGCGCGCTGGCCGGCAATCTCGCGCACCCTCTTAACCGGCCGGTGTACAGTGAGGCCAGGGGGCGCATCGTGGAGGGTTATGCGATTCTGCAACCGCGTGCATCCATAAGCCTGACCAGCGCCGGCCAGTCTCGCTTTACCAGACTGTTTTCGGGACATACCGGGCTCGATCCGTACACCCGCGAGGTCTCCGATGTGTACCAGGATGTGTTCGGGGAGGGCTCGTTCATCGGGAAAGGCATCTACGACGTTGATGCCTTTCGGCAGGCCGTCGACGGACGTTTTCCGGAGAATCTTATTCTCAGTCACGACCTGCTGGAAAGTGGCTACGCCCGCTCGGCGCTGGTGACCGACGTTGACCTGATTGAGGATCAGCCGGCCAGTGTCGCCATTGAGTGCAGCCGCCGCCACCGCTGGATGCGCGGGGATTGGCAGTTGGCCGGCTGGCTGCTGCCGCGGGTGCCGGGGCCTCCCGCAGCAAGCGGCGGCAGTTCCCGTTGGCAGTCGAACCCCCTGTCAACCCTGTCCCGGTGGAAAATCCTCGACAACCTGCGCCGCAGCCTGGTGGCACCCGCGCTGCTGGTATTGCTGATGGTGGGCTGGCTGGGTCCCGGGCCCTTGTGGCTCTGGAGCGGGTTTGTGCTGACGGTGGCGTTCCTGCCCACGCTGTTGTCGACCCTGATCGAGCTGGCTCGCAAACCGGATGAATTCGACTGGTGGGTCCATCTGAACCTGACCGGAAAATCGGCGGGCCGTCCGATCGTGCTCGCCGTTCTGACCCTGGCTTTCTTACCCTACGACGCGCGAATCTGTCTTGGGGCGATCTGGCGCTCAGGCATCCGCCGCTTGTTCACCCAACGCGGACTGCTGTTGTGGCAGTTACCCGGCTACGCCCGACGCAACGCCTCTCGATCATTGGCTGATTTTTTCCGGGAGATGTGGATTGCGCCATTAATGGCGGTAGGGCCTGGCGTTGCGCTCTATTTGGCCGGAAGTGATCTGGCGGGCTGGCTCACTACGGGGCCCTTTCTGTTACTTTGGCTGGTGTCACCCGTCATCGCCTGGTGGATCAGCCGCCCCCTGGTGGTCCCGCGGCCCGACCTGACCCTCGGCCAACAGGTTTTCCTGCGCACCGCCGCACGCCGGACCTGGCGTTACTTTGCTGACTTTGTTGGTCCGGATGATAACTGGCTTCCGCCCGATAATTTCCAGGCCTATCCTGAACCGGTGATCGCCTCGCGTACTTCGCCCACTAATATCGGTATGTCTCTGCTGGCCGACCTGGCGGCCGTCGATTTTGGCTATCTGACGGTGGGCGAGTGTCTGCATCGTGTTGACCAAACCCTTAGCGCCATGGAAAAACTGGAACGCTACCGTGGCCACCTGTTCAACTGGTACGACACCCGAACCCTGCAACCACTCCATCCCCAATACGTTTCGTCGGTGGACAGCGGCAATCTGGCCGGCAGCCTGCTCACCCTGCAGGTGGGATTGGCCGAACTGAAACATCAGCCAGTGATGTCCCTGACTGCGTGGCAAGGCTTGCAGGATACTCTGCAGGTGTGTGCTGACCAGCTGCCTGAAACACCGGCACCCGGATTGGCCGAAAACCTCCGGCTGTTCCAGGACACCCTCCGCGCCCGCACTCTGGCAGGCTCGCCTGAGTCGCTGGCTGACGCCGTCAATGCGATTGAGCAGATTCGTCACACGGGGGGAGTACTTTCGTCACTGTTGCCAGCGGAGATCGATTCGGAGAGTGAGCTGGCGTACTGGGCAAAGGCCTTTGACGAGCAACTGCATGCACAGCGCGATGAAATGGCAAGCCTGGCATCGGAATCCTGGCAGGGCAGCGGGGTCCCCAGCCGGACGGATCTGGCGGTTGGCGGCAGTCAGGGGGCTCGGGCACAACTCGAGCTCATTGATAACCTGATGGATCGTTGCCGGGCTCTGGCTGAAATGGATTTCAGCTTTCTCTATGACGCCGGCTCCGGCCTGCTGACCATTGGCTACGACGTCAGTGAACGCCGCCGGGACCCTGCCTGCTATGACCTGCTGGCATCGGAAGCGCGCCTTGCCAGCTTCCTGTTGATTGCGCAGGGCCAGCTGCCTCAGAAGCACTGGTTTGCGCTGGGCCGCTCCCTGACCAGCCATGGTGGCGATGTCAGCCTGATTTCATGGAGTGGCTCGATGTTCGAGTACCTGATGCCGCAGCTGGTCATGCCGAGCTACCCGAATACCCTGCTGGAGCAGACCTGCAGGGCGGCGGTGTCGCGCCAGATGGAATATGGCCGCCAACGGGCTGTGCCCTGGGGGATTTCCGAATCCTGTTACAACGCTACCGACTTTGACCAGGTGTACCAATACCGGGCGTTCGGTGTACCGGGCCTCGGTTTCAAGCGAGGGTTAGGGGATGATCTGGTGATTGCACCCTACGCCAGCGCCCTGGCGCTGACGGTGTTGCCGCGGGAAGCCTGCCGCAATCTGCAGGCGCTGGCCGAGCAGGGCTTCCTTGGTGACTATGGCTTCTACGAGGCCATCGACTACACCCCCTCGCGCGTGCCGCGGGGCAAACCGCATGCGATCGTGCAGAGCTTTATGGCTCACCACCAGGGTATGAGCCTTCTGGGGTTTGCCCATGTGCTGTTGGACCAGCCCATGCAACGCCGCTTCATGTCTGACCCGCTTGCAAGGGCAACGGAGTTGCTGCTGCAGGAGCGAGTGCCGAAAAGGGGCGACACCTTGCACCCGCACGCGGCGGAAGTCAGCGCCGCAGCGCGGCCTCCCAGCGCCGACACCGGCGATATCATGCGGGTGTTTACCGATCCCGATACCCGGATTCCCGAGGTCCATCTGCTGTCGAACGGCCGTTATCATGTGATGGCCACCCATGCCGGAGGGAGCACCAGCCGCTGGCTCGACCTTGCGGTCACCCGTTGGCGCGAAGACGCCACCTGTGATGGCTGGGGCACGTTTATCTATTTGCGAGACATCGACGACGGCGAGTACTGGTCGGCCGCACACCAGCCCACACTGCGCCCGGCCGATTACTACGAGGCGATCTTCGTGCAGGCCCGGGCAGAGTACCGGCGGTGTGACCACGCGATCGAAGCACACACCGAGATCAGTGTGTCTCCGGAAGATGACGTTGAAATCCGTCGCGTAACGCTCACCAATCAGTCGTCGCGTACCCGCCGCATTGAAGTGACGAGTTTTGCGGAAGTGGTACTGGCGCCACTGAACGCAGACCTCGCCCATCGGTCGTTCAGCAACCTGTTTGTACAGACCGAGATCCTCCCGGAACACCAGGCCATCCAGGGTACCCGGCGCCCCCGTACCCCGGGGGAGCAGGTACCCTGGATGTTTCACCTGCTTGCGGCACCGGGGTCGGTGGCGAACAAGGCCTCCTATGAAACCGATCGCGCCAGGTTTATCGGGCGCGGCCGTACCGCGGCCAATCCGCTGGTACTGGCCGGCGGAGAACGTCCGGCACCGTTGTCGAACACACAGGGGGCGGTGCTCGACCCCTGCGTGGCGATTCGCAGTACGCTGACCCTGTCGGCCGATGAATCGGCAAGCGTTCAGATCATTTCGGGCGCGGCCGAAACACGAGAGGCGGCGCTCGCTCTGATCGAAAAATACTGCGACCGTCACTTCGTCGAGCGCGCGTTCGAAATGGCCTGGTTCCAGAGTCAGGAGGTCATGCGCCACCTTAACGCGACCGAAGCCGATGCCCAGATTTTTGGCCGCCTGGCCAACTCTGTGATCTACGGCAATTACCTGCGGCGCGCGAATGCCGGAGTGATCGCCCGCAACCAGCTCGGGCAGTCCGGATTGTGGCGCTTCGCCATATCCGGCGATCTGCCCATCGTATTGCTGCTTATCGGCGACGTTAACCGCATTGATCTGGTCAAGCAGGTGCTGCAGGCGCATGCCTACTGGCGCATGAAAGGCCTGGCCGCTGACCTGGTCATCGTCAATGAGGGGTTTTCGGGCTACCGGGCGGTGCTGCACGATCTGATTATGGGAATGGTCAACGCGGGGCCTGAGGCGCAGGTAATCGATAAGCCGGGCGGGGTTTTCGTTCGCCGCGCAGAAGAGCTTACCGAGGATGAGCGGGTGCTGCTGCAAACCGTTGCCCGCATCGTCTTCAGCGACACCACGGAGACGCTGATCGAACAGGTGGATCGGCGAGTATCCCGGGAGCGCCCCTCGGATCTGCTGGAACCTTCCCAGCCGCCCCGTGTTGAACCGGTATATCCGCTGGAGCCGCGGCAGCGCATTTTCTGTAATGGCCTGGGCGGCTTCACGCCCGACGGGCACGAATACGTGGTTACCCTCGAGCCCGGCCAGACCACGCCTGTGCCCTGGGCCAATGTGATTGCCAGCCCTCACATCGGAACCGTTGTCAGCGAAAGCGGCAGTGCCTATACCTGGGTGGAAAACGCGCACGAATTCCGCCTCACGCCCTGGCACAACGACCCGCTCACCGACAGCTGCGGCGAAGCACTCTATATCCGCGATGAGGAGACCGGCGCGTTCTGGTCTCCAACACCTTTGCCTGCCCGCGGCCGTTCGGGTTACGTGTGCCGGCACGGGTTCGGGTACAGCGTGTTCGAGCACTTTGAAGCGGACATTGCGTCAGAACTGTCCACCTATGTCGCCATGGACGCGCCGGTCAAATTCCTGGTGGTGAAGCTGCGTAATCAGTCCAGGCGGGCCCGCAGCCTGTCACTCACGGGTTACTGGGAACTGGTGCTCGGCGAGTGGCGGCATGCCAATCTGATGCACATCGTAACCGAACTGGATCTGCACACGGGCGCGCTGTTTGCCCGCAATGCCTACGGCCGCGAATGCGCCAACCGGGTGGTGTTTGCCTCCACCAGTGAGCGCGATCGAGCGGTGAGCGGAAACCGCACCGAATTTGTCGGCCGCAACGGCGCACTGTCCAATCCGGCTGCGATGCGCCGCAAGCGTCTGTCAGGCAAGATCGGCGCCGGGCTTGACCCGTGTGCCGCGATTCAGACCCGGGTCGAGCTCGACGCCGGTCAGGAACGGGAGATCGTATTCGTGTTCGGTGCCGCCGGTAATGCCGAAGAGGCCAGAGGCCTCATCCAGAGGTATGGCGGGCAGGGTGGGGCGCGGCACGCTCTGGAAGCGGTATGGGAATACTGGAACCATACGCTGGGCGCCGTCAACGTGGATACACCGGACGTGGCGCTGAATGTGCTGGCCAATGGATGGCTGGTTTACCAGACCCTGTCCTGCAGGCTGTGGGGGCGCAGTGGCTACTATCAGTCCGGCGGCGCTTACGGATTCCGCGACCAGTTGCAGGACACCATGGCACTGCTCCACGCAACGCCATGGCTGGCGCGGGAGCAGTTGATCCGCCATGCCGGGCGTCAGTTCCGCAAGGGTGACGTGCAGCACTGGTGGCATCCGCCAAACGGGCAGGGCGTACGCACCCATTTTTCCGACGACTATCTGTGGCTGCCATATGCCACCTGTCGCTATGTGCAGGCGACCGGTGATACCGGCGTGCTTGATGAGCCGGTGCATTTTCTGGAAGGGCGTGAGCTCAATGCGGAAGAGGAGGCCTACTACGACCAGCCGCAACGCTCGGCCGAGGCGGCCAGCCTCTACGAGCACTGCGTTCGCGCGATCAGATACGGCCTGAAGTTCGGTGCCCACCATTTGCCTCTGATCGGCTGCGGTGACTGGAACGACGGCATGAATCTCATTGGCAAGGAGGGCCGTGGTGAGAGCGTGTGGCTGGCCTGGTTCCTGGTGGACAATCTCAATCTGTTCGCCAGCCTGGCCCGTCAACGTAACGACCAGTCATTCGCCGAGTTATGCAGTGCCCAGGCAACACAACTGCGCGCAAACATAGAGGCTCAGGCCTGGGATGGCGCCTGGTACCGGCGCGCCTGGTTTGACGACGGCACCCCGCTGGGCTCAAGCATCAACGAAGAGTGCCGGATTGATTCGATCAGCCAGAGCTGGTCGGTTATCTCGAAAAGTGGCGATGCGCTGCGGGCCAGCGAAGCAATGAAGTCAGTGGACAAGTACCTGGTCCGGCGCGATAAGCAGATCATCCAGTTGCTCGACCCGCCCTTTGATACATCGGCGCTGGAACCCGGTTACATCAAGGGCTACATTCCCGGCGTGCGTGAGAACGGCGGCCAATACACACACGCCGCCATCTGGACCACCATGGCTTTCGCCATGCTCGGCGACACCGGGCGCGCGTGGGAATTCTACGCCATGCTCAATCCTGTTAACCACGGAAGCACGCCAGAAGCCATCGAGCGCTACAAGGTTGAACCTTACGTTATGTGCGCAGACATCTATGGTGTGTCGCCCTATATCGGGCGCGGCGGCTGGACCTGGTACACCGGGGCAGCGGGCTGGATGTACCGGCTGACCGTGGAAACCCTGCTTGGGCTGAGGCTGGAAGCGGATCACCTGCGTATTGAGCCTTGCGTGCCGGCGCAATGGGAAAGCTACAAAATCCACTACCGTTTTCGTGACACCGTCTATCACATCACCGTCACATGCGCCGGCGGAACGCCCGGTCAGGGAGGCCGCGTGACGGTGGATGGTAACGAGTGTCCGGACGCGCGAATACCGCTGAGCGACGACCGCATCGAGCACTTTGTTGACGTGGTACTGGAGAAGAGTCCCGATCGTCAAGATTCTGAAAGAGGTCGAGAGCGGTCACGCTCCCGATAAAAAGCACGGCTTTTCTCGTAAACTGTTGCCATATCGATCAGGACAAACCCCAGCCCTGATTCATGTAAGAAGAAGGTATAAACCTCCCCTGCGGGAAGACTCTCCCAGTATTCAGGAATACTGCTTTCGCGCTGGTTGATAGCAGGGTAACGGGCATGCTGGAAGTAGCCGGTTTCAGTGCTGTCATAGACAACGGAACGTGGTTCGGGAGAGATCATCAAGGTGTACCGCTGCAGGCCGGGATAGGTGGCCGCCAGGGTGATGACACAGAGCAGGGCAGCAAGGCCGAGGCGCTCTGCCCGGGGAGCGCCGTTCCCCAGCCGGATACCCAGAACCCCTGCCAGCAGTCCCGTCGAAACAAATGGCCACAGTGGCAGATCACCCAGAACGAGGTAGTTGGTGAGCAGTACGTAATCAACCAGGGCGTAGGTTCCGAGCGCGGCCAGCAGAATCAACTGCAGTACCATGCCTTTGTGCTTCAGTAAGTTGAAGTGCTTTGCCAATGGCCCGGTTCGATCAGTCGGAGTCGAGGTGAAATCCACGTTGTCGATGATCCGGGACAGCGCTTTGACAAGAGGCGCCTCGTTAATGAGGGCTTCAACCCTTGTCTTCGGTTTTCCAAAGGCGCCGCCAATGCCTATGCGGTGATCTGGCTGGCCCTCTGCTAAAAAATGGTAGGGTTGCAGCCGATAGGTCCGCCTCTCGGTAACGAGGCTGAGTTTTGACTGCTGAAGCGCCTGAGCCATATTCCGGAACCCCGTAACGGGGGCCAGTTCTATCTTCCGGATCGCGGTTAACGGAATGCGATGGTCTCCGGTGGTGAACCCCATAAGCCCGAGGCCGGTCAACCGCGGGATGTGTATCTTGAGGTTCTCGTTGTCCAGTTCCAGCCAAACCTGGCGATTGGCAAACGCCACCACGCAACCCAGCAGCAGGCACAAAGCGAGCAGATGCAGTTCGAAAGGCAGGTTACCTTGTTCGTCCAGAAAAAGTTTGTTGAAATCCAGCCCGCCCATATCAGGCAGTTGCAGTAATAGCAGACTTCCGAACAGGAACCCGAACAAGGGTCCGATTACGGCGAACAAGTGACTGGTTTTGAGAATGCTGGCAGAGTAACGAAAGCGCTGCTTACCCATGGTTCAATGTCGTTCCTGAATCTGTATCCGCGAGTTAGACGTGTATGATAAATGAAAAGGAGTCCCAATTATGATAACGGGACATCACCGGGAAACGTCCGCAACGGTCGCGACCCTCGACGATCTCGCAACGCTGGCAGACTATTCGCTCATGGATACGCTCAACTGCGATCCTGAGGGGAAAGCCGACGGAGCTGACCACGCGCCACGACAGGTCTTCTCGGGCCACTATGTGCCGGTCAAACCCACGCCCATCGAAAACCCCGAATACGTCGCGCATGGGAAGAATCTGTTTCACGAACTGGGATTCGCCGACAGCATGGCGCAGTCCAGCGACTTCGTCCGCATGTTCTCCGGCGACTTGTCCCGGGTTCCGGCGCCTCTGCGCCACGTTGGCTGGGCGTGTGGCTACGCACTGTCCATCTACGGCAACGAATTTTATCAGCAATGCCCGTTCCAGACCGGCAATGGCTACGGCGACGGTCGCGCTATTTCGGTGCTCGAGGCTGTCATCAACGGGCAGCGCTGGGAAATGCAGTTGAAAGGGGCAGGGCGCACACCTTATTGCCGCGGCGCAGATGGCAGGGCCGTTTTGCGGTCCAGTGTGCGGGAATTCCTGGCCCAAGAGCACATGCACGCACTCGGTGTGCCGACGTCGCGGTCTCTGAGTCTGTATGTGTCAAAGACCGAGCAAGTCAGGCGACCCTGGTATTCAGAGGGCTCACGCTCAATCGATCCCGATATCCTTGTATCCGAGCCCGTTGCCATCTCCACCCGTGTTGCGCCGTCGTTCATCCGGGTAGGGCAGGTCGAGCTCTTTGGTCGTCGGGCCCGCAAGCAGGAACACCCGCAGGCGATGGAAGAGCTCGAGCAGATCGTCCTGCACCTGATCGATCGTGAGTACGGTGACGTTATCGACCCGTCACTGGCCACCGCCGAAAAAGTGGTGTTGCTGGCAAGTGAGTTCCGCAGCCGACTGACGTCACTGGTGGCGAACTGGATCCGTGTGGGCTACTGCCAGGGTAACTTCAACAGCGACAACTGTGCGGCGGGCGGCTTCACGCTCGATTATGGCCCCTTCGGATTCTGCGATGTGTTTGATCCGCAGTACCAACCCTGGACGGGTGGCGGGCGTCACTTCGCGTTCCTCAACCAACCAGCCGCCGCCGAACGCAATTTCCACTCGTTCTGTTCGGCGGTTCGGCCGTTGCTGGCCGGGCATCCAGACTGTTTACGGCAGCTGGAAAAGATTCACAGTGACTTTCCAAAGGTGATGCAAACGCAACTGGAGACGATGTGGGCGGCCAAGCTTGGACTTGAGGTATTTGATGCGGATTTGTTCCGCGAGCTGGCAACGCTGATGATGCAAACGCCTGTGGATTACACCATGTTCTTCCGGGAACTCTCGTCGTTGCCCGATGACATTGAGCCACTCAGGAAGAGCTTCTATAAAGGCCCAACCTATGCCGCAGACCCCGCAGGGCTGGACAAGCGCTGGTCAGCGTGGCTCACACATTGGCATTCGCTCACGCGGCCTGGCACACGTGAGGCGCTTTCCGGCCAGATGAAGCTGATCAACCCGAAGTTCAGTTTGCGGGAGTGGTTCGTCGTGCCGGCTTATCAGCAAGCGGCCGCGGGTGACTACGCTTTGCTACGAGAACTGCAGGACGTGATGACACAGCCATACGCCGAGCAATCGGAGGACGTCGAGAAGAAATACTACAGGCTGAAGCCACTGGAGCTTTTTGAGGTTGGTGGGTCCTCGCACTATAGCTGTTCGTCGTGATGGGCTTTGTCTGAAAAGTCTACACGACTGGACGACCACACAAAGCACTAAAAAGGCCAAGCTCGCCGAACTGACCGAGCTTTTCAGCAATGAAGGGGTTCAAATGCATGATGCTGGTTTTCATCGCAATCCCTACGCGACGCTGAAGAATTTCTAAAAGGGTTTGAATCCGCTAGACTCATTTCTACAATGGACACTCACCTTCGAGATTTCTACGAAACCGGAAACCAGGTGAACGAAGACCCCATGATTGTGGTCTTCGAGGACTTTCTCGAGCCCAGGGAAGTCGAACAGCTGGTCAGCGCCGCCCAATCCAAATTGAAGCAGTCGCTGGTCAGTGCTGCAAAATCCGGAGTCGAAAGCCCTGGCCGGACCGGCAGTAATTGCTGGATACCCCATGGCTACAACGCAATTGTCGAAGATCTGGCCCTGCGTGTTGCCGATGTCGTTGGTTTGCCGCTGCAGCATGCTGAATCCCTGCAAGTCGTTCACTATGGTGAAGATCAGCAGTACGCGCCCCATTATGATGCCTGGGATGCAGGCACTGAACGTGGCGAGCGTTGCATGGCCCGGGGTGGGCAACGCCTGATTACCTGCCTGATGTACCTCAATGATCCGCAGCAGGGTGGTGGTACTTCCTTTCCCAAACTGGACATGGAAATCAGGGCCCGGAAAGGTCGTATGCTGCTGTTTCACAATTGTCAGCGGGGCAGCAATGTCCGCCATCCCGACAGTCTGCATGGCGGCATGCCGGTATTGAATGGGGAAAAATGGGCCTGCAATTTCTGGTTTCGTGAGCAGCCCTATCAAACAGCACCGACTACCTCGCGTAAATCCACACCAATTCCGAAATTCAAGCGTGTTATCTAGGAATGTACGGCAGCAGGCGTGCGCGGGAAGTTTGGTACTTTGCGTGGAAGAATTTGGCACTGTGCGTGGTCGTTTGGCCAGTCCTGATAACGCCAAATGAAAAACCTATAGAACTGCGCATAATGTATATTATGTTAAACGGCATACGCCGTATCCTTCAGTTCGTAAGTTTTTTCGATCCAACCCTAGCCAAGTAACTGGGAGCTTTCCTGCAGAACCATGGAGATCGTCCCTTCTTCTCAACTGAGGAACATCAAAAAACATAAATGAAGCCAACACCGATCTCTGCTTCATAATCGTTCCGGGATATTGGACTATCTGAAACATCACTCCCATAAACTTCGTAAAGAGCTTCGCCGAAGATCTGCCAGCTCTCGCTCAAGTAATTACGGTAGCTAATATTGAAACCCGTTGACCTATACCCGCTATCAACATCGGTTTCCGGAAGACCTGAGTCTATGGATTGTTGTGCGTCCACACCAAAGTCCCGGTTGGCGAGTTCATCATCGTGGAAAGTGACAACAGCGCCAACTTCCCAACCAGTGCCATCCGGTTGGCACGCCAGGCAGGTTCCTGCTCCGAAAATCCCGAGCGTACCAATTTCTCCCGCTGAAACACGGCCATCCAGAAAGTAACGCCAGTCTTCTGCAAGTGCATAACGCACCTCCAAAAGCACTGTCGCCCCAGAACTCGATTCACCCAATCCATCCAGTCTCCCATCTTCCGAATCGCCCTCTTCCCGGGCCTCTTCATAGCCTATGGATGTCTGGATCAACCAGGAATCCCTGGCCAGAGTCCGCCACCCAATGGCTTCACCTGCCCAGAAAAAAATGTGTTCGCCAGTCCGCCACTGAACAGCTCCAGCCGGATCAACCTCAAAGTCGAATTCGTCCGAACCCTCATAAGCAGTCTCATATTCAACGCTCAGTCCAAGACCAACACCCCAACCGTCGCCATCTGTAAAATCGTCGATAGAAGGAAGCGGAACGAGAGGGGTTCTTGTCTCCGTCGCATTTACCGATCCAAAACACGAAAGAGCGCCAAGAAATATGGCGACGTGAGGGACTATTCTTTTCATGTTTTTTCCCTTATCAAGCAGTAAGCGATGATACGACTTACTCATCACCATGGATGATTAATTTTAGCTCGCACTACAGCGCTTTTCGTTATTTTCTTTTACCCCCATTCTCCGTCTAGACTGATACCCATTGGAGCGCATTTACAGGAGTTCGGACATGCGGTTGGGCGGCTTCCTCTCCCTCACCCTGGCTTTCGTACTGTCTGTTGCCAGCCCGGCCTCAGTCAGTGACGATTCGATCAGGATTTCCACAGGCAAATGGCCTCCGTATCTCGACGAGACTGAAGCGGACGATGGTTTTCTCGCTGAAATCATTCGGGAATCCTTTGCGAACGAAGGCGTTGAGGTTGAGTTTGTTTTTCTGCCCTGGTCCAGAGCGTTGGCGATGGTGGAAACCCACAAATACGATGCCTCGGCGGTGTGGTCCTGTACCGAGTCCCGTAGTTACCGTTTTGTGTATTCGGAACCGATTTTGCCCTATCAGTATGTGTTCTATCACCGGGCGCAGGATGACTTCGATTGGTCGGCTTTTACCGATCTTAGAGGGAAAGTCATCGGTCTCACTCAGGACTACAGTTACGGTCAGACACTTAAAGGGTTTATTGCCAGCGGTCTAGTGCAGGCAGATACAACCACCTCTGACCTGGCGAACTTTCATAAGCTCCTGATGGGCCGGATCGACCTGTTCCCGATGGATCCGGTGGTTGGCGAGGCAATGATTAACAGCCAGCTTAATGGCTACGCATCGCGCCTGGCCTTCCACCCCAAACCCTTGCGAAGCGCCTTTTACCACCTGGTATTCGATAAGGATTCAGCTCAGGCTGCACAGCTCAAAACCACGTTTGATCGCGGTTTCCAGGCTCTGCGCAAAAGTGGCCGCTATCGAAATATCATTGAAACCGCGCTTGAAGAAAACAGCTCGCGAACCGCCGCAGAGATTCTGGAGGGCAAACTGGTTGAATGGGAAGAAGCTCCGCGGCCCTGCGTGCCTGCGCAACAGAATTCCGGTTGACGCTAGTTGGCCGTCGACAGACCCCGCCATCCGGTCTGCACGGTTTCCAGCATCTTGCGGTCCGTGGTCATGGGGCTGGATCAGAGTTGACTGGATCTGCCTGCACTGCCGATGAAGACATAATTGGAACGCGAAGCCCGCCCGGTGCCGGTAATAGCGACATTGTGGATGGACACCACCAGGTTGTCGTAGTCAGGGTTTCTGTATCGCGTCACCACGCCGGCGATTTCGCCGTCACGAACGCGATCGGCAGATTCCGCCTCCCAGGCACTACCCAGGCAGTTTGCAACATAGTCTACGGTCTGCTGGTAACGCTGCTCTGCGACCTGCTCATCGGGTGCATTGAGCGAACAAACGTAGGCGGTATCCCCACTGGCCCACTCCCAGATTTCGCAGTGGCCTTTGACGATGTCTTTTTTGGCCCGATAGAGGGTCACGGAATTGAAATCGGATCGGCTGCCTCTCAGGTCGGCGAATTGATTCGGGTATTCCGAAATGACGGACGTGAGGTCTGCGCACGGATCAGCCGTGAGTTGCGGGGCGGACGAATAACTACTGCATCCAGCGACCATTATGGCAGCGAGACCCACGGGAAATACGGGACTACCGAATCCAGGCATGATGACCTCAGATATTGCGGATGAAAGATTTGCTCCGCGCTTGCAGCGGAGCCATCCCGGAAAGTCTAGACCAGAATTTCCAGTTCCACCTCCCGAGCGAATAATCCTAATCCTTCGGCGTTCGGTTCTGTTCGCTCCTCGCCAGGTCCTCCAGCGTCTGGTGCTCACATTCTTTCTCGGCCAGGAAACTGTCGGATGAGGTGACAAGAATGTTGTCATCACTCAGGAATCGTCTGCCCAGTAGTGCAGGATAGGAAAATTTGCCCCGGTCTGTAAGAGAGAATTCGGTTTCGTGGGTCGTGCCCGCAATGCAGAACTCCATCCGGATCACGTACCGGCGCTGGGATTCAGCCCCTTTACGCTTGATTTTCACCGTGCGTTCCACAGGCCGCTCAAATTCCAGGATAACGTCTTCCGGCGCCGGTCCTTTCTTTCCGCCCTCCTGATCGCGGTGGTCGGCCAGCGGCACCTGAAAGCTTACCCATTTCTCGTCCCCCTTTTCGAAGGGTTCGATGTTCACGGCGTGCAGGGACGAGGTTTTCGCCCCGGTATCCAGCCGGGCCTTGAGTCTCAGCCCGCTATCCTGAAGCACCACCCATTCCACGAAGCCCAGTGATTCCGGCGGCCGCTCTGCCTTGTTGTTTTCTTCCGAAAATACCGGCATGGCTGAGCCCAGAAGGGTTGCCAACGTGAGTCCTGCAATTAGCTTCATTGGTTGCCTCCGGCAAATGTCATCAGTTCTGGAAAAAAGCGCAGGAACCGTTGCTCGAGTTCCCTGTCGTGTTCCTTGATTTCGTCGATGATGTCATAAAACTGGTGCCTGAACCGAATACGCTGAGCGACGCGATTCAGAGCATAGCCCAGCCTGTCGAGATCGTTATAGGCATTGAACCAGTCATGGTCCGCCATCTTGCGGGTGACCATACTCATCCGGGTGGGCATCAGGTGTTCGTAATCCCGGAATTCGCGATACATCTGGTCAATAAAGGTAGTGACGTCGACATTACTGAAGTGTTGCCAGTGTCTTAACAGGTAGTGATCGTAGAGCATATCCAGCGCGATTCCGGAGAACCGGCGCCGTTGGCGGGAGAAGAGTTGTTTGCTGGCAAGCACCTGGGGATGGGCGTCGGTGAAGGTATCCACGGCGCGATGATGAACAATTCCCTCTTTCACATCGGCCGGTAACGCCTGGAGGTCGAGGCCTCTGGCGAAATCACCCATCAGGCTCCCGATACGAATTCGGGGAGCGTCTGGTGCCAGAAACAGATGGGCAAGGTGATTCAAGCAATCTCCGGGACACACGTGTTATGGCAGGGATCCCGCCCCTGCCATAACGGACGGAATCCCTGCTCAGAAATGAAAGGTAGCGCCGAGGCCGAGGCCATCGATCGTTACGTCGTCCTTGTCATAATAACGCATGTATTCCAGGTTACCGGACACCTGTGGCGTCATCTCGATATTCACCCCCACCCCGTAGGAGAAGTCCGACTCATCATCACTGCGGGTGGCGAATGGCCCTTCCGCTTCGAGTTCAAGCCGGGTGAAACCGACAATGACATAGGGCGTGGCAGGGGTTTCATTTGCCAGGTTCAGGGTGGCATAGCCACCGAAAAAGTTATCAACGGAAAAGTCGATGCCCCCTACCCGGTCGTCGTCCACTCCGAAGCCCGCGCGCGCTTCGACGCCGAAATACGGTGTTGCGAGTGCGCCAACCTTGCCGGACAGCGCGCCGACATCGGCATCCGCCGAGCCATCTTCGAGGTTGAAGAACGTATAATTCAGGCCGGCGTATAGGCCACCAACACCCGACTTGTACATGTCGTCAGCAATCGCTGGCGCCGACGCCATGCCACCGGCAAGAGTGGCAATTCCCAATACCAGAGAACGTGTTGTGTTCATAAAGTTCTATGCTCCTTCCTGGTTTTTTCACGACTGTTTTATGAAACTGCACCACCCCAACGATTTAATCCAGCGCAAGGATCCGGATTTACCTCATCTTTACAGGGATTTAATTACCCGGTAACCCCGGACAGGCGGTCCGGACCTGCCTTGCGAAAGCCCCGAACCGCATGTATTCTGACGCCGTCTCTCTGATCAGCCGGCTAGAGCTCCCTTTGAGAAACCTTAATCCTGTCATTTTTATTATGGGCGTCATGTTTGTGCTATTAAGCATTTTCATGACCTTACCGGTATTTTTGCTTGCCGGTTCCGTGGCGCCCAACGCCTCGGCTTTTTCGCAATCAGCCGCTATTGTCTGCGGTCTGGGCGTGCTGGGCATTCTTGCCACTTACCGGCAACCGCGGGATCTCAAGCCCCGTTTCATGTTTGTGTTAACGGTTTCCAGCTGGTTTCTCATCGCGCTTCTCTCGGCACTTCCCTTCTACTTGAGTGAAAACGACATCTCTATGGTCGATGCCTTCTTTGAAGGCACCTCCGGCATTACCACCACCGGCGCGACGGTCATGACCGGCCTGGATTCCATGGACCGGGACCTGCTGTTATGGCGCTCGATTCTGCAATGGATCGGCGGCATAGGGATCATCGGGATGTTCGTTGCCGTGCTTCCTTTTCTGCGTGTAGGCGGTATGCGCCTGTTCGCCACCGAATCCTCTGAATGGACCGACAAGGCCCTGCCGAGGATGAAGACCCTGAGCCGTGGTTTGCTGGTGGTTTACGTCTTCTTCTCCGTGGTGGCGGTGCTCACTTACTGGTCTTCCGGCATGTCGCTGTTTGACGCGTTCAATCACGGCCTGACAAGTATTGCGACTGGCGGCTTCTCAACCTCCGATTCGTCGATGGGCAAGTTTGATTCGGATCTGATTCTGCTGCAGGCCAGCCTGTTCATGATGATCGGCAGTATGCCGTTTTTCCTGTTTGTGCGGGAAATGCACGGGCAGCACGGTGTGCTGTTCCGCGACCAGCAGGTGCGGTTGTTTGTGACCATTCTGCTCGTGATCCCCGCCTTGCTGACGCTTTACCGTTGGTACGTGGCAGCCGGCGATTTCGATCCGCTGCACGGCTATGTCGCCACCCTGTTCAACGTAACGTCGGTCGTAACCACCACCGGGTACGCCTCTGAGGACTACTCGGCCTGGGGCCCCCTGGCATTCGTGCTGTTTTTCTTCCTGATGTTCGTGGGTGGCTGTTCCGGCTCAACCGCCGGGGGCATGAAGATCTTCCGCTTCCAGCTGTCCTTGATCGTGCTCCGCGAGCAGCTTATGCGGCTGTTGCATCCGCGAGCCGTGCTCACCCGGAACTACAACGGGCGTGCGGTCAGTGATGAGATCATTTCCTCAATGATTGCCTACACCTTTATCTTTTTGTTGTGCCTGTTGATCATTACGGTCGCTCTGGCCGCTCTGCAACTCGATTTCATTACCAGTCTGTCCGGCGCGCTGACGGCCTTGACCAATGTCGGGCCGGGCCTTGGCGCCATCATCGGACCGGCAGGGACGTTTCAATCGCTGCCTGATGCCGCCAAGTGGATTCTTTCGGTGGGTATGCTGATGGGACGACTGGAAATTCTCAGCGTTGTCATTGTGCTGTCGCCGGCGTTCTGGCGCAGCTGATCCCCTTACGAACGCCAGAGGATGCCGGGATCTTCCAGCGGCAGGTTCAGGCGGCGATCCCCCATGACCAGTCTCGGGGTGTAATGCTCCGGCGGGCGCAGCGGTGCCCGGCACCGGAAAATGAAACTGCGCGGTGAACCGGTCAATGCCCCTTCCTGCCGCATCTCCACAACCACACGATCGCCATTTTCCGAGGTTTCCGCCACGACCTCCAGCTTCAGCAACTCGGGTTCAAGTCCGTCCAGGTAGACCTGAATGCTGATCTCAACGCCATCCCCCTGCTCTTTCGACTCCATCGGTCCAAAACGCAGCAGCGGCCAGTGTTCATGAATTTGCTGTTGCTGCCGTGACAGCGATTCAGCGAGTTCCCGGGAGCGCTGATGTTGGCGTTTCTCCATCGGGATATAGAAGCGTTCGGTGTACTCCCGCATCATCCGGTTGGCGGAATACAGCGGTGTCAGGGTTTCCATGCTGGTCCGGACCATGGCCAGCCACGTCCGGGGCAGACCGCCTGTATCGCAGTCGTAGAATCGCGGGATCACCTGCTGCTCCAGCAATGTGTAAAGCTCTGACGCATCCTCCTGGTCGTATTCCGGGGTACTGCTCAGGTGCGAGAAGGTGGCGTCTTCCCGAATTGCCCAGCCAACTTCCGGTCGCCAGGCTTCCGCCCACCAGCCGTCGAACTGAGACAGGTTCAACCCGCCATTAACCAACACTTTCATGCCGCTGGTGCCGCACGCCTCCCAGGGGTGCCTCGGGGTATTGAGCCAGACGTCGACGCCCTGGATCAGCTCCGTGGCCACGCCCAGGTCATAATCATCAATGAAAACCACCCGGCCCTGAACGTCAGCGCGTTTGATAAACTGCTTCCAGCGCTTGAGGATCGCCTTGCCCCGGGCGTCGTTGGGGTGTGCTTTGCCGGCCAGCACAATCTGCAAGGGGCGATCGCGGTCGCCCAGCAAACGGAGCAGCCGTTGCTCGTCCATCAGCAACAGGTCCGGGCGTTTGTAATCGGTAAAGCGGCGTGCAAAACCCAGAGTCAGAGCTTCACTGTCCAGCAGCAGACCACAGGCGGCCTCGACGTTGGTGCCGTTGCCGTGCTCACAGTGCTGGCCATGGAGCCGTGCGCGAACAAAGCGGATCATCCGGTGGCGCTGGGTGCTGCGCATCTGCCACAGGCGTTCATCGCTGATCGTGCCAAAGGGAATGAGAGTCTGCTCGAGGGCGCCACACCATCGATTCTTTCCGCACGCCTCTGTCCAGAGCGCGTCTGCTTCGGGCGAGTCCCAGCTTGGTGTATGCACACCATTGGTGACGTATTCAACCGGAATGTCCTTCAGCGGCCACCGGGGAAACAATTGACCGAAAATATGGCGTGAGACTTCACGGTGAATCCGGCTGACGGCATTCAGCCGTCCACTGAGCCGTATGGCGAGGTAGCTCATATTGAAGTCGTCTGCGGCGCGGCCCTCGGCCTGACCCAGCTGCAGGAAGGCATTCAGATCCAGTCCTGCCTCTTTCAGGTAATCCGAAAGATAGAGACTCAGCAGTTTCAACGGGAAAAGGTCGAAGCCGGACGCGACCGAGGTGTGGGTGGTAAACAGATTGCTCGCCCGGGTTGCCATCCGGGCGGCATCGAAGGTCATGCCGGAGGTGCTGCACAGAGCTCGAATTCGCTCCACCAGGGCAAAGGCGCAATGCCCTTCGTTAATGTGAACCACTGCGGGCTGAATCCCCATACGCTGGAGCAACCGCCACCCGCCCAGACCAAGCACCAGTTCCTGTTGCAGGCGCTTCTCCGCGTCACCGCTGTACAGTTCGCTGGTGATACCACGATCCTTGGGCTCGTTGCGCGGGTCGTTACTGTCCAGCAGTAGCAGACGGCAGCGACCGACGCGGGCGGCCCATACCCGTAATCGGACCGAACGTCCCGGAAGCTCCACAGCCACCCTCACCCACTGCTCCTGATCGTCCCGGAGGGGCATCAATGGCAACATGGTGGGATCGTTGTAGGGATAGAACTCCAGTTGCTCCCCGTCGGTGTTGATTTCCTGGCGAAAATAGCCCTGCTGGTAAAGTAACCCCACTGCAATCACGGGTACGCCCAGGTCGCTCGCCGCTTTAAGGGTATCGCCAGCAAGCACGCCGAGGCCACCGGAATACAGTGGCAGGCACTCGGTCAATCCATACTCCATGCAGAAATACGCCACCGAGCCGGTAAGCGTATCCGGGTAGGTCTGACCAAACCAGGTTGAGGATTGGCAGAATTCCTCGTATGCGGCGAGCTGTTCAGCCAGCAGTGTGATGAAGTCGGGATCGGCGGCCAGACGCATCAGCTGCTTGCCGGAAACGCTGTTGAGCACCAGCCAGGCGTTGTGGGTGGCGTCCCAGCATTCCCGATCCATGGTGCGCCACAGCACGTCGCTGCCGTGGTGCCAGGTCCACCGAAGATCCAGCGCGAGTGATGCGAGCCCGGCCAGCTCTCCGGGTAGTTTCCGATGAAGGTATAGCCCCGCTGACGCTGGCATGGTTGTACCGCTCTTACCTTCCGAAAATCAGCGCGCGGTGTAGCCGCCGTCGACCACCAGCTCCGTGCCGGTGACAAACTTTGCTTCCTCCGAGGCCAGGTAAACGATGGCCCAGGCAATGTCGTCCGGCTCCCCCATGTGGCCGACCGGATGCAGCGCCGCCGTTGCCTGTTTTGCTTCTTCCAGGTCGGCTCCGGTCGTTTGCAGGTGGTGCTCCACCATCGGGGTCCAGATGAATCCGGGATGAACGGAGTTTACCCGGATTTTATCGGCAGCGTAGATCAGCGCGTCGGTTTTGGACATCAGCCGCACGGCACCTTTGGAGGCGTGATACGGCGGTATATCCGGCGCGCCCACCAGACCGTAAATGGAAGACAGATTGATAATGCTACCCTTCCCGGCGTTTTTAAGGTGGGGGATGGTGTACTTGGTGCAGAAAAACACACCTTTTACGTTGACCCGCTGAACCTGATCCCACTCTTCCTCCGTGAGTTCGTGGGTTGGTTTGTTGGTTCCGGAGATGCCGGCATTATTGACCAGTACATCGATCTGTCCGAAATGGCCCTTCACGCTGTCGATAGCGCTTTTGACCGAAGCTTCAAAGCCGACATCGCAGTGCCAGTAATGAACCTTGAAGCCACGCCCCACCAGTTCCGAGCTCAGCGCCTCACCTTCCTTGTCCTGACAGTCGAAAATGGCGACGGCGGCACCCTCTTCCGCCATCCGCGTCACCACCGCCTTGCCGATTCCGACCGCGCCACCGGTTACAATAGCCACTTTGTCTTTGAGTCGTTCCATGATGTTCTTCCCTGCTGGTCAAAAGGTTGTATTCAGTGAAAAGAATTCTGCCGGATGGGCGGAAAGTGCGTGACAACGTAATTGTTCTTCTGGAGCCATGACAGCAACGAGGAGATCGTGAAGCCATCATTCTCCACGCCCTCGAAATCCACTCCGAGCCCGTTGTCGGATTTACGTACCACATGCGCTCTAAGCCGGCGGAAGGCATTTTCCTTGCGATCCGGGAAGCGGAATTCGAGCTCCACAGTCTGGTTCAGCTGGACGTCGGTGTAATCCGTGGCAATAAACAGACCGCGCTTGCTGGCGTCCCGGATCTGCCCTGTTGCGACAGGCAATCCGCGCTTATATACCAGAAGCCCTAACTTCCCGAAAATTCGTTTGCTAAGCCGGTGTTCCATGGGACCTCCCCTGCTGGCTGATCAATCACCCTGTTGGGTAAAAATTGTGTAAATATTGGGCAGATCATAGCCCCTTTGGTTTCAGATCCCTCTTGATACAGGTCAACTATTAACCACCTGCAATTCAACGTCACAATCCTGCGGTGTCCACCGCCTGGCAGCGCCTTCAGTGGAGCCTTCCGTAAAGCCGGCTCAGGTTGCGAATCCGCGCCGGCAAGCCGGCCGGACATTGCTGCCAGTTCAGCTCCCATACCCAGTTTCCGACTGTGGTCCCGGGCGTATTGAAGCGCCCCCCGCTATCCAGGCCCAGAAAATCCTGCATTGGAATAATCGCCAGCTGGCTGACGGACTGAAACGCCATGCGGATGACCGGCCATGGCATAGGATCGCCGGAATGACCAAAGTAGGCGTCAACATAGGCACGCGTATGTTCGTCCAGGCTGAGGTACCAGCCCAGGGTGGTGTCATTGTCGTGGGTACCTGAATACACCAGATCACGCCGCCGGTGGTTATGGGTCAGGTGGGGGTTGGCCGCGCTTCCGTCAAACCCGAACTGAAGTACGGTCATGCCGGGCAACCGGTAACGGTGGCGCAGGGTTTCGACCTCCTCACTGATGATGCCGAGGTTCTCGGCCACCAGCGGCAGGTCGGGGAAACGCTGAAAACAGACGTCAAGAAACCCTGCACCGGGGCCATCCACCCAGTATCCGTTCTTCGGCGCCGCGTTCTCGGCAGGGATTTCCCAGTAAGCCTGAAGTCCGCGGAAGTGGTCAATGCGGATCAGATCGAAAAGCTGTCGCTGAGTATCGAGCCGCGAAACCCACCACTGGTAGCCGTCTTCGGCCATGGCGTCCCAGTCGTAGAGCGGGTTGCCCCAGTGCTGGCCCTCGGGGGAAAAATAATCCGGCGGTACCCCGGCGACAAATCGTGGTTCGCCTTTTTCATCAAGTTTGAACAGATTGGGGGCGGCCCATACATCGGCACTGTCGTGGGCGACGAAGATAGGGATGTCACCGAACAGGACGATGCCACGTTCGTGGGCATACTCGCGCATTCTTCGCCACTGGTGATCGAACAGGAACTGCTCGAACTGCAGCCTGCGGATGGTGGCGCCATGGGTGGCGGTAAAATGGTCCAGGGCTCCCTGCTCGCGGTCCCGCAGCGCGGCGGGCCAGGTCAGCCAGTTTGCCCCGGGGTAGACCTCCCGAATGGCACAAAACAGACAATAGTCTTCCAGCCATGAATCATTGGCGAAGCGGTAGGCCTGGAACTCGGCCAGCGTGGGCCCCTGAAAGTGCTCCTCGGCCCCGCTGAAGAAACGCTCACAGGCCAGGGCAAATACGGATTGCCGCTGTAAGTGGCTGCCATTGCCAACCAGCTCGGTGTCATGGATGAGGCCTGCGTGCACCAATTCTTCGAGGTCAATAAAGTCCGGGTTGCCGGCATGGGCCGATAATGACTGATAAGGCGAAAGATCGGCGTGGGTCGGCCCCACCGGCAGCGTTTGCCAGACCGAGAGGCCGGCTTCGGCCATGAAATCCAGAAAACGGCGGGCACTGTGCCCCAGCACACCGTGGCCTGAGGGCAGACAGGTGGGGTGAAGCAGCACGCCGGCACGCCGGCGTGACAGTGCTTCCGGCTGCTGGTGAGTCTGTATCATAGGGTGCTATCCGAGTCGTGGCCCGGCCGCATTGCCCCGCCACGGGCCGGAGCACCGGAACCCTGGCTGAGCTTCTGGAACACCGACGCTGGTGCAGGATAGCCAATCAGTTCGTACAGGTTGACCAGATGACGGCGATACAGATGCTCGAAGTCGCTGACCACCTGAGCGGGGTTGTAATCGCCGAACCACCAGAACCAGTCTGAGCCCTCACAGAGCGCCAGCTGATTGGTGGCCGCCACTTTCTGCTCTGCCGTCAGCGAGCCGTTATCCATCGCCCGGTCAAAATGCAGTTTTGCCTCGCAGAGCAGATCCCACGCCCGGTTTTTGTCAGGGTCGCCGATCCAGGTTGAGAACGTGCCGTAAATCCAGCTGCCCGCCACAATCGAAGGCAGGTGCTGTGCGGGGCGAGTACCGTGTTCGAGCAGCTCGCGATAGGTCGTTAACGCGAGGCGGGGGTGATTCTCCAGCACCTGGTAGAGCTCGTCCAGAAAGTGGAAGGCGTTCTCGGGGTAGTATTCCCAGGCATTCTCACCATCCATAATGACGGAAATCACCCGGCTGGCGTGTGCGCCACCGTGCGCGGCAATGGTTTCCATGTGGTTCACAAGGTCGCCGATCGCGTCCTCGGCGTGCCAGTCTGCGTAGGTAAAGCCAATCAGGTCCGACAACCCGTCATCCCGGAAGTACACGGTGATGTCAGCGTCGCCAAACCGGTACGGCTGGTGGATAGAGCCATCTTTCGGTGCCTGCCCGTCGGCCTTTGCCCGTGACAGGCTGTTGTGCAGTACCGAATCTCCGCTGGCGGTCCATTGATACCCCGCCTGTTCAAGGTGGCTGAGCGTCTGCTGGCTCAAGCCACCTTCGGAAGCCCAGCAACCGGTGGGATTGGTACCGAAAAAGCGCTGGAAGACCTCCCTCGCCTTGTCCAGCTGCCACTGAGCGCGCGTGCTGCCGTCCGGGTAACGGGTGTGTTGCGGCAGGGGGATATCGGGCATCGCTTCCCGGGCGCAGGCCAGATCAATCAGCAATGGCACCATGGCATGGGTGCAGGGGCTGACCGACAGCTCCACCTGTCCGGTCTGGGCCAGATGGCGGTAGCGCGGGCCGATGCCGGCCAGGGTTTCGAAAACGACATTCAGAAGCGCGGTGCGGTCCTCCAGGCTGAAGCCCTGGGCTTTCTCCTGCAGAGCCTGAACGCAGGTATTGCGACGACGGATGGTTTCCCCCATCCAGCCCAGGTGATACCAGACCAGCAAATCCGACAGGAACGCCGGGGCAATGTATCGTTGCATCTCCGGCCTGGCGCCGTAGAACTGCGCGAGCTGCGCCAGCCGGGCATAGGCGGGAAATCGCTGAATAATTCGGTCTTCGTTTGCCCGCAGACACTTGTCCATGATGTCGAGAAATCCCGGCGTGCCCGGCTCCGGCAGCCGTTCCGCCACCAGCGCCGCCAACAACGGATCGCCGATCTCCCCTGCTCCGTGACGCCAGCGTTCGATATCCACCAGATAGATCTCGATCTGCTCCAGCAGAACCGGGGCGAAATTCACCACCGCTTTGGCGGCGGGATGGGCCTCCAGGTGCGCCGCCATATCGCTGTAGTCCTTCAGGGCATGAAGGTAGACCCAGGGAAACAAAAAGGTTCCGGTTTTAAGGTCGCGGTAGCCGGGTTGGTGCATGTGCCAGCAGAAAACCACTGGTGTGCGCTTATCAGAGCCCATGGGGGTAATCCTGTCCGAGCATCTCGGGAGTGACGAGCACAATGCCCTTGGGTGAAACGCAGAAACGCTCCCGGTCTCTGTCGGGATCCACGCCAATTTTGGTGCCGTCCGGGATGCGACAGCCCCGGTCGATAATGGCCCGGTGAATCTCGCAGTGGCTGCCGATGTCCACATCCGGAAAGATTACCGCGTCCGAGACCTTGCTGAAGGAATGAACCCGCACCTGGGAAAACAGCAGGGAACGACGAACCACGGCGCCTGACACGATACAGCCCCCTGCGAGCATGGAATCCACGGCCATACCACGCCGATCGTCGTCATCAAAAACAAACTTTGCCGGTGGTTGCTGCTCCTGGTAGGTCCAGATTGGCCATTCCGGATCGTAGAGGTTCAGTTCCGGGCTGATACCGATCAGTTCAAGATTTGCCTGCCACAGCGAATCGATGGTTCCGACGTCCCGCCAATAGGCGGGGCGGTTGGTGATCGGATTGCGGAATGGAAACGCCAACACCCGCAGGCGGGAAATAATGTGGGGAATAATATCTTTTCCGAAATCATGTGAGGAGTCAGACGCAAGCTCATGATCCCGAAGCAATTCATCAAACAGAATCCGGGTGCTGAACACATAGATCCCCATGGAGGCCAGCGCCTTTCCCGGCTGGTTGGGCATGGGTTTCGGGTGGTCTGGCTTTTCGACGAACTCGGTGATCCGGAACTCCTCATCCACCGACATCACACCGAACGCCGGGGCCTCCTCGATTGGCACCTCAATGCAGCCCACAGTGACGTCCGCATCGTTCTCGACGTGGTACGCCAGCATGGTCCCGTAGTCCATCTTGTAGACGTGGTCACCCGCCAGAATCAGAACGTATTCAGGAGCATGGCTACGGATGATGTCGAGATTCTGCAGTACCGCATCGGCTGTACCTTCATACCATGAAGTCTCAATGCGTTGCTGTGCTGGCAGCAATTCCACGAATTCGCCCAGTTCTCCCCGCAGAAACCCCCACCCGCGCTGGATATGGCGCATCAGCGAATGGGATTTGTACTGGGTAATCACCCCCACCTGTCCAATGCCTGAATTGATGCAATTGGACAGTGGGAAATCAATGATGCGGAACTTGCCACCGAAAGGCACCGCGGGTTTCGCGCGCCATTTGGTGAGATCGTAAAGACGGGATCCCCGGCCTCCGGCCAGAACCAGCGCGAGAGTCTGGCGTGTGAGTCGGCTGACAAATCGTTTGGCGGTTTGCATAGAGGCTTCCCTGAAAACCAGAAAGGTCTTCTGCCTCCCCCGGGCACCCCCAGGGGAGGAATCGACTATATTTTGACGTGCCCATTAATAATAGAACACTATCACCGACAAGATGACGTAAACTTGTCATGGGTCATTATTTGATCAGCCTGATTGCCGTCCAATGGATCGGGACCGGGAATCTAACCTGTCGGGAAGCATTTCGGACTATGGAAAGCCCAAGCTTAAGCGAGTTTGATCTACACCTTTTCGCTCAGGGTAAACACTGGCATATCTACAACGTGCTTGGCGCTCATCTGTGCCAGCACCATGGCAAGGAGGGCGTCCGGTTCGCGGTGTGGGCGCCCTCGGCCGTCTCGGTCAGTGTTGTCGGCGACTTCAATGACTGGGAGCCCGACGCTGCCCCCATGCACAAACGCCAGGAAAGCGGGGTTTGGGAACGGTTCGTCCCCGGTGTGGCCACAGGCAGTCTTTATAAGTTCGCTATCACCACCACAAGCGGTGAGCAGCTGATCAAGACCGACCCCTACGGACAGGCCTTCGAGCCCCGGCCGGCCACCGCTGCCGTAGTCACCCAGCGAGGCCATTTCAGCTGGGGCGACGGCGACTGGCTGGCGCGGCGCAGCCACTGGAACTGGCGTGAGCAACCCCTCTCGATCTATGAAGTGCATGCCGGTTCCTGGCGGTTGCACGGCTCCGGACGCTGGTTGAATTACCGGGAGCTGGCGGAGCAACTGGTGCCCTACGTACGGGACCTGGGGTTTACCCACATCGAATTGTTGCCGGTCACTGAACATCCGCTGGATGAATCCTGGGGCTATCAGACCACCGGCTATTTTGCGCCCACCAGCCGGTTTGGCAGCCCGGATGATTTTCGCTATTTCGTGGATTGCTGCCACCGTAACGACATTGGCGTGTTGCTGGACTGGGTGCCGGGGCACTTTCCCCGGGACGAACACGCACTGGCGCGTTTCGACGGCTCGGCGTTGTACGAACACGAGGATCCCCGCAAAGGTGAACATCAGGACTGGGGCACGCTGATCTACAACTACGGCCGGCATGAGGTTCGCAATTTTCTCATTGGCAGCGCGCTGTTCTGGCTCGACACCTTCCACATCGATGGCCTGCGGGTGGATGCGGTGGCATCCATGCTGTATCTGAATTACTCCCGCGATGAGGGCAAATGGTTGCCCAACATCCACGGTGGTCACGAAAACCTGGAAGCCATTGATTTTCTTCGTGAACTGAACCAGGTGTGCCGGGAGCGCTACCCGGGCAGTCTGATTATCGCGGAAGAATCCACGTCATGGCCCCAGGTAACCCGCCCGGCCCCCGTTGGCGGCCTGGATTTTTGCCTGAAGTGGAACATGGGGTGGATGCACGACACCCTCGACTATCTCAGTCAGGATCCGGTGTACCGCCAGTACCACCACGACAAGCTCACCTTCGGCGTGCTGTACGCCTTCAACGAAAGTTTTCTGTTGCCCCTGTCCCACGATGAGGTGGTGCACGAAAAGCGTAGCCTGCTGAACAAGATGCCCGGCGACGAGTGGCAGCAGCGCGCCAACCTTCGCCTTCTGTTCACTTACCTCTACACCTACCCCGGGGCAAAACTGCTGTTCATGGGTGGAGAGTTCGGCCAATGGCGGGAATGGAGTGAGAAAGGCGAACTGGACTGGGGCTTGCTGGAGCACGATGCCCATCGCGGGCTGCAACATCTGGTCCGGGACCTGAACCACCTGTTGCGGGATCTGCCAGCGCTCCATCGGGTCAATTACCGGCCGGACGGCTTTGAGTGGATTGACTGCCACGACTCTACCCAATCGGTCATCAGTTTTCTCAGAACATCAGGCGATCAAGCGGTGGTTATCGTCATTAATTTTACACCGGTGCCACGCTTTGACTACCGCATTGGCGTACCCGGAGGCGGCAACTGGCGGGAGAGACTCAATTCAGACTCCCTCTATTACGGCGGCAGTAACCTGGGAAACCCGCTGGTTCTTGCTGCGGATAGCCAACCCTGGATGGGCAGACCCCATTCCGTCACCCTGACCCTGCCGCCCCTCGGGGCTGTGGTGCTGGAGCAACAGCCATGATCCGGGTGCTGTTCGTAACCAGTGAAGTCTACCCCGTGATCAAGACCGGCGGACTGGCGGACGTATCGGCCAGCTTGCCGGAAGCGCTGTGCCGGCAGGATCACGACGTTCACATACTGTTGCCCGGCTATCCCGCCGCGCTGGCGGCTGCGAAGTCCATTGGCACCCGGCGCAAGGCACAGCTGCGAATCGGCTTTTACCCGGTGACGCTGTGGCAGACCCGGCTGCCGGGCTCGGCGGTGGTGTTGTGGCTGGTGGAATGTGGCCCCCTTTTCGATCGCCCCGGCAACCCCTATCAGAACGAGGAAGGCACTGACTGGTGGGACAACGCTCACCGGTATCACCTGTTTGCCCGCGTGGCCACGCTGATGGCTCTGGGCCAGGCCGGGCTGAACTGGGTGCCCGACGTTGTGCACTGCAACGACTGGCAAACCGGACTGGTGCCTGTGCTGCTGGACAGTTACCAGAAGCGTCCCGCCACGGTATTCACCATTCATAACCTCGCCTACCAGGGGCTGTTTTCCCAGGAAGTTTTCCGCGCTCTGGGATTGCCGGACTCGCTCTGGCGATTTGACCGGATCGAGTTCCATGGCCAGCTGTCGTTCATCAAGGGCGGTCTGGTGTTCAGTGATCACATCACCACCGTCAGTCCCGGCTACGCCGATGAAATCCGTCAACCGGAGCTTGGTTGCGGACTCGACGGGCTGCTGCGGCACCGCTCCGCCGTTCTGACGGGGATTCTCAATGGGATCGACACCCGCCAGTGGAATCCGGAATCGGACGAGTACCTGGCGCACCATTACAGCACGGAGCACCTTCGCAACAAACGACTCTGCCGCGCAGAGCTGCAGCAACAGTGCCGGCTCAGCACCTCATCCGAGGCGCCGCTGCTGGGATTCATCGGCCGACTGGTGGAACAGAAAGGGATCGATCTGCTGCTCAGGGTACTGCCCCCGTTGCTGGACAAAGGCTGTCAGTGCGTGCTGCTGGGCTCCGGAATCCCCGAATACGAGGAGGCGGCGCTGTCACTGGCGCGTCAGTATCCCGACAACCTATCGGTCACGCTGGGCTACGACGAAGCGCTTGCCCACCGCATTACCGCCGGTGCCGACCTGTTTCTGATGCCGTCGCGGTTTGAACCCTGTGGTCTCAACCAGCTGTACAGCCTGAGGTACGGCACCATTCCCGTCGTTCACCGGGTCGGCGGACTGAAGGATACCGTCTTCGATCCACAAACCGCCGGCATGGACAAAGCCAACGGGTTCACGTTTGACGGTCCTGAGCCAGCGGCACTGCTCGCTGCAACCAACCGGGCGCTGGAGCTTTTCAAACGTCCGAAGGCATGGCGAGAGGTTCAGCGCAATGGTATGGCCGGCGATTATTCCTGGCAATCCCGTGCCCGCGAATACATTGATATCTACCATCAGATTCTGGCTGCGCGCCAGAGCATTACCGACGACTAACAGGGAAAGCCCTCCGGGAGGCAACGAACATGCGTAATGCCACTGAATTCAAACTGGAAGCCAGGCCCAGCATCCCCGAGGCACTGACCCGTCTTGAGGAACTGGCAAACGACCTCTTCTACAGCTGGGATCATGGTGTACGCAGTCTGTTTGCCCGCATCGATCTCCGGCTGTGGCAGAAAGTGGCGCACAACCCGAAACTGTTTCTTCGGCGCGTGGCGCAGAACCGGCTGGATGAAGCCGCCGAGGACCGGGCGTTTCTCTCCGAATATCGACGCATTCTGAGTAGTTACGACGCTTATCTGGAAGCAGAGCCGGGGCCGGAGGTCACCAGCCGCCTGAATCCGGAAACCGCTCTGGTGGCGTACTTCTGCGCCGAATTCGGCTTTCATGAGAGTTTTCCGATCTACTCGGGCGGGCTTGGCATTCTTGCCGGCGACCATTGCAAGGCGGCCAGTGACCTCGGTTTGCCATTTGTCGCGGTGGGGCTGCTCTACCAGCAAGGCTATTTTATCCAGACCATCGACGCCCAGGGCCAGCAGATTGCCCGTTATCAGTCCCATTTCAGCGATGAGTTACCTATTTCCCTGGTGGAACCGGACGGTTCGCCGCTGCTGGTTTCGGTGCCCTTCCCCGGCCGGTCTGTTCACGCCAAGGTCTGGGAGGCCCGCGTCGGGCATATCAGGCTTTATCTGCTGGATACTCATGTCGAAGAAAACAGCGTCGAGGACCGGGAGCTGACACTGCAACTCTACGGAGGCGACGAAAACACGCGGATCAGTCAGGAAATGCTCCTGGGCATCGGCGGCGTCCGGGTGCTGGAGGCGTTGGGTCTGTCACCTACCGTGTGGCACATAAACGAGGGCCACGCGGCTTTCCTGATTCTGGAGCGCTGCCGTAAGGCGATGGCCAACGGCCTGAGCTTCGATGCGGCCCTTGAGCTGAACGCCGGATCCACCCTGTTCACCACCCACACGCCGGTAGCCGCGGGCCACGACATATTCTCCCGCGACCTGGTCCAGCATAGCCTGGGGGCGTACCTTGACGAGGCAGGCCTGGATTTCGAAGCGGTGTTCCGCCTTGGCTCCAAAACCTCCGGCGACTCGTTCAATATGACCAGCCTCGGGTTGCGTGGCTCCCGCTTCCATAACGGCGTCAGTCGTATCCATGGTGGCGTCGCCTCGGAAATGGAGGGTGAGATCTGGCCCCAGGTCCCGCCGGCGGACAACCCGCTTGGCTACATCACCAATGGCGTGCATGTGCCAACGTTCCTGGCGCCGGAATGGTCGAGCCTGTTCGACATCCAGGCGCCGACCTGGAAAAGTGAACTCCGGAATCCGGAATTCTGGGAATTTGTCGACAACATTCCCGACTATCATTACTGGAGTGTTCACAAAGCACTGAAGCAGCAGATGGGCGACTACATTGTTCGCTGCCTCCGGCGTCAGCATCGGCGCAACGGCACAGGTCATTCGGTCACCGACCGGATGACGCGGCAGATGGTCTCACCGGAAAAGGACACGATGGTGATCGGTTTTGCCCGCCGGTTCGCCACCTACAAGCGAGCCACCCTGGTGTTCTCCGATCTCGATCGCCTTGAGCGGCTGCTGACCGATCCCGACCGGCCGGTGGTTCTGGTGTTCGCCGGCAAGGCGCATCCCAAAGACAAGCCCGGGCAGCAGCTGATTCGTGTGATTCACGATCTGGCGATGCAGCCGGCGCTGATGGGGCATGTCATTCTGCTGGAAGATTACGATCAGGCGATGGCGCGCCGCCTGCTGAGCGGAGTGGATGTCTGGCTGAATACGCCGGAGTACCCGAAGGAAGCCAGCGGAACCTCGGGAGAAAAAGCCGCGCTCAATGGCGCCCTGAACCTCAGCGTGCTTGATGGCTGGTGGGGCGAAGGCTACAACGGCAAGAATGGCTGGGCCATCAACCCCCGCAGCACGGAACTTGACGCAGAGTTCCGCAATCGTGAGGAGGCCCGGGATTTACTGGATCTCCTGGAACTCGAGGTCATCCCCCTTTATTACAACCGGGCCTCTCAGGGCTATTCCAAAGGCTGGGTGCAACGCTCCAAAGCATCGATGAAGTCCATTACACCCCGGTTCAACGCCCAACGCATGGTCATGGATTACGTAGAGCGTTATTATCAGCCCGCGTCGGCCCAGGGCAAGAAGCTTGCTGCCAGCGAGTACGGGCTGGCAACAGAACTGGCGGAATGGAAGCAACGGATTCACAAGGATTGGGCCGGGGTGACCCTGTCGGTCCACCAGTGCGTTACCGCCCAGTGCCTGCACGATGAAGAAATTGCACTCACCGTTGACGTGTACCTGAATGGCCTGCGACCGGACGATGTGCGTGTGGAGTGCCTGGTGACACCAGAGTGTACCGGCACCCATGAGCGCCCCGGGCCTGACCGATTCCTGCTGCACCACGAGGGTGAAGGTGAGAGTGACGGGGCGGACGTTACGGTATTTTCGGCAAGCATTTTGCCGCCGTATCCGGGACTGCAATCGTTGCGGATTCGAATGTACCCGTTCCATCCGGGCCTGACCCATCCGCTGGAGATGGGCGCGATGATCTGGCTGTGACCGCAGCGGCTTGAAGTGTGGCCCTACAACGCATGCTCGCGGATAAACCGGCCTATGTCCTGTACCTCCTCGAGGCAGACGCTGTGTTCCATCGGAAAGGTCTCATAACGAGGCTGATATCCCATAGCCTCAAGCTGATCGACACTTCTGCGGCCAAGGGCTTCGGGGACCACCGGATCAAAGGTGCCGTGGTAAACGTTGATGGGAATATCACGATTCGCCGCTGAAGGCCGAACCGTATCGGCCGTTGCGAAATAGGTCGACAAAGCGAGGATGCCGGCCAGACGCTGCGGGTAACTCAGCCCCAGCTCGTACGCGACCGCCCCACCCTGGGAAAAGCCGGCAATGATGATTTTGCCGGCAGGTATGCCCCGTTCAATTTCACGGTCGACCATACGGGAAACGGCATCTGCGGAAGCCTGAAGCTGTTCGGTATCGACAACGCGGTCAATATCCATGGCCTTTATGTCGTACCACGCGGGCATGCTCATGCCGCCGTTGACGGTCACCGGCATCACCGGCGCGTGAGGGAACAGAAACCTGACGGCCGCGTCACGGGGCAGGCCCAGTTCCGGGACCACGGGTTCGAAATCATGGCCGCTGGCCCCCAGCCCGTGTAGCCAGATGACGGCGGCCACGGGATTGGGATTGGTTTCCAGCTCTATGTACTTCAGTTCCTTCACAAAATACCTCAATGGTCAGTGTTGTGGTGATCCGTTCCGGACTCATTTGCCTGCAGGGCCGTCACCACCGGGTTGGCATACATGTCCAGCAGGTAGGGCCGGATGGCTGGCTCGCAGTGCTCGAGCCGGCGCTCCATTTCGGCCTCGGCGGCCTCAAGTTCTGCCGGAGACCAGGTTTCGGCCGTTACCACGGCATCCGTCACGGTGTCGGGTGTGGTGTGGGCCTGGGGATGAATCCCTCGCTGCCGATATGCCACCAGATTTGATGCATGCAGGTGATAATTGGCATGCATTTCCCGGTCTATGCGCGCGGCCAGTTCCCTGGGGTTGCCCGGCGAGTCGGTAATCGGTGTACCGAAGTGTACATGGACGTGGCCCTTGAAGCCGGTCAGGCCCTTCATGATCTGGTCGGTATCCTCCCCCGGCGCCTTGGTGTAAGTGCCGGTACGGGCGCGGGTTTCAAGCTCCCTGGCCTTGTCGACGTCACATGGGTCGTATTCGTAGGCAATGGAAACCGGCACCACATGAAGGCGGTTCATTGCCTCGGCAAAATCCAGTCCGCTTTTCTTTTTGCTCATGTAGAACATTTTGATGATGGCGGGATCGGTGAAGTCCAGACCATCCTTGGCCCGGCCCTCGCGTTGGGCGATCCAGATACTGTGATTGGTGGCAATGCTGTGATTGATGAAGCCCGAGAGCATGATGTAGGCATCACGCATCTCCCGCGGGCTGGTCATGTTGCGGCGCACCACAAAGCTTTTGTTAAGCCGCATCATTTCCGCGAACACGGGGTTGGCCAGCAGGTTGTCGCCTATGGCAATGCGCGTGGTAGTAAACCCGTTGGCAAACAGCAGGTAGTTCACCACCATCGGGTCGAACACTATGTCGCGATGATTGGAAATGAACAGATGGGCGCTGCGTTTGTCGAGGTTTTCCAGCCCGCTTGAGGTAACACGGGTGGTGGTGTTGTCCACCAGCTCGCCAACGTATCCGGAGACCTTCGCCTGCAGGTCATCTACCCGCTTCAGATGCGCGAAATTGCTGATCAGCCAGCGTTTCACCCAGATCCGGAGGACGGCCGGCGCCCAGCGAGCCAGTGTCGGCGATTTGAAACGGGCGATCATGTCCAGAAAGTCGTTATCATTCACCAGGCGCTGGATGGCAGGGCCGGTTTCTTCGTCCGAATAAGGACGGATGGCATCAAATTCCTGCATGGAGTTCCTGTTGTTGTCTGTGTCAGTCAAGGGCTGCAGTTCAGGGGCGATGACAATAAAAAACGCGGTATTGTAGCGTTTCTGACGGTCGTTTGCCTCTACTGTACCGGCGAATCTGTTATGATTTCGTCCCTCTTTGAACGGCACCAATTCATTCAGTACTTCGACACTGGCATTCCATGGACTTCGATCAGCTCAGCACAGAACGCCCCACCGTTTCCGCAAAAGACCCCGAGCAGGTCCTGCATGAGGTTTTCGGATACGAGACGTTCCGCCCGCTACAGGGCGACATCATCCACGAAGTGGTCAACGGTGGTGATGCGCTGGTATTGATGCCCACAGGTGGCGGTAAATCCCTGTGTTACCAAGTGCCGGCCCTGGTGAGACCGGGCACCGCCGTGGTGATTTCCCCGCTGATTGCACTGATGCAGGATCAGGTGGCGGCGCTGAATGAGCTTGGCGTTCGTGCCGCGTTCCTGAACTCCACCATGGATTTTGCCCAGGCCCGCGATACCGAGAACGCACTGATGACCGGGGAACTGGATCTGCTCTATTGCGCGCCGGAACGGCTGATCCAGGCTCGCACTCTTGATTTGCTGCACAATGCCTCGATCTCTCTCTTCGCGATTGATGAAGCCCATTGTGTCTCCCAATGGGGCCATGATTTCCGTTCCGATTACCTGGAACTCAGCCTGCTGGCCCGGGAGTTTCCCACCGTACCGCGCATCGCGCTGACCGCAACGGCAGACGAGCGCACCCGCAAAGAGATCGCAGAGCGGCTGTCCCTCACAGAGGCCCGGCACTTCGTCAGCGGGTTTGATCGCCCCAATATCCAGTACCGGATTTCACCAAAAACGAATGCTAACAAACAGTTGTTGGACTTTATTAAAGCAGAGCATGATGGAGATTGTGGCATTGTGTACTGTCTGTCCCGTAACAAAGTGGACGCCACCGCCCGCATGCTCCAGGACAAAGGCTATACCGCTCTGCCCTACCACGCCGGCCTGAGTGCGCCGGATCGGGCCCGGAATCAGGAGCGATTCCTGCGGGAGGACGGCGTCATCGTGGTCGCTACCATTGCGTTCGGCATGGGCATCGACAAACCGGATGTGCGGTTCGTGGCGCACCTGGATTTGCCCAAAAGCCTGGAAGCCTATTATCAGGAAACCGGCCGCGCGGGGCGCGATGGCAAACCCTCTACCGCCTGGATGGTCTATGGTCTGCAGGACGTAATCAAGCTCCGGCAAATGCTGGAAGCCTCCATGGGGAACGATCAGTTCAAGCGGGTGGAGCGCCAGAAGCTGGACGCCATGCTGGGGTTGTGCGAAGTCACCAGCTGCCGGCGTCAGGTACTGCTGCGCTATTTTGGCGACACTCTGGAGCAGCCCTGCGGTAACTGCGACACCTGCCTGAACCCACCCGACACCTGGGACGGAACCGTGGCGGTACAGAAAGCGTTGTCCTGTGTGTTCCGCACCGGCCAACGCTACGGCGTCACCTATCTCATTGATGTGCTCCGGGGGTCGGAGAACGAACGCATACGACAGTTCGGCCATGACAAGGTCTCAACCTATGGCATCGGAACCGAACTTTCTGCCAGCGAATGGAAATCGGTATACCGCCAGCTGGTGGCAAACGGCTACCTGCGGGCCGACCCCGAAGGCTTTGGCTCACTCCAGCTCACCGAGGAGTGTCGTCCGCTTCTGAAGGGGCAGGAACCCATTCAGCTACGCAAGGACCCTGCTCCGACCAGGGGATCGGGGCGGGCAGGAAACGGCAGCAGCCGTGCAAAAATCAGTGACCAGATTACCGATCAGGCCGGCTGGGAAGCACTGAGGGCCTGTCGTAAGGCGTTGGCCGACAAGCAGGGTGTGCCGCCCTACGTGATCTTTCACGACGCCACCCTGTTCGACATCCTCGAGCGGCGACCCACGACGCTTTCCGAACTCGCCGAAGTGAATGGCGTCGGGGCGGCCAAACTGGAGAAATACGGAGCAATCTTTCTCGAGACGCTGAGCGAGCTCAGCCGGCCGTGAACCCCTTCTTGCGGACTCTGTACTGAGCAATGGACGTCGCTACATGGTTGCCTTCGTCATCGTACAGGGTGCCTTCCAGCGCGAATGCCGCTCGGCCCGTGTTGTCGGCTTCCGACTTGATGGCTGCCACGGTAGCGGCGTCCAGCTCGAAGGTCACCGTGACATCCGAATTGGCAGGCTGCAGGAACTGCAGGGTCATCTCTTTCAGAATCGGCGTGTAGGCTGGCCCCAGGTCAAACAGGGTCAATACGCCCCCCGGAATTTCCGCTACCAGAAAATAGGCACCCGCATAAAGACTGCCAAAGTGATTCTTGTTGCCCTTCAGGCGGATCCGCGCCTTGACGAATCCGGGACGCACCTCCTCAACGCTGAAACCGTTTCTCGGCGCAAAGGGAATGGCCATGCCAATGATCCGGTTAACGGCAGCGTAGCCGCTGGTTTTCTTGATCCACGCCAGCGGACTGGTGATGGGAGCCTTCGGGTCGCTGCTTGAAACCCACTGCCCGGTGGCGCCGATAAGGCTGTCAATTAGTGCCATGATGCTGTATTCCGTTTAGATCAGGTTGGTCGAATCATTGCAGGCCACTTCTGTCGTCCGCAAGAGGCTTTTACAGTTTTTTAGAATTAGGCACGGCAATTTTCTCGGTTTCTGTTCTAAACTGCGTGAACAGTCCCTTTTCCGCAACATGGAAGCACGGAGAAAGAAAGCCATGGTCAGCCCACCCACAAGGCCTCCAATCCGGAGACTATCCTTCGTGCGCGTTGCGCTGGGGTTGCTGCTGACTTTTTCCCTGACCCTGCCCTTCCTTGCGTCAGCTGGTACCTATCAACAACCACCGGCCACCGAATACAAGCTCTGGTACCGAAACTACGACAGCCCGGCGATTCACTCCCTGCTGCGTCTGGCCCTGGCCAAGACGCCGGAATACGGAGATTTCGAGATTGTCCGCAGTATTGAAATGGGTCAGGGCCGAGTACTGCGCGAAATGGCGCAATCCAGATCAGGCCTGGTCGACATCGCCAATGTGGCCAGCAGCCGGGAGCGGGAGTCGAAATTGCTGGCCGTTCCGATTCCTATCGATGGCGGTCTGCTGGGATTTCGTGTCTGCGTTGTATTGCCTGAGGCTCTGTCCCTGTTTGAGGGAGTGCGTTCGGTTGACGACATCCGAAAGCGGGGCATCCGGATTGGACAGGGGGTGCATTGGCCGGATGCCGAGATTCTGAAGGTAAATGACATACCGGTAGTGACCCATACCCGGTATGAAATTCTGTTCCGCATGCTCAGAAATAACCGGTTCGACTGCTTTGCCCGGGGCGTCAGCGAGGTCACCTTCGACCTAGAAATAGAAAACGACCCCGACCTCCTTATTGAACCCAGCCTGCTACTGGCCTATCCGATGCCATCGTATTTTTTCACGGCGCCGGACGATTACCTGACGGCTCACCGGATACAGCTGGGTATGGAACGGGCCATTATCGATGGCAGCTTCGGACGCTTCCTCAAGGAATATTATGGCGAGCCGCTGGAGGCCCTGGCCCTCGATCGTCGCAATGTGGTGGTCCTGCGCAATCCGTTCCTGAGCGAAGAATCCCGCAGCATCGGTCGCCAGACCCTCGACGACCTTCGGCGCCGTCTTGAGATTTTCAGCCGCTAGATCCCGACCTCCGCAAAGGGCTTATCCGGTAGCGGGTGCGAAGTCTTCACTGCCATCTGTTAAAATCAGCCAGATCGGTTTGGCCGTGATTACCGTATTGAGCGACAACTTTTACTTATTTTGGCGGGAGCCTCCCTGTTATGGCCCACGAAGAGCTGCACCTTAATCTCCGCAACCTCACTCTGGACGATTACGAACAGCTTCAACAGCTGATGGACCGGATCTACGACGATATTGGCGGTGCGTGGCCGAGAGAGACCATCAAGGCACTTGTGGAACAGTTTCCCGATGGTCAGATTTGTATTGAGGATTCCGGTGAACTCATCGCGGTAGCGCTGACGGTGTGCGTCAAGTACGAGCGGTTCAGCAACCCCCACACCTACGATGACCTCATTCTCCGTAACGAGAAAATATGGCATAACCCGAAGGGCGACTCCCTCTACGGGCTGGACGTGTTCATTCATCCGGAGTACCGCGGCTATCGCCTCGGGCGCCGGCTGTATGAGGCTCGCAAGGAGTTGTGCCGCTCCATGAACCTGCGCGCTATTCTTGCCGGCGGACGTATCCCCAATTACCACAAGTATTCCGACCAGTACTCCCCCGCCGAGTACATTCAACGGGTGGATCGCAAGGAAATCTACGACCCGATCCTGACGTTCCAGCTGTCCAACGACTTCCAGGTCACCCGGCTGATGCACAAATACCTCCCGGAGGATGAGAAGTCCCTCGGGTACGCCACCCTGCTGGAATGGCGAAACATCCTCTACACCCCGCCGTCATCGGTGCTGAGTACCAAAAAGACCCAGGTTCGTATGGGGGCGGTTCAATGGCAGATGCGGGAATTCACCTCCGTGGATGAGGTGCTGAAACAGGTGGAGTACTTCGTGGATGCGCTGTCCGATTACAAGAGCGACTTTGCGCTGTTCCCGGAATTCTTCAACGCTCCGCTGATGGGGCTGACCGATCAGATGGATCAGACCCGGGCCATCCGCTTCCTTGCGGGCTTCACCGAGCAGTTCCGCAATGAAATGTCGGAAATGGCGGTCAGTTACAATATCAACATCATTACCGGTTCCATGCCGTTGCTGGAGAATGACCGCGTCTACAACGTGTCCTATTTGTGCCACCGGGACGGCCGTGTCGATGAGCAGCGAAAAATCCACATCACGCCCCACGAGCGCAGAGACTGGGTAATCGAAGGCGGCGATCAGTTCGAGGTCTTCGATACCGACGCCGGCCGGGTGGCCATCATGATCTGCTACGACATCGAATTCCCCGAGCTCGGTCGCATCGCTGCCAACCAGGAAGTGGACATTGTCTGTGTGCCCTTCTGGACGGACACCAAGAATGGCTATCTGCGGGTACGCCATTGCGCTCAGGCCAGAGCCATTGAAAACGAATGCTATGTGGTGATTACCGGTAGCGTCGGCAACTTGCCGAAAGTGGAAAACCTGGACGTCCAGTACGCGCAGTCGTCCGTATTTTCGCCATCGGACTTTGCGTTTCCCCACGATGCGGTGATGGCGGAAACCACCCCGAACACCGAAATGATCATGTTTTCGGACATGGATCTGGAAAAACTGAAGCTGGTCAGAAACGAAGGCTCGGTGACGAATCTGAAGGATCGGCGTACCGATATGTATGAAATCAAGACCCGGTAATCTGGCCCGGGTTACCCCCTCAGACAGTTGATGAATTGCCTGAGGGAATTATCGTATAACGCTGAAGCTGCAGCCAAATTTGGCAGACGCCGTTGCTAAAGCCAGTAAGTGTGGCTATTGTTTAACCATTCGCCCACGGTTCTGTAGCATCCGATATCCACCGGGATCAGAGAAAAACCTGAGATTTTTCATGAATGAAGCACTGCCAGACCTGATCGCTCGCTTTCGCATCAAACGGGGCCTTTTTCGCAAGGAGACCGTCGAGGCGAAGCTGTTTGAGCTCGACAACTATGGCTGCGTGATGAAGACCGACAAAGTCTTTAACCCCGGCGATACGGTTATTCTTGATCTGATTATGGACATGCCGTTCGAGAACATTCAGGCAGAAGGATTATCAGGATTGGTTACAGAGCGAAGAAAGCACTGCAGCAACTTCTTTTATTCTATTGATTTCTTTGATTTTACGGATTCGGGAAGCTCCCCGGTATCGGAAAAGCTGCGTCGCATTCGCGATGTGGTCAATAAAAAGAAATCGTTGAGATCACGGCGTTCCTCCGGTCCGGCCTCCGGCATACAGCAAACGGCCTGATTCACCACTCCCCCACTTCGTTTCAAACCGTAAGGAGACAGCCTTCATGGGCAAGAAAGCCAAGCCAAGCGTGGACAAGATCGTCAAGAAAGTGAACAAGGAATTCGAGAAGACGTCATCGCAGATCGAAAGCCTGATCAACGACGCACTCAAGCAATTCGACAATCTTCAGAACCAGATCCAGGAGCCGGTCCGCAAACTCCTGAAGGAAGTTGATCAGCTTCGTGATCGGGAAATGAAGCGGTTCAATGACGAGTTCGAACGCCGCATGAACGAGTTCCAGGAACTCCAGAACAGCATGCTGGACCGTCTTGGCATTGCCAGCAAAGAGGCCAAGAAGGAGCTGAAAGCAGCCGCTGACAAGGCCGAAGCCAATCTGGACGACGCCAAATCCCAGGCAAAAGCCGAGGTGAAGCAGACCAGCAAAGGTGGTTCCAAAACGACCGTTAAAGCGCCGGCAAAGAAGTCCACGGCGAAGAAAAAGGCGCCAGCGAAAGCCGCTGCCCCAAAAGCGGTCAACAAGAACGACCTGACCCGCGTCAAGGGCATCGGCCCTGCGACGGCGACCAAAATGCAGGAGGCCGGTATCACCTCCATCGAACAGATCGCTAACCCTTCCGCTGCCGACAAGGAAAAGCTGCAGGCCTTCTCCAAGATGAAAGGTTTTGCGACGCTGTCTGACGAAGCCAAGAAAGCGCTCTGATGCGAACGCCTGAGCAGCCTGTATTACGGGACATAGTCCTGATTGGCGGCGGGCACAGCCACGTAGGGGTGCTGAAACGGTTCGCGATGAACCCGGTTCCCGGTGTGCGGCTTACGCTGATATGCCGTGATACCCACACTCCCTACTCCGGCATGCTGCCGGGGTACGTGGCTGGCCATTATTCCTACGACGACGTGCACATCGATCTGAGCCGGCTGGCCGAGTTCGCCGGTGCGCGCTTCTACCGCGATGAAGCCGTCGGTATCGATCGCAACGGCAAACGCGTGCTTTGCCGCAACCGGCCCGATGTGCCCTACGATATCCTCTCGGTAAACATCGGCTCCTCGCCCCGCGTGGAGGATGTTCACGGCGCGGCAGACCACGCGGTGCCGGTCAAACCGATCACCGCTTTCAACGAGCGCTGGCTGTCACTGCTGACGCGGATTGAAAACCACCATGGCCCGATGACAGTGGCAGTGGTCGGTGCGGGCGCAGGCGGTGTCGAACTGACGCTGGCAATGCAGTTCCGGTTACGCAATGAACTCCAGCAGCGTGGCCTCGATCCTGACCAGTTGCACTTTCACCTGTTCGACGCCGCTTCCGAAATCCTGCCCACCCACAATGGCAAGGTTCGGGCCGTGTTTGCGGACAAACTCAGTAGCCGCGGTATCAAGGTTCATCTCGGCTCTGCCGTGTCAAAGGTGGAGGCCGGGCGACTGCTGACCGAGTCCGGAGAAACCGTCGATGTGGATGAAGTTCTCTGGGTGACCCGCGCCGGTGGTCCTGCCTGGCTGGCGGATACCGGGCTCGCCCTCGATGAAGGCGGGTTTATCCGCGTGCGGGATTCGCTCCAGAGCGAGAATGACGATTCGGTGTTTGCCGCCGGCGACATTGCCAACGTGGTGAATCATCCCAGGGAGAAAGCCGGTGTTTTCGCTGTCCGCCAGGGGCCGCCCCTTGCGGACAATCTCAGGCGTCTCGCGCTTGGCAAGTCCCCCAAGCCGTTCAAACCCCAGAAAAAGTGGCTGGCACTGATCAGTACCGGGGATCAGTACGCGGTGGCATCCCGCGGTGACTTCTCGGTAGCCGGCACCTGGGTATGGCGCTGGAAGAACTCGATTGACCGCCGTTTCATGCGGAAATTCAGCGAACTGCCCGCCATGGGTGATGTTGCGGCACTGCCGGATACCGCCGCGGCGCAGAGCCCAGAAGAAGCCTCGCAGGCGATCTCTGCGGTCGCAATGCGTTGCGGCGGCTGTGGGGCGAAGGTGGGCAGCACGGTGCTGTCACGGGCCCTGGGCGAACTCAAACCGATCGACCGTGATGACATTCTCGTTGGTCTGCACGCACCCGATGATGCTGCCGTCTTGCGGGTACCGCCGGGAAAAGCCGTGGTCCACACCGTCGACTTTTTTCGCGCCTTCATTGATGACCCCTATGTGTTTGGTCAGGTCGCGGCCAACCACAGTCTCGGAGATGTCTTCGCGATGGGCGCGGAAGCCCAGAGTGCAACCGCGGTGGCAACGGTTCCCTACGGCATCGAATCCAAGGTCGAAGACGTCGTCTTCCAGATGATGTCCGGAGCGGTGCAGGTGCTCAACGAAGCCGGTTGCGCACTGGTGGGCGGCCACACCGGCGAAGGCAAGGAACTGGCGCTTGGGTTCGCGGTGAACGGTCTGATCGATCCTGACGACGTGATGAGTAAAGGCGGGTTGAAGGCAGGCGATGCTCTGATCCTGACCAAACCGATTGGCACCGGCACCCTGTTCGCGGCTCACGCCAGGCTTGCCGCCAAGGGGCGCTGGATCGACGCTGCGCTTGCCTCGATGATTCAGTCCAACCTCAGGGCGGCCCAGTGCCTGCATCGGTATGGCTCCAAGGCCTGTACCGATGTCACCGGTTTTGGCTTGCTGGGTCATCTGGTGGAGATGACCCGACCGTCCGGTGTGGACGCGGAACTGGACCTGTCAGCGATCCCGGTACTGCCCGGAGCCGAAGAAACCGCGGCAGCGGGGATTCTCAGTTCGCTGCAGCCGGCCAATATTCGTCTTCGCCGGGGCATTCGGGATCAGGAACGGTGGGTGAACCACCCCCGGTATTCGCTGATTTTTGATCCCCAAACTGCAGGTGGGCTGCTTGCCAGCGTGCCCGCGAAGGTGGCGGACGAATGTGTACGGGAGCTGAAATCCCTGGGCTATCCCCATACCGCGATCATTGGCCGGGTGCTTCCACAGGATGAAACCGGGCCGATCGAACCGATCACGCTTCGGGATTGAGCCGGGCCTTGCTGTGGGCGATGGCGCCCGCCATCGCTGACAGCAGGGCCGCCTGCTCCGCCTCTGGCACGAACAGGGCCGCTTTCTCCACGACTTTGGCGCGCAATTCCGCCAGGAACGCCGGCGAGGTTTCCGCGCGACGCAGCAGCTCGGCGAGGTGCTCATCGTCACCGACCCGGAAACTCCCGGGGTAATCGTCACCCAGCAACCCCCGGTTTCCCGAGATATCCGAAGCCAGTATGGGCAGCCCCGCCCGACATGCCTCGGAGACCACGTTCGCCCCGCCTTCCATCACCGAGCTGATGACCATGAGTCGGGAACGCGCCATCAGCGCCCGGGTTTCGGTTTTGCCCAACTCGCCAACCCAACGGAAACGCGGATTCGCCGCCTGTTCCCTTTCCGCCCTGGCCTGCCACTCCGGATTATGGGCTCTGCCGGCGTTGATCACCCGTATGCGGGACGCTGGAGAAAGACGGTGACTGGCCAGCGCGGCCCTGAGCGAATCCTTTTCTTCCCGTAAATGCCCGATCACACAGATATCGAAGCACTCATCACTGCGCTGCGCCTCGCCGGCCTTCCGCGTACCCTCCGGGAGGGCTTCCGCCGACTGCCGAACCGTGACCAGTCTGGAGCGAAACACCGCGGGGATATCGCTCGCCACGCCGTCGTGCAGTCCGATCAGGGTATCGGCCAGCTCCATGGAGCGCCGGGTCTCCTCGGGGTATTCGTGCTGATGGAAGTAAATATCGGTACCGGTGAGCACAGTAATCAGCGGCACCCGGGGGTGCGCCCGTCGAAACGCTACTATGGCTTCGTGACTGCGCCAGGCATGGAGGGCAATGAACAGATCACCGGTCTCTGACGGCAAGTCGGTAAGTACGCTCACCCGGTGCCCCGCCTGTTCAAGTAGCCTCGACCAGCGCTCTGCGGTGGCGCGGTTCCCGGCTCTGGATCCCGGTGGTGCCGGCGTCAGTATCTGGATATCCATAGGGGTATTGTTACCTCGGCGACCGCATTGAGTGTTTTCGTTTCCACGGGCTGAGCCGTTCCAGCCGCTCAATCGTATAGCTGTTCATGCCTGAGGTAAATCAAGGTATCCTGTCTTCTGGTGTGCGTAACACCCTGAAAATCCATTGTTCGTAGGGAATCAAAATGACAAATAGCTATATACGGAAATTGATGCTTTCCAGTTTGCTGCTGTTCACCTCCTTCGCCGTTTCCGCCCAGACTTTCGTTTTTACTGCCATACCCGATGAAGACGAAACCAAACTGGTCGAACGCTTCCGCGGCATTGCGGATTACCTTGAGAAAGAGCTGGATGTGGACGTCAAATACATTCCGGTCAAGTCCTATGCGGCAGCGATCTCGGCGTTCCGCAACAACCAGGTTCAGCTGGCCTGGTTCGGCGGGCTTTCCGGCGTGCAGGCCCGTGAGCTGGTGCCGGAGTCCGAAGCCCTGGCTCAGGGTGTGGAGGATGAAGCTTTCTACAACTACTTCATCGCCCACAAGAGCACCGGCCTGGAGATGTCCGACACGCTCCCCGAGGACATTCGTGGCAAGACCTTCACCTTCGGTTCCAAGGGTTCCACCTCCGGGCGCCTGATTCCCGAGTACCACATCCGCGAAATTTTCAATGAAGCACCGGAAGATGTGTTCGCAAGGGTTGGCTTCAGCGGTAACCACACTCGCACACTGCGCCTTGTGGAAGCGGGTACTTATGAGGTCGGAGCGATCAACTATGCGGTGTGGGAAAAAGAACTTGAGAACGACAACATTGACACTGACGAAGTCAAAGTGATCTGGAAAACCCCGGCCTATCCGAATTACCAGTGGAGCATCCGTGGTGATGTGAACGAGCGTTACGGTGACGGCTTCTTGGAGAAGGTTCGTCAGGCCCTGCTGGAAATGGACGACCCGGAGCTGCTGGAGAGTTTCCCACGATCAGGCTTCATCCCGACCAAGAATGAGAACTACGAACCGATCCGTTCTGTCGCCGAGCAGATTGGAATTCTGGATTAATGGCCGGATTCCAGTTTACCGGATTAACGGCATCCTTCGGAGGTGAGCGGGTCATTGGCCCCCTCACCTTTGATGTTAAAGAAGGCGAACGGGTTGCGCTGGTCGGCAAAAGCGGGGCCGGGAAATCCACCCTGATCAAGCTGATACATGACCGCGTGGATGGCCATGCTTCGCTGGTCCCTCAGGATCTTGGCCTGGTGAACGCCCTGCCCGTTTTTCATAACGTGTTCATGGGCCAGCTCGACGCTCATCCAGCCTGGTACAACGCCCTCACGCTGGTAAAGCCGTTTGGCAAAGACAAAGACGCCGTTCGCAGCCTTCTTGAAGATCTGTCCATGGCGGAAAAATTCTGGACACCCACGGCATCACTGTCGGGTGGTCAGCGCCAGCGGGTGGCCATCGCCCGCGCGATCTACCGCAACGCCGGCCTGTTACTTGCGGACGAGCCCATTTCGGCACTGGACGGCCCCATGGCGCACCTGGTAATGAAGGCCCTGTGCCATCGGTTTACCACCAGCGTGGTTGCCCTTCATGACATCGACATGGCACTGACCTACGCTACACGGATTATCGGCATCCAGGACGGACAGATTGCCCTGGATGAGGCCAGCGCGCGGCTGACCGCGGCCGATATCACGCCGTTGTACTGACAGGCCAAGACCCGACACTATGCATCTTTCCGCCACCGCAAGAATCAGTCTGCTCTTTCTCGCAATTGCTGTTGCCTGCCTGTTTGTTGCGGATATTGCTATCACCGCGTCCAACCCCTGGCGGGACCTGGGCCGTTTCTTCCTTGGCGTAGCCACGCCGGATTTCTTCAGTACGGAGGGACTTGCCACGGCCCTGCTGCGAACGGTGGCGTTTGCATTTGTCGGCGTGGCCCTCGGCAGTGCCTGCGGTTTTCTTCTGTCACTGGTTTATCGTTTCTATCCGGTGCGCATGTTCTCTGCCTTTATTCGTGCCATTCACGAACTGTTCTGGGCACTGATTTTCCTGCAGTTTTTTGGCTTCCATCCACTGACCGGGGTGCTGGCCATTGCCATTCCCTACGCCGGCATTTTTGCCAAGGTGTACTCGGAAATACTTGAAGAAGCCGACCCCGGTCCAGGGCGCCTGCTGCCACCAGGAACCGGTATCGTCTCGGCGTTCCTGTACACCCGGATTCCCGACTGCTGGGTGCAACTTCGTACCTACACCGCGTACCGTCTGGAATGCGGCCTCCGATCCAGCGCCATTCTTGGCTTCGTGGGTCTGCCTACCCTTGGTTTCTATCTGGAAACCTCGTTTTCCCAGGGCCTCTATTCCGAGGCGGGCGCCATGTTGATTCTTTTCTACGTGCTCATTGCCACCATTCCGCTCTGGGTCAGGCCCAAATTACTGCCGGTTTACATGCTTGGTGCGCCGTTTTTGCTTGGCGAGGGCATGCCCATTGTCTGGGGCAACGTGGAGCGGTTCTTCACCCAGGACATTGTGCCCGCGCCTATCCGTAATGGAGAGGGGCTTGCCAGTCTTGGCACCTGGTTCAATGACCTGATGCTGAACGAGGCCTTGCCCGGGATCTGGAACACCCTGGTGCTCACCCAGATCGCCCTGGTGGCCACGGGCATCCTCACCCTGCTGGCGTTTCCGCTGATATCAAACCACTTCGGCGGCCCGATCCGGCGTACCTCGGGGCACGTGTTCCTGGTGATTGCCCGTTCCACACCGGAATACATACTCGCCTACATCCTGCTGCAACTCTGGGGACCATCCATGCTGCCTGCGGTGGTGGCGCTGGCGCTGCATAACGGGGGTATTATCGGCCATCTCATCGGGCGGCAGACCAACACCATCCGCTTGCGGCCCGACGCGCCCACCGGGTTCAATCGCTACAGCTGGGAACTGGTACCCCGCGTGTACCGCTCGTTCCTCGCATTCCTGTTCTATCGCTGGGAAATCATCATGCGTGAAACCGCCATTCTCGGCATATTGGGGATCTACACCCTGGGCTTCTACGTTGACAGCGCCATTCAACAAATCCGTTTCGACCGCGCTATGGTGCTGATTCTGATCACTGCTCTGCTCAATATCGGAATCGACATTCTCGGGCGCTATATTCGCCGCAAGCTTGCGCTGCAGACCATGCCCACCTGCTGAAAAGCCGGTGGCAACGCAATGCTGATCCCGTCACATTTTCACTGATTGGCGCCGCATTCATACCGTTTCTGAGACACCCGTACCTCTGAAGCGGAGTTACAGTCCGTTACAATAATTCAACAACTGCAACATTCAAGGCCTCTTACTTCATGATCGACGGGTTCATTTTTCTCACCGAATTAGCACTGGTGGCGCTACTGGTCGCGCTGGCGTACAGAATGGCCTCACTGGTTCGTACCGAGCCATTCCTTCAGGGCGCGACCGGAGTGTTGGCGGACGAATCGTTGCTGTTGTCACCCGCAGGCTCGCCAGGTGGCCCGGGCCAACCGGACGCTACGCGGCTTGTGCCGGCGGCCACCGTGGATCGCACCGAACTGTTCAGCCAACTGCACATTCTTATGGGGCTACAGGAGCGGGACTGCCGGAAACAGGGCCTTGACTGGCAGACTGCACCGCAGGAGGTGAGCACCTATGCGGTGGCGTGGCTTTACGGAGCTGCGTGTGCACTGTGCGATAAATCCCTGAGACACACGGGAACCCTGCAGGGTGTGGTAGCGCAGATTGCCAGTCGCAAAACTCCCTTGCGGCAGTCAGAGGTGGTTCAGACCCTGACCACCCTCACCTGCAACAACACCTGGCTGGCGTGTTTTCGTCATGGACTGGAAGGCGCTGCCTATTGGCGCGAACACCGTTTCGTGCCGGCGCCGGACGGACTCTACGACGCCATCACCAACAACGCTTTCATCTGACGGAGGCGGACTGTTCCAGAGTCCATTCCTGGCCAAGACTGACCACTTCTGTGCTTTCCGGTGAATCCGCAGGTACCCCCGCAATCACCGGTTTGCTGAAACTGCCATCCTCCAGCGTTGCCATGCTGTCCACGTCGACCGAGCGAACCAGAAACGGTTTGCCATTGCTCTGCACGCGCGCCCTGTGGGTCAGACCGAAAACGAACCGACAATAGTCGAGTTTCAGCTGCAGCAGATCCTGCTCGGTTTTGCGGATTTTTCGCAGAAGTACTTTTTGAACGCTGTTGCCATAATCCATCGGGTCGTCCCTGGAAGTCTTGTTTTTCGGTTTCGTTCTGTCTGTGTGCTAGGGAGCGGGATACCTCAGGTATTGCGCCCTTCCGCCTGAAACACCATCCTGACCGGAAGCTCACTCATCGGCTGATTGCCCTGCTGCAGGTCAATCCGCCAGGTCATTTCCGGTTCGGTGGTGCAGAATGGCGCCGTGAAGTGAGCTTCCCAGACGGGTATGCCACTTTTTTCACCCTCAAGGCTCAGGGGCACCGGGTATTCCCCCAGGTACATGGATTCGCCCCTGAGCACCGCGAGAAACCGGTCCGGCGCGGAGCCGGTGTGGATTCTCAGACGGTATTCCCTGCCCTGATCGCCGACATCGCCGCGCTCCAGCTCGGCCACCCAGGCCGTGCCGTTCATTTTCCACTGGCACGGCCCCTTCTCGAGATCGCACAGCTGAGTGGACGGGGCATCGCCATTGCCGACGGACATCAGCCATTTGGGGCCAAATACCGCAAGGCCAGCCAGGGCGACGATGATGACAACCGCTGCAATTGCTCTCAACAATTCCACTCTCCAAAGGCAAAGCTGGCATTATCGCCATTCATCGCCGGAAGGCAAAGGTTTCTAAACCACTGCCCATCGTGAGAAAATACCGCCCCTCGATTCATCACCCACAGGATACGCCAGTGCAGCCGGACATTTCCGTTAAGCACCTCAATAAAGTGTACGCCGATGGTTTTCAGGCTCTCAAAGACATCAATCTGGACATTACCCGGGGTGAAATTTTCGCGCTGCTCGGCCCGAATGGTGCCGGCAAGACCACGCTGATCAGCATTATCTGCGGCATCGTCAACAAATCCAGTGGTGAAGTGAAAGCCGCCGGTTATGACATTGTACGGGACTACCGCAAGGCCCGCGAAACCATCGGTCTGGTCCCCCAGGAACTCAACACCGATGCCTTCGAAACGGTCTGGGATGCGGTATCGTTCAGCCGCGGCCTGTTCGGCAAGGCCCCTAAACCGGCACACATCGAGAAAGTGCTGAAAGACCTGTCGCTCTGGGACAAGCGTAATAACCGTATCATGTCGCTCTCCGGAGGCATGAAGCGCCGGGTAATGATCGCCAAGGCGCTCTCGCACGAACCGCGCATCCTGTTTCTGGACGAGCCAACCGCCGGTGTGGATGTCGAGCTGCGGCGTGACATGTGGGAGATGGTGCGTAAGCTGCGCGAAAGTGGTGTGACCATCATCCTGACGACCCACTACATCGAAGAGGCCGAAGAAATGGCCGATCGCATCGGGGTAATTCGTCAGGGTGAGATTATTCTGGTGGAGGACAAAGACCGGTTGATGAGCAAGCTGGGCAAGAAAGAACTGCGCCTGCAGCTGCATCACCCACTTGAAAAAGTACCGGGAGAACTGGTTCTGGAGCCGGTTGAACTGTCCGACGACGGCTACGAACTGATCTACACCTTCGATTCCCAGCAGGAGCAGGCCGGCGTCGCCCGGCTGCTTCGCGTTCTGGGCGACATTGGCATCGATTACCGGGACCTGCGGACCCGGGAAAGTTCGCTGGAAGAGATTTTCGTCGGCCTGGTCCACGAATAGACCGCTGACTCACGGGAGCAAAGCCATGAATTATTACGGTATCCGCGCGATTTACCGTTTCGAGATGGCCCGCATGCGGCGAACCCTGATGCAGAGCGTGGCCTCGCCGGTGATTTCCACCTGCCTGTACTTCGTGGTGTTCGGTTCGGCCATCGGCAGTCGCATGGGTGAAATTAACGACATCAGCTACGGTGCGTTTATCATCCCCGGCCTGGTGATGCTATCGCTGTTGATGCAGAGCATTTCAAACGCCTCTTTCGGCATCTACATGCCGAAATTCTCCGGCACCATCTATGAAGTATTGTCGGCGCCCGTTTCCTATGTTGAGGTGGTGGTCGGTTATGTCGGGGCGGCGGCAACCAAGTCGGTCATACTCGGCCTGATCATCCTTGCCACCGCCCGCCTGTTCGTGGATTACGAGGTGCTCCATCCGCTCTGGATGTTCGCCTTCCTGGTCCTGACCTCCATTACCTTCAGCCTGTTCGGCTTCATCATCGGGATCTGGGCAGACGGCTTCGAGAAACTGCAGATCGTGCCGATGATGATCGTCACCCCGCTGGTTTTTCTCGGTGGCACCTTCTATTCCATCGATATGCTGCCGGAGGCCTGGCAAACCATCAGTCTGTTCAATCCGGTGGTGTATCTGATCAGCGGGTTTCGTTGGGCCTTCTACGGGGTTTCTGATGTCCATGTCGCGATCAGCGTAGGCATGACCCTGATGTTCCTGACCGCCTGCATGGTCACCATCTGGTGGATTTTCCGCACCGGCTATCGTCTGCGCTCATGAGGCGTTTTCGGGCGGGCGTTGGTGCGATCGTGCTGACCATGGTGGGCACGGCCCTCGGTGTTGAGCGTTTACCGCAAACCGACGCTTGTGTGATAACCGACAACGGCCACATCGGGATTTCCATTGAACTCGCGCGAACGCCGGAACAGCGCAGCAAGGGCCTGATGGGACGGACAACCCTGCCGGAAAACAGCGGCATGCTGTTCATCTATGACCGCCCCCGCGATCCCGACCACGGTTTCTGGATGTATCGGACACTGATTCCGCTGGACATTGCCTTCCTGGACGAGGACGGCATTATCGGTTCCATCAGGCAGATGGCCCCGTGCCCGTCAAACCGCGGAAGTGAATGCCCCTCATACCCCGCGGGGGTGTCCTTTACCCTGGCCCTGGAGATGAATCAGGGATACTTCGAAGCCCACGGCATTGACGTCGGTGACCGTCTGAACTGGCGCGCCGACGACTGCCCGGAAACAGATTAGCGATCCCGCCACTCGGGGTTGCGCTTGTCCAGGAACGCACAAATCCCTTCCTGGGCGTCAGCCGCCGCGAGGTTATCGGTCATCACCTGTGAGGTGTAGTCGTAAGCATCGGCAAGGCCGAGCTCCAGCTGGCGATAGAACGCCTCCTTGCCCACTTTCAGCGTGTGGCTGGATTTACCGGCAATCACCCGGGCCATGCGGTCGACCGTGACCTCGAGTGCCTGTTCATCCACCACCTTGTTGACCAGGCCGATCTGTTCCGCACGGAGTGCGCTGATCATCTCGCCGGTCAGCAGCATTTCCATGGCATGCTTTCGATGCACATTGCGGGACAACGCCACCATCGGCGTTGAGCAAAACAGCCCGATATTGACCCCCGGCGTCGCGAAGCGGGCGGTGTCGGCCGCCACCGCAAGATCGCAGCTGGCCACCAGCTGACACCCGGCAGCGGTGGCAACCCCCGCCACCCGGGCAATGACCGGCTTGGGCAGATTCACCACCTGCTGCATGACCTTGCTGCACTGATCGAACAGCGCCTGTTGCTGATCCTGGCTGCCAAACTGGTCGCGGACCTCTTTCAGGTCATGGCCGGCACAAAACACCTTGCCGGCGGCGGCCAGCACCACCACGCGGGTGCCATCATCGCTGGCGAGCTCGGTAAGCACGTCCGACAGCGCCTGCAACATCGCCATGGACAGACTGTTGCGTTTCTCGGGTTGGTTCAGCGTCAGTGTTGTGACACCGCTGTCTTTCTCAATCAAAATCATCGGCTCGGCGGACATAACTCCACTCCTCATACTTTTCTCACAGTATTCATGGCAGCATGCCACAAGTCGAGCCGACTTTGGTCGGGCGGTTGTTATCGAAAACCCCGCCCATAAGTCTAGGATTAGATCAGGGAAATCTCAGCGGAAAATACCTTTACTAAGGAGCCACCGATGCCGAAATCCACGATCCTTAAAGCCATTGTGGCTATCGCCATCATCGGCGGTGCCATCGTGGTAATCATGAAGGATGACCCGGCCGCACCCACCGGAGACATCAACAGTATTCAACCGCTCCCGGAACAGGACAATCCCTGAACAAAACCCTCAGGCACAGGCGATAGCGGTTTGCAGACCACCCGGTTGAAAGGATTGGCCATTGCAGCACTGGGGGTGCTGTTCATCGTCCCCGATGCGCTGTTGGTGAAAATCACCTCGGTTGAACCGGTGGTTTTCCTGTTCTGGCGCGGCCTTTTGCTTGCCGTCAGCTTTCTGCTGATCAGCTGGTTCAGGTATCGGTCCCGCCTGCTCCCGGAAGTCCGGCGTTGCGGCTGGAAGGGCCTGTTCTGCGCTGGCGCGTTTGCCGTCAGCACACTGGGCTTTGTGGTGGGCATGAAGAACACCGCAGCCGGCAACGTACTGGTCATCCTCAATACGGCGCCCGTCATTGCTGCATTGATCGCCTGGGCGGTGTGGAAAGAAACCCTGCCGCTCAGAACCTGGGCGATCATTCTTGTGTGCGTGACCGGCGCCACCTTCATGGCCATCGGTGAATGGGGCAAGGGCGACCCGCTGGGCCTGGTCATGGCAGCCGTGGCCGCAACGGCGCTCGCAGCGAACCTCAATGTAGCCCGCTCGCAACCGGACAGCGACATGAGTGTAATGCTCATGTTCGGTGCGTTAGCACTGGCTGCCGTGGCTGCCCTGAGCGGCGGCGCCCATCTGCCTTCCCCGCGCGACGGGTTCTATATTGCTCTGCTCTGCCTGGTTTTTCTGCCAATGGCCTGCATCCTCATACAGATCGGCCCGCGCTACATTCCCGCCGCAGAAGTCAGCCTGATGTTGCTGCTGGAGACGGTACTGGGCTCCTTTCTCGTCTGGCTGTTTCTTGACGAAGTGCCGCCCAGGCTCAGTCTGCTCGGCGGCGTTATTGTGTTTTCTGCCCTCGCTGTGCACGGCTGGTCCGAGGTGCGCCGCTACCGAGAAGCGCGGGCGGTCGTTGATTAACCCGGTTCGATCTGTGTGCAACTTTTCCCCCGTGGCGAAAGTCGGCTCAGAGCCTCCGCGGAGAGCTTGCTTACCCGCGTGCTTGTGACTAGATTGCAATAATTGAACTGAGTTTCATGAGTAAAAAAACCACAACGACAAAAACAAGACGAGAACTATGGACAGCCTTCTCGAATACGCGCGCGTCTTCTACCGTGCAAGCAAGCAGGATATCTATCAATACGCCAAATACGGGCCCAGCCGACCGAAATTCGGCGAACTGCTTTTCATCAACCCCGCCGACTGCCAGAAACGCATAACCAGTGGCAATGCGCCGTATCTCAACTACTCCGGGATCATATTTGAACAGGCCTGGCCTGAACATCTGGAAACGGACCTGATTGTCCCCGGCGGCAAGATGGACGCGTGTTACGCGCGGTGGGCCCGGGGTAAAAGCTGGGCAGAATCAGGCTACGTAGACTCGATGTTGGAGCGGATAGAAAAAAACGGGCCGGAAGACGGATGCTCGAACAGAGAGGGTATTCTGCGGCGATGCCAGAAACTGGACAACCTGTTTAACGAAACCAGGAGCCGGCAATCACTCAAGCGACAGTCCGAACTCCGCAAATTGTCCTTCCGGGAACGCGGGGGCATCTATATGTCGATTGATCACAACGGCAAACTGGTAAAAACGGGAGGTGGCAACCATCGCCTCTTAATAGCGCAGATTCTGGGACTGGAAGTTATTCCGGTGCAGATCGGGATTGTGCACATCAATGCGATGGATGTGTTCCTGCAGCTCAGAAAGGAGCGGAATGAAAGGCTGCGCCTCGCAAGAGCGCGAGCTGACGAGCTGGAGTGGTGCCCGGAGCCGGAATCGAACCGGCACGACCGTGAGGTCGAGAGATTTTAAGTCTCTTGTGTCTACCAATTTCACCATCCGGGCATCGGAGGGAGTTTTGAGGGGCTGGATTGTATAAGGCCGTGTGGGCTAACGCAATTCCAATTCCCTGAAAGGTCAGGCAGATTTCACTGCCCTGCCCTTATAGATGTAACCGGCAATTTTCGGTGCTTTCGGGATGTAGAGATTCTCCAGTTCGACGATCTCGAACCCTGCTTCGCGGATCAGGTCGGCGATATGTCGATTCAGGTGGCAGCCGCCGGCGAGTTTTTTCCAGCCGGGGGTAATACGGTGCTGCCATTTGCTGACACTGTGGTCGTGGGACTCGCCATGTTCCAGAAACAGCAACTCTCCGCCGGGTTTGAGTACCCGCCACATCTGGTGGAGTGCGGCGTGCCAGTCCGGGATCGTGCACAGAGTAAAGGTGAGCAGTACGGTGTCGACCGAGTGATCCGCCAGTGGGATCTGTTCGCCGGGCAGATCGAGCCACTCTACCTTGACAGGAGACCTGGCCAGATTCGGTTGCGCCTTGCGGCGCATGCCTTCTGAAGGCTCAAGCCCGTAAACCATTTCGACGTGGTCCGGGTTATAGAATTCCATGTTGATGGCCGAGCCCATACCAACCTCCAACACCCGGCCTCTGGCGTGGGGCACTACCTGACTTCGCAGTTTCATGACCTGGCCCATCGAGCAGGCACGATCTATGATGTGTGGCAGTATTCTGTCTTCGTAAAAGCTCATTTGGATCCCTATACTTGTTGTAAATCAAGGGGTGCGACAATCTGCCCTATCGGATTTGTCGCCATGTTTAGTAGCATGGATGTTATCTGCCGGTAATAACAGTATAACAAAATGAGCTAAGGCAGCGGCTGAGCGGGTGCGCTGTGCCCGTTTGTTATGATGTACACATTACCGGAGGGTTCCCATGGAACTTGATCCTCTTATCCTATCGCGAATCCAGTTTGCGTTTGTGGTGTCATTTCACGCCATTTTCCCGGTGTTTACCATCGGTCTTGCGTCCTATATCGCCGTACTCGAAGGTCTGGCATTCAAAACCGAGAATCCCATATGGGTGAAGCTTTCCGCTTTCTGGACCAAAGTGTTCGCGGTGGTGTTCGGTATGGGGGTGGTGTCCGGCATCGTGATGTCCTTCCAGTTTGGTACCAACTGGAGCAACTTTGCCCAGGCCTCCGCCAACTATCTCGGCCCGGTGTTGAGTTACGAAGTGGTTACCGCTTTTTTCCTGGAAGCGGCGTTTCTGGGGGTGCTGCTTTTTGGTCGCGACAAGGTACCGCCGGGAGTTCATCTGTTTGCGGCGATTATGGTCGCCTTGGGCACGTTTATTTCCTCGTTCTGGATCCTTTCAGCGAACAGCTGGATGCAGACACCGGCAGGCACTGAACTCCGGGATGGCGTGTTTTACGTCACTTCCTGGAGCGAGGCGATTTTCAACCCATCCTTCCCCTATCGGTTCCTCCATATGGCCCTTGCCTCGTTTCTGACCGGTGGGTTTGTGGTAGCGGGGGTGAGTGCCTGGTACCTGCTCAAGGGTCGTGAAATCGAGGCTAACCGCAAGGCGTTGTCCATGTGCCTGTGGTTGTTGCTGTTCATAGCTCCGGCACAGGCGGTCGTCGGTGACTTCCATGGCCTTAACACTCTGGAACATCAGCCTGTGAAGGTGGCGGCCATGGAGGGCAACTGGGAAACCTCCCGCAATGTGCCACTGCTGCTGTTCGCCATCCCGGACCAGGAAAACCAGACCAACCATTTCGAGATCGGTATCCCGGGGCTGGCAAGCTTGATTCTCACCCATGAGTGGGATGGCGAGGTGCCTGGCCTGAACGAAGTAGCGGTTGAGGAACAGCCCCCGGTTGGCATCGTGTTCTGGTCATTCCGGGTTATGGTGGGCCTTGGCCTGCTGATGATTCTGTTTGCCTTCATCGGGTTGATTCTCCGGTCCGGCGGACGCTACTGGCGTACGGGCTGGTTCCTTCAGGGGATGCGCGCCATGAGTATCACCCCTTTCTTTGCAGTGCTTGCCGGGTGGTTTGTCACCGAGGTGGGCCGCGCGCCGTGGCTGGTGCATGGCATGATGACCCAGGCGCAATCACTTACCCCCTCGCTCACCGGAGGTATGGCCCTGTTCACCCTCATCGGTTATGTGGTGGTGTACGGGCTGGTGTTTTCTGCTGGCGTCTATTACCTGATGCGGGTGCTCTATGTTGGTCTCGAAGACAGGCACGATGAAGACGAACATGAAGCCGAGCGGCCCAAGCGTCCGCTCTCCGCTGCCCATGTCCCGTTTGAAATTGAACACGATGACGACAGCATGGTCGGGACGGCGAAACCGGCCACCAAGGGAGGTCACTGATTATGGAACTGTTTGATCTGCCCCTGATATGGGCATTCATTATCGGCTTCGGCATCATCATGTATGTGTTGATGGACGGTTTTGATCTCGGGGTTGGCATTCTGTTCCCCTTCGCGCCGAGCGAAGAGGACCGGGACACAATGATGAACACTGTGGCCCCGGTATGGGATGGCAACGAAACCTGGCTGGTGCTCGGTGGTGCCGGCTTGTTGGCGGCGTTTCCCATGGTGTATTCCATCTTCCTGCCCGCACTGTACATTGGCGTTTTCCTGCTGTTGGCCGGGCTGATCTTCCGGGGTGTCGCGTTCGAATTCCGGTTCAAGGCCCGCACCTCTCGCTACCTCTGGAACTGGGCCTTCGCGGGCGGCTCGACCGTCGCAGCATTTGCTCAGGGCGCGGTGGTGGGTGCCTACATCCAGGGATTCGAAACTGCGGACGGGGTTTATGTGGGGGGCGCACTGGACTGGCTAACGCCATTCACTGTGCTCACAGGCCTTGGCATGCTCGCAGGCTATTCCCTGCTCGGTTCCACCTGGCTGATCATGAAAACCGAAGGCCGGCTTCAGGAATGGGCCTATAAAATCACCTTACCTCTGCTTGCAGCGGTGTTGGTGGTGTTTGGCATCATCAGCGTGTGGACGCCGTTTGTGGATGATCTGGTGCGGGAACGCTGGTTCTCCAACCTAACTGTCATCTGGGTTCTACCGGTGCTCACCCTCCTCTGTGCCTTGCAGATTTACCGCTCCGTTCGTAACCGGCGTGAGGGCATGCCGTTTGTCGCCACCATGGGGCTGTTCGTGACCACTTATTTTGGTCTTGTCGTCAGCCGCTGGCCCTATGTGGTGCCTCCGGAATACACCCTCTGGGATGCGGCCTCGGCCTACGAATCCCAGCTGTTCCTCCTGCTGGGACTGCTGTTCGTGATTCCTATCGTGTTGGTTTACACCGCCTGGACCTACTGGGTCTTCCGGGGCAAAGTGCGCGCCGGTGAGGGTTATCACTAAGTGACGGAGCCACTTGCGGACGGTGGCGGAGGCATAACCTCCGCCGCCACCCCGGCAGCGGTCAAGCAGTGGCTGGCGGAGCTGGCCCGCGGTAACCGGCTGTGGATTTACGGCACGGTGGCTGCGGGTGCGGTCGCCGGCGTTGCCGCTGTTGTTCAGATGGTTTTCTTCGCCCGGGTCGTACATCGTGGCGTGATCGATGAAGTCCCCGTGGCGGAACTCACGCCTCTTTTCCTCGGCCTTATTCTCGCCATGATTGTTCGCGCGGTTGGTCAGGGATTGCAGACCCGTCTTGCGGCACGTTGCAGTGAGCAGGTCCGACGCGATGCCAGGCGGCAGCTGCACAAACACTGGCAGGCCTGCGGCCCGGTTGCATTGGGTCAGTTTTCAGCGGGCACCCTGGCCCGGGAATGGATTGACCATGTTGAAGCCCTGCATGGTTATTTCGCCCGCTTCCTGCCACAAATGACCCTGTCGATGATTGTGCCCTCCCTGATTCTGGTACTGGTGTTCTGGCTGGACTGGCTCGCCGGGATCTTTCTTTTGCTGTCGGCACCCTTGATACCGCTGTTCATGGCGCTTGTGGGTATGGGGGCCGAAAAGCTCAATCAGCAGCATTTCGAGATCATCAGCCGACTTTCCGGGCAGTTTCTGGACAAGGTTCGGGGGTTGACGACCCTGCAGCTGTTCGGGCAGACCGACGGCGCTTCTGAAGTGATTCGCCACCGCTCGGACCGTTACCGGAGAATTACAATGAAAACCCTCCGGGTGGCCTTCCTGTCCTCTGCGGTACTGGAATTCTTTGCCTCTGTAGCCATTGCAGTGATTGCCATCTATATCGGTTTTGGCTTGTTGGGGTATATCAGCTACGGCCCCTCTGAGGATCTGACGCTTTTTTCCGGCCTGCTTATTTTGCTGTTGGCCCCGGAGTTCTTTCAGCCCCTGCGAACCCTCTCTCAGCATTATCATGATCGTGCGGCTGCACTAGGGGCTGGGGCCGAAATTCTCGAGCGATTGACCAGCAAGGTCGACACCCACCGTCCAGCAGACACTGCGACCAACGATGCCGCGGGTGACGTCATCGCCCTGGATTCGGTGTCTCTGGCGTTCAGGGCCGGTCAGGACGTGCTGAAAGCAGTGTCACTGACGATCCATAAAGGGGAAGTGATCGCGCTCACCGGCCCCTCCGGTGGCGGCAAGTCCACCCTGCTGCACCTTATGGCGGGCTTCATGGGCCCCGATTGCGGCAATATTCACCTGTTCGGCCGTGCACCCGGCAGTTTCCGGTTTGGCTGGCTGGGGCAGAAGGGGTTTCTTGTACAGGGTACCTGGGCGGACAACCTTCGCCTGACGACGCCGGACGCTTCCGATATTGCCATCGACACCGCCTTGAGGAATGTCGGACTTGGCCCGCTGCTCGACAGCCGGAATCAAGGGATTTACAGCGCGGTTTCCGAAGACGGCCGGGGTTTGTCCGGGGGACAGGCCCGGCGGCTCAGTCTGGCCAGGATTTTTCTGGCTGATTACGACCTGATCTTGCTGGATGAGCCCACCGCAGGTCTGGACAGCGGTAGCGAGGTGTTCGTGCTGGAATCATTACACAAACTGGCGGTGGCCGGTAAAACCCTGATTTTCTCAACCCACCATCAAGCTTTGTTGACCCTGGCAAACCGTGTCCTGCTGGTGTCCGGCGGTGAGGTTCACGATGCATGACCTGAAACCCTGGCTGGCACTCATTTTCAGGCGCCCCGGCAGACTGGTGGTGGGCGGCACCCTGATTTTCGCGACCCTGCTCTCGGGAATTGCCTTGCTCGCGGTTTCGGGCTGGTTCATTACGGAAACAGCCGTCGTGGGGTTGGCACTCGCTGCGGGTGTTTCAGCGACGATCAATCTTTATGTTCCGGGTGGCGCTATCCGCTTCTTTGCCGTGTCCCGCACGGTGTTCCGGTACCTGGAACGGGTCTACAACCACGATACCGTGCTGAGGTTATTGACCGATATTCGTGTGGCACTGTTCCGAAGGTTGTCCCGCACCAGCGGGGGCCGCAGGGGCGAATTGAGCGGGTCCCAGTGGCTTTCGCGACTGACCAGCGATGTCGATGCCCTGGATACCCTGTACCTGCGATTAATCGCCCCTGCAGCTCTGTCAGGCCTGGTTACCCTGCTCGTGGCGGCACTGACGTCTGTACTGTTCGACATCCGGACCGCCATGCTGGTGGGGCTGGTGCTCCTGACGGCATTTCTCATCGCCACGATCGGAGTTTATCTCAGGACCCGGGACATCGCCGCCCGGCATAGCGATCGACAGGAATCCCTGCGAACTGCGGTGATTGAGCATATTGAAGGCGTCGCTGAACTGACCGCTGCCGGCAGAACCGGTAAACACGCTGCATGGCTGATGCGCCAGGCGCATCAGGTCGGCTCAGAACAGGCTAAAGCCGACACCCGTATTGGCTGGCATCTGGCCGGTTCACATCTGTTGATCAATCTCTCGGCGGTGCTGGCGCTCTGGGCGGGGTTCTCCCTGCTCCAGGCAGGCGAGGTTTCCGGGCCGACACTGGTATTACTGCCGATTGCTTTGCTCGGTCTTGCAGAAATCTACGGTATGTTGCCTGATGCGTTCGGCAAGCTGGGCGCCACTGTTGCCTCGGCCGCCCGCCTGAACCGTGACTGTCGGGAAGAAGAGGGATCTGTCCGCACCTGCCCATTAGACTTACCCGCAGGTACGGCTCTTCTGGCAGAAAATCTCACTGTGAGGCATCCCGGTCACGCGCCATTATGCAAACATTTCAACATGGAAATCAGGACAGGCGAGCACGTTGGCATTCTCGGTCATTCCGGCGTTGGCAAATCTTCAATTGCAGACACGTTTGCCGGCCTGCTGCCGTCAGCCCAGGGAAGATTCGCCAGCACCGACTGTGTATACCTGACCCAGAAAACCATATTGTTCGAGGACACCCTCAGGGCCAACCTGTTGCTGGGGTCCCCAGGAGCGACCGATACAGAATTATGGAGCATACTGGAGCTGGTAGAACTGGCCGACCGTTTTGCGGCCGAACCGGACCGGCTGGACACCTGGCTAGGCAGTGGCGGCAGTCGGCTTTCCGGGGGCGAGGCACGGAGAGTAGCGCTGGCGCGGGTGTTGTTGAATCCTGCCTCGCTGGTCATTCTGGACGAGCCGTTTACCGGCCTGGACGGCGACGCCCGGGCCCGGATATCGAAAAGAATGGAAACGCTTCTTGCGGGTAAAACCGTGATCAGCCTGGCCCACGGGCCGGATGCCCTGCCGGGCACCGACCGCGTGGTGTACCTGACGGCCTAGCGGGTTTCGATCACTTCAAAAGTCAGGCCTGCCTTGCTGGTCAGGCGCTCCATCAGCTTGCCGTCAAGCAGGGATGCCGGTGTCCAGAAACCTCCGGGCTGATCGGCGGGAATATCGAACGCCAGACACATTCCGGCCTCCCCCAGCATTTTGCCAGTGGAACCGTAACCGGGGTCCTGGTCGCCGGTGACCTTGGTGATAATGGTCTTGCCGTCCTCAGTTCGCCCCACGAACCGCAGATCGTAGAACCCGTTTTTCTGGGCTTCCGTACTGGGACCTTCACCGGGCTTGGGCACGAACTTTTCCACCAGCCAGCGGGTCGGCTTGATGGCGGAGGCGGTAAAAAACGCGGCAAGACCACCGGTGATGCCGTAGGCCGCCAGGCGCCCTTTGGTTCCACGGCCGGTCATCATGGCCTCATCGTAGGTGAATTCCATGCCGTAACGGGCATTTTGCAGAGCGTTGGAACGATGCACCACACGGGTATTGATGGCGCCCATGACAAAGGGAGCAAGCCAGGCATTGAAGGTTTTGTCGAACTCGGCTCCCTTCAGACTCGGCTGTCGGGTTTTGGAGCGATGCTCCGGCGGGCAGATGGAAAACCGATTGGCCAGTTCCTTGCGCAGTTGCGGATCGGCCGCCGCCTCTTTGGCGACGTTCATCATGGAAGCGACCGTGCCGCCGGAGAACTCCCCCTTCGCTACTTTGACGCGCATCCGCACATCGCGACAGGGTGCGCCGAAGGTTTCCTCGGCTTTGTTCTGCAGGAACCAGACGCCCATGTCAGAGGGAATGGAATCAAATCCGCAGCAATGCACAATGCGGGCACCAGAGGATTTCGCCTCTTCCTCGTAGCGCTCGACCATTTTGCGAATCCACTGCACTTCCCCGGTCAGGTCGCAGTAGTCGGTGCCAGCACGCACGCAGGCCTGTACCAGGGGCTCGCCGTAAAGCGCATAGGGGCCCACGGTGGAAATGATAACGCGGGTCTGCTCACACATGGACTGCAACGCCGCCTGATCAGCAGCGTCTGCCAGGATTACCGGCAGGTCCCGGGCTCCATTGCCCAGTTCGGATTTCAGCGTATTGAGCTTGCTTTCAGACCGACCGGCAATGGCCCACTTTACTGACTGCCCCAGGCCATAGGTGTCGAACAGGTAACGGGTCAGAATCTGCCCCACAAAACTGGTAGCACCAAACACCACCAGGTCATAGGCGGTTTCCTTTGAGTTTGTCATTGCTTATCCTTTCCTTTTTTGCGTTGGAGAAAATACATGAACAGCGCAACACCGAGGCCCCAGAAACCATTCAGCAGCAGCCCGCCGATCCAGGTCTGAGCAGATACCTCCAGCTCCTTGGCGGGAAATACCACCAGCATGGCCACCGCAGTGGGGCCCACTGCACCAACAAGCACATGTCCCAGCCAGTATTTCATGCCCGCCAGCCGGCCGAGGATGGCCCAGAGCAGAATGCCCCAGAGACCGCCGAAGAAGGCCAGGGACAGCACCGCAGGAACGCCCAGAGGGGCAACCGGAGCCATATTGAACGGCGCAGCCGGCACGATGCCAGCAATATAGAACAGCGCGAACAGCCCCTGATGAAAGACCAGTGTTGCGAGAACGCCGCTGACAAAAGCTTTTAACCAAACCATGAATTGCCCTCTGGAACGTTGAAAAGGTGTTTTAACCCATTGATACTGCGTACATCAAGGCGGCACTGCAATAGAATCTCATGTTTTTGAGTGTCTGTTCCCCTTTCCTGTGCATCTTTCGCCGCCCGTCGGCACGGCCAATCGTTTGTCACTCCCGTTCCGGCACACTGCAGCCAGAGTAGCAAACAAATTTTCGTCCCGGAGGTCTACCTTGGCGACATTGCTATTGATAGTGAGTCTGATGCTGGCTGCGTTCAGCGTCTTCCTTGCCTGGCAAGTGCTGGAGCAACGCAAAGTCATTGCCCGGATGATGGAAAGTGATGACATCGTCGAGCCGGGCCGTGAACCGGAGCTGGTTCTTACGCTCAAGGTCGTCGATCCGATTGCCCTGGCCAAACGGGAATCGCGTTCGGCGCGCGTGCTCGCCGATCACCTGCCGGTGATGGTTCGTAAAATGGTGTACCAGGAAGTCATGAAGGAGCTCGAGCAAGAGCTGGACGAACGTGATATCAACGTTCAAATGCACATTGAATACCGATGAGTGAGGTAGCCCATGATCATTGAGATCACCTCCGCCACACTACTGGCCGCGGCCGCTACGGGCATGACCTACACCTACTGGCAGTTGCTCCACAGCCGACGGGCATTACGTGTGGTGAATGCCCATCGCATTGCGGCAAACAGCGCCCTGCAGAAAAGCCGGATGGACCTGATGGAAGTGAGAAACCGGGCCAGGTTGCTGGAGGAAACTGTCACCAGCGGCGCCACTGCCGTCGAACGGGTTCACAAGGCCATTTCTGCGACGACGTTCGGTTTGATCGACCACTTCTCCCGCGATGATGATTTCCGGCAAAGCGCACGGAAGGCACGGGAGAGTCACGATCAGACCAGCCAGCAGATTTACCGCGGCGTTCGCACCACCAACCGCGCGCTTCACATACTGGCGGACACCCTGATTATCGGCAAAGCCGAGAAACGGATCGTTTCGAAGAGCCACAAAAAAAGGCACCCGTAGGTGCCTTTTTTTTGCTTTCCGAAGGTTACAGAACCTTCTTCAGCTCTTCCTCAAGTTGCGGAACCGCTTCGAACAGGTCCGCGACCAGGCCGTAATCGGCAACCTGGAAAATCGGCGCTTCCTCGTCCTTGTTGATCGCAACGATCACCTTGGAGTCGGACATACCTGCCAGGTGCTGGATGGCACCGGAGATACCGACCGCAATGTACAGCTGCGGAGCAACGATCTTACCGGTCTGACCGACCTGCATGTCGTTGGGTACAAAGCCGGCGTCAACCGCCGCACGGGATGCACCAACCGCAGCGCCCATCAGATCGGCAACCTGCTCCAGCATTTTGAAGTTGTCGCCGTTCTGCATGCCGCGACCACCGGAAACCACGATACCGGCAGACGCCAGGTCGGGACGGTCTGACTTGGCCAGCTCTTCGTTGACGAAGGTGGACAGGCCGGCGTCTTTCACAACGTCCAGCTGTTCAACCGACGCGGAACCACCCTCGGCGGCCACCGGGTCAAAGCCAGTCGGGCGCACGGTAACGACCTTGATGGAATCGCTGGCTTTCACTGTGGCGATGGCATTACCGGCGTAAATCGGACGCACGAACGTGTCTTCGGATTCAACGCGGATAATGTCGGATACCTGAGCAACGTCCAGCAGCGCAGCAACGCGCGGCATGAAGTCCTTGCCGGTAGTGCCGGCGGCAGCCAGGATATGGCTGTAGCCCTTGCCTACTTCGGCTACCAGGTCGCCCAGATTTTCACCCAGGAAATGGCCGTATGCAGCGTTGTCGGCAACCAGTACCTTGTTCACGCCTTCTGCTTTCGCAGCGGCTTCGGCAACGGCACCGCAGTTCTCGCCGGCAACCAGCACGTCGATATCACCACCGATAGCCTTGGCAGCCGCTACAACATTCAGGGTAGCCTGCTTCAGGCTGCTGTTGTCATGTTCAGCAATTACAAGGATGCTCATTTAGATCACCTTCGCTTCGTTCTTCAGTTTATCGACCAGCTCAGCTACGTCAGCCACCTTAACACCCGCCTGACGGGCAGCTGGTGCTTCCACCTTGAGGGTGGAAAGGCGAGCAGCAATGTCGACACCCAAGTCGGCCGGGCTCATGGACTCGAGCGGCTTCTTCTTGGCCTTCATGATGTTCGGCAGCGAAGCGTAGCGCGGCTCGTTCAGACGAAGATCGGTGGTCACAACCGCAGGCAGGTTCAGAGCAACGGTCATCAGGCCGCCGTCAATCTCACGGGTGACGTTGACCTTGTCACCTTCAACAACCACTTCAGAAGCGAAAGTGCCCTGACCCATTCCGGTCAGCGCAGCCAGCATCTGGCCAGTCTGGTTGTTGTCGGAATCGATGGACTGCTTGCCGAGAATGACCAGCTTGGGCTCTTCTTTCTCAACCACAGACTTCAGCAGCTTGGCCGCTTCGAGAGACTGAACCTCTTCGTCTGTTTCGATGTGGATACCACGGTCAGCACCCAGAGCCAGAGCAGTACGAATTTGCTCCTGGGCGGCCTTCGGGCCAATGGATACCACCACGATTTCGCTGGCAACACCCTTCTCTTTCAGGCGAACCGCTTCTTCAACAGCGATTTCGCAGAACGGGTTCATTGCCATCTTGACGTTGGCGAGATCAACGCCGGTGTTGTCCGGCTTGACGCGCACCTTTACGTTGTAGTCGATAACTCGTTTTACAGCGACCAGAACCTTCATAGATTCCTCGTTCTTCTACGATGGGTTTAATGACTCGCAATCAGAAACGCTCTCAAAAAACACCGCCAGGGCGGAGGCCAGAGCATTCACGATTCCTGTCGTTTCGATGTGGAGCCGGAATTATGGGGCTTCAGACCGAACGTTACAAACAGCTTCCTCACGCGGGGCCTGCTGTCACGGCGGACTAATACTGCAGGCAAAGGTGCACCGGGTCAATAGCCCCGTTCGACGCGCCAGGCCTGTTTTCACAGCCAATTGATCCGTATTGACTCAAGGAAGCCGTGAGACGATACTAAAAAATGACTCAGCGTACACACTTAGCATCTTTATTAACCATGCCAAAGGACAGGCCGAATTTCAAACAAACGTTTGTTTGATTTTTGAAATACGCTATCCTTCGGGGTAGCAAGTCGGGCAAATCGGCTTTTGGGAGTCGTCTATAGGGAGTTTTACCGGTATGATGACGGCCCTGATTTATTCGCCTGCGGGCACCAATATCCATTAAAAGAAGTTTGAGGAGACCAACGTGGAACGCGAATCGATGGAATTTGATGTTCTTATCGTCGGCGGTGGGCCCGCTGGCCTTTCGGCAGCCTGCCGGGTCATGCAGCTGGCCCAGGAAGCCGGTGAAGAACTGACTGTCTGTGTTGTGGAAAAAGGCTCTGAAATCGGCGCCCACATTCTGGCCGGCACCGTATTCGAGCCTACTGCCCTGAACGAACTCTTCCCGGACTGGAAAGAGAAAGGTGCACCGCTCAACACCCCGGTTACCCGGGATGACATTTTCCTGCTCAAGAACCAGGAAAACGCCACCAAAATCCCCAACGCCTTTGTGCCCAGAAATATGCACAACCACGGCAACTACATCATCAGCCTGGGCAACCTGTGCCGCTGGCTGGCCGAACAGGCCGAAGCGCTGGGCGTGGAAGTCTATCCCGGTTTTGCCGCATCCGAGACCATTGTTGAAGACGGTCAGGTCAAAGGCATCATTACTGGTGACATGGGCGTTGCCCGTGATGGCAGCGAAAAAGACGGGTACATGCCGGGCATGGAACTGCGCGCCAAGTACACCTTGTTTACAGAAGGCTGCCGCGGACATCTGGGCAAGCGTCTGATCCAGGATTTCAAACTGGATGAAGGCAAGGACCCGCAGCATTACGGTATCGGCATCAAGGAACTCTGGGACATCGACCCGGCCAAGCATGAGCCGGGGCTCGTGGTACATACCACCGGCTGGCCGCTGAATGAAAGCGGCTCCACCGGCGGCTCATTCCTGTACCACCTCGAAAACGGCCAGGTATACGTGGGTCTGATCACCGACCTGTCGTACAGCAACCCCCACTTGAGCCCGTTTGAAGAATTTCAGCGCCTGAAACTGCACCCGGAGATCAAACAGTATCTGGAAGGCGGCAAGCGCGTTTCCTACGGCGCCCGCGCCATCTCCAAGGGTGGCTTCAATGCCCTGCCGAAGATGAGCTTCCCCGGCGGCCTGCTGCTGGGCTGCGACGCGGGTACCCTGAACAGCTCCAAGATCAAGGGCTCCCACACCGCGATGAAATCCGGCCTGCTGGGTGCAGAGGCCGTTTTTGAAGCACTGAAAGAGGGCAAGGCCGGTGAGGAAATCACCAGTTTCGCTGATCGCTTCAAGGACAGCTGGCTCTACAAGGAGCTTTACGACGAGCGGAACTTCGGCCCGGCAATGCACAAGTTCGGCAACGTCGTTGGCGGAGCTATCGCTTTCTTCGAGCAGAACATTCTGCGCAGAAGTCTGCCGATTACCTTCCGCGACACCACGCCGGATTACGCCACACTGAAGCCGGCGTCCGAGGCCAAGAAGATCAGCTATCCGAAGCCGGACAACAAGCTGACATTTGACCGCCTCACCTCAGTGTTCGTTTCCAACACCAACCATGAGGAAGATCAGCCGGTTCACCTGAAGCTGACGGATCCGAACATTCCGATCGAAGATAACCTGCCAAAATACGACGAGCCAGCGCAGCGTTACTGCCCGGCCGGCGTGTATGAAGTCGTCGAGAAGGACGATGGTAGCGGCAAGAAGTTCCAGATCAACGCCCAGAACTGTGTGCACTGCAAGACCTGTGACATCAAGGACCCTGCACAGAACATTACCTGGGTGACTCCGGAAGGCGGCGGCGGCCCCAACTACCCGAACATGTAAGTTCGGTTTCCGGTTAAAAAACGGCCCCATGAGGGCCGTTTTTTTATGTCGGATTACGGCTTCGCCTAATCCGACCTACGGGTAGCCCCCCTCGCTCTTCACATGTAGGTCGGATTAGGCGAAGCCGTAATCCGACAATTCCCCCAGGCATAAAAAAACGGCCCACATGGGGCCGTTTTCGATACTACTGAAGAAAAGCTTAGTGCACGTGGCCGTGCTCCTGCTCTTCGTCAGTCGCGTCGCGAGCTTCTACCACTTCGACGTCGAAGTGCAGAGTCTGGCCAGCCAGCGGGTGGTTGGCATCGATGGTGACGGTCTCGTCGCCCACTTCGACTACACGAACAACCTGAGGGCCGCCCGGAGTCTGTGCCTGGAACTGCATGCCCGGCTCGATGGTATCAACGCCTTCAAATGCAGAACGGGGAACCGGCTGGATCAGTTCTTCGTTAACTTCACCGTAGCCTTCACCGGGCTCAACAGATACTTTTACCTGGTCACCGGCGTTCTTTTCGTTCAGCGCACTTTCCAGTCCGCCGATAATGTTCTGTGCACCTTCCAGATAAGACAGCGGCTCACGACCTTCTACACGGGAAGAGTCAAGCTGCTCACCCTGGTCATTAGTGAGTGTGTAATGGATGGTGACAACACGAGGTTGGGCCATGTGATCTCCTTGCGTGTCGCAATGACTGTAAATTGAATTTGGGTAATCGCAAGTATTCATGAACAGCCAGACTGCACAGAGTGACTAACGACCACCGGGCCTCGTTAGAGAGCCAGGCTCGGTAACAAGATCGAGAACACAGTTTAACAAGTGTCGAGCTGCGTTTTCTACCGTCAGTTGGTTGGGGCGGAGTCCGGTTTTTCAACTCCCCTGCCCGATTTCGTAGAATTTTCCCTGACTCCACACCCCGAGCGCGCCCTTGCCGTCGTCCGTTTTCGCTTCGACAACGCGGTCCGCCAGATCGTAATAGGCGCTGCTGACGATCCGTGCATCGACTCCGTTGCGCACACCGATCACGGGCCTGGGCTCGTTTCCGGAACCATACGTACCTACCTCCAGGGGGTGCTCGTCACCCACCGCCAGGGCTTCCCCCACATTGGTCGTCAGGAACAGGTTCTGATGCTCTCCTTCGCCCTCTGCGACCAGCGAGTGCGCCAGTAACGGTGCATCGTCCACGGTGATGCGCCATTTCTCCACTGGCGTCACCAGATAATATTCGCCATCGGCTTCGCGCCGCAGAATGGTGGAAAACAGCCGAACGATGGCCTCACGTGCAAGGGGCTCCCCCTTGTACACCCACTGGCCGTCCCGGGTAATGCGGATGTCGATATCACCGGACAGCTCGGGATGCCATTCCTCCAGCGGCGGCAGGCCTTTATCCCCCGCGCCGGACTGGTCAATCTGACTCACGATGTGTTCGGGGTTCTTCTCCATGGCTAATATCCTCTTTACAGGCCTCTCATCCACTCCGGGCGTAGCGTGGCGGCACCGGGGTCGGAGATGGCGAGATTCACCTCATCCAGCAAACGCGGCTTGTCCCGACCGAGCGTTCCCTTGAGGACAAGATAATTAGAGGCATGATCGCTGCGGAAGACCGTGCGCTCAAGCTCAAGATGTTCGAGAAACAGGCGGATCTCACGGAACAGCCCATCCTGGCTCAAGGGCACAAAATCATCACCGAAACCGGCCCGAAAACGCTCTTCGCCCTGGGGGAAGCTGACCACCAGTGTGGACAGGTAGTCTGGCTGAGTGTCGTTGCACAGCCTTGCCGTATTGATCGCATGCTGCTCGGACAGCACTTCGCCACCCAGACCATTCAGCACCATGACCGAGCTGGTCATGCCTGCTTCCCGGATCTTGTTGAGCGCGGAGCGCGTCGATTCCGCGGTTTCGCCTTTGTTAATGCGGCATAGCACCTCGTCGTCCCCCGACTCCATACCCACATAAAGGATCTGAAGACCCGCTTCCCGCAGCTCGGTGAGTTCCTCGACTGATTTGCGGGCCAGATTCCGCGGCAGGCAATAGCTCGATACCCGTTGCAGGTCCGGAAATGCGGCCCGGAGGTCGCCAAGAATTTCCAGTAACCGGCGCGTCGGAAGCACCATGGCATCGCCGTCTGCAAGGAATACCCGCCGCACGCCACCAAGTGTCCGGGCAGCGTTTTCGATATCCTCGCGAACAGCGTCGGGTTTTCTCGCCCTGAATTTTTTCTGGGGCTGGGTGTACATCTCGCAGAAGGTACAACGGTTCCAGGAACAGCCGTTAGTCACCGGAAGAATCAGGGACTTCGCTTCACTGGGCGGCCGGAAAACGGGCTCGACGTAATCAATCGGAAAGCTGTGCATAAGCTGCTGAGTAACTCTCTTGGTGTGTTTGCGGGACCGTCAGGGCAGGAACTGGGCCCGGAGATCGGCACAGCCGGGGCCAACAACGGGCATTTCCAACACTACGGCCTGCGCTGTCATAAAGGGAATCCCCCGGCGATGACCGTCAACCAGCAACGTTGCGAGTGCTCCCACAAAGGGCATGTGAGAGACCAGCATCAGTGGCGACTCGGAAGCCTCCAGCAACGCGTCAAGACAGGTGCCCGGGTCATCATCGGGCGTAATGAAGGGAACTTCGATGATCGGACAATTGAGAATCTCGGAGGCGATGGCTGCGGTCTGACGCGCCCGCACCAGAGGACTGCACCAGATCATTTCCGGGCGCCAGGGCGATTCGGCAATATCCGCAGCCACAGCGGCCGCTCCGGCACGCCCGGCTTCGGTCAGTTCGCGCTGCTGATCAATACTGTGCCAGCCGGCTTCACCGTGCCGCATGACTATCAGATGCAAGACCACCTCCGGCAATGAACAAGTTACTGGGTGATGGTCCGTGGCAGAATAAATTCCACATCGGAATTCTGTACGGACATCATCAGGCTGTTGATCACCGCGCTGATCGACGCAGTACCGTACAGGATCTCATAAAGCCCCCGTACCAGTGGCATATAAATGCCGATGGCTTCCGACTTTTCCTTAACCAGTTTGAGCGTGTAAATCCCTTCTGCGACCTGCCCCAGTTCGGCCACCGCCTCGTCGAGATTCTGGCCTTTGCCAACCGCATAGCCGACCCGATAGTTCCGGCTTCGGGAGGAGGTGCAGGTCACGATCAGATCCCCTACGCCCGCCAGTCCCATAAAGGTCATCGGGTTGGCACCAAGACTCACCGCAAAGCGGCTCATCTCCGCCAGCCCACGGGTGATCAGCATGGCCTTGGCGTTTTCACCCAGATCGAGCGCCGACGCCAGCCCGGAGACAATGGCGTAAATGTTCTTCAGTGCCCCGGCAAGCTCAACCCCGTATACATCAACATTCGCGTAGACCCGGAAATACTCACACCCCAGCAGGTCCTGAACTGCACGACGCACCTCGGGGTCCTTGGCAGCAATGACGGTCGCGGTGAGATCGCGATTCACGATTTCTCCGGCGAGGTTCGGGCCGCTCAGAACGCCGATACGGCAACGCGGAATCTCTTCCTGCAGAATTTCACTCATCAGCTTGAAGCCGTGCTCTTCGATACCTTTGGTCAGGCTGATGACAATCTGATCGTCGGCAAAATCCTTGCCGTGCTCGCGGATAACCGCGCGGAACGCCTTGCTGGGGATCGCCACGAACACCACTTCGGCGTCCCGTACCGCTTCAACCAGATCGTTGGTGGGCTGAATGTCACCGCTGAGATGAACGTCAGGCATGTATCGGCTGTTAACACCGGTGGCGCGGATTTCATCGCGCTGGGCGGGATCCCGCATCCAGAAATGCACGGTGTGTCCGTTTTCGCCGAGCACTTTGGTCATGGCGGTACCAAAGCTGCCACCGCCAAGCACGGCAATCTGACGGCCAGTAGCTGACGCCCCCGTCGTTTGCAGGTCTTTTTGATCAGGCATAGTTTGTCCGTTCTGTTATTGGATCAGCCCTGCTCTTCACATTCCAGGGCGCGAACCAGATTCTTGAACTCTTCCCTGTTGCGACTGTTCAGGCCCATTAACACACGGTGCGCATCAAGCACCTTGTCTCGCACCTGTTGCTCGCTGGCGCGCAATACAGGGATCTCTTCGAGCTCTTCAATTCTGGAGGCAGGCTCGCGGACAATGATAAAGATCTTGTCGAAACCCATGGAGGTGATAATTCGGGTAATGTCGGGATTGGTGGAAATCAGTGTAGGAAGAAAGTGGCTTCGTTTCTGGGCGGCCATGGCGATTTTGGCCAGCAACCCGAGCGTGGTGCTGTCGATGATCTCGCATTCGGTAAGATCAATGACCACGGTCTTGAAATCCGGATCCTGGGTAATAGATTCAACCAGGTTGTCCAGCGTCGAACACAGGTTCAGCCGGATTTCCCCAATAAACTTCAGGAGGTAGATGCCCTGATTTTCAGCTTGCAGGATCTTGTAACCAGCCATGTTTTACACTGCCACTAATTCGACGACGTGTTTTCTGAACCGGTAAGGATGTCGGTTACCGAGACAATCGCGATGTCGTCCGGTAACTCTGTTATCGCATCCAGGCTCAGCGCCTGGCTCAGAGATGCGATAGTGTGACGACCTCCTGACACGAGTTCAAGTAGTGTCTGTTCCTTTTCATCCAGGCTTTTTGCCCGGATAACCTCCAGAATGCCATCAGAAAACAGAATTAGCCGGAACGGTTTCTCCAAAGGAACCTCGTACACTTCCCATTCCGGAGATTCGAACAGGCCAACCGGTAAGCCGCTGCCCTCCAGAAACGCCGTAGTGCCGCCGTCAAACGAGAGAATCGGCATCGGGAAATGCGCCCCGACGGCATACCTCAATTTACGCTCAGACACCGAGATAATACCAACAAAGACGGTTACGTGTTTACCGAGCCCGGTGTCGAGCAATTCCGAATTGATTCGTTCGAGGAAACGTTCCGGATAGAGAATGTCATCACTTGAACCACGCCGAAGGTTACGCTGCAGCCGGTTGGTCAGGTTTTTCAGCAATACCGTAACAAACGCCGAGCTGGCGCCGTGTCCGGATACGTCAGCAATGTAAACCAGGACCTTGTCTTCGGTAATGCGAAAATAATCCAGAAAATCACCGCTCAGATACAGTGACGGCTTGATCAGGTGGTCCACACTGAGCCCTTTGAGGGTCTGGTCATTATCGGGCAGCATCTTAAGCTGCACCTTCCGGCCGGCCCGCTGATCGGCTCTGAGCTCGGCAATACCATTACGGAGATCGCGGTTAGCCTCTTCCAGTTCCTGCCGGTAGAGCTGGTTCAGCCGGTTCACCCTGACCCGGTCAAAGAGCTTGCCGATGACATCGTCCAGAGCGTCTTTTCCGGCTGAGCAGGACTTGAGCACGACGTCGGCAGCACCGGCACGCAATGCGTTGACCACGTCAACCGAGCTGGTCGTGTCCGTACAGGCCACAATCGGAGTGAATGTATCCAGTTCCTCCAGCCGGGCAGCAAGCTCTGTGATAGCCGCCGGAGACAGATCGGCAAAGATGACGTCGGGAATGGTCTGGCTGAACAGCTCGAGGGCTGATTTACTGTCGCGACACCCGGTCACGTAAAAGCCACGGGCCTCAAGATGACGGCTTAGCTCGTTGCGTGCCTTTTCGTCGGCATCAATAATCAGTATGCGCTCTGTGCGCGATGTCATGGCGGCGGCCCTAAACTACCATCGGTAAAGGATAAATCGGCTACTTAAGGCCTATTCTGGCACGACCCTGTGATATAACAAGGCAAGTTTGATGATTTTGGGAGAAAACAGGCAATGAGAAGCGCCGTAAACGATTTGCTCGGAGCTTACGACAAGCTGATCATGGATCCCGTCCACGGCGGTATTCCCCTGTACCGGCATGAGATTCGCGTGATTGACCATCCGCTGTTTCAGCGACTGCGCAACATTTGCCAGAACGACATCCTCAGCCTGGTGTTCCCGGGAGCCACCCATTCGCGCTTTCTCCACAGTATTGGCGTGATGCACGTGGGTACCCGTATGTTCCGCTCAATGATTGATGCCTACCTGCGGGAGAAGCAGCTCAGCGAGAAAACCGACCTCAGCCTCAGCCAGCTCGACGCCATCGACTATCTCGCCAAAACCATTCGCCTTGGCTGCCTGCTGCACGACAGCGGCCATTCCAGTTTTTCTCACCAGTTCACTCAGGCCCGACGTATCCGCGAACTCATGTCGCGGCAGGACCGCTTCGATGACCTCTGGGAGGGGGTTGATTACACCGCCTATCACCGAACCCGACCGGGGGAACTGGAACATGAACACTATTCGGTACGGGTTGCCCACGAGGTCCTGAAAGATATCGACATTGCCGCAGCCGGGCTGGATGCCCGTGATGTGATCGGCATTATGGAAACCACGGACGTGGAGCCCAGCGACGCTTTTTGCAGACACGCGCGCACCTTCTGGGGGTTTATCGCCGGGGATGATGCCCATTCCGGAGCACTCAGCAAGGCCGACATTCCGCAACTGGTAATGGACCTGCTGTCGTCAATTGTCTCCGGAGAAATTGATGCGGACCGCGCTGATTACATGTTGCGTGATGGCTTTCACTCATCGGTAACCATTGGCGGTTTTAACCTCGATCACCTGCTCAGCAACCTGCGCTTCGGCTGGGACGTGACCGAGCCCTGGCTGGGGCTGGCAATCACCCAGAAAGGTCTCGGGGCCCTGGAGGATTTTGTCTACAGCCGCCACCAGATGTACCGCAAAGTCTACGCTCATAAGACCGCTCTGGGCTTCGACTGGTTGCTGCGCGAGGCCATCAACGAGGTGCTGGAAGATCCGGAGAACTTCGAGTGGGTGGATACCTGCCTCAGCAACATGCGCTATTTCGCGGAACTGACGGACAATTTTTTCTGGGAGGCGTTCCGCAAGGTGGCGCGGCGAAATCCCCACAGTTTTTCACGCTGTATTGTCGATCGTATCAAGCTGGATCACCTGGACACCCGTGAAGATCTCAGCCCGGCGCAGATGTCGGACCACAGCCAGTGGCTGGCACATGAATTACGGCTGGACCCGGCCCGCGTGGTGACCTGTTCCATGCGGGCCCGCTTTTCCAATATTCAGGACAACTTCAACGGCATCAAGGTGCTGGTGAGAGATCCGATTCATCGCACCCGATCCCTGAGGAAGATCACCGAAGTCAGCGCCTTCTTCAGCAAGTTCAGCGACGGCACGATCACCCACTTTTATGTGCAGCCGGAGGTCACCACGCCGCCCGCCACGGGCTAATCCGCCATCATCGCGGCGATCAGGTCGCTGGCGCTTTCGAACGCGCCTTCAACCCGGCCCCCGCTGAGCCAGTCTCCGGCCAGCCCGATGCCTTCGGCAGCAAACCACAGACACCCCGGCCGCCGAGTGTCTGCGGAGCGGGCGTAAAGCCAGCGATGCGGCACGATGTCTGTCGGTTCCGGGGAGTTGCCCGTGGTTGCCTGAAAAGCCGCGACCAGGGCGCGGGCAACCTCGGCCGGAGGTGTATCCTCGTTTGCGGCTGACCAACCGGGCGTGGCGTGCAGTACCCACCACTGACCCTGGTCATCGCGGCCAGGTTTGCTGGAATTGTTACCCGCCCAGTACAGCACGTCATGATCGGGCCTCAAACCCTGAAATTCGGTGGCGGGCGGTTCTGCAAAATACGCCGCCACGGCCCAACACGGCAGGATGGCGGACACCGGCTCGTCCAGATGCGCCGCCAACTCCGGTAACTGACTGCTGGCCAGCAGGTCCCGGGCCTGAGCCGGCGGCGCGGTGACAATCACCGCGTCAAACGGACCATGGGCCCGGTGTTCGGTGTCCGTCAGTGTCCAGCCCCCGTCATTCCGGGCCAATTGCGCAATACGGGTTTCGGCCTGAAGATCCAGCCCCGAGGCCAGTGCCCGGCTGATGGCGGTCATCCTTGGCGTCCCCACATACCGCGCCTCTTCGGGGAATGGCTGCCAGCTGCCGTCAGACTTCTGAAATCCGAGACGCGCGTGCCAGATGGCATAGGCGTCCGGACCGGCATAACGTTCCAGGAAGCTGCCGAACGCCGGGTTGCGGATCGTGAAATACTGGGCCCCGATGTCAGCAGACCCGCCCGACACCCGCTTCGACGCGAGGCGCCCCCCGGGGCCACGGCTCTTCTCGAAGAGCGTCGCGCTGACACCCTGCTCCGTCAACATTCTTGCAGCGGACAGGCCCGCCAGGCCTGAACCAACTATCGCCACGCGGCGTATATCCGCGCACTGACTATTTTGGTTAATCATTGTTAAAGGTGCATCCAAAAGCAGAGGTTTGAACGTACATTCGATCGAACGGTTGCGAGACAACCAGAGTAACGAGCGAACGACACAGTTACAGTATCTTCAAGAAATTCTTTTCGAATCTTCTTACAGCTAAAGGCAGTCTGGGTATGACCCGAGCGCAATATTGGTTAACAAACATTCTGAGATGGTTCGATTCCTCGGCGGGTTCGGATCACATCGACTCTACATCACGATCTTTCAATGTCATCCGGGTTATTCCCTTTATTGCCCTGCACCTTGCGTGCTTTCTGGCGTTCTACACGGGGGTCAGCGGCTTTGCAGTTGCGTTTGCGGTCGGTTTCTTCCTCATCCGGATGTTCGCGATCACTGGTTTCTACCATCGTTATTTTGCCCACAAGACCTTCAAGACCAGTCGGCCTGCCCAGTTTGTGTTTGCCATTATGGGCGCCAGTGCAGCCCAGCGGGGGCCGCTATGGTGGGCAGCCCATCACCGCCACCATCATCAGCACTCGGATCAGGAGGAAGACCTGCACTCCCCGCATCAGGGCGGCTTCTGGTGGTCACACGCCGGCTGGTTTACCTGTGATGCCGGTTTTTCCATGGACGAACGCCGCGTCAGGGACTGGCTGAAGTTCCCCGAACTGAAATTTGTGAATCGCTTTGACTCACTGGTGCCCGCAGGGGCCGCGGTACTCATCTATGCTCTGGGTGAGGCGCTCGCTACCTGGGCGCCGGGTCTGGAAACCAACGGCCTGCAGTTGCTGGTGTGGGGATTCTTTATCTCAACGGTGGCTCTGTTCCACGCCACGGTGTCGATCAATTCGTTGTCCCATGTCTGGGGTAAGCGCCGGTTCGACACGCCTGACGACAGTCGCAACAACTTCTGGCTGGCTCTGCTGACCCTGGGTGAAGGATGGCACAACAACCACCATCGGTGGCCGCAGTCGGTGCGCCAGGGCTTTCGCTGGTACGAGATCGACATCACCTGGTACGGACTATGGCTCATGTCCAGGCTGGGCATCATCTGGGATCTCAACCCGATCCCCAGGCATATTCAGGAAGAAACCCGCAAGCTCGACAATCAGAGGAGGAACCGTTCATGAGTACCGCCTCGGCGATAGAAGTCGGTAACAGAAATTCGGCTGTTCCTGCGACCCTGGACCGCTTCAGGGAGCTGTTCAACGGACTCGATGCCGGTAACCTGCACAAGCTGGCGTCGGTATACAGCGAAAACGTCCACTTTGAAGACCCGCTGTCATCCGTCACCGGGCTTGACCAGCTCACGCATTATTTCGCGGGTGCTTACGCCAACGTGGTGTCCTGCCACTTTGAATTTGGTGAGCCGGTGGTCAACGGTGAGAACGTTGGTATCACCTGGGTGATGCACCTGCGCCACAAGCGCATCCGCAGGGGCCGGGAAATTCAGGTCGACGGTATGAGCCGGCTGGTCATCCGGGACGGCAAGGTAACCCGTCATCGCGATTACTTCGATGCAGGCCAGTTGCTTTATGAAAACCTCCCGGTGCTCGGGCGGATCATTCGCTGGGTCAGGAATCAGGCAGGATGAGCAAAAGACTTCAACAACCCAGTAACATCTGGATCACCGGCGCCGGCTCGGGTATCGGAGAGGCAGTATCGCGCCGGCTGATCAATGAGGAGCACCGGCTGATTGTGACTGGCCGCCGCCAGCAACCGCTGGATGCTCTCAGTGAGCTGGCCCCCGAGCGGGTCATTGCGGCCCCGGCGGACACCACCGATGAGGCCCGGTTGCAGGCTATCGCCTCGACGCTGGAAAGCCATGGGGCGCTCAACATGGTGATCCTCAATGCCGGTACCTGTGAATACCTGGAAATCCAGGAGTACCGGAGCGAGATCATTGCCAATAACCTGACCACCAACGTGATTGGTACCGCGCGCTGCCTGGACATTGCCCTGCCCGCCCTGCGCCGCGCCCGTGCCAGGGGCGAGGCGGCGACCCTGGTGATCGTCAGCTCATCGGCCTGGTGGTTTCCGTTTGCCCGCGCCGAAGGCTACGGTGCGTCCAAGGCGGCATTGACCTACCTGGGCCATTCACTGAGAGCGGATCTGGCCGCAGAGGGCATCGAGGTCGTCGTCGTTTCTCCGGGGTTTGTGAAAACCCCGCTCACCGACCGTAATGACTTCCCGATGCCCTTTCTGGTCACTGCCGACGATGCGGCGGCGCGCATTGTGAATGGTCTATCCAAGGGGAGAAATGAGATCGCGTTCCCGAAACGTTTCACCTGGACGCTGCGCCTGCTTGGCGCTCTACCACGACCGATCATTGACCGAATGTCCGCGGCGATGGCCCGGCAAGGCAACAACGGACAGGAAACCTCCTGATGAATGAACCACGTCGGCGCATTGCTGTCATTGGCGCCGGAGTTTCCGGCCTCACTGCTGCCTGGCTGCTTTCCGAACGTCACGACGTACAGCTCTTCGAAGCCGCTGATTATGCCGGTGGCCATACCAATACCGAGGATGTCGAGGCAGGAGGCCGGCGATGGCCGGTCAACACCGGCTTTATCGTGTTCAACGACTGGACCTACCCCAATTTCATGAAATTGATGGACCGGCTCGGGGTGGCATCAGAAGTCAGTGACATGAGCTTCAGTGTTGATTGCAACGCGACTGGCTTGCAGTACAACGGTACCAGTCTCAACACGCTGTTTGCCCAGCGCAGCAATCTCGTGAACCTGCCGTTTCTGAAGATGATTCGCGAGATCCTCCGCTTCAACAGGGAAACCCGCGACGACCTCGCGTCCGGGCGGATCAATGACGACGAAACCCTGGGCGAATACCTTAACCGCAACCGTTACTCACGGTATTTCCGCAACTACTACATTGTGCCCATGGGGGCCGCCATCTGGTCGGCGCCGGAGATCATCCTCGAGCGCTTCCCGATCCGTTTTTTTCTGCAGTTCTTCAACAATCACGGCATGTTGTCCGTCGATGACCGCCCGACCTGGCGGGTCATTTCCGGTGGATCGGCACAATACGTCGGCAGGATGATGGACCGTCTCGGGGATGCCACGCACCTGAACAGCCCCGTCACCTCTGTGGTTCGGCACCCGGATGAGGTCGTACTGACGGTACGGGGCGAGGAACGCAGGTTTGACGAGGTGGTTTTTGCCTGCCACAGCGACCAGGCGCTGGCGATGATCGCTGACCCCACCAACGAGGAACGGGAAGTGCTCGGCGCCATCACCTATCAGCGCAATGATGTGGTGTTGCATACCGACAGCTCGGTGCTGCCATCCAATCGCCGCGCCTGGGCGGCGTGGAACTACTTTATTCCCCGCCACAGCACCGAGCCGGTTTCAGTGACGTACAACATGAACATCCTTCAGAACTTCCACGACGCCCCGGAAACCTTCTGTGTGACACTGAACCGCAGCCAGGACATCGCCGAAGACCGGGTTATCAAGCGGTTTGACTACGCCCATCCGGTGTTCACGCTGGAGGCGGTCGCTGCGCAGAAGCGCTATGACGACATCGGCAACCGCAACCGCAGCCATTTCTGCGGCGCCTACTGGTTTAACGGTTTCCATGAAGATGGGGTATGTAGTGCCTTGCGCGTGGCCCGGGCGTTTGGCGTGGAGCTCTGAGCATGCACACTGCCACTCGCCATTCTGAAGACCAACCACTGACCAGCCAATGGCTTGAAGGCACCATTCGCCATCGCCGGAAAGCCCCGGTGGGCCACGAGTTCAGTTACCGCACCGGCATGCTGGCGTTGGAACTCGGAGAATGGGACCGCGTTACCGACATCAGCCGGTGGTTTTCCAGCGAGCGCTTTAACTGGCTATCGCTGCATCGCAAGGACTATTTCAAACCAGCGAGTCCGGACCTGCTGACGGCTGTCTGCGATCAGGCCGAGCAGGCAACCGGCTGGCGCCCGGACGGGCCGGTGGAGCTCATCACTCACCCCCGATATCTGGGCTACGTTTTCAACCCGGTCAGCTTCTATTTCTGCTATCGGGCCGGGGATCGCCCCGCTAGCGGCGCTGTGCCGAAAGTGATTCTTGCCCAGATTACAAATACGCCCTGGCATGAACGCCATGTTTACTGCCTCGAGACCACCGGTGAAGAACAGACCTCCGCGGGCTGGCACACCGAACGTTTCGGTTTCCACAAACGCTTCCATGTTTCGCCTTTCAATGGCATGAGGCAGGACTACCAGTGGACCTTCAGTTTCCGCGGGCCGGAACTGCGTATTCACATGAACGTGCTGGAAAACGACCGCAAGCAATTTGATGCCACGCTGGTAGTCCAACGACGCCCCCTCAATCGTAAACAACTGCATAGAACGTTGCGCCAATTCCCCCTGGAAGCGATCAAGATCGCCGCGGGAATCTACTGGCATGCTCTGAAGCTGAAGCTCAAAGGCGCACCGTTCTATACGCACCCGGACAAACTGCCGGACAGTGACCCGGCGTACCGTCTGGGCGCGGAGGACTCCGGCGTGGATGTGACCGACAACAACACGAACGATCGCACAACAAGTGGAAGGGTAAGCTCATGGAGAACCTGAATACCTCGTTACCGACTGCCAACGACGAGGCGCGTGCTCCGATCACCAGCCGGGTTGCAAGGCGGTTGGTCTGTCAGCAGCTGGCGTTGCTGAAAGATGGCATTCTGACGGTCCGCGAAGCCGGACATGAGGATCGGGTGTTTGGTGACGGCAATACCCTCCACGCCCCCGCTGAACTGAACATACACCACCACAGCACCTGGCGGGACCTGCTCACCGGCGGCAGCGTGGGAGCGGCTGAATCCTGGGTGGCGGGCGACTGGGACACCCCGGATCTGGTCAGCCTGTTGCGGTTTTTCACCCGCAATGTCGACCGGATGAACGAATTCGAAGACCGTTTCAGCTGGGTTACCAAACCGACTCTGAAGGGACTTCACTGGCTTAACCGGAACACCCGGGCCGGGTCACGCAAGAACATCAGCGCCCACTACGATCTTGGCAACGATCTCTTCGAGACATTCCTGGATTCCACAATGATGTACTCTTCCGCGATTTATCCCCGGCCCGGCAGCACTCTGGAAGAGGCGGCGGTCCACAAACTGGACACCATCTGCCGGAAACTCGATCTCCGGCCCGGTGACCGGGTCATCGAAATCGGTACCGGCTGGGGTGGTTTCGCCGTGCACGCTGCCAGGCACTACGGTTGCCACGTCACCACTACCACCATTTCCGAAGAACAACTGGGTCTGGCGAAACAACGTGTGGCCGAGGCGGGCCTGGAGGACCGCATCACTCTGCTGTTTGACGATTACCGCGATCTGCATGGCCAGTTCGATAAACTGGTGTCCATCGAAATGATCGAAGCGGTCGGGCCCCAGTTTCTGGACAGCTATTTGCGTCAGATCAGCGCCCTGCTCAAGCCTGACGGACTCGCGCTGGTGCAGGCGATCAATATGCCTGAGCAGCGCTATCAGCGCGCCCTGCGCAACGTGGATTTCATTCAGCGTTACATTTTTCCGGGCAGCTTTATTCCCTCGTTCGGTGCCATTCTCGAATCCGTCAGAAAAGGCAGCGACCTTGTGCTGACCCACTCCGAGGACATTGGCTTCCATTATGCGAGAACACTGCATGACTGGTGCGACCGGTTCATGGCCAACCGCGAAAAGCTCGAAGCGATGGGCTACGACCGCGCTTTTCGACGTTTGTGGCATTTTTACTTTGCCTATTGCGAAGCCGGGTTCAGTGAACGCGCCATTGGTGTTTCCCAACTGATGTTTGCCAAGCCCGGCAACAAACGCGACAACATTCTGAGCCTATGATCCAGTCAGAGACACTCCGCAACGTCATCAATTTTGTGCTGTTCCAGGCAGGCTGGCTGGTGTGCATACTCTATCCCGGCATGATGGCAGCGGGCGTGGTGGCGGTGTTTCTGGCTATCCATTTCGTGCTGATCAGTCAGAACCGCTGGGTGGAGGCCCAGTTTATCGGTTTCGGCACGGTGGTCGGCGGCATTCTCGATGGGATCTGGTTCTACACCGGGGTTCTCGACGACGGGACCGGCCAGGTAGTACTGACGCCCGTCTGGCTGATTGCCATCTGGGCCATTTTCATGACCACCCTTTCCCACTCGTTGCAGTGGGTCGGCCGCAAGCGTTGGCTGCCCTGGCTTCTGGCGCCAATGGCCGGACCCTTTGCCTATTGGTCCGCCAGCCAGCTCGGCGCAGTGGAGCTGCCGGTACTGACGACGTCACTGGTAGCGCTTGCCGCCGGCTGGCTGGTGGTATTCCCGCTGCTGCTGTTTGTGCGCAATACGTTGTATACGGAGCTTGCCTCATGAAACTGCACCACGCCAGCTCGGTTGCGTTTGCCCTGGCATTCGCGCCAGTCGCCGCCGCCAGCAACGCACAATACACGTTTACCGGCGAAGCCCGGGAAGACGACTCGCCGGTCTATGAAGAGCACCACGCCGTAATCGGCGAGTGTCAGGATGGCCGCTGGCGGCCCGCCACCCACACGGTGGAGTACCGCAAGCCCGGCGAAAGCCAACCCTTCGCCACCAAATCGCTGGATTACAAGCACTCTCCCCTGCGTCCGGATATGACCTTCCGCCAGCCCGATTTCGAAGAGGTCATCGAAATCACACGAGAGGATGAAAACTCACTGGCCATTCTCTGGCAAACCCCCTCCGGCAAGACAGAAGAATTCCAGACCGATGTGGACGAGGCGGTGGTGATTGACGCCGGTTTCGACAACCTGGTCCGCCGGCACTGGGAGAATGTGACCGCGGCCAAGTCCGTGGACTTCCGTTTCCTGGCTCCCACCCGGGGTGAACACTACGCGTTCGTTATGGAACCGGTCAGCACCGATCAGACGGACGCCCCACACACGGTCACCATCCGACCCTCCGGTATGGTACTGCGCTTCCTGGTAGACCCCATCACCCTCGGTTATGACGAATCCGGCGCCCTGACGGATTACATCGGGCTCAGCAATATCCGCAAATCCGAGGATGGCAACTTCATGGTCCATATCCGCTATGAGGTCACCGAACGTCCGGAATGTGAACTGACTCCCTGACCGCGTCCTGTCAGCCAAGGCGGATTCCCCCCGCGGCTGTGATAAACTCCGGCGCTGAGCCCACAATCCAGAGCCAGCGAAGCGAGATTAACCGCCCATGATGTTCGTGTCCTTTAACGTCAACAGCATTCGCACCCGTCTTCATCAGTTGGAAGCTGTCATCAACAGCCTGAATCCGGACGTTATTGGCCTGCAGGAAACCAAGGTGACCGACACCGACTTTCCCGTCGAGGCCATTCGCGACTTGGGCTATCACGTACACTTCCACGGCCAGAAAACCCATTACGGGGTGGCCCTGTTGTCCCGCGACGCACCGGAAACCGTCACCAAAGGCTATCCCTGGGACGGTGAGGACTCTCAGCGCCGCCTGATTACTGGTCAGTTCTTCCGTAACGGCAGGAAACTCACGGTGGTGAACGGTTATTTTCCCCAGGGCGAGAGTCGCGACCACCCGGTGAAATTTCCCGCCAAAGAGAAGTTCTACAGCGACCTGATGCGCTACCTGGATGAACTCAAGACTCAGGGCGGCGACATCGTGGTGATGGGCGATATGAACATCTCCCCCACGGACAACGACATCGGCATCGGCCCAGACAACGCCAAGCGCTGGCTGCGCACCGGAAAATGCAGTTTTTTACCCGAGGAGCGCGAATGGCTGGGCCAGGTCGAGAGCCGCGGTTTTACTGATGTATTCCGCCACCTCCATCCGGAAGAGACTGATACTTTCAGCTGGTTCGATTACCGCAGCCGCGGGTTCGAACGGGAGCCACGGCGCGGACTGCGTATCGACCTGATCATGGCCAGCGACAGCCTGTTACCGAAAGCCCGGGAAGCCGGCGTATCCTACGACATTCGTGCCATGGAGCGGCCCTCGGACCATTGTCCGGTATGGGCGAGCTTCGACCTTTAACCCGGGCTCCAGGCCGCGACATGAAAAAAATCAAAACCCGCGACCGTATCCTTGATACCAGCCTGGTGCTGTTCAACAGCGTCGGGGAACCCAACGTGACCACCCTGCTGATCTCTGATGAACTGGAGATCAGTCCCGGCAACCTCTACTACCACTTCAAAAGCAAAGGCGACATTGTCGAGGAGTTGTTCGAGCGCTACGAAGGCGAAATGCTGGACCTGCTGGCGGTCCCGGAGGATGTCGAGATCAGTCTCGATCAGCAGAGTTTCTTCCTGCACCTGCTGTTTGAAACCGTCGCACGCTATCGCTTTCTCTACCAGGATCTGGTGAATGTGCTGTCCCGCTATGAACGACTTCAGAGTCGCTTCCGGCGGATTCTGAAAAAGAAAACGGCGGCCTTCAGGACCATCTGCGGCAGCCTGCAACGCCAGGAGATGATGGAGATTAGCGCAAGCCAGCTGTCCGCCTTGTGCGAACAGCTGACGCTCACAGCCTGTTACTGGAGCAGTTATGACAGCCTTTCACACCTCGACAACCGGGATGCCGTCGATCCCGGTCGCGGCGTGTACCAGATGATGCAGCTCCTGCTCCCCTACCTGGGAGGTGATGAACAGGAGCAGGTGTGTTTGATGAGCCAGGATTATCTGTAGCGGCGGGGTTACTCTTCGGAATCGTCGCCGCGAAGCCGGCCCAACTCCGATTCCAGGGCGGCAATGCGACGTTCCAGTGCCTCGATCTCTTCACGACGATGGATACCAAGCCGGCGCAACGCTCCGGAAACCCGCTGGTCAAACATATGCTCCAGACGGTCCCAGGTCCCTGTGGCCCGTTCGCGGACGTCACCGACCCGATCTTCGACCGTTTTGATCTGTTTCTCCACGACCCCCCGGGTCTTGTTCTCCAGCTGTTCGCCTTCCTGGACCAGCCGCTCGAAAAACCGCCCTGCGTCTTCCTCCGCTTTGGTGTACGCACCCAGACCGGCAAGCCAGATCTGGCGGGCCGAGTCCTTGATCTTGCCCGCAAGCAGTGGATCGTTCTGCGGCTTGTTTTCGTTATCTTCGGACATGCAACCACCTCGGGGCGTTAAAACAGCGTTAGTTTTTCATTGTATTACAGGAGCACGCGAATTTCAGTGCAATGTATCGCCCTGTAACCCGCACAGTGAAGGGCGGCAGTATAAGCACCCTATCGATATGAAAAAATGTTTTGAAAGTAATCGGCCTGCAACTTGAAGTGTACAAAATATGGTCAATACTTCCCTATACCGGCGTCCCTGCTGATGCCGGTTTGTCTGGAAGTCTTTCATGGATACTACTCGCACGCCTCTGCCCGGCCACCAGTGCCGGGCTTTTTTTTGTCCGCTTTCGCCCTTATTATTACCCGCACTTCTATCCTTATTACCCCAATCATCAAAAACAGCATTGCGGAGGCTATCATGATCGACATTGCCTGGAACGAATTCACGCCCTGGACGGCACTGGCAGGGGGCATCCTGGTCGGCATCGCCGCGGCCAGCTTCGTCCTTCTTAACGGACGTATTGCCGGGATCAGCGGGATACTCGGGGGGTTGCTCACGCCCAGATCCGGCGACATAAGCTGGCGGGTCGCCTTTATGGCAGGCCTGGTTGGTGCTCCTCTGGTCTGGCTTCTGGCCGCCGACATGCCACAAATAGAAGTCGAAGCGGGTTATCCGGCACTGATTATTGCCGGCCTGCTGGTTGGCGTTGGTACACGCTATGGCTCCGGTTGCACCAGCGGTCACGGGGTTTGCGGCCTTTCTCGCCTGTCACCGCGATCGTTGGTCGCGACTCTGAGCTTTATGGCAGCCGGTTTTGTCACCGTTTTTCTGATTCGCCACGCAATTGGAGCGTAACACCATGAAATATTCTATCGCCGCATTCATGTCCGGCCTGATCTTCGGCCTCGGGCTGATTCTTTCGGGCATGGCCAACCCTGAGAAAGTGCTTGGCTTTCTCGACCTCGCCGGTCTCTGGGACCCCTCCCTGGCGTTTGTCATGGGCGGCGCAATTCTGGTCGGGTTGTTTGCCTTTACCTTTGCGCGAAAGCGAACCCTTTCTTTTCTGGGCTTTGATATGAAATTGCCCGCCAACACCCGGGTTGATCAGCGCCTGGTGGTGGGGAGCCTTCTGTTTGGTGTTGGCTGGGGTATTGCCGGATTCTGCCCGGGGCCTGGACTGGTGGCGTTGGGCGCAGGCGAGGTGAAAGCGGCGGTGTTCGTGGCGGCGATGCTTGCCGGCATGACCATGTACGAGGTGATCGAACGCAAGCGCAGCACGCCGTGAGCAAATTTGGGTAGAATGCTTGTTCACCGACTGAAACATCCGGGGCGCTGTGTCATCATTGCGCCATGACTGCCAATGACTCCAGAAGGCCTGTTTGAACTATGGAACTGAGAAAAATTGACGACCAGATTACCGTGGCGCCCCAGATCAGTGTCGACGACGTTGCAGAAATTGCGAGGCTGGGTTTCCGTACTCTGGTGGCGAATCGTCCGGACCATGAGGAGCCCGGCCAGCCAGCGATGAGCGATATTGAAGCCGCCGCCCGCGCCCAGGGCCTGCAGTGGGTTTACCTGCCCGTGGAGTCAGGGAACGTCACCGACGAAGACGTCGATCGCTTTGCACCGATGATCCAGCAGGCCGAAAAGCCCGTACTGGCTTTCTGTCGTTCCGGCACCCGCTGCACGGTGCTGTGGGCATTGAGCTCCGCGCGCACGACGCCGGCCGCCGATATCGTCAGCAAGGCCCGCAACGCCGGATACGACATCAGTGGCCTGGCCCCCAGGCTCGCGCAACAAGCGACGAAGCAGGGTTGATTCCGGCCGGAGCGCAGTAACCACCGATCGCCAGTCAGGGTGCCCCCATGCAGTACAAAGGAACAGAGAATTTCAGTCACGCCCAGTCCGAAAAACTGGGTGTACTGGTTACCAACCTCGGCACGCCCGACGCGCCGACCACCCCAGCACTCAGGCGTTACCTGGCAGAGTTTCTCGCCGACCCGAGGGTGGTGGAAGTGCCGCGCCTGCTCTGGTGGTTGATTCTCCACGGTATCATTCTGCGCATTCGGCCCCGCAAGTCCGCCCGGGCCTACGCCAGCGTCTGGCAACCCGAAGGCTCGCCGCTGCTGATTCACACCGCCAATCAGGCCGAAGGCATCCGTAAGGTTCTGCAGAAACGCCACGGCAACAACGTCGTGGTCGGTTTTGCCATGCGGTACGGCAATCCCTCGATCGAGACGGTACTGGATGAAATGCACAACCAGGGAGTCCGCAAGCTGCTGGTGCTGCCTCTGTACCCTCAGTATTCCGCTTCAACGTCGGCGTCGACGTTTGACGCTATCGCCCGTGACTTTACCGGGCGACGCTGGCTGCCGGATCTCCGCTTCGTCTCTCATTACCCGGACTATCCGCCCTACATTGAGGCGATGGCTGCGCACATCCGCGCTTTCTGGGAGCAGAACGGGCGCAACCAGAAGCTCATCCTGTCCTATCATGGCGTGCCACTGAAATACCTGACCAAGGGCGACCCCTACCATTGTGAGTGCCATAAAACGTCGCGCCTGCTGGCAGAGTGCCTGGGCCTGGCTCAACACGAATACCAGACAACCTTTCAATCACGGTTCGGGCGGGAAGAATGGCTGAAACCCTACACCGATGAAACGCTCAAGGCGTTGCCCGGACAGGGTGTGAAGTCGATTGATGTGTTCTGCCCCGGCTTCTCGGCCGACTGTCTCGAAACCATTGAGGAGATTGACGAGGAAAACCGGGAGTACTTCCTGGAAGCTGGTGGCGAGGGATTCAGTTACATCCCGGCGCTCAATGCAACCCCGGGGCACATCGACGCCCTCGTGAAACTAATCGAGGAGAACCTGCAGGGCTGGAGTATTCCCACCAACTCAGCCGAAGACCTCGGGCGCAGGGAAGCTCTGGCCACGGAACAGAAAGAAGCAATCTACCCGGGCCGTTCGCTGTAATCGCGCAGATCCGGCGCGGATTCGCAGAATACACACTCCTGACTGTCCACGGCGGCACCGCCCGCTTCCACGTAGCGAATGCGATGGCGGGCCTGGCTCCGATTGGTTGATACCGCAAACCGCCGCTGCTCTTCCCGGGCGCCACTCTCTGTCTGCATGTTTTTTTTGTCACCCATACGTTGTCTCCCCCCGTTGTTACAAGAGGCTATTATGAGCGCTAGAATGCCGGGTGCAATAAAGGAAACTACGGGGTCAGAAAACTGGCTTGATCAGGGGAGAGACTCAGAGTGAAGAAAAGTGGCGGTGGGCCAGGGATTCGAACCCCGGGAAGGCTATTAACCTTCGGCGGTTTTCAAGACCGCTGCATTCAGCCACTCTGCCAGCCCACCGTTTTTCTCACTCGCCGTCATTGCGACAGCGGTGAGCATGATACCGGAATTGCCTGTGCTGTCAACGCCCTGCATAAAGTTGTCCGGAACTTTCAACATTAACAGCTTTTAATGGAATCTGATCGGTGCTTTTCTGTCGTAAATGATTGAAAGTTGCGGTTGTGACATTATAGTAGTGACAGTACCCGAGATTTCGAGAACATCTGAGTTTTACCTACGGAGATGACAATGGAAGACAGACGATTCGGCGTTCAGAGTAACCAGGGAGCCTACAACGCTTCCCAGGCAGAGCGCGCGACTACCGGCATCAGTGCAGATGCGATGAACGTGTTGCGCAACACTTACATGCTGCTCGGCATGACCCTGGCCTTCTCGGCCCTGACTGCCTTCCTGAACATGAACGGCACTCATCCGGGATTCCTTATTACCATTGTCGGCTACATCGGCCTGCTCTTCGCTACCTACAAGCTCAAGAACAGCCCCTGGGGCATTGTGACTACGTTCGCCCTGACCGGCTTCATGGGTTACACCCTTGGTCCGATCATCGGCGCTATCGTGGCCGCAGGTGCCTCACAGATTGTTGCGCAGGCGCTTACCCTGACCGCAGTCGCTTTTGTTGGCCTGTCCGCCACCGCCATCATCACGAAGAAGGACTTCAGCTTCATGTCCAGCTTCCTGACCGCCGGTGCGTTTGTGCTGATCGGCGCCATGGTTCTGGCCTTCATCATGGAAAGCTCCGTGCTGCACCTCGCAGTGTCCGCCGGCTTCACCATTTTTGCCTCCATCATGATCCTGTTCGAAACCAGCCGGATCATCAACGGCGGCGAGCGCAACTACATCATTGCAACGGTTGGCCTGTACGTCTCCATCTACAACCTGTTCGTCAGCCTGCTGCACCTGCTGATGGCCTTCAGCGGCGAGGACTGATCACAGCCATCCCCGCTCAGTCCCGAAAGCCCCGGCATTTGCCGGGGCTTTTGCTTTAGGTACACTTACCGGAATTCCTGCAGGATCTCTGATACGCCATGCCGTCAGCACCACATCGCTTCACACTGGTTATTACCGGAGCCCCCTACTCTACCCAGGCCCCGCAGACGGCACTGGGATTCGCCCGGGCTGTGATTGCCAAAGGGCACGCCATCGACCGGGTTTTCCTCTATGGTGAAGGGGTTCATCTTGCCTCTTCACTGGCCTGCCCGCCATCGGATGAGGCCAATTGGTCAGCCGCCTGGGCAGAGTTTCTCAATACTCACGCCGTCCCCGGCATCGCCTGTGTCGCTTCCGCCCTGCGTCGGGGCCTGGTAGATCAGGCCGAGCAGGCTCGCTACGAACTTTCTGCCCACAATCTGGCACCCCCGTTTACCATTGCTGGCCTTGGGGAGTGGGTTGAGGGCACGATACAGTCCTCACGGGTAATCTATTTCCACGGCGGAGACTGAGCGATGCACACCCTGATCATCATTGACTGCCCTCCCTACGGCAACTGGACTGGACGCGAAAGCCTGGACATGGCCTTCTCTCTGGCAGCCTTCGATCAGCCGGTGTCACTCCTTTTTATCGGGGAAGGCGTTCTTTGGCTCAAACAGGGGCAGCAGCCGGAAGCAGTCAAGCAGAAGTCAGCGGAGCGCAACCTGAAAGCCGCCGCCATCTTCGGGATCGACTCACTGTTGGCCGATAATGCAGCCTGCCACCGGTTCGGACTGGATGAAAAGGCGCTCCTCGACGGCGTGCAAGCCGTGGAGGATCTCCGCTCCACGATCGACCGCTTTGACCATGTGGTTCTGCCCGGTTAACCCGGTCTCACCATCTACAGGAAAGTCTACTTCATGCACACACTGCATATTGTCAGCAAATCACCAGGGCACCCACGGTTTCGGGAATGCCTTGGCATCGCCAGCGACCAGGACGCCGTGCTTCTGACCGGAAACGGCGTGGTCGCTCTGCTGGACTCCAGCATTCATCTGCCAGCGCAGGTATACGCCCTGCAGGACGACATGCAGGCCCGTGCCCTCGATACCGATGGAGGTCCGCACAAATGCTCCGCGATCGATTTCGACACCATGGTAGAACTGAGCATTCAGGCGCAACGAGTCATCAGTTGGTGAGCCATGACAACCCCGCTACGAAATAACGAAGGATTTCTTGAAGACGCTTCCACCTGGAGTGAGGGCGTGGCCCGGGCGATCGCCGCAGAAGACGGCATTGAACTTGATGAAAATCACTGGGAAATCATCAGGTTTCTTAGGTTATTTTATGCAGAACATGAGATTTCGCCGCCGTCCAATCGGCTGTTTGTCAAAGCCGTCAAAGAAGAGTTTGGCGAGGCCAAGGGGAACAGCATCTACCTGATGCAGCTGTTCCCCGGCACACCCGCTAAAACCGCGTGCCGCCTCGCAGGACTGCCCCGCCCCACCAACTGCCTATAACACGGCGCTGTCAGTAGTCCCGGGGGCCCGTGCCATGGTGGTCACCGGCTTTGCGCTCAAGGTCGGCAGCACTGCCGAGAAAGCTGCTCAAGCCATTTTCAAACAGCCCTGAGCCGAACCTGAGGAATTGCCGGGTGGACTCTTTTACGGTGTTTTCAGGCAGATCCCGCAGGGAATCCGAAACACCCTGTTTGACACCACGGGTTACCCGGGGCTCGATTTCTCTGGACGCTGCAATGAGCTCTTCGACCTTCCTGTCCAGGTATGGCCGAACTACCCCAAACCAGAACCCGGCGAGGACTGCGAGGACGGTAATAGCGACTACAGCGGCATGGGCCAGCAATGTTAGTCCGAATTCCATGAACGGTTCTCCTTTTGCCTGATGGCTACAACGGCAGTGTGGTGAGAGAAAAGAACTGGAGCAGCCCCGCGAGGGCGCCAAACAAGCCGCCGACAATCATCAGCTGAAGCTCTTCTTCGCGAAACGCAGGGCGGAGGATGTCCTGGAATTCCGATGGTTGCAGGGCCTTCATCTGCCCGGCCAGCACGTCCGCCACGACCGGTGCCCGTTCGCGATTGAAAGAAGGGTCGCCAAACACATCCCGTGTTGCCAGCACCGCCTTCTGGTTCATGGCTTTCTTGAGCTCGGTGTAGCCGGTCATGCCCACGGTCACCTGGGCCGTCAGCTTCATCAGCACCGAATTATCCAGCAGCGGCCGCAGGTGTTTCTGAATAATGGCCCGCGTGCGGTCCCCGTGCTGGCCATTGATCATGGCATCGGCCACTTTTTCCACGGTAATGAGTTCTTCGGCGACCAGCCGCGCCCAGACATCGCTGATTTCCGGCTGCCGACGCAGGAACAGGCCTTGCACTTTCCAGAACAGAAACCGGCGCGGCTGCAGCGGGCTGAAGATCAGATTAATCGCAATCCAGTTGGTCAGAAAGCCAACCGCGAAACCGCCGACCGGAAGCAACCAGGGCTCGGGATAGGAGACCCAGACCGGCACCAGAATGGCGCCCAGCAACCCGCCAATGATCGCTCCCCGGTTAATCACGGATTGCAGTTCCACGGCACCGGCCTGCTTGAAGATCCGGTTCATCAGATCCGGGTGCTGCTGTAATTCGCGGCTGAGCAGGGCCTTGAGGTCCACCAGTTCGTCCAGATCATCACCGAAGTCCTCGACCAGCGACTCAATGCGCGAGGGCAACTGTTCACGCGCCCATTGATAGATGCGGTTACGCAGAAACAGCGGAAGGTTGTCCCACAGGACCGGCTGAATCTCGTACATCACCTCATCGATGTACTCGTCCAGTCTCGGGTTCACCTGGGCGACCACCTGTTCGACAATACGATGGGGTTCCAGCTTGCGGTAAATGGCGTTGAGGTCGCCAAATTGCTGCAGGGTGCGGTCGATACAGATGTGAGCCATCTTCTCGGCCTTGCGGGGAATAACGCCCTGCCAGCCAAAGACGCCGACCCCGACGAACTGGACCGGATAGAATGACATCTGGATGGCAAGCCAGTTTGTGAACCAGCCAACGACTGCCGCCATCAGTGGCACAGATAAGAGTGCAACGTCGAACAAATTGATCCCCGGTTTTCAATGTCGCTGGCGGCCACGCCGGCGAAAACGTCACTGTTAGCCAGACCCGGATGGTACAGGCCTGCCGTTTTTGATTATGTGACGAATGATGAAGTAATTGAAATATAGGGGCATTGGCCGTGCCGCCAGGGAAATGACGGAACTGCGGCAGACAGAATGCGGAGGGCTAAACGGCACCGGCCCGCGCCAATACCGGGGCCGGCCGTCATCAAAGCAACGCCGTTGCGGCAATCACTGGTAATAGGCGTTATCAGTCACCGAATGATCCGTTACGTCCCTGACCGCCGTAATCTCGGGAACCCGTTCCTTGAGTGTTGTTTCCACACCCTGTTTCAGGGTCAAGCTGACCGCACTGCAACCCTGACAGCCACCCCCGAAACGGAGCACGGCAACCGATTCGTCGACAATCTCGACGAGAGAAACGTCACCGCCATGGGCCGCAAGATTGGGATTGATTTCAGACGCGAGAATGTAATTCACCCGGTCGGGCAGCGGCGCATCATCATCAATCTTGGGAACCTTGGCATTCGGAGCCTTGATGGTGAGCTGACCACCCATCTGGTCCTTGGAATAATCCACGTACGCTTCTTCAAGAAACGGCACGGAATTGTGATCGAGAAAGAGAGTGAACTTGCCCAGATCGATCTGTTCATCGGTCGGAACAATCTCGTTGGGCGGGCAGTAGGCCAGACAGGTCTCGGCATTCTTGGTGCCGGGCTGAGTTACGAAGATACGCACGCCCATGCCCTCAACGTCCTGCTTCTCGATAAGTTGTGCCAGATAATCCCGTGCGGGATCAGTCACAGTAACCAATGCCATGTTAGCAACCCGTTTGAAAGTTTGAGTTCATTTTAAGGGAGTTCGCCGGAACATGAAAGACCAAGTAAAATAGTCGGGCTTTACGCCGCTGATGAGTTTCACTTATTGACACAGGTGATTGACAATCAGCACTGGCACCGGGACGCAATCCTGCAAGTTTGCTATGATCCCGCGCCGTTCAGTTAAATACGATGTTAAACACGACTTCCGGAAGTAACTCTATGACCGACCGCAACTCTCGCCTGGAACAGCTCAACAAGGCCCTGCAGGAACGTATTGTTCTCCTTGATGGCGGCATGGGCACCATGATCCAGAATCTCAAACTGGATGAGAAAGCGTTTCGCGGTGACCGGTTTGCGGATTACGACCGCGAGGTTCAGGGCAACAACGATCTGCTGAACCTGACCCAGCCTGCCCTGCTCCGCAATATTCACGCGGACTACCTGGACGCCGGTGCTGACATCATCGAGACCAACACCTTTAACTCCACCCGACTGTCTCAGGCGGATTACGGGCTGGAGGTTATCGCTAAAGAACTGAACGTTGCCTCGGCGAAACTTGCGCGCGAGATAGCCGACGAATTTACCGCAAGGAACCCGGATAAACCCCGGTTTGTTGCCGGCGCCGTGGGCCCCACGTCGCGCACCGCCTCCATCTCGCCGGATGTGAATAATCCCGGATACCGCAACGTCGATTTCCAGACTCTGGTCGACAACTATTACGAAGCGGTGGAGGGCCTGGTCGAAGGTGGTTCCGACCTGATCCTGATCGAAACCATTTTTGACACCCTCAATGCCAAGGCGGCGATTTACGCCACCCAGCAATATTTTGAAGACAGCGGCATCACCCTGCCCATCATGATTTCCGGCACCATAACCGATGCCTCCGGGCGCACCCTGTCCGGCCAGACCACCGAAGCCTTCTGGAACTCGGTGGCGCACGCCAAGCCCATTTCCGTGGGTCTTAACTGTGCACTCGGTGCCGACGCTCTGCGACCTTACGTGGAAGAACTGTCCACCAAGGCGGAAACGTATGTCAGCGCCCATCCGAACGCCGGTCTGCCCAACGAATTCGGTGAGTATGACCAGACTCCGGAAGAAATGGCAGAGATCATCGAGGGGTTCGCAAGAGATGGTTTCCTTAACATTATCGGTGGCTGTTGTGGCTCCCGACCGGACCACATCGAGGCCGTTGCCAACGCGGTTGCGAAATACCCGCCGCGGAAAATCCCGGAGCGCCCGAAGGCATTGCGCCTTGCCGGCCTCGAACCCTTTACCGGGGACGAGAACACCCTGTTCATCAACGTCGGGGAGCGCACCAACGTAACCGGCTCCAAACGGTTCCTGAGACTGATCAAGGAAGAGCAATACGAGGAAGCGCTGAGCGTTGCCCGCGATCAGGTGGAGAACGGCGCCCAGATCATCGACATCAACATGGACGAAGGCATGCTCGATTCCAGGGACGTGATGGTAACGTTCCTGAACCTGGTAGCCTCGGAGCCGGACATCTCCCGCGTGCCGATTATGCTCGACTCGTCGAAGTGGGAGGTCATTGAAGCCGGCCTCCGCTGCGTTCAGGGCAAAGCGGTGGTGAACTCCATCAGCCTCAAGGAGGGCGAGGAGGAATTCATCAAACGCGCCCGTGACTGCATGCGCTATGGCGCCGCCGTAGTGGTCATGGCTTTTGACGAGCAGGGCCAGGCTGACACCTACGAACGCAAGACCGAAATCTGCAAACGCTCATACGATGTGCTGACGGGCATCGGGTTCAACCCCGCCGACATCATCTTCGATCCCAATATCTTTGCCATTGCCACCGGCATCGAAGAGCACAACAATTACGCTGTAGACTTTATCAATGCCACCCGCTGGATCCGGGAACACCTCCCCCACGCCAGCATTTCAGGTGGCGTCAGCAACGTCTCCTTCTCGTTCCGCGGCAACGATGTGGTGCGTGAAGCCATCCACTCGGTGTTCCTCTACCACGCCATCAAGGCGGGCATGAACATGGGCATCGTCAATCCCGGCCAGCTGGTGATCTACGACGAAATCGATCCGGAGCTCAAGGAACTGGTCGAAGACGTTGTACTCAATCGCCGTGCGGACGGCACTGACCGCCTGCTTGAAATAGCCGAGCGCTTCAAGGGCAAAGGCGGCAAGACCCAGGAAGAGGACCTCGCCTGGCGGGAGTGGCCGGTTCAGAAACGCCTGGAACATGCACTGGTCAAGGGCATCACCAGCTACATCATTGAAGACACCGAGGCCTGCCGACTGGAAGCCACTCACCCCATCGAGGTGATCGAAGGCCCCTTGATGGCGGGCATGAACGTGGTTGGCGACCTGTTCGGGGACGGCAAGATGTTCCTGCCTCAGGTGGTGAAAAGCGCACGGGTGATGAAGCAGGCCGTGGCCCACCTCATCCCCTTCATCGAAGCGGAAAAGACCGAGGAGCAGAAAGCCAAGGGCAAAATCCTGATGGCTACGGTCAAGGGCGACGTGCACGACATTGGCAAGAACATCGTGGGCGTCGTGCTGCAGTGTAACAACTACGAAGTCATCGACATGGGCGTGATGGTGCCGTGCGACAAGATCCTTGAGACCGCCCGGAAAGAAAACGTCGACATCATTGGTCTCAGTGGTCTTATCACCCCTTCGTTGGACGAAATGGTCCACGTTGCCCGGGAAATGCAGCGTCTGGATTTCAACATCCCGTTGATGATTGGCGGCGCGACCACATCCAAGGCCCACACCGCCGTCAAGATCGAACCCCAGTACAAGAATGACATGGCACTGTATGTCTCAGACGCCTCACGCTGTGTCAACGTGGCCTCCCAGCTGCTCAGCAAAACCGCCAAGCCCGCATTTGTCGAGGCTGCCCGCACCGAGTACGACGAGATTCGCGAACGTCGAAAGAATCGTGGCGACCGCACCAAACTGGTGTCGCTGAAGGAGGCCCGTGCCCGCGCGCCAGAACTGGAGTTTGACGGCTATCGGCCGCCACAACCGGCGTTTACCGGTATTCGGGTGTTTGAAGAGTATGATCTGAACGAGCTGGTGGACTACATCGACTGGACCCCGTTCTTCATCTCCTGGGACATTGCCGGGAAATACCCCGCCATCTTCGATGACCCCAAACGGGGCGAGGCCGCCCGCACCCTGTTCGATGATGCCCAGAAAATCCTGCGGCGAATGATTGATGAGCAGCGCGTCTCAGCACGGGGCGTGATCGGTTTCTGGCCCGCCCATCGCCGGGGTGATGATGTAGTGGTCTATCGCGACGAAACCTGTACCGAAGAGCTTACGGTTCTGCACCACCTGCGTCAGCAGGACGAGAAGGCCCCCGGCAAACCCATGATGGCGCTGTCGGATTTCGTTGCACCTGAGGGGGCGCCGACATGCGATTACGTGGGCGGATTTGCGGTCACCACCGGCATTGGTGCCGAGGAGCTGTCACTGGAATACAAGAACCTTAACGACGATTACAACGCCATCATGGTCAAAGCGCTCGCGGATCGATTGGCTGAGGCCTTTGCAGAGCGCATGCACGAGCGGGTCCGGAAAGAGTTCTGGGGTTATGCCTCTGACGAGCAAATGGCGAACGAGGATCTGATTCGCGAACGCTATCGTGGGATCCGTCCGGCCCCCGGCTATCCGGCCTGCCCGGATCACACCGAGAAAGCGACGCTGTTCAGCCTGCTGCAAGCAACGGAGACAACCGGTATCGAGCTGACTGAAAGCTTTGCGATGTTCCCGACGGCAGCCGTCTCCGGTTGGTATTTTGCCCACCCGGAGTCCAAGTACTTTGCGGTTGGCAAGATTGGCGCCGATCAGGTAGAAGACTATGCTGAACGCAAGGGCATTTCGAAGGCAGAAGCAGAACGCTGGCTCGCCCCAAGCCTTGCCTACGATCCGGCGGAATAGAGTCAGATAGACAACAAACGAAATGGGGAAATATGATGGGAACCGATAACAACCACAATGAGAAACCCAAAAGCCCCGGCGTACTGAAAATCATGCAGAGCATCCTTGCCGGCGCATTTGGTGTGCAGTCAGACAAGCGCCGGCAGGAGGATTTTTCCAGCCACAGCCCGCTTCCTTATATCATTGCGGGCCTGCTGTTTACGGCAGGGTTTGTGATTGCCCTGATCATTGTGGTGAAAGTGGTGCTGTCCGGGCAGTAACCTACTGCCCGCTGACCCAGACCACCGCAAAGGCCACGACCAGAACCACCAGCAATACCGATGCGACGGCGTCAACGCTGCTGTCAGAGTGCGCAGTTTTCTTCATTCCCGGTTTCTCCTGTTATGTTTTTGTTATTCCGAAATCGCCGGCTCCCAACGCCGGTAACTTCCACTTTGTACAGTTAAGCACGGAATTGCCATCCGTCCAGTCCTGACACCTTTTCTTTATCACTCAAATCGATAAACATATTTGGAAATAATCATTTTAAGAATATATACACGGTGATATTCTGGCGGCCTCAAAAAGGCCTCACGGCCTGATACCACGCGTTTTTGCAGGACGTTTTACTATGTACGTATACGATGAACACGATCGGCAGATAGCCGCCGAACGGGTTGCTCAATTCCGTGACCAGACCGAGCGAGCGCTTGCCGGCGAACTGAGCGAAGACGAGTTTCTCCCGCTCCGCCTCCAGAATGGTCTTTACGTTCAGCGTCTTGCGCCCATGCTGCGGATCTGCGTTCCCTACGGCATGCTCCGGTCCGATCAATTACGTCGCCTGGCCCGAATCACCCGCGATTACGACAAAGGGTATGCCCACTTCACCACGCGCCAGAATGTCCAGCTCAACTGGCCCGCGCTGGAAGACGTGCCCGATATTCTGGCTGAACTGGCGGAAGTGGAAATGCACGCCAACCAGACCAGCGGTAACTGCATCCGGAATACCACCACCGATCAGTTCTCCGGCGTGCAGGTCGATGAGGTGGCCGATCCGCGGCCCTACTGTGAAATTATCCGTCAGTGGTCCACCTTCCACCCCGAGTTCGCCTTCCTGCCCCGCAAGTTCAAGGTAGCAGTGAACGCTTCCGAAAAAACCGACAGGGCGGCGATTCAGGTGCACGATATTGGCCTGCAGATGGTCCGAAACGACCAGGGCGAACTTGGCTTCCGCGTTCATGTCGGTGGTGGCCTCGGCCGCACCCCGATGGTCGGGCCCGTCATCCGCGAATTCCTGCCGGAGTTCGACTTGCTGACCTACCTGGAAGCGGTTCTGCGGGTATACAACCGCTACGGTCGTCGCGACAACAAGTTCAAGGCGAGGATCAAGATTCTGGTCAAGGCGCTGACGCCAAAGGGCTTCGCCGAAAAGGTCGAAGCCGAGTGGGCCCATATCAAGGACTCCCCCACCCGTCTCACCCGCGATGCCATTGAACGCATTCAGGGTTACTTTACCGAGCCGACTTACGAGACGCTGGACAACGCGTCCGACCTGCTGGCAACCCAGCGGTTCGAGAATCGTCGCTTTGACCAGTGGCTGAGTCACAACATCGACAGCCACAAGAAGCCGGGTTACGCCATTGTCACCCTGACCATGAAAAAGACCGGCACTCCCCCTGGCGATGTCTCCGACACTCAGCTCGAGCAGATTGCAGAACTGGCCGATGCATTCAGCTTCGGTGAGGTACGCGTTACCCATCAGCAGAACGTGGTATTGGCAGATGTTCGCCAGGATCAGCTGTTTGAGCTCTGGCAAAAGATTGAACCCATGGGCTTCGCCACTGCCAACCTCAACACCCTGACCGACGTGATCTGCTGCCCCGGCGGCGATTATTGCGCCCTGGCGAACGCAAAATCGATTCCGGTCGCCGAATCAATCCAGCGCCGCTTTGACGACATGGATTTCCTCTATGACCTGGGGGAGATCGATCTCAACATTTCAGGCTGCATGAACGCCTGTGGCCACCACCATGTCGGCAACATCGGTGTGCTCGGTGTCGACAAGAAAGGCGCGGAATTCTACCAGGTGAGCCTGGGCGGCTCGTCTCACCACGACGCGACGATTGGCAAGATCCTGGGCCCGTCCTTCGCGCAGGAAGACATGCCCGAGGTAATCGCCAAGATTATCAACGTTTATGTCGACAACCGGAAAGAGGAAGAGCCTTTCCTCGAAACCTACCGTCGAATAGGAATTGAGCCTTTCAAGGAGCGGGTCTATGCCTGACATTATCACGAAAGACGGGTCCATCAGGCCCGACGCATGGGTGGTCGTGCCCCGTCCGGCGGATGGCGAGTCCCTGAACATCCCGGATCAGCCCGCGCTGATCCCGGCCGATTTGTGGCTGGCAGGCAAGGAGCATTTTGAAGGCCGGGATGACATCGGAGTCTGGTTCGACAGCCACGATGAACCGGAGCTGCTCGATGGCCTGGTGAATGAACTGAAGCTGATTGCGGTAAACTTCCCGAAATTCAGCGATGGCCGTGGCTACAGCATTGCACGGCTGCTACGGGAGCGTTTTGGTTATCAGAATGAACTGCGGGCGATCGGTGACGTGTTGCTGGACCAGCTGCAGTTCATGAAGCGCTGCGGGTTTGACAGCTACGCGCTGCGGGAAGACAAGGATGCGACGAAGGCTGCCCGCTCGCTGACTTTTTTCAGCCAGGGGTATCAGGCTGCCACCGACACCGACGAGCCGTTGTTCCGTCGTCGGGCTTCCTGATGTATCGGGGGTGTTGAGGTGTTAGCGCCTCAGCACCCCGCTGCCCCACTGTTAAAAGGCGTGATCCAGCACGATCTTGCCAGAAGACTCCCCTTTCAAAAAGGCCTTTAGCGCACCGTCCAGCTGACCTCTCCCAATATCTCTGGCGGCGGCTTCGGTTTTCGGGCAGGCCCACTCGCCGGCAAACTTTTTCCAGACTGCAGCCTTCTCTGCCAGCGGAATTTCGACTGAATCGACCCCCAGCAGATTCACGCCCCGCAGGATGAACGGCAGCACGGTGGTTTCCAGCTGCGGACCGGCAACCAGCCCGCAACAGGATACCGAACCGCCGGGCTGGATCTGCTTCAGCAGTTCTGCCAGCGGTTGACCTCCAACGGTGTCCACCGCGTTAGCAAATACCGGTTTGAGCATGGGCTTTTTCTCGGCGGCCAGCGCGTCCCGCCCCACCACATCGGCCGCACCCAGGGCTTTGAGGTCGTCGGCGTAATCCTGTTTGCCGCTGATGGCGACCACCTCGAAGCCAAGCTTCGACAACAGCTCTACAGCGACACTTCCGACCGCACCGCTGGCACCGGAGACCGCGAGTTTGCCCTGTTCGGGGCTGGCGCCCATTTTGAGGAGTTTCTGCACGCACAAGCCGGCGGTCAGGCCGGCCGTGCCATAGATCATTGCCGTGCGGGTATTCCAGCCCTCTGGCATGGCAACACACCAGGAGGCAGGCACGCGGATGTATTCGCCAAAACCGCCGTCGGTATTCATCCCGAGATCATACCCGGTAACAATGACTTTGCTGCCCGTTGCGAGCTCTCCCGCGGTCGACTCGATGATCTCCCCGGCGGCATCGATGCCCGGGGTATGGGGAAAGCTCCGGGTTACCCCCTTGTTTCCGGAGGCTGACAGCGCGTCCTTGTAGTTCAGTGAAGAATGACTGACCTTGATCAGTACCTCGTTTTCCGGCAGATCATTGGTGGACAATGTCTGTTCACTGCCCTGGTAATCGCCGTTGTGCTCCTGAACTCGCCAGGCTTTGAATTCCGTTGCAGTTGTCATGGTAGTGTCCCGTTAGCCGTCAGCTACTGGATTTTCTGGTTCCTGAACGCGCCCAATACCTTCCAAACGGTATGTTCGAGTGCGGCGCTGGTCGCCAGCCCTAGTTTTTCCGGCAAGGATCGCTTGCGCTGGAATGTTACCGAGATTACGTCGGCACTATCGCAGGCCTCAATGAGATATTCGTCGGAGGTCTGGATCTTGTCGATCAGGTTTACCTCCAGCGCACGGCGGCCAAACCAGATGTCGCCGTTTGCCACCGCGCTGATGTCAAGACCGGGGCGACGTTCGCCGACGTATTCCTTGAACAGCACATGAGTATCTTCCAGGTCTTCCAGAAATTTTTGCCGGCCTTTTTCCGTATTCTCTCCAAACACGGTCAGTGTCCGCTTGTGTTCACCCGCGGTCAGCACTTCAAAATCAACGTCGTTCTTTTTCAGCAACCGGTGGAAGTTCGGCAGCTGGGCGACAACACCGATGGAACCCAGAATTGCGAACGGAGACGCCACAATCCGGTCGGCCACACAGGCCATCATATAGCCGCCACTGGCGGCCACCTTATCGACACAGGCTGTCAGATGAATGCCTTTGCTGCGGATACGGTCGAGCTGAGCGGCGGCAAGGCCATAGGAATGCACCAGACCGCCACCACTTTCGAGGCGAATCACCACCTCGTCCTTACCGGGCTCTGCCACACTCAGCACGGCGGTAATCGCGCGACGCAGCGGATCGGTATCGCTGGCCTTGATGTCGCCGTCAAAATCGAGCACGAAGACCCGCTTGGCCGGCTCCGCGGGCGACTCTCCGCTCTTGAGCTTCCCCTTCTCAGCCTTGGCCCGGGCTTTCTCCTCCTTCTTGTGCTGTTTGGCCCATGACTTGCGCTCCTGCTCGGACAGCAGGCGGGACTGAAGAGATTCACGGAGTTTACGGTACTTCTCGTTCAGCTTGCGTACCCGAAGTTCGCCATCGCTGTGATCCTCGCCTTTTTCTTTCTGGGCGGCGGACAGTATTACCGAGATAACGACGATCAAAGCGATGACCAGTGTCACGGCCTTCGCAACGAACAAACCGAACTCTGTCAGAAATTCCAAAGTGCTTCTCCAGGCAGATTTTTAAGACAGTGATTGTAACTTACCGAATCTGTTGTAGTAACCGATCCCGATTTTTAAAACAAGCGTTCGATAGAGGTTGACACTGCCAGTCTGTCACCCTAAAGTCGGATGGCTACGTCGGCTCCTTCCGGCCCGGAACAGGCTAATACCGGGGACCTCGCAGCCGCCGCCAAGCCAAGACAATCATCAAAAAGGGTAAAATAATGTCTGTAGCTCAGGTATTTGAAAAGCTCGAACAGAATTTCAACGCAGACGCAGCCGAAGGCCTGGATCTGGTGTTCCAGTTCGACATCGAAGATGACAAAACCTATCACCTGGTCATCAAGGATGGCACCTGCACTCTTCACGAAGGTGCACATGACGATCCTTCCGTAACCCTGATTATGAATTCAGAAACCCTGCAGGGTATTGTCTCAGGTGAAACTGACGGTATGCAGGCATTCATGGCCGGTCAGCTGCGCGCCGAAGGCGACATGATGCTGGCGACCAAACTGGGCGAACTGTTCAAGATGGGCTGATTGCGCCCGGAGAGTATCGTTCCGAAAGAACCCTGCCCTGATGCAGGGTTTTTTTTCACCTAGAGCCCGACATCATCCAGTGACGACTCGGCAAGCCGCAGCAGATCGGCGTTGCGCTCTTCCCGCTTTCCAATGCTCTCGATGTAGTATTCCAGTGAGGTCAAAGCGTCCGCCAGTGCTTCGAGCACCTGAGTTGCGGGCGCTTCCCGAGCGTCGAGCAGCCGGTCCTGGATCGAGGCGGCAACACGGGCCAGCACATCCGCTGCGGCGGGATCGTTCACCATCTGCAAGCCCCCCCAGATACTGTGGAGGGTTGCCGGCAGGTTGGCGAGGTGGAGCTTGTCATAATCCGACTCGATAAACGCTGTTATCGCCCGTTTGGCAAGGGTCAGGGCACCTCTGGCTTCATCAGCCACCACAAACATGGCTTCCTGAAGGTACAGGGATTCATCCCGCTTTCGTTCTCCGGTCGCCAGAGCATCGGTTTCTGACGTGATGCCACGGGTCACGATCTGAAGAACCGCGTCCTCGATTCCCAGCACCGAGTCAGCAAGGGCGTACAGCTCTTCATCCGCTGGCAACCGTGATTCGGCTTCCCACGCCCGCAACCGGTCCGCCTCCTCACGACATCGGCCCGCCAGCTTGTTGAGATCCAGCATCAACAAGGTGTTGCCGAGGCGCTCAAGGGTGTCGGCAATGGAGGCCAATTCAGCAAGATCCGGCTCTATGCCACGCTCAATGATGTCCAGCTTGTCCTTGAGCTGATTGAGCTCGTCCTGGAGCGCTTCGGAAAGCGATTTCAGCACGTCGGACCCCGGACCATAAAGGCGCCGCGCATGAGCCGCCATCATGGAGTCCGGGTATTCCGTGGGTGCCAACCGGTAGGCCGCCAGAATGTCAGTCACTTCGGGGTTGGCCGAGCCGCTACGATAAAGCAGATAAACCAGGTCACGAATCAATGAATCCGGGGCGTCTTTCGCGGTGGCCACCTTGCCGACATACACCACTTCCCGGGCGTACTTCTCCACGCGCATGAACATGCGCTTGCGCGTTTTGGTGAAAGGCATCGCCCGATCGAGCATGGTGTCGGCAACAATGGCCACCAGGCACCACATCTGCCCCATCGGCGCTCCCTGACACAGCCGGGCAAGACCCCGGGCCGCGCGACCAAAGAGTTTTTTACTGACCAGTTCGTTGCGTTCCCGCAGAACGCCCAGAAGCGCAACCTGAAATGTCAGTCGCATGCGGCGGGCAAGAATTTCATAGTCAGCTTCATTGCCTTCGAATGCATCAAGGGTGACGCCGGCGCAGAAATCGGGGCGCCCCTTTAAATCAACTTCAAAGAAACAGGATTCGGGATACGGTTTTTCCTTGCGCGCTTCACGAAGTTCGTTGATGACCGGCAGCAGCAACTCGGGGTGGTCGGCACGCTGCTGATGGTAGTACTCCACATAACGGCGGAGAATGAACAGGGCGCTGTTGAGGGTAGTAAGAAGGATATTCTTGTCATCGTTGGCGCCAACGGGGACGTCGTTCGCCATGCTTACGGCTTCCTGGCACAGCAGTGTGCCACCCCGCAGCTCGACAAGAATAAAGATTCCGCGCAACTGGTTCAGGAAGTCGACGCAATTCTGCAGGTCTTCGCCACTCTCCCGGTTCTCCTGAAAGCGTTCGAGGCTCGATTCTGCCTGCTTTATGGTCTGTTCAATTTCACTTTTGACCAGATCAAAAGACTGCGATTTCGTCGCCAGAGACGATTGAACCATAAACGCTTCCTGTTAATGTTGCGGAGACTACCGCGTCCTGTTCTTGTTGCTGTTCCAGATCCAGTTCGTAAAAAACTGGCGAACTTATCATTACTTATAACACAAAACTCAAGTTGCTCAAGAAACCGGGAATGTAACAAATGGTACAGAAAGATCCAGTTCGCACTTCCGGATTGAACCGCGTCGGACTCCGGCTAGGCACCTGGATTGTCAATGCGGTCCCATACCGTGCCGCCGGCCTGTTTCGCCAGGGTTTCCATAAAGTCATCGTGAGCGCTGCATTCGTCTTCGGTTGCTTTCAGGACTCTGAGTGGTTTGCGCTCTGCCGACAGGCGGCGAATGCCTCCGGCGCCACCCCCTTCTTCGCTGCCGGCATCCAGTGACAACGCCGTCTGACCACCGGTCAGCAGCAGGTATACATCGGCAAGTATCTCGGCGTCCAGCAATGCACCGTGAAGTTCACGGTTGCTGTTGTCAACGCCGTAGCGCTTACACAAAGCGTCGAGGTTGTTTTTCTGCCCGGGGTGTTTTTTCCTGGCAATTGCCAGCGAATCGATTACCCCACAATGATCAGCGGTTTTGCGAACCGGTTTCAGTCGGGCGAATTCAGCGTCCATGAAGCCGATGTCAAAGGCGGCGTTGTGGATGACCAGTTCGGCACCTTTGATAAACTCAAAAAACTCGTCGGCGATGTCAGAGAATACCGGCTTGTCCGCGAGAAATTCATTAGTGATACCGTGAACCGTAATCGCTTCGGCTTCCACTTCCCGTTCAGGGTTGATATAGACGTGGTAATTGCGGCCGGTCAGCTGGCGCTCCACCATCTCCACACACCCGATCTCAATGATGCGGTGGCCTTCGTTCGGGTCGATACCCGTGGTTTCAGTATCCAGTACGATCTGTCTCATGCCCTGCCTTCTTCTGACTACGCGTTCGCCAACTCATCAACGCCCCGGTTCGCAAGCTCATCCGCCAGCTCGTTGTCGGGGACGCCGGAATGCCCTTTTACCCAATGCCAGTTCACGCGGTGCCTGGCGACCTCGTCATCGAGTTCGCGCCACAAATCCTCGTTCTTCACCGGCTTTTTTGCGGCTGTTTTCCAGCCGTTACGCTTCCAGCCCGCCATCCACTCGGTAATCCCTTTCCGGACGTATTGCGAATCGGTGTAAAGCTCTACCTCGCAGGGACGCTTCAACGCCTCCAGCCCGCGGATTGCCGCCATCAGTTCCATGCGATTGTTGGTGGTTTGCGACTCGCCGCCGTGAAGGGTCTTTCTGACCTCACCGTAACGGAGGACGACGCCCCACCCACCCGGACCCGGATTGCCCTTACAGGCACCGTCAGTATAAAGAACGACCTTACCGGCCATGACCACTCCCAAGATTGCGTGTTTCGATGTTCGCCTGGCTGACGCTCCCGCGTGAGGCGCCTACCGCTCCGGTGCCGGGTAACGGAATAACCTTTTGCTGGCGCCAGGCCGGCCGACGGGGAATCCGTGAACATACTCGTTTTTTGGCAAGGATACAGTAATAGGCGCCAACAGGCAGAATTCCCTTGCCACTGAGTGTTTCCAGCACCCCCGCCCCCGTACCGGTGACGGGCTTCTGCAGCGGCAACCGATTGAAACAGGAGCGTGAGTATTCCACTGAAAAATCCAGCAACCGCAACCAGTCCTCCATACGATTTTTCAACAGGAAACGCCCCCCCCATGGACCACTGCGAGATCGCGATACCATTCGCCTGAGCCCCCACAGACTGATCGGGTTAAAGCCGATCAACAGTATGGAACCCTCCCCCCTCAGCACCCGCGAAGCCTCACGCAACACCTGGTGGGGGTGCGGAGAAAAATCAGCCGTGTGATGGAGGATGACCAGATCCATGGAATCCCCGGAAAACGGAAGCTCATCGGCATCGCACACCGCTACGCCATCCGGAATCGCGGGACTCCAGTGAGGGGTAGTGAGAATTTTCTGCGCGAAGTCGGTACCACTGGCGAGCGGAAAGCGGTGACTGATACCTACCTGAAGTTGACGCGCACCCGTGAGGCTGGCGAGGTGAGTATCGACGCAGGCGCGCTGATCCGCCAGCAAAGCCCGCCCCAACGGCGTCTGATACCAGCGCTCAAAGCTGTCGTGCCTGACCGCATAATCCACCGGTTCTCTGGAAGGCATGTCTGTCTACCCCTGGTCGTTTGGGTGCCGCCCTTGGGACGGTCTGTTTAATGCACTATCATAACAAGAACATTCCATTGCACATGTGAGGCCCTATGCTGACCATTACGCCGATTCCCGCGTTCAATGACAACTATATCTGGTGCCTTACAGACAGTCAGTCAGGCAAAACCCTGGTTGTTGATCCTGGGCAGGCGGAGCCGGTACAGGCGTATCTGACCGAGCACAACCTGTCCCTGGATATCATCCTGGTGACCCACCACCATCCCGACCACGTCGGCGGCGTCAACAGCCTCGCCGCCGGCGTCGATGGCTGCCGGATTGTTGGCCCGGCCGCATCCCCTTTTAATGGCATTACCAACTCTGTCCACCCCGGCGATGAAGTGATCTGGAACGCCATCACATTCAGTGTACTGGGCGTGCCTGGCCATACTCTCGATCATATCGCGTTTTTCTCGGAAACTCTGGTAGCCGGCCACCCGCTGCTATTTTGTGGAGACACCCTGTTCGTTTGTGGTTGTGGCCGGCTCTTTGAAGGGTCCCCAGCCCAAATGCGCGAATCGCTGGAGAGCCTGCGGCAATTGCCCGACGACACCCGGGTGTATTGCGCCCATGAGTACACCCTGGCCAATCTACGCTTCGCCCGTCACTGGCTGCCCGACGACGAGGCCCTGCAGCAGTTCGAAGCCCATTGCCAGACCCTGCGCGACAGCGGCAAGCCGACCGTTCCCTCGGTTCTTGGTGATGAGAAGCGAATGAACCCCTTCCTGCGCTGGGACGATCCCCGGGTTATCGCGGCGGCCGAAACCTATTGTGCGGACAACGACTTGCCGGCATCCTCTCCTAACGATGTGTTTGCCGCTGTCCGCCATGGTAAAGACCACTTTTAGAGCGGTTAACAAATCCTCTCAATGACGTAACGAGAGGTTTCTTGACCCTTTTCGAGCGCTTCCCATAGAATCCGTTCGAATTCAGTGCCATAACTCATTAAATATGCCGGGCTTTTGTACACAACCCGGCGTTCCCAGCCAGCCGGAAGTACAACTATGTCGGTCAGACGCCTCTCCACACTATTACTCGCAAGCGCCGTCATGGGCGGCTGCTCGACTCTGGAAAACACCGCGCCAGACTGGATGAACCCGGCAAGCTATTTCGATAATGATGAGGGCGGCCAAGGGAGTGGCAATCCTCTTGAATCCAGGCAACTGACCGTCGCCGCCGGTGACAACGAACTCAAGGAGTCCGTGGAATCCGGCGACGAGGGCGGAGAAGACGCCCGCACCGAGCTGGATGACGCCATTGCCCCGGAACTCAAGGCGGCTGCTGAAGGTGCCCGGGCAAAACTGGATCAGCCTGCGGACCGGGCTGACGAGGAAACCGACAGCACGCCTGATCTCTGGCACCGCCTGCGCGCGGGTTTCGAGCTGGACCACGAGGTGACCGCCCCCCGGGTGAAGGCACAACTCGACTGGTACCGCAAACACCCGAGATATATTGACCGCGTGGTTGAGCGCGGCAGTCGTTATTTGCACTACATCATCTCGGAAACCGAAAAACGGGGCCTTCCCACGGAGCTTGCCCTGCTTCCGATCGTCGAGAGTGCCTTTGATCCGTTTGCCTACTCACACGGGCGCGCGGCGGGTCTCTGGCAATTCATTCCCGGGACCGGTAAGTATTTTGGCCTGACCCAGAGCTGGTGGCATGATGAGCGCCGAGACGTCATCGCCGCAACCGATGCTGCCCTGACCTACCTGGACAGACTGGCTACTCGCTTTGACGGCGATTACACCCTGGCACTGGCCGCCTACAACAGCGGCGGTGGCACCGTCTCCATTGCTATGCGTCGCAACCGTAATGCCGGCAAGCCCACAGATTACTGGTCGCTGAAGCTGCCGCAGGAAACCACCCACTACGTTCCCAAACTCATTGCCCTGGCGAAGATATTCGACAAGCCGGAAGCCTACGGCATCGACCTCCCGCCGCTGAATGACGAACCCTATTTCGAGGTTGTTGAAACCGGTTCCCAGCTGGACCTGGCCCAGGCCGCCAAACTGGCCGGTGTGGATGTGGACGAAATCTACCTGCTTAACCCTTCGTTCAACCGCTGGGCGACGTCTCCCGATGGTCCCCACCGGTTGCTGGTGCCAAAGGAAAAGGCCCGGGGCTTCAGTGAGGCGCTCAAGGGTATTCCAGCCGATGAGCGCGTCGCCTGGCGTAACTACGAAGTTCGTTCCGGCGACAGCCTGAGTACGGTCGCGCGCAAGTTTTCCACAACGTCCTCCGTCCTCCGCCGCGTCAACAACCTGAACGGCGACATGATCCGCATCGGCCAGCGATTGATGATCCCCTCGGCCAGCAAGAATTCCGAACAGTACGCGCTCAGTGCCGGTCAGCGACTGGAGCGCAAACAGTCGCGGAGTCGGAACGGAACCCGTGTGGATTACACAATCAAACGGGGAGATACCTTCTGGGACATCGCTCGGGAACATCGTGTCTCTGTGCGCCAGGTGGCGGCATGGAACAACATGGCGCCGGGTGACCCCCTGATTCCCGGAAAAAACATCGTGATCTGGTCGCAATCCGATCAGACAACAGCGGTGGCCTCCAGTGACCGCGGCAAAGCCATGGTCAGGAAAGTCGGCTACCGGGTGCGCAAGGGTGATTCCCTCTCGGTCATCGCCAACCGTTTTTCCGTCAATGTGAGCGACATCGCAAGCTGGAATGACCTGAACTCCGCACGTTATCTCCAGCCGGGGCAAAGTCTGGTACTCTACGTAGATATCAGGAACAGCCCCTGAGACGTTCGCCTGCAGCGGGAACTCCGGGGTACAAAAACAATCACTGACTCCTGGACGATTCACCAAAACGTGCGAGATCTATGACAAAAACACGGATAGCCTCATACCTTACGTCGTTTTGTTCCCTGGCTTTGCTAATGTCCGCCGTGTCAGCCCCGGTTGCCGCAGCGGACGCCGCGACGGAACCTCGGCACGCCATTGCCATGCACGGCGACCCCGAATACCCCGAGGGGTTTACTCATTTTGATTACGTCAACCCCGAAGCTCCGAAAGGCGGCACCTTGCGAATGGCCGTGGTCGCCAACGGTTATGATTCATTCAACCCCTTCGTTATTCGTGGTGTGCCGGCGTCCGGTATCAGCAGCTATGTTTACGACACCCTTCTGGAATCGTCGGACGACGAGCCGTTCAGCGCCTACGGCCTGATTGCCGAATCCCTTGAAACACCGGAAGATCGCAGCTTTGTAATCTTCAACCTGCGCAAGGAAGCTCGCTTCCACGACGGAGAGCCGATCACGGCGGAGGACGTAAAATTTTCCTTTGATACGCTTACCACTGAAGGGCATCCCTTTTACCGGAATTACTACGCAGACGTGAGCGAGGTGACGGTCGAGGGCGAGCACCGGGTTCGCTTCGACTTCAGTGATACCTCCAACCGGGAACTGCCCCTGATTCTTGGGCAGATGCCGATCTTCCCTGCGCACTACTGGGAAGACCGTGAATTCGGCCGCAACGGCATGAAACCGCCAGTGGGCAGCGGCCCCTACCGGATCGGTGACTTCGACGCGGGTCGGTCGATCACCTTTGAGCGCCTCGAGGATTACTGGGCGAAAGACCTGGGAGTCCGCAAAGGGCGCTTCAATTTCGATAAGATCCGCTACGACTATTATTCCGATGACACCGTCGCCCTGGAAGCATTCAAGGCAGGTAGCTTTGATTTTCGCGTCGAGGCCTCTGCCAAGAACTGGGCCACCGCCTACACAGGGGAACGATTCGAGAACAATACGATTATCACCGAAGCAATCGAGCACCAACGCCCTGCCGGTATGCAGGCCTTTGTTTTCAACACCCGCAAGGCGATGTTTTCCGATCCCCGGGTACGTGAAGCTCTGGCGTACGCCTTTGATTTCGAGTGGGCCAACAAGAACCTGTTCTTCGATCAGTACACCCGCACAAAAAGTTACTTCGAAAACAGCGAACTCGCTTCAAGCGGTCTGCCAGAAGGCCGTGAGCTGGAAATTCTCGATGCCTTCCGTGACCAATTGCCGCCTGCGGTATTCAGCGAGGTCTACCAGCCTCCGGAAATCAGTGGCAAAGGTGGGCTCCGGGAGAATCTGCGCAAAGCCATGGATCTGTTGAAATCAGCAGGGTACGAAATCAGTGATGGCAAAATGGTGCACGATGAAACCGGCAAGCCGCTGTCGTTCGAGGTGTTGTTGCATCAGAAAAACTTCGAGCGGGTGGTGCTGCCACTGAAAAACAACCTCGCGCGTCTCGGCATTGACGTGTCCATTCGACTGGTCGATACCAATCAGTACATCCAGCGCGTGCGTCAGTTTGATTACGATGTGATTACCCAGGTGCTCCCGCAGTCCGATTCGCCGGGGAACGAACAGCGAGAGTACTGGCACTCCGCCAACGTCGATGTGGCCGGTTCCCGAAACTACATGGGCGTCAGCGATCCGGTCGTGGATGAGCTTATTGGCAAGGTCATTCAGGCACCGGACCGCGAGGAACTGATTCACCGTGTCAGGGCTCTGGACCGGGTCCTGCTTCATGGGCACTACGTGATTCCCCAGTGGTACCTGCCCAGTGACCGTATCGCCTACTGGGGCTACCTCAGCAAGCCCGACAAGACGCCTAAAAACGGTGTGGATATCAATAACTGGTGGATACCGCACTGATCTATGGACCTGGGTAATGCAGTAACGGCGAAGGGAATCCACTAGATGGGTGCTTACATACTCCGCAGGCTGGCGCTGATCATTCCAACTCTGATTGGCATCATGCTGCTCAATTTTGTCATTGTGCAGGCAGCTCCCGGCGGCCCGGTGGAGCAGCTTATTGCTGACATGGAAGGCCATGGGGGCGGCGCCCTCGCCCGCGCCAGTGGTGGCGGCAGCGGCGGTGAGGTCTCCTCCGGCAGCGACTCCCGCGGGTCCCGCGGCATCCCGGATGAGCTGCTCAGGGAAATCGAGGTCATGTACGGCTTTGACAAGCCGGCCCATGAGCGCTTCTTCAAAATGCTCGGGGACTACGCCACCTTCAATTTCGGCGAATCGTTTTTCCGTGAGCGAACGGTGCTGGAGCTGATCGTCGACAAAATGCCCGTGTCCATTTCCCTGGGCCTCTGGTCAACACTGATCATTTATCTGATATCGATCCCTCTGGGCATACGCAAGGCAGTCACGGACGGTTCCCGCTTCGACGTGTGGAGCAGCTCGGCTATCGTGGTGGGATACGCCATACCCGGTTTCCTGTTTGCCATTCTGCTGATTGTGTTGTTTGCCGGCGGCAGCTATTTCGACTGGTTCCCCCTGCGGGGTCTGACGTCCTCCAATTTTGACGAACTCAACTGGTATCAGAAAATCGGTGACTATTTCTGGCACCTGGCCTTACCGGTCACCGCCAACGTGATCGGCGGCTTTGCCACCCTCACCCTGCTGACCAAAAACTCATTCCTGGACGAGATCAGCAAACAGTATGTGGTGACGGCACGAGCAAAAGGTCTGGAAGAAAAACAGGTGCTATACGGCCATGTGTTCCGTAATGCCATGCTGATCGTCATTGCCAGCCTGCCCGGCGTGCTGGTGGCACTGTTCTTTACCGGTTCATTGCTGATCGAGGTGATCTTCTCTCTCGATGGTCTCGGCCTGCTGGGATTTGAAGCAGCGCTCAACCGCGACTATCCGGTGATCTTCGGTACCCTCTACATCTTCACGCTGATGGGGCTGGCACTGAAACTGATCAGCGACATCACCTATGTGCTGGTGGATCCGCGCATCGATTTCGAAAGCCGGGAGGGTGCCTGAGCCATGGCCACCCTCACCCCGATCCAGCAACGGCGGCTCCGGAACTTCCGCAATAACCGGCGTGGCTTCTGGTCATTGTGGATCTTTCTGGCGCTGTTCGGGCTTTCCCTGGTGGCGGAGCTGATCGCAAACGATGCACCACTGATTGTCTCCTACAAAGGGGACCTCTATTTCCCGGTGGTGGAATCCGTGCCGGAAGAAACCTTCGGAGGCTTTCTCCCCTCCGAGGCGGATTATCGCGACGATTTCATCGCAGACGAGATCAAGGCCAATGGCTGGCTCATCTGGCCGCCGATCCGATTCAGCTATGACACCATCAACTACGACCTCGAGGTGCCCTCGCCTGCCCCCCCAACTCTTGAGAACTGGCTCGGCACCGATGATCAGGGGCGCGACGTTGCCGCCCGGGTGATCTACGGTTTCCGGATATCGGTGCTGTTCGGTCTGACCCTGACCATTGCCAGCTGCATCGTCGGTGTCATCGTCGGCGCCATACAGGGCTTCTACGGCGGCAAGGTCGACCTGTTGGGGCAGCGTTTTATCGAGGTGTGGTCGGGCCTGCCCGTCCTTTACCTGCTGATCATCCTGTCCAGCATCGTGCAACCGAATTTCTGGTGGCTGCTGGGCATCATGCTGCTGTTCAGCTGGATGGGACTGGTGGATGTGGTCCGCGCGGAATTCCTGCGCGCGCGCAATTTCGAGTATGTTCGGGCGGCCCGGGCACTTGGCCTGGGCAATCGCAAGATCATGTTCCGGCACATCCTGCCCAATGCCATGGTCGCGACCCTCACATTTCTGCCTTTCATCCTGACAGGGGCGATAACCGGGCTTACCTCGCTCGATTTCCTCGGTTTCGGGCTGCCCTCCGGCTCGCCCTCGCTAGGCGAGCTCATCGCGCAGGGCAAGGCCAACCTCCATGCCCCCTGGCTTGGCATCTCAGCCTTCGTCTCCCTGTCGGTGATGCTGACACTGCTGGTGTTCGTGGGCGAAGCCGTGCGGGATGCCTTCGATCCGAGAAAAAACTGATATGGCGAAACTGCTGGAAATTTCCGACCTGTCCATCAGCTTTGATCACGGCCACCCCGTAGTCGATGGCTTGTCAATCGCAATCAATCGAGGAGAGACCCTTGCCCTGGTAGGCGAAAGTGGTTCCGGCAAATCGGTGTCCGCGCTCTCCATCCTGCGCTTGCTGGATGAGCGCCACGCCCGTTACCCCGGCGGCCGCATCCTGTTCAATGATGAAGACATGCTGCAGGCGAGCAACAAGCGTCTGCGCCAGATTCGTGGCCGTCAGATCAGTATGATCTTTCAGGAACCCATGACCTCACTGAACCCGCTCCACACCGTGGAAAGGCAGATCAGTGAGACCCTGTCTCTCCACAAAGGGCTGCGTGGCCCTCAGGCCCGCCAGCGGTGCATCGAATTACTGGAACTGGTGGGCATTGCGGCACCGGAAACCCGCCTGGCCAGTTACCCGCACCAGTTGTCCGGAGGCCAGAAACAACGGGTAATGATCGCCATGGCGCTGGCCAACGAGCCAGACCTGCTGATTGCGGATGAACCCACTACGGCCCTGGATGTGACCGTGCAGCGACAGGTCCTTGAACTGTTGCGGGAGCTGCAGCAAAAATTGGGCATGGCGATTCTGCTGATCACCCACGACCTGTCCATCGTGCACCGATACGCCGACAGGGTCGCGGTGATGGAACGGGGTAAACTGGTCGAACAGGCTGACACCGAGGTACTTTTCAGTTCGCCTCAGCATCCCTACACACAGCGATTGCTGGATGCGGAACCACCGGAAGCCCCGGAGACCGAGCCGCAATCGGGTATACCCTTGCTGGAGATCGACGACCTCAACGTCCGCTTCACCATCAAGAAGAGCCTGTTTGGGCGCTCATCCCGGTTTTACCACGCGGTGCAGCACACCAGTTTCAGCCTGGGCCGGGGCGAGACCCTTGGTATTGTCGGGGAAAGCGGCAGTGGCAAGACTACCATTGGCCATGCCTTGCTGAAACTCACTGCTTCCACCGGCAGCATCCGGCTCGATGGTGAGGAAATTGGCGGTCTTGACCAGAAGCGTTTCAGGCCATACCGGAGCCGGATCCAGATTGTCTTTCAGGACCCTTTTGGCAGTCTCAGTCCACGGATGTCCGTTGCGGAGATTGTGCGCGAAGGTCTCGAAATCCACATTCCCGGCAGCGCGGCCGAGCATGAGTCAAGAGTCATCAAGGCGCTCACCGATGTCGGCCTCGATCCCGACGCCCGGCACCGCTACCCCCATGAATTCTCCGGTGGCCAACGCCAGCGTATTGCCATTGCCCGGGCACTGGTTCTGCAACCGGAGGTCATCATTCTGGACGAACCTACCTCAGCGCTTGACCGTACCGTTCAAAAGCAGGTAATTACGCTGCTGCGGGATATTCAGACCCGTTATCAGCTAAGCTATATTTTCATCAGCCACGACCTGGCGGTGGTGCGGGCACTCAGCCACAAACTGCTGGTATTGCAACACGGCAAGGTGGTCGAGTACGGCGACGCTGCGAACGTCTTCCGATCACCACAACAGAGCTACACTCGTGAACTGCTGAGTGCGGCCCTTTTCTATCAGAAGCCTACGACCAATTGAGTGTTACCCCCGTTCGGAGAGTTCGGGGATAATGACTGGAAATCGAGAACACAGGGAGAACACCTATGGGATTACTCAGTGGCAAGAAAGCACTGATCGTTGGCGTGGCCAGCAAGCATTCAATCGCCTACGGCATCGCGGAAGCATTTGCACGCGAAGGCGCCGAGCTGGCCTTTACCTTCCAGAACGAGAAACTGCAGTCCCGGGTGGAGAAATTCGCTGAGGGCTGGGGCAGCAACCTGACCTTCCCCTGTGACGTCGCCAGTGACGAAGAGATCGACAATGTGTTCAAAGAACTGGCCAAGCACTGGGACAACATCGATATCATCATCCATGCCGTCGGTTTCGCCCCCGCCCATGAACTGGACGGCAATTACGTGGATGTCACCACCCGTGACGGCTTCCGCATCGCCCACGACATCAGTTCCTACAGCTTCGTTGCCCTGGCCAAGGGTGCCCGCAGCATGATGCATGAAAACAGCTCGCTGCTTACCCTGAGCTATCTGGGAGCCGAAAAGGTGCTGCAGAATTATAACGTGATGGGGCTGGCCAAAGCCTCACTGGAAGCCAATGTCCGCTACATGGCGGCGAGCCTGGGTCGTGACGGCATACGGGTGAATGGCATTTCTGCAGGCCCGATCAGAACCCTCGCGGCATCAGGGATCAAGAGCTTCCGCCGTATGCTGGCCGAAAATGCCAGGCGCGCGCCCCTGCGTCGCAACGTGACCACGGCCGAGGTGGGTAATGCGGCTGCGTTTCTCAGTTCCGACATGGCCAGCGGCATCACCGGTGAAATCATGTACGTGGACGCCGGCTTCAACATCACCGGGATGGGCGAACTCGAGGACTGATGACCTCTGAAGGCCGTGGGCCCAGTCGCCGGGCCCACAGGCTGCCAATCAGTCTTCAGTCATTACTCTGGCGATGGCCTCTACCCAGTCCAGATAGGACGTGTCGTCAGAGTTCTGGATTTCCACGCCCACTAACCAGTGACCGCGCTCATCGGCCCGGCACCATTTTATCTCCACCGTCAGCGCGAATTCCTCCGGCCCGTCGCCGAGCGCCACCTCTGCGGGCAACAACGCCCCCGGTGTTACTGCTTCCGGTACCACCAGGCATAAGCCCCGCGCGGAAAGGTCACGGATGCGGCAAATCAGCCTGCGCGTCTCCGCCGACGGTTCTCCGCTTTCTTCCGGAAGCCCGGATTCCAGCTCCAGTGTCACCGACGCTCTGCCAGAGAGCCGGTAATCCTCACGTTTGTCACCGCTGGCGGCCTCATCGTCATCCTGAACGACCCGGTTGCCAAAGGTATAATCCACGTTAGTCATGTGCTTGCCCTGCTCCGGTCAATGTCGCCCTACCCTGATGCGCCCAACCACGCGGCTCAGGGTGTCATCGAATTCTGCCGAACTCCCGAGAATGCGCACGTTGCCCGCAAGCACCTCATCAACCAGCTGCTCCACCAGAAACTCACGACGGTTCAAACCGAGGCGGTCGACAAAAACCAGCTTGTTCGAAGCGTTGATTCGCACCGCCAGTTTCAGCCGGACGGGCTCGGCGGCTGGGTCAGAATTACCGCCGGCAAACACAATCCAACCACCCAGCTTGATGCCGTCAACCGCCTGATACGCCGACAGTCGCTTCTCCTGCTCCAGCCGTTCCTGTTCTGCCTGTTCATCAGCCTCGCGCTGTTCGCGTTCCTGCTGCCGGCGCTTCTCGAGCTCCGCCTGACGCCGGGCTTCCTCGGCGCGGCGGCGCTCCTCTGCCGCCTCTTTTTCCCGGCGTAATGCCTCGGCACGTGACCGGGCCTCGTCCGCCGCTTTCTGCCGCAACGCCTTCTGGCGTTCATGCACCACTGCAAGTGCCCCAAGAGTATCAACCAGCACCCGCCCAAACGGGGTCAATGCTGGTAGCGGCCGAATCAGGCCGCTTTCTTGAGCCCGCACGAAGGCTTGCCAGGGCTGAACCCCCAGCTTCACGCCAGCGCCGTTGGTCCAGAGGATCTCGGCGGTGTCAGCAAGCAGGGTGAAAAAATAGCGGCGCTGCTCATTGTGGCCCTCGCCCTCCACAAACCACTGGCCTTCCAGTTCCTCCAGTGCTTCCGGCTCCGGAGCCGAGAACGCCAGCCACGCTGCGTCCCACTCGAACCTGGAGGTCTCAGGAAGTCCCGGAGCGAGTTCCGGTGTTTCGCCCCTGAGCCGGGCAACCAGCACCGCCTCAATATCCTCAAGCGCCGCGGGATCAAGTCCCTGCCCATGGACGCGCCGCCAGACATCCAGAATCCGGTCACCGATCTGTTCACCCACATGGTACAGCCGGTTGCGGTCCTTATCGGAAAGCGACGGATCACCCACCCACACCAGCCACTCCAGCAGCTTGCTGCCGTGTCGTCCGTTCTCGGCGTCCAGATCACCGGACCAGACCACCTGCTTCAGCAGCGGCATCCAGTATTCAAAGATAAAGCGGATGATCGCCGGCGGTAGCTGCCGACCGGTCAGCGCCCGGCCAACAAGCGCCCGTGCGGTCTGCTCGGCACGCCGCTGGCGCGCGGCCCCCTGTTCGGTCTCAAGCAGCCGCTGACGAAGCCGTGACACTTGCTGTCGGCGCTTGTCTGAATCCTGTTGCCATTCGCGGCAAAACGCCTCGAACGGCTCACAGGTGGCGCTTTCGAAACAGGCAGATACGGTAATCACCAGGGAGTCCAGCTGATCCAGCAGTACCTTTGCGGACCGCCCACCGGAGTCGCTCCAGCCTCGAAGCTCCTGCAGACCATCGAGCCAGCCCAGCAATTCGTCGCTGAAAGCATCGGCCCCGACATCGTTCATGCGCCAGGCAAGAAAAAACCTCAGCCGCGCCACCCGGCGCGCCAGTTCCGGGTGCAGTCCGCTGGTCTTGAGGAACACGTCCATTATACGGTCGGCGACATACGCCGAGTTGATCTGTCGCACGGACCAGGTCAGCGAAACCGACTGGATCAACTGAATTACCCGTTCATCCCGCTGCTCGGTCCAGCAGGAAAACAGCACGGGCTTCCAGTCGCTGACCACGTTCGCTTCGAGCTTTCCGACCGGGTACGGCAAATCCGGCACACGAATGCCTGAGAGGACATCGCCGATCCTCTCCATCACTTGCTCGCGAGGCAGCACTGCAGGCTTTTTCTGCCGGTTATCAGACATCCGTTTTCCGCACGTTAGAAGCGTTGAAATGGTCTATCAAATGACGCAGTATAACCAACTCGCCGGCTTTTACTTCATTATCACGCCGGCGGATACCGTTAAAACTGGCACGGCCTGCAGGGTATCAGAATCCTGTATCAGCCGCTGCATCGTTCAGGACCAGGGAAAATAAAAGCATGTCGGGCACCAAACTTGAGAACCTTAATGTGGCGAGTCAGGAACCGCTGATCACCCCCGAAGCGCTGAAGCAGGAGATGCCGCTTTCCGGCGCCGCGGCGGAAACGGTCCAGAGCGGACGTCAGGCCATTTATGACATCATGGATGGCAAGGATCACCGCCTGTTTGTGGTTGTCGGGCCATGCTCCATCCACGACGTCGAAGCCGCCCGCGATTATGCCGCACGCCTCAAGAAACTGGCCGATGAAGTTTCCGATACCCTACTGATCGTGATGCGGGTGTACTTTGAAAAACCGCGTACCACCGTTGGCTGGAAAGGGCTGATCAACGATCCGCACCTGAACGATACCTTTGACATCGAGCAGGGTCTGCACATTGGTCGCCGGCTTCTTCTGGACATTGCTGAACTGGGTCTGCCAACCGCCACAGAGGCACTGGATCCGATTTCTCCGCAGTATTTGCAGGACACCATCGCATGGTCCGCGATCGGTGCGCGCACGACAGAATCCCAGACCCACCGCGAGATGAGCAGCGGCCTGTCCATGGCCATCGGCTTCAAGAACGGCACGGACGGCAGCCTGGATGTAGCGGTGAACGCGATGAAATCCGTTTCCCATCCCCACAGCTTCCTTGGCATTGATCAGAAGGGCCAGGTAGCGATCATCCGCACCAAAGGCAACAACTACGGTCACGTGGTGCTGCGCGGGGGTGGCGGTAAGCCCAACTATGATTCGGTGAGTGTGGCGCTGTGCGAGCAGGCTCTGGACAAGGCCGGGCTGCGCAAGTCCATCATGGTGGATTGCAGTCACGCCAATTCGAGTAAGGATCCTGCCATTCAGCCACTGGTGATGCAGGACATTTCCCACCAGATCCTGGAAGGTAACCGGTCTATTCAGGGGTTGATGGTGGAGAGCAACATCAACTGGGGTAACCAGTCGATCCCGGACAATCTTGCCGACCTGCAATACGGCGTGTCCGTCACCGACGCCTGCATTGACTGGCCAACCACAGAGAAAGCCATTCGCGACATGCGCGACAAGCTGAAGGACGTCTTGCCGAAACGCAAGGACTGATTGGGCACCATAAAAAAAGGGGAGCTTTGGCTCCCCTTTTTTATGGCCGGCATGGTCATGGGGTCGGCACGGCGCCAATCCAGTCCAGCCGGTCCCGCAAGCGCACCACCTGACCGATAATAACCAGAGTTGGCGCATGCACCTGACGTTCGCTCACCCGCTGGACGATGGTCGACAGATCGCCGGTAATCACTGCCTGATCGGGCGTCGTTCCCTTGGACACCAGCGCTACCGGCATCTGGCTGTCCATACCGTGGGCAATAAGTTCCCGGCAAATGATGGGCAAGCCCACCAGCCCCATGTAGAACACCAGGGTCTGATTGTTCTGAACAAAATCTTTCCAGGGCAGATTGCAGGTGTCGTTCTTCAGATGGCCGGTTACAAACCGGACAGACTGGGCATGGTCCCGATGGGTTAACGGGATACCAGCGTAGGCGGCACACCCGGAGGCAGCGGTAATCCCGGGGACCACCTGAAAACGGACCCCCGCATCAGCAAGGGTTTCGATTTCCTCGCCACCACGGCCAAAAATGAAGGGATCGCCACCTTTCAGCCGCACAACCCGGAGCCCCTGGCGCGCCAGTTCAACTAACCGGGTATTGATCTGATCCTGAGGCAGGGTGTGGTTGGAGCGCTGTTTGCCCACATGAATCAGTTCAGCGGTATCCGGAATCAACCCGAGGATTTCCGGGGACACCAGCCGGTCGTACAGCACCACTTCGGCAGCCTGAATCAAACGCCAGGCTTTGAGCGTGAGCAACTCCGGATCGCCCGGGCCCGCTCCCACCAACGCCACTTCACCGCTGGAGCTGTTGGGATTGTCAGTGACCGGGTTCGCTCTGTATCGAACCGGTGCAGGCCACGCCTTTACGCCCTTCCCTGGTGCATCTTTCCGGTCGCTCATTGAATCTTTTCCAAACCTCCCATATACGGCTTCAATACCTCCGGAATCAGGATACTACCGTCGGCCTGCTGGTAGTTTTCCATGACTGCAATCAGTGCACGGCCCACCGCAAGTCCGGATCCGTTCAGGGTATGAACGGGTTCCGGCTTCCCTGTTTCCGGGTTACGCCAACGTGCATGCATGCGCCGTGCCTGAAAATCACGGGTGTTGGAGCACGAAGAGATTTCTCGATATTTGTCCTGGCCCGGCAGCCAGACTTCCAGATCGTAAGTCTTGGCCGCGGAGAACCCCATATCACCACCGCACAACGCCACTACACGGTACGGCAGCTCAAGTAACTGAAGCACCTTCTCAGCATGGCCGGTCAGCGCCTCCAGCGCAGCTTCTGATTCCTCAGGCCGAACCACCTGAACCAGCTCGACCTTGTCGAACTGGTGCTGGCGAATCATCCCCCGGGTATCACGCCCGTAAGAGCCGGCCTCACTGCGGAAACAGGGTGTGTGGCAGACCATCCGCAGAGGCATTTCCCTGGCGTCGAGAATGGTGTCAGACACCAGATTGGTCGCCGGTACCTCGGCAGTGGGAATCAGATACAGCGGGTGATCGCCCTCTGTTTTGAACAGGTCTTCCTCGAACTTGGGCAACTGGCCGGTTCCGAACAGCGCATCCGCGTTTACCAGGTAAGGCACATAGGCTTCCATGTAGCCATGCTCTGAGGTGTGCAGATCCAGCATGAACTGGGCAAGCGCCCGATGCAGGCGGGCCACCGGACCACGCATGACCGCGAAGCGCGAATGCGCAAGGCGACTTGCAGTTTCAAAGTCCAGCCCCTTGAGCTCGTCGCCCAGTGCAACATGGTCTTTCGGCTCGAAATCGAAGGTCTTCGGTGTGCCCCAGGTACGCACCTCAACATTGTCCTCTTCGCTTTCGCCGGCGGGGACATCGTCATCGGGAAGGTTCGGGATGCCTGCCAGAAAGGCATTGAGTTCGTCCTGCAGGCCGCGAAGCTCTTCTTCCGCTTCTGATTTCTGGGTTTTCAGGCTCTCCACCTCATCCAGCAGTGGCTTGATGTCTTCCCCTGCAGCTTTGGCTTTACCGATGGATTTGGAACGCTTGTTCTGCTCGCTTTGCAGTGTTTCCGTACGAACCTGAAGGGCGCGGCGGCGTTCCTCAAGCTGTTCGAAGGTGGCGGTATCGAAGACAAAATTCTTGATGGCCAGCCGACGGGCGATCTCTTCAGTCTGGGTACGGACACGTTTGGGATCGAGCATGGTTATCCTGAATCTTCCGGTTAGCGATGTATTTTTGATTGACTGGCCATTATACCTGCACTGGCGCTGGTGGCTACCGCCCCGGCGGGCTCAGGAATAGCGCTTGCGGGAGCTTTGGGCGTTGAGCGCGTCCAGGCGCTGCCGCTTTTCGCCCAGCTTGATTTCGAGGCCACGATTAACGGGTTCGTAATACCGGCGGCGATGCACCGCTTCGGGGAGGTAGGACTCACCGGCGGCGAAACCGTCCGGCTCATCGTGAGCGTAGCGGTATTCATCTCCGTGGCCGAGACTTTTCATCAGCTTGGTGGGGGCGTTTCGCAGATGCACCGGCACTTCATAATCGGGATCATTGCGAATATCCGCCATGCACTGATTGAAGGCCTTGTATACGCCATTGCTCTTCGGGGCCAGGGCCAGGTAGGTCACGGCCTGGGCCAGGGCGAGCTCGCCTTCCGGGGAGCCCAGCCGTTCCTGGGCGTCCCAGGCGTCCATCGACAACTGCAGCGCACGAGGGTCAGCATTACCGATGTCTTCACTGGCAATTCTGACCAGCCGCCGGGCGACGTAGAGCGGATCACAGCCGCCGTCCAGCATCCGGCAGAGCCAATACAGGGAGCCGTCGGGGTCCGATCCGCGGACGGATTTGTGCAGGGCGGAAATCTGGTCGTAGAAGACATCGCCGCCCTTGTCAAAACGGCGCAGACTCGTCTGCAGCACCTGCTCGAGATGATCTCCGCCAATCCGTAGACTGCCCCGCGCGTCTTCCTCCGCGAGGTCCGCAGCCACCTCCAGAATGTTCAGAGCCCGGCGTGCGTCACCGCCCGAGGCTGAGGCCATCAGCGAGAGCACGCTCTCATCTACTGCAATACTGCCATTCAGACCTTCCGGGGCTTCCAGAGCACGCCGCAGCAGCCGCTCGACGTCTTCCTGTTCAAGGTTCTTGAGCACATAAACCCGGGTGCGCGACAACAACGCACTGTTAAGTTCGAAAGAGGGGTTTTCTGTGGTCGCGCCGACAAAAATGAAGGTGCCGTCTTCAATATGCGGTAAAAAGGCATCCTGCTGGCCCTTGTTGAAGCGGTGGACCTCGTCGACGAACAGCAGGGTATCGCGCCCTTCCATCTTCTTGCGGTGTTTCGCCCGCTCGACAATCTCACGGATGTCCTTGACCCCGCTGAGCACCGCAGACACGGTTTCAAAGCTCAGATCGCTGAGATTCGCCAGCAGTTGGGCAAAGGTGGTTTTGCCGACACCTGGCGGCCCCCACAGGATCATTGAGTGAAGCTGCCCCTGCTCCACGGCCCGCCGCAGCGGTTTACCAGCGCCCACCAGATGGATCTGGCCAACGTAGTCGTCCAGTATGCGGGGGCGCATGCGTGCCGCGAGTGGGCGGAAGCCCTCCTGCTCCTGGAACAGGCTGTCCTGCATCAGGCTCCGTCCCGAATCACATCGACCTCATCCGGATAGTCGAGGGTAAAGGCGCTGTCTTCGATGGCGCTGTTCAGGTCGATATTGTCGAAACTCAGCACGCTGACCTGCGAAAGCGAATCTTCCATCCGCATTTCCTGCAGCTCGCCCCTGTAGAAGGTAAGCCGGAGCGACACGAACAGCGAATCGGCATCACGCGGCTCGAGGGTAAATTCGCGGGTATCCTCGCCCTTGCTGCTGCCGGAAACCTTGTAGGTTTCATTGAGGTTGCCCACTTCACCACTCAGCAGCAATGCCGGCGTGGTCTGGATCTGCTCATCCAGGCTGTGGATGGTGACCTGTTCCAGATCGGGATCGTACACTTCGACCTTCGAGCCGTTGCTGACGATGAACTGGGAATGGGGCTGGTTTGTCTCCCAGTAAAACAATCCCGGCCGCTTGGCTTTCAGGGAGCCCCGCGATTCCTGCACACGATCGCCGTCCTCGCCAACCACAATCTGGATAAAGTCCGCCTGATAGGATTCGTAATTCCTGAGCATTTCGGCCAGTTCTGCCGCTTGTTCTTCGCTTTCACCGGCCGCATGCACCGTGGCCGGCAACATCGCAGTCATCAGTAGAAACGGTATCCAGAGGGTCCGGGCAAGTTGTTTCATCATCAGCAGACTCCTAATCTCTTGGTGGAGGCGGAGCCAGCACTTCACGGGCGCCGTTATGGCCCGCGGCGCTAACCACACCTGATGCTTCCATGGCATCAACCAGGTTTGCCGCCCGGTTGTACCCGATCTTGAATTTACGCTGCACTGAGGAGATGGATACCCGGCGCCCTTCGGTGACAAAGGCGACGGCTTCGTCAAAGAGTGCGTCGCCCTCGCTGTCTCCGCCGCCTTCCGACAGTGTGGGAACGCCCGGCAGGTTCTCCCCTTCCGCACCGTTCAATACGTCATCGACATAGACAGGTTCGCCCCTGGCCTTCCAGGCACTGACCACACGGTGAACCTCGTCGTCATCCACAAACGCACCATGAACGCGCACCGGCAGTCCGGACCCCGGGGGCAGGTACAGCATGTCACCATGCCCGAGCAACTGTTCCGCTCCGCCCTGATCCAGCACGGTACGGGAGTCGATCTTGGAGGACACCTGGAACGACATCCGGGTGGGAATGTTGGCCTTGATCAGTCCGGTGATGACATCCACGGACGGCCGCTGAGTCGCGAGAATCAGGTGAATACCGGCGGCCCGTGCTTTCTGGGCTATGCGGGCGATCAGTTCTTCCACTTTCTTGCCCACGATCATCATCATGTCGGCAAATTCGTCGATCACCACCACGATAAACGGCAGCGTTTCCAGCTCCGGGCGTTCCTGCTCATCGTTGGCCAGGTATTCGTCCGGCTTCCACAGCGGATCGAGAAGCGGTTCTCCCGCGGCCGCGGCATCGCGGATCTTGCGGTTGTAACCGGCGATGTTGCGTACACCGAGACTGGCCATCAACCGGTAACGGCGTTCCATTTCCGCCACACACCAGCGCAGGGCATTGGCCGCCTCTTTCATGTCCGTCACTACCGGTGCCAGCAGATGGGGGATGCCATCGTAGATACTGAGCTCCAGCATCTTCGGGTCCACCATGATAAAACGGACTTCTTCCGGTGATGCCTTGAGCAGCATGCTCAGCAGCATGGCATTGACGCCAACGGATTTACCGGAGCCGGTGGTGCCGGCCACCAGAAGGTGCGGCATCTTGGCCAGGTTGGCCACCATCGGATTGCCCCCGATGTCATTACCGAGGGCAAATGTCAGTGGCGACGATGAGTCTTCAAAAACCCGCGCCCCCAAGACCTCACTGAGGCGGACGATTTCCCGTTCCTCGTTGGGAATCTCAATACCCACCACCGATTTACCCGGAATCACCTCAACCACTCGCACACTGAGAACGGCCAGGGAACGCGCCAGGTCCTTCGCCAGATTGGAAATCTTGCTGACTTTGACGCCGGCGGCCGGCTTGATCTCGAAGCGGGTGATCACCGGACCGGGATTGACCTCCACCACTTCGACACTCACCCCGAAATCCGCCAGCTTTTCCTCAAGCAGCCGGGACATATGCTCCAGTGACTCCTCGGAGTATCCCTTTTCTTTGTGCTCTTCCGGAGGATCCAGCAAGGAAATCGGTGGAATCGGACTTTCCACATCTTCCAGCAAGGAGGCCTGACTGCCCTTGCCCTTACTGTCGGGTTTTGCGGGCTCGTCACGTTTGAACGGGGAAATCTTCAGCGCCCGGGATACTGCCCCGGCACTCGCCGGCTTTTCCTTCGCTTCCCCCTTCATCGACACTGCATCAGCCGCCTCGGCGTGATCATCCCGCGAGCTGAAACTTTCAAGACGGGCGGGCTCCGTATCCGGGGTTGCAGCCAGGCCGTCTATTGCAGGCTCACGGCGTTTACCGGACACACTGGCGTCCGCCGCGGCTTTTGCCCTGGCCTTGCGCCGGCCAATTCCGGGAAGCTTTTGCCACCATCGCGACCCAGCAGGCGCATCCGGCGCTTCCACCCGGTCTTTCACCACGGGTGGTTCCGGCGTTTTCCTGGCTTTGGGAGCGGGCTTCGCCGCTTTATCGGGCTTGCCGTCGGAGCTGAACACACCTTTCAGCCAGTCGCCGAAACGGATCGTGGCCAGCCCGAGCTGGTCCATCAGCCAGAACCAGGACAAGCCTGTGGTTACCGTGAGGGCGAAGAGAAAGATGGCGATCAGCAACAGCGTAGTGGCGGGCAGATTGAAGAAACGTACCATCGCCTCGGAGACCGCGGCCCCGAGCACTCCGCCTGAGGACACGCCAAGACCGAACACCGAATAGAGGGACAGAAGGCTGGTAGCAGAAAGCAGAATCAGCAGGAACCCGCCAAACCGCATGGTCAGTAACGGCCAGTGCAAATCCATCGGGTCGTTGCGACGGCGAATCAGCATGATGACGTAACCTGCAATCATGACAGGAAACAGAAAAGCAACGTGCCCGAAGAAGTCCATCAGCAGGCTGGCAATCCAGGCGCCGGTGCGCCCTGCGTAATTCTGAACGCTGGTATCGTGGCCGATGCTGGCCCAGCCCGGGTCTGAGGGACTGAACGTCACCAGAGCCATTGCCAGATAGATACACAGCGCGATCAGCGCAATGACTGCTCCCTCGCGGGTACCTTGCGCCGCGAGGCGACGGAAGCGTTCCTGCTTTTCAGTCAGTTGCTGGGTCTTTTGTGCTTTTGCCGACTCTGCCATGAATACTCAGACGTTTCCGTGACGGTTATTTTTCAAGAGCGCTGAAACCGCGCTGAAGATCGGTTTTCAGGTCCTCGACTGCTTCAATACCGACCGATATCCTGATGAGGTTTTCAGTGATTCCGGCGTGATCTTTGTCTTCTGGCGACAGGCGACCATGGGTCGTGGTTGCCGGATGGGTGATCGTGGTTTTCACGTCCCCCAGATTCGCGGTAATGGAAATCATCCGGGTTGCGTCGATAAATGACCAGGCCTCTTCCCTGCCCCCTTTGACCCGGAACGACAACACACCACCAAAACCGGACTGTTGCTGTCCCGCCAGCTCATGCTGGGGATGGCTTTCAAGCCCGGCATAAAACACCTCCGCTACCGCGGGTTGCTGCTGCAGCCACTGAGCCAACTCTAACGCATTGTCGCAATGGGCTCGCATACGGATTGGTAAGGTTTCCAGGCCCTTAAGAAACACCCAGGCATTGAATGGGCTCATGGTGGGCCCTGCCGAGCGCAGGAAGCCGTAGACCTCATCCATCAGCCGGGCCGGCCCTACCGCGACGCCCCCCACGCAGCGTCCCTGCCCGTCGAGATACTTGGTCGCCGAATGAATAACAATGTCCGCGCCATGCTCAAAGGGTCGCTGCAATACCGGGGTACAGAAACAGTTATCCACCACGAACAGGGCATCGTTTTCATGGGCAAGCCCGGCCAGCGCCGCCATATCGGCCACTTCGCACAACGGATTAGACGGCGTTTCGATAAACAGCATGCGGGTCTCAGGACGCATCGCCGTTTCCCATTGCGCCTGGTCGGTCAGATTGACAAAAGTGGTTTCAACCCCGAACTTCGCAAGGTATTTCTGGAACAGCACGTTGGTGGTGCCGAATACCCCCCGCGAGCACACCACGTGGTCTCCGGATTTCAGCAGCGCCATACAGGTGCTGAGAATCGCGGCCATGCCGGACGCCGTGGCGACGGCTTTCTCGCCCCCCTCCATGGCGGCAATACGCGCCTCGAATGCCTGTACCGTCGGATTGGTGAATCGCGAGTAGATGTTGCCCGGCTCCTCGCCTCCGAACCGGGCCGCGGCCTGTGCGGCACTGCCATAGACAAAGCTGGAAGTCGGGAAAATCGGATCACTGTGTTCCAGCTGCCCGGTTCGGATCTGGCCGGCCCGAACGGCCAGAGTATCAACCGACATGCCATCAAGATCCGACTCGGGAATCCAGACCTGCTCTTCACGGCAAAATGTCATGGTACGCTCCTGAAACTGGCCGCTCGCCCGTTAATCTTCATCGTTGTAGAGATCAATGATGCCGTTGTCGGCGGATTCCACATTCCCGCCCTCAAACCGGTTTTCATCGTTGCGCATGGCCTCCAGCCGGTTGAGGTAGGCCTCGTCCACGTCACCGGTGACATAGTTGCCGGTGAATACCGAGCACTCCCAGCCCTCAATATCCGGGTTCACATCGCTTACGCAGGTGATCAGGTCATCCAGGTCCTGATAAAGCAGCCAATCGGCTCCGATCAGGTCACGGATTTCCTCCACCGAACGATCGTGGGCGATCAGCTCGCTGGCCGAGGGCATATCAATGCCATACACGTTGGGATAGCGAACCGGGGGCGCCGCCGATGCGAAATACACATTGCGGGCGCCGGCGTCCCGGGCCATCTGGACGATTTCCTGGCAGGTGGTTCCCCGGACAATGGAGTCATCCACCAGCATCACATTCTTGCCACGGAACTCCAGATCGATGGGGTTGAGCTTCTGGCGAACCGATTTCTTCCGCATTTTCTGGCCCGGCATGATGAACGTGCGGCCGATGTAGCGGTTCTTGATAAACCCTTCACGGAATTTCACGCCCAGCAGGTGCGCCATTTGCATCGCGGAGGTACGGCTGGTGTCCGGAATCGGCATCACCACGTCAATATCGTGATCCGGCCACTCCCTCAGCACCTTGTCTGCCAGCGTTTCGCCCATCCGCAGCCGCGCCTTGTAGACCGATACCTTGTCAATGATGGAGTCCGGGCGGGCGAAATACACGTGCTCAAAAATGCACGGATACAGGTGCGGCTTCTCGGAACACTGCTCGGTGTAGAGCGTACCGTCGGTCTCGATGTATACGGCTTCGCCGGGGGCAATGTCCCGCACCAGGGTAAAGCCGGCGGCACTGAGAGCCACGCTCTCTGAAGCGATCATGTACTCCGTGCCTTCGTCGGTTTCACGGACGCCGTAACAGGCGGGGCGAATGCCGTTGGGATCGCGGAAGCCGACAATACCGTAACCGGTGATCATGGCGATGACCGCGTAGGCACCACGACAGCGCTGGTGAACAGCGCGAACCGCCGAGAAAATTTCGTCCTTGGTGGGGTCCAGCTTGCCCAGTTTCTGAAGTTCATGGGCAAACACGTTCAGCAACACCTCGGAGTCGGAGTTGGTGTTGATGTGACGCAGATCGGTACGGAACAGGTCCTTGCTCAGGTCGTCGGCATTGGTCAGGTTCCCGTTGTGGGCCAGCGTGATCCCGTAGGGGCTGTTAACGTAGAACGGCTGGGCTTCCGCCGAGCTTGAGCTGCCGGCGGTCGGGTAACGAACATGTCCGATACCCACGTTGCCCACCAGACGGCGCATGTGGCGGGTACGAAACACATCCCGTACCAGGCCGTTGTCCTTGCGTAGAAAAAACCGATCATCCTGAAACGTAACAATGCCCGCCGCATCCTGGCCCCGGTGCTGTAAAACGGTCAGCGCATCATAAAGCGACTGATTCACGTTGGAAGTACTGACTACGCCGACAATGCCACACATGGATACGGTTATCTCCGAAGCGTTAAAACTGAATGTTAGCGGGACACGGAATCGGGTTCCATGCCTTCCTGCTGTTGCGGGTCTGAAGGACCGGGGACGGTGTCTGCCGCCGGCCCCAGAAACCGGGCAAATTCATCCCCGAGGGTGCGTCTGGACCAGTCTTCAACGACGGCCAGCCTGTTGATCATCACCGAACTCTGCCACCAGGTATCCTGGGCCAGTGGTGTGTACCGGGTGAAAGCGATGCCCACGATGACCACCACGACGCCCCGGAGCAGGCCGAACCCCATCCCCAGTACGCGATCCGTGGCAGAGAGTCCGGTTGCCCTGACAAGATGGCCAATCATGTTATTGATGATGGCACCCACAATCAGGGTGCCGAAGAACAGAATGGCGAATGCTGCAATCAGGCGAACCATCGGAGTCTCGACGGTTCTCTCCAGAAGCGCCTGCATCTGGGGGTGAAAGGTTCGCGCAATGATGAATGCGCCAACCCAGGTCACCAGAGACAGGGCCTCCCTGACAAACCCACGCTTGAGGCTGATGAGAGTGGATACGGCGATTAGGGCAATGATGACCCAGTCAATCCAGATCAGCGCTTCCATGAAAAACCCGGTGGTGATATTGAAGCGCGAATTCTATCAGGAAACGCACGCGCACCAAACTGCCGGTTTGGCACAAATCCAATGCAGCGTGAAACTATTTACCGCCACTGGTGACGAGGCTGTTGAGGCCGAACTCCCGGTCGAGGGATTTCTTGGCACGTTCTGCTTCGGCTTTTTCTGCGAAGGGGCCACTGAAGACACGAGTCAGTGTGGCGTCGCCACGCTCAATCTCCTGCAGATGCGAGCTGTAACCGGTTTCGCGGACCTTGTTGCGAAGATTCCGGGCATTATCGGCACTGCCAAAGCTGCCCAACTGCACCACCCAGGCGCCCTCAAGGGAGCCAGTGTACTCGGCGGCTTCACTGGAGGTTTCAGTGTCTGAGGGTTCTGATTTTGCGGCTTCCGTTTCAGGCTTTTCCTCTGGCTGCGACTCGGCAACGGGCTCGGCCGCGACTGGCTGCTCTGTCACCGCAACATCCTCGGAGGCGGGCTCGGGGCGTTCAGCAGGGACATCCGCAGGCTCAATCTGCTGAGGAGCTTCCTGTTCCATGGCGCTAAGGGATTCCTCGGGCTCTTCCAGACGATACGCCGGAGCATCAGAGGGCTCAGGCTCCGGGGCGTCTACTTCCGGAAACGGTGGCTCTTCGGGGATCTTGATGGAACTCGAGGTGCGCTCTGAATGAGGCTCATCGAACAGCATGGGTACGAAAATAACTGCAAGTGACACCAACACCAGTGCACCGATGATTCTCTGTTTCAGTCCGTCCACGTTCTGATATCCCCTGTTTTGATCGCGTGTGGCCATGGATGGTGGCAATCCTGCCAGATACTAACTGCCCGATACCGAGAACTCAAAGCCTCCGCCTGGCCATGACCAAACTTTAAGGCGCCAGGGACCCGGAGCAGCCGCCGGCCATCAGTAGGTGCCTTGCCTCGGCCACCGTAAAGAAAGACCCGAAAGCCATCACCACATCGTCCGGGCCTGCTTCGGCTACTGCAGTCGCAAGCGCTTCAGCCACCGTAGTAAAAGCCCGCATCGAGGTCGCTGAAGGCAAACCGGTGGTTCTTTGCAACAGAGCGTCCTTGGTCAGCCCCCTGGGGACATCCAGGCCACCCAGATACCACTGATCCACTGTCGCGGCCATCGTGGTGACTACGCCTTCAACGTCTTTGTCAGCGAGCGCCCCATAAACCGCCAGTACACGGCCTGCTCCGGAGCGAACCGACGCCACGCGGCTGGCCAGCCAGCGGGCGGCGTGGGGATTGTGCCCCACGTCCACGTATACTGCCGGCGCCTCCCGGAGCTTTTCGAACCTGCCGGCCATCCGCACACCGGAAACGGTTTCGCTGATGGCGGTCAGTGCCACCTGTGGCTCCAGGTCGTGAAATGCAACGACGGCAGCCGCCACACTGTTCAGCGGCAACGGCACGGCCATCGGGATACGCACTGACGTGCCGTCGCTCAAAGCCAGCAAATGGGCGTTACCCTCTGCGCTCAGACGGTAATCCTCGCCGAGCCTTTGCAGCTTCACCTTTTGTGCAGCCACCTGCTGGAGTACCGAGCGCGGCGGGTCAATGTCCCCATAGACGGCGGCAATCCCCGGCCTGAGAATGCCGGCTTTTTCGAAGCCAATGACTTCGCGGTTATCACCGAGAAACGCCACATGATCGATATCCACCGAGGTGATGATGGCCAGCTCCGGGTCCAGGACGTTTACGGCATCAAGGCGACCACCCAACCCCACTTCCAGCAGCCAGTCCTGCACACCCGCCTTCGCAAGCACCACAAAAGCCGCAAGGGTGCCGAACTCGAAATAGGTCAGAGAGGTCGTCCGGCGGGCTTCTTCCACCGCGCAGAGGGCCTGAATCAGCTCCTGATCGCCAACTTCGGTGCCGTTGATCCGCACCCGTTCGTTGTAATGCTGCAAATGCGGCGAGGTGTAGGCTCCCACGGTGCGCCCGGACGCGAGCAATAACGCCTCCAGGCAGGCCACCGTACTGCCCTTGCCGTTGGTGCCCGCAACCGTAATAATCCGACCCGCCGGTTTACGGGGGAAGAGTCGGCGCAACACCAGCAATACCCGGTCGAGACCAAGGTCGATTTCGGAAGGGTGAATGGATTCGAGGTAGGACAGCCACTGATCCAGTGTGGCTCCGGCACCCGGGGCTTGCGGGTGCCGGGCAGTCCGTTCAGTTCTCAGGGACATCGGCTTCCGGTCTTTCCGTCACTTCAAATTCGATCGGGGCTTCGGTCGCCGGCTTTTCCTGACCGGTAAACTTGGCCAGCACATGGGCAATGCGTTCACGCATCTGATGGCGGTGCAGAATCATGTCGATGGCGCCATGCTCGAGCAGGAATTCGCTGCGCTGGAACCCTTCGGGAAGTTTTTCGCGAACCGTCTGCTCAATAACCCGAGGGCCCGCGAAACCGATCAACGCGTTGGGTTCCGCAATATTCAGATCGCCAAGCATGGCCAGGCTCGCCGATACGCCGCCGAAGACCGGATCGGTCATCACCGAAATGTAGGGGATGCCTTCCTGCTTCATGCGCTCAAGCACCGCGGCGGTCTTCGACATCTGCATCAGCGACAGAATGGCTTCCTGCATCCGTGCTCCCCCGCTGGCGGCAAAACAGACCAGCGGGATCCGCTCCTCCAGACAGACGTTGGCAGCCTGTACGAACTTCTCGCCGACCACCTGGCCCATGGAGCCACCAAGGAAGTTGAATTCAAAGGCACAGGCAACCAGAGGCAGGCCGAGCGTACTTCCCTTCATCGCCACCAGAGCATCTTTCTCCCCCGTGGCCTTCTGGGCATGGGACAGACGATCCTTATAGCGCTTGCTGTCTTTGAACTTCAACCGGTCCCAGGGCTCCAGATCCGCAGCGATTTCCTCGCGGCCCTCTTCATCCAGAAAGATCGCGAGACGGCGACGGGCATCGACCCGCAGGTGATGGTTGCACTTGGGACAGACATCCAGATTCTTCTCAAGCTCGGGTTTGTAGAGAAACGCGCCGCACTTGGGGCACTTTTTCCACAAGCCTTCCGGTACACCAGTACGCTGCTTGGATTCCGAACGAATTTTGCTCGGCATGATTTTGTCCAGCCAGTTACTCATGATCTCATCCTATCCTTTGATGCCTGCCCGCCCGGCCAACCTGTGTTCAGGACGCCAGGCCGTCCAGTGCTTCTCGCATTGGGTGGAGCAAATCTGTCAGCGCCCGCTTGAGCTGATCAGAATCTGCCTGATTTCGGGCTATTGTATCGACCAGCACGCTGCCAACAATTACACCATCGGATACCCGGCCAATGGCCGCTGCGGTTTCAGCATCACGAATGCCGAATCCTACTCCTACCGGGAGTGCTGTGATCTCATGAATATGAGCAACCTTGGCAGCCACTTCATCCACGTTTATCTTGCCTGCCCCCGTAATACCCTTAACTGAAACATAGTACACATAGCCCGACGAGTGCTCACTAATTGAGCGAATTCGATCGTCTGTGGTCGTGGGGGCGAGCAAAAAGATGGCATCGAGATTCCGCGCAGTGAACAGTGGAGCCACCTCATCGGCCTCTTCCGGGGGCAAATCAACCGTGAGAATGCCATCAACGCCGGCGTCTGCGGCTGCGTCCGCAAACGCTTCATATCCCATCGCTTCCATAGGGTTCAGGTAGCCCATCAACACCACCGGGGTGGCGTCATCGGTGGTTCTGAACTTCTTGATCATGGCGATCACCTGGCGTAGCGAGGTGCCGTGCTTCAGCGCGCGCTCACACGCCAGCTGGATAACCGGGCCATCCGCCATCGGATCCGAGAATGGTACCCCGAGCTCGATAATATTGGCACCGGCATCCACCAGAGTGTGCATCAGCTCTACGGTCTGATCAGGGTGAGGATCACCCGCGGTGATATAAGGTATCAGGGCCTTGCGTCCCTGCCCTTTCAGGGTCTTCAGCACCCCTTCAATTCGACTCATGCCTGCTCCTGTTACTTATGCTGCCTGTCTGCCGCTGATCAGGCTTCAATCCCATCCAGTTTCGCGATGGTGTGAATGTCTTTGTCACCGCGTCCGGAAATGTTGATCACGATCACCTGATCCTTGTCCATGGTCGGCGCCAGTTTGAGCGCATAGGCAACCGCGTGTGCCGTTTCCAGCGCCGGCATGATGCCTTCGACCCGAGTGAGCTTGCGGAACCCGTCCAGGGCCTCATCGTCGGTCACCGACACATAATGAGCCCGCCCAATGTCCTTCAACCAGCTGTGTTCGGGACCGACCCCGGGGTAATCCAGGCCAGCGCTGACCGAGTGGGTACCGGCAATCTGACCATTCTCGTCTTCCATCAGATAGGTACGGTTACCATGCAGCACGCCGGGACGACCGGCACACAAGGGCGCAGCGTGCTGGCCGGACTCAATACCCAGCCCCCCGGCTTCGACGCCGTACATCTCGACCGATTCATCGGTAAGGAACGGATAAAACATGCCGATGGCGTTGGACCCGCCACCAACACAGGCAATCAGTGCATCCGGGAGCTTACCGGCCTGGGCCAGCGCCTGCTCACGGGTTTCGCGACCGATAACCGACTGGAAATCACGCACCAGCAGCGGGTACGGGTGCGGGCCAGCAACGGTGCCGATGATGTAAAAAGTATCATCGACATTGGAGACCCAGTCACGCATGGCATCGTTCATCGCGTCCTTGAGAGTCTTGGTACCGCTTTGCACCGAGTGAACTTCGGCCCCCAGCAGCTTCATGCGGTAAACGTTGAGCGACTGCCGCTTGACGTCTTCGGCACCCATAAACACATGGCACTCAAGCCCAAGGCGCGCACAGACCGTCGCCGTGGCGACGCCGTGTTGCCCGGCGCCGGTTTCCGCAATGACGCGTTTCTTGCCCAGAAAACTCGCCAGCAATGCCTGGCCAATGGTGTTGTTCACCTTGTGGGCGCCGGTGTGGTTCAGGTCTTCACGCTTCAGCCAGATCTGCGCACCCCCGGTTTCCCGCGTCAGGCGCTCGGCGAAATAAAGGGGGCTTGGGCGCCCGACGTAATGCGCCAGATCCTCATCAAAGGTTTTCTGAAATTCCGGATCCTTTTTCAGGCGCAGATATTCCTTTTCCAGCGTCATCAGGGAATCCATCAGGGTTTCCGACACAAACCGTCCGCCGTAGGCACCGAAGTGACCCCGTGCATCCGGAAGTGCGCTCAGCATTTCTTCAGTCAGTTTCATCGACACGGTGAACCTCGTTAATAAAGTCGGAAATTTTTGCGCGGTCTTTCACGCCCTTGCTACGTTCAACACCACCACTGACGTCAACCGCCCACGGCCTCACCTGCTCTACGGCGTTGGCAACGTTATCAGAAGCCAGCCCTCCGGCCAATATCAATGGCATTGGCCTGCTGGCAGGAATCAATGACCAGTTAAAACACTTCCCTGTACCACCATAACGCTGGGGGTCCCAGGCATCCACAAGCAACCCGCTCGCGCCCCTGAACGCGTCAAAGGCGGCTTCGATGTCTCCGGTCTGACGAACCCTCACCGCCTTGATCCAGCGCTTTCCGAAGCTCGCACAGAACTCGGCCGATTCATCGCCGTGAAACTGCAGAAGGTCCAGCGGAACCGTCGCCAGCACTTTCTCGACCCAGGACCGATCGGGATTAACGAACAGCGCCGTCGCGCCCACAAAACACGGAGTAACTGCCACCAGCGCAGCAGCGTCATCCGGAGTGACATAACGTGGGCTCGGCTCGTAAAACACGAAGCCGAGAGCGTCGGCCCCGGCCGCAGCGGCAGCGCGGGCATCCTCAGGGCGGGTAATTCCGCAGATTTTGACTCTGGTTCTCATAAGCCTGGGATCAGTTGGGTCGATGGGTCCAGGTTGGCGGCCTGGGGGCATTAACATGATGATCAAACCACGGCCGGACAAACCCCGGACCACAGAGCGCCGACGGGACCTGGAAACGATCCGGATAACCTACGTCCACCAGATACAGCCCGAACGGGGGCGCCGTGACGCCCGCCAACTTGCGATCTCTGGCTGCCAGTATCTCACGAATCCAGGACACGGGTCGCGCGCCACTACCGACAGCCATCAGGGCGCCGGCGATATTTCTCACCATATGGTGGAGAAACGCATTGGCCTGCACATCAATTACGACGTAATCGCCTTTTCGGGTTACTTCCACATGCTCCATAAACCGGTGCGGGGTCCGTGATTGACAGCCTGCAGCGCGGAAGGATGAGAAATCATGCTCCCCGCAGAGGGCCTGTGCCGCCTCGTGCATGCGCTCTGCGTCCAGGGGACGGAAGGTCCAGCTTACCTGACCACGCTGAATGCCCGGGCGAACAGGGCTGTTATAGATCACGTAGCGGTAACGGCGGTAGGTGGCGGAAAAACGGGCGTGGAAATCGCCCACGGCATTGCCCGCCCAGTGCACGGCAATATCGTCCGGCAGCGAGGTATTGATGCCCATGACCCAGGATCTCAGGTTGCGCACTGCCGGGGTATCAAAATGCACCACCTGGTAACCGGCATGGACGCCGGCGTCCGTTCGGCCCGCACAGACCAGGTCCACGGCCTGATCCGCCACCCGCGCGACTGCCCGCGCGAGCTCCGCCTCGACAGAACGAACCCCGGACTTCTGCAGTTGCCAGCCATGAAAAGATCGGCCGTCATACTCCAGCGCGAGCACAACCCGGCCGTCGCCGATGGCATTATCTGTGGTAAGCGCTTGCGGGCTAAGGAACAAGTGACAATCCGACTGGCCGTGGAAACAAAACGCCGGCTCTTGCCGGGAATATCCCGGGAGCCGGCGCTGTGATTGCGATAGACCTGATTATAACGAATCAGGACAGATTTTTAAGGAGATCCTGCGCTTCTGCCTTCTGCTCATCATCTCCCTCCAGTGACACCTCTTCCAGAATGTCTCTGGCACCGTCGACATCGCCCATCTCGATGTAGGCACGCGCCAGGTCGAGTTTGGTGGCGGCTTCGTCGGTGCCGGCCAGGAAGTCGAAGTCATCGTCGTCGCCCAGATCGGACTCATCGATGTCGTCTACTGCCGGCTGTCGAGCGCTCTTGTCCAGTGAATCGGAAGCCAGTGGCGGCTCGGTAACCTCCTCGTCCTGACCAGCCGGCTCCTCATCCAGATCCGGCAACTCGTCCTCAAGGCCTTCCACACCTTCCAGACTTTCTGCCTCGGCAGAGAGCTCTTCCGGCGTTTCGCTGCGCTCATCCTGAAGCGCGTCTTCGAGATTCAGCTCTTCATCCAGCTCAGGATTTTCAGACTCCTGAACTTCCGGATTCGCGGTATCGCCAGAGTCAGCAAACTCCTCCATAAGGGCGAGATCTTCATCGGAGACGTCCAGTTCCAGATCGTCCAGTGACGACCCTTCACCTTCCGCGGATGACTCATCGGTACTTTCACCGGCCACCTTGTCGAGCTCGGCATCCAGTTCGTCAAGGAACGATTCGTCGAGGTCGCCAAGATCGTCCTCCGAGGCGGCAATTTCGTCAGACGCCAACGTCTCTTCGTTCTGCTCAGCGACGCTGTCTTCAGCGTCCAGGTCAGTCTCGGCGTCCAGATCTTCAAAGCCTTCGAGGGAAAGTTCGTCCGGCAACGCCGCGTCGGTGTCACTGGATTCGCCTTGAGGTGTCTCCTCGAGATCGGCTTCTTCGAAATCGAAACTGAGGTCCTCTTCTTCCGTCTCTTTCGCTTCGGGCGCGGAGGTTGACGTTTCTTCGGCGCTTTCTGTTTCCAGACCTGACAGATCGTATTCAATCATGTCGCTGTCTTCAGCTTCAGCTTCGGCTTCGGCTTCGGCTTCGGCTTCGGGCGCAGGCTCGCCGGCCTTCTCCGACGAGGTATCGCCAAGCTCAAATTCCGAGAAATCAGTCTCGAATTCTTCAAACTCTTCCGCAGAAGCACCGGAGCCAGTGGTTTCGAACTGATCTGCCAGGTTTTCATCTGTCAGATGGCTCTCCGCCTCGGCGGCCGGTTCGGCCGGCGCACTTTCCTGCGCGAAGGAATCCGAACGAAGCTGGGACTCAAGATCATCAATGCTGGGCATCGCTTCCGCTTCATCGAGACGGTCACGCAGTGCCGTCGCCTCAGCCAGGGCCTGGTCGTCGTCCAGCGTCTCGATCTCACGATACTGCTTCTCGAAAGACCCGCGATCCTGAGTGTCGGCATACACGCCCAGCAGCTTCAAGCGGAGATCCGTCCGGCTTGGCTCCCGCGAGATGGCGGACTCAAGCGTTTCCGCCGCTTTATCCATCTGGCCGTAGGCAATGTAGGTCTCGGCCTCAGCCATCGGCTCGTCCGCGGTGGTTTCGCCGGCTTCACCCTCATCAAGATTCAGATCAAAGGAGTCCGAGCTGCCATCATCCTCCGCATTCAACTGCTCATAGAAAGCCTTTTCGCGGTTGGCGTTGCGACGTGCCAGCAGCAGCAGAAGCAACAGCAGAACCACCAGACCACCGCCCAGAGCAATCTGATACAGCGGATTGTTGGTGATGGCATCAATTACATTGGCAGCGAAGCCTTTGTCCGGCTGTTGCGCCGGCTCTGCTGGCTGTGCGGTGCCCGGCGCCGGTTCCTCTGAGGCTACCGGCTCAGAGGCTTCGCCGGCCTCTTCCGGCGATGCATCCGCTAATTGTTCTCCCTCACCGGTGGTTGCACCATCCGCTTCGGCTACGGATGCCTGATCATCCTCGACAGCGGACTCATCGCTGATCGCGGCAGACTCCTCAGTGCCCTCCTCCGCTTCAGACGTACCGTCGGCGTCCTGCTCGCTAGCCACTTGCCCAGCGTCAGCTTCTCCGTCAACGACTTCATCAGCGTCAGCGTCACCCGCGCCGTCTGGCTGTGCACCAGCCATCTCTTCGCCAGCAGCGCCTGCCGCGTCATCACCCTGCGCAGAGGGATCTTCGCCGTTGCCTTCCCGGTCTCCGGCTTCTTCATCGGCGGCGGACTCTTCCGCGGCGGGCGCCTGCTGATCGCCCATCTGCTGCATTTCAGCAAGCTGGCTGTCCTTGAGCTCCAACAGGCGCTGCAGGGTCTCCACCTGATCCTGCAGGTCTTCTACCCGGCTGTTCAGCTCATCGTTTTCACGGCGAGCACTCTCAAGCTCTTCCATCGCAACGGCGGACCCGGCATCTGCGCCACCGGAGGTCTGACCGTCCCCACCGGCAGAGCCGCCTTCATCACGATCACGGCTACTCGAATCGTCCGCAGCGATCAGACGAAGCTCATCGCCACCGGCACTGCCGGCCTCGCTGTCCTGAGCGCTAGCCGCCGGTGTTTCCGTAGCGTCAACCGTGCGCTGGGGACTGGACATGGCCTCATTCTGGGCCGCAACCTGACGGTTGGCTTCCGCCGCACTGCGACTCCTGATCTGGTCCATTTCCGGGATACGCAACACTTCACCGCGTTTGAGGCGATTGATGTTGCCATCCATAAACGCATCGGGATTCAGATCCTGAATGGCAAGCATTACCTGCTGCATAGAGACCGAACTGTCCGGACGGACACTGGCGGCGATTTTCCAAAGCGTATCCGAGGGATTGGTCGGCCCGAGGGTTCTCGTACCGCCGTCGGTTCGCGATGTCTCGCCGGATTCGGCTGGCTGTTGCGACGACCGCGACGGTTGCTGACGAGGCTCGGGGGCCGGCTCGCTCCGGGTGGCAGGAGCGGCTACCTGCTCCTGGACGCCGGATTCCTCGGCATAAACGGGCGGATCAACCAGCACCGAGTATTCGCGCATGAGCCGCCCGCTGGGCCAGGTAACTTCCAGCAGGAAATTAAGATACGGCTCACGCAGGGGTTCTCTCGAGGAAACATTGACAACAAGACTGCCATCGCGGCTGGTTGTCACCTCGAACTGAAGCTTGGTAAGGAATTGGTTCCGGTCGATACCGACCCGTTGATAATCGTTTTCCGAGGCGATATTGACGAATACATCCCCGGGCTCTACCCCTTGGCTTTTACGCAGATTGATTTCTGCGTCCAGAGGCTCGTTGAGATAGGACTGCAATTCAATTTCACCCAGCCCCAGGGCCTGTGCGACACCGGAACCGAGCCCTCCCGCCAGAGCCAGGGCAACCGCAAGCTTGCGTACCTTCATGCTTTTTCCTTACCAGTCTCCGTTATTCGTTACTGCTTTCTCAAACAGAATCGGACGAGGTTGGATGACTTCCGTCTGGTTTTCTATAGTTATTATGTAATCTTTTTAATTTTCAGTGGGCCAAGTATTGTTGATAAAGCCCGTTTTATCAATCAATCAGCTGCAGTCGTTGTACCATTTCTTGATGAATGGCTTGGAACTTACTGTTACCGAACGATGATCTCATCGCACTCTTTCGTATCTTTTGCCCATGGAAAATAACAGGGGCGGAGACTGATTTCAGCCTCCGCCCCGAACCGGTTATCCGAAACCGGACACAGTTGGCAATAAATACCGACTGTTACAATGCTGCTAGCGTTCCTGCAGGATCCGCAGCATACGGCGCAGTGGCTCGGCGGCGCCCCACAACAACTGATCGCCCACGGTAAAGGCGGAGATGTACTCCGGGCCCATGGTCAGTTTGCGGATGCGACCGATCGGCACGCTCAACGTGCCGGTCACCTTGGCCGGAGTCAGCTCTTCAATCGTGGCATCTCGGTCATTGGGAATCACCTTGACCCAGTCATTGGCTCCGGCAAGAATCGACTCGATTTCCGCGACCGGCAGGTCTTTTTTCAGCTTGATGGTCAGCGCCTGACTGTGAGAGCGCATCGCCCCAATCCGCACGCAGATACCGTCAATCGGAATCGGGTTGTCGGACCGCCCGAGAATCTTGTTGGTCTCCACACCCGCCTTCCACTCTTCCTTGCTCATGCCGTTATCGAGCTGCTTGTCGATGAAGGGTATCAGGCTGCCGGCCAGCGGCACCTGGAAGTGCTCCGTCGGGAAGCCGGAAGATCGCATGGTGTCGGTTACCTTCCGATCAATCTCGAGAATCGCTGAGGAAGGATCGTCCAGCTCGGTCTTGACACTCTTGTTGAGCTCACCCATCTGATTGAGCAATTCCCGCATGTTCTGGGCACCAGAGCCAGAGGCGGCCTGGTAAGTCATCGGTGACACCCACTCGATCAGATCCTGCTCGAGCAGCCCGCCAAGGGCCAGCATCATCAGACTGACGGTGCAGTTGCCGCCAATGTAATCTTTCACGCCCTTGTCGAGCGCCGCATCAATCACGTTGCGGTTGACCGGATCCAGCACGATGACGGAGTGGTCCACCATCCGCAGAGTGGACGCGGCATCAATCCAGTAGCCTTCCCATCCGGCATCACGCAACTTCTGGTAGACCTCACCGGTGTAGTCGCCGCCCTGACAGGTGACGATCACGTCCATGGTTTTCAGAATATCGATATCGAACGCATTCTGGAGAGCCGGGACGCCTTCCTTGCCGACGTCCGGGGCCGGCTTGCCGGCCTGGGATGTGGTAAAAAAGACCGGATCGATATCGGCGAAATCGTTTTCTTCACGCATGCGCTGCATGAGGACCGAGCCCACCATGCCACGCCAACCTACAAGTCCAACTCGCTTCATGTGCGACCTTTGAACCTCGCTTTATGCCCGCCCTCTGCAGTTATCGCTGGCAGGGACAGGATGGGTGATCCCGCGGCAACTGCATCCCGTTGCCGTCGGGTCTCGAATTCAGGATTCCGGAGTTGCTGTCACAGCGCGGCCAGAACCGCCTCGCCCATCTCTCGGGTAGACACTTTCCGGGCGCCCTCGGACATGATGTCCGCCGTACGCAACCCCTGATCCAGTACCTTGCTGACGGCCGCCTCAATGGCTTCTGCGGCTTTCTCCTCGCCAAGACTGTAACGCAACATCATGGCAGCACTGAGGATGGTTGCCAGCGGATTGGCTACGCCCTGACCGGCAATGTCCGGCGCTGAACCGTGGCAGGGTTCATACATGCCCTGCTTCTCAGAGTTCAGTGACGCCGACGGCAGCATGCCAATCGAGCCAGTGAGCATAGCCGCTTCGTCGGAAAGAATATCACCAAACATGTTACCAGTCACAATCACATCGAACTGCTTGGGCGCACGCACCAGCTGCATGGCAGCATTGTCCACATACATGTGGGACAGCTCGACGTCCGGGTATTCCCGACGCAGATCGTTCATGATCTCCCGCCACAGCACCGTTACTTCCAGCACGTTGGCCTTGTCGACGGAACAGAGTTTCTTGCCACGCTGCTGGGCCGCTTCAAAGGCTACCCGCCCGATGCGGCGAATTTCCGATTCGGTGTAGGCGTAGGTGTTGTACCCCTGACGCTCACCACTCTCCAGCTCACGAACCCCTCGCGGCTGGCCGAAATAGATACCACCGGTCAGTTCGCGGACAATCATGATGTCCAGCCCGGAAACCACCTCGGGTTTCAGTGACGAGGCGGACGCAAGCTGCGGGTACAGAATTGCCGGGCGCAGGTTGGCAAACAGCTCGAGGTTGGAGCGCAGCCCCAGCAGCCCCTTTTCGGGCCTCTTTGCCATGGGCAGGTCGTCCCATTTGGGACCACCGACAGCACCCAGAAGGATGGCGTCTGCCTTGCTGGCCTTCTCAAGCGTTGCGTCCGGCAACGGGCTGTCGGTTTCATCAATGGCGGCCCCACCCACCAGACCGGCCTCAAAGGCCAGACCCAGGTCAAACTGTTCATTGATCTTGTGGAGCACTTTCTCGGCTTCAGCCACGATCTCCGGGCCGATGCCGTCACCGGGCAACATTAAAACTGTTCTGGACATAGCCATTCCTTGCAATATGTTGATTTTGTCGGATCAGCGCAGGCGCAATCCGACATTCGATCAGTGACCCGCGCCGAACAACCAGGGCGCGGTTTTGCGGCGACTTTCTTCGTAGGTCCTGATCAGTTCCGCGTCTTCGAGCGTGACGCCGATGTCGTCCAGCCCGTTCAACAGGCAATGACGACGGAAATCATCGACATCGAAACCGAACGACTCACCGGAAGGGGTGGTGACTGTTTTTGCCTCCAGATCCACCGCCAGTTGATAGCCTTCCTCGGCCTCCGCCTCCACGAACAGCTGATCAACCACTTTCTCTTCAAGAACAATGGGTAGGAGGCCATTCTTAAAGCAGTTGTTGTAGAATATGTCGGCAAAACTCGGCGCAATAATCACCCGAAAGCCGTAATCGTCCAGCGCCCAGGGCGCGTGCTCACGGCTGGAGCCACATCCGAAGTTGCTACGCGCCAGCAGTACACTGGCGTTTTTGTAACGATCCTGGTTCAGCACGAAGTCCGGGTTGAGCGGGCGCTGGGAGCAATCCTGGTCGGGTTTGCCCTCATCCAGGTAGCGAAGTTCATCAAACAGGTTCGGACCAAAGCCCGTGCGCTTGATAGATTTCAGAAACTGCTTGGGAATGATCATGTCCGTGTCCACATTGGAACGGTCCATGGGGGCCACCAGACCCTTATGTTGCGTAAATGCGCGCATGGTTGTCTCCTGTGGATCAGTTCATCAATTCGCGGACATCAACGAAATGGCCGGTGACCGCAGCGGCAGCCGCCATCGCTGGGCTGACCAGGTGAGTACGACCACCAAAGCCCTGACGACCCTCGAAATTTCGGTTGGAGGTAGACGCACAGTGCTCGCCCTGCCCCAGCTTGTCGGCGTTCATGGCCAGACACATGGAACAACCCGGATCCCGCCATTCAAGGCCGGCTTCCAGGAAAATCTTATCCAGGCCTTCCTGTTCCGCCTGAGCTTTCACCAGACCGGAACCGGGCACCACCATCGCCTGCTTCAGTGTCGGCGAAACCTGGCGACCTTTGACCACCGCCGCCGCTTCCCGCAGATCTTCAATGCGGCTGTTGGTGCAGGAACCGATAAACACGCGGTCCAGCTGGATGTCGGTGATCGCCTGATTGGGCGCCAGCCCCATGTATTTCAGGGCCCGGACAATACCCTCACGCTTGATCGGATCGGCCTCTTTCTCCGGATCCGGCACGTGGCCGTCAACACCAGCGACCATTTCCGGCGACGTCCCCCAGCTGACCTGAGGTTTGATCTCGGCGCCGTTCAACTCGACCACTTTGTCGAAGACGGCGTCATCATCACTGTGAAGCGTGCGCCAGTATTCGACGGCGGCGTCCCAGCTTTCGCCAGTCGGCGAGAACGGCCTGCCCTTGACGTAATTGATGGTGTTGTCGTCTACCGCCACCATCCCGACACGGGCGCCTGCCTCGATGGACATATTACAGATCGTCATGCGGGCTTCCATGCTCAGGCCCCGGATGGCCTCACCGCCAAATTCAATGGCGTAACCGGTGCCGCCTGCGGTACCGATCTTGCCGATAATGGCCAGCACCACGTCTTTACCGGTCACACCGGGACCGAGCTTGCCATCCACTTTTACCAGCATGTTCTTCATTTTCTTCTGGACCAGGCACTGGGTGGCCAGAACGTGTTCTACTTCGCTGGTGCCGATGCCATGGGCCAGACAGCCAAACGCACCGTGGGTCGAGGTGTGGGAGTCTCCGCAGACAATGCTCATACCGGGCAGAGTCGCGCCCTGCTCTGGCCCGATCACGTGTACGATGCCCTGGCGCTGATCCTTGATCTTGAATTCAAGGATTCCGAATTCATCGCAGTTCCTGTCGAGGGTCTCAACCTGAATGCGGGACACCGGGTCAACGATACCTTCCACGCCGCGATCACGGTCCGTGGTTGGCACGTTATGGTCCGGCGTCGCCAGGTTGGCATCCAGTCGCCAGGGCTTACGGCCCGCAAGGCGCAGACCTTCGAAGGCCTGAGGCGATGTCACTTCGTGGAGCAGCTGCCTGTCAATGTAAATGAGCGCGGAGCCGTCGTCGCGCTGTTTCACAAGGTGGTCGTCCCACAATTTGTCGTATAAGGTCTTGCCCGCCATGATTTCTCTCACTCTCTGGGGGTTTCGGTTTCTACTCGTTATACTCTATGGTACTCCCCTGCGATAGATAACCTCAATTCATGTTTTTTATTCTTTGCATTCCTGTTTGGAATTTTCTAACGTGATGGCAACCTACTCTTACCCATCCACCCTGAACGGGTCTGAAAATGGACGCCAACTCGCTAAAAGCCTTCCTGACGGTCGTCGACCAGGGCTCCTTCTCCGAGGCCGCCGAGCTTCTCCACCTGACGCAGCCGGCGATCTCCAAACGCCTGGCCGCCCTGGAAAACCAGCTGGATACAACGCTGATAGACCGTAGCCATCGACAAATCCGGTTAACGGACGCCGGGGCCCGGCTGCTGCCCCACGCCCGCAAGATCCTCGATGAAATACATAACGCCCGGATGGCGCTGTCAACAGACTCGGCAACGGTGGAAGGTGAGTTGCAGATCATTGCCAGCCACCACATTGGCCTTCATCATCTGCCAAACTGGCTCCGCCGCTATGCCCGGGACTATCCCGGAGTCACACTGAATCTGCAGTTTATGGAATCGGATACCGCTTACGAACAGATGCGAAAACGCAATGCGGAACTGGCCTTTGTGACCCTCAGTGACAGCATGGACAGCCACTTTACCGTGTATGAGCAATGGCCGGACCCAATGGCTTTCGTGTGCGGACCGCAACATTCGCTGGCAGCAATGGAGGCCGTGACGCTGGCGGACCTGGCCGCCCATTCTGCGTTGCTTCCGGACACCACCACGGCAACGTACCGGGTGGTTAGCAGGTTATTTCTGGAAGCCAGCCTGCCCCTGCACCCGCAGATGCCCACAAATTACCTTGAGACCATCAAGATGATGACCAGTGTGGGTCTGGGCTGGAGTGTGCTGCCACTGAGCATGGTCGATGACAGCGTGCGGCGCCTGGATCCGGGGTTTCCGGTGACCCGTGTGCTGGGCGCGGTCGGTCTCTCCGGGCGGCAACTGTCCGGGGCAGCCAGAGCCCTGATTGAAGTGGTGCGGGAAGAAGAACACCGCCCTCCGGTGGGTTAGCGTCTAGACAGCAACCCCCTCATCACCGCCCGGCGGAGGCCGCAATCCGCGCCAGGTGATGACAATGGCGACCAGCATGGCTGCCGCGCCCCCCCAGAAAGCCGCCGACGTACTGAAACCTTCCACCAGAAATCCCGACAGCCAGGCCCCCAGCGCACCGCCGGCGCCAAACGTCAGCCCGCTGTAAAGCGCCTGCCCCTGGCCGTGGTGATGTTTGCCGAAGAACCCCTGCACATACTGGACCGAGATGGCATGCAGCGCGCCATAGGAGGCCGCGTGCAGTAGCTGGGCAAACACCAGCACTGCCACCGAACCGGTGAGCTCAGCAATCAGTATCCAACGGATCATCGTCAACGTCAGCGCGCCGATTGCAATCTGCCGGACAGACAGTCGTCGCGTCAGTCGGTGAATCACCAGAAACAGTCCGATCTCGGCCAGCACGCCCAACGACCACAGCAAGCCAATGGCAAGCTTACCGTAGCCATGCTGCTCCAGGTGAATACTGAAAAAGGTGTAGTAAGCCCCATGGGAAACCTGAAGCAGGAAATTCATCAGAAAGAAGGCCACCACCGCCGGGTGCGTCACAATGGCCTTGAGACTGCCCTTGGGGGCCGGCGGTTTACGTTCGCCGCGCTCGGATGGCACCAGAAAGGCGGAAATGGCGATGCCGGCAAACACCGGCAGCAGCAGCCAGGGCAAGGCCTGGATCGGTACCCATTCGAGAATCCCGCCAACCAGAGCCACCGCGCCGATAAACCCGACGGATCCCCAGAGCCTGACCTTGCCGTACCGGTCCTTGTGCTTACCCAGACTTCTGAGCGTAATGACTTCGTACAGCGGCAGAATGGCGTTCCAGAAAAAGGTGAACGCCAACATTACCAGCAATAGGCCGTAAAACCCCGGTTCCAGGAACACGCCTGCAAAAAACAGTGATCCGGTAATCGCCCCGAAACGAACCAGCCGCACACGCTGGCCCGTTCGGTCGCCCAACCAGCCCCAGACACTGGGCGCGACAATTTTGGTGAGCTGGATGGTCGCCATCAGGGTGGCAATCTGAAGATAGGAAAAACCCTGGCCCTCCAGGTAGAGAGACCAATAAGGCAGGAGCCCGCCCAGAAGGGCGAAAAACCAGAAATAGAGGTTCGAAAGCCGCCAGTAAATAACGAAAGTCCTTCAGGAAATTGCCGGAGCCGCAGCAAAGATTTGCGAAGAACACCCGCCGGTCCGATTACGCGTTCGGTGAATCCGACCGACGGGTTGTGCCCGGCCGTGTCAGAGCTGGCCGAGCACCGGCGTGGAGACCGTTACATCTCCGTTTTGCCCGCGATGGCGCAGGTAATGGTCCATCAACACGATCGCCATCATCGCCTCTGCGATGGGAGTCGCGCGAATACCGACACACGGATCGTGGCGCCCGGTGGTTATCACCTCAACCTCGTTGCCATGCACATCAATGCTGCGCCCCGGCAGCCTCAGGCTGGACGTGGGCTTGAGGGCAATGCTCGCCAGAATCGGCTGGCCCGAGGAAATGCCGCCGAGCACGCCGCCGGCGTGATTGGACAGAAATCCCGCGGGTGTCATTTCATCCCGATGTTCGGTGCCTTTCTGGGAGATACAGCCGAAACCGGCGCCAATCTCCACCCCTTTGACCGCATTGATGCTCATCAGCGCATGGGCCAGATCCGCATCCAGGCGATCGAATATGGGTTCCCCCAGTCCGGGTGGCACGCCTTCCGCGACCACATTGATCCTGGCGCCAATGGAATCGCCCTCTTTGCGCAGAGCGTCCATGTAGGCTTCCATTTCCGCAACCTTGTCGGCATCCGGGCAGAAAAACGGGTTCTGGTGCACCTGATCCCAATCAAGCTTTTCCGCCCTGATGGGTCCCAGCTCGGACAGGTAACCACGAATGGTTATGCCAAGGCGCTGCTCCAGGAATTTTCTGGCCACGGCACCCGCGGCCACCCGCATGGCGGTTTCCCGCGCTGACGAGCGGCCACCGCCACGGTAATCACGAACACCGTATTTGTGGGCGTAGGTGTAATCGGCGTGGGCAGGACGAAACTGCTCAGAAATCCTGGAATAATCCTTGGAGCGCTGGTCGGTATTTTCGATCAGCAGACCAATGGGCGTGCCCGTGGTCAATCCCTCGAAAACACCGGACAGGATTCTTACCTCATCGGCCTCGCGACGCTGGGTCGTGTGCCGGGAGGTTCCGGGCTTGCGGCGATCAAGATCCCGCTGCATATCCGCTTCGCACAGCTCAAGACCGGGAGGGCAGCCATCTATAATGCAACCAAGTGCGGCACCATGACTTTCACCAAAGGTGGTGACCGTGAACAATTTTCCGAACGTATTTCCCGACATGATTCAGTATCTTATCCAGGTTTTTTAAAAGACAATTCAGGATCCGGCCTGCCATTGCTTCAGGTCTTCGGCAGTGATCAGAAACACCCCGTCGCCACCGTTCTCGAACTCCAGCCAGGTAAACGGCAGATCCGGATAGGCCTGCTCAAGGGCCACCCAGCTGTTCCCCACCTCCACGATCAGCAGGCCGCCGGGGTTCAGATGTTCTCCCGCTTCGGCGATGATGCGATGCGCAATGTCGAGGCCGTCGGCGCCCGCTGCGAGCCCGAGGGCCGGTTCATGGCGGTATTCCTCCGGCATGTCCGCCAGATCGCCCGCGTCAACGTACGGCGGATTGCTCAGGATAACATCGTAGCGCCCGTCAATACCCTTGAACACGTCCGATTGCACGGTACGGACCCGGTTCTGCAGCTCGTGCAGCTCGATATTGGAGGCCGCAACGTCCAGGGCATCAGTGGATATGTCCGCCAGGTCAACCTCTGCGTCTTCAAATATTGTCGCGGCACCAATGCCGATACAACCACTGCCGGTACACAGATCGAGAATCCTCTCAACCGGCGCGTCCCCGAGCCACGGTTGCAGGCCACGCTCGATAAGCTCGCCGATCGGTGAACGCGGCACCAGCACCCGCTCGTCTACATGGAAAGGCAGCCCCATGAACCAGGCTTCCCCCAACAGATACGCCAGTGGCACCCGCTCCTCGATCCGCCGGCGCATGCGACTGATGATCAGCTCCCGCTCTTCCCTCGTCAGGCGCGCATCCAGGAACAGGGAGTTGTTCTCCAGCGGCAGGTGCAGCGAACGCATAACCAGCTGCACGGCCTCGTCCCAGACGTTATCCGTGCCATGGCCAAAATACAGGGGCGATGCGGAAAACTGTGAGGATACGTACCGGAGGTAATCCCTCACGGTGGCTAGGTCGTCGATAGGGCTGGTCACGGGGTTCCGATTCCTGTGCAAGTGCGTGTGTGGCCGGCATTATACGCTGTTTGGCCAACGCACTGCAGCCCCGGGGCGGGAACCATCAGGTCGCCAGCGGCCCCGAGCTGGTCCGGCGGTCCTCGTAGCGATCCAGCGCAGCCGCCATGCGCTCACGGCCCAGCTGAATCAGCTCCGGCGCCTTGTGATAATCGTAACTGCGACACGCGTTTTTCGGCACGTTAACGAGCAGATCCGGCGGGTACCCGGCGATCTTGTATTGCACCAGGGCACTTTGCATGGTCTCGATGGTCAGGTTCATGACGTCGAACTTGCCGATGCCGAGCTTGTCCCAGTCAATGGTTTCAGGAATCTGGGCGGCCTCATCCGGCTCTTTGTCGGTGACAACGCTTCTGTTTTCTGGCGGGCGCTTGGCAGTCTGATTCTGCTCTACCGCCTTGCTGATTTTGTCCTCGGGCGTATCACCGGCAGCTCCACCCTTCTTGGTGGTGAACGTCTTGATTGCGTCCCAGTCAAACCAGCGCGAGGCTTTGTCGCGAATCACATTCACCCATTCATCCGCGTCTCCGGTGTCGCTGAAGGCGGCATCGGGAATCCGGTGGCGACGGTCGTCTTCGCCACTGAGATTCACTGCCACCACCATATCCGCATGGGAGGAAATGGTCGGAATGATCGGCAGCGGGTTCAGCAGTGCTCCGTCCACCAGAACCCGGCCGTTCAGTACCAGCGGGGTAACCACGCCGGGGATCGCCACCGACGCGCGGATGGCCTGATCCAGTGGACCTTCCTGGAACCAGATTTCCTTGTGGGCAAGCAGGTCGGTGGCAACCGCGGTATAGGCAATGGGCAGGTCTTCGATGCGGGTATCGCCCAGCATTTCCCGCACCACAGAGAAGATCTTCTCACCCCGAATGGCGCCAATGGAGCTGAAGGTGACGTCCAGCAGCCTGAGTACATCAAACTGTCCGAGGCCGGTAACCCAATCCTTGTAATCCTTCATCTTGCCGGCGCCATACATCCCGCCAATCAGGGCCCCCATGGAGCAACCGGAAATGGCGATGATCTCGTAGCCGCGTTCCTGCAGGATTTCAATCGCACCGATATGGGCGTACCCCCGGGCGCCACCGCTGCCAAGCGTCAGGGCAACGGTTTTACCTTTACCTGGTAAAGAGGGCTTTCTGTCTGCAGCGGGTGCTTCGGCGGTGGCCAGGTCTGAACTTTTGACCACGGCAGACGTTCCGTCAGTGGTTGGCTGCGGCCCGGAGGAGGCAGGCGAAGGCTTCTGGTCATCGGTGGATTTGCTCACCCGTCTCACCTCGTAATCACAACGATTTCGATGCGGTCACCCTGGCGCTCGGGCGACGGAATAATAATCGCCGGCCCCACCGGAATCAGAGTGTGCAGATCTTTGGATACTCCGCTCTTATCAAGCACCTGAGACATTGATTCCAGTGCCTGGCCGGCTCGCTCCATGGCGTCGTCAAAGCTCTCGCCTTCGGTCAGCGAGGCGTAGCCGGTGAGCACCACCTGCACATCGTCCTCGCTCGTCCAGTTCGTCAGCATTCGGCGATCACTGGCACTCCAGTCGAAGCGGTAGGTGATGCCGCCCTGCCACGGCACAATAAGCGGCCCCCGGATCCTTGCATTGGCGGAATCAAGGCCGGGCACGGCGGCCCCCTCGCCTACGTCCAGGTGTTCAATCCAGACATACTGCCGCTGGTTACCCCGGGTCACGGTGTAAACCAGCGTGAGCCAGGTGTTTCCCTCACCATCGGTGACCGCTGCCACCATGTAGTCCTGGTCAGCATCACGCCCATACAGGGTCGCCTGGTCAAAAATCTGGTTTGCCCAGACGTTGCTGCGTCCGCAAGCGCGGCCGCTGCACTCGAACAGAACCTGGGCCCCCCGCCCCTGGAGAATGCGCTGATAATGCTCACGGGCATCCTGACGGCTGGAATCCCGGCGAATCTGGTAAAGCTGGCCTACGCCATTTACCGGGATCCTCGCCATTTTCTCTGACCGGATCTGGTTATTCACTTCCCGTACCGGGCTGAACAACACCAGATGCCCGGACGACACTACCGGCACCTCAGCTTCCAGGGAGGCATTGGGGAAGGATTCCGGAACCGCGCCGGCATCCGGTTCCGCGGCGAAGATACCGGCGGCGTACCAAGGTAGTGCAGCGGCAATGAGAATACAGGCAACGTTACGTGTCATGATTGATAAAAGCCCTGATCGCATGGCTGACCGGCGCGACGTCGCCGTCAAGGTGGCAGTGGTGCCCCCCGGGCACGGTCACCGTCTCGAGGTGAGGGATGGCTTCCAGCCGGGGTTTCCAGCCTTCACGGTGAGCGAGCAAGCCGTCTTCGGCGCGAATAAACAGTGTCCGGGTCCGGAGCTCGGCCAGCGACGCCAGCACCTGGGATTCCTCCAGCATCATGGGGGAAGGATGCCGCAGCCGCGGATCCGTGCGCCAGACGTAGCCTCCGTCAACCGGCTTCATGTTGCGGGGAATAAGCGTCATCGCCGCCTCGGTTGAAAGCGGGCTCAAACCGCCCTCTCGCGCCTTGCCGGCGGTACGGGTATCCGGATAGACCACCGGCCTGGCGGAGCCGGCCAACCGTTTCTTTATGGCTTTACGCAACTGGGGAATGGTTTCCTTTGGCGGCCTGCTGATCGGCCCAAGACTATCGATCATCACCAGGCTGCGCACACGCTCCGGAAAAGCGGCCGCGAAGAGCACACAGACTATTCCCCCGAGCGAATGCCCCACCAGGTCAACCCGGGAATCCGCACGGTTCCCAAAATGCCTCTCAACCAGTTCCGCCAGATCGCCAACGTAATCCATCAGCAGGTAACTCTGGCCCGGGGGGCGATGGCCCGAATGGCCGTGTCCGGCCAGATCCACGCCGTAGACATCCCGTGATGGCGCCAGCGCGGGCGCCAGCCGGGCAAACGTCAGGCTGTTATCAAGCCAGCCATGGAGCATCAGCACCGGACACGTATCGTCGGAGCCACGAGCGGCCGGCCAGTAAAGGCCCGCCAGCTCAATATCTCTGAGCGGCCAATTCACCTCTTCACAGCGAGCCTCGCTGGCCTTTTCGGGTGTTGGAGCAATATCAGTCATTAAAGGGGTAATTCGCTTCCGGTTACATCGTATGGGTGGGTCGGTCTGAACTCAGTGACCCGGCCAGATAGGACTCAATTTTTGTCCTGGCGGTTTCGTCGTCGCCGTTGAACTGTACGCCGATGCCAGCCGCCCGGTTTCCCTGTGCGCCTTTCGGGGTAATCCAGACCACTTTGCCCGCCACCGGGATCTTTTCCGGCTCATCCATGAGATTCAGCAACAGAAATACCTCATCTCCGAGCTGGTACTGTTTCTGGGTCGGAATAAACAGCCCACCCTGACGGATATAAGGCATATAGGCCGCATAAAGCACGGCTTTATCCTTGATGGTGAGGGTCAGTATGCCACTGCGTGCGCCAAAACCGGGGCCCATAATTCACACCTTTTATCTTGCTATGTATCTGTTTGTTGTTGGGAATTGATCAAATTCCACGATATTTCACAATGATAGCAGCCGTGGCCCTGAATGGCTCTGTCTGATCTGCTGCATTGCGGTAATCACGCCGGCGTGCGCTTACGGGACGGCATCAGCGACTGCCATGCAATCAGCAAACGGGTCGCTTCCAGTTCCGGGTTCACATTGTAAACCGCGGCCGACCGAGCCTCGTGGATCCGGTCCAGCAACTGGTGGGCGCGCCAGGGCGGATTACTCTTTGCGAGATAACCCAGCATATCAGCTGCGTCGACGTCCTGCGGCTGGCCACCGGCGCAAATTCGTGCCAGATCCGCCGCCCAGCGCTCAAACAGCCACAACGCAGCATCCAGCCCCAGTGTTTTGAACGGCTTCGCCGCCTCGCCCACAGTCAGTTGCCCTTTCATGAACTGGCGAAAGCTCTCCAGTGCCTGATCCCTCTGGGTGAGGAAATCACCGGTCAGATACTCCAGTGCCAGCCTCGGAGCGTTAGACGACAGGGCCAGCGCCCTGGCGCACTGCTCCGCGCTCGGACGATGCTCCTCTTCGAGTTTCATCACCTCAGCGGTGAGCCAGCGCGCCGCCTCGTCTTCCTGCGGCGCCGGCACGAGCAATGACTGACATCGGGAACGGATCGTCGGCAGCACCGGCCGCCCGCTCTCCTGTAACAGGATCAACACCACGTCGTCAGAGGGTTCTTCAAGAGTCTTCAGCAGCGCGTTGGCGGAATTGATATTGAGCTGATCGGCCCGGTCAATGATGGCGATCTTTCTATGGCCCACCTGGGGCGAAGCCACGGCAAACGACGACAGCGCACGGACCTGATCGATCCTGATCATACGCGACTTTTCAGGCGTATAGACGCGAATGTCCGGATGCGTTCCGGCCGCCACCAGCTCACACTGCTTGCAGGTGCCGCAGGGCTGACTTCGGTGCTCACCACTGGTGACCGGACGATCGCATATCAACAGCGTTGCCAGGGCATCCGCAAACCGTCGCTTGCCCACGCCCCGCTCGCCGCTGACCAACAGGGCATGAGGCAACCGGTTCTCACTGAACCGTTTCTGCAGGCTGGCCCAGGCATCATCGAGCCAGGGCATGGATAAATCCGCTATGTTCAACCTTTTACCCTTGTTGCTGATTTCTGGAGGCACGAGAGGACCGCTGCTCCCGCTGGATCTGTCGTCGCATGGTCCTCAGCAAACGCTTCATGGCATTCCGGGCGACGAGCTGTGGCGCCTCTGCCCGAGTGCCATAGTAATGCCTGTTGACCAGCCGGGCAAAAGATTGCGCCGTACGTTCGGCACCGGGGCGGACAACACCGATCCGGTCGGCCAGCTGCGCCGGGGTTTCACCCTGGCGCACGGGAATGCCGCTTCGCTCACACATCTGGTGCCACTGATCAATTAATCGGCCCACCGGGTCACGGCGGCCACTGCGTCGCACGTGCCAGGCGGATACCAACCCCGCCACCAGCAGGGCAAAGCCAATCAGGCCCGCCGTCAGATATCCCAGCTCCTTCAGCCCCATACCGCCTGGCAGACGGGACATCAGATCCATCTGCGACTGGCCCTGATAGCCCACAACCCAGCGCTGCCAATGGTAGTTGATGCGGTCCAGTTGCAGCGACGCCCACTGCAGTGCAGCCATGTCGCCGTATCGCTGGGGTGACGTCCAATCATCTTCGAGAAAGGAGCCCTCCTCGGCGACCGCGTCCCGCAGACCCGATTCAATCCGGGAAGGCGCAATGGCCGCAGTGGGATCAACCCGCACCCAGCCCTGCCCGGACAGCCAGACCTCGGTCCAGGCGTGGGCATCGTACTGGCGGACAATCAGGTATTCATCCTCCGCCCCGGGATCGCCGCCCTGATAACCAACCACCACCCGGGCCGGGATGCCCGCGGCCCGGAAAACATAGGTTGCGGCACCCGCGTAATGGGCGCAGAAGCCCCGTTTTTCATCGAATAGAAGCGCATCAATACCGTCCTCGGGCATCGCAGGCGGGCGCAGAGTGTAGAAGTATTCCTGCTGGCGGAAGCGCGACAGGAGCGCTTCCACGACCTCGCGATCATTCTCGCCCTCGGCCCGAAGCCGTTCCGCCAGCGCCCGGGCCCGTGGATTACCCTGCGCCGGCAATTGCAGGTAACGTCTGAGGTTATCGGATGCCGGCGAATCCGCCCGGTCCGGGGCACTCTCAGTCAGGGCCATCCTGTACCTGACTGTGGTGTCCGCCGGCCGCCGGAAACGGAATAACGATTCGTCGGACGCCAGAACGTTATCGGACACCGCCCGGGAATTTTCCAGCGCGAACGCCCAGGTCTGATCCGTTGGCTCGAGGAGTACATCGTATTCCCCGCGCTGCAGCTCACCGGCCCCGCCGTCAACGGCAACCCGCCCAGGCCGGCGCAGGGGCTCCTCCTCCCCCTGACGCCAGGTCTCCCCGTCCAGATAATCAAGAATAAGCCCGCGCCAGTAACGGTCCCGGTACTCCGGCAATTCACCACCGAACGTCGCCCGGAAGGCCCGCTCGCTGCTTTGCGCCAGGCTGGAAATATCACCGGGGCGCATCGTGTCACTGATCCCGGAGCGCGCCTGGCCCGAAACCATCGGCACACTCCACAGCGGCGCCATGCGTGGGAAAAACACAAACAACAGAATGACAATCGGCAGCGTCTTCAGCAGCATCACACCAAGCCGGCGCCAGCCCGCTGCCATACTGCCCGGCAGATCCGGCGCATTCAGCGCCTGCAGCCCAATCAACAACAACCCCACGGCCAGCAGATTAACCACGGCCCAGTAGATTTCCTGATGGAACAGAAAATTGACCGTGGCCAGATACACCAGGATAAAAAACAGCACGTAAAAATCCCGTTCGGAGCGGGTCTCCAGCCATTTCAGACCCACCGCCAGAACAAAAAACGACGCGGCCGTGTCAACCGTGAATCGCCCCTGGACCGTTGCCACGTAGATGGCGATCACCACCAGCATGATCCCGGTTTTCTGCCACTTCCCCGGTAGCCTCACACGACCGGTCTGGGCCAGATAGCGCCATGCGGCCAGGGCGACGCACGCCGCGATGAGCCACAGAGGCAAACGATCCCACTGGGGCGTCAGCAACAGTGCGAAACTGCCGACCAGCCACATCAGCGCCCGGGTTGGTACCGCAGCCATGTCGCTGGCGACCGCACCGCGATTGCCTTTCACCGCTTGCGTCACTGCCATCAGCCAGGCTCCCTGTTAACCATTAACGCATCGTCGGCGGCATTGCGGGTACCGAACTTCACCTTCGTCTCATCTCTGGGCTTTTCCTGGCCGAACACCGCGAGATTTCTGAGGCAGCGCGCTGTATGGGCCGGCCCGCTGTCCGGCTCGATCACCTGCCCGGGCAGGTTGAGGCCGAACGGCGTTCCCGCACGCCCACGTTCAAGCACCTGGGCCGTGAGGTAACTGAGCCGCAGCTCGACATCCACCCCCGGATACGCATGATAATCCAGCCATTGGGGACTGCCCTGCTCGCCCTCCCAGTCCGCGGTTACCATCTGTGCTGAGCGGGCATAGCGCTTCCAGAGCACACGCTGACTGAGGTCACCTTCGCGCCACGGCCGAATGTCGGCATGATCATTACCGTCGATGGAGCGGGCGTTCGCCTGATCGTCGCCATCGGTCACCGTGCTGGGGGCATCCGGGGCGTCAACAGGCCGCGGATATACGATTCCGCAGGATACCGGGCGCACCCAGGACCAGGCCTTGAGCAGGCCAAACGGGAAACGGGTTTCGACCCGTATGCGATCTGGGCGGAAATAGCCCCGGCGGGGACTCGTGAGGGCAATGCTCATATCAGCGGTCTGCCGCGCAGGCACATGCTGCTGGTGAAGCGACTGGCCTTGCGAGCGCAACGAGATCGCCACGGCGTCGTATTTGCCCGAAACCGCACGAAAACGGAACGGCAGAGGCTCTCCGGCAAAGGCCTCTCCGGTCTGAACCAGCGTTAATTCCAAACCCGACAGATTACGATGGGTCTGGTGCATGGCCGCCACCGTAATGGCGCCGAGGAGAAAGGTGAGCAGGTAAATCAGACTGTTCTGATAGTTGATGCCGGTAATCAGCATTACCAGCAACAGCACACCGAAAACCGCGCCGGCGCCGGTCGGCAAGATGAAAATATTGCGTTGACTGAACACCTGCCTGTCTGCACGGGGGATGCGCCGGTTCACCCATCTCCGCCACCGCGCATGAATCACCTGAAACATGGAGTTCCTTTATTGTGTCGAGCTACATTCGAGCCGCTTTTATAACAATACTGAAAATACACCGCATGTGATCACAATCCCGCCACAAAGCCCTTGAATTTGTGTCGGGCAATCCGAATACTGATTATTAAGGGAGCAGACTGACCGAAGTATCTTCAGAAGCGCCTCATTTTCGTGGATCCCAAGCCAAGAGGCTACACCATGACACGCCGAACTTCCCTCTCAATCGCCATCGCCAGCGCAACGGGCGCCGCCCTGTTCAGCGGCGCACTGTTTGCCGGCGTACAGACCCTGACCTCCGAAGAGATGGTGGATACCTACGTCAGGGACTCTGCCGTTATCGTGGTGCCCAAGGAGCAGCGCAAAAGCGAGGCCGACCGCCAGCGGATCATTCGCTCCCTGACCATCTCTCCGGGTGAGCCAGTATTGACGGAAGCAGAAGAAGAAGCCTACCGGGAAGCTCTTCAGCGTTATCAGGATGAAGGCAAGCTGGATGCTCTCGAAAACGCAGAGGACGAATTCCTGCGCCGCGCATTGCTGTTACCCCAGGAAGAACTCGCCCGGGCCCAGCCGCCAGCAGACTTCACGCCGCAGATCCAGCCCATCATCTTTGGCCAACAGGCGCAGATCCCGGATGAACCGTTTACCCAGACCTTCCTGAATGATCAGCTGGGTGTTGGTTTTGACGGGCAAAATCTGAATTTCTCGATCGGCAATCCACCGGGCATAGACCGGATCGAGATTCCTCATGGCATTAACGAGGGGCCGATCAACCTGACGCCACGGCCAGGAGGAGGGTTTGATCTGTCAATTGCGGTGCCGGACCGGTAAACACCAGGGAGAAAGCGTCCCGGGTCAGGGCCTGGCAGAATCTGAAGGGGTGCTCTGACCCGCCTCAGTAATTATTGAAGCGGATGGCGGTGTCGCTTACGCGCAGGTTATCAAGATGGGCAGACCCCAGGTCCACGCCGCCGACCGCCATATTACCCACCGTGATATCAGCCGCCATGGCGTCAACCCTGATGGTCGTCAGTTCCCGTGATACCCCGTCTACCACAACCGGTTCGGTGCCAACACTGGAGTTCATCACAGCAAAACCACTCTCAGCACCAAGAACCGACCTATTGACCTCGTCGGCGGAGAGGTCGGTCGCCTCAGTAAAGAACGTGTTCAGGGCATCGGTGCCCATTTGCAGACCGCCACTTTCAGTGCCGGAAACCTGCATATCCGTTATTGACACCCCTTCGGTGCCGGAAAAAAGGTCAAGGTCGTCAACCGTGTAAATAAGCAGCGATTGCCTGCTGTTATAGCCCGTCGCATTCAGGTTCGGCGCCACGCGGTAATCCGACGAGAGTATCCTGCCCCAGGCTTCCAGGCCGGAGGCCAGTCTGGCCGAATTGCCCGTCGCCGACACCATCTCGATTGCGCCCGTTGAAATCCCCCAATCGATGGTATCGTTTCCACCCGTCACTGCCGATGGCAGCGCACGCATGCCGATCTCAAGCACACCGGTATCAAGCACATCCAGCGAAATGGCCAGTTGATCGAAGTATTGCCCGAAACCCTCACTGGCCCCGGAGGTTGTCACACCGGCACCGCCTACGACAATATCATCCATCCGGAAGCGGCCGCTGTCTTCGAATTCCAGGCTGGAAACGGACACCAGCGATGACAGCTCCATGGTGATTCCGCTCCCACCGGTGACCCTGGACAGTTCTTTGTCAGCGACCGGGGTGAGCTCTGCCATCGCCGTCGAGCTGGCGCAAACAAGCACGAGTAAGGGCGAAAGCGATCCTGTGTAGTTCATGATGAGAGCAAGCCTCTGGTTTGTGAATGCAAACCTAAAAAAAGAGCGCCCTGGAGAACCAAGGCGCCCTTATTCACGACACTATCAGGTGTGCGCCTTTAGTGACCGTATACGGTCATCTGAGCGTTTACCTTCAGGTCTGTCATGTACAGGTCGCCGATGGAAGGCGCAGTGTCTGAACCCATCCGGATGTTGGTCAGGTCCAGGTCACCGGAGAAGTTGTTGACGTTGAATGCCAGAGCATCGTCACCAGCCGCGTTCTGCGCTTTGCCCAGATCGACCTGAGCGTGGGCGAAGCTGGTATCAAGGGTGTCACCGGTGCTGGGATCAGTGATCTGCAGACCGTTGGTGTCCTCACCACGACGGTTGTGCAGCTCGAAGTCGAGGTAGGTGCCAACGAAGTCGGCGTTCAGGGTACCTGCGGCGTTGAAGTAGGCGTTGACGTTCATCACTTCAGTGTCTTCCTGAATGACGATATCAATCGGACCCAGCAGACCGGTCAGCTGCAGATCGGAGATCAGCGTAGTACCGGTTCCTGCACCCAGGTCGCCCAGGTTGCCGGATTCGGTGCTCTTGGCCAGCTTCACAGAGTCGATGCCCACACCGAAGTCAACCGGCGCACCGGAGACAGAACGGATGCCGATGACCAGGTCACCATCTTCTACCTCGGGCATGCCCGCTTCGTAGCTTGCAGTACCGTCAGCGGCAGTTTCGGTATTATCCCAGCCAACGAGCCCCTGGGTATCAGCACCAACCAGATAGGTGTTACCAACCGCCTGCGCGCCGGTGTCCGCTACACCACCAGTACCGGCGACGTCGATGTAGAGCTTGACGTCATCCAGGGCAGTCGTGGCGTTGTTGTCGGCATCCAGAGCGGCGCCACCAATGCTGAGGCCGCTGATCGCCAGGAAGCCGTCGTCCTGGTAAGCAACTTCTTTGATGTCGACTTGGGCTTCAAGCTCAATGGTCACACCGGACTGACCGGTGACGTTGCCCATTGCGCTGTCATCCAGAGCTTTCAGGTCGGCAGTTGCTGCGAATGGAACGGCGGCAATCGCTGTCGCCAGAGTAAGTTTCTTCAGGCCTTTCATATTTGTTCTCCTAAACATTCGCTATTGTTGTTTGCAGCAACTTCCCATTGCTGCACCGCCAGTTTTCCAAAGACCTGACACTCATTCTGAGAGCCAACGCACAAGATCCACACGCATCGTTACAACTCTTAACACAAAGATAACAGCTGTGACAGAGCGCACAACCATGGGACCAACTACTGCTCAAAACACCCCTCACTCGCCCTCGTTCTCAGCAAAAATAACCGGATCATAAGGCTTGAAAGCGCCGTCGCCGTACTCGTACCCGGAGTCGGTCGCCTGATACTGGGTGCCCAGCACCTGGGCGAATCCGGTCAGGTACTCAAGCTCGATGTTGATCTGGTTCGTATCCGTTTCCCCCTCGGGAAGAAAGCGGTAAACCACCGCGGAGCCGAGAATACGCCCTTCATCAGCCTGCGACTTCAGCGCCTGCCGCACGGAGTTCAGCACCAGCATCGGATTCACCCCTTCCGTGTCTTCGCCCGGCTTCACGGCCCAGACGTATTTCACCTTTCCACTGGGAAACAGAGCGGCGCCGAAAGGGGCGAAATCGTCGTAGGCTTCCAGGAGGGATTTGGCCTTGGCCAAGGACTGGCTGGCGAGGTAGCGGGTGTTTTCCTGAATCTCCGCCGCCACCTGATCCGACGTCACCACCCGCTTCTGGGTGCCTTCATCGGCGGCATGGGCCCCAGCGCCGAACACGGAGGCCAGGCAGATCGCGAAAGTTCCAAGTCGGTTACGGGTTGTACTCATGGGCTTGTTTCCTCGTCATTATTGTTGATTCGGCCACCGGCGAAACACCGCAGGTCACCGTTGTCGCCAATGCTTGCATGTTCACATGTCGGGTTCAGTGCGCTGTTTCGCAACTGAAAACGGCTGCCGTTGGTTTTTGGGGAAATTTTCCGCTCTCGCCACGTTTGCCATTCCAAGCCCCTCGGCAACCGCCTAAAATAGTCAGCCCTGACGTCACATTCCCAACAAAGGACATTTCGTGGGCCCCTGCCTCACAGAACTGGACAGAAAGAGCTACCTCCGCCTGCTCTCCCATGCCTGCACCCGCGCGGATTTTGCCTACCTGGGCAGTTTCGGCGCCGGCGGAAGCCGGGGCCGCCTGAGCGGTTTCAGTGCCCTCGCCTTACGGTCGATGCGTTGGCCGGAACCCTCCGGGTCGGCGGAGGACTCGTTCGCCAGCGACGGCATTGCAGCGGAGATGGAATCCTGGCTTCACGCCTACCAGCTGGCCAAACCGGAGGATGCGACTTTCCTGCCCGGCGGCTGGATCGGCTTTCTGAGCTACGAACTGGGTTACCTCAGGGAGAAGCGGTTAGCGAAAGCCTGCCCTTCCGTACCTTTGCCATTGCTCTCTGCTGGCTTGTACCTGTGGACCGCCAGCCATGACCGGACTACAGACACCTATTACCTGTGGATCCATCGGGAGTGCCCGGCAGACACTCGCGCGCTTCTGGATGAGTGGCTGACAACCGAGCCCGCAACCGCCGCCGGTGGCTGGCGGCTCACCTCACCCTTCACACCCCGCCAGTCGCCTGAAAATTTCCGTGCCAGCGTCCGGACAATCCGCGATTACATAGAAGCCGGAGACTGCTACCAGGCCAACCTGTCCCAGGAATTCGAGGCCCGCTATGAAGGCGAGCCCTGGCTAGCCTTCCAGGCACTGGCCGAAGCCAATCCCACCCCCTACAGCGGCTTTGTTCGTGCCGGTGAGTTCTCGGTACTGTCCATCTCTCCCGAGCGCTTTCTGGAGATCAATGGCACCACGGTGACCACCAGCCCGATAAAAGGAACACGCCCCCGGGGCGAATCGCCGGAACGGGATCTGGCCTATGCCGCTGAACTGGAAACCTCGGAAAAAGACATCGCTGAAAACCTGATGATCGTTGACCTGCTGCGCAACGATCTGAGCCTGAATGCGCGAACCGGCAGCGTAAAAGTGGACAAACTGTTCGACCTGGAGTCCTATCGCAACGTCCACCACCTGGTCAGCCACATTCGTGCCGAGCTGGCCGAGGGAGTGACACCCATGAAGGCGCTTTTCGATGCCTTTCCCGGCGGCTCGATCACCGGCGCCCCCAAGATCCGGGCAATGGAAATCATCCGCGAGCTGGAGCCGCACTGGCGCGGTCCTTATTGCGGATCAATCTTTTACCGGGGGCTGGATGGCACCCTCGACAGCAATATCGCGATTCGCACGCTGCTGTGTGACGGCAGGGGTTCTATTCGTTGCTGGGGTGGCGGCGGAATAGTCGCGGATTCCGAGCCGGAGGCGGAGTATCAGGAAACTCTGGCGAAGGTCGGCCCCTTGATGGAGTTCCTGGAGCGATTGGTTCTGGAGTGAAACGAGCGAGCTTCGGGAAGTGCCGGGGAGATTCGACCCGCGGCCAGAAGAGTGAACTCCTCTGGCCGCACGTCACGTCAGGCGTTGTGAATGTTGCTGGCCTTGAGGAACTCCTGTTTCAGATCCTCGAAGGTCTGCACCGCCGGAAACTGCGGAAATTCCTCAATCACGTTCTGCGGCGCATGGAACAGAATGCCCGCTTCGGCCTGGCCCAGCATGGTGGTGTCGTTGTAGGAGTCACCGGCCGCAATTACCCGGTAGTTGAGCAGCTGGAACGCTCTGACTGACTGGCGCTTGGGATCACGCTGGCGCAGCAGGTAATTGGTGATCTGGCCGTTGTCGGCCACTTCCAGCTTATGACAGAGCAGCGCCGGATAGCCCAGTTTTTTCATCAGCGGCATGGCGAACTCGTAGAAAGTGTCTGACAGGATCACCACCTGGAAACGCTCGCGCAGCCAGTTCAGAAACTCCGCCGCGCCCGGCAGCGGGTCCAGCTCGCCGATCACTTCCTGGATCTGCGGCAGACCATAACCATGTTCGTCCAGCAGCCGCAGGCGCTGTTTCATCAGCACGTCGTAGTCGGGAATGTCGCGGGTGGTTGCCCTCAGTTCCTCAATACCGGTTTTTTCTGCAAAGGCGATCCAGATTTCCGGGATCAGTACGCCTTCGAGGTCAAGACACGCGAGTTCCACAGTGTTCTCCTGCTAATCAAGTCAGTGTTTCCGGCGCCCGTTTGAGCAGCGCGGCTGGCAATGGGCCCGTATGATAAGAAAATCCGCCGCCGAATGCATCGTGCATCTTGCCGGCTATAAGGTTATACAACCAGATTCCTTCAGGCGGGGGCCTGTTAATGGTAGATTTATCACACATTTATGACGGACACCCCTTTTCATGACTGACATTGCTTCGTTACAGCAGGAACTGGAGGGCCAGAGCCCGCGCGCCATTCTCAAGGCTGCGCTGGCCCGTTTCGATAACATTGCGATCTCGTTCAGCGGCGCCGAGGACGTGGCGCTGATTGAAATGGCCCACAAACTGACGGACAACCTGCAGGTTTTCACGCTGGACACCGGTCGCCTTCATCCTGAGACTTACGAATTCGTCGAGAAGGTACGCCAGCACTACGGTATCCGCATCGAGGTGCTGTTTCCGGATGCCGCCGAAGTCCAGGATCTGGTCAACCGCAAGGGGCTGTTCAGCTTCTATGAAGATGGCCACGGCGAATGCTGTGGCATTCGCAAGGTCAACCCTCTGCGCCGAAAGCTGGCAACAGTGGATGCCTGGATTACCGGTCAGCGCAAGGATCAGAGCCCCGGCACCCGCAACGATGTGCCCGTGGTCCAGGTCGACCAGGCGTTTTCCACGGACACGCGGGCGCTTGTCAAGTTCAACCCATTGGCCAACTGGACCTCAAAGGAAGTCTGGGATTACATCCGTATGTCCGAGGTGCCCTACAACGCCCTGCACGAGAAGGGCTTCGTCAGCATTGGCTGCCAGCCATGCACGCGCCCCGTGTTGCCGGGACAGCATGAGCGCGAAGGGCGCTGGTGGTGGGAAGAGGCCACACAGAAGGAGTGTGGCCTGCATGCGGGTAATCTGATCGCCAGCGACAATCAGTAAGTCGGCAATTCCACATCCTTGAACAGTTCTTCGATTTCCGAGCGGCTGCCCTGGTGAGCAACCGCTTCATCCACGCTGTCTCTGGTGAGGTGAGGCGCGAAACGCTGAATGAAATCGTACATGTAGCCGCGCAGGAAGGTGCCTTTGCGGAATCCGATGCGGGTCACACTTGGCCGGAACAGTGTGCGGGCATCCAGCGCCACCAGGTCGGAATCCACCTTTTCGTCAAACGCCATACTGGCAATAATGCCCACGCCCAGCCCCAGCCGCACATAGGTCTTGATGACGTCCGCATCGGCTGCGGTGAACACCACTTTGGGCGTCAGCCCCTGTGACTGGAAGGCCTCGTCCAGCTTTGATCGACCGGTGAAGCCGAACACGTAGGTGACCAGAGGGTATTTTGACAGCTCCGGCAGCGTCAGTTCGGAAAGCGCTGCCAGCGGATGGTTCCTGGGAACAATCACACTGCGATTCCAGCGATAACAGGGCATCATGATCAGGTCGTTGAAGAGCTCCATGGCTTCGGTGGCAATGGCAAAGTCCACGGCGCCATTGGCGGCCATTTCCGAAATCTGCATGGGCGTGCCCTGGTGCATATGCAGCGACACATCCGGGTAGGCTTCGATAAACCCGCTGATCACCGGCGGCAACGCGTATCGCGCCTGGGTGTGGGTGGTTGCAATGGAAAGGTCGCCTTTGCGCTGATTACTGAATTCCTGGGCAATCTTCTTGATGCCTTCCACGCGCCGGAGAATCTCGCCGGCCTCGCGGATAATAATCTCGCCGCCGGGCGTGATGCGAGTCAGGTGCTTACCACTGCGTGCAAACACCTCCAGGCCAAGTTCGTCTTCCAGCAGACGGATCTGTTTGGAAATGCCCGGCTGTGACGTAAAAAGACTCTGGGCTGTTGCCGATACGTTCAGATCGTGGTGCGCCACTTCCCAGATATAGCGCAACTGTTGTAATTTCATCGACCGTGTCGCTCCCCTGGACTCCCGGAAATGTCGGGCTGCGTTTTGCCTGCACCTTCAGCCCTACTGTGAAGAAACAGAATACGCATAACAAATTTATTTTTCATTCTTTTTGAGTATACAAAACTCTTCTTCGTCAGTTTAGACCAAAAATCGAATAACGCCGCATCACTAATGACGTTTTTGCAGCTCCCTCCCTTGACTTCAGTGTGACAAAGCACACAATCCGGTATCGATACTCACACGCGTTCAGGGAAACGATGCTACTGACCACCAAGTTCCTCAGACCTGGCTCCGATCCCCGCGCCGTGAGGCGGGAGCGGCTGTACCGTCTGCTGCAACCGGGCGCGCCGAAACGCCTGAATCTGGTAGTCGCTCCGGCCGGTTTCGGAAAGACCACGCTGGTCAGCCAGTGGTGCTCGCAGCTGGGTTCATCGTCCGCCTGGCTTTCGCTCGACGAGCACGACAACGAACCGCGACGCTTCTGGCAATACATCGCAGGTGCGTTTGAGCACAGCGGGCTGGCGGGAATGGAGGTCTGCCGCCAGCAGCTCAGCCACTGCTCGCTGCAGGAACTTGAAGGCCCCATCACCGGGTTGATTAACGCCCTGGCTGCCGATGGCGCAAACTGGTCACTGGTGCTGGACGATTTCCATTTCATCCAGAACACCGACATCCAGCGCCAGTTGGCGTATTTTGTCGATTACCTGCCCCCGGGGATCACCCTTACCCTGGCATCCCGGACAGAGCCGCCGTTACCGCTGGCCCGATGGCGGGTGCGCCGCTGGGTTGAAGACGTTCACCCTGCCCTTTTGGCCTTCTCCGAGGACGAATGCGGCCGCTTCTTCCGCGAAACCATGGGGCTGGCGGTTTCCGAGCACGATATTCGGCATATTTTCCAGAAAACCGAAGGCTGGGTCGCGGCGATGCAGCTCTCGGCGCTGACCGGCGCAACGGCCATCAACGACGAGCCAGCCACACCGACGATCACCGTCGATGTGGATGAACGGCGGATTAACGATTACGTACTCACCGAAGTGCTGGAGCAGCAACCGGAAACGATTCGCGACTTCCTGCTCAGCACCGCGTTCTGCCCGAGGCTTTGCGCCTCCCTGTGCGACAGCGTCCGCGGCGCATCGGACAGCCAGCACCAGCTTGAACAGCTGCTCCGGCAAAACCTGTTTCTGATCCCGCTGGACACCCGTAACCACTGGTTTCGCTACCACGACCTGTTTCGGGACGCCCTGCTGCAGCGCGCGTGGACCCGGACACCTGACGCCGCCAGGGTACATTGGCAACGAGCCGTTGAATGGTTGCTGACCCATGACCACGTTCAGGAAGGCATTGCGCAGATTGTTCGTCAGCAGGACTTGGCGTGGCTCGCCCGCGTGCTGGCCGAACACGGCAACAACCTGATCCACGGCGGCTACCATCTGCCCGTGCTGCAATGGCTGGATTCCTTGCCGACCGCCACGGTCGAGGACAGTCCGCAACTGCAGATGCTGCGAATCTGGTCACTGTTTTTCGCTAACCGCGTGGATGTGCTGGAACCGTTATTGTCAGAACTTGAAGACATCCTCGACCGGCGGGTCGCGGATTCCCATCCGGACGCCGAGGGCGCCCTGGGGTTACAGAGCGAGATTTCACTGATCCGCTCCTACCTGGCGCGAACCAGAAGTGACGAGAAAAGCGCCTCCGATCTCACCCGGCAGGTGCTGCGGGATATCGACCATACCCGTATCCCGCTGAAATCGGTGACCTATTACGGGGTCGGGCTGGACTACTACGGTAAAGGAGATCTGCCGTCCGCCGAAGAAGCGTTGCGCTCGGCCGTTCGTTACGGGGAACTGGAACGCAAGCCCAGCACGGTGTTATCCAGCGGCGGCTTGCTGGCGTGGATCCAGTATAACCGCGGCGATATCGATGAAGCCCTGGAAAGCTGCACCTCGGTACGCCAGTGGGTGGACCAGCATTACGCCGATCCGTCCCAGCCCCGACTGATCTCCTGCTGGCAGAACAGTGCGCTGACCGAGATCTATCGCGAACGCAACGAACCGGAGCTTGCAGCGTCTCACCTGGCGCCCCTGCTGGACCACGTCGCCAAAGGCACCGAACCCGGTCAGCACGTGATTATCCAGTTCGTGCGCGGCCACCTGGCCTTCACTGAGGGTCGATTTGAAGAGGCGATATCCACGCTGGAAGACGCCGTCTCGGTCGCACGGCGCCGCCGAGACCACATCGTGTTTGAGCCACCCGCCTGCTCAGCCTTGCTGGCGCGCTGTTATCTTGCGTCCGGGCATCTAGATGAGGCCGAGCGCTGGGTGCAGTCGGTCAGTGGCGAATCGTTTTCCAACCCCCTCAACCGCGAGCAGAACCAGATCAGCACCGCGCGCGTTCTGGTGGCGTCGCAGCGACCGGCCGAGGCCATCGCCCTGCTTGCGCCAATGGGCCTGAGCGCAGAGAAAGATCAGCATTTCCGGCACCTGGTGGAAATACTCACGGTGTACGCGGAAGCACTCTACGCCGAGAACAAGCCGGCGGAGGCAGACCTCATGCTGACCCGGGCCGTTCAGAAAGGGGCGGAGGCCGGTTTCATGCGGCTGTTTGCCGAGGAAAGCCCCGCCATCCGCCAGCGATTAATGGCGCTGCCCGCCCTGAAAACGCCGTCGAGCTGGAACAGCAATCTGCTGGCCATGCTTCGCAATCTCGATATTGAGAACCGACCGGCCGGGGGTGAGGACGCTCAGCAACCGAAGCAAGGTCATGCCGCGACCAGCCAGGACGCACTCGCCGAACCGCTGAGTCAGCGGGAGGCGGAAGTGCTGGCATTGATCAACGACGGTCTGGCCAACAAGGAGATTGCCAGCCGAATGGCGGTCGCACCCGCTACCGTCAAGGCGCACATCCGCAATCTTTATGGAAAACTGGGGGCAAGCCGACGCACTGAGGCGTTGGCAAAGGCACGGGAACTTGGCCTGCTGGAGTAAAGACGGGGGCGGCCGCCACCCCTTTGTGACGAACTTCACAGAATCGCCGAACTATTAAGCCCTACTACGCCCTTTGGACGATCCGGCTACGCCCTTCTTTCTTCTAAGATGGTTTCCAAGGTGAGGCGAGCCTCACCAGGAATTCTGAAACTTCAGGCCTTCAGACTTCTTGTTCCGCGTTGTTTCGACGCCAGGGTTCGAACAGAACCCTTTTGACAAGAGCCATCCTTACCGGACGGCTCTTTTTTTATGGGCGCCCGGCCGGCTCAGTGTTCGATGATCCGTCGAAACGGAGGCAGGGCATCCAATAATAGCTGGCCGTAGCGGCGCGCAATAATCCTGCGATCGAGAATGGTGACCCGACCGGTGTCCTGCTCGGTGCGCAGCAAGCGCCCGACCGCCTGCACCAGCTTGATGGACGCGCCAGGCACGGTGATCTCCATAAACGGATTCCCTCCGCGCTGAGTTACCCACTCCGCCAGGCTGGCGTCAATGGGATCGTCCGGTACCGAGAACGGCAGGCGGGTAATCACCACGTGGCCGAGGTATTTCCCGGGCAGATCAATGCCCTCGGCAAAACTGGCGACGCCGAAGAGCACGCTGGGACGCCCTTCATCCACCCGGGCGCAGTGCTGACGAAGCACCTCGCCCTTTGCCATATCATCCTGAGTGATGATCAGATCCGGATGCTCAGGTGCCAGGGCGTCACGTACCAACTGCATTTGCCGGCGGGAGGTGAACAGCACCAGCGTGGCCTTCTCCCCTGCCCAGAGATCCGGCAAACGCGCGACCAGCTCATCGGTGAAGGCGTCGTCAGTGGGCATGGCAGACATGGCCGGCACTTCCACGGTGGCCATCTCGGCGTAACGGAATGAACTGGGCACCACCAGGAACCGGCTGGCCTCGGGCAGTCCAGCCCGCGCCTGCAGGCGATCGAAACGCCCCAGTGCCGTTAGTGTGGCACTGGTAAGAACCGCCCCATAGGCCCGCGACCACAGGCGGGAATACAGCAGGTTGTCCGCCAGCACCGGGCTGCTGTACAGCGTGATATCCTCGGCATGGTCCCAGCGTTGGCGGATGGCCCAGCGGGCCGGCGGCGGGCTGCTCCGCCGCGCCCGCGGCGCCCTGTTCTCATCATCGCCGGCATCGCTCTGTTCCGGACCGGCACCGGTGGCCTCACACCACGCCGCCCACAGGCGCAGCTGGTCCTCGGAGCGAGCGTGGAAGGAACCGATCACCGGGTACCAGGACTCCGCGGTATCGCGGTCCACTTCATGTTCCTTGCGCTCATCAAAGGCTTTCTGCAGCTCATCGGCCAGCACCCCCAGCTGGCGCACCAGATTGGCGGTAGCGAGCCGTGCGTTTGCCGCCAGTTCAGCCAGCGCCTCCGGCAATTCACCTTCCGGGTACCGCCATTGTGCCGAACGCCTTTCCTCGGAGAATTCCCACCCGGTATTCTGTTCAGCCTCGTCATAAACTTCCGTCAGGGCAACGTCCACTTCCCGTGACGCATGGCTGACCCGGTCAATGGTCTTGGCCGCCACGGTTGCCGGCGCCAGAAACGGCTGCATTTTACCGAGCGCCTGCGACAGTTGTTTCAGCCACTGACGGGTGGCATTCAGAGGCACGGAAGCCGCGAAATGATTGAGCGCCTTGTCAGGCAGATGGTGGGCCTCATCGAAGATAAACAGGGCATTCTCCGGTTCCGGTAGAATCGCCCCGCCGCCCAGCGCCAGGTCCGCCAGCACCAGGTCATGGTTAGCGACCACGATGTCGGCGTCATCGAGGTCTTTGCGGGCGTCAAAGAACGCACAACTGTCAAAGTAACTGCAGTGCCGGTTGGTGCACTGGCGGTGGTCGGTGGTGACCTGGCGCCAGACATCATCTGGTATCTGGTCGGGCCAATGGTCACGGTCGCCGTCCCAGGTGCGGGAGCCGTAACTGGCGAGCATTTCTTCAAAGAACGCCCGGGTGCCCGGCTCCTCGTTGCCGGGGCCGTCCAGCAGGAACAGCGGCATGGTGTCACTGTCGCCGTTCCCCTCGTCATGCAGCCGGGCTTCCAGCCGGGACATGCAGAGGTAGCGGCCCCGGCCCTTGGCCAACGTCCAGGAGAAATCCATCTTGCTGTATTTGCGGAGGTCCGGAAGGTCCTTGTGAACGATCTGGTCCTGCAACGCCACGGTGGCCGTGGAGATGACCAGGGTTTTCCCCAGGGCCCGCGCCACCGGAATGGCGGCAATCAGGTACGCCAGGGTTTTCCCGGTACCGGTACCGGCCTCGACCACACAGGCCGAGGGTGGTGACGTTCGCTGCCCGTCATTTTCGGTGATATCGCCCATATAACGGGCAATCTCGGCAATCATCAGGCGCTGGCCGTAGCGAGCGCGGATATCCTTGCCAGCCAGGACATCCCGGTAGCTTTGCTGGATCTGTTGCTTGGTGTCATCTGCCAACGCCATCAGCGGGGGCTCATCCAGTCACGAACCACGCCGACCCGAAAACGGCGGCCATCCTTGGACAATTCCACGCCATCCTCAGTGATCCGCTCGAGCCGGATTCCGGAAAAGCTGTCGCCGACCCGCATGTACTGGTTATTGATCATTACCCGGCGCGCGGAGGGTTCGGATGCGTATATATGGCTGTTGAAAATCAAATCAGGAATACCCCTCTGGAATGGGACTGGCAGCTCAATCAGGTGCGGCACACGCTGCTGCGGTAATAATTCAGGCTCGCTGACGCCGGGCTCAGCCAGTGAACGATTCGGTACGATGATGGTCGGTCGCAGGCGCGGCTCCGGTTCGCCTGTTTCGACGATTGCCGCTTCGTTGGTTCCGGACTCCGGCGTGGAGGCGGCCGAGGGCTTCGACTCCGCCGCAGGCTCAGATCTTCCCGCTGAAGGCTCGGAAGATTCAACCGCAGGCTCTTCCACCACCGATTCGCTGACTGCAGATTTCGCAGCCGGGGCGGACGACTCACCTGCAGGGGTCGCCGCCGGTTCGCGGGCCACGGGTTGCTGCACCAGAGACGGCCAGAAAATCACCAGCAACACCGCGGCGTTGAGCACCAACGCTGCGGCAATCCATACCGCGGCGGGTATCGATTTCTTACGGGGTTTGTGGATCAGCTGCACCTGCTGACCAAGGTCGGGAATCTTGCCCTGACGGCGTTCGGTTTCCGACTTGCGGAGCGCGTCCAGGATGTACGACATCAGTTCACCCCGCCGGACAGACTGTCACTGAGTCGTGGCACGGCGGCACCAAGATCGTTGTTGATCTGGATGATGGTCATGGCACCGGCGATACCGTCGACCGTCAGCCCTTTTTGCGCCTGGTACCAGCGAACCTGTTCTTTACCATTCATGCGTTTGACCCGATCACTCTCCTCACGGTTTTCAGCGTGCAGGTCCGCCAGCTCCATCATCCGTGACCCCATCCACAACGGCTCACTCGTGTTGCCGGGTTCATTTTCCTCGACCGCCATATGAGGCGGGAGCTCCCAGAGTACCGAGAACTCACCAAACCAGTGAGGCTCGAGGCTACTGAACTCCACGATCACCTGACCGGAGGACGTCAGCAGCACGGCTCGCTCCCCCTCGATACTGCGCAGCGCCACGTAACGCCACTGCCCTTCACCGTCCCGGAGATGCAGTATCGCCGGCCGGTCCAGAAACTCCAGACTGCGACGGGTGCCTTGCCGCTCCAGACACCGCAGGCCATTGGCAAACGCAAAACGGCAGGCGGAGGCGTCTTCGGCCGGCGTATAAACCACCTCCCAAACCGAAAACAGGGCCTGGTAGGCGTTGGCCGATGAGCTGGCATGGCGCGTGAAATCAAACGCCTCGAGCGGATCAGGCGACGGGTTAGGCCGTGCCCGCTGCTCCTCCAGCTCAAGCCTCTCGATCGTGCCCGCGCGCTCATCGGTGCTGGCATCCTTTACTCCAGTGCCGGCCCCGTGCTCATCGTTCTCACTGGCAACCGGTATCACCGACGCTGTCCGTAAGCTCAGGCGGTCGTCGAGCAGCCACAGCGTCGCGATAATCGCCAGAAGCAGTGAGGCCGCCACCAGGAGCCATGGGTGTTTATCCGCCCCGCCATCAGACGCACCGGGTGCTTTCAAGCCACCGTTGACTTCCTTTGCCGCGGTGCGAATATGGCCAGCGGTGATGACATGCTCGCCTTCGGCATACGCACCGAGCAATGCCCGGTCACTGATCAGATTGATCAGCCTCGGGATGCCGTCACTGGCCCTGAACAGCTTCTTGATGGCACCGGCGGTGAAAATATCAGCGCGCAGGCCTGCCACGCCAAGACGATAGCGCAGGTATCCGGGCAGCTCCTGGCTACTCAGGGCATCCAGGTGGTAACGCGCCGTGACGCGTTGATTCAGCTGCCGCAACTCAGGCCTGGCCAGCAACTCCTGTAATTCCGGCTGCCCCAGAAGAACAATCTGCAACAGTTTTTTCTCCGCTGTTTCCAGATTGGTCAGCAGCCGAAGCTGTTCCAGAACATCCGCCGACAGGTTCTGGGCCTCGTCAATCATCAGCACTTTGTGGCGACCTGCGGCATGCGCCTTCAACAGATCAGCGTTGATCAGATCCACCAGTTGCTTGATGCTGGCGCCGACCGGATGGGCAATTTCCAGCTCGTCGCAAATGGAGGACAGCAATTCCCGGGCAGACAGTCTGGGATTGAGGATCAGCGCTATGTCGACGTTATCGGGGACGTTCTCGATGAAGCACCGGCTGACCGTGGTCTTACCGGTGCCAACCTCACCGGTTATGACGATAAAGCCGCCCTGCCCCTGGACGCCGTACATGAGATGAGCGAGCGCCTCTTTGTGGCGCTCGCTGAGGTACAGGTAGCGGGGGTCCGGAGCAATCGAAAACGGGGGTTCCCGAAAACCGAAGAAATCGTAGTACATGAGTGTCCAGTCTGGTGCTCAGGCGGAGCGTGCGGAAGTCGCTGGAGCGGATGCCCCACCCAGCTTCCCGGCCATCGCGGTATCATACCGCCCGGCTCCGGGGCGTGTCATCTCATCAGGCGCTGGAATCGGCACTGGTGACCAGCCGCAGCTCACGGGTCGCCCGCTTTTGCTGGCTTTTCAGGCGACGGACACACCGCTCCAGGGTCTTCGAGATGCGGGCATGGGAGCGAATCATCGATATCTTCGGCCAGGTCGCGCGCTCTCCCGCCAGGATCATCTCCCGTACGTACTCCGGCTCCGGATTACTGAGCATACGGCGGAAATCCCTCAGGCTGTAAGTGGGCGCAATGTTGACATCACCGGAATAGCGCTGGGCCATAATGGTGTACATCTGCCCCGAAATCTGCCTGAGAACTTCCGGCCGCACCCGTTTGCGCAGATAATCGAACACCCCCTGCCCATGAAACTGGATTTCCGATTTCAACAGATGCAAAGGCAGCTTACCGAGACTGAGTTTTTCATCCCGGCCTCCGCGGGCAAGAAACGGCACCACGTGGGGATTGGTCTGGCTGACAATGGTGTAATTCACATCGTAGAGGTGCATCAGGCGCTCGATCGGCAGGTCACTGACCACCGACCCGTCCACGAACTTCAGGCGCGGCATGTATGGCAGAGAATGCCCATGAATGTCTTTTTTCATCAGTGTGACCGGCGGAAATATGCCCGGCACGGCGGCGCTCGCCAGTGCCGCACTCCAGACCAGGAGATACGGCGAAGTGTAACCACACAGCAGCCTGGCTTTCTGGTGTGCCTGGACCGGCGAGACACTGATGTTGATGGAGCGACCGGTGCGCTGAAACGCCTCTTCAAAGGTGAGTTCACCAATATTGGCCCGCAGACAGGATTTGAGCTGTTCCTGATCCATCAGACCCTCCCCGCGCATGGCACTGAGCAGGCCGCGCCATTTCCACGCCTTCAGGTGATGGTTTTCGGGCACCAGCATCTCGGGAATTTCGGCATCGGTATGTACCCCCAGGATCCCCGCTATGACCGCGCCGATACTGGAGCCGGCAATGACCTGCGGCAGCAGCCCTTTTTCCCACAACGCCTTGATGACCCCGAAGTGAAACATCCCCAGCGTTGCGCCGCCGCTCAGCAATAACGTCGGTCGGCCGAAACTGTTGAGGGTATCGCGGAAAAACTGGAGCTTGTCGCCAACCGGGAAACCCGGCACCGGGTGATCGCAGAGGAAATCCAGCGCTTCGCACACCTGCACAATGTATTCTTCAATCAGGTGTTTGGTGCCAACCCGGGAGCGGGTGTAGAGCGCCGGGTTGCCCATGTTGCCCAGATCGTGGTGCAACCCTTCCCGCAATGCGCGCTTGAGGCGCTCAACATCATTTTGTTGGCGATACTGCCGAAGATTGCTGAGCCGGTCGTAAATCAGTTCGTAGTGGTAGAGGTCAGAAACAAAATCCTCTTTCCACTCGGCGTTGCCCTCGAGAAAATCAAGCTCAAGGGCAGCGGCTTTCCAAACTTCGTAATTGGGTGCCTCCGCCAGCATTTTGCGAAACTTGCGAATGCGGTCGTCGGTCATCGGCGTCAGAAATCTTCCAGCATCAGGTCATCATCTTCTTCTGCAAACGGGTCGGACACGGTTTTCCCGTCATTGATCAGAAATTCCCGCCGTTGCAGATACGCATTTCTTACGAAAGTATAGCCGTCACCCGACATAAAGCCCTCCGCCGGAATCAGATCCGCCCGTTTGTCGACGATCTGCAGAGCGCGCGCGAAGTAGACTTCCGGTTCATCGGCGTAGTCCCACGCAGACGGAAGCAGCAGGATATCGGCGCCGAACCCGATAAAGTCCCGCGGATTCGAGGGTCCGAGAAAAGGCAACATCAGGTAGGGCCCGGGCTCGACCCCCCAGTAACCCAGGGTCTGTCCGAAATCTTCCGGTTGCTCCGGCAATTCAAACGCGGTGGCCACATCAATAAGCCCGCCCAGTCCGAACACCGTGTTGTAAGTGAACCTCCCGGCCGCCACAACCGCTGACTCACCTTTCAGCTGAAACAGGCTGTTGGCGAAATTCCGCACCTCGGTCAGGTTATTGAAAAAATTGGTTACTGCCCGGTCGGCAAATCCCGGCATGACTGTTCGGTAGGCGCTCGCAACAGGTCGCAGAAACCAGTCATCAATGGTTTCGTTAAAGCCATACACCTTACGGTTCCAGTTTTCGTAAGGATCGGCTTCGTTTACCTCGATCGACGAATCCGGAACCGGTTCCTGAACATTTTGGGCTGAAACGCCGGAAGGGGCAACGATCAGAGTCAGCAAAACAGCCAATGCCAGCCGGGTTGCCGGACTCCGTTCAAAAATATGTGTCATTTAAGAGCCTGAGGTTGTTAATTCCGTTTCTGTTCGTCGAAAATACCGGCTCTGTTATTCTTTTTATTCATTCTCAGGTTCGGAGGAACCCGATGTCAGTACCGGGAAATCTAGTCAACACCTTGTCCACGCCCCTGCGCTGGGGAGACATGGATGCATACGGTCACGCCAATAATACGGTTTATTTCCGGTTTTTTGAGGAAGCCCGGATCGTATGGCTGACATCCCTGAACCTCGGCGGTCCTGAAGCCGCGGATGGTCCGATCATTATAAAGACCAGCGCCACATTTCTGAAGGAGCTGAATCATCCCGCGACGGTTGTGGTCAAAACATACGCCGACAAGGCCGGCAATACCAGCCTCGATACTTACCATACGCTAACCGACGCCGATACCGGTGAGCTCTACGCGGAAGGGTACGCCAAGATTGTCTGGTTCGACAGAGTCAATCGCTCGTCAACCCGACTGCCCGACGCTCTGAGAGCCCTGGCAGCCAGTTGACAACTCCCCTTATCGGCGGCGTACCACTACGCTGCCGATGGAGTAGCCAGCACCGAACGAGCAGATCACGCCAAGATCACCGGACTGCAGATCGTCTTTGTGCTTGTGGAAGGCAATAATAGAACCGGCGGAACTGGTATTCGCGTACTCGTCGAGAATAACCGGTGCTTCCTCTGTGGTTGCATCACGGCCCAGCACCTTGCGGGCAATCAGCTGGTTCATGTTGAGGTTGGCCTGGTGCAGCCACATACGGCGCAGGTCATCGGGCGCCAGTGACAGCTGCTGAAGCTGAGCCAGCATGGTTTCTGCCACCAGCGGCGACACTTCCTTGAACACCTTTCGGCCCTGCTGAACGAACAGCTTATCGGGCTGACCGATACCGGATTCATCCGCGCGGTTCAGGAAACCGAAGTTATTGCGAATGTTGTTGGAGAATTTGGTTTTCAGGCTGGTGCCCAGAATTTCGAAACCCTGACCGACAGGCACATTTTCCTCACGCTCTACCAGAATCGCCGTGCAGGCATCGCCGAAAATGAAATGACTGTCGCGGTCACGGAAATTCAGATGACCGGAACAGATTTCCGGACTCACCACCAGCACCGCCCGTGCACTGCCGTTCTCTACGGAGTTGACCGCTGCCTGCAAACCGAAGGTGGCGGAGCTGCAGGCCACGTTCATGTCATAAGCAAAGCCGTCAATACCGAGCGCTTCCTGCACCTCAATGGAAATAGCCGGGTACGGTCGCTGCATGTTCGAGCAGGCAACGATCACTGCATCAACATCCTCAGCGCTCTTCCCTGCCTGTTCCAGTGCCTGCCGACAGGCGGCGACCGACATGTCGCACTGCACGGAAGGCTCATCATTGCTGCGCTCGGGAATTTGGGGCGTCATTCGTTGCGGATCGAGTGTGCCCGCCTTGTCGATCACATGGCGACGCTTGATTCCCGACGCTTTTTCAATGAACGCGGAAGACGACGGTTGCAAAGGCTCCCGCTCACCGCGGGCAATCTCATCCGCATATCGTGCGTTCTCAAGCTCGACGAAGGCGTTGAAGGCCTCCACCAGCTCGTCGTTATCAATGGTTGCAGGCGGTGTGTACAGACCGGTTCCGCTAATGACGGCTTTAATCACGCTAACCCCACGTCAACTGTCTCAAAAGAGTGAAGGATAATTCCGATAATGCACCAAATAGTAACACAGTCCGAAGGCTTTGCCCGCGCCGACGAAAGTCTCACACGCGGGTCTTTTCCCATTGTCGGTCGAGCCGTTTGACCGACACCGGCATGGCGGTGCCCAGCTGCTGGGCAAAGAACGACACCCGGAATTCTTCCAGCATCCACCGGTACAGGCTCAGCTCCGGGTCACGCACACCCTGCCGCTGCTGCTCGGCGTATTTGCTGGCGTAGCGCGACCACAACGGCTCGATGGTGTGGAGAAATTCCCGCTCACGACCCAGTTCCCTGGGCATCTTCTCGAACCTCAGGGCGGCGGCTTCGAAGTAGCGACCAAACTGTTCGAGCCAGTTCGCCGGGGTTGCCACCAGAAATCCCGGGTACACCAGGTGCTGAAGCTGGAATTTCAGGTCTGCCATGCTGTTGGCCAATGGCAGGCTGATCTTGCCTTTGAGCTTTTTCGCGATCTGATGGTAGCCTTTCATGGCCTCATGAAGCCGCTCATCGGCCTGTTCCAGAGCCGGAATGAAGTCACCACGCCCGCTGTCGAAGCATTGCTCGAACTGGTTCTGATCGCGAGGTATCCCGCCCGCCCGAAAGTGCGACATGGCGGTAGATAACAACAGGTCATCAAGCAACACCCGGGCCTGGCCTACGGGGGCGAACATCAGCGCCGACGCCTTGAAATGCGGCAGTTTGCGTTCAAGGTCATCAAGGGTATTCCCGAAACGGTTGATCATCAGCCGCGCAACCGCTTGGCGGGTTGCGTCTTCCGCGGTCAGCGGGTCAAGGTAGCGCACAGCCTTGACGGCTCTGCCCTGGTCTTCCAGCGCCGGATAGACCGTCACCTGCATACCGCCGCGTTCGGTCTGTACCGACTCGGGCAACGCCCCGAAATCCCAGTCCTCATGGGTCGGTTCGGATCCCGACTCCTCGCCGGTTCGGGCCGCCGACGCCAGCGCTTCCTCAGCCTGACCTTCAAGCTGGCTCTGCAGCGCCGTCGTTTCCCTGCCTTCCGCCATCACCTTGCCACCGTCACCCAGCACCCGAACATTCATCCGCAGGTGTCGTGGCAGTTCGTCCTCCGACCACGCCTGCGGGTCAATCCGCACTCCGGTCATGCGGCGCAACTGCTCGCCAAGCTGAAGGGCCAGCGGCTGGTTGGAGGGCTGCATGTTCTCCAGTGCGGCATCGACGAAGTCCGGTACCGGCACGAAGTTCCGGCGCAGGGCCTTGGGCAACCCTTTGACCAACGCAATGCATTTCTCGCGCAGCAGACCGGGCACCAGCCATTCCAACCGCCGCGCCGGTATCTGCTTCAGCGCCATCAAAGGCACTTGAAGCGTGACGCCATCACGCTCACTGGTGGGTTCGAACTCGTAGCTGAGCGGGTATTGCACACCTTCCCAGGCCAGATAATCCGGGTACAGGTTCTCCGCCTGCTCGTCCATGGGACGCTGAAGGATGTCCTGCTCCGTCAGCTCCATGTTCTTCAATTCGTCGGCGCTGAGACCTTTCCACCAGGACTCGAAATGCCGGCCACTGACAATATCCTCCGGCAGGCGCTGGTCGTAGAACGCGACCAGCGCTTCATCGTCCACCAGCAGGTCTCGCCGGCGCGTCTTTTTCTCGAGGTTCTCCACCGAATCCAGCAGCGCGCGATTACGCTCTATGAACGGGGCCCGGGAGCGGTAGTCACCCTCCACCAGAGCCCGGCGGATGAACAGGTCACGGCACTCCTTCGGGTCGACCTTGCTATAGGGGATGCGGCGGCGCGCCACGACATCCAGTCCATAGAGCGTGACCTTCTCGTACCCCATGACCTGGGCCCGCTTCTGTTCCCAGTGAGGCTCGAAATAGTGACGCTTTACCACATGACCGGCCAACGGCTCGATCCATTCGGGCTGGATCGCCGCCACCGTGCGGGCAAACACCCTGCTGGTCTCGACGATTTCCGCGGCAACAATCCATTTCGGCGCACTTTTCGAGACCTTTGAACCCGGGAAAAGGGTTACCTTGCGGTTCCGGGTGGCCAGATACTCGCGCTTTTCCACCTTGACCGCCACCTGCCCCAGCAATCCCGCCAGAATCGCTTTGTGCAGGGAATTGTAGGTGGCCGGCTCGGTGTTGATGGCGAGCTTCTGCTCCCGGCAGATCAGCGTCAGCTGACGGTGAATGTCACGCCATTCCCGCATCCGCATCCACGACAGGAACGTCTTCTGACAGATCTTCTTGAGCTGGTTCTGGGACAACTCCTGACGCTGCTCCTCGTAGAATCGCCAGAGGTTGAGCAAACTGGCAAAGTCCGACTCCTTGTCATTGAACGGTGCATGGGCCTGGTCGGCCGCCTGTTGCTTGTCCTGCGGACGCTCGCGGGGGTCCTGAATGCTCAGCCCGGCGATGATGACCAGGGTCTCCGACAAACTGCCCAGCTCCGATGCGGTGACCAGCATCCGCGCCAGTCGCGGGTCCAGAGGCAATCGCGACATGGTCTGGCCGAGGCGGGTTACCCGTCGTTTGTCATCAACCGCCCCTAACTCCTCCAACAGCTTGTAGCCATCGTTGATCAGGCGCTTGTCCGGTGCCTCCAGAAACGGAAAATGGCGAATGTCGCCCAATCCCGTCGTTGCCATCTGCAGAATCACCGACGCCAGGTTGGTGCGCAAGATTTCCGGATCGGTGTACTCCGGTCGGTTGATAAAGTCGGTCTCGTCGAACAGCCGGAAACAGATGCCCGGCGCTACTCGCCCGCAACGCCCTGCCCGCTGGTTGGCGCTTGCCTGGGAAATGGCTTCGACGGGCAGGCGCTGAATTTTCGAACGCACGCTGTAACGGCTGATACGGGCAACCCCGGTGTCAATCACATAGCGAATGCCCGGTACCGTCAGAGACGTTTCTGCCACGTTGGTGGACAGCACAATACGTCGCCCGCGATGGCCCTGAAATACCCGGTTCTGTTCCTGATTGCTGAGACGTGAATACAGCGGCAGCACCTCGGTGTGCTTCAGGTCAACGTGCCGCAACACCTTGCTGAGGTTGCGGATTTCTCTTTCCCCCGGGAGAAACACCAGCACATCACCCGGTGGCTTTTTCTCCTGGCGCTCGTGTTGCTCGATTTCCTCCAGCGCATTGAGAACGCCATCGGTCCAGCCCTGGTCGCGGTCGTCTTCGTCCCCGGTCAACGGACGGTAGCGGATATCAACCGGATAGGTCCGGCCGCTGACCTCAATCACCGGCGCGTCGTTAAAGAAGTCACTGAAACGGTCAACCTCAATGGTGGCCGAGGTGATAATCACCTTCAGGTCCGGGCGCTTCGGTAACAACTGGCGCAGGTAACCCAGCAGAAAATCGATATTCAGGCTGCGCTCATGAGCCTCATCAATGATCAGGGTGTCATAGCGGTCCAGGAAACGGTCGTGCTGGATTTCTGCCAGCAGGATGCCGTCGGTCATCACTTTTACCCGCGACTGCTCCGAGGTGGTATCCGTAAACCGCACCTGATACCCCACCTGCTGGCCGGTCTGCTCACCCAGTTCTTCGGCAATGCGGCCGGCAACGCTGCGGGCAGCGATACGCCGTGGCTGGGTGTGCCCGATCAGCCCGCGGATGCCGCGACCACCATTGAGGCAGATCTTGGGAATCTGGGTGGTCTTGCCGGAACCGGTCTCGCCGGCAATGATCACCACCTGATGCTTTTCAATGGCGTCGCGAATATCATCAACCCGTTCCGACACCGGCAGGTCCGGTGGAAACGTCGCCGGTTTGTGCAGCGCCTGACGCTGCTGTACCCGCGCCAGGCCGCGGTCGAGCCAGCCCGCCATTTTCTCCAGGTCTTTCTGGCCCGGCTTGCCCTTCTTGCGCGCCAGTAACTTGTGAATACGCGCCGCCTCCTGCTGATTGCAGGCATCCAGCTGTTCCATAACGGCCTTGACGGCGGCGGTGTTGTCCGGCGTTGAGGAGGATGGTTGCGTAGGCGTGCGGGTCATGAACAGATGTCACCAATGTAGAACAGGATCAATTTAATGGCGTCAGTCTAACGGCATCCGCCTGGCGGTTAAACGTAAAAACCCCGCCGGAGCGGGGTCTTTCATACCGTTGAAGCCCGCGGACGCAGGCTTTCCCCGGAATATTACTTCTTGTTCGCTTCGTCGCGCAGTTCGCGACGCAGAATCTTGCCCACGTTAGTCTTGGGCAGTTCATCACGGAACTCAAAGTTTTTGGGTACCTTATAAGCAGTCAGACGCTCGCGGCAGAATTCTTTCAGTTCGTTCTCGGAAACGCCTTCAGCAGTCGCCACCAGATACACTTTCACAGCCTCGCCGCTCTTCGCATCGGGAATACCGACCGCCGCGCACTCGACCACCTTCGGATGGCTGCTTACCACATCTTCGATTTCGTTCGGGAACACGTTGAAACCGGATACGATGATCATGTCCTTCTTGCGGTCGACGATGCGGATGTAGCCATCTTCCTGGATCAGGGCAATGTCACCGGTTTTGAGGAAGCCATCCTCGGTGAAGGATTTCTGGGTATCTTCCGGGCGCTGCCAGTAACCACGCATAACCTGCGGTCCCTTGACACACAGCTCACCCGGCTCGCCGAGAGGAGTCTCGTTGCCGTCGTCGTCAATGGTTTTCACCACCGTGGACGGAATCGGAAGCCCGATGGTGCCGAGCTGGATAGCGCTGTGAGGGTTGAAGGTGACCACCGGAGAGGTCTCCGTCATGCCGTAACCTTCACTGATTTCGCAGCCGGTCACACGCTGCCACATCTTGGCGGTGTCGCTGGTCAGAGCCATGCCGCCGGAAGAGGTCAGCTTGAGGGCACTGAAATCGAGCGCCTTGAAATCATCGTTGTTGCACAGGGCAACGAACAGGGTATTCAGGCCGAGGAACGCGGTGAACTTGTGATTCTTCAGCTCTTTCACGAAACCGGGAATGTCGCGCGGGTTCGGTATCAGCACGTTGTGAGCGCCGGCTTCAAGCATGATGCCGCAGTTCAGGGTGAAGGAGTAGATGTGGTACAGCGGCAGCGGCGCAATGACCACTTCCTGACCTTCCACCACCATGTCTTCCATCATCGGACGGGTCTGCAGCAGGTTGGCCACCAGATTGCCGTGGGTCAGCATGGCGCCTTTGGCCACACCGGTCGTACCACCGGTGTACTGAAGAACCGCAATGTCGTCCTGCTTGCATTCAACCGGAGTAAATTTCTCCCGTGCGCCGGCACTGAGCACGGCCGGCAACTTGTGCGCCTGGGGCAGGTTGAACGGCGGCACCATCTTCTTTACGTGCTTGATCACCGCGTTCATCAGCGTGCGCTTGATCGGCGAATGCATGTCGGCAATTTCGGTTACGATCACATGCTCAATGCCGGTATGGGGCAGCACTTTCTCGGCGTTCTCGGCCATGTTGGCCAGAACCACCAGGGCCTTGGCGCCGGAGTCGTTAAACTGGTGTTCCATTTCCCGGGTCGTATACAGCGGGTTGGTATTCACCACAATCAGGCCCGCACGCATGGCGCCGAACACGACAACAGGATACTGGCTGACGTTCGGCATCTGAACGGCAATGCGATCACCCGGTTTGAGATCCGTTTTGTTCTGGAGCCAAGCGGCGAAATTTCGGCTCTGGGTATCAAGATCACGATAAGTCAGGGTTGCGCCTACGGCACTGAAGGCGGGCCGGTCCGCGTACTTCTTGACGGCCTGATCAAATACATCAACCATGCTGCTGTATTTGTTCAGGTCGACCTCGCGGGGGACACCAGCGGGGTATTTGTCCTGATAGAACTGCTCGAAATCCATCACCATCTCCTGTCGGGCGCTTGTGTTTATAATGATCTACCAGTGCCGACCTGATCAAAAAATCAACTCGACAAAAGTATCAGCCTAAAAATGAGGGGGAGAGAATAGCAGTTTTGTGATCGATGAGGTAGTTTTCAGAGCACACCTGTTCGGTACCCATTTCAACCCGTAACTCCGCGGAGAAAACCATGAGCGACAGCCCCGAAACCCTCGAAAACATCACCTACGATGAACTCCATGAGGGGGATTCGGCAACCTTCACCCGCACGCTGACCGAAGACGAGCTGGTGTTGTTTGCTGCGGTATCCGGCGACGTGAATCCGGTCCATCTGGACGCGGAATTTGCCGCTGACTCCATGTTCAACGAGCGCATTGCCCACGGTATGTGGAGCGGCTCGCTGATCTCCGCTGCGCTGGCGACGGTAATGCCGGGCCCAGGGACCATTTACCTGGACCAGAGCCTGTCCTTCAAGCGCCCGGTCAAGCTGGACGATACTCTGACGGTCCAGTTGACCGTACTGAAGAAAGAACCGAAAAACCGGGTCGTGTTGCAGTGCGTTGTTGTCAATCAGAATGGCGAGAAGGTGGTCAGCGGCGAGGCGAAGGTGATTGCGCCCACCCAGAAGATGGCCCTCAAGAAGCCCCGCCTGCCCAGGATAACGATCGAACGCTGATCAGCCTGGCAGAAAATCGATCGGGAATTTCACCTTGCGGGCGGCAACGTCCGCCTCCCCGAAATTGAACAGCCTGACCCGCGTTGCGATCCGGTTTTCCAGTTCCGGGTTATCCAGCTCGGAATTGACCACTTCGCAACTGGAAACAGACCCGTCCGGCTCAATCACCAGCTCCAGAAGTACCTTACCCTCCAGCGTCGGGTCCTGCCGCAACTCCCGGCGGTATATTGAATAAAGCGCTGTTTTCTGGGCGTCAAACACCTTGCGAATGTTCGTCATGCCCCGCTCCGGGGGGCCGGACTTCTCGGATTCTGCAACCCGAACAGGTTCCGGGTCCGGCGTAACGGCCACTTCACGAACCTGATGGTTCTGCACCTCAACATCTCTGGTCGGAGCCTTGTCCGCCGACACGCCACCGCTGCCTCGCATGGCCTCGGCTCGGTTGTCATCGACCGCCGGAGCTTCGCCGCCGTCGTCCGCGATGTTCGCCGCCAGCGCCGGTTGAGACTCTGGCTCAGACGCCCGTAGCGCTGACAACTGTTCTTTCATTGCCAGTAACCCGGAGCGGGACGCAGTTTCCCGGGCCCGTTCGGTGGCTTCCCGGTCTGGTTCAGCAGCGGACTCCACTTCCGGCTCGGGTTGGGGCTTCAATTGTGTTGGCTCCGGAGCCCGAACCACCGGATCAGGTTCATTTTTTTCTGGCGTTTTTTCCGGCTCTGGTTTTTTCCGAGGCTCAGGTTCTGGTGCCTGCACCGGCTCTGGCGGTTGCCGCTGCTCTACCAACCTGGCCAGCCGTGGCGGCACTTTCTCGCTTTCACTGCGCTCAGGTTCCGGAACCTGCAATAACGGGATGATGATGGCGGGCGGCAGAAAAAGCAGAAAGGCCGAAAACAGAATCAGCGCAAACCGCCCGTTTTCGCCTTTCTCTGGGGTCCAGGGCAAGCCCCTGCGGTATCCGGATGGGTCAGCCATTTCTGGTGTCCCCCGCAGATTCAACCGCCAACTTCACCTGCCGATAGTCCTGATCGACGCATGTCTGCATGATCTTCCGCAGCAACCGGTAGTCGGTCTCACGACCAGCCATGATAGTGACCTCAAATCCGTTGTCAGGCACCTCGCCACGGCGCTGCCGCCGCCAGTCCAGCTCTTTTGCCAGGCCTGCCACGGTGGTATCGCCGGCCTCGATGCTGTCGAGTCGTGCCACCTCGCGGCCCTGAACAAGGATTGACTGCCCACTCACCTGAACGGTGAGCGTTTCTTCCGCTTCCTGCTTCGCAGTCGACTGCGGGAGCGGCACCTCTGCGGAGTTCTGCATCACTTTGACATCCGATGAATTCACCATCAGGAAGAACACCAGAATGGTGAAAATATCCATCAGGGAGACCAGGTTCAGCCCCCCGGCGCGATGCATACGACCGTAATGCCGCTGCATTCGCCGTGCGCGTCGGGACGTTCTCATGCGCCCTCCCCTGATTCCCTGCCACTGGTGCCGGCCACTTCCGTCAACTCACGGTCGTCCGGCGCATCCGCCAGAGAGACATCCGGAAACAGCTCCGCTTCTACCTGACTGGCCGCGACAACCGTTGAGTAAGAACGCACCGTGTCCATCGCGCTTACCAGGGTTTGATAGTCAATGTCCGCGCCAACCTCGAGAACCACATCCGTTTTCTCGGGCACCCGCGCCTTGATCCTCCTGAGCACCTCACGCAATGCCGCAAAGTCCTGCTCGCTCTCCAGCAGTGGCAGCGTCCTGATGACTCCCCTTTCACTGTCCGAGACTTCGAGGCCCGCCGGAATTATCGTGACCACCAGCCGCAACTCATCCGCCGCCGGGGCGTCACCCGGGGCCATGCCGGGAAAATTGAGTTCGATGGTTCGAATCTGACTGAACACCATGCCCAGCAGTAAGACCGGGACCAGAACGATCATCAGATTGAGAAAAGCGGTAATGTCCAGCTCAGGACTGCTTACCGCCCTGCGGTGTCTGCGTCTCATACTGCGCCCCCGGCTCAAGCCGCAGATTGACTGACGTGCTTTTCCGAGATGATGTTCAGGAGCTTCACCCCGGCCATCTCGAAACTGTCCACGATCTCATTGGTGCGTGTCTGTAACAGCGCATGGAACATCAATAACGGAATCGCTGACATCAGCCCGAAAGCTGTCGTGTTCATGGCCACAGAAATGCTCTCGGACAGCAACGTGGCTTTCTGGGCAGGATCCGCGGCAGCCACCGCGGTGAAGGCTGAAATAAGGCCGATGATCGTGCCGAGCAGCCCCATCAGGGTGGCAATGTTCGCCAGAGTCGCGAGGTACTGGGTGCGTTTCTCCAGCCTGGGCAGCACCTCCATCAGTCCTTCTTCCATGGCATACTCGACGTCTTCGCGCCGATGATTGTTGAGCAGGCGCCCTATGCCTGCGCCCATAATGGAGGCGATCGCGCTGTCGGAGCTGTTGGCGGCTTTCATGGCACGCTGGTAGTCCCGTTTCTGCAGCAGCGGCAGAATGCCTTTCTCAAAGGCCAGTCGGTTACGGCGCCGTACCGAGCCAAGGTACACAAACCTCTCCAGAGTAATCGCCAGGCCGATGACCAGCACCACGGCAATGGGATACATGAAGGGGCCACCTTCCTGAAAAAATCGAATCACAGTTTCGAGCATTATCAGACTCCTGCAGTTACTGCACAGACAGGTAAGAATCCATGGACGGATTCAGGGTTTGACGGAAAACCCGGTGGCGCTCCAGCGCTAACGGGTCCAGCGGTTCCAGCAATTCCGGAGCATGGTCTTCCAACCGTGCACGGGGTCGTTTGGGTAATGTGGGAGGTTGCCATGGCAGTATGTAGAGCACGCCCGGATCATCATCCGCTGAATGGGCAGTAATGCCTTCAATCCCGAGTGCCGGCATCGCCTCCTCTGATTCTTCTGCAGCGCTTGCCACGCCGCTGGCGACGGTCACCAGAATCAGTCCGACCCGCAGTAACCGGCGCAGGCTCGGGCAGGTATCGCGTTCCGTCATTCCCAATGTCCACTCAGCCATCACTGCACCCTCCGCTCCAGATCCGCGATCCAGCCGGCCACCCGTTTGTCATCCTGCCCGCTCAGGGCACGGTAGCGCCGGTAATGCTCCAGCGCATTATCCAGATCCAGCAGGTACAGCTCGGAAATAACCGCGAGGTTATAGTGCAATTCAGGCGTGTCCGGTGCCCCCTGAATACCGGAGCGAAGCAGATCCGCGGCCTCCCGGAAACGACCTTCCTCTTTCAGCGCCAGAGCCCGGTTGTTGAGGATGACCACCGCCTGGCCATCCAGGGTGGCAACCGGTTCTCTGGCCGGCGCCGGCTCCGGCCCGGAAGCGCATCCGGCCAGCAGGGTCAGGATCACCAGCACCGTGGCGATACGGATTTCACGCCTCATCGTTTGATTCCCCTTTCCAGGTCATCCATTGCACTTCCCGGTCATAACGCCCCGGGAACAGCTCTGCCAACGCCTGCAGGCTTTTTTCCACCCACTCGCTGTACTCTCCGGCAGCCAGCAACTCATGGTTCCGAGCATGGAGAGCGATGGCTTTCTCCTCGAATGGGTACGCCTCTTCCTCAAGCAGCATGCGATACTGCGTCCGCTCCAGATCGTTCAACTCCTCAGGTACGGCTGAGCCCATCAGATCCCGGGCCAGCACCCGGTACAACTCGGCGCTCCGGTAGAGGGTCTCGGCGCGAACCGCTTGCTGATCGAACTGCTCGGCCTCGGCAAACCGTTTGCGGGCGCGCTCCAGCGCCGCCTGTTTGCGTGTCAGGGATTGCTGCAGCGGGTGGCCCAGGGTAACCGCGGTGAATTCCTCCGCGGCCGAACGGCCAAGCGCCATCGCCGCATGGGCCGCCCAACCCAGCGTCGCCTCGGAGTGCCACTCGCTGGCCAGCTCCGCACTGACCATCTCGCGGCGGAAATGCGGGGCGGTCACGCCGGAATCCACCAGACGTTTGCGCATTGTTTGCAGGCGAACATGTTCCTTCGCACTGGCTGCCTCCGGCTCTCCGGACAGATATTCACGGTAAATAGCGTCACGCCGGTCAGCAGCGTCGCCCTGATGGAACAATTCCGCGGCCCGCAGTTGATGAGGCCACGGGTCCGTTTCGTTCTTCGCCGCGGCCATCAGCTCGGTGGCCGCCCGTATCGGCTGATGGGACGAGGAATACGCCAACACCAGCTTATCGCTGATCGATCTGGCCAGCGGGTGCGCGGCGAAGTCGGTACGGAAACGGGTGAATTCGTTGATGGCACCTTGCCAGCGCTCCGCCAGCAGAAGGCTGTTCGCGGCGTCGTACCGGCCTTTGATGGCAATGTCCGAGCCGGGAAGTACCGAGTCAACCCGCTGAAAATGCGCGACCGCCACGTCGGTGTCACCGGCCTTCTGAGCGGTTTCGCCCTGACGATACACCGCAGTGGCCATTTGCCGTCGCACCGCCGCGGCCTCATCAGCATTAACGCCGGTCAGCGTTCCGGAGCGAATCAGGCGGTCAGCCTCGCGCCAGGCATTCTCGGCGAGACGGAAATCTTCCCGTGTGGCGTGGACCTCGCCCAATACCAGCCAGGCGCTGTAACGCTCTTCTGGCCCGGAAGCCTCGAGCCCATGCACGGTTTCGGCGAACCTGCGCGCCCGCTGCGGGCCCTGCTGTTCCAGCCAGCGGTTGGCAAGATCCGCATTCAATGCCGGGAGCCGAGGGTCACTCTGATAGGCGGAGGCGAATTTTTCAGCTTCGGTGGACAGCGCCTGCAAGGTCGCGGTGCGGGGGATGCGATTGTCCACACCATCCCGCTGAATGGTTATCGCTGCCCACGCCGCGTCTGAGCCAGACTCATAGTCGTCAGTGTGATAGGCCGCCTGCCGGTAGTTAATCAGTGCTCGATCGTAATCGCCGGCCTGAAGACGAGCATCGCCCGCCAACCGGAGCGTCTCACCCGGCGTATCGGAGCGGCTGCTTAACCGCTCATAGTAATCGGCTGCGGTGGCAAAGTGCCGGGGCTCCTGGGTGTGTTCGGCCTGATCGTAGTAAAAATCCGCAAGGCCTTCGCCGAAGGTCTGCCACAACGTCTGATACTTACCGGGCAGGCGGCTGTAATCAGAGTCAGCGGTGTAAGCCGCGACAAAGTCGCTACGGGCTGCCCGCGAACGCGCCGGCTCACCCGCCATGCCCCAGACCTCGACCGTCTGGGCCAGGAACGCCGGAGCCTCGAAATGATCCGGGTGCATAGCCACATATCGCCGGTTCACGGCAACGCTGTCGGCGTACTGGCCGCGGTTGGCGTAGTGATCTGCCAAGCGATCAAACAACAGGTAATCGTAAGGTTTGTCACCGGATTCACTGAGCCAGGCACTGAGCGTTGAGGCTCCGTCGCTGTCAGCGGCCATCAATGCCAGTACCCGCAACGTGTCATTGACCACTTCGCGATCACTGGCGGATACCTGGGCAATATTGGCGACTGTCGGCATGCTTTGATCAAGAACTGTAAGAAACGATGCGGCAGCGCGGCGCCAGGCATGAGCACCCTGCTTGTACTGACTCCAGCCTTGCATGTACCGCGCTTTGGTTTTCAGGCTGTCACCGCCATCGCCGGCAATCAGTTGCCCGTACTCGGCTTCTGCTTCGGCATACTGGCCGGCGGCAAATGCCGACTCGGCAATGCGGAAACGGGCTTCAGGCACCAGTGGCGAGCCGGGATACAATCCCGCCAATTGCTTCAGGCGCTGAATGGATTCTTCACCCTGGCCCACATAAGCGTGGGCCTTGGCCATCTGGTAGAGCAGTTCGTCCAGTTTGCCGTGAAAGCTGCCGCGTTCAATGACGGACTCATAGCTACCGAGAGCTTCCCGATAGAGCCTCTGCTCTTCGGCGTCGTCCGGCTGGACCACCTGGCCGGACGCCTGCTGGATGTTCGCCAACCGGTTGAGGGCATCTATCCGCACTTCCGGCTCATCCGTGGAATCAAACAGGCGTTGATAGCGCCGGGCAACTTCGGCCGGCGATATCGCCGGCATGGGCCTGGATTCGTAGGTCAGAAACACCGGGCGCATGTCGGCGATGGTCTCACCATCACTGCCCAGCTCAACCCGAAAGGATTCCTGGGCGGCCAGCAGTGCCGGTGCCATCACAAACACCGCACCAGCGGCCAAGGCACGACACCCCCGGTAATTGGCGTAAACCCGCATCACCGGTTCCCCCGCTCAAGTGATTCAAGCGCCAGGTATTCGTACAGATGGGCAATCTGCTGTTCGCTCTTGTCCAGGGCATGGACCATACGCTCGTCCTGCTCCCCTACGTAGGCCAGCACGCGCTCGTTGAGACTGGCCTCCGCCTGCTGCCGCAACCGGCGGGCGCGAGACCGCAGGGATTTCACCTCGGCCATCCCGGCGTCCACTCTGCTCTTCAGCTGACGCAGATGTGCGTTTCTCTTTTCGGCGCGCGCTTCCACAGTGGCCAGAGCCTCCTCTACGTGAGTCAGGGTCCGGTCAGCGGCGGCTAGTTCCGCCCGCGTTGCGGTCTTACCACTCCGGTCTTTCAACGCCTCCAGGCGGGTACGAAGTGCCTCGGCCTTTGTAAGGAGCGTTTTGCCAGCCTTGATACCTGGCCCCGGAGCCGTTGTCAGTCGTGTATCCAGTGAGCCCCGGAACACCTGGAGATCGTGTTCCCGTTCTGCCAATCCGGTCTCCAGCTCTACCATCTCGGCAACTTGCTTGACCGCCCGCTGGGCCTCGCTCTCCTCCATGAAACGAAGCAGATACGCCATCCGTGGTTGCGTAAGCGTTCTGCTGTCCGCCAGAAACCACTGGGTATCTGCATCCCGGGCGTCTTCAATCAGGGCTTTCCAGGCTCCCTCTGCACGAACCCGTTCAGCCAGCTTGCGCAGGGTAACCCGTTCACTTTCATAGGAGGCATTAGCCGCCAGATAGGCCTCTCCGGCCTGCCCCAGGTAACCCGAAAGGTCGTACCCCCGGCCCATGCCGAGCCAGGCGTCTTCCACGCCGGGGTGCGCCAGCGGGTATTTTTTTGCACGATGCCAGGATTGCATCGCGGCCCGGTGATTATCGCGAGCCGCCAGTGCGAGGCCATGGAGATAGAGCGCACGAGGTGTCTGGTAACTGTCAAGAGGCACCTGCTCCAGGAACCCGATGGCTTTCTCGTATTCTTCCTGCTGGTACGACAGATACCCTGCCCGCACCAGCAGTCGGTTGCGCAGGGCGACACTGCGGTCGCTGGCACCATCCTGCTCCGACATTGCCAGAGCCACACGCAAAGCGACCAACGGTCGCGCCGCATTACGATCCCGGTCACTGTAACTCGCCGCGAGGTTCATATACCCCAGTGCCGCCCAATACCCTGACTCCATGCCGGCCAGCAGTTGTCCGGCCCGATCGCGCTTGCCGTCTGCCAGCTCCATTGACGCCAATTCGTACAGTGCCTGCTGTCGGGTTTCACCGAAGCCCAGCCGGGCGGCGGTTTGGAAATGCGCACGTGCGCTCTGTAACTCATTCTCCTTGACCGCAATGCGGGCCAGCAGCATGGCGGCGTCACCACGGTGGTTCTGACCGTCCAGCTGACGCGTGAGCAACGCTTTTGCGTCATCAAACTGGCCCGTGGCCACCAACGCCCGGGCCTCAACCCAGGACGGTGCATCCCCCTGCAAACCGCCGATCCGGACCAGCGCCAGCTCCGGATGCCCGGATGCCAGCGCAAAATCGCCAAGGCCGGCATCGCGCTCAAGCTCGGCGCGAGTGTCGGCCAGCACCACGTCGGTTCCGCTCATCAGCATCAAACCCAGGGCGGCCAGGCCAAGAGCTGTCCTGCCGCCCCTTCGATACCGGGCTTTGGCTTCAGCTTTCATGATGCGTTACTTCCATTCCCTGAACGCGACCCGGGGCTCGAAATCCGGCGCCTGGGCATCCAGTGACATCTGAATACGGGATTCCCCCGGCTCTTTGCGAAAGCGATGAGACGCTTCGCGGCGAACGTAACGGTCGTTTTGTGTCCGCGCCGTGAGCACCGCTTTGAGGTGATGGTCACCAAGCGGCAGGTTGCCGAGATACACCTGCTGCACCCCGCCTTGCTGAAGCGACTGTCTTTCCAGATCGGTGTACAGGTGTGAGGAGACTGGTGTGTCGTCGAGGAACAGCTCTACGGAGTCGAGTTCGAGGGCATTCTTGCCAGCAAGTGTCAGGAATACTGCCACCTGGGTATCGGCGGGGTGCAGAATGGTTTCTTCCAGCGTATAGAGTTCGCTGGCCAGGGCGGCCACGTCGGCTTTCAGGCGGTCGATGTCGGCCCCCAGATCCTCTGCGGAGACCAGTCCGGGTACCAGCATCAGAAGTCCGGCGATGATCGCCGCCACGGGCTTCAATGCGGGCGAACGCCACCGGCGACGAGGTTCAGTTAACTGTTCTGCGGCGAACATACGCTTCCTGCCTTTGTAATGTTCCGTTACAAACTGACAGGAAGAGTAACACCTGGTTACTCACAAGAACGGTATCCAGATCACCAATTGGAAAACGCGAAGTGTCGACTTTTTTGACGGGTGTTACGGATGTGAAACGGTCAGCGCGACCTCGTGTCTCGCCATTGCACGTCCAGGTCCCTGTTTTCGAGGTAAAACTTCCTCATGGCCCCGTAATTGCTGGTAAGAGGGAACGGGGGAGCCATGACCGCTACCCCGTTTGATATGCCGAGCTTTGCCGATGCCCTCAACCGCATCGGCTTTTTTATTTGCTCAACTGCTTCATCGCTGACTCAAGGCCGTCGATGGTCAGCGGATACATATGATCATTTACCAACTGGCGGGTCATGCCGAGCGAGCCACCACTTCCCCAATAGCTCTCTGGCAAGGGGTTGAGCCACACGACCTTACGGAAATGATCGGTGATGCGCTGGAACCAGGTCGCGCCGGCCTCTTCGTTCCAATGCTCGATGGAACCACCAGGATAGGAAATTTCGTACGGTGCCATGGTGGCATCGCCGACAAAAATTACTTTGTAGTCCGGCGTGTACTTGTTGAGGATGTCCCAGGTGCTGGTGGTCTCGTTCATACGACGTATGTTGTTCTTCCACACGCTCTCGTACACAAAGTTATGGAAGTAGAAATACTCCATGTGCTTGAACTCCATTCGCGCTGCCGAGAAGAGCTCTTCGCACACCCGCACGTGGGGATCCATGGATCCGCCGACATCAAAGAAAATCAGCACCTTCACCGCATTGTGCCGCTCGGGAACCATTTTCAGGTCGAGATAACCGGCGTTGCGAGCGGTGGACCGGATGGTATCGTCCATATCGAGCTGGTCCGCGGCGCCCTGGCGGGCGAACTTTCGGAGCCTGCGCATTGCCACCTTGATGTTACGGATACCAAGGGTAATGCTGTCATCCAGATCCTTGTACTCACGCTTTTCCCACACCTTCACGGCACGCCCGTGACGACCACCCTTCTGACCTATGCGAAAACCTTCCGGATTGTAGCCGTCTGCGCCAAAGGGCGACGTACCGCCGGTGCCAATCCACTTGTTGCCGCCGGCGTGGCGCTCTTCCTGCTCTTCCATGCGCTTCTTGAAGGTCTCGATCAACTCTTCAAGCCCCCCGAGGGAATCGATTTTGGCCTTATCCTCCTCACTGAGGTGCTTCTCGAACTCGGCGCGGAGCCAGTCATCCGGGATCAGCATTTCCATCAGATCCTCGAGATTTTCGATGCCCTCGAAATAGGCTTTGAAGGCCCGGTCGAACTTGTCGAAGTGGCGTTCATCCTTCACCAGACACAAGCGTGCCAGGTAATAGAATTCCTCCATATCCGCGAATGCCAGCCGGTGCTGCAGAGCCTCCAGCAGGTCGAGAAATTCGCGCAGACTGGCAGGTACTTTTGCCCGCCGAACTTCGAGAAAAAAATCAATCAACATAAGGTGTAGCTCTTGCTGAATGTCAGCTGCGACGACGCGCCATGAACGCCAGCTTCTGCAGCAGGTGGACGTCCTGCTCATTCTTCACCAGAGCCCCGTAAAGCGGCGGCAAAGCCGAGCTGGTGTCCTTCTCCTGCAGCATTTTGGCAGACAGTTCATCAGCCATCAGCAGCTTGAGCCAGTCAATAAGTTCGGACGTGGACGGCTTTTTCTTGAGGCCGGGTACCTTGCGCACATCAAAGAACACCTCCAGTGCATCCCTCACGATTGCCTGCTGCAGGCCGGGGAAATGCACATCCACAATGTCCTTCATGGTGTCGTGATCCGGGAAACTGATGTAGTGGAAAAAGCAGCGACGCAGAAACGCGTCCGGCAGTTCCTTTTCGTTGTTACTGGTAATCACGACGATGGGCCGCTTCTTCGCCTTCACGAACTGCTGGGTCTCGTAGACGAAGAACTCCATACGATCGAGTTCCAGCAGCAGGTCGTTCGGAAACTCGATGTCGGCTTTGTCGATCTCGTCGATCAGCAGCACCACCTGCTCTCCCGCTTCAAAGGCTTCCCATAACTTGCCTTTGACAATGTAATTGCTGATGTCCTTGACCTTCTCGTCACCGAGCTGGGAATCCCGCAGCCGTGATACCGCATCGTACTCGTATAGCCCCTGCTGGGCTTTGGTGGTGGACTTGATATGCCAGGGAATGAGCCGCATTCCCAGCGCCGCCGCCATTTCTTCTGCCAACAGGGTCTTGCCGGTGCCGGGCTCGCCTTTAATGAGCAGCGGCCGTTGCAGCGAGATGGCTGCGTTCACCGCCATTTGCAAGTCATCCGTGGCTACGTATTTTTCGGTACCGGTAAACTTCATGCTATTGGTTCCTGTTCGGTTATCAGATCATGCGGTCGGGGAGTATAAAGGCCCGAAGGGGCTCCTCGCCAGCCGGCACTATTCTTTCGGTTTCGGCTTGTTGTCGGCCTCGTCGTCCAGCCGACCTTTTTCTTTCTCACCTGCGTCAGGGAGGTCATCAAACTCAGACAGGTCGAAGTCCTCCAGGCCAAAATCTTCCAGGCCTTCGTCAACCTCCGCATCGGCAACAGGTATCTCCTCATCACCCGCTTCGGATAACGGCTCCGGGACGGGGGTGGGTGCATCCTTGTGGTCATCGGCCTTGCTGTCTTCGTCCATTGCCGGATCGGCACTTTCCATCGCAACTGTGGACGCATCCACTTCATCAGGCTCAGCTGCTGGTTCCGGCTCAGCTTCTGGTTCTGGTTCAACCACCGGAACCTCATCCGTTTCGCTCTCGGTTTCTGTGGCAGGCTGATGGTCAGGCTCCACGGGCTCTGAGGCCGCTTTCTTTCGTTTGAAAGCCACAAACAGCCCGGCGCCTACCAGCCCGACAACCGCAACACCGGCCGCCCAAAATGCCCAGAGCGGAAGGCCGGAGCTGTCACTGTCGGCTGGCTCCGGTGGGGACGGCGATGTTTCAACCTCTGCCGGCTCTTCCAGTTCGCTGACATCAATCGGGCCACTGGCAGAATTCTCCTCTGTGACTCCCTCGGCTGGCTCAGGTTCCGCAGCTGCTTCGGATTCCGGAGCCGGCTCTGACTCCGGCGAGACCACTTCACTCTCAGCAACCGTGGGTGCCACTTCCGGCACAGTCCCTGCGGCGTCTTGCGGCACTTCGAAGCGGCTGAACCCGCTGAATTTCCGAGTGAATGTCTGGCCGTCGGCCACGACTTCGATGGCATACTTCCCCGCCGCCGGAAGCCCGCCGATCGTGTCTCTGTAAATGCCGTCGTCGGGCGGACCATCCGAAGACAACACCTTATTGCCACTGCGGTTATCTTCTGATGTCAGGGATACGCCAACGTCCAGAACGCTCAGAAACTCCGGATCCGTGAGCTTCTCATCACCCTCGAAAAAAGCGATCTGAAGCTCCAGGGGTTGCTCCGCGGAAAAACTCGAAGGCAGCGGTGTGACCACCATTCGCAGATCGCTCACGACGGTTACCCGGCTGCCCTCACCCAGCTCTCCATGGATACGCCACTGCCCTGCAACCGGTTCGCTGACGGTAATCAGGTCGTAACCGGCCTCCCGGGCCCAACGCATACCCTCCCCGGTGTTGCCAACCACCGCCGTGTTACCGTCCGGATCCGTCAGCTCAAGTTTGCGGGTGTCACTGGTTTCGTCTTCTCCCCAGAAAATGAGCGCGGTAAATTCCTCTACCCCGCTGTCGACGGAGAAACCGTCGCCCTCGATCGGGACTTGCTGTTGCGGCACTGCCGCATTCAGGGCGTCCAGAAAGGCCAGGTTCAGGGCCTCGGCCGAGGGCGCGACATTGTAGCTGCCGCCGGTTCTGGCTGCGAGAGTCTGCAGGAGGCGGCTGTCTGCCTCGTCCGACAGTGCGACGGTGTGAATGGTAGCGCCCTTGCTGATCAGCCGGTCGAGAACCGGCCCCAGGATACGCTCCCGCTCCTCACGGTTGAGTTCCTCATCATCCGAGATATCGACCTTGCCGTCAGTCAGCAGAATGAAGTCGGTGCTGTCGAGATTGCCATCGGTAAAAAAATCATCGCTGGCTACTTCGATGGCCTCACCCAGATTGGTGCGCAATGCTACGGAGTTTATGTCCGCGGAACGGGTAATCGCCCGGTTACGCCAGTCATCGCCGACGCTGGCGTAAGGAACCAGCATGTTGACGTACTGACCGAAGGTCCACACACCAGCACCGGCATCCTCGGGCAGCATTCTTGCCAGAAGCCGTACCGCGGGTTGCCGCAGATTATCCGGGTCGTTGTCCTTCATCGATCCGGAGATGTCGACAATGATGCGCACGTCGGCAGCACCACTCAGCTCCGGTTCACTGGTGTCCTGCCCGATTACGTTTGACGACAGGGCGGCGCTTAAAAAAAAGGTGGCAACGAGGATGGCGTACAGATTCCGTCGCATCAGGGCTCCGTATTTATTGTTGTTTTGGGATCAGCGTTTCACCAGGCGATAGCGGACCAGATCCAGCACCCAGACCAGCACCATGGCAAGAGCAGCCATTCCGAGATTCAGGATCGCCTTTCCGGCCGTGGCGGCATCGCCCAGTATCAGCTCATAGCCACCGTACAGCCACGCGGGCACCCACCAGCCGCTCAGTTCCGCCGACTCAACCGGCGTCAGCAGAAGCACGATCAGTGCCGACTGCAGCAACGTCCGCACACCGTAAATCGGCACTATACGGAACAGGCGGGACATCATGTAAAAGAAAACCACGAACGACACGGCATAGATAACCCAGAAAATGCCGTATGCGAGTTGAGCTTCAGAATCAATCATTAAAGGACCCAGTGAATTATGTGTTCTTCCCAGTCTTGTTCGGCGACACCGGCTTCTGAAACCACCCGGTGCTGAACCGACACGCCGGCGTGGTGAACGGAGTCGGGGTTGCCGGAGCGGAGCGGGTGCCAGTCTGCCAATGGCCGGCCCTCCGCCAGCGTGCGATAGGCGCAGGTGAACGGCAGCCAGTGGTAATCCGCGAGGGTGTCAGGTGTCAATACAGTGCACGCCGGCACTTTCTCAAGCCGCTCAGGATAAACGGTACAGCGGCAGCTGTCCGTATCCATATAGCGGCAAACCAGATCGGTGTAATACACGTCGCCGGTGTCTTCGTCCTCCAGCTTGGCCAGACAGCATTTGCCACAGCCATCGCAGAGGGATTCCCATTCGGCAGGCGTCATCTCAGTGAGATGCTTGCGCTGCCAGAAAGGGATTTCAGCAATCATGACTGGCGCTGCTCCGGTTTTCTGCGGAAATCCACCACGTAGGAATCCTGCTCTTCCGGCATCTGCAGGAAAAAGTCTTTATCGGCGATGGCTTCCAGCACCTGCTGACCGCTAGTGCGGGCCAGCTTGCGATCCGGTGTGAGTACCAGGTCCATGGCATGGACAGGCGCACCGAAAATTCCCCTCAGGCTCTCCGGAAGATCGTCCCAGAGCTGCCCGCGGCGAACGTACAGGTAGGTATCCGCTTTCTTGCTGCTGCGAAATACCGAAACAAACTGTTTGTCAGTCATGACCGAAGTAATTCCTCAAGCTGTTCCCGAACCGGCGCAAGGATCTGGCTGCGCCAGCCGGAATTGAATAGACCGGCTGCGAGGTTTCGTTGATGAACCACCGCCTCAAGCCGTTTCCGCGGAGCCAGCAGCTCCACCGGAACATCCGCGGCTTCAGCAGCGGAGGCGATTAACCGCTTCACCTGCTTGTAAAAAGCCTGTTCCTGCCGGGTCAGCGGCGCCGGTATCAGTGCCAGGTTTCCAGCGGGTGCTGCGCGGCCCTCACTTACCAACTGCAGTATATTATCACCATATCGCCGCACAACCGGTTGGGGCAGCCCCTGTATGTCAGCGAGCCCCCTCACAGACTCAGGCAGACGCTCTGCAATCGCAATCAGCAGCGGGTCGGCCACAACGCGATTGCGCGGCCGGTCGCGACGTCGGGACTCCCCCTCCCGCCATTCCACCAGCTTCTGCAATACTGCCTGCTGCCGGGGCTTTAACGTCCAGCCACCGCGCAATTTGAGATAATGGTTCGCAGGATCGTCCTGTGCTCCCAGTTCCGCCGCAAAGCGGTCGGACTCTTCGGTCAGTGCGGACTTGAGATTTCGCACCGCCAGGTTGGTTATTACCCAATCCGCCATGGGGGCGAGGAAGCGGATATCATCAAGGGCATAACGTTGCTGCGCGTCACTCAGGGGGCGCGAGACCCAGTCCGACCGGGTTGCGGACTTATCGAGGGTTTCACCAAACAGTGTTTCGACCAGGCGCGCGTAGCCGACGGAAAATCCTGCACCAGCCAACGCAGCCCCGATCTGCAGATCGATGACCCCGGCGGGATCCAGCTTTAACCAATGCCGGAACAGCTCCAGATCCTCACTCATGGCATACAGCAGTTTCGGGCTGTCCGGGTCCGCCAGAATTCGGCGAAACTCTGCGGACTGCTCCGCTACCGCGGGGTCGACAAGCCGATACTGATTCCCCAGACCCAGCTGCACCAGCCCGGGAATCGGAAAAAATGTGCTGACTCGTTCAAATTCCGTATCCAGAGCCAGGGCCTCTCCATTGCCCTCCTGCAGCCACTGGTCGAGGGCGTCGGGTTCGGAGAGCCATTGGATAGTGGCGGGAGCCGGGGGCGCTTCTGCCACCGGGTTGCTTGAAGCCATAACAAGTGCTCGGTCGGTTTTTATTCGGAAAGGGGTTTGCGGCCCCGGAATGCGTGAGTGAGCGTGAACCCGTCGACGTAACCGAGCTCGCCACCCACCGGGATACCGTGGGCCAGCCTTGTAATCAGCACGTCTTTATCGTCAAGCCGGTCAGCAATGTAGTGAGCGGTTGCCTCACCTTCGACAGTGGGATTGGTCGCCAGAATCAGCTCCGTGACGCCCTCTTCCGCGATTCGTTTCAGCAAGCGTTCTATGCCGATTTCCTCCGGCCCCACCCCGTCAATCGGCGAAAGATGCCCCATCAGTACGAAGTAACTGCCGCGATAGTCGCCAGCCTGTTCGATAGCAAGCAGATCGGAGGGGCTCTCGACAACGCACAGGGTCCCGGTCTGACGCTCGGGGTTCTCACAGATGCGGCACATCGGTGTGTCCGCAAAATTCTGACAGCTGTCGCACCGCCGCACACCGGACATGGCACCGCTCAGCGCCTCCGACAGTCGTACGCCGCCGGACCGCCCACGCTCCAGCAAATGGAACGCCATGCGCTGCGCGGTTTTCTGGCCCACCCCCGGAAGACACCGAAGGGACTCTACCAGCTCATCTACCAGCGGGCTGAACGCCATGAACATTCCTCATACTTCGCATTAATAAAGCGGGCCAATGCAATGAATCAAAAAGGCATTTTGAATCCAGGAGGCATGCCCATGCCGGACATCATACCGGACATTTTTTCTTTCTGGTTGGCTTCGACCCGGCGTACCGCATCGTTGACAGCAGCAGCGAGCAGATCTTCCAGAATGTCCTTCTCCTCACTCATCAGTGACGGATCAATCTCAACCTTGCGCACATCGTGGCGTCCGTTCATGGTAACTTTTACCAGCCCTGCACCGGATTCACCAGTGACTTCCGCCTTGGCAATTTCTTCCTGGGCCTTCTGCATATCTTCCTGCATTTTCTGGGCTTTTTTCATCAAGTCGCCCATGCCGTTCATCATAACCTGCTCTCCTTCAACCTGAATTCTGTGCCGGCCGGATACTTTCTTCGACTACCCGGGCCTCGAAACGTTCAACGATGGACTTCACCAGTGGGTCATTCTGGATGGAAGACTCTGCCGCCTTCTGCCGCGCCACACGCTGGCGCTCCTCCCAGACGGCGGGCGTCTGGCCACCTGTGTCGCCCTGCTCAATACGCAGTGTAATGGTGTCGCCGAAACGGTTTCTCAAGGCAGCAAGGATCTTTTCCTCGTGCCGCGGGTTGAGAAGCCTGGCGTGCCCCTCTTCCATGGTGAGCAAGACGGAATCGCCCTCCCGCACCATGGAAGTATGACTCGCGAGATTTCCGGGCATGCCGACAATGCCAAGACTTCGGAAATCCCGTTGCCAGACGAAATCACCGCTCTGCTCCAGCTCCGGAGTCGGTTCTGACGCCACGGCCTCCTCGGACGGCGGCTGAGCTGCCGCGGCTTCAGGCTCGGCCTCAGCAAGATAGTCCGGCACTGGGCCGGGCTCGAATTCCGGCTCAGGCCCGGCGTCGATCCCGGACTGAGGCTCCGGCAAAGGGTCGGGTTCGGCAACAGGTGCCGGATCGGCCGCTACTGGCCGGGACTCTTCAATGACCTGTGGCATCGGTTCGGCGGCCAAGGCTGACGCGCCTTCAGCCTGTGGCACTGTGTTTTCCGGCGCGGCTACAGCTGCTGGCGCAGGGTCAGGATCCTCACGGGGCTCGGTGGCGCCGGCCCGTCCACTGGAGGAACTGGTTGCCGGCGGCTCCCGGCGATCCGTTCCCGGCCGGAACGCAAGCATGCGCAGCAGAGTCATTTCGAAACCCATGCGGGCGTCGGGTGTCACCGCCAGATCCTTTCGGCCCATCAGAGCGGCCTGATAGAAAAGCTGCGCGTCTTCGGCACTGAGTTGACGCGCGAGTGACTGAACCTGCGCCGCGTCGCCCAGCGCATTATCGGCACTGCCCGGAACTACCTGCTCCATGGTGACGCGATGGAACAGCGATAGCAGGTCCGCCAGAATAACGCTGTAGTCCGGCGCGAAATCTGAGATCCGTTGAATCTCCGCCAGCAGAGAGGGGCCGTCGCTCTCAACCAACGCGTTGACCAGACGCTCAATGTCACGCTGGTCAATGGTGCCGAGCATGTTACTGACATCACTGGCCGCCAGCTTCTGGTTGCCAAAGGCAATGGCCTGATCGGTCAGACTCAGTGCGTCCCGCATACTGCCATCGGCCGCCCGGGCCAACAGCCAGAGCGCCGGCTCTTCAAACGGGATCTGCTCTTCCCCCAGAACGTGTTTCAGATGGCCGGCAATATGCTCCGGCGTCATCCGTTTCAGATTGAACTGCAGGCACCGTGACAGCACGGTAACGGGAAGTTTCTGGGGGTCGGTTGTCGCCAGCAGGAATTTTACGTGCTCGGGCGGTTCTTCCAGCGTTTTCAGGAAGGCATTGAATGACTGGTTGGTCAACATGTGCACCTCGTCTATCAGGTACACTTTGAAGCGGCCGCGTGTCGGCGCGTACTGCACGTTGTCGGTCAGTTCACGCATATCGTCAACACCCGTGCGGGAAGCGGCGTCAATCTCGATCAGGTCCACGAAACGTCCGTCCTGAATCTCCCGGCAGCTGCTGCATTCGCCGCAGGGTCTGGGCGTCACGCCGGTTTCGCAATTCAGGCACCGCGCCAGCAGGCGACCGATGGTGGTCTTACCGACACCCCGGGTACCGGTAAACAGGTAAGCATGGTGAAGACGCTGATTTTCCAGAGCATGTATCAGTGCCTGCAGCACGTGCTCCTGGCCGACCATGTCTTCGAATGTGCGGGGGCGCCATTTACGGGCGAGTACCTGGTAGCTCATGTTTAGCCAACTGCTGTGAAAATGGCCTTAACCTTAGCATGGACTTGGCCCGAGAAGAAGCCGGGCTATCAACGGCTCTGGCAGGAAAAAGCGACGATTTCAGGGGGATAGAACTGACGGGAAACTAGAAATCTGGGGGTGACTCCACCAGCGACACTCCGGCACACAATTCCACCGCTGCGGCTGCTCCCTTCCGGGCCTGACCGGGTTCACGGTTTCATGTTGCGGAGGCACCAATGGAGCCACCATAACGGCGTCCCGGGACAATTGCCCGAAAGCGGCGCGCATAGTAGCAAAAGGGTCGCCGGACTACAACGATTTAAAGCGGGAGAGGTACTTCATCCTGGCGAAACCAGCAGGCCAGACTGTAGCGGGTCCGGTTTGCCGGCCGCACTTCGTGGGGTATGTCTTCGCTCATGAACAACGCCATGCGGCCCATCTCAGGCAGAATGGTCCCGCAGATCTCGTTGTGGCTGTCGCGGTTAAAGACCTGCAACGCCCCGCCATCCGCCCGGCTCCAATCGTCATTGAGGTAAAGCACCAGGCTGACCACCCTGGACGCCCGGCCCGCGAAACTGTCCACGTGTTTGCGGTAGAAATCACCGTCGCGATAAGTGGCATAATGAGCTTCAAATCGCTTCAGGCCGAGGAAAAGCCTGCGATTCAATCCAACCCGTATCTGCTCCAGAATACGGAACAGTTCCTGCTGGGGAACGGTCATGCCCTGCAACCATGCAATGCGATCACGCCGAACGGAGCGGTCACGCGTCGGGTCGGCGCCGCGGCCAACACCGGCTTCTTTCATGCCCGCGGTGACATCCAGAATCCGGACCTCTTCCCGTAACCCAGCAAGAAGAGCCGCGCCCAACTGCTCACGAACGTCCAGACTCATCCACCCGGACTCCGTGAGACCGCTTGCCAGGCCGTCCAACCAGGCCTCGGTCACCCCCGGTACCGCCACGGGTGGTTCCATCATGTTGCCGGCATCAACGTCTCCCGCAACAGCCTCAAGGGCCGGCCGGTTTTCGCTCGGCAGATATCCCCGGATCGGGACAACGACGTTGTGTTCCATAGCCTGCTCCTGTGCTGAGCCGGTATTTTATGTCGGAATCTCGCGGGAGCGTCAGTTTTAATTTACTCTGATGATACGCAAATACACTTAAAGCCCCGACACAGGGCCGGCATATTGAAAAACCTTCGGCAGTAAGAGGCACCTAGTGACGACAAGACCCGGGCATTGGTCGTTTACCCGCTGGAAAACCCAGGGGGAACTGGAGGCCATTGAGGTACACCACCCCCTGTTTCGCGCCCAGTTGTTTCTTCAGGGCGCTCACCTGACTCATTTTGCCACCCACGACAAACCGGACTGGCTCTGGCTCAGCGACACCGCCAGGTTCGAAACCGGGCGGGCCATCCGCGGTGGTATTCCGTTATGCTGGCCCTGGTTTGGCGTACCGGAGAAAAATCCCCCGGAGGTGCGCAAACGCATCCGCACCGGGGGATCTCACGGTTTTGCCCGCACCGCTCTGTGGAAACTTGAAGACGTTCGGGAATCGGCGCACGAGGTCGAAGTCTGCCTCTCCCTCGGGGCCAACGACGATTTCGCCGACGCCTGGGATGGGCATGCGCTGTTGCTCGCCACCTTCAGTTTTTCGGTCAAAGGTTGTCAGATCGCCCTGACAACCACCAACCTCGGGGCCCGCCCACTGGCGTTCACGCAGGCGCTGCACACCTACCTGCCAACACCGGATATCGAGCGCACCCGGGTTGAAGGGCTCGATGGCGCCGACTATGTCGACACGCTGCAGGATTGGAAATACTGCCTTCAGCAGGGGGACGTGGTGTTCAAGGGCGAAACCGACCGCATTTACGAGTCTGGTGCGCCGATGGTGGTCGCGACACCGGGCTCCCGACGGACCATTCATGCCATCGGCAGTGATTCCACTGTAATCTGGAACCCTGGTCCTCATAAAGCGCAGACCCTCAGCGACTTTCCCGACACTGGCTGGAAATCCATGCTTTGCGTCGAAACCGCCAATGCGCTCAGTGATTACCGGGTCTTGAATGAGGGGCAGAGCCATACCCTTGGCGTGTTGATTGGACGAATTTAAACCATCAGGGAGTAGCCATGAGTCTGGCATCCATTCTGAAATCGAAACTGGTTCCGACCGAACTGAGCGAACAGATCAACCGGATCCGCAAACCCATCGGCAGCCTCGGCTACGATCCGTGGGGTTACAACAATGAAGCGGTAAAGTATGGATTCTCGCTGACGCGGCACATCTATGAGAAATATTTTCGGGTGGAAGCCAGCGGCGTCGAGAATGTGCCTGCAGAAGGGCCTGTGCTGATCATTGCCAACCACAGCGGCCAGCTCCCCATCGACGGCCTGTTGATCGGCTATGCCCTGGCCTCGCGCAAGGAAAAGCCGCGAATGCCCCGGGCCATGATCGAACGTTTCTTTCCCACTGTGCCCTACCTGGGTAACCTGCTGAACGAAGTCGGAGCGGTGCTGGGCGATCCGATCAATTGCGCCAAAATGCTCGCCAACAACGAGGCGGTCATCGTGTTTCCCGAGGGGGTTCGCGGCTCAGGCAAGCTTTACCAGGACCGCTACCAGCTCAAACGGTTTGGCAACGGGTTCATGCACCTGGCGATGAAATACAAGGCCACCATCGTGCCTGTGGGGGTGGTTGGCTGCGAGGAAACCATACCGGCGATTGCCAACATCAAGCCGCTGGCCAGGGCTCTGGGTGTTCCCTACGCCCCCGTAGCGCTGCCGTTTATTCTGCCAGCCAAGGTCCATCTCAACTTCGGCCCACCAATGTTCTTTGATAATCGTGAAATACCCGAGGAACAGGTCACCGATCGGGTGGAACAGGTCAAGGGCGAAATCAGCAAGCTGATTGACAAGGGACTCAGCGAAAGGAAAAGGCTGTTCTGATGAGCGAACAACACAGACCACGAATTCTGGTTACCGGTGTGGCCGGTGCGCTGGCGCAACAGGTGATTGACCGTTTGCGCGATCACTGTGATCTGGTGGCGGTGGATTTCCGCGAGCAGGTGTACCTGGGCGATGACATCCCCAGTTACTGCATCGATTTCAACAAACGGGTCTTCGAGGACCTGTTTCGCCGTTACAAATTTGATGGCGTCATTCACCTCGGTCGCATCATGTCCAGCCAGCTGACACGGATGCGTCGCTACAACGCAAACGTGCTTGGCACCCAGAAACTGCTGGATCTCAGCCATAAATACGGTATCCGGCGGGTTGTCGTACTGTCCACCTTCCACGTTTATGGCGCAGTCGCCTATAACCCCGCCCTGATCGACGAGGAAGCCCCGCTGAAAGGCGTCGGCCTGAGCGCGGATCTGGTTGATTCGGTGGAGCTTGAGAACCTCGCGAACATTTATCTCTGGCGCTACCCCGAACTGAACATCACCATATTGCGGCCCTGTAATATCGTCGGTCCCGGGGTCCGGAACTCAATCAGCACCCTGCTGGCCAGTGAACGGGCGCCGGTACTGGCCGGTTTTTCGCCCATGATGCAGTTCATCCATATCGACGACATGGCGGACGCGATCGTTCTGGCCTATAACAAACCCAGGCGCGGGGTTTTCAATGTGGCCCCGGATGACTGGGTAGCCTACCAGCATGCCCTCAAACTCTGCGGCTGCCAGAGGCTGCCGATTCCTTCGGTGCCACCGATACTACCAAAGCTCATATTGCGGACCCTCAACCTCAAAAGTTTTCCGTCGTATCTGATGCACTTTTTCAAGTATCCTGTCGTCATTGATGGCAGAGCATTCGCCAGGGAATTCGGGTTCACGCCCAAACGCCCCCTGAAAGAGATCTTCCGTTTCTATCGGGAAAACAAGAAACCCGTGTGACAGCCCGCGCCTGCAGGACGGCAAGGGCGTCAGGGATCGGGTAAACACGACGCAGGACGCGCGGCATGTTGAACGGTTTCAGCTTTATCAGCCACTCCGCGGCAGCACTTTCCTTCACGCTGCTCGGGTTGCTTGTGGCCACCCGCTACCTTCGGCGGGATGTTGACCGCGTTCTTCTGCTCGCCTGCGTGGTCTCGGTTATCTGGGCAGTGGCACTGGCCGCCCAGAGCATCTGGGGCCACCCCTCCTTCTTCATCCGTTATCTGCTCGAATTGCTCAGGGATGCCGCCTGGATCACCCTGCTGTTTGCCCTGCTGCGGGATTCCTTCCGCTCGACCGCCATCATAGGCCGCCTGCGGCGCATGCTGGGCGTTGCCACCGTGACCCTGCTTATATTCCTGCTGGGCTTCGGGGTTCTGGAATACACCTTCGGCCTCGACTTGCTGAACGGCAAAACCAAAGTGGTCGGGCAGATGGCGCTGTCGTTGATGGGGCTGTCTCTGGTCGAGCAGATCTGGCGCAACTCGGTGTCATTCGGACGCTCCAGCATGAAATACATCTGCATCGGCATTGCGGCAATGTTCGTGTTCGATTTCTTCATGTATGCCGATGCCCTGCTGTTTGGCCAGGTGTCCGATTCGTTCTGGAACGCCCGCGGCCTGGTCAATGCGGCGCTGGTGCCACTGTTTGCCATCAATACCATCAACACCCGCAAGCAGCCGGTGGACTTCCAGCTTTCCCGCTCAGCGGTTTTCCACGCCGGTACTTTCCTGTTTGCCGGCGCCTACCTGCTGTTTCTTGCGGTCGGCGGATACTATGTCCGTGCGCTCGGCGGTGCCTGGGGGGAGGCATTGCAGGTTCTCTTCCTCACCGTTGCCCTGACCTTCCTGGTCACCCTGCTGACCTCGCGGAGGATCCGCTCCAGGCTCATGGTGTTCATCAGCCAGAATTTCTTCGACTACAAATACGATTATCGGGAAGAATGGCTGAAAATGACGCGGGAGCTGGCCAACCTCGGCGATGAGCCTCCGCTGCCAGAACGCGTGGTTCGCATTCTTTCCGGGCTGGTGGAGAGCAATGCCGGGGCGCTCTGGATTCGTGATGAACAAGGCTCATACGTCCTCAAGACAGCCATTAACCTCAATGCACCCCGTTTCACCAGCGTTGACGGCGACAGCGAGTTAAGCCGCTTTTTGACAGAGCGGGAATGGATCATCGACCTGCACGAATACCGCGCTGATCCGGTTCGTTACAACCTGCTGGAGATTCCGGACCCCATCAGCCGAATCCCGGACGGATGGCTGATCATTCCGCTCTATCTGGGCAATGATCTGTACGGCATTGCCCTGATCGGCAATTCATACGCCCCGGTTGAGCTGAACTGGGAAAACTTCGATCTGATCAAAGTGGTGGCCCGGCAAACCTGCAACCTGCTGGCCCAGGCGGACGCCCAGAGCCGACTTTCACGCGCAATGCAGTTTGAAGCTGTCAGCAAGGCCTCGGCGTTCATGGTTCATGACCTGAAAACCCTCATCGCGCAACTCTCGCTGCTGGTCAAAAACGCCCCACGGCATCGCGATAACCCGGCATTTATCGACGATATGATTCACACCACCGATCACGCCGTGCGCAAAATGGCGAACCTCGTTGACCACATCCGCAAACCAGCCGAGGACCTGGACACCATGGATGTAGTGGATCTGTGCGGCGTCGTCTCTGAGCTGGTTGACCATTACAGCCACCGTCAGCCTACTCCTCACATTCTGGCCTCGCCCCCCGCTGCCTGTATCCAGGCGGATCCGGAACAATTGCGCAGCATTCTCGGCCACCTGATACAGAATGCCCAGGACGCAACATCGGCCAACGGCGAGATCACGCTGACACTGAAAAATGCAAAGGACCACGTCGTGCTGTTCATTCAGGACACCGGAGCGGGCATGACGCAAGACTTTATCAGCACACAGCTTTTCAAGCCCTTCGAGAGCACCAAAGGGCTCACTGGTATGGGCATCGGTGCCTACCAGGCGAGAGAATATGTGCGCAAACTCGGTGGTAATATTGATGTCACCAGCGAGCCTGGTGTGGGTTCCTGCTTCTCCATTCGCTTTCCAAAGGCCGCAATGGAGACGGAGGAGCAGGCAGATGAGCCCCCAATCCAGGTCGCGGAGCCGAGGCAAACCGCCAAATAGTTGCCGATTCGCAAATTCGCGACACGCAAGGATTGCAAAGCGTCAATCTTCGGTTAAGAATCAATGTAGAAAAGGATTGAGCAAAATCGCGTCAACACAGTCATAAACAGAAAGGGATTTGAACTGTTGTGAGTAGACGACTGTTAATTGTAGAGGATGACCCTGGCCTGCAGAGCCAAATGCGCTGGTGTTTCAGCGACGATCTTGAGGTGACGGTTGCAGCAGACCGCGAATCTGCGTTGACAAGCCTGCGGCGAACGGAACCGGATGTGATTACGTTAGACCTCGGCCTGCCCCCGGATCCCGGTGGTGCTTCGGAAGGTTTTCGCCTGCTTGAGGAAATTCTGCGGCTGTCACCCCAGACCAAGGTGATTGTCGTCACCGGCCGCGAAGATAAGGACAACGCCGTCAAAGCCATTGGCATGGGTGCCTGCGATTTCTACCAGAAGCCCCTGGATGCTGACATCCTGACCTTTGTGGTGAATCGCGCCTTCCGGCTTGCCGAGCTGGAAAAAGAAAACCGGGAACTTTCCCAGCACCGCAACGGCACAAGTATCAAAGGCATTGTCGCCGCCAGCCCACAGATGCTTGCCATCTGCCGGACCCTGGAAAAAGTGGCGCCGACGGATGTGACCACCCTGATTGCCGGTGAAACCGGTACAGGCAAGGAGCTGCTCGCCCGAGCGCTCCACGACATGAGCCACCGCGCTGCCAAACCCTTCGCGGCCATCAATTGTGCGGCCATCCCGGAAAACCTGCTGGAAAGCGAACTCTTCGGCTTCGAGAAGGGGTCCTTCACCGGCGCGACCCAAAGCAAGAAAGGAAAGATTGAGCACGCCAACGGCGGCACCCTGTTTCTGGACGAAATCGGCGACATGCCGATGGCCCTGCAGGCCAAGTTACTGCGTTTTCTGCAGGAACGGGTGGTCGATCGGGTCGGCTCGGTGAATCCGATACCGGTAGACGTTCGCGTGGTGTGCGCTACCCACCGGGATGTCCGGCACCTGATCGAAAGCGGCGAATTCCGCGAAGATCTGTATTACCGCATCAGCGAGATTACTCTGGATGTGCCATCGCTCCGGGATCGTGATGGCGACGCCCTGGTCATTGCGCAATCACTACTGAAATCGCTGGGGAAGCAGATGGAGCGCCCTGGCCTCAGTTTTACCGAAGACGCCATTTGTGCGATCAGCCAGTACACCTGGCCGGGCAATGTCCGCGAGATGATCAACAAGGTGAAGCGAGCCACCATCATGGCAGACGGAAAGCGTGTCACCGCCTCGGACCTGGAGCTCCAGCAAGGTACTGAATTACACGAGAGCCAGCTCAACCTCCGTCAGGTCCGGGAAGCGGCTGAACGACAGGCCATCATGCAGGCGTTGCAGAGCTGCAATTTCAATATGGCCCAGGCTTCACGATTGCTGGGCGTGACCCGCCCGACCCTTTATAACCTGACTGACAAATACCGGATCGAGACGTCACACGCTGCTTCAAGCGTGTGACCTATCGCCAGGGCGTCCAGGCCAAGCCTGAAGGACAAGGAATAGGAACAGGGCCATGAAACCAGTTTCAGCAGTACGTGCAACTCTACTTTCCATTGCAATCGGTCTTGCCGTCACCGGGTGCGGCGGCAATGACGATGACATGAGCCAACAAGAGATCCAGTATCTCAGTCATCTCGATCAGTCCCGGTTTGTACAACGACAGGGGGAGTTGAAAGCCAGCACCCTGGAGGCACGCAGCGCTATAGAGCTGCAGCCAGGCAACCCTGAGGCCTATTTCGTCATCATTAACAACCTGCTCAAGGCGGGCGACGCCAGGAATGCGGAAAGGCAATTGACGTGGCTCGAGGAGTCCATCCCTGACGAAGCGAAGGACGCGAACGACAGGAGCCGGTCAGCACTGATTCGCGCCGAGGCACGCCTGATGCAGGGCCATACCGAGGAAGCCCTTGACGCGCTCGCCTCAATGTCCACGGACGATTCTGCTTTGCTCAGCGAACGCAGCCTGCTCAAAGGACGAATCCTGCTGGCGGCGGATCGGCTGTCTGAAGCCGAAGAGGCCTATTCCGAGGCCCGCTCGCTGAACGAAAACTCGGCGCTGCCACTGGTGGGCCTTTCGCGCGTCGCCCAGGCTGCCGGCGACACTGAGCAGGCACAAGAATACGTGGCAGAGGCCGAGCAGGCTGATCCCCAGAATGCAGAATTGTGGTTATGGAAAGCACAGTTGGCTCACGATGCGGAAAACTGGCCCCTGGCCGAGGAAGCCTACGTTCGTGCGCTGGAAGATATTGGCCAGTACGACATCATGACCTACCGGAAATACGAGACGATTTCGGCGCTGATCCGGGTACTGAGGGCCCAGGGCAAACCCGCCGAAGCATTCGTTTACGAAGAGATACTGGCCAAATCTGCTCCCGGCACGATCAAAAGCAACCTGACGGCGGCCCGTGAAGCTTACGACGAGGGCAATCTGGAGGGCGCAGCCAGCTATCTTGAGGAAGTCCTGGCCCAGGTTCCCAATCACGAGCAAAGCTCCCTGATGCTGGGCATGATCCGATTCCGCCAGGGGCGGATCAATGAGGCCGAAAATTTACTGCGACCAATTGCCGAACTGGGCGATTCCGAGGCCGCCAGCAAGCTGCTCGCCGCAGCTCGCATCCAGATGAAAGATCCGCAGGAGGCCAGGGACATTCTGGACAACCTGTCCGACAAGGACACAGATCCGGAAACCCTGGCGTTAGTGGGTATCGCCTCTCTGAGTGCCGGGGACCTGGCAACCGGTGAGCCACTGATTGAAAAAGCCCTGACCCTGGCCCCTGACAATCATGCCCTGCGACTGAGGTATGCGGGCTACCTGGTTCAGCGAGATGAATACGAAAAAGCGATAGACCAGGCGAAACAGGTCCCGGAAAACGCCAGCCTGAGCGAACAGGCTCGCCTCGTTGTGATTGAAGCACAGATGGCTGCCGGAAATACCCAGCAGGCCATAACCACCGCAGAGACCTGGATCAAAACCCAGCCCGACAACGCCACGGCCCTGATTGCCCGCGGCAATATTGCCTCCAGAACCGGTAACCCGGAGCAGGCCCGTGGCTACTTCGAGAATGCTCGAGACAAGGCGCCGCAACTGGCGGCGCCTGAAATCGCCCTGGGTAATCTCGCCAGAACCCGGGAGCAAACGGAGGAAGCCCGTGCCCATTTTCAGAAAGCAGTAGAACTGGCACCCGACAACCGCCAGGCGCTCCAGGGGCTGGCCGAACTTTCTGAACCCGAGTCCTTGCGCAGCATCATGCGTGGAATTCTGGATGAACAGCCAGCCGCAACCGGCCCGAAACTGGTGTTACTGGAAGGCGCCCTGCTCAACGGCGACAGCCAGGAAGCAGACGAACTGACGGCTGCGCTGCTTGAGCGCGTTGACGAGAACACGCCCGCCGAGGCCGAACCGCTCGTTGCCATGCTCTATAACACCGTCGCTGCTCGCATCCGGCAGAATGGCGATCGTGAGCGCGCGGCCGAAATACTCGAGCGTGCCAGAGTGCTTTTTGCGGACAATGAAGAAATCACCCTGCAGGCAGCGGCTGTGGCGTTTGCAGATAAAGACCCCAATACTGCCCGCGGTCTGCTGCAGGAAGCCAAGAAACTGCACCCTGATTCCGCCTCGCCCTACATCGTTGAAGCCCGGTATTTCGAGGAGCGCGAAGACTACAATCAGGCTGCAGAGCTTTACCAGCTCGCCTACGAAAAAGAATCCAACGGCGACATCGCCAATGGATACGCCAGAAATCTCCAGCGGGCAGGTCTCGATACCGATGCCCTCGCCTTTCTCGAGTCGGTCATCGAGCGCTATCCGGACAACGCCCAGTTGCGGCTTGGTCTGGCGATACTGCAGCAATCCCACGGTAAAGAGGACCGCGCGAAGGTCAGCTATGAACAGCTGCTGGTTTCCATGCCGGACAACACCGTTGTACTCAATAACCTGGCGTGGCTCTACCACAAAGCCGGCGACGATCGCGCGATTTCACTGGCTCAGAAAGCGTACGAACTCAGCCCCGAGAACGCCGCCGTTGCCGACACCTATGGCTGGATCATGCTGAAGTCCGGCAAACACCAGGAGAGCGTTCCGATACTCGAAAAGGCACACCAGCTTCAGCCGGAGTCTGAGGAAATTGCGCTTCACCTTGCTGAAGCCTACCGGACCGTCGGCAAGAGTTCGGAAGCACAACGCCTGCTGGAACAGTTCGCTAACCAGGGTTGAGTGAATCCGTATGAACGCGGTCTCGAGATTTCCGCACCAGTACCTGTGGCTACTCGCCATTCCACTGCTCGCCCTGTCGCTCTGGGCGGAATGGCGGGATTTCTTTCATTTGTGGTACGACTCCATTATCTATAACCACGGCTACCTGGTGCTGGCCGGAACCGTTTTCCTGCTCTATCTCAGGCGTGATGCCCTGGCCGCACTCACCGTCAGCGGTTCCGGCTTTGCGCTGTTCCTGCTCGCCGGTGCCAGTGCACTGCTTTTATTCGCACAAGCCGCAGACATTCGCTTCGTCCGGCTGGCGCTGGTGCCTTTTCTCATCCTGTTCTGGGGCTGGTCGATCTGGGGGAGAGGGTTCCTGACAATCGCCGGTGGCCCCATTATGCTTCTGCTTTTCGCGGTACCTTTCTGGGATGACCTTTCACCACTACTTCAGCATATTACCGTTTTCTTCAACGACATTTTCCTGAACCTGGCAGATATTGAAGCCACCATTAACGAGTTCTTTATTGTGCTCGAGGTTGGCACCTTCCTCGTTGAGAATGGCTGCAGCGGGGTGCGGTATCTGATGGTCGCACTCTTCCTTGCCAGTTTTTACGGGCAACTCTACTACCGCTCGATCACCCGCACGGCCCTGCTGGTAGTCATTGCCGGGCTTCTGTCCATGCTCGCAAATTGGATCAGGGTGTTCGGCATCATCGCCGCTGGCCACTATACGAAAATGGAAACGTCTCTGGTTGAGGATCATGAGCTGTTCGGGTGGGTCATATTCCTCATCATCACACTTGTGCCGCTGTTCTTTATTGCCGGCAAGCTCGAACCCGAGTCAGGCAAAGTTGCCAGCCGGCCCGCGGCTGAAACCAACGCCGTCCCTGCCAGCACCACGAAACGAGCCTCTGTGATCTGGCCTATTGCCGCCTCCGTGCTGATTATCTGGCCGGCGTTGGTACCTCTGGCGGTTGAGGCCAGAACCGATCGCCTGGCGCAGTCGTGGAGCCCGACCCTCCCGGAACCCGCCCCGGACTGGCGCGGTCCGTTGCGACACGCCAACATCTGGCAACCGGATTATCGGAAGCCCGATATCGATCTCAGCGGGGTCTACGTGTCCGATGATCTGGAACGGGTGCAACTGCAAATCACCGGCTACAGGCGGCAGACCCAGAACAAGGAACTGATTTTCTATGGCAACGAACTGTTCGACAGCGCCGACTGGCGGCTAATCTCATCTGGCAAGCGGAAGGTGCCGGCGCCCTCCGATCTCAGCCCTGGGCGAGTGAACGAAACCATCATCGAACGACGCGATGACGGCGTCACCGTTATTCTCTGGTCCTGGTATAACATAGGCTCCGTGCTGACCGACTCCAGCATCGAAGCAAAAATCACCGGGGCATTGAAAAAAATTACCGGGGATAACCGCGGTGCTTTATGGGCGGTGGCGAGCTACTGCGACGGCGCAGGGCATTCGGGCTGTCAGAGCCAGCGGGCAACCTTTACCCGGTTTCTGGCCAGAGTCGAACATTGATCACAGCGCCCAGAGGATTCACCCCTGCCCGCCATTAGTGTCGAAATCATTGATTAACGCCGGTTTTATCCTGGCATCCCTTTCTGCCTGATTGTTCAGGTAATCGTCGATCACCCCGTTTCGGATCTGACGCCAGGTACGTCGCTTGGCCCTCACATCAAACATGCTGTTGAGGTAAAGATTCCCCCTGGAGGCCAACTCCACAGCATGACCGGTCGAGGTCTCGAGGTCCGAAATCGCACGAACCATCATCTGAACGCCCAGACGAACCACTTTTTCATACAGGCTGTTCGGGTGGTCGCCTTGTTCAATCACCGGGCGCCCCTGATAAACCACATCGCCGTCATCCACGCCCTCGGACACATAATGAACCGTTGCTCCGACGCATTCCGGCTCAGCGTTGTGAATGGCCCAGTCGGTGGTAAACAGGCCGCGATAGAACTGCGACAGGCCACCATGAAGGTTCAGAACACCCTGCTCCGGGACCGCCAGAAGCTCGGTTCGCAAAATGGAAGCACCGCAAACGGCGATTACCTCGGGCTGTCGTTCGCGAATCCACTGGACACACTCGGGATCGTTGATGGCATTGACGCCCCGGGTATACAGGATCGGGACATCAGGGTCGGTTTGCAGACCCAGCCCCTCCTCACCGAAATCCAGGCTGTTCTCGGGCCGGTTGTAATCCTGGTGTTTGTCGATGAAACGCCGGTCGAGTACATCAAGGACCTTTTGGACGAAAACGCCGGGGCGGGACAGATACTTCATCGACTTTCTGGCCAGCGAGGACCGGTCTCGCTCAGGCGTCTGATTCTCCACGACAATGCCCACCACGTTCAGCGTTTTCGCCAACTGATTAGCGAAGAAAATATCCGATTTATCGGGGCTGACAAGAACCAGCGTGCGCATTGATGACATCTCCGGTCGATTGATCATGCCGCCCTGTGCCTGCGGGGTTTTCTGCCGAGCAGGCGCTTTATAACCGGTATTACCCGGTATTCCAGGTAATACAACGCCTGTAACCTCGGACTGCTTCCAAACACTTCGATTGTGCAGAATTCCGAATATTCGCAGGTCCAGTTGCTGAGATACCAGTAATCATCGGCGCAGGTGTAGTACTGACGGGCGGACCCGCTTTCAAAAAGATGTTTCAGGACGGTGTACTCCAGCACGGAGCCCGGTGAGTAGCACTTGAACGCCTGGTCGTAATCCGCCCGGATCGGATAAACGACACCGCCAGCGGCCAGATGTAGCTCATAGGCAACTGGCTCCCCGGCCCGGCGCATGATCCACGCACTGAGCCGTCCGGAGCTGCCGAAGGCTTCCGCCAGATTCAGAAAAAACCGGCGGCTCCTATCGTTGGACTTGAGGTCATTGCCAATGCCGGCTTTCCAGCTGTTGGCGGAAATGGCAATCAGCTCATCGACAATGGGCTGATCCGGAGCGCTGACGGCTTCTTCCTCGATCCGGAAGCCACCGTCTGCGTTATAGCGGTTCAGTTTATGTTTCAGGCTTCTTCTGAGCTTTTTGGGACGCGCGCTGAAAAATTCCTCCCAATCCCCACTGATATGGATCACCGGGGTCAGCAGGCTCGGCTTCTCACCAACATGCTCATGCCCCACACCATGGCGGTCCAACAGGAAGTCCCGCAAATCACTGTGCAGCGGAATCTTGAAAAACAAACCTACTTCATCGGGTGCTACCCGTGTCAGTTGCGCCAGTGCTGCACGCTTATCGGCAGCAGGGAGATCCGGGTGTACAACCACCATGGAGTATGGGCTGTGACCATTGGCAGCGAGCTTCACGAGGGTAACCGGAATGCCCCGATAAAGCTCCCGATCTTTCAGCAGAGGCGCAACCCCGACCAGCCGCCCATGCAGGAAGACACCCCTGAATTCCATTTGCACATCGGGTGCGAAGGCATTCAACCAGGAGGTGAGCCAGGCATGGGAGAGCGGAATGGGAACCGGATCCAGCGCCTCAATCAGCTCATCCCACTGGGGTTGAATGGTGCAGAACTCATCCAGTGTTCTAATTACTCTAAGTTCCACAGTCGTTAATATTCCCGGGTTTCGATGAATGCTTGAACGGGTTTGCCGAGATATTACAGAGAGCTTTGATACAGAGATCGTTTTTTATTGTCTCTAGGCAGCAGATAATTTGTGTTTCACTTTCCGGAGCTGATCCAGCACATCAATCGCCCTTCGCTTGATCCAGAAGTTCAGCAAAGGCTGTTGCATCCAGTCAGACACGCGATTCTGTAACCAGAAATAGTTGACCGAAACGTTCCGGCCTTCGGCCTCAATAAAATGCCAGGTCCCGGCAGGAATGAACAAAGCCTGCCCCTCCTCCAGCCAGCCGGTAACGCCCTGTGCCCTTCGCAGTTTCGGGTGGTGCGAAAAGTCCGGATTCTGACAATCGATGCGACTATCGACCACCCGGTTTTCCAGCAGGGCCCTAAGGCTGAAAGGACTGTACGCATACATATAGCCGCTCTGATCCGGAGAGAACAGAATGAAGCGTTTACGCCCTTCGAGCATCATCAGCAGGCTGTGAGTTTCATCGTAGTGAAGCAGAGATTTGTTCTGGCCTGGTCCGATGTACAGGTTGGATACACGGAATCCCGATTCCGGTACAAAAGCCGGCAGATCGACCGATATCGACGACGGCAGATCCGCTGACACGCCCCGGCCCAGCAATGGCTCCAGGGCGTAGCCGTCGTGGGTTGTTTCCATGACGTCGTCGAAATCGGATATCGGTATGCGCTCAAAGCCCAGGTAGTGAAACACGCCGTCGGCGGACTTGCGCTGGATTCGGATGGATTTCAGTGCACTTCGGAAATAATCGTAGTTCCAGCCGCGGGTAAATGGCAGCGCGTCCCGCACGCCACTGAGGAGGACGGGTTGACGGCGGCGCAGGTAAGGGGCCAATCCGTTTTTTTCCGTGGGAAAGGGGACCGTTTCGATGGTTTCCGGGCCGGAAAGATCAAATAAGCTCATCGTGAATTCCTTTTTCGACGATCTGTTGCGTCCGATTCTGCCCGTGTAAAAGACTGCTCCTGCTTCTACATCCAATGGTCAGTTTCACGTTAACAATATGTCATGGGCGACGAAGCTGCAAGCATCGGAAGGCACCGCGACATAAGAGTTTTCACTCAGTGGCGCAGGGAACCTCAGCGGTTTTATGCCTCGCCTGCCAGGCGGTCAAACTCCCGTTGCGCGGCAGCGATTTTTCCGTTCCTGAATGCCACGCTACAGAGCCCGCGACTCATAACCCGTGCGCTGATGTAAGTGAACAGGGGTCGAAAACCGGCATTGGTCAATGCCTGGCGAGAGGCGCCATTATTGGTATCCACTGCCACCAGTGCCAGCGTGGCCTTTGGATACATGCCGTTTACGATGCGGTGAAGCAGCGTTCGGAAGTAACCCTTTCCGCGGAAAGCCGGGTCCGTAGCGCAATCCCAGATGTAGAACCCGCACTCCGGCACCACCAGTCGGAGATCATGCAGTACACCTACCCGTGTGCCGGATTCGGCAACCCAGCCATAACAGACCGGCTGGCCGTCAACGAACAGCTCATACAGAACGTTTCCGTTACCGATACGACGTAGAAATTCGCTTTCGGACCAGGGCAACTCCTCCCGATAGGTCCGGGTCATCCGGATTTCCGTTTCCGACCCTGTCTGACCGGAGGGCGGCCCCGACACTCGACTGGCGGGCTGGGACAGCAGAATCCCCGCCTTTACCTCGAACAAACGGTGAAGCCGTCGCTTGAATACGCTTGCCCATCGCCGTAGAGTTTTCAAGGTCGCTGATTCTCCGGGAAGTTTTGATGACGTTCCATGCCTGCCCTCACGTTATAGCCATTGAACAGCGTTTGCGACAGTTCACCCGCACCCGGGTTTCCTTTGTTGCCGGAGCATTGACGCAATCCGGATCAGAATACCAACCGGAACGCCAGCTCATGACCCGCGCCAGCGAAAAACGCCAGCGGGAGTTCTATTCCGGCCGCCATCTGGCCCGGCTGGCAATGGCCCAGGCCGGGGTCCCCCCGACTGCCCTGCTCCGCGGCAAGCTCGGTAATCCGCTCTGGCCAGCTGGGTTCCTCGGTTCCATCACTCACGATCACTCGCTCGGTGCGGCCGTTGTCTGCCGGAAAAATGGCATACATGGCATCGGGCTGGATCTGATCGAGGACCCGAACCAGGTAACAGACGATCTTGCCCAACAGATCATGCACCCGAATGAAGCGGTACTGCTAGAAGTGCTTTACCCCGATCTTCGCCCGGCAGCTATTGCCTTCAGCGTGAAGGAGTCGGTGGTGAAAGCCGTGTCCGTGCTCCTGGGGCGCTATATGGACTTGCTGGAAATCCACCTCACGCACCAAAACGACACGCTGTACGCAACAGTGGATGGGCTACCAGATCGACTCCCCTGCCTGATGCTCATATCAGAAATCGGACTGATTACCAGCAGCGTTTACATCGCAAACACCCCTCACAACGCCCGATAAATATAGACTTCCCGGCTTTCAGTTCTTCCTAGCACATCCCCGGGGGCTATGCTAATTTACATGATGTAACAACTGCCTGATGTATGAATCTCTATCTAAGGACGGCAAAGAGATGAATGCAACCGAGTCTTCCCATGCAGTGCCGAGTTTTTTAGCCAGCTTCCAGCGCGCGGTTCAAACCTTTCCAGAAACGACTGCGATTTCCTGCGTGGCTGATTCAGCGAATGGAACCACTGTCAGCTACCGGCAACTCGAGCGGAATGCGCAGATTCTCCAGGGGGCGCTGGCTCGCTTTGATCTCGCGCAAGGCTCCCCGATTGCGATCCATACCCACGATCGGGTACTGGCCATTACGGCAATGATCGCCATTCTTCGACACGGCTGCCCTTATTTACCGCTCGACCCGCTCTACCCCCGTGACCGTCTCGACTACATGGTCAGCCACGCCGGTACAGCACTGACGGTGATCGATAACGACGACTTCCGATCGCCCGTCGGTGAGCACCTCGATTTACGTGAACTGTCGTTCGACCAGGCTCCGGATCAGCCGCCCCGCGCAGAGATTACCCCCGAGAGCAGCGCGTACGTGATCTATACGTCCGGCTCCACTGGCCAACCCAAGGGCGTGCTGATGAATCACGGCACCCTGGACAACCTGATCAACTGGCAGAACCGTCGCTACGGCGACGACACCCGTTACCGCACACTTCAGTTCTCTGCGCTGGGGTTCGACGTGTCGTTCCAGGAGATCTTTTCCACCCTCACCCAGGGCGGTACCCTGTATCTCATCAACAACGAGTTAAAGCAGGATTTCCATCGTCTGCTCGATTACATCGACGAGCAGCGAATCGAGCGCATTTTTCTGCCGTACATTGCACTGCTGCAACTGGTGATGTGGGCCAACCGGGTCAAACGCTACCCGTCGTCATTGCGGGAAGTGATCACAGCCGGTGAGCAGCTGGTGGTGAGCAATGAATTGCGGACCGCGTTCAACGCCCTCAAAAACGTGACACTCTGCAACCAATACGGCCCGTGCGAAACCCACGTGGTGAGTGAGCACGTATTGGAATGGCCGGCGGACAACTGGCCGGCGCTTCCTCCCATCGGTAAGGCGATCGATCAGGCAAAGCTGCTGGTGCTGGATGAGCACCAGAAACCGGTGCCGGCTGGAGAGGTAGGCGAACTCTACATCGCTGGACCGGTGCTGGCCCACGGCTACATCAACAGCCCAGAGCAGACACGGCAACGTTTCGTCACCCTGCACGACGGAGAGAGCGAAGAGCCTGTGCGGGCGTACCGTACCGGCGATCTGGTGAACCTCGACGACTGTGGCGAACTGCTCTACCGTGGCCGCATCGACAATCAGGTAAAAATCAGCGGCTACCGGGTAGAACTCAGTGAAGTGGAAGCACGACTGCTGGACACCGGCCTGGTGGATGAGGTCGCGGTGGCCGTGCGGGAAGTTCAGGGGCAGAAAAAACTGGTGGCGTTTGTGACTGGCGCCGCCGGGGCAGATAACTCTGACTCTGCATTGCGAGAGGCCCTGGCCAGTTCGGTACCAGCGTACATGATTCCCGCGCAATACCACTGGCTCGCCGCTCTCAGGAAGACACCTTCCGGTAAAATTGACCGCAAATCCATGGTTGAAGGCCTTGACCAACAGCCAGCACCCGCCGAGACCACCGTGGCGAGCGAGACCGATTCACTGCTGGGCATTATTCGGGCAGAAATGGCTCTGCCGACCCTCGACAAAGAGGACAACCTGCAGGATCAGGGCATGGATTCGCTGACCGCGAACCGTGTGGCCGCAGCCATCTATGAACAGCGCGGCCTGAGCGTGCCGGTTTACTCGCTGTTCCAGTACCGCACCCTGGGGCAATTTCTCGATTACGCTGTTTCGCGCGCTTCCGTCCGTGTTCCGCAGCAAGACGCACACCCTGGTTCCGATGTCGGAACCATCTCCTCCCGGGATGTCGCCATAATTGGCATGGCAGTGCGGGTGCCGGGTGCCAGTTCGCTGGAAAGTTTCTGGAGCAACCTGGTGGAGGGACGGGAAAGCATCACCTTCTTCGACGGCCCCGACCGGAATAACGGTGTGGTCAATGCCCGCGGTGTTCTGGATGACCCTCTCGGATTTGACGACCGCTTTTTCGGAGTCAGCCCGATCGAGGCGGAATTCATTGATCCGCAACAGCGTCTGCTACTCGAGCTTGCCTGGCACGCGCTGGAGAATGCCGGATACGACCCGGAGCAGTTCGCCGGCCGCATCGGGGTTTATTGTGGCACCGGCAACAACACCTACTACCTGCACAACGTTCTCAAAAACGCAGAGAAGCTCGAGGACTACGGCCCGCTGCAGGCCATGGTTGCCAATGAGAAGGACTACGCCGCCACCCGGCTCGCTCACAAGCTCAATCTGGTCGGCCCGGCGCTCAGCATCCACACCGCGTGCTCCACCTCACTGGTGGCTGTTGCCGAGGCGGTTGAAGCGATTCGCCACGGTCGCTGTGACATCGCCATTGCCGGCGGTGCCTCGGTGACCTTCCCCCAGCAACAGCCCCACACGCACCAGGAAGGCAGCATCTATACCCGGGACGGCCATACCCGCCCCTTCGACAAGGACAGTTCCGGTACGGTCTTCAGCGATGGCGGTGGCCTGATCGTACTGAAACGTCTGGACGATGCGCAGAAAGACGGCGACCACATCTATGCCGCCATCAACGGGGTGGCGGTCAATAACGACGGCGCCGAGAAGGGGAGCTTTTCTGCCCCCAGTGTTCAGGGGCAGAAATCGGTCGTCCTGGGCGCCCTCCGCGACGCCCGGCTGGATGGAAGCAGCATCGGTTATGTTGAAGCCCACGGAACAGCAACCCCGATCGGCGATCCCATCGAGGTGTCCGCCCTGAGCGCGGCATTCGCGGAGTTCACCCCCGCCACCGGGTTCTGCAAACTGGGTTCGGTGAAGAGCAATTTCGGGCACCTCACAGCGGGTGCCGGCGTCATTGGGCTGATCAAATGCGCCCTGGCCATTGAGCGGGGTAAAGTGCCGCAGTCCATCAATTTCGAGACGGCCAATCCGGAACTGAACCTTCACAACACCCCGTTCGTTATTGCCGACACCACCAGCGACTGGGCAGAACCGCTTACCCAGCGGGTTGCCGGTGTCAGCTCATTCGGCATCGGCGGCACCAATGCCCACGCCATTCTCAGGGGCGTGGAGACCGCCGAACAGCCGGCAAGTGCGCCCACGCCTGCCTGGGTGCCACTGTGTTTCAGCGCGCAGTCCGGAAAAGCGCTGGCCGAACTGCTGGCAGCTTACCGCCCGATGCTCGCGGACCTCCGCTCGGAATCTGATCGCGCCGATCTGGCCACAGCCCTGATTCATGGCAGGCGCGGTTTTCGATACCGCAAGACGTTACCCCAGTCGGTATCGGTGGATGAACTGATGGCCGCACTGGAAGATGCGGAGGATGCCGAGGCAATTCTGAAATCGCCAGCCGTGGTGTTCGCCTTCCCGGGTCAGGGCAGCCAGGTTGCCGGCATGGGCCAATCGTTATACGGTCAGGTACCGGCGTTTCGGGAAGCCATGGATGCCTGTGCTGCCATACTTCAGGACGAACACGGGCTGGACATAAAGACCCTGATGTTTGAATCGGGCGACCCGCTCAAAGACACCAGCAAGACGCAGATCAGTCTGTTCTGCGTCGGGTATGCACTGGCATCGGCGCTGACCCGATTGGGCATCCAGCCGCAAGCGGCGATTGGTCACAGTATTGGCGAGCTTGCCGCCGCCACGATGGCCGGCGTTTTTGATCTGCCAACCGCTATTCGGGTGGTGATGACCCGCGGCCAAATGATGCAGGCCCAGCCCTCCGGCGCCATGCTGGCCGTGCGCGCCAGCCGGGACCAGCTAACGCCCCTGCTCAGGGACGGAGTCGTGCTGGCTGCTGAGAACACCGACGATTCCTGCACGCTGTCGGGGGAACATGAGGCCATCGAGGCGTTCTGCGCCACCCTGGACCAGCACAACATCAAGTTCAGGGCACTCGCGACTTCCCATGCGTTCCATTCCCCCTCCATGGACGCAGCGAGCAGTGGCTTTGCCGATGCTCTCAGTGATATCACCCTGATGCCCCCGCGCCTTCCGTTCATTTCCTGTGTGACCGGTGAATGGATTACCGAGGCGGAAGCCACAGACCTACGCTACTGGGCTGACCAGATCCGCCAGCCCGTGCAATTCCGCACCGGCGTGCGAACCATCGGCGAGCTGAACAACCTGGTCGTGCTGGAGTGCGGGCCACAGGCTACCGTGTCGGGCATGGTCATGCAGACGCTGGCCGAGAAGAGCGATATGGCGCTCATCCCGCTTCTGCCCGAGGCCGGTCAGCCGCAAGCCGAAGTGCAGTCATTCAGCCGAAGCCTCGGCCAGGCATGGTGCGCCGGTGTCGCTGTCGAGTGGCCATGCGGCCGCCGAAACCCCGATCTGGCCGCGAGGCTGCCTGGTTATCCGTTCCAGCACCGGACACACGTCATTGAACCCCAGGCGAACGAAATGGCGGCAGAGCCGCACACCGCCAGCCTGGTTGAGCAACTCGCGCAGCAATCCGCATTGCTGCAACCGTCGGATCATCCAACAACACCTTTGGCAGGGCCCGCCATGAAAGACGCCATTATGGAACAATTGCGCAAGCTGTTTACCGACATTTCCGGTATCGATCTTGGCCAGGCCGACGGCGACGCCAGCTTCTTCGAACTGGGCCTGGACTCGCTTCTGCTCACCCAGTCGACCCTCAAGCTCAAGAAAAAATTCAAGGTCAACATTACATTCCGCCAGCTGCTCAACGATTGCGGCAATCTCAACAAACTGACCGAGTACCTGATCCGGGAAGGTGTGGTTGCCGAAGGCACTGGCTCGCCGCAACCGGCGGTCGCCCCGCCCGTTGCGAACGCGTCGACCGGCGCTAACCAATCGCCTGCCACCGGGCATGGCATGCCGGTGAATTCCACGGCAATGCCGCAGGCGTCAGGTGACATCCAATCGCTGTTGCAGCAGCAGATGCAGCTGATGCAAGGGCAACTGGCGTTATTGTCCTCGCTCGGCGGGCAGGCATCACAACCCGCTCCGTCCGGGAGCAGCGAGCAGCCCCAACACGACAGCCACTCATCGAAAAGCGGGAGCTCAGCGCCCCTCAAACCCTTCGGCGCGGGCACCCGAATCAACGTCAAGCGCAGCAACGACATGAGCGCCACCCAGAGGGCGAACTTCCAGAAGCTGAGTGAGCGCTATAATCAGCGTTTTGCAAAGTCCAAACAGTTTGCCCAGGACAATCGCAAACACCTGGCTGACCCCAGGGTCGTCTCCGGGTTCCGTAACGTGATCAAGGAAGTGATCTACCCGATTGTGGTGGAACGTTCGGATGGCCCCTACCTGTGGGATATCGACGGCGGCAGACTCATTGACCTCACCTGCGGCTTTGGCAGCAACTTCTTCGGTAATTCCGCTCCGTTCATCAAGGACGCCATCGCTCGTCAGCTGGACACCGGCTATGAGATCGGCCCGCAGCAGCCATTGGTCGCCGAGGCATCGAGGCTGTTCTGCAAGATCACGGGTAACGAACGGGTCGCCTTCTGCAATACCGGATCAGAGGCGGTGGTCGGCGCCATGCGCCTGGCGCGAACGGTCACCGCCAAAGAGAAGGTGGTCATATTCGAGAACGACTATCACGGTATCCACGATGACGTCATCATCACCCGGGGCGCCAGTGGCTACGCGGTGCCCGCTGCGGCGGGCATTCCCGAGTCCGCTGCCGCCAACATGATCGTTCTGGACTATGGCAGTGACGCCTCCCTCGACTATATCCGTGAACACGCCGATGAAATCGCGGCGGTGTTGATTGAACCGGTGCAAAGTCGCAACCCGGATCTGCAACCCAAGGCGTTCCTGGAGCAAGCCCGCAGCCTGTGTACCGACCAGCAGATCGCGCTGATTTTCGACGAGGTCATAACCGGCTTCCGTATTCATCCCCGCGGTGCTCAGGGCTACTACGGCATTGAAGCCGATATCTGTACCTACGGCAAAATCGTTGGTGGCGGTATGCCCATTGGTGCCATCTCCGGCAAAGCCCGCTTTATGGACGCGCTCGACGGCGGTCAGTGGCAATTCGGCGATGATTCATCCCCGGAAGCGGGGGTAACGTACTTCGCAGGCACCTTCGTGCGCCACCCCCTGACCATGGCAGCCGCCGTTGCAGTACTGAAACGCCTCGAGGCAGAGCCCGATCTGCAGGAGAACCTCAACCAGCGGGCGGACCGGATGGTCAGCGAGATCAACCAGTATGCCCGCATGGTAGGGGCGCCCCTGAAAATCGAACACTGCGGGTCCATGTGCAAAATCAAGATCCCCCAGGACATCGCCTTTGAGGAACTGATCTATATCCTGCTTCGCGAGAAAGGCATTCACGTGTGGGATGCCCGCCCGATGTTCATCACCACAGCCCACAGCGACAAAGACCGCGCGGCCATCACCACAGCCTTCAAGGAGGCTATGGATGACATGATCGCCATGGAGTTCTTCCCCGTCACCCAGCAGGCGCCGGCCGAGTCCCTGTCTGCCCCCGGAGAGAAACCACCGGTCGCCGGCGCCCGACTTGGCCGTGACGAATCCGGCAAGGCCGCCTGGTACATCCCGTCCAGAACCAATAACAATCAGTTCGAAAAGTGGGCAGGTTAAGCGCTTATGAATACAGCCGTATTGTCTCACGTCAGCCATCACGATCCTTTCAGATTCGGTGAACTGGAAGGCACAGTCGAAACCACAGAATCACAACGGGAGGTCTGGCTTGCCGCGCAGTTTGGCGAAGACGCCAGTGCTTCATTCAACGAATCGGTCTTCCTGCGCCTGGAAGGTCACGCTAACCAGCCTGCCCTGATTGCGGCTCTCAACGCACTGTGGCAACGCCACCAGTCTGTGCGTGGCTGTTTCAGTGATGACGGTGAGGAAATGGTGATCTATCGGGATCGCCCCGCTCCTGTTGAGGAACACGACTTTCTGGCTCTGACTGCGGCCGACAAACTCCGGAAACTCGACCAGTTAGCGCGCGAAACCGTCACCGAGCCGTTTGACCTGCTCGACGGCCCCCTCGCCCGGTTCGATGTTATCCGGTTTGGAGAAGCCGACACCCGTATTCTGCTCACACTGCATCACTCGGTATGCGACGGCTGGTCGCTTTATATCCTGGCCAGTGAGCTGGGAAACCTGTACACCCGGGAATGCGCCCCCTCCAGCCCGGACAACCTGGAGCCTGCACCGCTGTTCGGTGACTACGCGCAGTGGGAAAGAAGCGAAGAAACCCGGGCTCTGCGGCAACAAAGCATTGCCTATTGGACCCGGCGTTTCGCTGGCGGCATTCCAAGTCTGGAACTGCCTTATGACCGCCCCCGTGGTCTGAGCCGCAGTTTTGCGGCGTATCGCCTCGACAAACCCATGCCGCTGGATCTGGTGGGGGAACTCAAGCGGCTGGCGGCAAAAAACAGCAGCACCATCACCACAACGCTACTGGCTTCGTTTGCGGCCTACCTGAACCGCATTTCCGGAACTGAAGAGATCGTACTTGGCATACCCTTCGCCGGTCAGATGGCGAAGGAAGAACACAGCCTGGTGGGGCATTGCGTCAATATCATTCCGCTGTACCTCACTGTGTCTGCCGATGATTCCTTCAGTACGTTGCTGCAAAAAGCCCAGCGGAGCATGCTCGAAGCCTTCGAACACCAATACCTGACCTACGGTACGTTGTTGCAGACTCTGGGCGTGGCCCGGGATCCGTCCAAACCGCCTCTGGTGTCGGTGTTGTTCAACGTAGACCAGGCCAACGAGTCAGACTTTCAGTTTGCCGGTCTGAACACCCGTTTCGAATCCAATCCCCGGGCTTTTGAAAACTTCGATCTGAACCTGAACATTACCCTGTCGGATCGCGCGGCGGTAATGGAATGCACCCACAATCTCCAGCTCTGGCATACCGAGACCATGGATCGGCGTATGGACGAGCTGCTGCTGTTGATGCGTGGCGTGCTGGACCAGCCAGACGTGGCCCTTCACCAGATCAATCTGCTGAGCGATCGCGACCGGTCGCTGTATGAGGAACAGTGGAATGCTGGCCTGCGGGACTACGACCTTGCCCACAAGAGCCTGCACGGTCTGATCGAGACCGCCGTCGACCTGTTCCCCGACCGCACCGCGCTGATATTCGACAATACCGAGCTCAGTTACCGGGAGCTGGATGAACGAGCCAACCGGCTGGCCAACTGGCTGATTGAACGGGGTGTCGGACCGGAAACCATCGTTCCCATTCTGATGGACCGCTCCCCCGAAATGCTGGTGGCCATCAATGCCATACTCAAGGCCGGTGGTGCCTATCTCCCACTGGACCCGGAACACCCCCAGGATCGCCTTGCGTTTATCATCGACGAAGTGAAAGCCGGCTTCGTTCTTACGCTGGACAGCCTGAAGGACCGTGCGCCTTCCACCGTAGAAGCGATACCGGTCGGAAAGGATGACCTGGACCTGAGTGCCATGAGCGCCGCACGCCCTGCCCGACCCTGCGCGCCTGACCAGTTGGCCTACGTGATCTACACGTCGGGGTCAACCGGAAAACCCAAGGGCGTGATGCTCGAGCATCAGTCGATCTGTAACCACATGCTGTGGATGCAGGACACGTTTGCACTGGACGAGTCCGACGCGGTGATGCTGAAAACGCCGTACACCTTTGATGTGTCGCTCTGCGAGCTGTTCCTGCCGCTGATGACGGGAACACCGCTGGTGATCGCCAAACCCGGTGGCCACAAGGATCCGGAATACCTGGTGGATCTGGTGAACCGTCACGGCATTACCCACATACACTTCGTGCCGTCGCTGGCTTACCTGTTCCTCGATGGGTGTGATCACTCCCGCTGCCCGAGCCTGCGCCGATTCCTGCTGACCGGAGAAGCGGTCAGCACAGAACTGGAAGCCCGGTTCAGGCAGAACTTCCCCGAGGCCGAGTGCTGGAACCTGTATGGCCCAACCGAAGCCGCCGTCCACGCAAGCAGCTGGCTGTGTGGCCAGGAAACCTCTGACTTCAGCGTTTCTATCGGCAAGGCCCTGCCCAATACCCGGCTGTATGTGGTGGACCATCACCTCAATCTGCTGGGGCCGGGCCTGGTAGGCGAACTACTGATTGGAGGCGTGCAGGTCGCCCGGGGCTACATCAACCGCCCCGAGCTAACGGCCGAGCGGTTTATCGACGACCCGTTCTCCGACGAGTCCTTCAAAGCCTATCGGACCGGCGATCTGGTCAAGTTGCGGGGGGATGGCGCGCTCGAATACATCGGCCGAAACGATTTCCAGGTGAAGCTCCGGGGCCTGCGGATCGAGCTAGGCGAGATCGAATCAATCATTCTGCGCTACCCCGGCATCACTCAGTGCGCCGTGCTAGCGCGGGAAGACCGCAAGAACGACCAACGCCTGGTGGCCTACATCGTGGCCAAGCCGCAACTGGCGAACTGGCTGGCCGATCTGAAAGCGCACATTGGTCAGTCGCTGCCGGAATACATGATGCCGCAGCATTTTATTCAGTTGCCGGCGCTGCCCCTGACCTCCAGCGGCAAAGTGGATCGGAAGTCCCTGCCGGCGCCGGAACTGCCGACCGCGGACGACAGCGACTACGTCGCGCCGCAATCCCGGCTGGAAACCGCTCTGAGTGACCTCTGGGCTGACATTCTCGGGGTCCGCTCCGTGAGTGTTACGGCCAATTTCTTCGACCTTGGCGGGCATTCCCTGCTGGGCGCCCAGATGTTGGCCCGGGTGAAAAGCCAGCATGGTGTCACCCTCGGGCTGGGTAAGCTCTTTGAGGCGCCGACCGTGCGCGCCATGGCCAGGCTGATTGAAAAAGCGCAAGCCGCTGGCCAGCACACCAGCCGGCTCCAACCGGTCCCAGAAGACACGGTGGTTTATGCCACGCCGCAACAACAGGTCTGGTACCTGTACGAAAAAATCGTTCCGGAATCCTTTGCATTTAACCTGCCTGCAATCTTCCGCTTTCAGGGCGATCTGGACGTTTCCGCTCTGGAGCAGTCCCTCAATACCATCATGGAACGCCATGACATCCTTAGAGCCAACTTCCTGAACGAAGACGGCCAGGTGCAGATCGTGACGGCTGAAGAGCGCAGGCTTGAGTTGGAAGTTCAGACCCTGGCGGAGCTCGGCATCACTGACGTGGAGGAACTGGAGGGTGCCTTGCGCGATGAGGTTGCTATCGGTTTTGAGGTGGAGTCTGACGCCCTGATCAAGGCAAAGCTGATCAAGGTGAGCGATCAGGACCATATTCTGTTCCTGATGGTGCACCACCTGATCTTTGATGGCTGGTCATTCGACCTTTTGCTCAAGGAAATGTGTGCCCTCTATAACGCCTATTCCAAAGGGTTGGGCAATTCGCTCCCGGCGTTGCCGGTTCAGTTCCGGGATTTTGCCCACTGGCAGCACCAGTGGCTTGAAAGCGACGCGCTGGAGGAACACCTGAGCTACTGGAAAGAAACCCTGGGCGGCGAACTTCCGGTACTGAACCTGCCGCTGGATTTCGATCGGCCCTACGTTCAGCCCCATCGCTGCAAAGGGGTGAAGTTCACTATTGACCAGTCATCCGTTGAGGCTCTCGAAGGGCTCGCCGTGCGCCATCAGACCACCGTATTCATGGTGCTCATGGCTCTGTATGTGCTGATGCTGCACCGCTTCAGCCGGCAATCGGATCTGATCGTCAGCTTGCCGGTCTACGCCCGCAACCAGGAGGAACTCAGCGGCCTCATGGGGCCACTGATCAACGCGCTCGCCTGCCGCTTCAATCTCACGGGCTTGCAGACTCTGGACGACCTGATCCGTCATGTTAAGGAAACCCTGCTCAGTGCCATGGACCATCAGGATGCGCCGTTCGAATCCATTGTGCGAGCCATTAACCCACCCCGGGACTCCTCCCGCAATCCGGTTGCTCAGACGCTGTTCAACTATCAGGACGTTCGTAACCGGCAGGATCAGATGGACGGCATTCAGCGGTCGCAGATCAATCTCGACCGGGTAGGCGTGGAAACCGATCTGGACGTCTGGTTCAAACGACACATGAACGGTATAGAGGCGGGTTTTGAGTATCCCGTGGAGTTATTCAAACGCGAGACCATCGAGGCATTTGTGACCAGCTTTACCGACAGTATCGAGGCGGCTGCGGGGGCCCCGGAAGCCACCGACCTGGAGCGACTTACCACCGCCAGTGCGCAGGAACTTGAGAAAATTGCCAGCTGGAACCAGACCCTCTCGGAACACGCGTTTGAACAAGGTGTTCTCTCGGAGTTTCGACGTCAGGTCGCTGAAAGGCCGGATAAAACAGCATGCACCACCGGAGAGACCGGTTTCACCTACAAGGAACTGGACCAGCGCTCCAACCAACTCGCCCGCTATCTGGCCAGTTGCGGGGTTCACAGTGGTGACGTGGTCGCCCTGCTACTCGATCGTAATCCGGATTTGCCGGCAACCGTCATTGCGTTGTGGAAGCTGGGGGCCGCCTACGTGCCCCTGGACCCGTCCTATCCCCAGGAACGTATCAAGGCCATATTGGGTGTCGCCGAGGCGAAGGCGCTGATCACTCACAGCAGCCAAAAGGGATTGCAGGCGCCCGAGGCGGTATCGGTTATCGTTCCTGACCAGGACGCCGAGGCCATTACGCACCAGGACTCCGGCCCGCTCAGCACTGCGGTAAAACCTGAGCAATTGGCCTACGTGATCTTCACGTCCGGCTCCACCGGGGTGCCCAAGGGCGTCGAGATCAGCCACGGCGCCTTGCACAACTTTCTTCTCGCGGTCGCCCGTGAGCCGGGCCTGCAGGCCGATGACAAATTGCTGGCGATAACCACTCTGGCATTCGATATTTCACTGCTGGAGCTGTTCCTGCCACTCAGCGTGGGGGCCACGCTGGTGATCGCCTCACAGAACCAGAGCGCCGACCCTCACCAACTCACACAGTTGCTGGAACAACACAACATCACGACCCTGCAGGCCACACCGGCCACCTGGCGACTGCTGGTTAACACCGGGTTCCGCCCGGGGCGTCCGCTGAAAGGTCTGATCGGCGGTGAAAAGCTACCCGGTGATCTGGCTGAACTGCTGCTTGAGCAGGGCGTGGAGTTATGGAACATGTACGGGCCCACCGAAGCCACCGTGTGGACAAGCTGCTACCGGGTCATGCCCGGGTCCGAGGGCACTCTGCCCCGGATCCTCATTGGCCGGCCACTGGCGAACACGCAGCTTCATGTTCTGGATGAAAACGGTCACACCCTGCCCCTTGGTGTTTATGGGGAGCTGTGTATTGGTGGCGATGGCCTGGCCATGGGCTACCGCAACAACCCCACCCAGACGGCAGAACGCTTCGTGCATCACCCCAGCGGTGAGCGGCTGTACCGCACCGGGGATCTTGCCCGCTGGACACAGGACGGCTACATCGAATTCGGTGACCGCATCGACAACCAGGTGAAGGTCCGTGGCTACCGGATAGAGCTGGAAGAAATCGAGATACACCTTCGCAGTCATGCCGCCATTGGAGATGCCGCCATGGTGGTGCAAGACCTGGGGGCCGATGACCACCGGCTGGTCGCCCATATTGTCTATCGGGGTCAGGAACGACCAACCAGCAGCGAATTGCGCAAGCATCTGCGCCAGTTCCTGCCGGACTACATGATGCCGCAGCAATTCACCACCCATGACCATTTACCGCTGTTGCCATCCGGCAAGGTGAACCGCAAGCAATTGGGACAAATGACCAGCGGTCCGGCACCGGCTCGTGCACCTGACCGTGAACCCACAGAAACCGAAGAGCGCTTGATGGCCATGTGGCAAAATCGCCTCAAGCGCGAATCGGTGTCACTGGAAGACCAGTTTCTGGATGTGGGCGGCCACTCCCTGCTGGCACTCCAGGTAATCATTGACGTGGAACTGGCGCTGGGCGTGCGCCTCATGCCCCAGGACCTGTGGGTTAATACCCTGGAGCAGCTGGCCAATCTGGTTGATCAGAAACAGCCCCCGGCGGACGAGGCCCCCGCCCCTGAAGCAACTCAGGGCAAGCCCAAAACCGGAACCAGTATGTTCAGACGGCTTTTCGGCACTCGTTAGCGCAAGGGCACGCCGATGCCATGCAACTCAGCCAGTTTCACCAGGAGTTGATATTGGAAGCGTTTTATTTTGGACCGTCTGAGAGCTACCTGTTCGGGGTGTTCCACCCCCGACAGGGACCAAACCGCAATGAAGCGGTGGTGCTATGCTACCCCTTCGGTCAAGAGTACATGAGAGCCCACAAGTCAGTCCGCAGGCTGGCTATCAATCTCGCGGCGCTCGGGTATTCAGTACTGCGATTTGATTACCGCGGTACAGGAGATTCAGCCGGAGAACTGGACGGCGTCACGTCGGAGCACTGGGTCGAGGATATCGGCCACGCCATTCAGGAGGTCATGGACATGGCCGCAGTCAGCCAGGTTGCGCTGGTGGGACTGCGCCTCGGCGCACTGGTCGCCGCCCGGACTGCGGCGACTAACCCTGCGGTTTCACGGTTGGTACTGTGGGATCCTGTGACCGACGGCGCAGGCTATGTGGACGATATCCGATCCGCCATCGCCGAAGTCGAGGAAGAAGGCAGCCGGTCCCGGATTATAACGCCGGACGGCGCTATGCACTTCAACGGCTTTTCCATGCCGCCGTCATTCCAGAAAACCCTCTCTGAGCTGCACCTGAAGGACATGGCGCCGTCGCTGACCTTGCCCATTGCGCAAATCGTGTCCCACGAGACCGACGAGTTTTCCTCGCTGGCGAACCGGTTGGCGGCCCGACCGGATTTCCACTTCCAACTGGCGCCCGCCCCCCATAACTGGAACTACGTCGACCACGTTGGTGGCATTCTCTGGCCCAAGCCCGTGATCGACGCCATCGAGCAGTATTTTGCGCAGGGCCGCTTCCAGGAAAAGGAGGAATCATGCGTGAACAGGTAGTCATGGTCGGAGAAGAGCTTCCCCTGGTTGGTGTGCTCTGCGAACCTGACCAGAACAGCGACCCCGGGGTGGCTGTCATCCTGTTGAACTCCGGGGTCATCCATCGGGTCGGGTCGTGCCGGCTATCGGTCACTCTGGCGCGGAGCCTGTCAGAAAAAGCCGGCCTGGCAACCTTTCGATTCGACTTTTCCGGTATCGGTGACAGCGAAGCACGGCGGGGTACCCTCACCGCCGCACAGGCCGCCGTGGATGAGGTTCAGGAGGTGATGGATCATCTGTCCGAATGGAAGCACTATGACCGTTTCATCCTTTATGGCCTGTGCTCCGGCGCCTTCGCCTCCTATCGTACCGCTCTGAGCGATACGCGGGTCATGGCTACTGTCCAGCTTGACGGTTACTGCTATATGACCTGGAAAAGCTATGTGCTTCATTACATGCCGAAAATGTTGTCCCTCTCGCGGTGGGGCCAGTTCATTCTTCGCAAACTGGGCCTGAGAAAACTCAAGAAAGGGGTCGAGGTATCAGGAATAGAAGAGCGCTACTTCGAGGTACCGGGCTTTGCCGGATATCCGCCCAGAGAAGAGGTGCGCGACGGCCTTGAGAAACTGAATGATCGCGGATTGCAGATGCTCTACGTATTTTTCGGCAATGAATACTACGTGTATCAGCACCAGTTCGAGGATTGCTTCAAACCCGTCGCTTTCGGCGACAACCTGACTGTTATCCATCGCCCCCACGCAACCCACATCCTCTCCGAGCCCGAAGACCGAGCCTCCGTGGTGGAATCTATCACCCGCTGGGCCCAGGAGCTTGTCCGCCAGCCGCAACGATGACCCATCCCCCCCGCTCCGAGCTGACGGCTCTTACCTCCCTTCGGGGTATTGCGGCGGTGTTGGTGATGTTTCACCACTTCATGAACGTGGTTTTGAAAGATCTCATTGATTCGGCGCCCACCCTGCTGATCTATAAATCCTATCTGTGGGTCGACCTGTTCTTCATCCTGAGCGGTTTTGTACTGGCCTATGTGTATCACACGACCTTCCGGGATGGCGTCAGGTTCCCTCTTTATCTCCGTTTCATACAGGCCCGCTTTGCCCGGATTTACCCGTTGCACCTGTTCATGCTCGCACTGTTCGTGGCATTCGAGTCGGTGCAGTGGGTTCTGGACAGTCTCGGCGCCCCGGGCATGGCGTATCTTGAAGAACCGTTCACCACCGGCCAGAGTAAATACACCCTGGTCACTAACCTGCTACTGATCCAGACCATCCATTGGCGCGCCTACTGGAATGAACCGGCCTGGTCCATCAGCGCGGAATGGATGATCTACTTCACCCTGCCGCTCGTCATCTACGCACTCCTGCGACTGAAACCCCTGTGGCTCGGGTTGCTGGCCCTGTGCGCCCTGATTCCCCTCATTCTCATCGAGGCCCATTTCGGCGACCTCGGCCTCTACTTCGCCGGCTGGCCGATGTTGGTTCGTTGCTTCTGCGGAGCCATGCTCGGCATAATCGTTTTTCGCTGTTACCAGCTCGGAAAGTTTCCACGACTCGCTTCATCCCAGATGCTTACGCCGGTATTGCTCCTGAATCTGGTGATACTCTCCCAGCCCGGTCCCGGCGTCCCTTCCGTCATTGGATTCGTATGGCTGGTGTTATGCGCCTCACGATTGCCGCAGCAGCAGTCCCACACACTGAACGCCCCGCTGTTCACCTACCTGGGCAAGATTTCCTATTCGGTGTACCTGGTCCACTGGCTGATTCTCGATATTGTCCGTGACGGGGCGCTCTTTCTGACCGGGATGCCGGCGGATGAATGGCTGTCGCCGGGCGCGCAGGTCGTCGCTCTGCTGATCATGGTGGTTACAGTCATCGGGATCTCGGACCTGACCTATCGTTTGGTAGAAGCCCCGATGCGTTCCAGACTGAAACCGAAATCCCTCCGAAATTAAACGTTATTCCAGGTGCTTCGCCGTGCCCTTTCAGGCGTGGTTTAACGAATAAAAACCGGTTACATATAATTACAAAAACTAACCCTGTCGCTTTGAATCCCGCCGGTATATGCCATGCTTAGTTCAAGTGGGCATACTTTATTTCCGCACCACACAATCATTGCAGAGGACGCTGTCATGGTCATGGTCAGATCCAATACGGTAGTACTTCTGTCATTAGCGAGCACATTCATCGCCGGTTGTGCCACGCGCCCGGCTCCCGACGTCGGAGACTTTCCGCCACCGGCAGCCGGAGGCTCCATAGAGCACGTTATTGATAACGACGATCCCGCGTTTTACCTCGATGGGGACTGGAAGCGATCGACAGCCTCGGAGGGCTTCGAAGGCTCCGATTATTTTGCTGCACCCTCTGGCGACGGAGGTATGGTCGCTACCTGGAACCTGAATATCATCAAAACCTTTGATATATACGCAAAGTGGACAACCCATCCGAACCGGGGCTCAAACGTCACATACGTCATTCACCATCTCGATGAGCGGGACAACCTGGTCACCGACACCGTTACAGTGGATCAACGGGAAAACGGCGGGCAATGGTTCAAACTTGGCACCTATCGTATGTCGGCTCTTACCGGCCGGGTCACCGTCAGCAACGAAACCGACGGATACGCCATCGCCGATGCCATCCTGTTCCGCGAGCTTGGTGTGCCCACCGACGAAGATGAAGTGCCGGACACCGGTGACTCGGACGGCGACGGCTTACCCGACGAGTGGGAGGTTCGTTATGGCCTGGACCCGAACGATCCTTCAGACGCCGATGCCGATCTCGACAATGACGGCCTTTCAAACCGCGAAGAATTCCTCTCTGGAACGGATCCATCAAATCCTGATACCGATGGCGACGGACTGCCAGACGGGTATGAGGTCCAATACGGCCTTGACCCGACCACCAATGATCGTGACGCCGACCCCGACGGCGATGGCCTGACCAATTACCAGGAGTTCCTGGCCGAATCGGATCCCGATGATCCGAACAGCGGCCTGACCGGAACCAGCGTCCTGCTGACATGGGACACTCCCACAGAACGGCAAGACGGAACACCCCTTGGAGAAGAAGAAATCGTCCAGTACGAGATCGCCTATCAACAGAGCGCCGGCGCGAGCGAAATGACCATCGACAACGAATCAGACCGATTCGTCTCTTATGGCAATGATGGCTTCGATTCCAGCAGCACCGACGGGTACCAGGGAAGCAATTATTTCACCATGCCGGCGGGTTCGGGACAGGTGTCTGCTGAATGGAGCGCAGGAAACCTCACTTCGGGGCTGAATTATGCGTTGCATGCGAACTGGACTTCGCACCCCAACCGCGCCTCTAACGCGACCTATCAATACACCTATATCAACAGCAGCGGGTCACAAACCACGGAGAGCATGACGGTGGACCAGCGGGAAGGAGGCGGTTCATGGCAGGAGCTAGGCACCTTCCAGGCCGGGGACTCTTCACTGACCGTGCGGATCACCAACGACGCTGACGGTTATGTCATAGCCGACGCAATACGGGTTGCCCCGGTCGCAGGCGGAGAAGAATCCATAGTGGTTGATCGACCCATCGACAACAGCTACGTGATCAAGGATCTCGCCGAGGGAGACTGGGAGTTCAAAATCCGCGCGATCGATTCAGACGGTCTCAAGAGTGAGTACTCTGAAGTGCAGACCCGGGCGGTTGAGTGACGAAAGTCAGAGTCGTAACTTACGCCGCCTTCTCTGAAGTGCGGCCACACCTACGCTCAACATGCCCATACACAGCAGTAACGCCGATGACGGCTCGGGAATCGCTCTGATCGCATCAATTGTGCCGTTAAGGTCCGTCTCTACGCCCTCACCTGTAGCAGGATCATAAAGGGCCAGGAAGTTAAAGCTCAGTTGACCGGAGCGAAACCAGGCGGTATCTATACTCCCATCGCTTTTAACCAGGCGCTGGGACTCAGGAATCGACACAGTCCCGTCTTCATCAAATCCGAAAAGCGTCAGAAAAAGGTCTACTGCCAGTATCTGGCCAACGTTTCCAACGGGCGGTTCCAGCACAGAAGAGGACCCCAGGGTAAAAAACCGCTCTGGCGCGCTATCACCGATGGAGTATAAGCCCGCAGTCTCCTGAGGCGAGAAAGACCAGCTGCCGATGTTCCCCGAAAAATTGAGTTTGTGCCCCGAATCATCGTGGTTCAGCCTAAGCTTGATGAATATATCGTCGTCGACCGAGATATCCCGCAGATAGTCTGCGGAAGCACCCGGCCCACTCACTTTTCCTGTGAGGTCGTAACTCCGTATCGTGCCGGAAACAGCGAGAGCGGGGGCTAGCAATAACAGGAGCGCAAACACGATACGCATGGGAATCTCCTTATTCTGGGTGCAGTGTGAGTTTGCAAGCAAGGCACGGGCCGGCGTTTGAAATTCCCTTGTTTTCTACTGAGCGCCCGCCCCCGGGCTGACTAAATCCGTAGCTTGAGCCTCAAGAACTGTAAATAAACCTGACGCCCGGCCGCAAACGATTGCGTTCAGGCACGGGTGGAATTCACTGACAACAAAACCTTCGCAATGAGCTTCACATCTCTTTGGGTCACGTCTTCATGGGATGGCAGTGTCAGCAAGCGTCCTGCAAATTCGGAAGCCACCGGGAACTCTGCCGGAGGCATAAGCGACGACAAACCTTCCAGATCTGGCAAAGCAACTTCATACAGTCCATTAGCCCCAATGCCCGCCGCGTTCAGCGCACTTACAGCGCTGTCTCGGAGACCACGATCGGGAACCAGTACCCCGAATCTAAGGCGAGAAATAGCAGGGTTCATCGCGAAACGTGAGCTACCGAACAGGAGCCAGCCTTCACTCTCAAGACCACGCAGTTCCTGCTCATACTGTTTATGGGGCAAGGGACGTGCAGCATGATCAATCAACGCGCCATGCAACAGACCGGATGGTAGATTTCGCCTTGTAATGCCTTTGTGAGGTTGAAAGCGCGTTCGCCCCAACCCCAGAAAGGGTATTCTTTCAAGCAGACCGAACCCCGTCCGGGTCAGCAACAGATTGAACAGATATCTCTTCAACCGCCAGCGCAGCCCCGTTATGACGGTTTCGGTTGGCTGCCGGCCGAGAAACTGCTGCTGGTTCTCGCTCAAGGTGCCCCGATACAACAATGCGCCGCCACCCATCAGATTGATCGGTTTGCCACGGCCGAAACTGAGCACCACGAAATCAGCCAACGGTAGATCGGCGCTCTGCGGCGGGAAGCATTGAGCAGAGTCCTCTATCAGACTCAAAGAGTTTTCTCGGCAAATGTCTGCCAATACATCAAGGCGTTCAGGAATACCCAACAACCCTGCACCCACCACCGCCACAGTTCGCTCGGTAAGCGCGTCGAGCAGGCGTTGCGAGTCCATAAGAGGCGCATCACGAACCAGGTCCACCAAAACCGGCTTGGCACCCTGGCAGAGAATCGCCGCTACCAGATCCGGGCACCCATAGGCCGGGATAATGACCTCCGGGTTTGCAACATCTGGCTTTCGCAGGACAGCAAGGCCAACGGCCAGCGCCAGTGCATCGGTGCCGGACGCACAATATTCGGCTGTATAGTTCTCCGCCCACGGCAGTGGCACGGTCTCCGAGGAGGGAAGCGGAACCCGGCTGCCGACCGGGCGCAGTTTACCGAGCATGGAGGCCAACTCCGATCCGAGTCAACGCTGCGACGGTGCCCACACCGTCATACGCTTTCCCGAAAAAAAGCTGATGCAGGCATGAGCTACCGCCAGGTTCACCTGACAGAAGAAATACGGAATCTTCACCAGCGTATGGCGCCGTAGACCGGCGGAGAAATGGCCACTGAAAGCCAGCCCGTAAAATACCAGCTGACCGGCCAACACCAGAGCATAAATGCCGCCCTTGCCCACCAGCAGCAGAGAGCTGACCAGCAATAGCGCCTGGAACCATGGCACAGCCCAACGCATGACTTTATGGCCGAATACCTGAAAGGAAAAAAGACCAAACGTTGCCGGGTTCAGAACATCCAGATGGCGACTCAAAGCCGTCAGCCCTCTTATAATGGTCCTTACCTTACGCTGATACTCCCTGGCAGAGTCTGCCACATCCTTGTAGTAGCCCAGAACGTCCGGTGCAGTGACGGCAACCAAACCACGGCGAGCGCAACTCAGCGCGGTATTAAAATCGCTGGGAGAGTAGATATCCCATTCCTCACACACGGACCTGCGCGCGGCGAAGAACGAACCACTCAACCCCACCAGCCCGGCTTTCCCTGATTCCAGCCCTCGCAACCACATTTCATAGCGAACGTAAGCGCCCTCACCTGCGATACTCCCGTCCCGGCTTATAAACCGGTCCTCACTGGAAACCGCGCCAACCTCCGGATTATCGAAGTGGCGTACCATTTTCTCTATAGCATCCACAGGGATGGACGTCGCGACATCTGAAAACACCAGTATTTCGCCCGTGGCACAGGAAATAGCCTGCAACTGGGCGTATTCCTTGCCCTTACGCTCCTCAGCTCTGGCAAGTTTTACTCGCCGCGTACCGTATTCTCTAACAATCTGGTCGGTACTGTCGGTGGATGCGTCCGAGGCAATCATGATCTCGAGGTCGGAGTACTCCAGTTCAAGAGAGTTCTCGATTTTTTCGCGTATACGGCTCTCCTCATTATGCGCCGTCACAATAAGTGTTACGCGGGGAGATAACGACGCCGGGGGGCTGACTTCAGCATGGGTCCGGCGGGACGGGATAACGGAGAGAATCAGGGGATAAAGAAAATAACTGAAGACTGCACCCAGAAGTGAAACCCAGAATACGGTGATGAGCATTATGTTCGTTCCCTAAACATCAGACACATTAATCAAGGGCCTTTCCAGACCCACCCTGTCAGCCACACTGATAACCATCCTGCACCTGACGGTCTCAAATTCTACACTTGACCAGCCTCATCTTTCCCGAGGGCTCTCTTTCTATGGATTCTACCAGACGTATATCAAAGTTGATCTGATCGCTGATATCCCGACGGAGGCCATCTAACAGCCTGGTATGCGCGTTTTCCGACCAGTTATGGTTGGGAATGATATTCACGGTAATCCGGTCAAGCGCCTCTTGTATGACCTGAAACTGCTTGAAAGCATTCAGCTTCGACTGAATCCCTTCGAACACGTAGATAACCGCCTCCGGGTGGACCTTCCGCCCCGCAGGAAGCGAAATGATATCGTAGGCACGACCATGTATTTTTTCGATGACGGGCAATGACCGGCCGCATGTGCACGGCCGGCTGGCCAGGGTTCCATAATCCCCGAGCCTGTAGCGGATCAATGGAGTAGCCTTGTTGAACAGATCCGTAACAATAAGCTCTCCAGAGCCCCCGGATGCGCTATCGACTTCAACCAGGAGGTTATCGGCCATCAAATGCATGCTGCCATCTTCGCATTCGTGCGCAATTGAACCGACTTCACCGCAGCCATACTCATTAAATACCTTGGCGCCAAACGCCTCACCGATAGTCGATCTGGCACCGTCTGATAGTATCTCCGACGTTGTGATCACAGAAATAACCGACGGTATCGGCTTCAGCTGGTTTTCCATAATGAAAGCAGCAAATTTCTCAACCACACTTACATATCCATAGATGTAGCGTGGCCCAAACTTGAGGGCGAGATTATAGTACTCCCTCAAGGTTTGGTCTGTGATATCGAACGCCGAGATTCTTTTTCGATTCGCGACAAGATCGATCAGTGCAGCCTTCCCGCTCCCCAGCTGCGAATGGGGAACCCCCCAGAACCGTAGCTGTGGATCCCCTATTCTGACACCGGCCCATTCGTACGATCTTGCGGTTGCGCAACGCTCCCGGGCTAAAGCAAAGGCATTCTTGAACAGCTTCACGGGTTCACCGGTAGACCCACCAGTGGTCTTGCTGTCAGCCATTAGCCGATGTTTTGCAACAGAGATCGTATCGAGATTATCAATCAGGTCTTTCTTACTGATTGTGGGAAAGCGTTCCAGATCCGCTAAAGAGCCAAGACCACTGGGATCTAATCCGTGCTCATCAAACAAGCGCCTGTAAAAATCGCTGTTTTTATAAGCATAGGCGATAATCTTTTGTAAACGACGCAGTTGATAGTCACGAAGGTCCGCCTCTTTCATCCACTGTCGTGCTCTATAGCCGGCCCAAAAAAGAGGGATCGGCTCGCCTTTAAGAACGGTGGCTGGATAAAAGAATAACGATTGTGATAACAACCTGTTCATCAATCTAAGTCCTTTTGAAACTGCCCGTCGCAGACCGCCGGTACAGCTTGATGAAGATGACTTTCCCTACCTTTGCTGGCAAACTCCGAGGTGCCGCTAAACTATATACCATGGATGATAGAGCCGACACTAACGGCGATGCTTACGGAGGAAAACGTGGCATTAGACAGGTCTTTTTTCAAGGCGGGGGCTCTAGCGATCCTCGCTGTCTTTGGCTGGCTGAGAATCAAGCTTACTGCCAAGCCTACTCTTATCATCCTCACTTACCATCGAGTGTTACCTTCAAACGATCCTCAGCGGCGGTTTGAGCAATCCGGAATGGTGACCACTCCGGAAGCTCTGCAAGAACACATCAAACTGATTACCGGCCTTGGTGCCCAGCCAGTGCACCTGGAAGAGTGGATTGAGCAAAACAGACAGGGTAACCACCTGCCGCCCCTGGCGGTCGCTTTTACCTTTGACGATGGGTGGCGAGACAACTATGAACATGCCTACCCGGTCCTACACTCTCACCAAATCCCCTTTACGGTATTTCTTGTCTCGAAGTTGATCGATACCAACAAGATATTCTGGCCAGAACAGGTACTCCTGTTGTTGATGGCGCAGAAAATTCCCTGGGAGGATGAGTGCTTTCGATGGCTCATCCCCTTCATTAGTGCCGTCGGCCAAGAGCCCACGCATTTTCCTTTCGATCCGCACGACGCCGACCGCGTTATCGGAGAACTCAAGCGACTGGATGACGAAACTATCTACAAGAATCTTGCGCTCATTTACGAGTCACACCCCCATCTGGCCCCTGCTCCAGACTCAAGAGCTATCCTGAACTCCAGCGAGATTGAAGAAATGGCGTCAAGTGGTCTTGCCCGCTACGGGGCACACACCCGGCATCACTATCGCCTTAACCGGCTGACTGATGAAAGCCAACTGGAAGCGGAAATTCTGGATTGCATGAATGACATCAAAGCGCTGAGTTCAGCTCACGTTTCCGTATTCTGTTATCCGAACGGGGATATTACTCACAAGGGCCAGCAATTGGTGCGCGCCGCTTACGAAGCTGCCTGTACAACAAAAACAGGCTGGAACCGCGCTGGCTGTGATCCTTATGACCTTCAGCGCTTCAACTTGCACGATGGGAACAGTTTCAGTCCCCAGCGCTTGCTGGCAACAATCGGACGCGGTCTGCTGTGACGCAACAAGTCCAAACTACTGTCATTACGCACGTTATATCCGGGGACCTCTGGGCCGGCGCGGAAGTGCAGGTTTACAACCTTTGCCTGGCACTCCAGGCTTCAGGCAAAGCCACCGTCACTGCTGTGGTTTTCAATGTCGGTATCCTGCAAGAGAAACTCCTCGCCCTCGGCATTCCTGTATCACTGGCCGACGAGAAGAAGCTGGGGCCCTGGGCAATCGCCAGAGTCATTGCCCAGCATTGCAAAGAGCACCGGTCACGGATCGTGCATACCCATGGCTTCAAGGAAAACGTGCTTGGAATTATTGGCAAAGATCTTTCGCGAACTCCCGCTTCGGTTCGGACGGTCCATGGCAACCCCGAAATTCCCCTGTCTTTGGCCCGACCCCACAAGTGGCTGATTAACCGGTTGGATATTTTACTGGGACGATATCGCCAGCAGGTTGTGATTGCCGTTTCCAGCCAGCTTGAACAGAAGTTGCATTCTGTTTTCCCAGGCAAGGTGCGCAAGATTTCCAATTTCATCGACGTGGAAAGCCTCAGAACAACCCGCAGTACCGACGCTCCCCCTCGCCAGGCCGGGCTCAGGTTTGGCATCGTCGGGCGCCTGGTGCCTGTGAAAAGAGTAGACCTGTTCATTGAAACCATTGCGGTACTCAACAAACGGGGAATGCTCTGCGACGGTGTCATATTTGGAAACGGTCCTCTCGAATCAGATCTGCGCGAGTTGGCTTCAAAGAGAGGTGTGGAAGACCGAATTATCTTCCGCGGATTTGTTGATCCCGTGCACCCTGAACTGAAATCCCTGCGCGCCCTGTTGATGACCTCTGATCACGAGGGGCTGCCAATGACATTACTGGAGGCACTGGCACTCGAGGTGCCGGTGGTAGCACATAACGCTGGCGGAATCCCGGAGGTTCTTGCGAATGGTGCCGGCGGATGGCTCGTGGACGAACATACACCGCAGGGCTATGCCTCCGCCCTACAGGAACTGATCGATTCGCCCCAGACCGCTGCGGAAAAAACCCGCACAGGGCTAGAAACTGTTCAGCAGCAGTTCGACAGAGCCGCGCAAACCGGGAAATATCTGGAAATCTACGGCGCGCTGGGTTGAAGGGAGCGGTACAGGTTTTCATGCAATACCGCCACATTGCCCCACGCCAGATCGGTTTCAGCGTAATGCCGGTTGTCAGCCCCCAGTGACGATGTTTCTGCAAGCTGCCTTGCTTCCAGCACCGCTGCTTTGATGGAGGTTTTGTCAGCCGGATCAAATACCGGATTACCCCGCCGCTTCAGTTCCTCCCCGATCACGCCAATGTCAGGTCCCAGCACGATTTTTCCAAAGGTAAAGCCAAGCGCAACGTTTCCTGAATTCAGCGTATCAACCCGCGGAATGAGCAACGCATCGCTCTCGGAGACAACCGCCGCGACACGTTCGTCGGGAATTTTTCCGGAGATCAGGCGAATATTGCGCCGGGCGAAAAGGGGCATCTTCATCTGATAGTACTTTAGCTTTCTGCGGGATCCCGAATACACCCGACCGGCGATGACCACGTCCCCGCCAATGGTGGATAGCGAGTCGGCCACACGGCAAATCAGGTTCACTTCAGCAGGCTTCCTGACGGCACCAAAACACAAAACAGTGAAACGCTGCCGTCTGGAAAAGCCGTTTGCCGCGTCAGCCTTCAAGGTTCTGAAAATGTCATAATTACCGTGGGGTATGACGCAGTGCTTCTGTGTTCCAGGCGTTTGCCTGGACGCTTTCGTAATCTCCACCGAGGTTTGTCCCAGATGCACAAACGCATCCAGATTCAGGTAAACAGACTCGTATAATCTGGAAAAAAGTTGATTGGCCTGTACGTGAGGCGATTCGTTATGAACGGTACCAACAAGCTTTATACCCTTCACACGACACTCTGCCAGCCGCTCATTCAACCGTTGCAAATCCCTTTCGGTCCACGGGGCGTTCCAGCCCAAAATCGCTTCCGGCCACTGAAAATGCACCACGTCATAGTTCAGAGGGTTTGCCTCCAGAAATTCTCGATGACTCTGAACGCACTGCACGCCGGGCCGCTCATTGAGAGATCTGACCAACTCAGAGACATAGGGATTTCCGGTTGGTGGGCAGGCAAGCAGCACTCTGAGAGGTAATGTCATTGAATTTTCTGGCTCCAGACTCAACCGTTTAGAACGCGTATCCGAACTCTTTCAAGACACCTTCTTTGTATACTTCCACTTTCCGGCGGGTTTTGGGTGTATACAAGGTCCGGTAATCCTTATCAGCGCGAGCCTTGGTGGTATTGATCCTCGGTATGACAGGCGGATTGCGAACGCCGGCGGCGTACAGCACTCTGGAAAAATCTTCCTGAAGGTACTCAAACCTCATGACATGGTCGACGCCCTGAACGAAGGGGTCTTCGGCCTGGACCTGTTTGCCCACCACTCGCCTGGCGATACTCCGGACTCCGTTCAAAGGCTTGCTCTCCAGATAAAACGGGAGGTCCGGATAAAAACGGTTAATCCACTGATCGAAGGTCATGTTGCGAATGAGTTTGAGATCTTCTGCATAGCCCGGCACTTTGTAGACCCAGGATTTCGGGTCATTCAATTCATCCTGATAGCCCTTGTGCATTTTGTAGTACAGCGAGACGAGGGAATCGAATGGATTTCGCACCGCGGTAAAGGTGACGAGTTGCTCCCGTTCCTTCTCGGAGAGCAACTGGTGGTCAAGCAGTTGTTGCAGCGTGCAATGCTTCTTCTGCACCACATACAGGCCTTTCTCATTCAGCACATCATCGCTCGGTAACCATTCGCCACCCAGCTCATCCATGAGTACGCTGCCGATGGCCGTGCATCCCGTACGCGGGGCCATAAGAAACAGCAGACCGTGCTCCCTGCAGATTATTGCCATGCCAATATTCCTCAATTACGTTCAGATATGGGAAGTCATTTCCCGAAATACCGTATTATTCGCCACCAGTTCTTCATAGCGGCCTGTTGCTGAAACCCGGCCCGCCTCCATCAGCACTATTTCGTCGCACGCCTGAACGGTCGAGAGCCGGTGCGCTATCAGAATGATCGTCTTCTTCTTGCTCAAACGATTCACCGCTTCCATGACCGCCCGTTCCGTCAGGTTATCCAGCGCACTGGTCGCCTCATCAAGAATAAGGACGCTGGGGTCATGGTACAGTGCGCGGGCGATACCGATCCGCTGCCTCTGGCCACCGGATAGCCGCACGCCTTTTTCTCCAATCCTGGTTTGATAGCCTTCCGGCAACTCGCTCATGATGAAGTCGTGAAGGTTTGCGATCCTGGCCGCCTTCTCAACAGCAACCTGATCAATGTCGCCTTCATCAATACCAAACGCGATATTGCCGGCAACGGTGTTATCCGTCAGGAAAATCTGTTGCGGCACATAGCCGATTTTATCCTGCCATGAGCGAATATTTGAGGCGTCGACGGGAACGCCCCCGACTACCAACTGCCCCTCCTCCGGAGAGAGCAGCCCCAACAGCACATCCACCAGAGTGGTTTTTCCTGAACCGGTCGGACCGACAATGCCGACGGTGGAAAACGGATGAATGGTCAGATTTATATCAGAAAGCGCCCTCCTTTCTGCCTCCGGGTAGGAGTAGAAAACCTGGCGAAATTCAATCACCGGCTCTTCCAGACCGGGCCACTTTTCCACGGTTGCCCCACGCATGGGACGTGAGGTCTTCTCGAGACGCTTGAGGTCGTTATAAACCGAATCAAGCACAGATTCCGTTACACGGATCTCTGTCAAATGGCGGTAGACCGCCTGAAGCTCAGGCATCAACCGGTAACCCGCAAGGGCAAACAGTGACAACACGGGCAAGGCGTTCTGAACACTACCGTAAACCCCCAGAAAGTAGATCACGATGGCAATCATTCCGGAAAAGATGAGCCCCTGCATTGCCAAAGGAGGTATTTCAGAGGTCACCCTGGCCCTGGCGATATGTTTCGCCATGTTCTGCGACGCCAAACGGAACCGCTCCACCGCCTGAGCCTCGCGGCCAATAATGAAAAGATCCTTGATACCGCCGAAACTTTCCTGAACCACGCGATAACGTTTCTGATTTGCTCGGTGGCGTCGCCGCCCAAGCACGGACAAACGCTTGCGGGAAAGCATATAAATGAAACCGTAAGCGACGCCAATCACGCACACTGCGATCAATGCCAGTGCAGGATCGGTAGCGACCAACAGGGCAAACAGAGCAAGCACGATCAGCAGCTTGGTGATCATCTGCATAGCCGGAAACAGCGCGCCGTTGATCACCTGCGCCGCTTCAGAGAGCACGCTGGTGGACATTCGAGCGGTGTGCTGATTCAGATACCACTGATAGGGCTGATGGAGATACGCCTTCATCAACCGGTAACTGACCGAATGGCTTCGTAAGGTAGAAAACTTGACCTGAACCCAGATACCGATGGCGCGGATGGCCAATGACGCCAACAAAAGCCCTATCACCCCCAGGCCAAGGGCAATAATGAATTGTTCATCGTCTAGAAAGGAGAACCATTCCCGCAAAGTGGCGAGAAAGGGGTTTTCAGTGACCGATGCCGGGTCGGATACGGCCGACATGAATGGCAGAATGGATGCCACCCCGACCACCTCGGCTCCCGCCACCACAATCGAAAACAGGAAAACGAATACAGCCTGCACTCGCTCTCGCTGATCCAATATGCCAAATAGTTGCCGAAACGTTTTGAACATAGGGCACCTGTAAGCTGAAAAAGGCCTGACGCCTAGGCTTCAGTATAGAAATCTGCGGGAAAAACCTCTTCCAGTTTTTCCGGTGAATAGCTCGCAGGAAGGCCGGCCCCCTTTATTCTGATCGCTTCGTCGAAGCTGCAGGCAATGTCCATGTCACGTCTCATAGTTCCCTCGTAATAATCCAGATACTTGAACTGCTTGTTTTCGTCCGGTTTCGGCAGCACCAGAACCGCTGGAATCCCGTAGGCCTCGGCCAGGATGACACCGTGCAGAGACGACGAAATGACCTTCCTGGCCGACAGGATATTTCTCAGAACCTCGGTGTGGCTCTGAAGCGGCGAGACCAGATTATCGACACCCTCGAAATCCGCCAGATCGTGATAATGGGGAATGACAATGAATTCCCTGACCTCCCCATAAGGCTTTGGAGCTTTCAGGAATCGCGGCGCCAATAGCGCGGGATCGCCGTAGATCGCCGGGCAATCTATGCCCAGGTCAGTGAGAAACTCGCGGGTACGCGGCCCCCTGACACTTCTCACGTCCAGCGTGGAGAATTTGTGTGCTTCGCGGGCTGCCTTGCCGTTTACCCCGGTACCCCAGACAACGTCATTATCCCGGGCGAAATGCATGATCGAGCCGATAGCCAACAGCTTTCGTTGCCCCGCTGACGTTCCCCAGTTGGCCCGCGGAAACTTATTGCGAAGAATCGCTGCCACAAGCACCGGAGACAGCTCATCACCAAAATTGCGAAACCGGAAATTCCGCCGGTAAAAAAACAGCCCCGGCGGCCTGCGCCGAGCCAGAATCAGCATTTTCTCTTCCAGCCGGTTAAGCATAGGCGACACCCGTGCTGGCCGCCTGTTTGAACACGCGCAATGTCTGATCGACATTGTGTGGCCAGCTGAAGCGAGCCTGAATGTCACGCCAACCGTTCCTGCCAATCACCGACGCAGCGTCGGGGTTGTCTCTCAGCCAGAGCAGTTGGGACAGAATATCCTCAGGCGCATCCGAACACAGCAGGCCGTTGTGGCGATGCTCAATCAGCTCTGCCATCTGGGCCCGGTTGGAGGTAACCACAGGAATCATGCAAGCCATGTATTCGAACAACTTCATGGGCGAGTTGTGGAAGCCGTAAGGCGACCAGGGATAGTCCGGATGGAGGGCAACGCAGGCGTCTGATGTACAGACCGCTTCGATGATTCCCTGCCTGCCCAGGTGCTCCCTTATTTCCACGTTAGGGCCGGACGGCAAGGAGTCTGTGCGTTGGTTCACGGCCAGGACAAACCGGATATCCGGAGCCGCTTCCTGAGCCAGAGTGATGGCACCGGACATCAGATCCATACCCTGCCACGGATAGATGGCACTGCCGCTGTAGAAAACAGTAAACGCTGCATTACGGCGCGCTGCCTGTCGGGCCTGAATATCCTCTTCTGCGATCAAGGGCCCGCCATTGGGCAAGACCTGGACATTCTGAATGCCCAGCGCCTGTTCTGCGTAGCGTCCCAATGCGGAGGATACACAGATGGCAGCGCTGACCTTTCTGGCCAGGGACGCCCGCAGGAGTTCCTCGCGGGCAATGGCAGGCTTTTTGCGGCTGGCATGAACCCATCGACGGGCATAGCGCAGCGGCGATTCTTTTTCGCCGGCTTTACGGCCCCCAAGCCAGGAGTAGGCAAGTGTCTCGTTGGCTGGCGAATTGATTTCCCAGACCACCGGCAGGCCGTCAGCAAGAGACATGCACTCCAGCGCCTGCGGCCAGTCTGACAGGTATCTGGCATCGATCCGGATGTAAAGAACGTCAATGGTTTCAATAAACGCCCGGATAGCCCCCGGTTCGGCGCTGGAGAAGTTCCGGGCGCCCGGCGCCGTGGGGTCGTCCAGCACTGCCACCTGATGGCCGGCGTTCAGAAAGCCCTGAGTGAGCTCAAGGGCGTGGACGTGATTCCCTCCCTTGGGAGGAAAGATGTTCAGATTATAGAGGTACCCGATCTTCAAGTCTGATCTCCTTATCAGAATCCTGCCCGCGGCCCAGTGGTCCACTGCTATCCATTCTGGCATGATAACGCTCGCCAGGCAGACAGGAAATGCTAACACTGAGTCAGAAATATGTCTGCAGTGCAACGTGAAGTGATTCAGCAATGGAAGCGAACATGAATACTAGAACAAAGGGAAACCTGCTGCTGGTGTCCAACTATCCCTCGGATGTCGGTTACGCCTGGTGGCTGATGGAACACTTCTGGGTGCTGCTTGCAGAACATTTCGAGAATAGCGGCAAGCGTGTCTACCTCGCGTATCCGGAGATAAACACCCTCCCCGCTGTCATCCAGAACAGCCGTATCAACGTGATTGCAATGACGGTTCCGGGGGACTCCCCGGCTTCGCGACAATCGCTTCGCGCCTTCATTCGGACCAATAGTATTACGGATGTTTATTTTACCGACCGACCATGGTTCAGCCCGGATTACTTTGTTCTGCGAAAGAGTGGTGTAAATAACATAGTCATCCATGACCACACCCCGGGAGATCGCCCGCCGGTAAACGGCATAAAGGGGTTCCTGAAAGCGCTTCGCCATCGGTTTCCGTGGGTATGTGCAGACACGCAATTCAATGTGTCCGAACTCATGAGACAGCGAAGCATTACCAACGCCCGCATTCCGGCCAAACGTTGCATCACCGTTCAGAACGGCACTCCACCGGTGCAGAATCCTTCAGAGCAGCGCGCGTTTTCACGACAGGCATTAGGAATCCCGGAAGACAGTTTCGTGTGTATCACTACCGGCCGTGCTCACCCTTACAAGCGGTTCGATTTTATCATCGGGGTCGCCGAACACATTGCCCGGACCAATCCCGATTCATCGGTTGTGTTCTTGCTGATTGGCGACGGTCCTGCGATGGCTGATCTGCAACAGCTGGTGCGCGATAAAGATCTTGTGGATACCGTCCGGCTGCTGGGTTTCCGATCCGATACCAGAAAACTGCTCCCCGCTGCCGACGCAGCTATGCACGCTGCCCTGGGCGAGGGGTTTTCTTTGTCAATCGTCGAATACATGAGCGCTTCCCTGCCGGTGCTGGTTCCCGATATTCCATCGGTTAAACAGGCAATTGCTCACAATGAGACGGGATATATCTATAGCAAAGACAGTCCCGAAGAAGCGGCAGAGTTCGTGCAGAAACTTCGCGCAAATCCCGAACTAAGAGCAAGACTGGGAACCAATGCGCGCCGCAAGGCTGATGCCCATTACACTCTGGAAACCTGCAGCGAACAATTTATCACGGCCTGCGAGCGGGCATTTGGGTAACCCCGAATTCGTTGCGTTCAATCTCATAGCCTTTCTGAAGTAATGTTGGCAGCAACACCTCATCCAGAATGAGGCGCTCATCCTCAGACATTTCGGAGAGAAGGTGACGGGTCAGATCTCCTTTAGCTTCGGGGAGCTCTGAGGGAGGCGCGGGCGAAAGCTGAAGAAAGTCACCAACGGCATTCACCATCGGCTCCGGGTTCTGCCACCAGTCCTCATAACGCAGCTCCAGAACCGAGCCAGGCAACGTCTCAGCGAGCAAATCCATTCGCTGTATTGTCCAGACCCAGTACTGCGCCATTTTTCTGAGAACATCCCGAAACCGGATGGGGCAGTTGAACTCGATATATTTCCCTGGCGAGCGAATGATTTTGCTCCACTCCAGACGTGCGGTGATATAGCTTGCCAACCGCCCGTCCCGGATGAAATGTATAAATTTTCCGTCTGGAAACGTCTGAGCGATATCCGGTGCCAGCGCGGCAAGCATGCCACTGTCGTTCAGCAGGTTCCGTCCGCCAGTCAACCACTGGTAAGCACCCAACTGTGACCTTGCACGCTCGAAGGTTTGGCCGTTCGTGTCTTTAACACTCCGGATAAATTCATCTGGCGCAACCCAGATAGGGGCAACTGGCGCGCTGGAACTTATCCAGGGAAAGTGGCCGCGGAACCACAACTCGGCATTTCCCTCACCGGGATAGACGTTAAGGTCTGTTAGATGACCAAGAGCACGGACTGCAGAGGATTTTCCCGAGTTGTTGAAGCCAACGATAAAAACCGGTTCACACAATTTTTGTGCAAAAAATCGTGGGTAAAAACGGCTAGCCCTGCGAGCCAGCGTCAACGCAAATTGGTTTTGGGAATTCGCCATTTTTGGGGATACCAGGTCGATTCTTATTTAATGTGTTCACTCTGGTTAACATTTAGCAGATAACCCTTCGTTAGTCATGCGATTTATACCGAACCAACATAACCACAATTTACTTATAGCTCGTCGCCCAGGGCGATTTAACCTCCACCCCCTCATTCGATGAAAACAATCCATCCTTTTCGTAGAGCTCTGTATTTATTAATTTTTTTTATTTAGATCCGGCATACACCTTCATAGATCGGGATGACAGGAATTTATACCCATCGAAACGCAAAATTTCGTGAAATCGTTTATACTTTGACCAATGCGAACAGGGAGCATAGTCATGCCATACTCAAAATTCTTTGCCGCAGCAGCCCTCATGCTGCTCCTCGTAAGCACCGCTACGGGTGCGCCATTAATAGTCGAGTCTTTCGAATCGGGAGACATGTCTGCGACCAATAAAGATGGTTTTGACTGGCAACGTAACAACCGAACTTCTGTCGTCACCGAAGAGGCTGCCGTCTATAACAATGGAGACGTCTACAATCCGCCAAAATCCGGCGAAGATTGGTCAGCATTTCACGGGGAGCATAGCTTGAGATTTCGCTACCCCGCGGGAGAAGCAATGGCAGAGCAGCGCTTCCGACTCGGAGGAGCCTACCGCGACATATGGTTTCAGTACTGGGTTCGCGTCCCCACCAACTACACTCACGGCAGCAGTAACCCGAGTAATCACAAATTCTTTGCCTTATGGATGGATGATTACTCAAGCAAGGGTTCCGGGCCTACCGTTGCGTGGGAATTCTGGGGATCGGGCGGAGGATCCAGTAACCTTGCATTCCATTACAGCGAAGGTGGCTACAATGTAATGGGCGGTCATAAGCAATACACCGATTTTATTTCTGTGCCTCGTGACAGGGGCCGCTGGATGGAAATTACCATCCACATCAAAGCATCTTCGAGTGGCCGCTCCAGCGATGGCGTCATTGAGCTTTGGCGTAGATGGGAAGGAGAATCCCCCGATAACCGAGAGCTCCTCCATCGCACCACGGACGCAGTTTTACCGGTTCCTTCAGGAGGCCCGAATGGATGGGCCGCGGGTTATTTGATGGGCTGGGCAAACGCCGCATATTCGCAGACAACCGAGTGGTTGATTGACCATATTACGATTTCCACGGAATCCCTTCTCGGAACTGAAGGAGTTTCTGAGGCTGGAAATGCGCCAAATCCACCGGTGCTTGAGATCCGGGAATAATCGGACGGTCCTGATGTCGGGGCTGACGTCAGCCCCGACACTCCCTTCGCCGAGATACGTCTCGCCTCTAAACGCTACATGTATTCATCCCGACGACAACACTGAATACCTTTTCGCAGCTCAATTTCCTATTAAACCGGCGTCCCGATGTCCTGCTCTCACCCCCTTGCCCAACGGCACGTCGTCGCTTGATAAATCCAACAACGCTCTTGAGTATTTTTCTCCTATAATCTTATAGTCATACATTTCCCTGATCAGTTGAGGCCCGGCCTGCTTTGCCCTGGCCTGAATCTCCGGGTGTTCCAGAAGGTACTTAATTTTTGAAACATACTCAGCTGGCTTTTCAGCATAAAATACATGCTGCTCGTCCCTCACCTTTATACCTTTGCACGAAAACGGATCTCCGACGATACAACAGCCCGCAGCCAAGGCGTCCAGAATTTTCAGCTTCGTACCGCCACCAGTACGAATTGGACATAAGTAAATTTGAGACCGCCATAAATATTCACGCACATCATTAACAAATCCATGTACTTTGACCCCATCATCTTGCTCTGCCGCATCAACAATTTCTGCAGTTGGGTTTCGCCCTACAATATCTACACGAAGGCCTGGAATTTCTTTTTTTAGCAAAGGCCAAATTTCACTAATGAAATATTCAACAGCTTCACGATTGGGGTACCAGGAAAGCCCACCAACAATCAAAATACTTTTATCAGAAACTTTTACATCTGGATTTGGGAAAAAATAGCCGACATCAACGCCATTCGGAACAGTAATGAAGTTGCCGGAACCTGTTCTCCTGGCCATTTTAATCGCATCATCATCTGAGCAAGCCAGGTTCAGTGACGCCGTCTTGCAGTGGCGAAGTTCACTTGCAAAAAGTCGACTCGCCTCAAGCCCATAATACTTACTCTTAATAAAACTACTTTTAGAAACTGCTCGCGCCCTGAGCATATCAGACTCGAAATTGTGATGATTCAGGACAACAGGAACGTTATCAAAATGCCTGTCATAAACACCTAAACTAATGGTATCCAAGTGAACTACGTCGAATTGTTTTTTTTTCATTACGCTTTCGATGGCTTTATGCGCAAGCTTTGACTCAAGCCAGGTCATGTTGAAAGATTTACCGGTCAACAGCGCTTTTAGTGCTATTAGATGACGACCAAACGGCATAGTATTTTCCGGAATATCCAGGATTTCCGCCACCTCGACGATCTTTGAAAGTTCAGTCACTGCCAGTTCCAAGGGGTTATCTACTCCCGGAAAACTGCTCGCAAGAAATTGTCTTTGATTGAATGATACCAAAGTGACATCATGGTATTTTGCAACTTCTTTGAGCAGATTATATGAACGCTGGAGGACCCCGCCTTTGGGTGGATAGGGAACCAGATGGGAGAGCCAAAGAATCTTCATAAAGTCCCTTTATTTCGAGATTTTTCCAGGCGGAAGCTATTGGTCATCGACACCAACAGAGCAAGATGAATCCACAGGAATGGATAGTAGGCGACAGTAACAAACTGGCCAGCCACGATAAACCCTATCAATGACAAATTGGCGCATCGTCCCGGAAGCTTTGGGTCGGCTTCCGGGCAGCCTTGCATTCGGAAGTTTCTCGCTTTTCTTAGGGCAAAGATAAGAAATCCTGCGAACACGACCAACCCGATTACGCCCGTATCAGTTCCTACCTGAATGAAAATATTATGAGGAAGCTCAGCTCTTCGTAACAGGATATCTTCCGGGTAATACTTCTCGTAGTAGGGGGAAAAATTATAAAAACCAACACCTAAGGCTGGGTTATCCTGAATCATTTCGACCCCGTTCTCCCAATAGAGCATTCTCTGCTGGGAAGTCACATCCTGTCCAATCGAAGAAAAACGTTCTTTCTGCTCATCGGGCAAAAACACCCAGATCAATACAAAAGCCACACTCATGGAAACAAAGACTTTCGGCTTCAGAATTGTCCTGTAGTTCATTATTGCAAGTTGACAAATCAACGCGAGTTGCGCTCCGCGTGAACTCGCTCCCAAGATTACCATTATCGCAGTAATAGGCATCAATAAAAGCACCAGGTACCAGGCCCTGCTTATGCGAGGTTTTAATGTTTGGCAAAAAGCCCAGGCTATCGGCCAGAATACCAGCATTTGGATTGCAAGCTCTCCGGAATTCTCAAAGAAACCCGGGGGCCCCTTGAGTCCCCAGTCGGTAAAGGAGAAGCCTCTTTTAGTCCAGACCATTGCAAGCGACAGAGAGATCTTGAACGATGCGACAAGGAAAATGCATATAAATACAAAAAATCGCCTTCGGGTATTCACTATATTTATAATGAGAAAGTAGATCACAACCCAAAGATAATACTTATCGAGGTTTTCAAGCGAAATACCAGGAAAATACGCGAGATAACTTGATAGCAAGATTACGATAAAAAAAACAATCAATAAAACGTTGATGGGCGAAGAAACCCATCGGACCGTTTTATCCATCATGCAGCCCGCAAAGGCACCAAGGACAACCAGCTGGGTCCAGGGGAGAAAATTAATTACGGGATAAATAGACTGCGGTCTTACGTATTCAAAGAAAAGGTAGGCACATATCATCCAGAATGCGAAACTTTCTTTTCGAAAGTGGCGCCATACCGGCGCAATTCGCAAGGAGTAGAATTCTTCGTCAGTGACTTCCCTGTACTTCCTACCCACAAATCCCCCTAACCGCTTCCATCACCCTCTCTTCACAATGAACAAAAAATTCATCGCAGCAATTATAGGGGTCATGAATGTACGGATTCTGGTTTTTACAGTAGTTCCCAGCGAGGGCGATCGGATACTGATCGCCAGCCTTGGTTCTGAACGATTCGATGTGGGACGGCTCCATGACCACAATAAAGTCGTCGTCCCGGAAGTTGAAATCGTTAACGTTGATCGTCTTATGGTCGTTCAGGGCCAGGCCCCGGCTTTGCGCAAATTCACAGGCTCTCGGGTCGGCTGGGTAGCCGTCACCGCAGTTCAGGCCGCAGGAGGCAGCCTGCCTGCCAAGACTTCGGGCAAAGGCTTCTGCCAACGGACTGCGGCAGATGTTCCCGCTACAGACGAAAACCAACCGACGACCGGGGTCTGGCCTCGCAGGTGTGAAGTGCCGATAGACGCCTATCTGTGCCAGGCACCAATAGGCGAGGAAACGAACAAATCCTTGTCTTGAGCCAAACCGCTCATACACCAACCGGTTCAACGATAATCTCCCTTTTTTGTAAACCGTACGGGTTCCCTGGTACATACCCAAAAGAGATTTTAGATCACTTCGATAGAATTTACTCTGCTTATCAAGGATAATCGGTCAGGCTTTTTCAAACATGCGACAAAAATCAGGACGTTGCTGTAGATGGAACCGCGAATTCTGGTGCTGGATGGTAATCAGCGGGCCTCACTGGCGGCTGTCAGATCCTTGGGGTCAAAAGGGCTTCGGATTGCGGTCGGCGAGAGTTCGCCCACCTCCCTTGCGGGCTTGTCCCGATACTGCAGCGAGTCCATCCAGTACGCGGATCCCTACTCGTCACCCCGGCAGTTCTTTGACGACATTCTAGAGCACATCAACCAGCTTGGTATTACCTTTCTGCTTCCAGTTACCGAAGCGACAACCTACGTTTTACTGGCTTATCGAGCGGAGCTGCCAGAGCACCTGGTCCTTCCCCTGCCCCACACCGATGCCATCGAACAGCTAGCCAACAAGAACAAGCTGTTTGCATCGGCCCAGGAACTCGGTGTACCGATTCCTGACACGGTGGTTTGCCAGAACGTGTCCGACGGATTGGCCGCACTGAAAAACGTCCGGCAATACCCGATAGTCCTGAAACCCTTCAAGTCCAGAATACTTCGCGAAGATTCAATCGTTCCTACACAGGTTGTCATTGCACACAACGCCGAGGAAGCGGAGAGCGCCCTGCGCCGGCACGCCTTCTTTGAGTTTCCCTACATGCTGCAGTCTTTTGTCGAGGGGACCGGCCAGGGCATTTTTGCCTTGTTTGATCACGGCAATCCGGTCTGTTACTTCGCCCATCGCAGGCTGCGTGAAAAGCCCCCGGGTGGCGGTGTCAGTGTGCTGAGCGAGTCAGCTCCGGTTAACGAAAAGTTAAAGGCATCCGCTACCAGGCTTCTGCATAATGTGAGATGGCATGGCGTCGCCATGGTGGAGTTCCGGGTCTCAGCCGACGGTACAGGGTACCTCATGGAGGTAAATCCGCGATTCTGGGGTTCGTTACAGCTTGCCATAGATTCGGGTATCGATTTTCCCTGGCTGCTTTACCTGGTCAGCACCGGCGCTGAGCTGCCCGAGGTTCGCTGGCGGCATCGGCGGGTACGTTGGTTGCTCGGAGATCTGGATCGACTGTATCTGGTACTCAAGGCACCCTCATCGACCTATTCCACAGCGACGAAATTCATTGAGATATTGCGTTTCATGAAGCCTGGACTGCGGACACGCCACGAGGTGAACCGATGGAGGGATTTGCGGCCCTTCTGGTTTGAAGTGAAGCAATACCTTCTCGCTCTCAGGAATTGATGACCTTATGGAGCAGCCTTATGTCATTATTCTGGCCAGCGGACTGAATGGTCTGGGCGCGGTTCGCTCCGCCGCCCATGCCGGGTTGAGAACTTATACGCTGCTGACCGGGCAGACCGATCTGAGCGCCTATAGCCGCTACAGCCAGTATCGGTTTTTACTGCCTGCCACCCCCACTACTGAGGACGTGCGGCCAATTCTGGACAACCTGTATCGCACCGAGGGCGGCCCCGGGGTGCTCCTGGCCTGTTCCGATCATGCCGCGGAGCTTCTGGGCGAGCTCAAGACAGAAGGATACTCCCTTCATCACCTGATACTGCCCTGTGCAGACACCACCGAAATCCTTAACGACAAGAAACTGGAATACGAGTACATGGAGAAAGGCGGGATCACCCTGCCGAAAACCTGGTACTGTCTCGGCGACGATACTCCGGACACCTTTCCGCTGATCATAAAACCCCGAACCTTTCGCGAATACGAATTGCTTGGTGCCAAGAATGAGATCGTCCATTCCATGGCAGAACTCGAGAACTTTCGAAGACGGTTCAACGGCCACCTGGATCGCTTCATTGCTCAGGAAGTCATTTCCGGACGCGACGATAACCTCTGGGTCTGCAACGTGACCTTCGATCAGACCAAAGCGTTGACGGCCTGCTTCGTCTTCAAGCGGCTGGGCACCATGCCATCACACTATGGCGTTACGTCGCTCGCCATGAGTTTCGATAATCACGAGCTACGTGATGCCTGCAAAAAGATCGGCCGTGTATTGAACTACTCGGGCCCGGCAATGATCGAATTCAAGAAAGATCCTGAGACGGGTCGCTATTATTACATCGAAACCAACCCGCGCCTTGGCATGTGCAACTGGTTCGATACCCGATGTGGAATCAACAACATTCTGGCCTGCACTCACGCAGCCTATGACAACGGTGTTGCCTTCGCTCCGCAGAAAAACCATCACGTTTACTGGAATTTTTTCGGCGACCTGATCGCACGACTTGAAAATCGGGAGAGCCTGATCGGCATCTTGCGACTTTACCTGAGTTTGTTGCGGCACCCGAGAATTGGCGCCCTGTTCTACTGGAAGGATCCCCATCCAGCGATTCAATACGCGTGGCTGTCAGTGCGAAATGTCTTTTATCGCGTGGGCAAGAAACTGAGCGGAGGCTCCGGCTGACGGTGCATCTTTGTTTTCAGCGCCTCGAACCGGTTCACGATCTGAAGAAAGTCGTCCATGGTGTCCGGTAGCGAAAATCTGGACAGCTCAAAAGGCGACTGCCCGGCATGCACGTACTCCGGCACCGTATTGAACGCCAGCTTGATTCCGGCCTTTTGCAGGATCTCGATATCGGTATTGTCATAGTCCACTTGGCGCCCTGTGGGATAAGCGAACACATCGGCGTGGTAATCGAGCTCCACCCTTACCCTTTCCAGTGACTGACGAATCTCCCCTTCTTTCTCTGCCGCACCCAGTGAAGAAAGTATTCGGTGGGAGCAGGTATGAGGATAGACTCCGTGCCCCCGTGCCCGGAGTGCCCGCGCCTCATCCCAGGTCATCGGTCGGTATTCGTGAGGAATCTCTGCCGGGCAGCTGACAGACAGTTTCGGGAAGAGCTCGGTTTTCAGCCAGTCGTAAAGGCGCTCCTGGGGCTGGGCTTTCAGGGCATTGCGTAGATCCCGGGTTATCTGCCGAAGCGGCTGTTGGGAAAAATCGATGCGAAATACGTCTCCGCTGGGCAGAAAGATATCGATTCGTTGCTGGCGCGTCTCGGTCAATGCGTAGCTGATCTGATCGTCCCAGGGCCAGAGCGTTCGGTCGAGCAGGCCGGTAATCACAAAAAAATTGAGGCAATAGCCGAACTCATCGAATACGCGCGCTGCCACGTCGTGATGATCCCGGAACCCATCATCAATCGTGAACATGACCGAGCGGGAGGGAATGGGGCGGCCTTCACTCAGCATGTGCCGTAATTCGTCCATCGACACTACGTGATAATGCCGGCTCTTCAGGTAGGCCAGATACCGGCGTAGCGTATCCGCGCTCATCGCACTCATCGCACTCGCTACGCCCTCGTTGTCTTCCGCCACCCGGTGCAACATGAACACCGGGAGTCGCCCGGGGCAAAGGAAACGATACAGGCCGGTTTCACCTACAAGATTGGCCAATTTCAGAATAGCTGCTTTCATCCTCTCACCTCCTGGTTGTGAGCGGGGCTGACTCTACAGGAGTTTCCGTTGCTCACCGGTTCACCCCTGAGTCAGGTTCTGGTAGAGCGCCCGATACCTGTGCAACATGCCAGCCAGGCTGAAATGCTCATTTGCGCGATCTCTGGCGTTTTTAGTGATCGCGGCAGTGCGTTCAGGCGTATCAAGTTCCCGAATCGCAGCAACGATGGCCTCCGGGCTGCACCGCGGAATCAGGTACCCCGTTTCCCGGTCATCGATAATTTCTTCAGGCCCGCCACTGCGCGTTGCGATGACAGGTACTCCCGCCATCATCGCTTCCACTGTCGATATCGAGAAGCCCTCAGATATCGAGGGCAGCAGAAACATGTTGCCCTGCCTCAATATGGCAGAAACGTCCTGCCGAAACCCGAGCCAGTGGATGTTGGGGCGTCTCGGTGCACCGGCAATCTGTGCCTGTAGCTTACCGAACAACGGCTCTTTCTGGTGCCCGACAACGATGAAATGAGTGTCGGGATCAGTCTCCCTCAGCGCAATCGCGGCATCCACGAGATACTCATATCCCTTGGCCGGTCGAATGTTGCCGATGGAGACAACCAGCTTTGCCTCCGGCGGCAGCCCAAGCTCGGCGCGCAGATCACTGGCATACTCGCCCGTAAATCGACCGGGATTAACCCCATTGTAGATCAGCTCAAGCTTGTGCGCCGGCAGCGTACTGCGTTCGCCCAGCTCCTCCTGCAGCCGCCTCGATACACACACAATTGCCGACGCCCCCCAGCCTACGATGGCAAACTTGGCCCTCAGGAAGCGTTCACCGGCGGCGACGTCCACAGCACCATGAAAGGTCGCAATCATCGGCTTCCTGCAGACAAGCGCCAGCAGTGCGCCGTATACGTTAGAACCCAGCAGATGGGCGTGGATCAGGTCAACGGAGCAGGATGCGACCAGCTCTCGGAGTGCCCGGATGTATCCGAGGTTAAAGCTGCCTTTTGAATCGATAATGTGGGGCAACACGCCCAGGCTTCGGACCTGGTCCGCTACCCAGCCTTCCCCCCGCAACACCACAATGTTCCGGAATTCCGTGTCCTGCAACTCTCTGAGCAGGCCTGTAAAAACGGTTTCGGCGCCGCCCGGCCCTGTGGTATCGATCAGATGGAGAACGGTTTTACCGGGTGACCCTGACATGGTTGACTTACCCTCTCATCCAGTAAAGAGCGCGGAACAGCAGGCTTTTCACCAGCATGACCGAGATAAACTGATAGTTTTCCGTGGCAAAACGCGATTTGTAATCCTCGTTCTTGCCCTCACCCGCCAGAAAATCAAAACGCCGGGTATCTTCACGGTCAAAGGCTTCCTCGATGGCATACCCGAGATGGAGTGATCCCAGCGACAGCTTCTTGTGAAACCCCTCCTGGAAACCCGCCTGGATGTTATAGACCACGCCATCAAACCAGACGTTGTACAACGCGGACACGATGTGTCCGTCACAGGTCAGTAGCGACAGCAGCGGTTTTCCGCCTTCATCCATGATTCTGGTCAGGAACTTCATATGGAAGCTCAGGCTTCTCTCAGTGACACAGTCTTTGTGCCATCGTTCGCGGTGAAAGCGGTTCAGTTCCTCGAAGAACGCTTTCGGGCGGGACGGCCAGGCATTTTCCAGCCGCACCTCTCCCTGGGCCCGAAGGAGCTTTCTGCGATTGTATAACCGCAACCGGCTATTGGCGCCAAGGGCGTGAAGGTAGTCCCGGAAGCGACCATCAGTTGCCACTGCATAACCTTCGTCTGCCGCATGGATGCGAAAGGCCCATTGATGAGTGGCCGCAATGGTCACCAGTGCTGAAAGCTCCTCAGAACCACTGAGCAGGTCATTGAAAACGACCTCGGTCCACGGTTCGCGTTCCAGAACACTGACCATGGCTGACAGCAGGTCTTTTCCGGTGAACCCCTCAGGACAGAAGCGGTTGTATTCGGTTCTTGGCGTGCGCAGATTTCTGTAGCTCGTGCCCACGAATTGCAGGGATCGGACCGGCAGTATGCCCTTTAATCGGTAACGTGATTCATAAAGGCCCGAGGTGGCGCCGTCCCATCGTCGAATAAGCCGGAAGCCGGGCTCACTGCCCCAGGTTTCCCACCAGGCGCTTTGCCAGGCGTTGGACTGAAACAGACTCATTAAGGCAGAACCTTGACAATATGAGGGCCAAGGAGGTTTGCAACCGGCACTGGCAGGCGCTGCCAGGCCGCGATCAGCAGTCGGAATTTCGGGTTATCAGGATTGAGCCCCGGCAAACCAGTGCCTTCTGGCAGAATATAGTCCCAGTAAAGCCGCAGCGGCTGCGCGCCCCACTGCTGCTTGAACCGGTAAGTTCCCGCGGTTTCACTGCAACGGCCAAAATCGAAGACCTCGAAACCGCGTTCGATGGCAAACCGGAGAATACGCCAATACATGGTCATGTTGATCGAAGTGTGGCTGTGGGAGCGCAACGTGGATGCCCACGGAATTTCCATACGGTTGCCGTAGCCCGTTAGAAAGGCACAGCCTGCCGCCTGCCCGTTTACCCGGGCGATGACCAGCCAGGCCTGACTGCCAAGGGCCTCCAGCAGGTTCCGAAAGAAATCCTTACCGTAAACCGGTGTCCCCAGGTCCCGCATGTTGATGGAAAACACCCGGTAGAACTCTTCGAGGAGTTCCCCTCCGCCTACGGTGAATTCCATCATTTCACGATCGCCGCGCCGGATCTGGGCGCGAAGCTTGGGCTGAAAACTCTGCCAGAGATCGTCCGGGTTTTTGGGCAATGGCAGCCAGAAAGTCACCTTGTCAGTCCGCTGAGGACGTCCCGAACGGGTATCCTGACAGAAACGCAGCTCCAGGTGTCTCGCCTCGAGCTCTTCCCGCCATTGCGCCGCCGCGTCAACGAGGCGCGATGCCACGTCCGGGCTGTCCGCCAACACGCCTCCATAGTTAAACTAAGGCATGGAAACCAGAAAGTTACCGAAAAGACGGCTGTTGAGCTGAATCACCGGCAACACCCCGACCACCCGCCCTGCTTGGTCAAAGGCGCAGAAGTATGAGGTGCGATGACCGAACGTGGCGCGGATGAACTCCGAGACCTTTGGCCGGTGCCAGATTGAACCGCCCGTGTGGTTGGCCACATAAGAGTCTGCGAGCCCCTCACAATCAGGGGAGCATCTGCTTACCGATATCGGCCCAGCAACTGAGCGGGCGCTGATGGCTGAGGGCAACGTGATCGCCGGGGGCACCCACTTTGTTACGGTCGGTGTGTCATTAAGCTGCTTCTTGAGAGTTTTCTGAAGCTGTTTGACCGTCGACGAAACCTGCTGTAACTCCCGGACCAGTACATCAGTACTGACACCCTGTCTGCGGGCATCACCGACCTGTCGGCTGAGTCGACCCTTTAATGCCTTGAGTTGGTCAAGCCGCGCCCTTGTCCCGTCCATACTGGCAGCTGGTACATCCATTCCCATGAAACAGTCCTTAACAGGCTTCTAGACAGCCACCGCGTCTGACGAAATGGCGATGCCCCCCAGAACATCCGATACCGACCCGAAGCGGAAATCACCCAGCAGCCGCTCAAGGCGGCCCATGCACTTATCCAGATTGTTGTAATGGCGAAATCTGGAAAACGCCTTCACCTTCAGTCGTGGCTGGCCCGTGTCTATTTCCCAGGGATGCAGGTAGAAAATGAATGGCTGCCCGTTCCGGTTAATTTTTCCCAGCCCCCAGCGACTGACACTATAGGGAAACAGGCGAAAATACCCACCACCAGCGATCGGTAAACGATACTGACCGATCGGACAGGTCGAAAGCGGGAATTCGGTAAGGGTGGCGCCATTAGGCGTCCTGAGCAGATAGGGCTCATGGGGCGTACCCGGCATGCCATAGCGATCGTGATGCACCGGAAAGATGGAAGAGTCCCAGGTGAAGCCTTCCTCACAGAGTATATCCAGAGCCCAGCGGGATCTTGATGTGATGGAATAGCTCGCTGCCCGATAGCCGGTCACCGCCTGACCGGTAATGCCCTCAAGTATGGCTTTTGATTTCCGGGTTTCCTCCCGGAACACGTCCGGCGTCTGGGTGTAAACCAACTGGTGGCTGTAGCCATGACTGGCGATCTCATGCCCCGCATCCCGAATGCGTCGAATCAGCGCCGGAGATCGCTCCGCAACCCACCCCAGCGTGAAGAAAGTGGCCCTGGTGTTGTGTTCGTCGAACAGCGCCAGCAGCCGGTCCGTATTGGCCTCCACGCGGTACTCCATGGATGGCCAGTCGTCACGATCCACCGCCTCCGCCAGAGCCGCGACCTGAAAGTAGTCCTCCACATCGATGGTCAATGCATTCTGGATATCTGTCTTCATCGCTATCTTCCCTGCCTGGCGATTACATCTGGCCGTCTGGCCTAGAGGAACTGATAGTCCACACCGATTGAAACCCAGTTTTCGTCGAATTCCCTGAAGTCCACTTCGCTGTCCCTTCTCTCGTGCCCGATTCTGCCGAAAAAGTACAATGCCCTGTTGAGCTGGAAATCGATCCCGGCATTGATCCGGAACAGAACATCCGCGGTGTCGTCGTCAGGATAATCCAGGTATTCATAGGCTGTCCGGAGAGTCGCCGTCATTTGCGGGGTTACCGGGCGTCGATAATTCAGGTCCACACCGGCCCGGTCTTCCTCAAGTTCGATATCAAGGTAATCCGCTCGACTGGCGAAGGCGCTGAGTCCTACGGTTGAGCCCCTGGTAAATTCTTTGGCGACCCCTGCCCTCACCGCAGAAACCTCTACAGCGCTGGTTTGTTCGAGGTTAAAAACAAACTCGCCGAAGCGGATGTCAAAATCCGACGTCTGGTCAGTCAGCTCGCGACTCGCTTCGAGAAACAATTGGGTTGTGGGGTTGATGTCCCTCTCGATATCCAGGTTTCCGACTATCGCATCGGCATCACGTTCGGTGTCGTCGAAAAAAGTCTCGATCTGGCTGTATCCCGCGGATCCACTTACTCTTGTGGCGGGCCACTCCTGACTGAATGTGGCACTGAGCGTTTCACGGTCAATTTCCTCACCCGTGTCAAGTTCCACCCTGTCGGCAGAACCTCTCAGCCCTCCCGTGAACGAAGGGCTGAAAAAATGATCCCAACTGACCGTTCCAATGTAGCGTTCGGAATCCTCGTTCTCAGGCTCGCTGAACTCAGTGTTTTCATATTCAGCGGCCAGGGCAAGCTGGTCCACTGAGCCGAGGCGGAAAGTCCAAACCGGACCGGTACGGAAAATATTCTTCTGGGTCCTGTTCGATGGATTATCGTTTGCGCGACTATCCTGCACCACATCCCGAAGATAATCGGAAGCTTGCCAGACCAGCCCGCCGCCGATGGTACAGTCTCCAAACCAATCCACAGTTCCGTAGGTCTCCGGATCGAAGGTATCGTCCCACCAATAGGCATAGGCAACCCGCGCTCCGAGCTCGGAGTTACACCGACCGGGGTCAGTCGTATGGTTTACCCCGAGGCTCACCTGTGACTCAATATCCGTTTGTTCATTCGTCGAACTCTGACCGGCGTTATCGGTCAGTCGCGAATCAAGCCCCGCGGAAAAGCGAACTGGTTCGGCTGCGGTATTGAGCGAAAGAGACATCACCGTTCCCAGCACACATACGCTCAACGGACGGGTCGTCCGTGATCCCGTTCTTTTAGCCATTGATTACCGCTCCAACAAACTTCTCAGAATGGAATGCCATCGCGGCCTGATCGGCCAACCCCACGGAAACCCGACCGTGGGGGACGACGAGCATGGCATAGTCACACAGCTCCGAAAGAATTCGCGCGTCTGGAGATTCCGAGATCGGCGCCGTATCCAGAATGATAAAACGATCCGGGTAACGGCGCCTGACGGCCTGCAGAAACTGCTTCATCCGGAAGGACGTAAAGAATTCACCGGGTATTTCCCGCCGACTCCCCGCCGGAATCAGCCTCAGCCGTGGAATGCCCGTCGGGTAGATAATCCTCGAAATGTCGTAATCCGGTTCATCCAGAAAATCCGTTAATCCGGTTTCCGGCATGATGTCGAGTGTTGTGTGCAGTGACGGCTCACGGAGATTGCAGTCTATAATCAGAGCCGTCTTCGCCTGGTCGAAGGCAAAGGCGGCTGCCAGATTCAGTGCAACGAACGAACAGCCTGCCCCGCTTGATGCGCCACTGACCACCATTGTGAAGTTATTGCCGCCTGATTTTTCCAGCAACTTGGTACGGAGGTCGCGAAACCGGTTTACCATGGGCCGGTTGCCCGATTCCGGATAGATGATTCGACGCTCGTCCATATCCTCCGGGGTTAACCGCCGGGGTTCCTGCATCCGCGCAATCTGCTTGCTGATGACATACCGGTCGACAGCACCCGGACCAAGCTCCAGTGAACTGGGCACCAGCATTCGCGAATCGTCCCATTCCGAGTATGGGACGCCGTCGGCATTCAGTTCGTTCTTCTGCCTGAGCCAGGAATTGTCCTCAGAACGACTCACCTCATCGTTCTGCGTGCTTAGCTGGTCCTGAACCTCTTCCCCGCCAGACGCCTCGGTATTGTTCTTTTGATTGGTCATCCGATAACCCCCATCAACGCAGCACCGGCAAGCGACAGATACACGATGACGGCAACGATTGCGCAGACCCCCACCAGGAACGTGACTTTTTTATCCCTTCTCAGTTCAAAAGGTGTTTTCACATCGGGCAACTGGACGAGTACCGGGAAATCAAGTTCGTCCTCAAGCTGCTCTCTGACCCTTATCCGTGGATCGATCTGCAGCAGGCCCGCCACCAATCCGAAAGGCGCCAGAATACCCAGGAACAGGCCTGCGACCGCGAAGGTAGAGAATTTCGGTCCAGAGGCACTGAGCGGGTACTGGGCATTTTCGTTAATTCGGAAACTCAATCCCTGCCCCTCAACGTCCAGACGCATGGAGACGCGCGCCCGCTCGCGGCGTTTAAGCAGATCATCGTAAATCTGCTTGTTCACTTCCATGTCACGGGTGAGCTCCGAATACTCTGCTTTGTTGCCCTGAATCCGCTCCATTCGATTATTGTGGTCTGCCAGGAGTTTCTCGAAAGAATTGATCCGGGTGTCTACGGTCTCCATATTTGCCCGCGTACGGGAAAGTTCGGACTGAAGCTCCTGGTAGACCGGATTCGAAATCTCATCACTGGTGAGCGTCGACGGTTGTTCCTGAGGGTTGGCCATCGCCTCCTGGCGCTGACGGCGTAGCTCCTCAATCTGCTCCCGCAGACTGACGATATCCGGATAGGTGTCGTGATATCTCAGCCGCAGGTTATCCAGCTGTTCTTCAAGCGACGAGATACGGGTCAGATAGGCATCTGCCGTCCTGCCCTGAACGATGGTCGGGTTGACCTGTTCGAGCTCTGCTTCAAGAGACCTGGCCCGGGTCTCGAGTTCCGCTCGTTCCAGTTGTGCCAGTTCAAGCTGGCTTCTCAGGTTCGCCATTCGGCTGTTCGCCTCTGACTCGGTGCCGTCCACGTTTACCGATAAAAAATCTTTCAGGCGCCCTTCAACCTCAGCCAGCTGGTTCTCGTAATTTTTGACCTGATTGTCAATGAATTCATACGCTTTTCGGCTCTCTGAGCGTTTTTGCTCATTGCTTTCAGAAATGAAAAGCTGACCCATTCGCTGTGCGACCTGGAAGGCCTGCCGGGGCGATTCGGAGCGAAACCCGATCGCAAAGTAGTTTTCACCACGAGGCGTCACCACCAGATTCGTTCGCAAATAGCCGATTCTTGCATCAACTCGTTCGGAATCCGCGTCAGCGGCGCCCTCTCCGAAAATCTTCGGATCCCGGGCTATTTTCTCCATCACACTTCGGCTCCAGAGTAATTCCTGCGCTGACGATGCCCGTTTGTTGATTTCCGTGGTTACGGCACTGCCTTCCATCAATGGCCGTATAATGTTCCGGTCATCAACAAAGATCACTGTCTCGGACTGATATTGGTAGGGCCATATAAACCCGGCCAGAAGAACGCCAAAGCTGACAACGACGAACAACAGCAGCGCAAGCCACTTCCTTGCGCGGACTTCCCTGAGTATCTCAGTAGGCAGATCTGATAAGGGCAGTGCCATAGCGCTCTCCCACTAAAGTTTGCCAGTTGAATCCTGTCTCTGAACGATCAGAAGTTTCGCTCCGGAACACTCAGAATGTCCCCGGGACGAATCGCGTAGTTGGTTCGCACATCGCCATCGTTGAGGATGTCTTCAAGACGAACCGGAATCGCGACCACCTCGCCATCGACTTTTCGATACAACATGGCTTTATTGAGTGCTGCAAAGGGGGTGGCACCGCCGGCACCGAGAACCACATCGAGCACCGTCATACCGGCGCGGTGGGGAACCGATACCGGCTGTTGAACGGCACCGGTGACCCGGACCCGGTCATTGTATTCGTGACTGCCCATGGACGTGACGACAATGCTGACCTGAGGTTGCCGGATGTATTCCGCAAGACGCTCCTCGATTTCGTCAGCCAGCCCTGTCGGGGTGCGGCCACTTGCCTGAACATCGCCCACCAGGGGAACGGAAATCTTGCCATCGGGACGAACCGGGACACTGACGCTCAGGTCCTCGTTCCGCCACACCGACACTTTGACCACGTCCGTTGCGCCAAGCACGTACTGGTCGACGCTGGTGGAGGTGTTAACGCTCAGGGCGCGACGGACTTCATCATCGGATGAGGGGCCTCCGGCACAGCCTGAGATAAGTGTTACCGAGGCAAAAAACAGAGTGATCCCTGGGAGGGAGTACTTCCGTGACATCATGAATCCTCTCTACATGTCCTTGCTTCATTCCATGTTTCGGTACAGCAATCCGAAACTACCTTGATCCTTTTTTGAACAATACCACTTCTACTGTCTGAATTATAATCAATAAATCCAACAACAAACTTTGGTTCTTGATGTAGTACAGGTCGTAACGAAGCTTTTCCCGAGTGTCTTCTTCGTTGTCCGCGTAAGCGAAACAGAGCTGGGCCCAGCCAGTAAGGCCAGGTTTGACCCTGTGCCGCTCGCTGTAAAAAGGGATTTTCTCGTTCAACTGTTCCACGAACACCGGCCTTTCCGGCCGGGGGCCAACGAACGCCATTGTGCCGCTGAGTACATTGAAAATTTGGGGCAGTTCGTCGATACGCACTTTTCGAATGAATTCACCGACTTTCGTAACCCGGCTATCGTTTTGCTGAGCCCAGACGGCGCCGTTCTTCTCCGCGTCGGTAATCATCGAGCGAAACTTGTGGACTTTGAAAACCCGGCCATTAAGACCGACCCGCTCCTGACTATAGAACACAGGCGCTCTTATGCCATCTTCGATCTTGATGGCAATCACCGTAAGAATCATCAGCGGCAAACCCACCAGCAACAGCGTCCCCGCTGCAATCACGTCGAGCAGACGTTTGCCGTATCCGGAGACGGACGAAACGGTGAACCCGTCGGAGAAGACCAACCAGCCCCGGGTGACCATTTCCAGTGCGACCTTTCTGGACTCGCGCTCGTAAAAACTGGCACCGTCCACAATCCGGACCCCTTCCATTTTGCATTCCAGCAGGTCTTCCATAGGCAGGCCTTTCCGGCGGTCATCAACGGCGACTACAATTTCCCTGACCGGGTGACGGCGAATGTATCTGTACAGACTGGAAGGGCGCAGTAATAGAGCCTCATCGCGTATCTGCACAGGCTCGTCCGGCAGCGGCACAAACCCGGTAATGATGAATCCTTTGCGATTAAACGGGGTTCTGAGATCTTCCAGCAGTTGTCGTGCCTTGGCGCCGGCGCCCAGCACGAGCACTCGGCGCTTGAAGGCATCTTTACCGGCGATGGCAAAGAAAATCAGCCGGCAAATCCCCAACAGAAAGAGGCCAAGCACCGAGGCCGATGTCAGGATGTCGCTGAACCCGAGGTACCACAGCCAGTTATTCCCGAGGATGAAAATGAAGCCGCAGGCCGGAACACCGATAATGAGGGAAAAGATGGTCCGTAACATCATGCCGGACATGCCCTCTTCCAGCCTTGACTGGTGGACGCCGAGTGCCACCATGGCCAGCAGATTAACCACGCCGAAGGCTATTGCTGACGGCAGGAGAAACCGTAAATTGTCGAGGAAAAAGGAAACTTCACCGAAGTGGCGGAAGAAAACGGCAATACAGAAACTGAGGGCCAGTACAACCAGGTCGATAAGGCCCAGAATAACGAAAGGAACGTGAATGTAGTGCCTGAACAATCTGACGTGGGCCACGCCAACTCCTTTTGTTGCTCACTGTTAAAACATCTGCGCATCCACTGCGAGAGATCTGACAATGCCCAAAGTTTACTGCATTTCTGCGATACTGCAACGAACTGTTAAGAACTTTGACATATTGAAACGTAAATTTAGTTGACACCCCGGCATCCGTAAAGGTAACGGGGTGTCAAAACTTACGCCGACTTGTTGCGCCGGCTCATCCCCAGGCCAAACAACCCGAGCCCCAGCAGCGCCAGCGTACCTGGCTCCGGGACGGCTTTGACATCTGAAATGCCGACAATCAGATCGTTATAATCAAAATCGCCGTTTGTGAGATCTTCAAAGCCAATGATCAGAGAACTGCTGAAGAACGACAGATTCTGACTCCCTGTAACATCAAAGATTCGCGCCATGTCGGCCCCGCCGTTCAGCTCTGCATCGGAGTAGAACACATCGTCTCCCCGCTGCAGGTAGAAGCCGAAGGTGCTGCCAATGGAGGCAGTGTTGCCGCCAGCACTTGCGGTTCCGGCCGCCAGATCGAATTCAACATCACGACCTCCTGACGAATCCGCCCCCGCGAAAACCTCCAACTGCTGAACCGGGTTATGGTAATCGTAGATACCGAAGCTGTTGATTCCGGCGAAGCCGGCAAATTCGAACAGCAGGAAGGCGCCCGCCGTATCGCGTTCGCCGTCGGTATCGATTAACGACGCATAGGAAGCGCCGCGATCGTAAAATCCGCCTTCTCCCATGGAATCGGTAAACACCGGGGTTCCCGCGTCCGTCTCCAGATCAAAGACATTCATTGGCGCAGCCTGCGCCAGCGAAACTGTTCCGGCCAGCAATCCTGCTGCGACCAGTCGAGAAGTCATTCTCATGTTACTGCTCCCGTGTAACGTGACTTTATGGTGGTGCACGTTACCGGTAGCGAACGCCATGCCAATAAATTTATTCCTTAAATTACAGCATGTTGATAGAACATCATTCTTAATATGTAAAATTTGTCGACAAATCTATATAACGAACCAGTCCAAAAATTCATGAACAGGCAGGGCTTCCAGTGTGTCCTGGTCATTGACCATCGCAATGATCCGCTCACATCGCGCGCCCGGAAAACGAGTCGCCAGATTCCTGCGGAATTTATCCTGAAGCAGCGGAAGGCTCTCTTCGCGTCTCCGCCGGTGCCCGATGGGGTATTCAACCACCACCTTGTCGGTGCTGGTGCCATCTGTAAAAAACACCTGGATCGCATTGGCAATCGAACGCCTGTCCTCTTCAAGGTACTCACGGGTATAACGTTCGTCTTCGATTACTTCCATTTTTGAGCGTATTTGATCAATCACCGGATTGGCGTCATGAAAGGCGTCTTCGTAATGCTCGGCAATCAGGTCACCGAAGATCAATGGCACCGCGGCCATGTACTGCAGGCAATGGTCCCGGTCCGCTGCATTGGCCAGTTTGCCTTCCTTGGAGATGATCCGGATGGCCGATTCGTGAGTTGTGATAACCACACGATCAATCTCGTTCAGGCGTTCCCTGACCTGCGGGTGCAGGGTAACCGCTGCTTCGGCGGCGGTCTGGGCGTGAAACTCGGCCGGAAACGAAACCTTGAACAGAATGTTCTCCATGACGTACGAGCCGAACGGGCGCGGCAAGGAGAAGCGCTGCCGATCCTGCGGCTTCAGTTTCTGATCCCGATTGGTTTTACTGAACAGCACATCGTAGAAGCCCCATTGTGGTGCCGTCAGGGCACCGGGCACCCCCATTTCACCGCGCATGGCAATATCAGCGAGTCGCACGCCACGAGACGTCGCGTCACCGGCCGCCCATGATTTGCGTGAGCCGGCATTGGGGGCATGGCGATAGGTTCGCAGGGACTGCCCGTCGACCCAGGCGTGGGACAGCGCCGAAAGCATCTGTTCACGATCGGCCCCCATCAGTTTGGCGGTGACTGCAGTCGATGCCACCTTGACCAGAACCACGTGATCCAGCCCGACGCGATTGAACGAGTTCTCCAGTGCCAGAATACCCTGAATCTCGTGGGCCATAATCATCGCTTCAAGCACGTTGGCCATGGTCAGCGGTTGTTTACCGCCGGCAACCCGCTTCTGTGAGAGGTGGTCGGCAACTGCGAGAATGCCTCCAAGATTGTCGGAAGGGTGGCCCCACTCCGCCGCAAGCCAGGTGTCGTTGTAATCCAGCCAGCGTACCGTACAGCCGATGTCCCAGGCCGCCTTGACCGGATCCAGCCGAAAGGAGGTGCCCGGCACCCTGGCACCACAAGGCACAACCGTGCCCTCCACCAGCGGACCAAGATGCTTCGTGCATTCGGGGAAGCGGAGGGCAAGCAGTCCGCAGCCAAGGGTGTCCATCAGGCAATGACGCGCGGTGGTCCACGCGGCCTTGCTGTCAATCCGGCCGTCCAGAACGTAAGCCGCAATCTGTTGCAGCACGTCGTCGTAATCCGGCCGTACATTCTGGTCCACATTGGTACTCATATTTGCCTCCTCCTATTCCTCGAGCACGGGCTTTCTTTGTTTAAAGGTAGCCGCAACCACCTTCCCATGCCTGCTCAGCGGTGTGAACGGTCGGGACTGGCAGTGAACATGAAGGTCTGGTAATTTGCGCCCCCGAAAACCCACCGACTCACTCAGGAACGAATAATGACAGTTTCTTCCAACGCGGTTCTGGCCGGTTGCCTCGCGGCCGCGCTTGCGCCTTCAGCGTACGCCGAAAAGTTTTTCAGTGACTCCAGCATCTCTTTGCTGCACAGCGACAGCTACGAGAATTTTGGAAAACAGGAAGTTTCCGAAACCTACTTCACTTTCGAAAACGCGACCGGCCATAACTGGGGTAGCACCTTCTTTTTCGTGGACAGCTATCAGGGCCAGTCCAGCGTTGACGGCAGAGATGATATCTACGGGGAGTTTTCGCCGGCACTGAGCCTGAGCTGGCTCACGGGCAACGAAATGAGTGCGGGCCCAATCGCCGACGTCTATCTGGCAGGCACCTACGAGTTCGGGGGCGGAGTGAACGCCAATAATTACCTGTACGGCGCCGGGCTGGCGTGGACGGTGCCCGGTTTCAGCTATTTCAACACCACCGTCTACTACGTTGACAACAATCAAGATGATCCAGGTAACGCTGACGACTGGCAACTGACTGTCACCTGGGCTACACCATTCAACATCGGTGCTTCTGCCCTGCTGTTCGACGGTTTTATCGATTACTCCACGGCGGAAAGCGACCACGAGGCCGAATTCCATTTCAACCCGCAGCTGAAACTGGACGTGGGGAACTACCTGGGCAATCCGGGGGTGTTCTACGCCGGGATCGAGTATTCCTACTGGCGTAACAAATTCGGCGCCGGTTCCGAAGTTATGGACACCGAGAGCGCCGTGAGCGCGCTGCTCAAGTTCCATTTCTGACAACAATTGGATCCGGGTATCGCCGCCAGCAGAGTTGCCGGCGGCGATACCGGCTTTCCGACCGGCTCAGGCGCCCAGCGTATTGCCGGGTACGCGCACCCAGCCTTCCATAAGAATGCGGGCACTGCGACTCATGATCGCCTTGGTGGCGGTCCACTGTCCTCCTGTTTCTGCTGCTTCCGCCCCAACCCTGAGGGTTCCCGACGGATGGCCGAAGGTAACGTGGTTGCGATCGCCCCCACCGGCCGCCAGATTCACCAGGGTTCCGGGAACGGCGGATGCGGTCGCGATAGCCACCGCCGCCGTGCCCATCATGGCATGATGCAGTTTCCCCATCGACAGCGCCCGAACCAGTACATCCACATCCCCTGCCCGGATCTGTTTGCCGCTTGAAGACACGTAATCCGAAGGTCTGGCCACGAAAGCCACTTTCGGGGTGTGCTGGCGATTGGCCGCTTCCTCGATATTCTGGATCAACCCCATTTTCACTGCGCCGTGGGCCCGAATGGTTTCGAACATCGCCAGAGCTTTGGGGTCAGAGTTGATGTCATCCTGCAGCTCGGAGCCCTGGTACCCGATGTCTTCGGCGTTGACGAAGATGGTGGGAATGCCGGCATTGATCATGGTGGCTTTCAGGGTGCCTACACCTGGCACGTCCAGATCGTCCACCAGGTTGCCTGTGGGAAACATGGAGCCTTCGCCATCGGCGGGGTCCATGAATTCCACCTGCACTTCGGCAGCCGGAAAGGTCACACCGTCCAGCTCGAAATCGCCGGTTTCCTGCACTTCACCGTTGGTGATGGGTACGTGGGCGACGATGGTTTTCCTGATATTGGCCTGCCAGATGCGCACGGTGCAGGTGCCGTTTTCCGGAATCCGGTCTTTGGCCACGAAACCGCTGTTGATGGCGAAAGCGCCCACGGCCGCCGTAAGGTTGCCGCAGTTACCACTCCAGTCCACAAACGGCTTGTCGATGGAGACCTGGCCAAAGAGATAGTCCACATCGTGATCCGGCTGGGTGGGTTCTGCCAGGATCACGGTTTTGCTGGTGCTGGAGGTGGCGCCGCCCATGCCGTCGATTTGCTTCTGGTAGGGGTCTGGGCTGCCGATGACTCGTAGCAGGAGTTTGTCCCGGGCTTCGCCTGGGGTTTGGCAGGGTTCAGGCAGATCCTTCAGCCGGAAAAAAACGCCTTTTGAGGTGCCGCCACGCATATACGTGGCGGGGATTTTGATTTGGGGTTTGTTAGGCATGGAGTACCTTTTGGCTTTTTGTCGGATTACGGCTTCGCCTAATCCGACCTACTTGGGCCGGTTTTATTGTCGGATTACGCTTCGCTAATCCGACCTACTTGGGTCGGTTTCATTGTCGGATTAGGCCCAAAGGGCCGTAATCCGACATTGCTTCGTTTATGCCGCACCTTCCGATTGCAGGAAATCCTCCGCAAACCGCTGCAACACGCCACCAGCACTGTAGATAGACACTTCTTCAGCGGTATCCAGGCGGCAGACAACGGGCACACGCTCGGTGCTGCCGTTCTTCCGGTGGATAACCAGCGTGAGCTCGGCGCGGGGCGCCGGGGTGCCTTCTACGTCGTAGGTTTCGGTACCGTCGATGGCCAGGGTCTTGCGGGTGGTGCCTTCCTCGAACTGCAGGGGCATCACGCCCATACCGATCAGGTTGGTGCGGTGAATGCGCTCAAAGCCTTCGGCCACAATGGCTTCCACACCGGCCAGGGCTACACCCTTGGCGGCCCAGTCACGGGAGGAGCCCTGCCCGTAGTCGGCACCGGCAATGATGATCAGCGGCTGCTTGCGCTCCATGTAAGTTTCGATGGCTTCCCACATGCGGGTGACCTTGCCTTCCGGCTCGATCCGCGCCAGCGAACCCTGCTTCACGTTGCCATTTTCATCGCGAACCATTTCGTTGAACAGCTTCGGGTTGGCGAAGGTGGCGCGCTGCGCGGTCAGGTGATCGCCCCGGTGGGTGGCGTAGGAGTTGAAGTCCTCCTCCGGCACGCCCATTTTGTGCAGGTATTCACCGGCTGCACTGTTCATCAGGATCGCGTTGGATGGCGACAGATGGTCGGTGGTGATGTTGTCCGGCAGCACCGCCAGCGGACGCATGCCCTTGAGGGTTTTCTCACCGACCATGCCACCTTCCCAGTACGGCGGGCGACGGATGTAGGTGCTATGGGGGCGCCAGTCGTAGTTCGGGTTGGTGTTGGCCTGGGCATCCCGGGTGATATCGAACATCGGGATGTAGGTGCTGCGGAACTGCTCCGGCTTCACGCTGGATTTCACGATGGCATCGATTTCCGCGTCGTCCGGCCAGATGTCCTTCAGGGTGACGGGGTTGCCGTCTTTGTCGTACCCCAGGGCGTCTTTCTCGATGTCGAAACGGATGGTACCGGCGATCGCATAGGCAACGACCAGCGGCGGAGACGCCAGGAACGCCTGTTTGGCGTAGGGATGAATCCGTCCGTCGAAGTTCCGGTTACCGGAGAGCACGGCTGTTGAATACAGATCCCGGTCGATGATCTCCTGCTGGATTTTCGGGTCCAGGGCACCGCTCATGCCATTACAGGTGGTACAGGCAAAAGCCACCACTCCAAAACCGAGTTCCTCCAGCTCCGGCAGCAGGTTGGCCTCTTCCAGGTACATCTTCACCGTTTTGGAACCCGGCGCCAGGGAGGTTTTCACCCACGGCTTGCGGGTCAGGCCCAGCTTATTGGCGTTGCGGGCGATCAGACCTGCAGCGACCATATTGCGGGGGTTACTGGTGTTGGTACAGCTGGTTATGGCGGCGATGATGCAGGCGCCATCCGGCATCTTGCCCTCTTCCTGCTCCCATTCACCGGCAATGCCGCGTTCTGCCAGTTCGGATGTGGGCAGGTGCGCGTGGGGGTTGGAAGGGCCAGCCAGGGTACGGGTCACTTTGGACAGGTCGAACTTCAGCACGCGCTCGTATTCCGCGTTCTTCATGCTGTCGGCCCAGAGGCCGGTTTCCTTCGCATACTTCTCGACCAGGGCCACCTGATCGTCTTCACGGCCGGTGAGCTTCAGGTAATCGATGGTCTGGCCGTCGATGTAGAACATCGCGGCGGTGGCGCCGTATTCCGGAGTCATGTTGGAGATGGTGGCACGGTCTCCCACGGTCAGGCTGTCAGCGCCTTCACCGTAAAACTCCAGGTAGGCGCCAACCACGCGCTCCTTGCGCAGGAACTCGGTGATGGCCAATACCATATCGGTGCCGGTGATACCCGGCTGCAGCTTGCCAGTCAGCTCTACGCCAACGATATCCGGCAGGCGCATCATGGACGCACGGCCGAGCATAACGCTCTCGGCTTCCAGACCGCCTACACCCACGGAGATAACGCCCAGGGCATCCACCATCGGCGTGTGGCTGTCAGTGCCGACACAGGTATCCGGGAAAGCTACGCCATCGCGGTTCTGAACCACCGGGGACATCTTCTCCAGGTTGATCTGGTGCATGATGCCGTTGCCGGGAGGAATCACGTCCACGTTCTTGAACGCGGTCTTGGTCCAGTTGATGAAGTGGAACCGGTCGTCATTGCGGCGGTCTTCGATCTGGCGGTTCTTCTCGAACGCGTCCTTCTCGAACCCGGCATGCTCAACGGCCAGGGAATGATCCACGATCAGCTGGGTAGGAACCACCGGGTTGACCTTGGCGGGGTCACCGCCCTTCTCGGCGATGGCGTCGCGAAGGCCGGCGAGGTCCACCAGTGCGGTCTGGCCGAGGATGTCGTGGCACACCACACGGGCCGGATACCATGGGAAATCCAGGTCGCGCTTGCGTTCGATCAGCTGCTTCAGTGAATCCGTCAGCACCTCCGGGTCGCAGCGGCGAACCAGTTGCTCTGCCAGGATTTTGGAGGTGTACGGAAGTTTGTCGTACGCGCCGACCTGGATATCTTCCACGGCCTGACGGGTATCGAAGTAGTCCAGGTCGGTGCCTGGTAACGGCTTACGGTATTCGGTGTTCATGGGCGGTACTCTGATTCTGGTTTTGTCGGATTACGGCTTCGCCTAATCCGACCTACTTGAATAATGGCGCGTACCCGTAGGTCGGATTAGCCGAAGGCGTAATCCGACACTCAGGGCGTGACTAATTTATGGCCGTTCGTCGATCGGTACCCAGTTCGCATCTGCCGGGCCGGTGTAATCGGCGCTTGGGCGGATGATACGGTTATTTTCGCGCTGTTCTTTCACGTGGGCGGTCCAGCCGGATACACGGGACATCACGAAGATCGGGGTGAACAGCTCGGTCGGAATGCCCATGAAGTGGTAGGCCGAGGCGTGGAAGAAGTCGGCGTTGCAGAACAGCTTCTTCTCACGCCACATGACGGCTTCACAACGCTCGGATACCGGGTACAGCACGGTATCGCCCACTTCGTCTGCGAGCTTTTTGGACCATTGCTTGATGATGGCGTTACGCGGATCGGATTCCTTGTAGATCGCGTGGCCGAAGCCCATGATCTTTTCCTTGCGCTCGAGCATGCCCAGCAGACCCTTTTCAGCCTCATCGGGCGTCTGGAATTTCTGAATCAGCGCCATGGCCGCTTCGTTGGCACCACCATGCAAAGGTCCGCGCAAGGTACCAATAGCGCCCGTCACACAGCTGTGGATGTCCGACAGCGTGGAGGCACAGACCCGCGCGGTGAAGGTGGACGCGTTGAACTCGTGCTCCGCGTACAGAATCAGCGATACGTTCATCACTTTTTCGTGAAGTTCGCTCGGCTTCTCGCCCAGCAGCAATTCCAGGAAATGACCGCCGATGGAATCCACATCGCTTTCGGTTTCGATGCGCACACCTTCATGGGCGAAGCGATACCAGTAGGTGATGATGGACGGGAACACCGCCAGCATGCGGTCGATCTTGTCGTCCTGTTCGCTGAAGTCCTGCTCGGTTTCCAGGTTGCCCAGCATGGAACAGCCGGTGCGCATCACGTCCATCGGGTGCGCGTCTTTGGGGATCTGCTCCAGCACGGTTTTCAAAGCGGCCGGCAGGCCACGGAGGCTCTGGAGCTTTTGCTTGTACGCGTCCAGCTCCTGACGATTCGGCAGTTTGCCACGCAGCAGCAGGTAGGCGATTTCCTCGAACTGGGCCTTTTCAGCCAGATCGGCGATGTCGTAGCCGCGATAAGTCAGACCGGCGCCGCTTTTGCCAACGGTACACAGGGCAGTTTCACCTGCGACCTGGCCACGAAGGCCTGCGCCGCTCAGTTGTTTTGCTTCAGCCATTGTTGTCTCCCATCTTTATCTTGTTTGGGGTGTCGGATTAGGGCTTTGCCTGATCCGACCTACTGATTTGTTTCTAGAATTCGGGTTGGTTTGTCGGATTACGGCTTCGCCTAATCCGACCTACGTTAGCAATGCCGGAATTTTTGTAGGTCGGATTAGGCGGAGCCGTAATCCGACAAACCTCATTAACCTTTAACCCTTGCTCTGCTGGAACAGCTGGTCCAGCTTCTGTTCGAAATCGTGGTAGTTCAGAAAATCATACAGTTCCATACGGGTCTGCATCAGGTCGACCACGTCTTTCTGATCGCCTTTCTCCAGGATATTCTCATACACCATCAGGGCTGCCTTGTTCATGGCCCGGAAAGCGCTTAGCGGATACAGCACCATATCCGCACCGGCATCGGCAAGCTCCTTGCGGTTATACAGCGGTGTGGCGCCGAACTCGGTGATGTTGGCCAAAATGGGCACATCCAGGGCATCCGAGAAGGCCTTGTAGTGCTCAAGCTCCGTAACCGCTTCGGCAAAGATGCCGTCGGCGCCGGCTTCGATGCAGGCCTTGGCGCGCTCGATGGCGGCCTCGAGACCTTCTTTCTGGAACGCATCGGTACGGGCCATGATGAAGAAGTCTTCGTCTTCACGGGCGTCCACAGCGGCTTTGATGCGGTCGACCATTTCTTCCTGGGAAACGATTTCCTTGTTCGGGCGGTGGCCGCAGCGCTTCTGAGCGACCTGATCCTCGATGTGAACGGCTGCGGCACCGGCACGTTCCATCTCACGAATCGTGCGGCCGATATTGAACGCGCCGCCCCAGCCGGTGTCGATATCAACCAACAACGGCACATCGGTGGCCGCAGTAATACGACGCACGTCTTCCACCACATCGTTCATGGATGTCATGCCCAGATCGGGCAGGCCGTAGGACGCGTTTGCCACGCCACCACCGGACAGGTAAATCGCCTGGTGCCCTACCCGCTCCGCCATCATCGCCGAATAGGCGTTAATGGTGCCGACAATCTGCAGGGGGGCATTTTCCTTCAGCGCGTTACGGAAACGGGCGCCGGGGCTGAGTTTTCTGGACATGGTGTTGGCCTCTCTCTTGTGGATTCCTTTTGTCGGATTACGCCTTCAGCTCATCCGACCTGCGGTTAGATAGTCAGTGCGCCTGCCTGGATCTTTTTCTCGATGTTTTGTCTTGCAGCGTTGATGTGGCGCTTCATCAGGAACTCGGCGAGTTCACCATCCCGATGGGCAATGGCTTCGGCAATTCTCCGGTGTTCCCCCAGCGCCATGTGCGGCCGGCCTGAGGATGTGCTGAGCCGGTAGCGATACATCCGGACCATGTAGTAAAGGTCGCCCAGCAGCATCTGAGCCAGTTTCGTGTTACGGCTTCCGGTGGCAATGCGATGGTGAAAGTCGTAATCGCCCTCGGCCTGGTAATAGGCTTGCCCCTGGGCCTGTTCGATCATCCTTTCGTGGCTGTCGAGGGTAGCGTGGAGGTCGGCAATTTCCTCGTCTGTCATGCGTTCGGCAGCCTGACGTGCAGCGAGGCCTTCCATGGTTTCACGGATGCGATACAGCTCCATAAGTTCATCGGCACTGACGGAGACCACTTTTACCCCGGCGTGGGGCCGCCGAACCAGCAGGCCCCGGGATTCCAGACGCCCAAGCGCTTCCCTCAACGGGCCACGGGTCAGATGGAAACGGGAACAGAGTTCCACTTCGCCGATTTTCTCTCCGGGAGCAAGGTCACCTTTCACGATCGCGGTTTGCAGACAATCGAAAGCTTCATCGGCGCGGGTGTACGTTTGAGCAACGGCTTCTGACATATTTTGTCGACAATAGTGACTATATTTACCGGAAATCTACGCCTCGACACAGGTATTGTCAACAATCGCTGCAAATAACGCCGGCCGGTTGTCGACAGTTCGCCACGAGTAATTGCGCCAGGCGAATCAATACCCCGGAGATTCAATAGAGGGAGCGCTCTTCCTTCGGAGGCGGCCTGTACTGGTACAGCCAGGTTTCCGTCAGGATCTGGCCTCCCAGCTTCAGTTGCAGGCGCAAGTCGATGGGCTCCAGGGAGTCATCCGGCACCAGATCGAACATGGCCCGGTAGCCCGCAATGGCGGACAGAGGACGAGCCGAGGTAATCTCCACGCGGCCACGGCTGACGGATATAACCGGTTCCACCTCCGCATCATCGGCGAGCATAGGCAGTGGGCCACCGGCGAAATCCACCGCGAACCGCCATGAGAAATACTCCCGCTCCTTGCCCACTACGCCACCAAGGCCTGTGCGCGTAGCCTTTACCGTTGCCAGTTGTTCCGGCTGTTGCGGTGGCTCAGCCCCCCAGGTCAGCGTGTAGCTGTAAAGATACTCGCGTCCCGGCTCCAGTGGCTGGTCGGGGTTCCAGAAGGCGACAATATTGTCGAAGGTTTCATCCCGGGTAGGGATTTCCACCAGCATCACGCTGCCGCCTCCCCATTCCCCGCGGGGCTCTACCCAGGCACTGGGGCGCTGGTCATAAAACACGCCATCATCCTGGTAATGGGCAAAGTCGCGATCTCGCTGCAGCAGGCCAAACCCTCGCGGGTTCTTGTCAACAAAACTGTTCACCCTGAGCGCTCGCGGGTTAATCAGCGGCCGCCATAGCCATTCACCCTGGCCGTTGTGGACCGCCAGACCATCGGAGTCATGAATTTCCGGGCGCCAATCGTAAGCCATTCGACGGTCGTTCTCGCCGGTCTGGTACATGCTGGTCAACGGGGCTATGCCGACCCGCTCCATCGGCTTGCGTGGATACAAGGCAACGTCCACGTTCATCACCATGCTCCGCCCCGGTGTCATGGTGAATGCATAGGCACCGGTGGTGCTCGGGGAATCCAGCAAGGCATAGACCACCACCTGATGGCTGCCCGGCTCCGGCTTTTCCAGCCAGAAAGCGGTAAATCTCGGGAATTCTTCTTCCCCGTCGAGCCCGGTGTCGATAGCCAGGCCCCTCGCGGACAGCCCGTATTGCATGTCTGCCCCCACCGCACGGAAATAGCTTGCGCCCAGAAACGCGGCCAGATCTCTTTCGTGATCGGTATGGAAATGCAGCCGGAAGCCGGCATAGCCAAGGTCTTCGGGCAGCGTTCCCAGCGGCTGCTCTCCCCGGTACCGGAAGTACTCCGGCCGGTAAGACAGCTCCCGTGCCTGTCTGCTTTCGACCTCATGGATGCGCACCGGTGACTTGAAATACAGGCCGAGGTGAAACAACTGAACCCGGATGGCATTGTCATCGTCTCGCCACAGGGCTTCTTCGGGACGAAACACAATTGACTGGTAATCATCCCAGGACAGCCCCTTCAGGGATTCCGGCAGTTCTCCTTCATGCGATTCCCAGGATTCTCCGGCAAGGTATCTGGCATGTCCTTTGAGCCAGCCATAGCTGAACGGTCGTGACTCACCCAGTGCTTCGGCTTGCCCCCCCTGAGCCAACAACAGGGTGGAAAGGGGCAGCGACCCTGCACCCGCAAGGGCGCCCAGGGTTTTAATCAGTTCACGTCTGTCCATGGTGCGCTCCTCTTTATCAACGCGTTGTCAGGTTCATGCCTTATCAGCATCTGCTCCGGCGCGTCGGCCCAGCATGGAGATTCGCCGGCCCCAGTGGCTGTCGGGTGGCGCCTGCCAGGCCAGTTGGTGCAGTTCCGCCAGTGACTGCCGGTCACGACACAATTGGCTCAGTTCACTTCGCGATAGGGTGTCCGGCCCATCGCTTCCGCAACGCGCCACCAGCGGCGCCAGTAGCTCCGCCCGTCTGGCGAGTCGATCGCTGCGCGCCAGGGCCTGGTGAAGGCGGTTGAGTCGGGGCCGGACCACAGCCGCTTCCAGCGCAGTAAGCACCGGGTCGTTTCCGCAATTACGTCGGGCCGCACGCGCATCTTCCAGTACCGTCACCGGCTGTTGCTCTTCCGGTATCAGCAACAGCCCCCATCGGCGCAAGGCTTGCCCGGCGCCAACCCGGCTCAGCAATACCGAGGTCGGGGCCGCAAGCAACAGCGGAATGGCAACCGGTAGCGACCACAGGAAAAACATCGGATCCAGACTCCAGGCGAAGGCGGACCAGCCTGCCCCGATCACCATGCCCGGCAACTGGGTCAGAAAGGCATCCCGCCAGGAGGTCTCCTGGGTACGGTTCTGGCCCGCCCAGGTCAGCGACAGATTGAGCAGTGCACCGAGGACATAACGGCTGTGGGCCATCATCCTTACGGGCGCGAGCAGCACCGATACGACGATCTCGGCCAACACACTGACAAACAACCGCAAGAATCCGCCAAATTGTCGGGCTGAGCCGTGAATGACCGCGTCCAGTATGGCCAGGAACTTGGGGATAAAGAGAAGCGAGAGCGTGCTCAGCGCCAGACCAAGGGCCCATTCCGGTCGCCATTCCGGCCAGAGTGGAAACAACCCCTGATGGCCCTCCGGAAAATAGTCAATACTGCCAACCGTCATCTGTACCGCTTCCATTGTGGTGAGGATCAGGAATGCCAGCCAGAGGGGCGACGCCATATAAGCCATAACGCCGTTCAACAATGCCATCCTGTGGGCCAGACGGAGCCTGCGCCCAAACAGCAAGATCCACAGATGCTGGAGGTTGCCCCGGGACCAGCGGTTATCCCGGGAAAGTTCATCGGACAGGGTTGGCGGAGACTCCTCAAAACTGTTGCCCAGACCCGGTTCCAGCCAGATCTCATAACCGGCCCTGCCCATATAGGCCGCCTCGACAAAGTCGTGGCTCATGATTGGGCCGCGAAACAGACCAAAGCCGCGTAACTTGCGCAAGCCGCAATGGCTCATAAAGGGTTTGATGCGAATAATCGCATTGTGGCCCCAGAAGGCGGCGTCGCCCATCTGGATAGCGGCAAGGCCGGTGGCAAACAGACTGGAATAGAGACGATTGGAAAACTGTTGGATCCGGGCAAACAGGGACTCACCGTTGATAATGGACGGTGCCGTTTGCAGAATTCCCACCCGGGGCTCCCGCTCCATCAGCTGCACCATGCGTACGACAGTGTCCGCGCTGAGCAGGCTATCGGCGTCCAGCACCACCATGTAGCGATAACGGCGCCCCCAGCGGCGCAGAAAATCCGCCACATTGCCGCTCTTGAAATTCAGATTGACCCGGCGGCGGCGGTAGAACAACCGCCCTTCTGCGCCCAGCTCCCGGCACAGTCGATACCAGGTGGCCTGCTCTTCCAGCCAGACATTCGGATCGCGACTGTCAGAGAGAATATGGAACTCGAACTGGTCCAGGTGCCCGGAGCGTTCGAGGTCCTGATACACGGCCTTGAGACCGCTGAGCGTCCAGTGCACAGGCTCATGGTAGACCGGCATGACAATCGCCGTTCTGGACAGCGGCGTGGATTCAAGTTGCTCTTCTGAATGACGCCTCAGCAGGCTGTGGCGATCGCCGCCCGCCAGTCTCAGGACGAAGCCAAGGATGGCAGTCCAGAAACCGACAGCAATCCACATATACAGCAGCGCAAATAGCGCCAAAAGTCCCAGTTCCAGCAAAGTACCGCCGTGGTACGGCAGGATCCAGAGCAGAAAGTAACAGGCGATCAGGGTCTGGCCCACCACGAACAGCGTCATCAGTAGACGCCTGACCGTGGCAACGCTGCGCCATCGTCCGGAGCGCCTGCGGGCCAGACTACCCGCCACTTCAGTCGCTTCAGTCATATCCGATATGCCCGCGCTCAAGCGGTGGGGTCGCCTCCGGAAAGATCTCGGAGGGCCGATCAAAATAATCCGGTATTCGTGAGATACAGCGGGCCGGCAGATCTGCTCCGCACCCCTGATCCATGGCGCTCTCCACCAGGCGAAACGCTCGCCTGCATGCCTCCGGCGTCAATTCAACACCATCCTCCCCCAGGTAGGTCAGTACCCGCTCCAACGCCTGCCGACAAATTATCTCAGACATCATCCCTGCATCCCTCAGGACCCGTTTGGTCCGCCCCTCGCCGCCTCGGAAAACGGGTACGACCAGATTTCCGTGAGCGGCTTATCGTCCAGCAGCAACTGGCCACGGAAAACCGGGTCTGATCCGCTGCCGGGACGAACCAGCATGGACAGACGCCAGTTGTTGTTGGCCTCAACAAACTCGACAAAATGCTCGATGATTTCGGCATCCTCACTATCCCCGCCTTCGTTGACCCGGCTGATCACCGGGGCATCCGGCTCGAGTTGATCCAGTACCCCCCCGGCGAAATCAATATTGACGCGGTAAGCGTTGTCGGTATTACCACCGCCGGTTCGATCACCGTCTCCGACGAAGGTTCTGATCGCCCGACCAATTTTCTGCCCAGCCAGGTCCGGCCCCCCGAAACTGAGCGTATAGGCGAATTGGCGATGCTCTCCGCCGCTGGCACCGTTCCCGGGTTTCCAGAATGCGACAATGTTGTCGTTGGTCTCCGAATCGGTGGGTATCTCCACCAGCACCACCTCGCCATCCGACCAGCCCGGCCGTGGCGCCACCCAGGCGCTCGGGCGCAGGTCGTATCGGGCTTCGGCATCCTCAAAGTGGTGGAAGTCTGTGTCGCGCTGAATCAGACCAAAGCCACCGAGGCGAGTCACCTGCAGGTAACTGAGACTGAGGCGTGAGGGATTGACCAGGGGCCGCCACAGCCATTCATCACTGTCCTGATCGTGAACCAGCAGCCCGTCAGAGTCATGGACCTGCGGTCGCCACTCCCCCGCAGGGCGAGCGGTGTTTTCGCCGTAGTAGAACATGGAGGTAAGAGGCGCAAGCCCCGGTTGCTTCAGGCCGTTGCGGAAGAACAGCTCGGCCGTCACATCTATCCGGGTCACTGCCCCGGGTTCTATATCGAACCGGTAGGCACCGGCGACGCTGGGTCCGTCAAGAAGTCCGTATACCCGCATGCGGTCACCGTCGGCCCCGGGGCGCTCCAGCCAGAATTCAATGAAGGAAGGAAACTCTTCGCCCGAGGGCAGCCCCGTATCCAGGGCAATACCTCTCGCCGAAAGCCCGAACCGGTTGCCGGCTCCGACCCCGCGGAAGTAACTTGCGCCGGCGAAAACCAGAAACTGGTTCTGTTCGGTGCCCTCACCCAGGGGATAGGTGAGCTTGAAGCCTGCATGCCCGAGGTCTGCTGGTACTCGCTTGGCAAGGTCATTGCTGGGAAAGCTGTAAGCCGATTTCTCGAATGGGATGGGGTGCACACCGTTGTCATCAATCTCGTTGAGCTGCACGGTGTGGGAATAAAAGTTTCCCGGCGGCACCATCATGACCTGAAAGCGGGAACGACTTTCACGCCAGAGGCTGGCGTCGGGGTTGAATCGGATAGCCTGGTATTCCGGGTAATCCAGATCGGCCAGGACATCCGGTACCGCCGGGGGCGGCTCATATGTCGCGCTGGCCAGGGCTTTCGCTCTGTCGACCACTTCCGCAAACTCAAAGGCCTTGGCCGGCCCGGCGTTGAGAAAGCACAGCAGTAAAAGCACCGCAAGCAATCCTGTCCCTGAACGCATGGTTCTCCGACCCCGATAATGTCCCTGAGAACTTTAATGTAGCATCTGCGGCCAGAGCTTACTCAAGTGACATATTTTTTAGGCGTTGGGGGCAGGTTGCCAGCCGAGGCAACGTTCGGGTCAGATGCCCATGGTCAGGGAGAATCGCACATCCGGATGGTCTGGCATGGTCATGGTGTCACTGGAGGCACGAATCATCCGGCCCACACTGACGTTGGCCGTAAATGCCCGCCCCTCAAGCTTCAATGAAACCTGGCCGGCACTGGCCTTGCCGTGACGATCTGCCTGTGCGCCTGAGGAGGGAACCCAGCCCTGCAGCATTGCGAAGTTAACACTGGACAAAACACCGCCCACAAACGGCATGGGCCACGCAGGGCTCGCGGTATTCATTCGCAGCCAGCCACCCTGGTGGGCGTAAACAGATTGCCCGTTGAAGCCCGCCAGCATGGAGGAACCGGCCACCATCAGATACTCCGAGGAAGGCAGATCCTCCGGCGCAAACTGATAACGGCCGTTAAGGTCCCAGCGCCACCGGAACAGTTCCCGCTCGACAGTCGCTGAAACCGCGAGCTTGTAGAACCGCTCCTCTTCGACAACATCGTTTTGATGGGAGTAGTCCGAGGCGGAGAATTCCCGGCCACCGATCGCGGAGACATTGCTTCGGGCATTCAGCCCGCCAATCAGATCCTCACTCCAGTGACCTTTCAGGCCGAGGGCCGACTTCTGATATGAACTGTCAGAGACAAGGTCGCCCTGCTCATATGCCTGAGTATCGCGGGTCACATGACGCACCAGACCATCGACACGTACTCCGAAACCCGACATCAGGTAGCGCGAACCGGAGAGGCCCATAACCCGGGACTCTCTGCGCGCGTCGATTTGCTGGTCGCTTGCCCGTTTCTGATGCTGGGAATGATGGTTTCCAACGTTCAGGCTCAGATCAGCCGACCCGACCGGAAGCGTGTAATCCAGGTCAAGCGCTTTGGCCCCGTTGGCATCACGGTTCGATTTGGCGTCACGGAAATTCAGGCCGAGCGCATGGTTTTCACCGATCAGGTTGTTCGCAGCAACACCAAGTTGACCGTCAAGCCCTTCGCGGGTCAGCGACGAGCGGCCGGAAAATCTGAGCTTGGAACGCAGCCAGTGCTCACGAATTTCGCGATCGGACATCTCGCTGCCGGACAAACCCTGCTGCCAGCGCTCCGACGGGCTGGCAACAAGGCTCTGGCTGAACACGCACCCTATCAGTGCAACGAGAAAAATCCGGATCAAAATCTGAGCACCCACGATTACTGAGAATTCATGAGCGTGGAATGTATGGCAACAGAGGCTGGAAATCTATGCGCGGTTGCTAAATTTTACAAACCGAATAGCACGATCTTTCAATAGGTTGCAGATGTTTTCAGAGGCATTTTCTATGCAAATCAAAGCGTCATGGGAAGTGAGACTGAATTGGCAGCGTTACCAAATTCAACATATCCTCACAGGCATCTCCATTTAAACCATTAACTTGGTTACACTTGGCACACTTCGTGACTGACCCTTCACTTCAGGCAGCGAGTCACTGCAGCAAAAAGGACGAACGTTATGATCAAAAAATGCCTCTTCCCGGTTGCCGGGTACGGTACCCGTTTTCTTCCGGCCACCAAGGCGATGCCCAAGGAGATTCTGCCGATTGTGAACAAACCCCTGGTGCAGTACGGGGTTGAGGAAGCTGCCGACGCCGGCATACACGAGTTCGGTTTTGTGACCGGCCGAGGGAAACGCGCGATCGAAGACCATTTCGACATCAGCTACGAACTGGAGCATCAGATTGCCGGCTCCGGAAAAGAAGATCTGCTGACATCCATTCGCGACCTGATCGACCACAATTCCTTTGCCTTCACCCGTCAGAATGAAATGAAAGGGTTGGGCCACGCGATTCTCACCGGCCGGAATCTGGTAGGCGATAATCCCTTTGCCGTGGTACTGGCCGATGACTTCTGCGTTGCCGACGGCGCCGACGATGGCGTGCTGACCCAGATGGTTAAGCTGTACAACCAGTTCCGCTGCTCCATTGTTGCCATCGAGGAAGTGCCTTCCGACGAAACCCACAAGTACGGTGTTATCGCCGGCGAGTCCATGAAAGACGGCCTGTACCGAATCACCGACATGGTTGAAAAACCGGCGCCCGAAGATGCCCCCAGCAATCTGGCAATCATCGGTCGTTATATTCTGACACCGGATATTTTCGACATCATTGAACGCACACCCGCGGGCAAGAACGGTGAGGTACAGATCACTGACGCGCTGCTCGAGCAGGCAAAGAACGGCTGCGTGCTGGCCTATAAATTCAAGGGCCGGCGATTCGATTGCGGCAGCATCGACGGGTTCGTGGATGCGACCAACTACGTCTACGAAAACATCTACAAGAAGGGAAAGTAAGTCAGGGGGCGGACTAGCGGCCCAGTATCTGCAGGATCATGCGCCGGTTTTCCTGGGAGGCTTTCCGGAACCGGCGCAGCAGCTCTGACTCATCCTCGGAGAGCTGCACCCGGCTCAGTTCTTTTTCAAGCTCCGCCAGCGCCACGCCCAGATCGTCGCTGTTACTGAATGCCAGCCCCGGCAGTTGCAGTTGGCCGGTCTCGCTATCCGGGTCCAGATCAAGCACCTGCTCCAGCGGCGTGTCGGTTCGGAGGCACAGATCCAGTAGTTCAGTCACCCCGGGGTAGCTGCGCTGCCTGGCATCCGGCATCTCCCAGCTGCTCACCCGGGCTTCATCGACGTCGCACATCCTCGCCACGTCTTCACGGGACAGGTGCCCTGTTTCACGAATCTGCCGCAGGCGACGATGGAAAGATTGCAGGTACCGCATAGTGCATTGCCTCAGCCCGGTCAGCACACATTGGCCAGAAGGGATAGCGAATGCCCCCTCAATAAAGCCGCCAAAGTGAATCAATCTGGAAATATAACGTACATATAGCTTTATCCACAATCTGCCTATAATCAATCCATCGGCAACGGACGCGAACGTTATGGCTGACCGACTACTGGACACACAATCTGCCTGGCATCTGGTCCTTGAAGCATTGAATCGTACCAATGTGACCCTTTCGTTGCCGGATCAATCCTCGCCGGCACTGGAACTGAACGGCAGCCACTGGCGGCTGTTGCAGCCTGCCACAGAAGCGGCGAGCAATATGCTGAAGGTTTTCCTGCCGCTCTGCCGACCACTCCCGAGCACCTCGCCCTGCCGGGTTGTCGGTCAACTGGGCCAGAGCCTGGACGGGCGAATTGCCACCGTGACCGGCGCTTCCCGATTCATCAATGGCGAGGACGGCATTACCCACCTGCACCGAATCCGCGCGGTATCCGATGCCGTGATTGTGGGGGCCGGAACGGCGGCCGCTGACAACCCCCGTCTGACGGTGCGCAAAGCCTCCGGCACCAACCCCGTGCGCGTGGTGATTGACCGCCACCGGCGGGTACCGGACAATCATCACCTGTTTACCGACGGCGCTGCGCCGACTCTGCGACTGGTAGCCGGCGATTATCGCCCGCCACAGGGTTCCGGAGCCCCTGAGCAGAGCGATGGTGTGCTGGAGGTACCCTGCCTGGGCGATGAGGGCTCCGGCACGCCGGTGTCGCCGGCCAGGATATTGCGGGTACTGGCAGACTTCGGTCTGCGCAAGGTTTTCGTGGAAGGCGGCGGCGTGACTGTATCGGCGTTTCTGAACGCAGGCCTGCTGGACCGCCTGCACGTGATGGTCGCTCCGATGATCATCGGTAGTGGCCGCCCTGCGTTCTCATTGCCCGAAATCGATTTGTTGTCGGACGCTCTCCGCCCGCGTGCTCAACTGGTCAATCTCGGTTCGGACATGCTGTTTGATCTGGACTTCAGCGAGCAACTGCCGCCGAACTGAACGTAAACGCGGCACCGGGCAGACTTGATACCAGGATCACCAGACCATAGCCGATACTCAGGGCCACACCCTGCTCCGCCGGCAACCCGGCTATCGGCCACAGCACCGCCGCCGCACCTTCACGAACGCCCCACCCGGCCACCGTGACCGGGATCACCATGCTCAGCAGCAGGCCGCTGCACAATGCCAGCACGACCGGCACCGAGCCGGCTGGCTCAAGATAGCCCGCGCCCCAGGCCAGAACAGCAAATACCGCCAGATAGCTGCCGACCACAAGTAACGACGACAACAGCTGTATCGGCCACACCGGCCAGCGCAGCAGGCCAGCGCGCAAGTCAGTGGCAAGCAGGCGCCCATAGCGCGCCCATCGTGCCCGCAACACCACCACCAGAAGGGTAACCGCGACAACGCCAATGCCGACCATCATCGGAAGGCGGGAGGTGGTCAGGCCGGACCAGTCCAGTGGCTCATCCGGCACGCCCGGGCCTGACATGAACGCGACGGTGACCAGCGTTGACGCCAGCAGCATCAGCACCAGCTGACCGGATAGCCGCTCAATGACCACAGCATGAACCGAGGCAAGGCGTGAGGAAGCATCCAGGCTATGGCGCCAGGCGCGATTGACGTCCCCCATGACGCCACCCGGCAGCACCTGGTTGAGAAAGGTGGCCAGGTAGTACTCCCTGACCGCCACAAGGTAGGGCAGCGCCAGCTGCAGGCAGCGCGCGGTGAAGCGCCAGCGCCATGCCGAAACGCAAACCTGCACCACCGAGAAGGCGAACGCGGGTATGAGCACCCAGGGCGGAAACCGCGCCAACTCCGCCACCAACCCGGGGGTATCCATCCACCACAGCAAACCGACCAGCAACACGGCTGTCGCCAGCCAGCGCACGTGGGGTTTTGGTCCTGATTGCGCTTCAGCCACGACGGCCCTCTGGCGGCAGGGCCAACAGATCTTCGTGGCCGACCTGAATGGTCAGTTCGCCAGCCCGCGCCTGCCGCTGTCGTTGCTCCAGCCAGCGGCTGATCTGTTCGGCCGCCCCAGGACGTTGTTCAGTGGCCGCCTGGCACCACCCCTGCAACAACGCCAGCTGCAGTTCGGCATCATCGGGGCCCAGTTCCCAGGGACTTGCGGCCGTGGTCACCTGATACCCGCGGGAAGCCAGCAACAGGCTGAGCACCCCCGAGGCATCGGGCCCCAGCGCGGCCCCAGCGCCCTTGTGGCCATGCTGGTGCTCATTGACCAGCCGCAGAATCAGGTCATCGTCGGGGACCGTGGGGGTCAGACGGAAACACCCGTTGTAGCTAAGGACCACGAACACCGCCGCACGCCGACCGCGCGCACAATCGGCGAGGGCATCAAGCCATGGGGCTGACACCAGGTCGATCAGGGCGGAGGCGGTAATCACCGAGACGCTCCGGGGGATCTGCTCCGCCAGAGTGGCCGCTGACAGATCCGCAGCGACGGCTTCCACGGGAATATCCAGCGAGGCCAGGCGCTGCCCGGCAATGTTCAACAGCTCTGCATCCTGGTCCAGTAACGTCCAGTGCTGGGGAACAGCGATCACGGGCACCATGTAGCGGGCGTTCGAGCCGCCGCCGCAGCCAAGATCAGCAATGGCTAGCGGGCCGGGTTCCGCGCCGGAACGATAGCGTTCCTCCATCCAGGTGGCCAGCTTACCGGTGAGATCGCGACTGCGGGCACGATGGTCGGCTGGCTCGCGCAGCGCCAGCCAGCCAGCGTCGAATGTGGTGGCGTCGCCCTCCCCCGTCAGGTCAGCAAGCGCAGACATGAACGCCTCTGCGGTCTGCGTCCAGGACTGCACCATTGACTGGGCCGCCATCACCTCGTGCTTCAATGAGGCCAGTCGCCGCGGTTTTGCCATCAGTTTCGCCAGAATATCTCCAAGGGCACGAATATCGCCGGCCGGGTAGTGCCGAATGCCAGGCATGTCCGCCACCCTGGCAAGCGCGCCACCGTCCGAGGTGATCACTGGCAACCCGGCGGCCAGGGCTTCATCAATCGCCATACCATAGCCTTCATACAGCGACGGAAACACAAACAGGTCGGCGGTGCGGTAGGCCTCGTCAACAGCGTGGCCGTCCAGCTCGCCGGCAACGGTGACCCGGTCTTCAAGGTGATGGCGGGCAATCGTCTGTTTCACCGCCGCGCCATAATCGGCATCGCGCTGGTCCGAGCCGACCAGCGTGCAGTGCCAGGGCAGCTGACGCAGCTCCGCAAGGGCCTCCACCAGGTGTATCTGCGCTTTTCGGGGGGAGAGATGAGCCACGCACAGCAGTTCGACCCTTGTCGCCTCTGCCGCCGTGGTCCCGAAGCGGTTCTCTGACATCACATCGACGCCGGGACGAGCCACCCTCACCCGCGACGGCACAACGCCGAAGTCCGCCAGCCGGGCTGCGGTATAATCACTGGTGGCCACTACGCCCCGGACGTTCGCCAGTGCCTGTTTCTCGCTCAGCAGAAACCAGGCTTTCCGGTTGTCGCCAAGCCCGGTTTCATCCGCCAACGGATGATGCACCAGTGCGACCAGCACCAGCCGATGGCCGTGGCGCTCGACAATATCGGGCAATCCGCCCATGGCCAGCCCGTCGAGTATCACCACAGAGTTCTCGGGCAACTGCGCGAGCGCTGCATCCAGAGATGCCCTGGCAATATCGTCCGGGAATGGAAAGCGCCCCTCGACACCCATGACACGAGCACGAGACCCGAGAGCGTTGAGTGCCCGGACCAGCCGCCCCACGTAGCGGTAGCCTCCGGTGTTCTGGTCAGGATCGCCGGGCACAATGAATGTCAGGTCAAAGGCGCTCTCAAGGGCATTCTCAGAGGCTGCCATGATAGCTTGCCCAAGCCAGATGGGATTCGCCCAGGGTGACTTTCAGACCGGTCAGTCCTGTTCCGGTATTGCCAAGGCGCCCGTTTTTGATGGCGCCCGCCAGGCGGTCGAAGACTTGCCGCGCCATGAATTCCGTAGTCGTGTTGCGGCCGCGAAAGGCTTCCATGTCGTCGAGATTCTTCATGTTGAATTCCGCCAGCACATCCTTCAGCACCGACGACGCCAATCCGATATCCACGATCAGATCATCGTCATCCAGCTCCGGTCGCTCGAAGGTAACGTCCACCACATAAGTGGCACCATGGAGCGCCTGCGCGGGCCCGAAAATCTTGCCGCGGAAACTGTGGGCAATCATCATGTGATCCCGGACGGTCAGACAATACATAAAGAAAAAAACCTCTCGCGCTTGGTTATGGGTGATGGTGCGTCAGTGATACCGGATACGATGGCACAGCTCATCCGTGGAGCCTGCCAGCCTGGCCATCGTCAACGGCAGATCCTCGAACGGGGTTTCGCCGGAAATCAGTACGTCCAGGACATCGTCAGTCAGCAGCGACAATGCCAGCTGCAACCGATCAGCGTGCGCCCAGCGAGGCCGCTGTTCCGGACTCACCTGCCCGACCTGGCTCGAAATGAGCTTCAGGCGCCGGGAATGAAAAGCGCCCCCGAGTGCAACCGGCGCTTCCCCGCTACCGAACCAGCTCATTTCGACGATGCGAGCTTCCATGCCGGCCAGCGCCATTGCATTGTTCAGCCCTTCAGGGTGGCCACTGCAGTGGATGACCAGGTCGTGATCATCACGCTGTTCGCGACTTTCGAAGTGCAGACCGAGGGCCGCGGCTACCGCGGCCCTGGCCGGATTCACATCAATCGCTGTCACTCGTGTTCCGGGTATCCGGCTAGCGAGCCAGGCCACCAGTAACCCCACTACGCCCAGCCCCACCACCGCAATCCGGTCACCAACTCTGGGCGCGGCGTCCCACAGACCGTTCACCGCTGTTTCCATGTTCGCGGCCAGCACTGCCCGCTCTGGCGGTACCTGCTCCGGCAGCGGGATCACGGCACTGGCGGGAACCCGGTACCGCCTCTGGTGGGGAAACAGAGAGAATACGGTTCGGCCGGTCAGGCTCTTATCACCCGAGAGCACTTTGCCGACATTGCAGTACCCGTATTTCACCGGATAGGGAAAATCCCCTTCCTGAAAGGGTGCGCGCATGCGCTCATATTCCTGGGGGGGAACCCGGCCGGTATATATCAGCGCTTCGGTGCCACGGCTGATGGCCGAATAGAGGGTTTCAACTTCAACCACCGAAGTGGCGGCCTCGGAAGCGGCTACGGCCGCTTTGGTAAGCACATCGGTGGGCCTGATTTCACCCCGATCCGGCCCCGTTACCCAGAAGGCTTCAGTACCCGGTTCAGCACCGGCAAGGGGTTCATTGGTGACCCCGGATGTTTGTGAATCGGGACGGGACATATGGCCTCCATGCGCCAGGCATTTTCGATGAGCATCTGGTCTGTTTGCACCAGCCCACCGTAGGGAACTAAACGCTCTCTCAGCAACTATAGTTGAGAAAGACCTGTTGAAATACGACGAGGTTGCGCCATGGATTCCCCTATGGGCTCAGAATACGCGTTTCAGGCTCCGATTACCGACGTGGCCTGGGCTGCGCTCCTGACCGCGGTGCTGGTGCTCGGTGCCGATCGTCTGGTCGAGAGCGGCCCTGCGCTGCTCATGCTGGCGACCGCCCTGTTTGCGGTGATGGCCGGGTTAGTGATCCGCTACTGGCCGGCCAACCGGGACTTTGGCTGGGCGAACCGGGCGACCCTCCTGCGCGGATCACTGGTCATTACCCTGATCAGTCTGGCCCCTTTTGTCAGCCAGCTGGGAAACGGGCTCTGGCTGTATGGCGCACTGTGCCTGCTGGCGCTGATTCTCGATGGTGTCGATGGCACCATCGCCCGCAAAACCCGGACGCAAACGGCGTTCGGCGCCCGTTTTGATATGGAACTCGATGCCCTGTTCATTCTTGGCCTCTGTGGGGCGGTGCTGGCTCTGGGCAAGACCGGCCCCTGGGTTCTCGCCCTTGGACTGATGCGTTACGGCTTTGTGATCGCGGCTCTTATCCTGCCCTTCCTGAATCAACCATTGCCAGAGAGTTTTCGGCGCAAGACCGTGTGCGTCTGGCAGGTGGCAACCCTGATGGTCGCGGTACTTCCTATTACAAGCCCCGTTTTTGCCAGCTGGACGCTCGCCGCTGCTCTGGTCCTGCTTATCCACTCGTTCGTCACGGACGTGCGCTGGCTTTATCACAGGAGAATCCCGACATGAAAATCCACCTCCTTAATGCCACGATGTTGACCACCCTGCTTGCCGGCGCAGTGAGTCCTGTCCACGCCGAACCGGAGAAGTTCGTGGTAGACGACGAGCACTTCTCCATGGCTTTTGAAGTCATGCACATCGGTTATGCGCCGGTGATCGGAATGTTTCGCGACATCGAAGGGGAGTTCGAGTTCGACGAAGAGCGCAACGAACTCAGTTCCGGCAAACTGGTCTTCCGCAGCGAAAGCGTTTTCACCAATCACGACAAGCGTGACGAGCACCTCCGCAAAGCGGATTTTCTGGACAGTGATGACCACCCGGAAGTCACATTCGAGCTGACTGACTTTGAGACCACGGGAGACAACACCGGTGTGGTGACCGGTGATCTCACCCTGCTGGGCAAAACCCGACCTGTTGACGTCGATGTCACACTCAATAAATCCGCCAAGTACCCCATCGGACACAAGGATTACACACTGGGCATCACTGCCGAGACCACAATACGCCGCAGCGAATGGGGCATGACCTACGGTCTGGATCCGGCACTGGTCGGTGACGAGGTGAAACTGCGCTTCGGCTTCGAAGCGATCAAGGACTCCGGCTTCTTCTAGGTTTTGAGAAACCCATCACAGGCCTGAAACATTCTGTTACGTTTTCAGGCCATTTTTTTGCCTGCCGCGTCAGCCCGACGGTATGTTTATTGAACAATTAAAAAAACTGACGTACGCGTCATTTAAACGCCGGGGGAAAGATAATGCCGTTAAAGGCACTTCTTGTCGCTATCCTCACCATTGCCGTTGCCGTGGGGGCGGGCCGGTATCTGGCCGTAGACAATAGCGACCTGTTCAGCTGGCTGGGCGAAGGCAACGGCGGCGGATCATTATCCACAGCGGCCCCAGCCATCGACGCCGCCCCATCGTCACCTTCGCCGGGCACGGATGGGCCGTCAAAGCCTTCCGACGATGCCCTCGGATTCATGCTCGCCAGCGTCGCCGACAGTTACCAGCAAACCATTCGCCACCCTGAATACTCCGTTCCCCTTACCAATGAGCAGGCTGAAGCCTATCAGGGCAACCGTTACCAACCGGTCAAACTGCCACTGGAGGGAGATGGCGTATTCACCGTCACCCTGGAAAAATACCGCTACACCCAGCAGGAAGACATTCTGGTGGTCGCCAGCCTCAGTGGCCCGCAGGTTGTCGGCGACCGGCTTGAGGCCCAACTGGAATCCACCGCAAGCCGCACCAGAACCGACACCGCCACCCTCAGCCCCAGTGATGACACCGGCTATTTCCAGGGCACGTTGCGGGCCGAAGGTGAACCCGGCGAATACCGCCTGATCGTCGAGGCCAGGGTGGATGGCCGGGCGGTGCGCCATGCCTCTACCCTCACCATTGAACCGGACCTGGGCGAGTTTGACGGCGTTGGTCAGCCCAGCATCCGTGGTAACGATCTCGTTATCCCGGTGGCCTTCGAACCCAGGGAAAGCGGTTACTATGCCCTGACCGCCCAACTGGTGCACAAGGGCAATCCCATCGCCCAGCTTCAGGCTGAAAAGCGGCTTGACGGCGGCGGCAATACCATTGAGCTCAAGGCCCACGGAACGGTTCTGGCTAATCGGGACATTCGCGGAGAGCTTCAGCTCAAGCACCTTCAGATTCAGCGATTGCCGGCAAGACCCGGTGATCGCACCGACTACGCTTTCGGACCCGAAGAGGGCTATTCCTTCTCCCCGCCGGATCTTGACGGCCTTACCGATACGCCGGCAGGGAATCCCGAATCAGAACAGCGGGCCGCGCTGCTGAGGCAGCTGGCCAACAAGTTCTGATAGCGGCACGACGCCGCGCAGTTCCGGTGCCTGAACCGGAAAACGTCTTGCAATAACAACAATGGAACAGAGACGGAGCAATCATGAAAACACTAATGAAAGGGAAAGCCCGGAAGGCCGCACTTGCGGTCACTCTCGGCAGCGCTGTCTGTGCAGGAACCGCACAGGCCCAGCTGGCGGGACACAATGTCATCCTGGTTCACGGTTTCCAGCAGGAAGATCTCGCCAACCCGCCGGCCAGCCTGCAGGCAGTCAAAGATGCCGGAGAGGATTACTGGCGGACGTTCTGGCTGTCGCGCTCTGATGCCCGCATTGACTGGGGCAGCGATGGCCGGGTCGAAGGCGATATCGCCCAGCAGGCCTACCAGCAAATCAGGCAGATCAGCGAACAGGGTCTGTGCAACGATTACTGCATTGTGGTTTCGCATTCCACCGGGGATCTGGTGACTCGCTACCTGCTGGCCAATCAGGCGCGGTGGCTTCAGGCTGACGGCCTGCAACCGCTAAAGATCCTGGCCTCACTGGACTATTCCGGTGCCGGTGGTGGAACCGAACTGGCGGATCTGGCACTGAGCATTGCCTACAATGACAGCTGGTACAACTGGCCGCTGAAGCAGGCGGTCAAAGCCTTTACCGGCATCACGCCGGAGCCGGGCAAGCTGGGGGTTGTCAACGATCTGCAAACCAACGCTGCTCGCAACCTGGCAATCAGCCCGAATAACATCCCCCGGTTGCGATTTGTCGCCGGTGGTTCCTCCTATGGCGGCATCACCAAACCCTTCATAGAAGGAACGGACGATGGCGTAGTCCCGACCCACTCGGCCTGCGGCGCCACCTCCAGTGACGGCATCGATTCCTGTTCCGGCAGTCTCAGCCTGGCCGGCAAGGTATCAACTCAGAATGGACCGTCAGGCCTGTACTACAACCACTACCCCATTCTGATGAACGAAGGCGTCTCTCACAGCGGCGTGCTTGGGTCGGAAACCGGCAACACCTCGGTGCCCGTGGTGAATGACACCACTCTGAACGGACTGAGGGTGGATTTTGCCAGCCGCACCTACAACAAACGGGCATGGTGGCAATGGTGGGGAGCAGGCGACCAGTACGTCGAAGTGCCGGAATCTGCACAAACCGACATGTCGACATTGGTCTATACCACGCTTAACAACTGAAGCCACGGAGCCCACTGTTATCAGGGACGCCCAAGGCTCACGGACGAGCCGCTCCATCCCTTCACAAGGCCTTCGTCTTTCCTTTTTAGTTCGCAAACTATACATTAGCCGCTTGCCCTGATCCTGTTCACACGCAAAGCGGAATGCTCATGTCTGACGCCCACAAATCCGATCTGTTTCTGGTCATCGTGACTCTGCTCGCCGCGATCAGCTGGATGTTCTCGAAAGAAGCCGTATTGCTGATGCCTCCGCTGCTGTTCATGGCCGCACGTTTTCTGCTGGCTGGCAGCTTGCTGGCCGTGGTGGCCAGCCGTTCGCTGCGACGGCTCACGGCCGACCAATTGCGCCGCAGTATCGGGGTGGGCCTGGTTTTCGGCACTGCCATGAGCTGTTGGATCATGGGCCTGTTCCATGGCACCCACGTTGGTGAGGGCGCCTTTCTGACCAGTCTGGGGGTGGTCATCGTGCCAATCATTGCCCGCGTGGTGTTCAAGGAACCCCAGCCTGCCAGTACCTGGATTGCCATCCCCATTGCGGTGGCCGGATTGGCACTGCTGTCACTGAAAAACGGCTTTCGCCCGGAGCTCGGGCAGTTGTTCTTCGTCAGCGCGGCGTTCATCTTTGCGCTCTATTTCACGCTTAACACCCGCGCGGCCAACCAGCGCACCGTTATCAACCGTCGCGGGCACAGCGTCGAAAAACACCGGGTGCCCGCCCTGCCCCTGACCGCGATCGCACTGCTGACCGTTGGCACGCTGACACTGATCGAATCGCTTGTGCTGGAGTCCTGGGCACCGGCCACTGCAAACTTCTCGGCGCTGTTGGTGTGGTGGGTGGTCGCCAGTGCGGTCATCGGCACCGCCGGCCGGTTTCTGTTACAGACCTACGCCCAGAGCCTGTCCGCGAACAGTCATGGGGTGGTGATTCTGGTGCTGGAACCGGTTTGGGTGGCACTGTTCGCGGCCGGCTGGTTCTCCGAAACCATGGCGGCCTCCCAGTTGGCGGGTTGCGCACTGATTTTTGCGGCTTTGCTGGTCAATCGCTGGGGCGTACTCAGCAAAGCACTGAAAGGTTGGCTGAAAAGCCGGACAACCGCATAAAAGTGGTTGACCCGCTCCGTCGGAATCAGTATATTTCCACCCCGTTGCAGAGACAGGACCATAGCTCAGTTGGTTAGAGCGCTACCTTGACATGGTAGAGGTCCCCAGTTCGAATCTGGGTGGTCCTACCAACTCTGCGAGAAAAGTCAGTTACTTACGTTAAGCGTAGGAACTGGCTTTTTTTATGCCTTAATCCCGCTCCGTCTGGTCGACCACGATCAGTTCTTCCAGATCAAACCCTTCTGCCCTGGCACGCGCTCTGAAATCCTGCAAGGCGGCGTCACTCACTTGCGGTGTGCGCGACAGGAACCACAGGTACTCACGGTTATAGCCGGTCACATAGGCGTAGGAATACTCTTCGCTCTCCAGTTCGAACACGACGTAGGAGGCGTAGAATGGACCGAAAAACGACACCTTCAGATGGCCGGTGCTTTCATCGTCCACAAATACCGCACGACCGTCGGCCTCTTCCCATTGGTCTTCTTCGGCGTTGTAGCCTCTATTGATTACTTTGATACTGCCATCGTCATTACGACGGTATTCGGCGCTGACGTGGCTCAGGCCACTCTCGAAAGAATGATCCAGCCGGGCGATCTCATACCAGGTGCCCAGATACCGTTCGCTGTCAAAGCCGCGGACCGGCTCGATTCCGTCCGGGACGCTGGTACAACCCGCCAGAAAGCCCATCACTGCCAGCAACGCCCACTGTTTCATAACCCATGCTCCCTGTTGTCACCTTCACACAATATAACCCACGAAACCCTCCCTAAGGAGCGTACCGGGGAGTAACTACGGGTATACTCCCGACATCCGATCAGTCATTTTTCCACCCGGAACTGAAAACCTTATGCGCACCATTGTAGACATCACCCTGAAATCACCCCAGATCGCTGTTGATGCTCTCAGCGAGGCCACCGGGTTGTCCAAACAACGCATCAAGGACGCCATGGCCAAAGGCGCCTGCCGCTGGACTCACAAAGGCAAGCAGGTGCGGTTGCGTAAGGCAAAGCGGGAAGTCAAAGCCGGCACCCGGCTGCAACTGTTTTACGATGATATCGTCCTGGCCCGCAAAGCCGAGCCGGCCGAACTGCTGACCGATTTCGGCCAGTACAGCGTGTGGTTCAAACCCCACGGGCTGTTGGCCCAGGGCTCCCAATGGGGGGATCACTGCAGCCTGTTGCGCGAAGCGGAGGTACGGCTGGGAAAACCCTGCTTTCTGATCCACCGGCTGGATGCAGATGCTGCGGGACTGATGCTGATCGCCCACGACAGCAAAGCAGCCGCCGCGTTATCGGAAATGTTTGCAGGAAGAGCCCTGCGCAAGGTGTATCACGCGCGGGTAAAGGGCAAGCTGGAAGCCCGGGCATTAACGATCAACACCCCGGTGGAGGACAAGGAGGCGATAAGTCACGTCACCACTCTGGCCTATGACGCAGACTCGGACGCCACCGTGGTGGAGGTGACCATAGAAACCGGACGGAAACACCAGATCCGCCGCCACCTCGCCGGGCTGGGTCATCCGATTGTCGGTGACCGGCTCTATGGCACCGCCGACTCTCTGCCCTTGCAACTGGTGGCAGTAGAGCTTGAGTTCAACTGCCCACTGAGCCGCAAGAAACGGACGCTGAGGCTCCCTCCCACCCTCAACGGGGTATTTCCGGAGGCCTGACAGCAAAAAGGCCAGCGAATGCTGGCCTTTTCAGTTCAACTTACACCGTTACACCTTGTAGAAATCCCGATACCAGTCCACAAAGTTGGCAATGCCCTCGTCCACCGTGGTGGAAGGCTTGTAGCCCACGTCCTGGATCAGGTCGTCCACATTGGCATAGGTGGCCGGCACATCACCCGGTTGCAGCGGCAGCAGGTTCTTTTCGGCTTTCTTCCCCACCCGCTCCTCGATGATTTCAATAAACCGCGACAGCTCCACCGGATTGTTACTGCCGATGTTATAGATGCGGTACGGCCCCTTGCTGGTGCCCGGATCCGGCTGAGCGCCGCTCCACTCACCGTTTGGCTCCGCCACATGGTCCAGGGTGCGGATCACGCCTTCAACGATATCGTCAATGTAGGTGAAATCCCGCTTGTGATGACCATGGTTGAACACATCAATCGGCTCACCCGCCAGAATCTTCTTGGTGAAGATAAACAACGCCATGTCCGGGCGCCCCCACGGACCGTAGACCGTGAAAAAGCGAAGCCCCGTGGTCGGCAGGTTGTACAGATGGCTGTAGGTGTGCGCCATCAACTCATTGGCCTTCTTCGAAGCTGCGTAAAGGCTCAGGGGGTGATCGACGTTGTCATGCACGGAAAATGGCATGGCTTCGTTGGCGCCATAGACCGAACTGCTGGAGGCATAGACCAGATGCTTGACGTCATTGTGACGACAGCCTTCCAGAATATTCATGAATCCGACCAGATTGGCGTCCACGTAGGCATGAGGATTTTCCAGCGAGTAGCGCACACCCGCCTGGGCCGCGAGGTGCACCACGCGCTCTGGCTTATGCTCGCGGAACAGTGCTTCCATGGCGTCGCGGTCGGCAACGTCCTTGCGCACCTCGGTGAAGCCTTGTTTGCCGGTAAGCCGGGCCAGGCGGGCTTCTTTGAGGTTGACGTCGTAGTAGTCGTTGACGTTGTCCACACCAATCACCTCGTCACCGCGATCCAGCAAGCGGTGAGCAAGGTGTGAGCCGATGAAACCGGCGGTTCCCGTAACCAGGATTTTCAAATCATTTCTCCCTGTCAGAATCGAAGGCCGGCACTCACGAAGGGCCCGCCCAGATCGATATCCAGCTCGTCATCTCCGTCTTCGTAATCAATGACCATCTGGCGATAGCCAGCGCGCAACTGCAGCAGCGACACCTCGAATTGGCCATAGGCGTTGTAGTCGTAGACCGAGTCACCGTCAAAGCTGATGACGTTGGCTTCACCGCCGACGGAGACACCGGTGAACGGCAAGTCAAATCGCGCGGCCAGGTAACCCATGGGGATCACGGCGTCGACTTCGGTCTCACTGGCAGCGGTGCCAGCCACTTCCTGCACCCTAAGCTCGCCGTCCAGATCGCGGGCGGTCACACCCAGATCCAGGTTAACCCAGTTATCCAGCACTTCGTAATACAGCGTCAGATCCAGCTGCGTCAGATCCAGGTCGGAATCAACCTCACCGGTGACGCCATCAAAACCGGCAAGCGACACATCCCCGCGACCACTCTGTTCGATCTTTGTATAGTTCAGCCGCACATTCGGTAGCAACGGGATCGGGTGTTCAATGTAGGCATTCAGGTTGGCATTGGAATCGCTGCTCAGATCCAGATCGTTGTCGACATCCACCACGTCGCCGCCGTTGCGGACGTCGCCCGACAGGTCAGAATCCCAATAGCTTACGTTGGCACCCAGGCCAATCACATCGGCGTTGGCCAGTGGCGCTGCCAGGGCCGCTGCGCCGCCCATTGCAAGAATCAGTTTACGCATAAAACACCCGTTAATTGTTGTATGGTTTTCGTCGTTCAGTCGAATTGAATGCCCAGACGGCGACCCACCTCTTCATAGGTTTCGATCACATCACCCAGCCCCTGACGAAAACGGTCCTTGTCCATCTTCTTGCGGGTTTCCTTGTCCCAGATCCGGCATCCGTCCGGGCTGAACTCGTCGCCCAGAACAATCTGGCCGCCGGCGCGGCCGAATTCCAGCTTGTAGTCCACCAGCAGCATGCCGGCCTCATCGAACAGCGCCTTCAGCACGTCGTTCACCTTGTAGGTGAGCTCTTTCATCCGGGCGAGTTCGTCTTCTTTCGCCCAGCCAAAGCTGACCGCCAGTGATTCGTTTACCATCGGGTCGTGGAGGGCATCGTCCTTGAGGAACAGCTCAAAGGTGGGCGGTGCCAGATTCAGGCCCTCTTCCACACCCAGACGCCGACACAGACTGCCAGCCGATACATTACGAACCACACATTCCACCGGAATCATGTCCAGCTTTTTCACCAGGGATTCGGTCGGTGACAACAAGCCTTCGAAGTGCGTGGGCACGCCAGCTGCTTCCAGCTTTTCCATGATGAAAGCATTGAAACGGTTGTTGACCATGCCTTTGCGATTCAGCTGTTCTTTCTTTTCGCCGTCAAACGCCGAGGTGTCATCGCGGAACACGAGCACAAACCGCTCGGGATCGTCCGTACGGTAAACAGATTTTGCTTTGCCCGCGTACAATTCGTCGCGCTTTTCCATGTCAGATCTCCGGAAATGCCGGGGCACCGCCCGGCACCTGATTTTTAATAAAGGTATTCAAACAATTCGGACAGTAGTTCGGGGGACCGGTTATCGCCGTCGTAGCCGGCCGCGCGGGAGGCGGTCACCATCAGCACGCCGTCGGTCTCTTCCAGACGCAGATCGAACGTGTGCCGGGGCTCCTCGTCGTCACCAAACCAGTCAAACCAGCCGGACTCACGCTCCGATTCACTGCGGAAATCGACGTTGAACCAGCCCTCGCTGCGGTTGAGATCCACCACCGGTATTTCGGCCTCATCCAGTGCGCGACTGACTTCAGACCAGCCTCGCCCATAGTCGAGGTCCATTTCGATAGCGACCGGCTGCTCGTTCTCGGAGTTCAGGCGCACCAGGGGCTCGCTGACCATTCCCAGCGCCGCGCGGGAGTATGACTTGCTCTCGTCACGATCGCGCAGGAAATCCCCCATATCGGCAAGCAGGCGCTCGCTGGTGTCGAGGTCTTCCCGCCCCGGTTTCGCCGCGCTCTGCCAGGCAAGCAGCTGATCGGGGTTGCTGTCCACTTCATGCACCCGCAACTGGACTTCGGTGGTTTTGCGGCGTACGCCCGGAGCAACCCGCGCCTGAACAACCAGAAGCTGCTCGCCGGCACCCGGATCACTTTCCAGCTCAAGCAGCGTTCGTGCACGCTTGCTGAAGTTGACCAGTTCGCTTTGTAAGAGCCCGAGTTGCGGGCTGTCATGGGCGACACCCAGTCCGCGATTAGTCAGATAGGAAGACACGGCCGGCCACACCCGCCCCGGCACGTCGTTGATCAACAGCCACATCTGGCCATCAAGCTCCTCAACCACGTAGTTCTCTTCGAGGATTTCCGAAGTCATATCCGGCGGCTGGGGAATGGAGGAGCGGTACATGCGACCGGAATCGGCCGTGCTCACGTCACGAACCGGCATGACCTGACCGAAGCGGGACTCATCGGCGGTATCAGGGAGACGGAGCGGCTCCCCTTCGCGGGCATCAACGTAGCGCTCGGAACGATCTTCGAGAAGACTGCAACCACTGAGGGCCAGAACTGCCACGAGCCCGGTGGTCTTTACGGCAGCACCAACCATGCTTTTTCTTTGTGTCCTGAACAGGAACGCCATCAGGCTACTCCAGGGTTTTGATGGAACGAAAAACTCAGAGTACACCTGAGGCCTTGAGGGCATCTTCAACTTCGCTGTGGAACTTCTCGCTCAGAGGCGTAAGCGGCAGGCGGATGCCTTCACCAATCATGCCCATGCGCTGCAACGCCCACTTGACCGGAATCGGGTTCGCTTCCAGGAACAGTTTGCGGTTGAGCGGCATCAGCAGTTCATTCAGCCGCGCGGTTTCCTCACGATCACCGTCGATGGCCGCCTTACACAGCAGTGCCATGTCTCTGGGTGCGACGTTGGCGGTTACGGAAACGTTGCCCTTGGCGCCCGCCAGCATCAGCTCGGCCGCGGTAGCATCATCGCCGGAATAGACCGCAAGGCGGCCTTTCACCGCTTCGATCAGTTCCGCTCCACGGGGAATGTTACCTGTGGCGTCCTTGATACCGATGATGTTGGGGATATCTGCGAGGCGCTCAACCGTCTCGTTCAGCATGTCACACGCGGTGCGACCCGGCACGTTATAGAGCATCTGGCTCATGCCCGGGACGGCCTCGGCAATCGCCTTGAAATGCTGGTACAAGCCTTCCTGGGTCGGCTTGTTGTAATACGGCACGACGAGGAGGCAGGCGTCCGCACCGAGCTTGTGGGCCTCGGTGGTCAGCTCAATCGCTTCCCGGGTGCTGTTCCCGCCCGTGCCTGCGATAACCGGAATGCGACCGTCGACCCGCTTTATGATATGCCCGATCACACGACAATGCTCCTTCGGATCCAGTGTCGCGGATTCACCGGTGGTACCTACGGCAACAATTCCATTGGTGCCGTTTTCAATATGAAAGTCCACCAGCTTATCCAGATCCTCCCAGTGAATGTCACCGTTGGGATGCATGGGCGTGACCAGTGCGACAAGGCTACCCGTAATCATAAAAGCTCCGTCCGAATAAAACCGATATGGTAATGTTGGGTGCGAACTGACACAAGGGAATTAAAGGAGATGTCATGCCCGCAGTTGAAGTAAACCGCACCGTAGCCGATTTCGAAGCAGCCGCCACCGGCGATCAGACCATCCGTCTGTCCGACCTCCGGGGCAAGAATGTAGTGATCTACTTTTACCCGAAAGACAACACACCCGGCTGCACCACCGAAGGTCAGGACTTCCGGGACCGGATGGCGGAGTTCGAGGAACTGGACACCATCATCCTGGGGGTCTCCCGCGATGGCCTGAAAGCCCATGAAAATTTCCGCGCCAAACACGGGTTTCCGTTCCACCTGATTTCCGACAAAGATGAAACAGTTTGCAAACATTTCGATGTCATCAAGCTCAAAAAGCTGTATGGCAAGGAATATCTGGGCATTGACCGCAGCACCTTTCTGATTGACCGCGAAGGAACACTCCGACAGGAATGGCGCAGCGTCAAGGTCAAAGGCCACGCCGCCGAAGTGCTCGCGGCGGTGAGAAACCTTTAACTCTCCTCGCCGCTGTCCAACGCCAGACTGTCCTTGACCGGCCATGCCGAGAACACCGCTTTGAGCATGGTCGCCAACGGAATGGCAAAGAACACACCCCACAACCCCCAGATTCCTCCGAAAAACAGCACCGCGACGATAATGGCGACCGGGTGCAGATTGTTGACCTCGGAGAACAACACCGGCACCAGCACATTGCCATCAAGTGCCTGGATAATGCCGTAAGCCACCATTACCCAGATAAAGTGAGATCCCCACCCGAAGGCAAACAGGGCAATCATCGCCACAGGAAGGGTCACCACCGCTGCGCCGATATAGGGAATAACCACACTCAGCCCTACCAGCAAGGCCAGCAGCGCTGCATAAGGCATACCCAGGAGCTTGAAGGTGATATAGGTGACGCTGCCCACAATCAGAATCTCAACGGCCTTGCCGCGGACATAATTGGCACACTGCAGATTCACCTCATGCCAGATTCGCAGCATCATCGGGCGCTGGGGCGGCAACAGGCGGGAAATCGAAGCCAGCAGCAGATTCCGATCCTTGAGGAAAAAGAACACCAGGATCGGCACCAGCACCATATAGATCAGCAGAGCCACCAGGTCCGGAATACTGGACAACGAAAAAGACACCAGCCACTGAGTCAGATGCCCTGCCTCGGTACTGATCTGCCGATACATGGTATTGACTGCTTCCATGGAGATCAGCGTGGGGTACTGCTCCGGCAGCAGCTCCATGTAGGACTGCATCTCGCGAATGATGCGGGGCGCCTCGCCCGCCAGTGAAGAAACCTGGGTCCACAGCAGCGGTAACAGGCCAAAGATGAAGCCCACCAGAATTCCCAGAAAGATGATGAAGACACCCAGAATGGAGACAATTTCCGGCACGCCCTTGCGGGTCAGCTGCGTGACCAGGCCCTGCAGAATGAAAGCGATGATGACCGAGGCGATAGCCGGAGCCAGCATCGCGCCGAACAGAATAACAAAGACAGTGCCCGTGACGAGAAGCAGGAACAGGATGACGGCTTCGTCATCTGAAAAGTATTTGTGGGCAAGACCGCGTAAAATTCTGACCATGTACATCTCCGTGGGAACACGGCTCGGAACCGTAAGTGCCTGAACATCAACCGCCGCACTTTATCACAAAGCGGAAGCGGCCATCGGATTCTGCCGAACTCACGAGCTCGTGCCTGGAGAGCTTCAGGAAGGCCGGAATGTCCCGGGCCGAACCGGAATCTGTCGCAATCACTTCAAGTTCGTCGCCCGGAGACATGCTGTTGAGTTCGAGCTTGGTCTTTAGTAGCGGCATCGGGCAACGCAACCCGGACGCATCCAGAAATCTCTGAGCCATGAGTGAACGGCACCTTGCATAACCAATATTGAAGAGGCGGCATTATGACGGTACCACCCGGTGATTGCACCTCAATCGTATTTAATGAATGGTACTAGAACTTTTAATGGCAAAATGCGGTCCTATCAAGCGAATTGGCAATGGATAACAAACACTGATGCGTATGTATTTTCCCAACAGGAGACGGGCCCGAAACTGGCTGACAACGGGCCTCATGCTGTGGCTGGCGATGCTGCCAATTACCACCGGCCAGGCGCAGGAAAATACACTCCCCTCCATTGGCGGTGCAGGTGGCGGACTGATATCGGAGCAGCAGGAAGCGGAGATCGGCCGCCAGGTGATGGTGTCCATCCGGAGCTCCGCGCCACAGATTACCGATCCACTGGTTTACGATTACCTGCACGATGTGATCTATCGACTGGTGCCCTCCGCACCGCTCAAAAACCGCGACCTCACCCTGACGATCATCGACAGCCCGGAAATCAACGCGTTTGCTGTGCCCGGCAGCATTGTGGGTATTAACGCCGGCCTGGCACTGAACGCCAGCAGTGAGCAACAGTTTGCCTCGGTTCTGGCACACGAACTGGCGCACCTGAGCCAGCGACATTTCGCCCGCCGCATGGAGCAACAGGAAACCAGCGCCCCACTGACCATCGCCGGCATGCTCGCCGGGATTGTACTTTCCGCGGTGACCCAGTCCGACATCGGCCTTGCGGCCATTGCCGGTACCCAGGCGCTGTCAGTTCAGAATATGCTCGCCTACAGCCGCGCCCACGAACAGGAAGCCGACCGCATCGGCATGGACATTCTGGCGGACGCGGGCATGGACCCCAGAGGCATGCCGGAAATGTTCGAAACCATGATGAAGCAGAACCGGCTGCAGGGAAACCGACCACCCGAGTACCTGTCGACGCACCCGCTCACCCAGAGCCGGGTGTCCGACACCCGTAACCGCGCCGAGCAGTACCCGGTGCGGGATATCAACGACACGCAGGAATACCACCTGATCCGCTCCCGGCTGCAGGTCTACTATGCCCGTTCTGCCAAGGTCGCGGTGGAGACCTTTCGGGATTACCTTGAGCGGTCAGACACCGAGAAAACCGACGCCATCCGCTACGGCCTCGCCGTCGCCCATCTGCGCGATGACGATCCGAAAAATGCCATCGCGGTGCTCGACAAGCTTCTTGCCACCAGCCCGGGACGCATCACCTACGTGGTGACGCTGGCTGAAGCACTGCTCAGCCAGGGAAAGATTGACGAGGCCCGGAGCCGGCTCGAGGACGCGCTGGACCGCAATCCCGGAAACTACCCGATCACCTATCTGCTGGCAGAAACCGAAACCGCCGACGGCAAGGGCGAGGCGGCAGCGGAGTATCTGAAACACCTCACCCGGGAACGGCCGCGGCAGGAACACTTATGGTCTCGGCTGGCAGAAGCCGAAGGCATGGCGCGCAACATTGTGGGAGTACACCGGGCAAGAGCTGAGTACGAGGCCCTGATGGGCGACCTGGAAGCCGCGCAACGGCAACTGCGGCAAGCGCAGGAGAAACTGCCTGCCGGCGCGCCGATGCGACAGGTTGTCACCGAGCGGCTGGCAGAGATAACCGACCGGCTGAACGCTCAGCGGAGCTGAACGCCCCGCTCGCAATCAGGCGTTGCCGGCGGCCTTGAGGTTCATTCCCGCGGTGAAATCCAGCATGCGCTCCAGCGGCATCAGGGCGCGTTCACGCAATGCGTCGTCCACCAGCACTTCCTGATCCCCGCGTTCCAGCACGTGCAGCAGGTTTTCAAGGCCGTTCATTGCCATCCACGGACAATGGGCACAGCTGCGGCAGGTGGCACCATTGCCAGCGGTAGGCGCTTCAATCAGCGTTTTATTGGGGGCCAGCTGCTGCATCTTATAGAAGATGCCATTGTCGGTGGCCACAACAAACTGCTCATTCGGCAACGTCTGTACCGCATGAATCAGCTGGGAGGTGGAACCCACCACATCGGCCATCTCTACCACTGCGTCGGGGGACTCGGGATGAACCAGAATCGCGGCGTCGGGGTAGACGGCTTTCAGATCTTCCAGCCCCCGATACTTGAACTCCTCGTGAACAATGCACGAACCATCCCACAGCAACATGTCGGCGCCCGTGGTTTTCTGGACATAATGACCCAGATGCTTGTCCGGCGCCCAGAGGATCTTCTCACCCCTGGCGTCCAGAGACTCGACAATGGCCTGAGCGCAGCTTGAGGTGACCACCCAGTCCGCCCTGGCCTTCACCGCAGCCGAGGTGTTCGCATAGACCACCACCGTCCGGTCCGGATGCTGGTCACAGAACTCGGCAAATTCGTCGGCCGGGCAGCCCACGTCCAGCGAACAGGTCGCCTCGAGGGTCGGCATCAGCACCCGCTTCTCGGGATTCAGGATTTTTGCGGTCTCTCCCATGAAGCGTACGCCGGCCACCACCACCGTGGACGCCGGATGCTGGTTGCCGAAACGGGCCATTTCCAGGGAATCAGCAACGCAGCCACCGGTCTCCTCAGCCAGCCGCTGAATATCGGGATCGGTGTAATAGTGAGCGACCAGCACCGCATCCTGCTCTTTCAACACCCGGCGGATGCGATCTTCCAGCCTGGCTTTTTCGTCGTCGCTCAGCGGTTTCGGTTCAGCCTGGTGTGCCAGATGCTCCTGAACCAGAATGCGGTCTTCAACTTGTGTCATTACTGCGTCTCTGTGTTGCGATGGCCTGTGAATTATACCATTGGGTGCGAACAGGCAAAAAAAAAGAGCCCGTAGGCTCTTTTTCGGATCAGAAGCTTGGCGCTTCGTCTCGTATTGGTGGGTCGTGAAGGATTCGAACCTTCGACCAATTGGTTAAAAGCCAACTGCTCTACCAACTGAGCTAACGACCCGTAACTGGATCAAGCACCGCAACCACTCAGCCTGCTGCCATGCTTCGAATTTGGTGGGTCGTGAAGGATTCGAACCTTCGACCAATTGGTTAAAAGCCAACTGCTCTACCAACTGAGCTAACGACCCAAACGAGGCGCATATAGTAATGATTTTTGGGCGCTGATCAACCCCTTTTTTGAGGTTTCTCAACATTCTTCCACGACTGGTTATTAACTGCCCACTGAGTCCAGGTACTTTTCGGCCAGTGTGGCGGCGTTAGAGTCCGGATAGTTCCGTACCACCGACTCCATGCGGCTTTTTGCTTCCGTTTTCTCGCCCAGTCGATCCAGCGCAACGCCCAGTTTGTACACGGCGTCCGGCGCTTTGCGGTGGTCGGCGTAACGGGTGGCAACAATGGTAAAGGCCTGCTTCGCCTGCTCCAGCTGGGGCTTGACCAGGTATACCTCACCCAGCCAGTAATAGGCATTCACCGACAAATCGCCTTCGGGGTAGGTATCGACAAAGTCATAAATTCGGTTGATGGCTTCGTCGTACTTCTTTTCCTTGTGAATCAGATCCTGGATCTTCTCATAAGCCTCGCGCTCTTCGGAACCGGGCTGGCGATATACCTTGGCAACTTTTCGCTCAGTGTCGGCCTCGCCCGATGACGACTCGTTTCCAGAGCCACCGGCACTGCCCGACTCTGACGACACTTTTTCAGACAGATCGAGCACCCGTTGGTCGAGATCAATGTAGCGATCCCTTGACTGGCGGGTCAGGCGGTCGATGAGATTGCGCTGCTCTTCGACTTCGCCCTGCAGCCGCCGAACCTCGCCCTGCAGTTGTTGAATCATGTAAAACAGCTCGGCATTCGCCTGGCTGTTTCCGGCCTTTCTACCGGCCTCGGATGCGTTATCCTGAAACACCGGCGTAGCAGATTGCGCCAGTACACTTCCCACTGGCGCGAACACCAGCGAGAGTGCAACTGTCGCCATGAGGGTCTGTCTCATGGGAGATCCTGTTGTCAGCTGTTACTCGAAAACGAGCTCAACACGGCGATTCTGGGACCAGGCACTTTCGTCGGACCCCGTCACAGCCGGCTTTTCCTCACCATAGCTTACGGTTTCCATCTGGCCACGGGAAGCACCGTTAACAATCAGGAAACGCTCAACAGCATTGGCGCGACGCTCGCCCAGGGCAAGGTTGTATTCCTTGGTGCCACGTTCATCGGCGTGACCTTCCAGGCGAACCTGCTGGTTGGGATTGTTCTCAAGGTAGCGGGCGTGAGCAACCAGTACTTCCCGCGCTTCCGGTTTGATTTCCGCGGTATCGAAGTCAAAGTAGAACGTGGTGATTTCGCGCATCGCTTGCTGTTCAGCGCGCTCCTCACGCTCGCGAAGCTCCTCGTCGGTCAGATCAGAGGAGGACACACCTTCATCATCACTGCCGCCATAAACGGTGCTGCCACCGTCCTGATCGACCGCCTGCACGTCAGAGCCGTACTCATCCTCGCCCATAGTATCGCCAGTCGAGCTACAGCCGGCGACCAGGCCGAGAGAGAGAACCATTGCAAAGGCCTTTTGGTGAGCTGAAATTTTCATAACACTTCCTTCCTGTTGGTTTACTGTTATCAGATGATCAAACGGAGAACCATCACCGATGGTTCCGGATTAACGAAGAATCGGCGACCACGCCGGTTCCCTTACGTCGCCTTCAGAGGCCGGCAGACTGTATGCCGCGCCACCGTCCGCAGAGATCACGGTCAGCACGCTGCGGCCACCTTGCTGAGTGGCGTAGATCAGCATGCGGCCATTGGGCGCCACACTCGGAGATTCATCAGATTCCGTGCGAGTCAGAACGGTTTCTTCGCCACTGTCCAGATCCGTCCGCGCGATGTGAAAGGCCCTGTCACGCTGATGCACGTAGTACACGTACTTGCCTTCGTTGTCCGGGCGTGGGCGCGCATTGTACCGACTACCAAAGGTTATACGTCGTGGTTCCGCGCCCTCACTGGCCTTGTGGTAAATCTGCGGACCGCCGGAGCGGTCCGATGTGAAAAAGAAGCCGTTGCCGGTGTGATCCCAGCTCGCCTCCGTATCAATAGACCAGTGGTTGGTCAGGCGCTTGAGATTCTTGCTGGCGATATCCATACGATAAATCTCGGCATTGCCATCCTTGGACAGCGTCAGCAACAGGGAGTTGCCGTCGTCGGACCAGGCCGGCGCGGAATTGAGCCCGCGAAATTCGGCGATACGGCTACGATTGCCGGAACTAAGTTCATGGATATAGACTGCCGGCCTGCCGGTCTCAAAGGACACATAGGCAAGTTTTTTGCCATCCGGCGACCATGCGGGCGACAGGATCGGCTCCTTGCTCTCGAGCCGGATACTGGCCCGCTTGCCATCCACGTCACTGACCTGAAGCCGATACCTGGACTCGCCGTTCGCCCGGTCCAGAGTGACGTAGGCGAGCCTGGTGGAGAAAGCACCCGGCACGCCGGTAATGGCCTCGTAAACTTTATCGCTGATGTGATGCGCCAGCGTGCGCATGCTGTTCACTCCGGCACTGGCGGACTCGCCGAGAATCCGCTCTTCGCGGTTTACGTCAAACAATTCATAGCGCGCCTGCACCCGATCACCGCTGCGGGTCAGTTCGCCCACCAGCACGTACCGCTGCCCGAGCAGCCGCCAGTCCCGGAAATACACTTCCGAGCGCTTCGACGGCAGGCTCAGCATCTTTTCCGGAGCCAGAGTGCTGAACTCGCCGGTCATAGTCAGGTCGTCCTGGACAATACTGCTGACCTTGTCGCCAGACGGGATATTGCCGCTTTCCGCAAAGGGTACGACCGCCACAGGAATCGCCGCGCCGGCGCCTTCGGTAATCCGAATGGTAAGTTCGGCCTGTGCCGCACTGCTGCCCAGAAATGCCCACACAAGCAATGAACAGATGAGGTAACAGGCGTAACGGGTACGGGGTGTTCCGGTGCGATTCGTCATCAGCTTTCCCATTTATCCTTATTGCAACCGCCGTGGATTGAACTCAATCGTAAATTGACGGAAGTAACGCTCAAATGTCGCCCGATCGTCTGGAATCGGATAACGATTGAGCGATTTGACCGCTCCCAATGCCGAGTTGTCGAACGCGGTATTGCCACTGCTGCTGACCAGTTTAACCGACTGCAGTTCGCCGGTGGGCAACAGCGTGATCTGCAGCCTCGCCGTCATCTCCTCAGTCGCCGACGAGGGCGGATACCAGGCCTGGCTCAGACGCTCACGGATCAGTGCCTGGTATTTCTGGCTCTCGGACATCATCTGCGTTTCGCGAGCCTTGGCAGCAGCCGCTTCCCGCTGTTTGCGGGCTTCGGCCTCGCGCTCGCGGTCAGCCTCTTCGGCAAGTGCCTCCAGCTGCTGCTCTCTCAGACGGCGCTCGGCTTCCTTGCGCTTCTGCTCTGCCTCGCGACGGGCCTGCTCTTCCCGCTCCCGCTTCTCGGCCTCTTCCCGCTGGCGGCGTTCTTCCTCCTGCTTCCGGCGCTCTTCCTCGGCCTTGCGTTTGGCCTCTTCCTGCCGGCGCTTTTCTTCTTCCGCACGCTGACGCTCGCGCTCTTTCGCTTCGGCTTCTGCTTTCTGGCGCGCCGCTTCCTCTTCCCTGGCTCGTTGCTCCTCGCGCTCACGGGCCGCCGCCGCTTCCTGACGTTCCCGCTCCCGTTCCTGCTCTTCGATGCGGCGCGCTTCTTCTCTGGCTCGCTGCTCTTCTGCCGCCTGGCGCTCGGCCTCCTCGCGACGCTGTTGTTCTTCCTCCTCCCGCCGACGCTCTTCGTCGCGATCGGGTTCATCCACCTCGTCAACCACCGGGCTGGGCTCCGGTTCCTGCTGGGTAACCAGCCGTGCAGCGATGCTCCGGGGCTCAGGCTCCTCCTGCGGCGTGCTCCACGACCAGCCCGTCAGGGCCACCACCACTATGAGCCCGTGCAGAAGCAGTGACATGGCGACGGGGGATTTCCAGGGTTGCTGCCCGGTACTGGTTACATCACGATCCTGACCTGTCACAAAAACCTGCCCGCTTTATGCTCAGTTTTCGGTGGATGGCGCTTCGGTAATCAAGCCCACGCTGGAGGCGCCGGCGCCCTGAAGTTCAGCCATCAGCCGGACCACCGTGCCGTACTCGACGTGCTCGTCACCGCGAACCAGTATTTCCCGGGTGCTGCGCTCGGACAGTATTTTTGCCACTTGAGCCCGCACTTCACCCAGCGACATGGGATCGCTGTCTTCGTCCCCGATTTCCAGAAAGTAGGCACCGTTGGAGTCTATCGACACAATGATCGATTCGACATCCTTGTCCGACTGGATCGGCTCAGAGGTGGTTTCCGGCAAATCCACTTTCACCCCCTGCGTGAGCATGGGCGCGGTCACCATAAAGATCACCAGCAACACCAGCATCACGTCGATGTAGGGCACCACGTTAATCTCGGACATTGGTTTCCGGCGATTCGCCGGCATCATCCCCATGCCTTTCATGCCATTACACTCCTGCCCGCCTTACACTGGCTGATGGATTTCATGCTGCGGTTGACTGCTCGCTGTTGTGAACGCGGCGGTGGAGGATGCTGGAAAACTCGTCGGCAAAGGTTTCATAATTTTTCAGCAGTGCATCCGACATGGCCGAGAAACGGTTATAGGCGATGACCGCCGGAATGGCCGCGAACAGCCCCATTGCCGTGGCGATCAGTGCTTCTGAGATACCCGGTGCGACAGTGGCCAGGGTCGCTTGCTGAACCTGGGCCAGCCCCCGGAAGGAATTCATGATGCCCCACACAGTCCCGAAGAGACCGATGTAAGGACTGGTGGAACCCACGGTCGCCAGGAACGGCAGAGACGTCTCCAGGCGTTCCTGCTCGCGGGAGAACGCAACGCGCATGGCACGCTGAGTCCCCTCCATGACCGCATCGGCATCCCGGCTCTGCTGACGCAAGCGGGAGAACTCCTTGAAACCGGCTCGGAACAGGGACTCCATGCCTGAAAACGGCGTAGGATCACTGTTCACTTCCCGATACAGCTGCCCCAGATCCATACCGGACCAGAACCGCTCCTCGAACGCGAGCTGTGCCTGCCGCGCCTTACGAAAAACCTGAAAACGCTGAAAGATCAGCGCCCAGGACACCACGGAAGCCAGAGCCAGCAACAGCATGACCAGCTGAACCAGCACCCCCGCGTTGGCGATGAGATACCAAACAGAAACTTCTGACTCCACCTTCTACTCCTGGCTTGTTCCGGTTTACAGTTGGTTTTCGTGAACCCCTTCCAGTAGTTCACGCATGTTATCCGGCAGCCGCCTTGGCCGCCCGCTATCCAGTGCCACGCAGGCTACCCGCACCTCTGCGGAGGCAAGCAGGGTTTCCTCCCCTGCCTGGGGACCTCCTCGCAGAACCCGCTGGCGAAAATCCATCCACACCCGGCCGAACCCGATCGGCTCTGCGGTAACCAGCAACTGGTCATCAAGTCTGGCCGGCACAGCGTAGTGGATGTTCAGCCGCTGCACGACGTAACTGATATTGTCCGCCAGACCCGAGCGCAGGCCCACACCGCAGGTACGGACCCACTCGGTACGGGCGCGCTCCATGTAGTGTAGATACTTGGCGTGAAATACGATGCCTCCGGCATCCGTATCTTCAATGTACACCCTGACCGGCAGTCTGAACTGTCCCGCGTGATCCTGTTCAGTCAAACAGATCCTCCTTGCCTGAGTGAGCCGGGACCGCACCGAAATGCTGATAGGCGCTGGAGGTCACCATGCGTCCCCGCGGCGTGCGGATCATGAACCCCTGCTGTATCAGGAAAGGTTCAAGCACATCCTCTATGGTGCCACGCTCCTCGCTGATGGCCGCCGCCAGACTCTCGACCCCGACCGGACCGCCATCGAACTTCTCGATCATCGCCAGCAGCAATCGACGGTCCATGTGATCGAAGCCTTGGTCATCCACTTTCAGCATGTTCAGCGCCTGGTCTGCAATGGAGTCGCTGATACGACCGTCAGCCTTGACCTCGGCGTAGTCGCGAACGCGTCGCAGCAAACGGTTGGCAATCCGCGGCGTGCCACGTGAGCGTCGTGCTATTTCGTAGGCGCCCCCTTCATCGATCGCCACCGACGACAGGCGCGCCGAACGCAGAATAATATTGGTCAGATCCGCAGTGTTGTAAAATTCCAGACGCTGGACAATACCGAAACGGTCCCGCAGCGGCGACGTCAGCAACCCCGCCCTGGTCGTCGCACCCACCAAGGTGAAGGGCGGCAGGTCCAGCTTGATTGACCGCGCCGCCGGCCCTTCGCCTATCATGATATCCAGCTGATAGTCTTCCATGGCCGGATAAAGCACTTCCTCAACTGCGGCGCTGAGCCGGTGAATCTCGTCAATAAAGAGAACGTCACCCTCTTCGAGATTCGTCAGCATGGCGGCCAGATCCCCTGCTTTTTCCAGCACCGGACCTGACGTTGTTTTGATCGCCACACCCATTTCATTGGCGATGATATTGGCCAGCGTCGTCTTTCCCAGCCCCGGCGGGCCAAAAATCAGTACGTGGTCCAGAGCTTCTTCCCGCCCCCTGGCGGCGGAGATGAAAATGTCCATCTGCTCGCGAACCGAGGGCTGGCCGACATATTCGGACAACAGCGTCGGCCTGATCGCGCGGTCCTGAACTTCTTCGTTATGCCCGGCCTGGGCGGAAATCAGTCGATCAGATTCAATCATCGCTTTACCCGAACGTTTTACCCGAAAAAGGGCTCCCAACATCATGCCCGTACAGTAATTCCGGGTTCAAGGTGACCCAATTGTACAAACGGCTCTGTGGCTGTCACGTTACGCTCTATACAGATTAGGCGCCAGACAGGTCGTAAGTTACGGCATATTCATCCGGCGGGAATCATGTTTCGAAGCGCCAGGCGGATCAGGTTCTCGCTGGACATTCCCTCCTCCGCTACCTTGCTGATCGCCTTTGCCGCCTCCTGAGGCTTGTACCCCAGCGCGATCAACGCTGCCTCGGCTTCATCCTTCGGAGCATGGACGACCATGGCGGCAGAGGCGCCGTCACCCGCCTCACCTGTCGTCATCGACGACACGGGAGCGAACTGACCTTCAAGTTGCCCTATCCGATCTGTCATTTCAATAAGCAGGCGTTCAGCGGTTTTTTTGCCCACACCGGGCAACTTGACCAGAGAGTTGGCGTCGCGGGCTTCCACGCAGCGGATAAATTGCTGAGCATCCAACCCCGAGAGGATCCCCACCGCCAGTTTCGGCCCCACACCATTGACCCTGATCAGCAAGCGGAACAGATCACGATCCAACCGTGATGCAAAGCCATAAAGGCTCTGAGCATCCTCACGAACGGCAAAATGGGTATGCAGGGTCACCTCCTCGCCTGGTTCAGGGAGATGAAAAAAGGTGGTAAATGGAATGTCCACTTCGTAACCCAGTCCTGCGCATTCAACCAGCGCCTGACCCGGTGACTTTTCGACAAGTGTGCCTCGAATCCGGCCTATCAACGGGTTACTCCTATGGCGCTGCGGCGCCGGTTATTGTTGTCGGACACGTCCACTACGGACCTTCCCGCCCGCGGAGAGGCGGGCCACACTCTGACTCATATGGGCGTGGCAAAGGGCGATGGCGAGTGCGTCGGCGGCGTCCGCCTGGGGTTTGCGGGAGAGAGAGAGCAGCGCCTGCACCATGTGCTGGACCTGGGACTTGTCAGCACCACCCTTTCCGACCACCGCCTGCTTGACCTGGCGCGCCGAATATTCATGCACGGGCAGACCGCTGTTGGCGGCACTGACGATGGCCGCACCGCGCGCCTGACCCAGCTTGAGCGCAGAGTCGGGGTTGCGGGCCATAAACACCTGCTCAATGGCGAACTCTTGCGGACGGAATTCGCCAATCAGTGTGGCGAGACCATGGAATATCGCCTGCAGCCGCTCCGCCATGGGCTTTTCACCCATGCGGATGCAGCCGCTGTCAATGTACTCGATGTGGCGCCCTTCCGCCCGGATGATACCGTACCCGGTGATTCGGGAACCCGGATCCACGCCCAGAATGATCGCCACATCAGCTTCCTTTGGTCGACTAGCTTTCGGTCTGGTTTCCGTCGGCTGCGCTGGTGTCCGCCTTGTTGCCGTCCACCGCCTTGTTCGCAGGCTTACGGCGTCGGATGTGCAGCTCGCGAAGCTGCTTGTCATCCACTTCACCCGGCGCCTGAGTCATCAGGCAGGTGGCGCTCTGGGTTTTCGGGAAGGCAATCACGTCACGAATCGATGTAGCGCCGGTCATCAGCATCACCAGACGGTCCAGGCCAAAGGCCAGGCCACCATGGGGCGGGCACCCGAACTTCAGCGCATCCAGCAGGAAGCCGAATTTGGCCCGCGCTTCCTCTTCACCAATACCAAGGATGCGGAACACCGCCTCCTGCATTTTCTCATCGTGGATACGGATAGAACCACCACCGAGTTCAGTGCCGTTCAGTACCATATCGTAGGCGCGGGACAATGCCGTCGCCGGGTTCGCCGCCAGCTCTTCCGGTGAACACGACGGAGCGGTAAACGGATGGTGGATCGCCGTCAGCCCGCCATCGGAGGTTTCCTCGAACATCGGGAAATCGACCACCCACATCGGTGCCCATTCGGCAGTGAGCATGTCCAGATCGTGGCCGACCTTGATCCGCAGCGCGCCGAGGGCCTCATTAACCACGTTGGTTTTGTCGGCACCGAAGAAAACGATGTCGCCGTCTTCCGCGCCTACCCGCTCAATGATCGCCATGGCAACGTCATCGCCGAGGAACTTGATGATCGGAGACTGCAAACCCTCAACACCTTTGGCGAGCTCGTTGACCTTGATGTAGGCCAGACCTTTCGCGCCATAGATACCGACAAATTTGGTGTAGTCGTCGATCTGCTTGCGGGACAGATCGCCACCCTTGGGCACACGCAGGGCCGCAACACGGCCTTTCGGATCTTTGGCCGGACCCGCGAATACCTTGAAATCCACACTTGCCACCAGATCGCCTACATCGAGCAGTTCCAGCGGAATCCGCAGATCGGGCTTGTCACTGCCATAGCGCTGCATGGCTTCGGCATAGGGCATGCGGGGGAATTCAGGAAGCTCAACGTTCAGCACGTCCTTGAACAGCGAGCGAATCAGGTCCTCGTTCAGGGACATCAACGATTCTTCATCGATGAAGGAGGCCTCGATGTCCACCTGGGTGAACTCCGGCTGGCGATCCGCACGCAGATCTTCGTCCCGGAAACACTTGGCAATCTGGTAGTAGCGATCAACGCCGGACACCATCAGCAGCTGCTTGAACAGCTGCGGCGACTGTGGCAGCGCAAAAAAGGAGCCTTCGTGGGTCCGGCTGGGCACCAGATAGTCCCGTGCGCCTTCCGGCGTGGCGCGGGTCAGGATGGGGGTTTCGACATCCATGAAGCCGTTGCCATCGAGGTAGTTACGAATATAGCTGGTCACACGGGAGCGGAAACGCAGACGGTTCAGCATCTCAGGACGACGCAGGTCAACGAAGCGGTACTTGAGGCGTACGTCCTCACCTACATCAACGTGTTCGTCGAGCGGGAACGGCGGTGTGGCGGCGGCATTGAGAATGCTCAGTTGCTTACCCAGCAACTCAACCTGCCCCGTCGGCATGTTGTTATTCTCTGTACCAGCCGGACGACGGCGAACGCGGCCTGTCACTTTGACAACAAATTCACTGCGAACCTTCTCCGCCAGGGCAAAGCTCTCAGGGGTATCAGGGTCAACCACGACCTGGGACATGCCATCCCGGTCCCGCAGGTCCAGAAAGATCACACCACCGTGATCGCGACGACGATGGACCCAACCGCAAAGCGTTACTTCCTGATCAATGTGAGATTCGTTGATACCACCGCAATAATGACTGCGCATACCGGTTCCCGTTGTTTCAGATGTGTGCATAAATGTGTGCAAATATGGATTTGGCGGACACTACTGGAAAAGCCGCCCATTATAAACACAATGCGTGTGAAAATCAGGCTCCGATCACGGTGGGTGACGCCTTCCGTACAGACCGATAGAATGGGGCGCCCTAATAGCAATCGGAGCAGTCGTCTTGTCGTCCCGAGCCGAGCAAAAACTGAAGACACGCCGCGCCCTGATGGACGCCGCTCTCGCCCAGCTCAGTGCCGATCGCGGTTTCGGCAGCCTGAGCCTGAGGGAGGTAGCGCGGGAAGCGGGCATCGCGCCGACCTCGTTCTACCGTCATTTTGCCGAGCTGGACGAACTCGGCCTCGCACTGGTGGACGAAGGCGGTGTCGCCCTGCGGCAACTGATGCGACACGCGAGAAAGCGTATTGCCCGGGACGGCAGTGCCATAAGCACTTCAGTAGAAACGTTCATGGAATACCTGGGCAATAACGCCAACCTGTTCCGGCTGATGCTGAGGGAACGGACCGGGGTTTCCAAACCTTTTCGCACGGCCATCAAGGCCGAGATCGATCACTTTGTCACGGAACTGGCCGACGATCTGCGGCGGGTTGCGGACGAACAGAACAAAGCGCTGTCTGATGCCCGCCTGGTCGCCGAAGCCATGGTAACGCTGGTTTTCAATCAGGGCGCTGAGGCGCTGGACGCAACGCCCAGAGAGCGGGAAGAACTGAAGGCCAAACTGAAGACCGAACTGCGGATGATTCTGGTCGGCTCCCAAACCCTGGCGAGCCGACCGGCCAGGCGCTAACCGGCAAATCGCATGCGGCCGCCGGGCTGATACCCCTCAGGCAGGCGGTAACCGGAAGCGGCCAGTCGCTCTGCATCTGGGCGATGGCGTTCGAGGTAATTCTCGATTTCTATTGCCCGGTGACGGCAGTGTTCAGCGTGCTCCTGACTTCGCGGGTACTCCAGCTGGAGACCGGCACGAACCACACCCCCACCATTGTTAACGTAGCGCACGCTACCGCTGACGAAGCTGATAGCAGGTTCACCCCGCCCGCCAGCCACGCCGTGTTTGCGCGACAGTGACACCCGGACTTTCTGCTCCGGCTTCAGGCAAGCCTCCGAGAGGATCAGCGCAACCCCCTCGCGATCGAAATCGAGCACCGCGCACTCGCCGATCAGTTCCGATCTGTTATCGGTGTAGATGCGGGCGGATAACAATCCCAAAGCCAGATACCGGTAATTCACCGCCGGATTGTCGCACACGCCCTGATGCTCACGGGCAGTCTGCTGCCATGGTTCCTGAACTGAAGACTTTCCCAGCATAATGTTCGCACTCTTTGGATTTGGATTTTTTTGAGCACTACGTCACAGTTTTGCCGAATCGAATCCATAGTACACAGTGCGAGTAAGTGAATCCCCTTACCCAAAGCCGATCTGAGCCCGGCGGGTCACAATTGGCCCAAGAAGAAAAAAGGCAGGGGCTGATCAGGCCACAACCGAGGCTGGCGGCCGTGAGAAAAAGTGGAATGTAATCAGTGGACCAGTGCAGAACGCACTCAGGAAAGCGCTGCAATCACCGGAGACAGCTTGGCACGAATTGCGATCAGTTCGTCTTCGCCGTAGGGCACTGGCGCCTGCTTGCCCCAAACGGGGCCGGGCCAGGCCGGATCTCCCTCAAAACGGACAATGTGGTGCAGGTGCAGTTGCCGCACCATGTTTCCCAATGCCGCCACATTCATCTTGTCGCCGTCAAACAGCGCCATCATCTGACAACTCAGTTCTGACGATTCTGCCAGCAGGCGCTGCTGCTGGGTCTCGTCAAGTTCGTAGATTTCACGGATGCCGGGCACCGACGGCACCAGAATCACCCAGGGCCAGGTGCGGTCGTTCATCAGGCGCACTTCACACAGGCGACTACGGCCGAGGCTGAAGGTATCAGCCGCCAGCCGCTCGTGCAGGTGAAACTTCCCGGAGCCGCCCATATCAGTCAAACCGGAACTGGTTGCGGCCACGGCCAATGGCGTAATAGATCAGGCCGTGGCGATCCAGCATCTCCGGCTCGTACAGGTTGCGGCCATCAAATACGACCGGCTCGTTGAGCGCGTCCGCGATGGTGTCGAAGTCCGGCGAGCGGAACTCTTTCCACTCGGTACAGATGGCCAGCACATCAGCGCCCTTCAGAGCCTGCTCTTTGGTGCCGCACAGGGTAAGTCCGGCCTGGTCGCCGTACAGACGCTGGGTTTCCTCCATTGCCTCAGGATCGAACGCCTGCACCGTCGCTCCGGCCTTCCAGAGGTCTTCCATCAGCGTCCGGGACGACGCTTCACGCATGTCATCTGTGTTGGGTTTAAACGCCAGCCCCCACAGAGCCACGACCTTGCCCTGGAGATTGCCGTTGAAGTAGTGACTGATCTTATCGTACAGCACATGTTTCTGGGCGTAGTTGACGGCTTCCACCGCATTCAGCAGACGGGCGTCGTAGTCACAATCCCGCGCTGTCCGCGCCAGTGCCTGCACGTCCTTCGGGAAGCAGGAACCGCCGTAGCCGCAGCCGGGGTAGATAAAGTGATAGCCAATCCGGGGATCGGAGCCGATGCCACGGCGGACCGCTTCAATATCCGCGCCCAGACGCTCGGCCAGATTGGCTATCTCGTTCATGAAACTGATTTTGGTGGCGAGCATGGAGTTGGCAGCGTACTTGGTCAGCTCCGCTGAGCGGATGTCCATGAAGATCATGCGGTCGTGACTGCGGTTGAAGGGGTAGTAGACCTCCCTCAGCAGGTCGGCGGCCTGATCACTGTCGGTGCCGACCACGATGCGATCAGGCTTCATGAAATCGTTGATCGCCGCACCTTCCTTAAGGAACTCCGGGTTGGAGACCACGTCGAACTCCAGCTCCAGGCCTCGACGATCCAGCTCTGAGCGCACGGCCGCCCTGACCCTGTCACCGGTTCCAACCGGCACCGTCGATTTGTCCACCACCACTTTGTAATCGTCCATGTGTTCGCCGATGGAGCGGGCAACAGCAGTGACGTATTGCAGGTCCGCCGAGCCGTCTTCATCCGGCGGGGTGCCCACCGCGATGAACTGCAGCACACCGTGCTGTACCGCCTGTGCAGTGTCCGTGGTGAACGACAAACGACCGGCCTCCACCGTATGCTTGACGATGTTGTCGAGACCGGGCTCATAAATGGGGATCTGGCCGTTCTTGAGTTTCTCGATCTTGCCCTGATCAACGTCCATGCACAGTACATCGTGGCCCACATCCGCCAGACAGGCGCCAGTAACCAGCCCGACGTATCCGGTACCAAAAATCGTAATCTTCATCCGCTCAATCCCGAGTATGTATCGTTGAAAATGAATGGGGTCAGGCGTTGTCGCCAGCCTGTTGATGCTGCCAGATTCTTTCCCAGGCCAGCGCAGTCCCTACAATGGTATCGAGGTCGTCATAATCCGGCTGCCAGCCCAGTACCTGACGGATTCTTGTGTTGTCCGCCATCAGTGCTGCCGGGTCTCCGGCCCGCCGGCCGGTTTCCTGCACCGGGAAATCCGCCCCGGACTGCCGCTTAACCACATCAATCACCTCACGCACGGTGAAACCGCGGCCGTAACCGCAGTTCAGCACCTTCGAACTGCCGCCGCTGGCCATGTAATCCAGTGCCATCACATGAGCCTTGGCGAGATCTTCCACGTGGATATAATCCCGGATGCAGGTGCCATCGCGGGTGTCATAATCGGTCCCGAACACACTCATACCCTCACGCTTGCCCGTCACGCACTCGCAGGCCACCTTGATCAGGTGTGTCGCTTCCGGGGTCGCCTGCCCCAACAGACCGTCGGGGTTGGCGCCTGCCACATTGAAATAGCGCAGAATGACGTAATTCAGCGACGACGCGGCAGCGAGATCCATAATCATGCGCTCGCTCATCATTTTCGAGGCGCCGTAAGGGTTGATCGGGGCCAGCGGCATGTCCTCGGTCAGTACGGTTTCCTCCGGCATGCCGTAAACCGCTGCGGTTGAGGAAAACACCATGTAGGGCACGGCGTGTTGTTCGACGGCCTTCAGCAGGTTGAGGGTGTTGCGGGTGTTGTTGCTGTAGTACTTGAGGGGGTTGGCAACCGATTCCGGAACCACAATGTTGGCAGCGAAGTGCAGTACCGCCTCGAACTGGTGCCGGGCAAACACATCGGCAATGGCCGCTTCATCCGCCAGATCCCCGACGATCAGTTCACCGCAGGTGACGGCCCAGCGATACCCGGTGGACAGGTTATCGAAAACCACAATGTCGTGCCCTGCGGCACCAAGCTGACGAACAACGTGACTGCCTATATAGCCGGCTCCGCCGGTGACCAATACTTTCATAGTGCGCTGGTACCCTTCCCTGAATTCAGTTGCTGTTGTTGTCGCTGGCGACGGATTGCGGCGCGCCGGCGGCTGAAAAATGCACTGATGGTCTGCCCGCACTGTTCAGCGAGCACGCCACCGACACTCTCAACCTGCCAGTTAAAATGCGGTTCGTCCAGTGTCCGCCGCGCGGATTCCACTGCCCCCGCTTTCGGCTCGGCCGCACCATACACCAGACGGCTGACGCGACTGTGCACAATGGCGCCGACGCACATGGTGCAGGGCTCAAGGGTGACGTACAGGGTCGCGCCCGACAAACGATAATTGCCAACCCGTCGCGCCGCGTCCCTTAACGCACGGATCTCAGCGTGGGCGGTGGGGTCACAACCGCTGATGGGTGCATTGAAACCCGCGCCGATTTCCCGGCCTTCCAGAACAACCACGGCACCAACCGGCACCTCGCCCCGGGCCGCGGCCTGTGCTGCCAGTGCCAGGGCCCGGGCCATCCACTTTTCATCATCACCGGAAACGCTCGTCATATCCGGTTCAGCGCCCGCTTATTCCCACTCAATGGTTGCCGGCGGCTTGGAAGAGACATCGTAGGTTACCCGTGACACGCCGGTGATTTCATTGATGATCCGGTTCGACACGGTTTCCAGCAGCTCGTAGGGCAGATGGGCCCAGCGTGCCGTCATGAAATCAATGGTTTCCACCGCGCGCAGAGCAATCACGTATTCGTAACGGCGGGCGTCACCCACCACACCGACGGATTTCACCGGCAGGAACACGGCAAACGCCTGGCTGGTCTTGTGATAGAGATCGGCGCGGTGCAACTCCTCCAGAAAGATGGCGTCAGCACGCCGAAGAATGTCCGCATATTCCTTTTTCACTTCGCCAAGGATCCGCACACCCAGGCCGGGCCCCGGGAACGGATGGCGATACACCATATCGTATGGCAGGCCCAGCTCCAGACCGATGCGGCGGACCTCGTCCTTGAACAGTTCACGCAAAGGCTCTACCAGCTTCATTTTCATGGTCTCGGGAAGACCACCGACGTTGTGGTGAGACTTGATGACGTGGGCTTTACCGGTTTTGGACGCGGCGGATTCGATCACGTCCGGATAGATGGTGCCCTGGGCGAGCCAGTTCACATCGCGGATGCTGACGGCTTCTTCATCGAACACATCGATGAACGTGTTGCCAATGATCTTGCGCTTCTTTTCAGGGTCAGCTTCGCCCTTGAGCTTCGACAGGAACAGATCTTCCGCGTCCACACGAATCACTTTCACGCCCATGTTACTGGCGAACATGTCCATGACCTGGTCGCCCTCGTGCAAGCGCAGCAGACCGTTGTCGACGAAAACACACGTCAGCTGGTCGCCGATGGCACGGTGCAACAACGCCGCGGTGACCGACGAATCAACGCCGCCGGAGAGTCCTAACAGGACCTTGTCGGTGCCCACCTGTTCGCGAATCTGGCGCACGGCGTCATCGACAATCTTGGCCGGAGTCCAAAGCGCCTCACAGCCGCTGATGTTCAGCACGAAGTGCTCGAGAATACGTTTTCCCTGCAGGGTGTGAGTCACCTCAGGATGGAACTGCACCCCATACAGGCTGCGCGCGCGGTCCTGCATGGCGGCGACCGGCGCACTTTCGGTGGACGCCAGCAGCTCAAACCCTTCGGGCATGGCCACAACCTTGTCACCGTGACTCATCCATACGTCAAGCAGGGAGTCGCCCGTCGCTGTCAGGTGGTCAGTGATGTCCTGCAGCAGGGGGCCGGCAGCGCGCACCTTGACCTGGGCGTAACCGAACTCGCGTTTCTCGGAACTGGCCACACGACCGCCCAATTGCTCGGCCATGGTCTGCATGCCGTAGCAAATGCCCAGAACCGGAATACCACGATCAAACAGTCCCTCGGGTGCTCGGGGCCCGCCCAGCTGGGTTACGGATTCGGGACCGCCAGCGAGAATGATGCCTTTGGGATTGAACGCCTCGAGCTCTTCATCGGTAATATCAAAGGCCTTGATCTCGCAGTAGACCCCGATTTCACGCACGCGACGTGCGATCAACTGAGTGTACTGGGAGCCAAAATCGAGAATCAGAATGCGGTGGTCGTGAATGTTCTGGGCCATGGAGTCCTCGGATCAGAAATAATAAGCGCGGCTCAGCCCCTGAGCCGCGCCCGGAACGGCGTTACTTAACCGACACGGTAATTGGGTGCTTCCTTGGTGATGGTCACGTCGTGCACGTGACTCTCACGCATACCCGCGTTGGTAATGCGGACAAATTGCGGCTTGGTGCGCATCTCTTCCATGGTCGCGCTGCCGGTGTAACCCATGGACGCTCGCAGGCCACCCATCAGCTGATGCACGATGTTGCGCATCGGGCCCTTGCACGCCACGCGCCCCTCGATGCCTTCCGGCACCAGCTTTTCAATGCCTTTGCTGGCGTCCTGGAAGTAGCGGTCACTGGAGCCCTGCCCCATGGCGCCGATGGACCCCATGCCACGGTAGGCCTTGTAACTGCGGCCCTGAAACAATTCCACTTCACCGGGCGCTTCGTCAGTGCCGGCAAGCAGGCTGCCGATCATCACACTGTGGGCTCCGGCGGCGATGGCTTTGGCAATGTCGCCGGAGAAACGGACACCGCCGTCGGCAATCAGCGGCACACCGCGGTCTTTCAGAGCGGCCGCCACGTTGGACACGGCAGAGATCTGCGGCACACCGATGCCGGCCACGATCCGCGTGGTGCAGATAGAGCCAGGACCGATACCCACCTTCACGGCATCCGCACCGGCGTCCGCCAGAGCAATGGCCGCCTCGGCAGTGGCGATGTTGCCGCCGATAACCTGCACCTCGGGGAAGTTGTCCTTCACCCAGCGCACCCGGTCGATCACGCCTTTGGAGTGGCCATGGGCGGTATCCACGACGATCACATCAACGCCCGCTTCCGCCAGCGCGGTAATACGGGCGTCGGTGTCGCCCCCGGTACTGACGGCCGCGCCCACGCGGAGCCGGCCCTGCTCATCCTTACAGGCCAGCGGGTAATCCTTGGCTTTCTGAATATCCTTGACGGTGATCAGGCCCTTGAGCTCGAAGTCATCGTTGACCACCAGCACTTTCTCGATGCGGTGGCGGTGGAGCAGCTCTTTGACGTCATCCAGGCTGGCACCTTCCTTGACCGTCACCAGCTTGTCTTTCGGCGTCATGATGTCAGACACCGGCGTGTCCATCCGGCTTTCGAAACGGATGTCACGGCCGGTCACGATGCCGACCAGATCACGCCCGTCGACCACAGGCAGGCCGGAGATGTTGTTGGCCATGGTGATGTCCACCAGCTCACGGACGGTGGTGCCGGGGGTCACGGTGATCGGGTCTTTCACCACACCGCTTTCAAATTTCTTGACCTTACGAACGGCTGAGGCCTGTTGCTCGACACTCATGTTCTTGTGCATGATACCGATACCGCCTTCCTGCGCCATGGCGATGGCCAGCTCCGCTTCGGTCACGGTATCCATGGCTGACGACACCAGAGGAACGTTCAGGGTAATGCCTTTGGTCAACTGGGTTTTCAGGCTGACCTGGTGGGGAAGAACTTCCGAAAATCCTGGGATCAGCAGAACATCGTCAAACGTGAGGGCTTCTTCGGCAATTCGCAGCATTGGGATCCGCCTTTTGATCATGCTAAGTTGGGAATTCGCACGCCTTACCCGGCGTGGCCTGGCAGAACGAAAACCTTAATCGGACTATTATAAATGGGCGTGGGTAGACAGTAAACCGCGGCGGTTTTAAGGTTCGATTGCATCTTTTTGAAATTCCGCTATTTTTGCCCTTCGTTTTTCGGCTATTGCGTATATCGGGACCGGGAGCCAGAATTTGAACACCCCTTTTCAGGATTCGCGCCCACAGGCGCTCAGCGTCAGTGAGCTGAACCATCAGGCAAAACACCTGCTGGAAGCCAGCTTCATGCAGGTGTGGGTGGAGGGCGAGCTTTCCGGCTTCTCCCGCCCTTCCTCCGGACACTGGTATTTCTCTCTGAAGGACCGCAAATGCCAGGTTCGCTGCGCCATGTTCAAAGGCTTTAACCAGCGCATTCGCGCACTGCCCAGGGAGGGTGATCAGATCCGCATCCGCGGCAAGGTCACCCTATACGAGAACCGGGGTGACTTCCAGATTATCGTCGAGCACATGGAACCGGCGGGTCTGGGTGCACTCCAGCAGGCGTACGAGGAACTCAAGCGCAAACTGCAGCTGGAAGGCCTGTTCGACGTGGCGCGCAAGAAACCTCTGCCGGCAGTGCCCCGCCACATCGGTGTGGTGACCTCACCCACCGGCGCTGCGATTCACGACATCCTGACGGTGCTGGCACGGCGATGCCCCGCCATTCCGGTGACACTCTACCCTACCGCCGTGCAGGGCAAGTCAGCGACCGCAGACATTGTCCGCGCCATTCAGGCGGCGGAGGCCCACGGCGTGGCAGACGTACTGATCGTCGGTCGCGGTGGCGGTTCACTGGAGGACCTGTGGTGTTTCAACGAGGAAGCCGTTGCCCGCGCCATTGCGAACTGCCCCATTGCCACGGTGAGCGCAGTGGGCCACGAAGTGGACGTGACCATTGCCGATTTTGTCGCGGATCTGCGCGCACCAACCCCCTCTGCCGCGGCGGAGAAGATCTCCCCCGATCAACGCGAATGGATCAGGCAGGTCGACGAACGGCGGGCCCGGCTCACTCATGCCATCGGCCGCGCACTGCAACGCTTCCAGACTCAGACCAGCCATCTGGCCGCACGCCTGCGCGATCCACGCCGGGAACTTATGGACAAGGCTCAGCGCATGGACGAGCTGGATATCCGGCTCGGCAAGGCCATGCAGAAGGCCCTGCAGCAACACCTGGTTCGCACGGATCATCTGACCCAACGCTTGCGCACCCAGTCGCCCCGACGCCAGCTCGATCAGAATCAGATCTCTGTGGAGCGGTTACGGGAAAAGCTCTTTGCCGCGGTTGACCGGCGCCTCGAGGGTCACCGTGACAGGCTCAGCCATACCGGCCAGACTCTGCATCTGGTCAGCCCCCTCGCCACGCTGGGGCGCGGCTACGCCATTGCGCGCCGGGCACAGGATGGCGCCATCATCCGGGACGCAGCCGAAGTCGCTGCAGGCGACACCATCAACACCCGCCTGGCCAAAGGCGACCTCACCGCAACAGTGACTTCCGTCAATCTGGCAGAGGAATAAGCCTGTCCCATAGGCTTACTAAGCCTATGGTCTAGTAGTCCTTCCCCTCAAAGTGCCTACAGTTGTGAATATCATCATAAAACAACAACAGGATCACACGAGGTGGATGGAATGGATTACAACTCCGAATTCAGGCGTTCGATCAATCAGCGGGATGACTTCTGGCGCGAACAGGCAGCGAACATTGACTGGTTCAAGTCGCCTGAAACCATCTGGCAAGCTACCGATAATGGCCACGGCCTCTGGTTCCCGGACGGCGAACTCAACACCAGCGACGTCGCGCTGGACGCCAATATCCGCGCTGGTCGCGGCGACCAGCCGGCACTGATCTACGATTCACCGGTCACCGACACCACCCGATCCTATACCTACAACGAGCTCACCCGGGAAGTCGCGCTGTTCGCCGGCGCGCTTCAGGACCGCGGTGTCAACAAGGGCGATCGCGTCATTATCTACATGCCCATGGTGCCGCAGGCGGTGATCGCCATGCTCGGCTGCGCACGCATCGGTGCCATTCACTCTGTGGTCTTCGGCGGATTCGCCGCCCATGAACTCGCGGTGCGTATCGACGATGCCAAACCCAAGGCTGTCATTACCGCGTCCTGCGGCATCGAAGTCACGAAGGTTATCGAATACAAGCCGCTGGTCGACAAGGCCATTGAGCAAGCGAGCCATAAACCGGATTTCTGCATTCTTTACCAGCGCCCCCAGGTAAAAGCGCAGATGCAGAACGGTCGGGACTATGACTGGAACGAGCTTATGGACAGTGCCAGCCCCGCCGATCCGGTGCCGGTGAAGTCGTCAGACCCGCTCTATATCCTTTATACCTCTGGCACCACTGGCAAACCCAAGGGGGTGGTGCGCGACAACGGCGGCCATGCAGTGGCGCTGCGCTACAGCATGGAACTGGTTTATGACGCAAAGCCGGGCGATGTCTACTGGGCCGCCTCTGACGTCGGCTGGGTCGTGGGGCACAGTTACATTGTTTACGCGCCACTGTTTGCCGGCTGCACCACCATCCTTTACGAGGGCAAGCCGGTGAAAACACCGGATGCAGGAGCGTTCTGGCGCGTGGTTCAGGACCACAAGGTGAATATGCTGTTCACCGCGCCCACCGCCTTCCGGGCTGTGCGCAAGGAAGACCCCGAGGCAGATCAGCTTGCCCGGTACGACATCAGCTCGCTGAAGCGGCTGTTCCTCGCCGGTGAACGACTGGACCCGGCTACCTACGAGTGGCTGAAAGAGCAGACCGGCTTGCCGGTTCTGGACCACTGGTGGCAAACCGAAACCGGCTGGGCCATCTGCTGCAACCCAGTGGGTATCGAAATGATGACCACCAAACCGGGTTCGGCGACGGTCCCCTCACCCGGCTTCAACGTTCAGGTTGTGGACATGGAGGGCAGCCAGATACCCGCGGGTGAACAGGGCCAGATTGCCGTCAAATTACCGCTGCCGCCAGGCTGCATGATGACCGTGTGGGGCGATAATGAGCGCTTCCGAAAAACCTACCTGGAACCCATCAAGGGCTTTTACACGTCCGGCGATGGTGGCTTCGTTGATGACGACGGCTATGTGTTTGTCATGGGCCGCACCGACGACGTTATCAACGTCGCAGGACATCGCCTGTCGACAGGGGAGATGGAAGAAGTGGTAGCCTCTCACCCGGCGATTGCCGAGTGCTGCGTTGTCGGTGCCAGCGACGAAATGAAAGGACAGATCCCGGTCGGCCTGGTCCTGATAAAGGATGGCGCCACCATCGATCACGATGAACTCGAAGAAGAGCTGGTTGAAATGGTGCGCGAAAAGATCGGGGCCATTGCCTGCTTCCGCCGCGCCCTCGTTGTCGACAGGCTGCCCAAAACCCGCTCGGGCAAAATTCTGCGGCGCATCATCCGTCAGATCGCCGATGGCGAGGAGTACACGGTCCCCAGCACCATTGACGATCCCGCGATCCTCGAGGACATCAGCAAACAGTTTGGCCACTGACGAGCGCCCGTTGCCTTGCGGTCAACCTTGCTGTGCAAACGGCCGGTTGACCGGTGACGTTTTTATGACAAGCCGTTGTTTTTGCAGCTTTAAGGCCCGGCAACAAAGTCGCGAAAAAAGCGTTGACGCCCCCGAAACTCGGTCTATACTGAAATTGCTGTGAAAATACAGCGTTATTTGGTGAATGTGCTTCAACGTCCTGCCGCTGTGCTCTTCGTTGCCCCTTCCTCAGTACGCTTGGTTTTCTCAGCACCGGTTCATCCCAGGGAAAACCGAAGGTCCCGTGAGGGCAAAATCTCAGGAATACAGGAAAGATCAATGTCTGATACTAAAACCGGCCACGTGAAGTGGTTCAACGAATCCAAAGGCTTTGGCTTCATCGCTCAGGATGGTGGCAGTGACGTATTCGTTCACTACAGCGCAATCAACGCAAGCGGTTTCCGTACTCTGGCCGAAGGTCAGCAGGTACAGTTCACCGTGACACAGGGTCCGAAAGGTCCCCAGGCGGAAAACGTTACCCCGGTCTGAGGTAGCGTCTCCGCTTTTGCCCCTCACGGGCAATAGCAGCAGTAAAAAAGCCGGCTGATGCCGGCTTTTTTTCTGGATGAAGGAGTGCTCTCAGGCCTCGTCCGACGCCATTTCCTCACGGGCGACCGGCGCACGGGCGACCTGCGCAACGGCGGAAAACAGCGCCTGCAAGGTTGCCGACGTGGTATCTTCTGCCAACGCGGCGGCGCTGCAATGGACCCCGTCGACCGTCAACCGGATGCAGGCCAGAGCGTTGGCCGTCGTCCCCTCGCCCAACGCAAATTCGTCGTAGGCCTCGACGGCAATCTTCACTCCACACACTGACTCCAGCGCCGCGGAAACCGCTTCCACGGCACCCAGCCCCCGCCCTTCCAAGCGTACCGGGCAATCGTCACTTCCCATGGTGAACGACGCTTTGACGCCGTTATCATCCCGGTGCAAATCGTAGGATTTCAGCGCCCAGGGCTGGTAAACCTTGAGATAACGCTCCTCAAACAGCCGGTGAATGGTCAGTGAATCAATCTCTCCGCCGTTGCTCTCGGCCTCGCCCTGGACCACCTTGCTGAATTCAATCTGCAACCAGCGCGGCAGGCTGATGTTGTAATCACGCTCCAGCACGTAGGCAACGCCACCCTTGCCCGACTGACTGTTGATGCGCACCACTTCTTCGTAGCGGCGCCCGAGATCCCGCGGATCGATCGGCAGGTAAGCTACGTTCCAGGTGTCGCCATCCTTGCGCTTCGACAGACACTTGCGAATGGCATCCTGATGACTTCCGGAAAACGCGGTAAATACCAGCTCACCGGCGTACGGATGGCGCGGATGGGTGGAGATCTCTGTGCACGCCTCGACCACCTCGGTGATCTCAGCCATGCCCGACAAATTCAGCAACGGATCAATGCCCTGGGAGTAGAGGTTCATGGCCATGGTGACCAGATCCATATTTCCGGTACGCTCACCGTTACCCATCAGGGTGCCCTCCACCCGGTCTGCACCCGCCATGACGGCCAGCTCGGCGGCAGCCACAGCGCAGCCCCGGTCGTTGTGGGTATGCACGCTGATACTGAAATGCTCACGGTAACGGACCCGATCGCAGATCCATTCAATCTGGTCAGCAAACACATTCGGCGTTGCCATCTCCACCGTTGCCGGCAGATTGACAATGACCGGCTGCCCCTGATCCGGACGCCATACCTCGTTTACTGCGTCAATCACCTCAGCGGCGAAGTCCAGCTCGGTGCCGGTGAAGCTCTCCGGGGAATACTGGAATGTCCACCGGGTTTCGGGATGCCGCGCGGCGATGTCCCTGACCAGCCGCGCACCGTTAACGGCAATGTCACGGATGCCGGCGCGGTCCAATCCGAACACCTGCTCCCGCTGCACCGTGGAGGTCGAATTGTAGACGTGGACGATCGCCTGCCTGGCACCCTGCAATGCTTCGTAAGTGCGCTCAATGAGCTCCGGGCGCGCCTGGGTCAGCACCTGGATCTTCACATCGTCAGGGATGCGGTTCTCTTCGATCAGTTTGCGGCAGAAATCGAAATCCGGCTGACTCGCGGCAGGAAAGCCGATCTCGATTTCCTTGAACCCGAGCTTCACCAGCAAATCGAACAAGCGTTGCTTCTGGGCGACTGACATGGGCTTGACCAGCGCCTGGTTGCCATCGCGAAGATCCACCGCACACCAGGCCGGCGCTTTTTCAATGACCCGATCCGGCCAGCGCCGATCCTTTTTGACAACGGGCTTAAAAGCAACGTATTTGCGGTGATCAAATGCCATGTGGTGTTTTCCTTGCGCGTTACAGAAGCCAATCAACGTATGATGTACAGAATACCCCTGGTCCGGGGAAAAATGATTGCTTTTTTTACGTTTAAGCCTACCATTTTAGTCATTTCTAGCCACATTTAAACAATATGAGCAATTTAATGCCTAAAGCCAGCGAGCTGCTCGTAAAAATCGATAACACCGACCGTCGCATCCTCGAGCAATTACAGCAGGATGGCTCCCTCACCAATCAGGAGCTGGCCGACAAGGTCGGTCTGTCGCCCTCCCCTTGCCTCCGCAGAGTGCGGGCGCTGGAGGAGGCAGGCATCATCGTACGAAAGGTCACCATCCTCGACCACAAAAAACTTGGGCTATCGCTCACGGCAATCATTCTGATTGGCATGGATCGGCATACGCCGGAGCGGTTCTCGGCTTTCGAGGAGCAGGTTGCAGACTACCCGGAAGTACAGGAGTGCTATCTGATCACGGGGCAGGATGCCGATTACATGCTGAAAGTAGTCGTGCCGGACATGGATCATTATCACCACTTCCTGCTCAATCGCATCACCCGCATACAGGGCGTCAGTGGCGTGCATTCCAGCTTTGTGCTGCGCCGGGTCATCGACAATACCGCGCTGCCTCTGGGGTATCTGTCCTGAGCAAGGTTGTCAGCTGCGTACCAGCGCCTGCATGTAGGCCGCGACCATGCCCTTGAGCTCGCCCACCAGATGGTCTGCCTGATGGTCCGGAAGGGTAACGGCCAGCCTCAGGATACTGCCGGCCGAGCGGGGCAACATCAGGCTGGCAGTCCAGCGCTGATCGCCATCAAGGTGCGGGAACTCTTCCTGCAGCCGCGCATCCAAATCACGGGCATTACTGTAGAGTTCCCGCAGATCGAGCTCGCGCAGTTCCGGCATCGACTCCACCCCACTCCAGATGGCCGAATACGCCGGCTCGTTGCGATAGAACTCGTAAAACAGATCAATCAGCACGTCCACCGCATCCGCCAGGCTGGTTTCACCGAGTCGCTCCCGCAGGGCCGTCTCCATTTTTTCCACCTGGCACTCGGCAATGGCCTTCACAATGGCCGCTTTGTTGGGAAAGTATCGGTACAGCGAGGCCAGCGACATGTCCGATTGCCTTGCGATGGCAGACATGCTGGTGGCGTCCACGCCCACCTCATGAAAAATGGCGGCCGCATGATGGAGAATATTGTTAACACGCTCGCGGCTGCGAGCCTGAACGGGCTTCCGCCGTGGTGTGACCTTCACGGCCGAATCACTGTTCGCTGAGCTCATAAGCTGGCTGCACCTACTCGATCTGTACCTTATGTGACAGGCTCCGTACAATAACCACCACTTTACGACAAATAAAGGGCGGGGCGCGCTTAACGCGGCCTGTCCATTAGTCTAAGAACCTCTACAACCTCATACGGAAGACACAATGCGAGCAAGCCGTTTCCTGATTGCCACCCTGAAAGAAACACCCGCCGATGCGGAGGTTATCAGCCATCAGTTGATGCTCCGGTCCGGGATGATTCGCAAACTTGCCTCGGGACTTTACACCTGGCTGCCCATGGGGCTTCGCACCCTGCGCAAGGTTGAGCGCATCGTGCGGCAGGAAATGGACAAGAGTGGCGCCCAGGAACTGCTGATGCCGGCGGTGCAGCCTGCGGAGCTTTGGCAGGAATCCGGCCGCTGGGAACAGTACGGCGGCGAATTACTGCGCATGAACGACCGTCACGGCCGCGACTTCTGCTTCGGCCCGACGCACGAGGAAGTGATCACCGATCTGATCCGCAACGAACTGAAAAGCTACAAAGAGCTGCCAGCCAATTTCTATCAGATCCAGACCAAGTTCCGCGACGAGCGTCGGCCACGTTTCGGCGTCATGCGTGCCCGTGAGTTCCTGATGAAGGATGCCTATTCATTCCACGTCAATACGGAATCCCTGGACCAGACTTATCAGACCATGCACCGCACCTACTGTGCAATTTTCGACCGCATTGGCCTTGATTACCGGCCGGTGCAGGCGGACTCCGGTGCCATCGGCGGCAGCGCCTCGCACGAATTCCACGTCCTGGCCTCTTCCGGCGAAGATGACATTGTGTTCAGCACCGGTAGCGATTACGCCGCCAACATTGAAAAAGCGGAAGCCGTGGCGCCAGCGGGAGAGCGCCCGGCGCCCTCGGCAGAACTCAGCGAAATCGCCACCCCGGGCCAGCGCACCATCGAGGCCATTGCGGCGTTTCTCAACATTGATGCCACCCGCACCGTGAAAACCCTGCTGGTCAAAGGCGAGGCCGATGAGGAAGGCAAAGCCGGACTGGTTGCGTTGATCCTGCGGGGAGATCATTCCCTGAATGACATCAAGGCGGAAAAACTGGCTGGCATTGCCGAGCCTCTGACGATGGCCACGGACGAAGAAATCGAACAGGCCATCGGCTGCAAGCCCGGCTCCATCGGACCGGTGGACTTGCCGGTGCCGATGATTGTGGACCGCAGTGCCGCTCACCTCGCCGATTTTGTCTGCGGTGCCAACCGAGAAGGGTTCCACCTGACCGGAGTCAACTGGGGGCGCGATGTTACTGCAGAGCGCATTGAAGACCTGCGGGATGTGGTGGAAGGTGATCCTAGCCCTGATGGCAGGGGTACCCTTGAGATTCGTCGTGGTATCGAGGTGGGCCACATTTTCAAACTCGGCAACAAGTACAGCACTGCGATGAACGCCACGGTGCTCGATGAAAACGGCAAGAGTGTGATTCTGGAAATGGGCTGCTACGGTATTGGCGTGTCGCGGATTGTGGCGGCGGCAATCGAACAGAACCACGATGACAAAGGCATCATCTGGCCTGACGCCATCGCCCCGTTCGAGGTGGCGATCGTGACCCTGAACGCCCACAAATCACCCGCCGTCGCTGAAGCCGGAGACCGACTCTACGATCAGCTCCGTCAGGCTGGGTTCGACGTGTTGCTGGATGACCGCAATGAACGCCCGGGCGTCAAATTTGCCGATATGGAGCTGATCGGCATTCCGCACCGCTTCGTGGTTTCCGAACGTGGCCTGACAGCGGGTACACTGGAGTACAAGGGGCGTCAGGACGCCGACAAGCAGGACGTCGGGGTCGAGGACATTCTGCCGTTCCTGCTGAACGCCTCACCGCGCAACGGGCTCTGAGCAAGGGGGCCGGGGTCAGCGCCCCGGTCCCGGCGGAATCACGCCCGGCTCCATCTCCAGACTGACGCCAAAACGCGTCTCCACATCCTTCCGGATGCGATCCGCCAGGGCGAGCACATCCGCGCCGCTGCCACCGGAATGGTTGATCAGCACCAGTGCCTGGCGATTGTGAACGCCGACCCGTTCGTTGCGGAAGCCTTTCCAGCCACACTGGTCAATCAGCCAGGCCGCCGCCAGCTTGGCGGTATGAGGCCCGGGGAAACCCGGCATATCCGGGTAATCACTCTTCAGTTGCTCCCATAACGCCAGAGGCACCACCGGGTTCTTGAAGAAGCTGCCGGCGTTCGGCACTTGCTGCGGATCCGGCAGTTTCCGACGGCGTACCGCCATCACCGCCTGCGCGACATCAAGCGGCGTCAGCTCGTCGGTTCTCTGACCATCAAAATACTCCGCCAGATCGGCATAGCCCAGCTCGAGGGGCCGGGTACGACTCAAGCGAAGTCGCAACTCGGTGATCACGAACCGGCCAGGCTGCCGTTTGAACAGGCTGTCCCGATAGGCAAACTCACAGTCTTCGTTGGCAATGACCTGCCACTGCCCGGTATCACGGTCTCTGACGGTAACACTGACAAGACTGTCTTTGAGTTCCACGCCATAAGCACCAATATTCTGGACCGGTGCAGCTCCGGCGGTACCGGGAATCAGCGCCAGATTCTCAATACCACGATAGCCGGCGGCAGCCGCATACAGCACCGACTCATGCCAGTTTTCACCGGCGCCGAGTACCAGTACCGCCGCATCCCCTTCGACCTGCTCCCAGCGCCGCCCGGCGATGGCCATGTGCAACACCAGCCCCGGGTAGTCACTGGCAAACACCAGGTTGCTGCCACCTCCGAGAATCAAGGCCGGCCAGCCCTCCCCGGCAGCGTAATCCAGCAACGGTCCGAGCTGGCGCTCCGAAGTAACCTCCACAAACCAGCGCGCACTGGCCTCAATCCCCAAGCTGTTCAGGCTGCGCAGACTGACGTTTTCCCGGATGTCCGCAGGCACGTTCAAGTCAGCCGCTCCCGGATCGTTGTCAGGAGACCAGCGCTGGCGTTCTCAATCATATCAAGCACCGATTCGAAGCCTTCATCGCCCCCGTAGTAAGGGTCAGGCACTTCATCCTGGCCGCCGTTGCCATAGGCCAGAAACAGTTCAGGTTCGGTCCCGCCATTCTGGCGCCAGATATCCCTGATATCCGCCAGATTCTGCCGGTCCATCACCAGAATGAAATCGAAGCGTTCCAGGTCACTGGCGCGAAACTGCCGTGCCCGCAGATGGGAAATATCGATTCCCCGCTGCCGGGCCTTGTCTTGCGCCCGTTCGTCGGGCGCCTTGCCCACATGCCAGGCGCCGGTACCGCAGGAATCAATGTGGATATCTGTCTCCAGCCCGGCGTTGCAAACGGCTTGCCGGAAAACACCTTCCGCGCTCGGTGATCGGCAGATATTGCCAAGGCAGACAAACAACACATTGACCGGTTTGCGCACACTCATGGGTGATTCGCCTCCATCCACTGACGGAGCCGCTGCAGATCTGCCTCGGTATCGACACCGGCCGGTGGTTGCTCCAGTGCCTCTTCCACGTGGATCTGGGCGCCGTTATACAGGGCGCGCAGCTGCTCCAGAGATTCGGTGATTTCCGTGGGCGCAGGTGACCAACCCACGAAGTCGGTCAGCAAACGGACCCGATAGCCGTAGATGCCAATGTGCCGGAAATAGCTGGTGCCGGCAGGCAGACTGCCGTCTACCGGCGGCCAGCCACCGTGACTCCAGCTATCCCGTGCCCATGGGATCGGTGCCCGGCTAAAGTAGTGGGCCATCCCCTGATGATCGGTGACCACTTTGACCACGTTGGGGTTGAACACGCTGGCCAGATCGGTGATTTTTTCGCACAGGGTGGCAATGGCGGCATGGGGGAAACGTTCCAGATTGTCCGCCACCTGGTTGATCAGCGCGGGCGGAATCAGCGGCTCGTCGCCCTGAACGTTCACAACCCGGTCGTCCGCCCCGAAACCCAGTGTGCGGGCCACCTCTTCCAGTCTGTCGGTACCGCTGGCGTGATCCGGCGAGGTCATCACTACCTCGGCGCCAAACGCCCGGCAGACGGATTCAATGCGACCGTCGTCGGTTGCAATGACCACTCGGCTGGCAGTGCTTTCCCGGGCCCGCTCATAGACGTGGCGAATCATCGGCTTGCCGGCGATGTCGGCCAGAGGTTTGCCCGGCAATCGGGTAGACGCGTAACGAGCGGGTATCACCACGGTAAAAGACATGACAATCCCCTATCAGCGCTTGTCGAGGCGTTCATCCGTCGACAAGGTGCGGGCCTCCGTCGCCAGCATCACGGGAATGCCTTCGCGAATCGGAAACGCCATAGCGTCCTGATAACATACCAGTTCGGTTTTATCCTGATTCAGTTTCAGGTCGCCCTTGCATACAGGACAGGCCAGCATGGCCACCAGCTTTTTATCCATATCAGATTCTCTCGGATTCATGATGGGTTAACGGCGCGTCGCACTCCCGTACGCGATCCAGAAATGCGCCCGTGAATTCTTCCGGCAGGGATGCGGTAACGGACAGCACCCACACATTATCACCGGCGAAGTCACGGCATTTGACCGCGTCCTTCGCCGTCATCACCAGACGCCCGGCACCTTCTGTCACCAGGTCCGACGCCCGGAATTTATGGTGGTCGGCGAACGCCCGCCCCGACACTTCAGCACCCAACGATTCCAGTGTAGCGAAAAAACGCCCGGGGTTGCCGATGCCCGCCACGGCGTATACCCGCTCTCCCTGCAGGCTGTCGAGCGAGGCCGCCTCGCCGGTATTCAGATTGCGAAGCCCGGTGGGTACAAGCGTCATGGTAAATTGAGCAGGGTGCTTGAGGTCACCCAGGATGCCGCCATTGGTCACCACAAAGTCCACCCCGGCCAGACGCTCCAGTGGTTCCCTGAGCGGACCTACCGGTATACCCGCGCCGTTGCCTATGCCCCGCGCGGCGTCGAACACCGCCAGCTCGATATCCCTGGGCAAGGCGTAATGCTGAAGGCCGTCGTCACAGATCACGATATTTCCCAGCCGATGTTCAAGTGCCCACAGAGCGCCCCGTTTCCGCTGCGGGTCGACCACCACCGGGCACCCGGTTTCCAGGTGCAACATGACCGGCTCGTCACCGGCCAGATTCGCGGGCGTGGTTTCATCGACGCTCAAGGGGTAGGCATCGGATCGTCCGCCGTAGCCACGGCTCAGGATCACCGGCTGCCAGCCCTGCTCTTGCAGCAGGGTGACCAGCCGCGCCGTCAGCGGGGATTTGCCGGTACCGCCGGCCGTCAGGTTGCCGACCACAACCACCGGCACGGGAAGCTGTGCATCCTTCTCGCGCCAGGCTTTTCTGCGCCGGTTCTCGGAAACCATCCGGTACAGCCATGCCAGCGGATACAACAGCCACAGCGGCCGCCTGGAGCCATACCAGAGGCGGTCAATCAGGGTGGTCATGCGTGCTCGCTGAACTGCATCTGATGCAATTGCGCGTAGGCGCCACCTGAAGCAAGGAGTTCCTCATGACGACCGGACTCAATGATCTGTCCCGCATCCATCACCAGAATGCGATCGGCCTTCTCGATGGTCGACAAGCGGTGTGCGATAACCAAGGTGGTACGACCCTGCATCACCGTTTCCAGCGCTTCCTGGATGTGCCGTTCGGATTCAGTATCGAGCGCAGAAGTCGCTTCATCAAGGATCAGAATCGGCGCATTCTTGAGTAACGCCCGGGCTATGGCCAGCCGCTGACGCTGACCACCAGAGAGCATCACGCCGTTGTCACCGATCATGGTATCGAGCCCTTCCGGCATGCGATCGATGAACTCAAGCGCATGGGCTTTGGCCGCCGCCTCGCGGATTTCCTCCCGTGTGCAGTGACGCAGGGCCCCGTAGGCAATGTTGGCAGCGATGGTATCGTTGAACAGCACCACGTTCTGGGTTACCAGCGCAATCTGCGCTCGCAAGGCCTGCAGATTGAAATCCTTCAGGGAATGGCCATCAATGCGAATGTCACCCCCGGTGTATTCATAGAACCGGGGTAACAGGCTGACCATGGTGGACTTGCCGCTGCCGGAGCGGCCAACCAGGGCGACGCTCTGCCCCGCCGGGATGTCCAGAGAGATCGATTGCAGCACATCGTCCAGCTGATCACGATAGCGGAATGACACGTTATCGAAGGTAATGTCCCCATTGACGCGCTCCGGGCGATAGGTACCGTCATCGCGCTCGGGCTCTTCGTCCATGGTGCCAAACACGTCGTGGGCCGCCGCAACGCCCTTCTGGATCTTGGCATGCACCGACGTGACCTGACGGATAGGCTTGGCCATGGTCGTTGCAGCAGTGATAAAGGCAATCAACTGACCGGTGCTCATTTCGCCGCGAATCTCCGGGGCCAGCATGGTCCACACCAGCGCGGCGATGGCCACGGCCACCAGCACCTGAATGACCGGAATACTGATGGCCTGGGTAGAAGCCATCTTCAGGCTCTGCTTCAGGTTCTTTTCACTGACGTCCCGAAACCGTTCACGTTCGTAATCCTCACCACCGAAGGTACGAACCACCCGGTACCCGGAGATCGATTCGGAGGCCACGTGGGTAATATCGCCCATGGAACCCTGAATACGTTTGCTGATCTTGCGAAAACGCTTGCTGGCGTAACTGACCACAAAGCCGATGATCGGCCCTACGGCTACGAATACCAGCGTCAGTTTCCAGTTGGTGTACAGCATGAAGCCCAGCAGACCCAGTATGGTCAGACCTTCCCGCAGGGTAATGGTGACGGCGTTGGTGGTCGCCTCGGCGACCTGTTCCACGTTGAAGGTCAGCTTGGACACAAGCCGCCCGGAGGCGTTGTCATCGAAGTAGCGTGAGGGCAGGCTCAGCAAACGATCAAACACCTGATTTCGCAGCGCGTTGATGACCTGACGCCCGACGTAGCTGATGAAATACTGGCTGAGAAACGTGCCAACACCGCGGAATGCGAACACGCCAACAATCAATGCCGTTAGCAGGACCCGGTTCTGGTCGGTGGGGTTTTCGATGGCCACGATCACGTATTCCATGGCGGCGGCCATGCCGGTAGACGCCGCCGCGTAGATCACGTTGCCCAGCACGGCCAGTGAAAACGCCAGCCAGAACGGCTTGACGTAAGCGAGCAGGCGTTTGTAGGTGGCCCAGTTGGAGGCAGTCGCTGCTTCAGCCTCGGTCGCCCTGACGGATTCACTCACTGCCCGTCAGCCTCCCGCTCGGTTGTAATGCTCAGCCTGGCGAAACCCAGCCGGCCCGCCACGTCCATGGCACGCACCACGAACTCATGGGGCGTTCTGGCGTCGGCGGTAATCACGTAGGGCAACGAGTTGTCGCCTTCGGCAAGCTCGCGAACCGCCCGTTCCAGTGTCTCCCGGCGATTGTTCACCAGCGTGCGTTCATTGAGGATGTACTGCCCTTCGGCATTGATCACCACATCGATTTCCCGCACTTCGGTTTCCGCTCGCGCCTCGGCACTGGCCTGGGGCAGCTCGACCTGCAGATGGCTCTCACGGGTGAAGGTGGTGGAAACCATGAAGAAGATCAGCAGCAGAAACACCACATCAATCAGCGGTGTCAGGTCTACTCCGACTTCCTGGCTTCTCTGGCGCTTGAACTTCACGACGTTCAGGCTCCTTCCACATCGATTTCACGGTCGCCGTGGACCACTTCCACCAGCTTGATAGCCTCCTGCTCCATGCCCACCACCAGCTCATCCACGCGGCGGATAAAGTAGCGATGACAGATCAGCGCGGGAATGGCGACACTCAGGCCGGAGGCGGTGGTGATCAGTGCTTCGGAGATGCCGCCGGCAAGATTGCCGGCATCGCCGACACCGGCCAACTGGATTTCCGCGAACACCTTGATCATCCCGATCACCGTGCCCAGCAGGCCCAGCAGCGGCGTAATGGTGGCAACGGTACCAAGCGGGTTGAGAAAGCGTTCGAGATCATGAATGACCTGACTGGCTTCATGTTCGATGCTTTCTTTCATGATTTCACGGCCGTGCTTGGCGTTCATCAGCCCGCCCGCGAGAATCCGGCCGAGGGGAGACGAGCCCTGCAGGGCTTTGAGTTTCCGGCCATTGAGTTCTTTCTTCTTGATCCAGCGCCACAATTCATTGATGGTCTGGGGTGGCGCCACACGGGAAGCTCTCAGCGTCCAGAAACGCTCGAGAATTATGGCAAGCGCCAGGATGGAACAGGCAACAATTGGCACCATCAAAATGCCACCGGCTTTCAACAGCTCGAACACGCTTGGTCTCCCTGATTGTTAACAAGCCGCGCTACTTTAGCATAGCTGCCGCTTCAGGCCACACCCGTTGTGTCACGGTATTTTACAATGCTCACCAATCCGTTACGGGACTGCGAATCCAGAAGGGGGCGCCCTCCCGTTGCTGGTGGACCGTCACGCCTGTTGCCCCCAGTTCGAGGCGAATGGCGCCGGACTCAGCGGTATTCAGCTGCCGACTTCCCGCTGCCCGGTAGCGGTCAACCACTGCCGGGTGGGGATGGCCGAAACGGTGCCGGTACCCGGCACTGTATATTACCCATTGCGGGGCCAGCGCGGTCACCCATGCAGCCGAGGAGGAGGTGTTGCTGCCGTGATGGGGAGCAACAACGACTCTCTCGCCAGCCTCGGCAATCACGCTGGCTTCGGCCTCCTGTTGTGTTAACAGGTTATGTTCTGCGGTTCGGGTGATATCCCCTGGCAGGATGACCTGTGCTGAGCCCTCCGACCGGCTGATGGTAACCACACAGGAAGCGTCGTTGGCATTTGCGGGCTCCGGGCTTTGCCAGAAATCAACCGTCATTCCCCCGACTCCCCGGGACCGCGCGGTCGCGCAGGGCACGGGAGCAGGCGCGGCGACGCCGTCGGTGAGTTGACGCAGTCGCACAGGCTCGCCGGAAATAACTTCACCCACAGGAAAGGCCGCAAACAGGGCCGTCAGCCCACCGGCGTGGTCGCCGTCCCCGTGGCTGATGATCAGTGTATCGATGCGCTTTACCCCCAGGCGCTGAAGATTTGGAATCAGCACCGAGTCCACGGCCGAGAAGACGCCGGGAACCGCCGGCCCGGTATCGTACAGGACAACCTGATCATGGTGGCGGGCCAACACCGAGAGCCCCTGACCCACATCCCATACACGGATCTCGACTGACTCCACCCAGGGGTTCGGGTCATTGCCGCGAATCGGCGTGTCTGCAAGTATCACCAGACCGGACAGGCCCAGCACCCATCGCACTCGACCCGAGGGAAGCACCAGTGCCGTGAGTATCAGCAGAGAAAACACCGTGGCCGGGCCAATCCCGGGATGACCCGCTGGCATCTCCAGAGACGCGAGCCAGCCAAGGACCTGCCAGAGCACCTCCAGAACTCCGTCAAACAGCATGAGCACCCCGCTCTGGCTTGCCGGGACCAGCCATATCAGAGCACTGCCGATCGCCAACACCGGCATCACCACCACCGAGACCCAGGGAATGGCTAACAGGTTGGCAAGTAGCCCGGAATAGGGTTGCCCCTGCCCCAATACCGAGAGTATCGGCCAGAGCCCCGCAAACACCGCCACCTGCGCCAGAAGCAGCGCCGACCACCAGCGCGGGGGCGCCAGCCGCCCCGCGAACACGGTGACCAGGACCGCCACCGCACCAAAAGATAACCAGAACCCCTGATCGAGAGGGGCGAACGGATCCATCAACAACACCAGAAACAGGGCCAGTGCGAGGCCCTGCCAGGCCGGTACCTGGCGCCCCTTCAGCACCACCCAGCCGGCAACCAGCACCATAATCAGGGCTCTGCGGGTCGGCACGGTGAACCCGGCCGCCAGGGCGTAGACGAGACTGGCAATCGCCACGATCGCAAGGGCCAGGTAACGCCCGGTAGCCGGGGCAAGGTAACCAGCCGGCACCGCATTAATCAGTCGTCTCGCGATAAACCCGGCACCGATGGCCACCAGACCGAGGTGCAGACCGGAAATGGCCACCAGGTGGATGGTGCCGGTCCCCTGGAGAATCTCCCAGTGCTCGGGTGTCATCTCGCCACGGTGCCCGATCAGCAGCGATGCCAGCAACGGATAGTGCTTCCCCTGCCCCATTACCAAGGCCACAGCGTCCGCCAATTGATGCCGCCACGCCACGTAGCGGCAATGCAGGGGGCATGCCTCGCTCCAGTCTTCGGCCACCGCCCTGACCGTGCCCGTTGCCCCGAATCCTTGCCGGAACAGCCAGGTTTCATAGCGAAAGCCCGCGGGATTGAGTGCGCCATGAGGCTTCTTTAGAACAACCTCGAGCCTCAGCCGGTGTCCGGGCAGCTCGCGACCGTCAGCACCGTACCAGGCCAGCCTGATTTTATCGGGCAGGCCGGGGGCGACCATCTCAGGCGCATCTGGGAGATGCCAGCGGGTGACACAGAAATTGAAACGCAGGCTGTCGAAGCTTCCGCGGGAGGGAATGCCGCACAGGTAACCGGAAACGGGCAACACCCGCCCTTCCAGCCCCCCAGGCAGCGCCTGCTGCAGTCGATCCGAGGTGTGCCAGGTCGCCCAGGCCACTCCGGCAGCCAACCCCAGCAAGACAGCAGCCATGGCTCCGAGGGGGCGCGAGCGAAACCTGACAACCCCGAAGAGTGCGGAAACTACGGCCCCCATCAGCCACCCCAGAGGTGGCACGACCGGGAACGTATAAAGTAAGATAACGCCGCAGGCAAATGCGACAAGACATCCGGACAATCCTTGTCCTCCTGATATTCCAGGGCTCCGGCATCACACCACGGCCCGGGGCTGTCAATCTGAACAGGCAGAACGTCCAGATGCCAAAGAAGTTCATGAAACGATACCTACCGAGGCCGGAGCGAATCCGTGCCATGGAGTCGCTGCAATTTCTGGGCGATATCCTTCATGAACCCAACCTGTGGCACATCAACCGTCACAGCGTGTCCCGCGCTTTTCTGGTTGGCATTTTCCTGTGCTTTATTCCCATGCCTTTTCAGATGCTTGCGGCGGCTTTTTTCGCCATCTGGTTTAACGCCAACCTGCCTCTTTCGGTGGTACTGGTCTGGATCAGCAATCCACTGACCATGCCGCCGATGTTCTATTTCAGCTACAAGGTGGGAGCCTGGGTGCTCGACCGCCCGGTGCTCAACTTCGAGTTCCAGGCTTCGTGGAGCTGGATCAGCGAACGGTTACTGGATATCGGCATACCGCTCTATTTCGGTTCCCTGATCGTCGCCACCCTGTCGGCCTGCTGTGCCTACTTGCTGATCCAGTTTCTGTGGCGCCGCAAGGTTCGCTCTGACTGGCAGGAACGCCAGCGCATGCGGCGGCGCGTGTACTAACGCTCGGTCAGCAGTCGCCCCTGCTCTAACCGCAGCACCCGACCAAGGCTGCGCGCCATCCCCATGTCATGGGTGACCATGACGAAAGCTATGCCCAGACGATCCCTGAGTGATTCGATCAACTGCTTCACGCCCTCCCCGGTGTGCTCGTCCAGGTTACCTGTGGGCTCATCCATCAGCACACACTCGGGCTCGTTTACCAGTGCCCGGGCAATGGCCACCCTTTGCCGCTCTCCCCCGGAGAGTTCACCGGGCTTGTGGGTCAGCCGTTCGCTGAGCCCGACCTCGGTCAGGACCGCCCGGGCCTTGCTCTCGGCCGCCTTCACCGACATCCCCCCGAGAGCGCACGGCATCATTACGTTCTCGAGCGCGGTGAACTCCGGTAAAAGGTGATGAAACTGGTAGACGAAGCCCAGGTGCCGGTTACGGAACCTGGCACGCCCGGCCTCGCTCATGGCATGTATATCCTGATCGCAAATGGTGATATGGCCGGACGACGGACGGTCAAGGCCGCCCAGGAGGTTCAGCAGCGTGGTTTTCCCGGCACCGCTGCTGCCGACAATGGCGACGGTCTCGCCAGCGGAGACCTGCAGCGAGATATCGGAAAAGATCGTGAGCTTTTCCGGGCCTTCGTTGTAGGTACGGGTCACTTGCTGGCAATCAATAACCAGAGCGTTTGCAGCGGTTTGTTGGCTGGTCTCATTCATAGCGCAGGGCCTCCGCCGGATCCACTCGTGATGCCCGCCAGGCGGGGTAGATGGTGGCGAGCAGACTCATGGCCAGACCGGCACCACTGATGATGAACACATCCTGCCACTGCAGCTGTGATGGCAGGTAGCTGATGAAGTAAACGTCTGCACTGAGGAATTGGTGCCCCAGCGCACCCTCCAGCCAGGAGATGAAGCCACTGATGTTCAGCGCCCCGAAAACACCGAGCGCGGTGCCGACCAGCGTGCCAAATATACCGATAACCCCGCCCTGGATAATGAAAATACGCATGATCCGCCCCGGCGTTGCCCCCATGGTGCGCAGTATCGCAATGTCCGCCGTCTTGTCCGTTACAACCATGACCAGCGTCGACACGATATTGAAGGCTGCCACCGCGACGATGAACATCAGCAGCAGGCCGATCATGGTTTTCTCCATGCGAATGGCCTGGAACAGGTTGCCGTGGGTACGGGTCCAGTCCGAGATGTAGTAACGACCATCCAGCTCCCTCGCCGCCTGTTCGGCCACTCTGGGCGCGGCAAAGAGGTCATCCACCAGCAGGCGGACACCCTTGGCCCTGCCGCCGGTCCGCATCAGTTTCGCTGCATCGTCCATATGAATCAGGGTGTAGTTGCCGTCCAGCTCGGCCCCGACGCTGAAGATCCCCTTCACCGTGAAGCGTTTCAGACGGGGCAGCACACCCGCGGGTGTTACCGACGCCTCCGGGAGGACCACGGTGACTTTGTCGCCCGGTTGCAGTCGCAGGCTGGAAGCCATGGTCCGGCCGATAATGATACCGAACTCGCCCGATTCAAGGTCATCCAGACTGCCCTCGATCATGTGGTTCTCGATGATCGATACGTCGCGCTCCTGTTCCGGCAAAACGCCGTTGAGCAGCACACCGCGCACGTCGCCACCGCCGGTGACCATCCCCTGCCCCTGGATGAACGGCGCCGCCGCCAGCACACGAGGATGCTGCTCAACCCTGCTGACCACATCCTGCCAGTCTCGAATATGATCGGCGCCCTCAATAACGGCGTGGGGCACCATACCGAGAATGCGCTGTTTCAACTCACGGTCGAAGCCATTCATCACTGACAGTACGATGATGAGCACGGCCACACCGAGCATCAGCCCGATCATCGACGTCAGCGAAATGAAAGAGATAAAATGATTGCGCCGTTTCGCGGCGGTATACCGCAAACCAACGTACAACGATAAAGGTCTGAACATGAGAAGGGGTGCCTGTTGCTACCTTCGGGTCATTCGGATTTCCGCCCACACGGAGTGATCGGAAACTGCTAAACTTTTCTACATAAACAAAAAATGCTGCGCTGAAACGGAGCTGCAATGCCGTCACGATCCCCCGTCAACTTTCCCTCTGCTCCGACATCATCCGCCGCCGCGGACCGTCGCGATTTTTACCGGATTGAGGACCACATTGGCCTCGAAATCCGGCGGGCATCGGGGGAGACCATGGACGAGGACAGTCCCTTCTCCGATGATCCCCTGGAAAGTCTTCGCGCCGAACTGAGGCGACTGGACCAGGACGTGCGTTCGCAGCTCGCCTCGCTGGCCGAGCGGGACAGACTGCTGGCCTCGCTGATCAAGTCTTTGAACACAAAGCTCGACACGCTGGCGCGCATTATGGCCTTTGAGCAAAATCCGTTGCAACCGGAGCACTGGCAGGATGTGACTCTCAGCGAGGGGGGAGTAGCGTTCCGCAGTAACGCAGGAACCTGGTGCGTGGGAGAGTTGCTGGCAGTGCGCCTGACCCTGCCCCCGGAGTTATCGCAGCCTCAGGCCATTGCCCGGGTGATCGATATCGTGGCGGACGACGCCGGCATAGAGAGCATTCACACAGAATTTACCGATATCCACGATGGAGACCGTCAGCAAATTGCCCGGCATGTGATGCGGTGGCAGATCCGCCAGCGGCAAAAAGAGTAAACTGTGGGAATTGAGTGACTTTTCCCGTATTTTTCCGATATTACGTTTTTTTCATGTCGGTCAGAGACGTTCAATGACCACCGATACTCACAGTCCAGGGAGATCCCTACCGATGACAAAACCCGTACCAAAGCTGTTCGGCACCGTAACCTTGACTGCTGTGCTCGGCCTCTCGCCCATGACCCCGCTCATGGCCGAAAACGTGGCCATTCCGGTCGGTTCGCAGGCAGAGCGTTCCCGGTCTGAATTGCCGCAGACCGGCATGTCCCAGGCCAGCGTCCGCGACACCTGGGGGACTCCCCGGGAAATCCGGGGCCCGGTCGGCGAACCGCCAATTTCCCAGTGGCACTATGACGGATTTGTGGTTTACTTCGAGGGCGACCGGGTCCTTCACGCAGTATTGAATCCCGAGCGGTAGGCACGAGACACTCCGCCCAACGCGCGGCGCTCATCAGGCACCGCGTGATGTTCCTTCATCCATATCCTGACGCAACGTCGTCCGTTGGTTAGAATGACGATTTTTTTGCAATAGGTGGCTATAAATTGACGACCACACGTGTGTTGCCCGCCGAATGGGCCCCTCAAAGCGCAGTCATGCTGACCTGGCCGCACCCCGGCACCGACTGGTCAGCCATTCTGCAGGATGTGGAACCGGTGTTCATGGAGATCGCCATGGCGGTGCTGGCGAGGGAGAACCTGATTATCAGTTGTGAGCACGTTGTGCGCCTTCAGGAGCTTGAGCGGGAACTGTCCGCCCAGGCCCGCGAGCACGCATTGCCCGGCCGCGTCATCGCAGTGCCTGCTCCCGCAAACGACACCTGGGCCCGGGATCACGGCCCGATCACCGTGGCCACCGCCAAGGGCCCGGTATTACTCGACTTCCGTTTCAATGCCTGGGGCGGAAAGTTTCCCTGGGAGAAAGACGACGCACTCAATCAGCATCTTCTTAATTCAGGCAGCTTTGGCGCCACGCCCATGGCGAGAGTGGACTTCGTTCTCGAAGGCGGTTCGATCGAATCCGACGGCGCGGGCACCCTGCTGACGACCAGCGAGTGCTTGCTGACACCGAGCCGTAATCCGGCTCTTGATCGCGGGGCCATTGAAAACCTGCTGGGCGAAACCCTCGGTGCCGAGCGTATCCTCTGGCTTAACCATGGCTACCTCGCCGGTGACGACACCGACAGCCATATCGACACCCTGGTGCGTTTCTGCGCAGAAGATCACCTGTGCTATGTCACCTGCCCCGACGTTGCCGACGAGCACTACAGCGCTCTGGCGGCCATGGAAGAGGAGCTGCAGCAGTTTCGCCAGGCCGATGGCACCCCCTACCGCCTGACCCCGCTGCCCTGGCCCGAGGCTATCCATGACGAAGATGGCCATCGCCTCCCGGCCACCTACGCCAACTTCCTGATCATCAATGGTGCCGTGCTTCTGCCCACCTACGATGTGCCCCAGGACCGCGAGGCGATCGAGATCCTGCAGGGCCTGTTCCCGGACCGTGCCATTATCCCGATTAACTGCCGCCCGCTGATTCACCAGCATGGCAGCCTGCACTGCGTCACCATGCAGATACCGGCCGGAGTAGTGACACCATGAACCAGCCCGACACCACGGCCTCAGCCATGCTCAAGGTTGCCGCCATACAGCAGTCCTGCAGCGACGACAAAACCGTTAGCCTCGCAAACAGCCAGCGCCTGGTGCGCCAGGCGGCCGCCGAGGGCGCCGAACTGGTGATCCTGCAGGAACTGCACGCCACCCTGTATTTCTGCCAGACCGAAGACACCTCGGTTTTCGAACTGGCCGAGCCGATACCGGGCCCTACCAGCGAGACACTCGCCGCGCTCGCGTCTGAACTCGGCATTGTGCTGGTAGGCTCAATCTTTGAGCGCCGCATGAACGGCGTTTACCACAATACCGCGGTTGTTTTCGAGCGCGATGGCAGCATTGCCGGCATCTACCGCAAAATGCATATCCCGGACGACCCCGGCTTCTACGAGAAGTTCTATTTCACCCCCGGAGACGCCCGGTTCAACGACGGCCGCAGTGGCTTCACGCCGATAGAAACCTCAGTCGGGCGACTCGGGGTTCTGGTCTGCTGGGACCAGTGGTACCCGGAAGCCGCCAGGCTGATGGCGCTGGCCGGTGCCGAGGTGCTGATCTACCCCACCGCCATCGGCTGGGATACGACTGACGAGGCCACCGAGCAGGCCCGCCAGCTGGACGCCTGGGTCACCGTCCAACGTGGCCACGCAGTGGCCAACAACCTGCCGGTCATCGCCCCCAACCGGGTAGGGACCGAACCGGACCCTTCTGCTCAATCCGACGGCATCCGTTTCTGGGGTAACAGCTTCATCTGTGGTCCGCAGGGAGAATTTCTTGCCCGCGGCGATGACACCTCGGAAACCATTCTTCATGCCACCATCGATCGCCACCGCAGCGAATCGGTTCGCCGCATCTGGCCGTATCTGAGAGACCGGCGCATCGACGCCTATGACGACATTCTCAAACGGGTACGGGACTGACTCCGGTATGAAGAAAATGATCGACCGCCTAGTAAGCGAACTCAACACCATCCTGCTGGGCAAGGAACAACAGGTCCGGCTTGCCATCTGTGGTTTGCTGGCCCGGGGCCACCTGTTGATCGAAGACATCCCCGGCATGGGAAAAACCACCCTCTCCCACGCATTCGCGCGGGTCATGGGACTGAGTTACCAGCGCATCCAGTTCACCAACGACCTGCTCCCGGCCGATGTGCTAGGCTATTCCATGTACGACAAGGAAGCCGGATCGCTGGTGTTTCACAAAGGACCGATTTTCGCCCAGGTCGTTCTGGCTGATGAGATAAACCGCGCCTCGCCACGAACCCAAAGTGCGTTGCTGGAAGCCATGGAAGAACGACAGGTCTCCATCGAAGGGGAAACCAGACCCCTGCCCCACCCGTTCTTTGTCATTGCGACCCAGAACCCCATAGAACAGGGCGGAACCTACCCACTCCCCGAATCCCAGCTCGACCGATTCCTGATGCGGCTTCGCCTCGGCTACCCCGACCCGAAAGCGGAGCGGGAACTGCTGGAAGGTGAGGACCGCCGCGCCCTGACTGACAGGCTTCCGACTCTGCTCGGTCAGGAAGATCTTGAATCCCTGCAGGAATCCGTTGGCCGGGTCACCACCAGCCCGGCCCTGCTGGATTATGTTCAGCGCCTGCTGGAGCAGAGCCGCCGGATGCCCGGACTTCTCTACGGTCTTTCCCCCCGTGCCGGCCTCGGCCTGGTGCGGGCGGCACGGGCCTGGGCACTGATGGACGGCCGGCACCATGTGCTGCCGGACGACATTCAGGCGGTTTTTCCAGCAGTTGCAGAACACCGGCTGGAGCAGGGAGAATCAGGGAAAAGCAAGGAACGGATCAGGCAACTTCTTGCCTCGGTATCTGTCATTGAGTGAATAGCAAGGTTCAATGACCTGAATTGGCCAAAATTACTGGCACATCACCCCTTTCGTGATAGCCTGCAGCACTTTCCATAACCGTATCGATAGCAGTTTCAATTCTGTTGATTTCAGATTTTGACGAGAGACCCACAATGAGCGAAACCAAACATTCCCGACTGATCATTCTTGGCTCCGGCCCCGCCGGCTACACAGCGGCCGTTTACGCTGCCCGCGCAAACCTCAAGCCAACACTGATCACCGGTATAGAAGTGGGTGGACAGCTCACAACCACAACCGACGTCGACAACTGGCCCGGCGACAATGACGGCGTACAGGGCCCGGAACTGATGCAGCGCATGCTCAAGCATGCCGAGCGCTTCGAAACCAACGTGGTCTACGACACCATCAACGAAGCCGACCTGCGCAGCCGCCCGTTCCGCCTCAAAGGCGACAGCGGCGAATACACCTGCGACGCCCTGATCATCTCCACCGGCGCGTCCGCCATGTATCTGGGCCTGGAATCGGAAGAGAAATTCAAAGGCCAGGGCGTGTCTGCCTGCGCCACCTGCGACGGTTTCTTCTACAAGAAGCAGAAAGTCGCAGTCATCGGTGGCGGCAACACCGCCGTGGAAGAGGCGCTGTATCTCTCCAACATTGCCGATGAAGTCACCCTGGTCCACCGCCGTGACAGCCTGCGGGCGGAGAAGATCCTGCAGGACAAACTGTTCGAGAAAGCGGAAAACGGCAACGTCAACATCGTCTGGGACCACACCCTGGATGAAGTCCTGGGCGATGGCACCGGCGTGACCGGCATGCGCATCAAGAGCACCAAAGACGGCACCACACAGGACCTGCAGCTGGCCGGTGTCTTCATCGCCATCGGCCACAAACCGAACACCGACCTGTTCACCGGCCAGCTCGATATGGAAAATGGCTACATCAAGATCCGCTCCGGCCTGGAAGGCATGGCTACCCAGAGCAGCATTCCGGGCGTCTTCGCCGCCGGCGACGTGGCCGACCACGTATACCGTCAGGCGGTGACGTCCGCGGGATTCGGCTGCATGGCGGCGCTGGATGCGGAGAAATACCTGGATCAACAGGATTAATTCAGACTGCTGAAGTTACCCGGTGGTCTGACGAGGCCTTCGGACGCAATCGCCTGAAACTGTGCGGAGCCATGGATGGCCGAGTCAAGCGTACACGGACGTAGCCACAGCGTGTTTCAGACAATTGTGTCCGAAGGCCGGCGCCCCCTAATTCAGCAGCCGATGAGCAACAGCGGATCAGGATGACTTCACTTCCCTGGATAGACCCTGACCACCTCTGGTTTCCTCCCGCCGAGGACGCCCTCGACGAACCGGACGGACTGCTGGCCCTGGGCGGCGACCTGTCCACAGAGCGCCTGATCCTCGCTTACCGCAATGGCATTTTCCCCTGGTTCAGCGACGATCAACCCATTCTCTGGTGGTCCCCCGATCCAAGGTGCGTGTTATTTCCCAATGAGATTCACGTATCCCGGAGTCTCAGACGCACCCTGAACCGGCGCCACTTCCGGGTGACCACCGATCACGATTTCCGTAACGTGATCCGGCTGTGTGCGGAAACCCGCAGCGAAGGCACCTGGATCACCGAGGACATGGTGCACAGCTACACCCAGCTGCACCAGCAAGGCATTGCCCACTCGATCGAAGTGTGGAACCCCGGCGGAGAGCTGGTGGGCGGCATGTACGGGCTCGCTATCGGCCAGTGTTTTTTCGGTGAATCCATGTTCTCTTTGGAAACCAACGCTTCCAAAGTGTTGATGGTCCACCTGGCACATCAGCTTGACCTATGGGGTTACCGGGTTATGGACTGCCAGGTTGAAAGTACGCATCTGCTGAAAATGGGCGCACGAAGCATTCCCAGGAGCGAGTTTTTATCTATACTCAGAGCAGGTGTCGACCGCTCTCCGAAGCAGAGCTCCTGGCAACTCCAGTGGCAATGGCACGGGCCCGGAGGAGTGCATGAGTAATCTCAGAACCCTGGTGTTTTTCGCCACGCCCCCACACGATTGCAGTTACCTGCCGAATCGCGAGGCCACAACCATGTTCGTGGATCCGCGGGCAAACATCGACAAGAAACTCTACAGCCAGCTAACGGCACTGGGCTTCCGTCGCAGCGGCTCCCATTATTACCGGCCCCACTGCGAAGCCTGCAGCGCCTGCATCCCCGTTCGCCTGAGAGTGGATGACTTCAGGCCGGATCGCAGCCAGCGCCGGGTGCGGGACGGCAACACGGATCTGACCTGCGAACTGGTGCCGGCCTGCTTCACCGAACGCTATTACCAGCTGTACGCCCGCTATATTGAACAACGGCATGCCGACGGTGACATGTATCCGCCATCACGAGAGCAGTTCACCTCGTTTCTGGTCGAGGGCGCCACCGATTCCTGGTTTCTGGAGATCCGCCTGGCCGACAAACTGATCGGCCTGGCCGCCGTGGACATGCTGGATGATGGCCTGTCAGCCATCTACACCGTGTTTGACCCGGCCTACGAAAGCCGCAGTATCGGCACCTTTGCCATTCTCTGGCAGATAGAGGCAGCCAGAGCCCGGGGTTTGCCTCATCTTTATCTGGGCTACTGGATCCGCGAGTGCCGCAAAATGAACTACAAAACCCGCTTCAGGCCCATTGAAGCCCTGCAGGAGGGGCAGTGGCAGGCACTCGAACGCAACTGATTTTGCTAAATGACGACAAATCAGGCAGAATTGCGCAATTTAAAATCAAGGCAAGTTAATTCCAAACGAGGTTTCTACTGAATGGCGAAATCAGATGTCATTGAAATGGAAGGCGTTATTGTTGATACGCTTCCGAATACCATGTTCCGTGTTGAGCTGAGCAACGGCCACGTTGTGACTGCTCACATCTCCGGCAAGATGCGCAAGAACTACATCCGCATCCTGACCGGCGACAAGGTGAAAGTTGAGCTGACCCCTTACGATCTCAGCAAGGGCCGCATTGTCTACCGCGCCCGTTAAGCGTCAGCGTGACATCTGAAAGCCCCGGTACCGGGGCTTTTTCAGTTATGACGGCGTTTATTCCCGGTCCGCGGCACTGCACTCCCCCGCTCCGGGGTTGGTATAACACCTGACCTTCCTCAAAATCGTCATCATGTCGTCGTCGTATGCTCCCGCGGCGAGCATGCCACTGCCCCCCGTCGATTGCTGCATATCGATACGTACACTGCGCAGCATCTCCTGATAGCCGTTTATAGCCTGCGGTGAGATATTCACCCAGCGCTCTGCCGGTATCGATTCTTCATACTGTCGGATCACGCGAATAGCCTCAGGATAGAGTCGTGATACGGTTTTGCGGGATTGGCGCACAAACCGCTCATCAAACTCGCCATGTCGGGCCACCAGCTGAACGGTCACCTGACCTACCGGATACCTGATGATCCCGCCCTCAGTTCCCATGCCACGAAACATTTCCAGCACCTCGTAGGCCGCAGCCGGCGCATAGCTGATGTCGGCCTCCCCTGTGTTGAACAGGCGTGCGAAATTCGAGATTTTCGCGTCTACCGGGACCGCACCCACATACTCCACCATATGGCGGGCATCATGGTGGCCTTCAAACACGGTAATGCGCTTGCCTTTGAGAGCATCCACATGATCAATATTGCGGTCATTCACAAAAAGATAGGCCGCCCCCATAGGCGCTACGCCCAGTATTTCATGCCCATCCTGGGCAAGATGTCCATTAACCCGCGGACTGGACAGAATGTGCATCAGCACCCGCAGGTCCTCGTAATAAGGCACCGCGCCGATGGCGCTGATGGAGCCGGTGAAATCATTGAAATGACGAACCCCCATATCGGTCAGGGCCACGATATCGCATTGACCGGCCCGGAAATCCGCGACGGCCTGATCCTCATCGGTATAGGGCGTCATCGCCAGCTTTACTCCCGACTTGACCATCTTGCGCTGGTACTCCTGCAGCGTCTTGTAGACAAAGCCGCCCGCACCGGCGACGTCGAAAACGCAGAACTGTTTTTGTTCAGCAGCCACGGAAGGGGTCCAGACAGACATACTGATAACGCCTGCCAACACTGCAGCACATACCTTCATTCGTCCTGATTCCTTGTCATTATTGTTTGTAAGGGGCCACACGACGGAAACCGGCACCGGCCTCGACTGTGACCCTCAAGTTGACAGAAATCGGCGGGAAATGGATTGACGGCAATGTCAGCCCGGCAGTTGAAAAGGGGTCAATTTGATGACATGTGCATATAAAAAAACCGCGCCCCTCGGGGCGCGGTTTTCAGGCACGACAGAAGTTCCGGAGGTCAGACTGCTTCGGCGGGCTCATCCTCATAGTCGAACACCAGTTCGTCATCCCGGAGGTGGATATGCACGTCCCCCCCCTTCTCGGACAAGCGACCAAACAGAATCTGCTCGGCCAACGGACGCTTGATCTTGTCCTGAATCAGACGGGACATGGGTCGTGCCCCCATCGTGACGTCGTAACCTTTCTCCGCAAGCCACTGCTTCGCCGCTTCGTCCACGTGCAGCACCACATGTTTCTCATCCAACTGCGCCTGCAATTCGGTAAGGAACTTGTCCACCACATGGGTGATGGTTTCCTTCTGAAGGTCGGCAAACTGAATGATGCCATCCAGGCGGTTGCGGAACTCCGGCGTGAAGGTCTTGCTGATGATTTCCATGCCGTCCGAACTGTGATCCTGTTCATTGAAGCCAATCGACCGGCGCGCCATGCTCTCCGCACCGGCGTTGGTGGTCATGACCAGAATCACGTGGCGGAAATCGGCCTTGCGACCGTTGTTGTCGGTCAGCGTGCCGTGGTCCATCACCTGCAGCAGCAGGTTGAACACTTCCGGGTGCGCCTTCTCGATCTCGTCCAGCAGCAGCACACAGTGGGGATGCTTGTTCACCGATTCGGTGAGCAAGCCGCCCTGGTCGTAACCCACGTAACCCGGAGGGGCACCGATCAGGCGAGACACGGTATGGCGTTCCATGTACTCGGACATGTCGAAGCGCACCAGCTCGATACCGAGTACCTTGGCGAGTTGCTTGGTCACTTCGGTTTTACCGACACCGGTGGGACCGGCGAACAGGAAGGCGCCCTCTGGCTTCTCCGGCGCTTTCAAACCGGCACGGGCCAGCTTGATGGCGGTGGACAGCGACTCGATGGCCGGGTCCTGGCCGAAGACCACCATCTTGAGATCCCGCTCGAGGTTTCGCAGCAGGTCTTTGTCGCTGGTGGACACGCTCTTCGGTGGAATGCGCGCAATCTTCGCCACCACATCTTCGATGTCCGACACATCCACGGACTTCTTGCGTTTGCCCTCGGGCATCAGGCGCTGACGGGCACCGGCCTCGTCTATTACGTCGATGGCCTTGTCCGGCAGATGACGGTCGGTGATGTAACGGTCCGCCAGTTCCGCCGCTACTCTCAGGGCTTTATCGGTGTACTTGAGATCGTGGTGCTTCTCGAAATTCGGCTTCAGCCCCTTGAGAATCTGGTAGGTATCCTCAACGCTGGGCTCGTTGACGTCGATCTTCTGGAAGCGGCGGGCGAGCGCACTGTCCTTCTCAAAGATACCGCGGAATTCCTGGAAGGTGGTGGAACCAATGCACCGAATCTCCCCGGAACTCAGCATCGGCTTGAGCAGGTTGGAAGCATCCATGACGCCACCCGATGCGGAACCGGCGCCGATAATGGTGTGGATTTCGTCGATAAAGAGAATGGCGTGCTTCTCTTTTTTCAGCTCAGCCAGCAGGCCCTTGAGCCGTTTCTCGAAATCGCCCCGGTATTTGGTCCCGGCCAGCAGAGCGCCCAGATCCAGCGAATACACCACCGCATCGGAGATAATTTCCGGCACCTGGCCGTCAACAATACGCTTGGCCAGGCCCTCGGCGATGGCCGTCTTGCCTACGCCAGCCTCACCCACCAGCAACGGGTTGTTCTTACGGCGGCGCACCAGTATCTGAACGACGCGCTCCACTTCATGTTCGCGCCCGATCAGCGGGTCTATCCGGCCCTGACGCGCCTGTTCGTTGAGATTGGTCGCATAGCTTTCCAGCGGGCGGGAGGCACCGCCCTCTTCTGCGCCTTCCTCATGGGAGGCCTGGTCATGCCCCTCCTGGTCTTCCGCGCCCTGCACCCGAGAGATACCGTGGGACACAAAATTCACCACATCAATCCGGGCGATGCTCTGTTTCTTGAGCACATACACAGCCTGGCTTTCCTGCTCACTGAAAATAGCCACCAACACGTTGGCGCCGGTCACTTCTTTCTTGCCGGAGGACTGCACATGGAACACCGCGCGTTGCAGTACGCGCTGAAAACCCAACGCGGGCTGGGTTTCCCGCTCACTGTCGCTACTCGGAATCAGAGGCGTTGTGGAATCCACAAACTCCACGAGTTCTTCCTGCAGTTGCTTCAGGTCTGCACCACAGGCTTTCAGGACGCCCACCGCCGATTCGTTGTCCAGCAGGGCCAGCAAAAGATGCTCCACCGTCATGAACTCATGGCGCTTGTCGCGGGCATTTTTGAAGGCCGTATTCAGCGTAATTTCAAGATCTTTGCTCAGCATGGGCCACCCCTGGGTCTATCAGTCCGCACGTTCAATCTCGCAAAGGAGCGGATGCTCGCATTCCGAAGAATACTGGTTCACCTGTGCCGCCTTTGTTTCTGCGATGTCACGGGTATATACCCCACATACGGCTTTTCCTTGCGTATGGACGAGCAGCATCACCTGCGTCGCCTTTTCTTCGTTCATACCGAAGAATGTCATCAACACTTCCACCACAAAGTCCATGGGGGTGTAATCGTCGTTCAGAAGCATCACTCGAAAACGCGCGGGGCGCTTGAGAGCAGGCTTCTCGGGAGCAACGCTGAGGTCGTCCTGACGCCCTGGCTGTTGTTCGTCCTCCCCCTGATTCAATACTAGTAGAGAATTCTGGATAGTCCTCATGATTCTTTACCGGAAGTCGGTGCCCTTGCCTGTAATATGGTTGTGAGTCGTCCGGTTTTCAAGCTTGCAAGCTGACCGGACGTGCGCTGGTTATCAATACGCCCATGATAACGCTTCAGCCCCCTCTTCAACCATACATTCCAACAATGTCCGCTATTGACTCCCGCGCAATATTGGTCAACAGTACAGTTGCAATGTAAAATTATGTAAATCGGTGTAATCTTATTGTATCCACGGAAGCATCCGTATCAGGTAACCCGATATCACCCGTGCAAGGCATAAGGCACGGCAATAACGCCAATAACAGTGATTGACAGTGAAAGAACAGGGGAGTTCATCATGCCAAAGGGCAAAGTTAAATGGTTCAATAATGCCAAGGGTTACGGTTTCATTATCGAGGAAGGCTGCAGCGATGATCTGTTTGCCCACTTTTCCTCGGTACAGATGGACGGCTACAAAACCCTGAAGGCCGGTCAGACCGTTACCTTTGACAAGAAACCCAGTGACAAGGGTATTCACGCGGTAAATATCGTCCCGGAGGAGCAACCCGGTAAAGGTGCTCAGGGCAATTCGGGGGAAACCCGGGGGAATACCTCCGAAGCAGGTGCCGAAGGCGATCACGAGGATGGCGGTCACCAGACCGAGCCACGTGCCGTCAATGCCTGAGCAACGGCCGGCATCCTGAAGCGCCGGTCCGTTCTTTTTCAGCAGTCACCCTGGCCGGTTGACCGGCCCGGTGTTTGCTATTGCCCAAAGCAGATTCGCCGGCCCAGGGATCAGGCGATTAATGGAGCGGTCTGTGCCTGCGCCCCGTAATTCTTCTTTTCCTCCACCCAAGCTTTCGCTACCCTCACGCCATGGCAACCCTGATACTCTTCAACAAACCCTACCAGGTCATGAGCCAGTTTACCGACTCCGATCATGACGGTCCTCCCCGCGCGACACTCGCGGACTGGATCCAGGTCCCCGGCGTTTATCCTGCCGGCCGTCTGGATTACGATTCCGAGGGCCTCCTGCTGCTCACCGACGATGGCCAGGTGCAACACCGGATTGCCTCTCCGCGCCAGAAAATGCCGAAAACCTACTGGGTACAAGTCGAGGGTTGCATCACCGATGACGCTCTGGCTCAGCTAAGGGCAGGCGTTACCCTGAAAGATGGACGAACGCAGCGCGCTCAGGCGGAGGCAATACCCGAACCTGACCTCTGGCCGCGTCAGCCTCCGGTGCGACACCGTGATTCAGTGCCCACCTCCTGGCTCTCCCTGACCATTACCGAAGGGAAAAACCGCCAGGTTCGCCGGATGACGGCCGCGGTCGGCTTCCCTACCCTGCGGCTGGTCCGCTCCCGCATTGGTGACTGGGACCTCAATGGCCTGGCTCCCGGCCAATACCGCAAACTCAGCATTCATGCTCCTGCCTCGCCGCCGATGCGTCGCCGCCCCGGGACCCGGCGACCTGGCCCGGGCAGCTCAACCAGGAGGCGACCCCAACCATGACCTGGACTCCCCACGCCACCGTTGCGGTCGTAGTAGAAGACGATCACGGGCGATTTTTGCTGGTCGAAGAGGTCAGCAGCGGCCTCGTGGTATTCAACCAGCCGGCCGGACACATTGAGGAAGACGAAGCGATTCTGAACGCAGTACGCCGGGAAGCGCTCGAGGAAACCGGGTATCGGGTGGAGCCGACGCATTTTCTCGGGCTTTACACCTACAAGGCGCCTGCCAATGGCGTCACTTACCACCGTTTCTGCTATTCCGCCAGAGCGCTGGAAAAGGTTTCCGAGCAACTCGACGACGGTATCATCGCCGCCCACTGGCTGACGCCGGAAGAGATCGCCGCTCTCGGGGATCGACTTCGTAGTCCGCTGGTACTGCGATGCATAGAAGATTACCGAAACGGGCGACGCTTCCCGCTGGACGTGGTCGTCGACGCTGAGACGTGACCGGCCAACAATGGTAAACTTGCGGGCTTTGCGCAGCACGGTTCAACTATGACACACGTTCCTGAAAACACCCGAGTAATCGTTGGCATGTCTGGCGGGGTCGACTCATCGGTTGCCGCCTGGCTCCTGAAGGATCAGGGCTATCAGGTTGAAGGCCTGTTTATGAAAAACTGGGACGAGGACGACGGCACAGAGTACTGCACTGCCATGACCGACCTCGCGGATGCCCAGGCCGTGGCGGACACCATTGGCATTCCCCTGCACACCGCCAGCTTCGCTGCGGAATACTGGGACCGGGTGTTCGAACATTTCCTGTCGGAGTATGGCGCCGGTCGCACCCCCAACCCGGACATCCTCTGCAACAAGGAAGTGAAATTCCGTGCGTTTCTCGACTATGCGGTGACCCTTGGTGCCGATTTCATCGCCACAGGCCATTACACCCGCCAGCGTCCGCTCGATGACGGCTCCGGCAAAGCGCTGTTACTGAAGGGGCTTGACCCGAACAAGGACCAGAGCTATTTCCTCCATGCGGTCTCCGGTGATCGCATTGCCCGCACGCTGTTCCCGGTCGGGGAACTGGAGAAACCCGAAGTCCGGCGCATTGCTGAAGCCCAGGGCTTTGTCACCCACGATAAAAAAGATTCCACGGGAATATGCTTCATCGGCGAACGCAAGTTCCGGGATTTCCTGAAACAGTACCTGCCGGCCCAGCCAGGCGACATTGAAACCCCCGAGGGCCAGGTCATTGGCCGTCATCAGGGCCTGATGTATCACACCATCGGACAACGCCAGGGACTGGGCATCGGCGGGCTGAGTGATTTCGGGGACGACCCCTGGTATGTGGCAGAGAAAGATCTTGGCCGCAACGTGCTGATCGCGGTGCAGGGCAAGCAGCACCCCTTGCTGTTCTCCCGCGGTCTGGTCAGCGGCGCCATCGACTGGGTTGCCGGAGAGGCACCGGCCCAGGCATTCCGCTGCAAGGCTAAAACCCGCTACCGCCAGCCGGATCAGGACTGTTTTGTTACCCTCGGCGAAGGCGGCGTCACCGTCGTCTTTGACGAGGCGCAGCGCGCGGTCACGCCCGGCCAGTCCGTGGTGTTCTACCAGGGTGAGGTTTGCCTGGGGGGCGGCGTCATTGAGCAGACCTGGCGCGACGACGAGACACCTCCGGAACGGGCTGTAGTCAACGGAGAAACCGCATGAGCCGATCCCTGTACGACCAGACCCTGGCCCTGGCGGGCGTGTTTCAGGCCGCCGCCCAGGTCCAGCAGGTAGCCCATACCGGCCAGTGCGCTGACTCCAGCTTCGAAACCTCTGTGCGATCCCTGTTTGCAACGGATCCGGACACCACCCTCGATGTCTTCGGCGGAGAGTTGAAGGATCTGCGTGAGGGCCTGACCACCCTCGCTAACGTGCTGAGCCAGCAAAGCAAGCAGCAGGACATTGAAGTGCTCCGCTACGCACTGAACCTGATTCACCTTGAGTCCAAGCTCAACCGCAACAAGGACATGATGTCTGTCCTCGGCAGTCGCATTGACCAGGCCCGCCATACCGCCAGCCATTTCGGCTATCTTCATGGCAATCTTATTGCCAACCTTGCCTCGGTCTACGCCGATACCATCAGCACGTTCCGCATGCGGATTCAGGTGACCGGTGACCCTGCCACCCTGCAGCGGGAAGAAAACGCGGCTAAGGTGCGCGCCTTGCTGCTGGCTGGCATTCGCTCTGCGGTATTATGGCGCCAGAGCGGTGGACGCCGCTGGCAACTGATCTTTTCACGGCGCAAGGTGATCGCCACCGCAAAGGAACTGGCCGAGAAGGCTAACCGGGCGGTTTACGACTGATTCGCACCCAGTGCTGGTGTATCATAGGCACCAATCCTTTTTTGACCCATTCCCAGATGATTTGAGAGGTTTTCGATGGAACTCACCGCCCTGACCGCCATTTCCCCGGTCGACGGACGCTATGGCAGCAAAGTCAGCGTTTTCCGTGACATTTTCAGTGAATATGGCCTTATCCGGAACCGGGTGACCGTCGAAATACGCTGGCTGCAAAAGCTGGCTGCCCATCCGGATGTCAGTGAGGTTCCCGCCTTCTCAGCGGACGCAACCGCGTTTCTGGACCGCATGGTCAGCGAGTTCAGCCTGCCGGATGCGGAACGGATCAAGGAAATTGAACGCACCACTAACCACGACGTTAAAGCCGTGGAATACTTCATCAAGGAGAAAATCGCCGACGTACCAGAGCTCCACGCGGTTACGGAGTTTGTGCACTTTGCCTGCACGTCCGAGGACATAAACAACCTTTCCCATGCTCTGATGCTGCGAGAAGGTCTCGACCACGGCCTGTTGCCGGCCATGGATCGGATTATCGACAAACTGGCGCAGCTGGCCCACGATCACGCCGAGCAGCCCATGCTGTCACGGACCCACGGCCAGACGGCTTCACCCTCCACCGTGGGCAAGGAGCTGGCGAACGTGGTTCACCGGTTGCGCCGTCAGCTCCGGCAGATTCGTGCCACCGAACTGCTGGGTAAGATTAACGGTGCTGTCGGCAACTACAATGCCCACCTGTCGGCTTACCCGGCCATCGACTGGGCACAGAACGCCAAAGACTTTATTGAAAGCCTGGGGCTGGACTGGAACCCGTACACCACACAGATCGAACCCCACGATTACATTGCCGAACTCTATGACGCCATTGCCCGTTTCAATACCATCCTGATCGACCTGGACCGGGATATCTGGGGCTACATTTCCCTGGGCTATTTCAAACAGAAGACGGTCGAAGGCGAAGTGGGCTCCTCCACCATGCCCCACAAGGTCAACCCGATCGATTTCGAGAACTCCGAAGGCAACCTCGGCATCGCCAATGCCCTGTTCAGCCACCTGTCCGCGAAGCTGCCGATTTCCCGCTGGCAGCGTGACCTGACCGATTCCACCGTACTTCGGAATCTGGGTGTTGGTTTCGCTCACAGCCTGATCGCCTACGAGGCGTCCATGAAAGGTCTGGGCAAACTGGAAATCAATCCCGCGCGGCTGAACGAAGATCTCGACCACGCCTGGGAGGTTCTGGCAGAACCGATTCAAACGGTGATGCGCCGTTATAACATCGAAAAACCCTACGAAAAGCTCAAGGCGTTGACCCGGGGCAAGGCAATGACCCCCGAGGTAATCCAGACTTTCGTCGAGTCTCTGGAGATCCCGGAGGCTGCCAAGGCCGAATTGATGGCGCTGACCCCGGGCTCGTATATCGGCAACGCTATCGACCAGGCACAAAACATCTGATATCGGGACACGCTTTATGGATATGCTCGGCGGGCGCTCAGCGGCCGAATTCCTCAGAGACTACTGGCAGAAAAAGCCGCTGGTGATCCGTCAGGCGTTTCCGGAATACCAATGCCCGGTTTCGGCAGATGAACTGGCAGGGCTGGCCTGCGAAGAAGGCGTGGAATCGCGCCTGATCATCGAGAATGACGATGGCAAGCCGTGGCAACTGCACAACGGTCCGTTCGATCCGGAGCGCTTCGCCAGCCTGCCGGAGCAGGATTGGACATTGCTGGTTCAGGGCCTTGACCACTGGGTGCCGGAGATCGCAGACCTGCTGGAGCACTTCCGCTTCGTTCCCAACTGGCGGCTGGACGACATCATGGCCAGTTACGCTCCCAAAGGCGGCAGCGTTGGCCCCCACTACGATCAGTACGACGTCTTCCTGCTACAGGCCCAGGGGCACCGCCGCTGGACCTTCGGCGGACACTGTGACCACACCTCTCCGCGAGTGGACGGCACCCCACTGCGCATCCTCAGCAGCTGGGAGGGCGAGGAAACCGTCACCCTGGCGCCCGGCGACATGCTCTACCTTCCGCCCGGTATAGGTCACCATGGCGTCGCAGAGGATGATTGCATCACGCTCTCGGTGGGGTTCCGGGCACCGACTGTGGACGACATTCTCACCGGTTTTACCGATTTCCTGTGCAGTCAGTCCGATGCCGCCGATCACCTCAACGATCCGGACCTTCAGATTCAGGACAATCCCGGCACCATTGCTTCCGAAGTGATCGACCGGGTCGCGGCAGTTATCCAGCGCAAACTCACCGACCGCCGGCAACTCTCGCTGTGGTTCGGCCAATACACCACCGCGCCCAAGAGTATGGACATTGTCGTGCCCTCGGACGAACCCATAGCGCCGGATGTCCTGCGCGATCTGGTTCGTGAAGGCGCGCAACTGCGGTGGAACGAAGGTTCGCGGTTTGCCTACCACGATCTCGGCGACGAGACTGCCCTGTTTGTGGATGGCGAGCAGTACCTGCTCAAAGGCGATGCGCGGCCGTTGGCGCCGCTGCTCTGTGCCGCTTCCCGCATCAACATGAGCGAACTGGCAACACTTGTGCAGGACACCGCCATCGGCGGTTTGCTCTGCCACTTGTACAATCAGGGGTCTGTTTACTTCGAATGACACAGATACGTATACGCAAGTACAGCTGGCAACTGGCGCCGGGGCACATTCGCGATATACGGCAGCAGGTTTTCGTTGACGAACAGCGCGTGCCACCGGAGCTGGAGTGGGACGCAACAGATGAAATTGCCGATCACTACCTGGCCGTAAACGCTGACAATCAGCCCGTGGCCGTGGCGCGCCTGTTTTCTACGCTTGAGGAAACCGCGCACATCGGCCGCATGGCGGTATTGCCCGCCTGGCGCGGCCAAGGCATCGGCGAAGCCCTACTGCACAATCTGGTACGCGAGGCCGGCGAGCAGTTCCGCGAGCTCAGACTCTCGGCCCAGCAACACGCCATCGCCTTTTACCAACGTTCCGGATTCCACGTCTGCTCAGAACCCTACGACGATGCCGGCATTCCCCACGTGGACATGCGCTGTCTGTCGCCAGAACTGATCGCCGGCGAGCTGGGGCGACGCCCAGCACCGGCACTGTTAGGAGAAGACCGCGAGGCCTGGCTGTTCTCCACCGAACGGCATCTGGTCAGCCTGCTGGACTCCCTGGCAGGACAGGCTTCCCAGCGGCTCTGGCTGTACGACCGGCTGCTGGACCATGACCTCTACGACCGTCACCAGTTCCGGGAACTGCTTTCTGCCCTGGCCCGGCGTCACCGGCTGAGTGAGATCCGCGTCCTGATTCACGATGACAAACCGCTGATCCAGCGCAGGCATCAGATCGTTGAGCTGATGAGACGGCTGCCGAGCCGGATCGAGTTGCGCCTGGTGAACGCCGATTACCCGGTCACCGACCAGCCTTTCGTGCTTGCCGACCGCGACGGTGTGCTGTATCGCCACGACTTTTACAAACCCGAGGGCTTCGCCAATTTTGCCGACGGCGGCCGAGTCAAGTTGCTCGGGGAGGGCTTCCTGCGCATGTGGGAGACGGGGCGTCGGTCACTGGAACTGCGGGACCGACCGCTCTGAGTGATAAACCTGCGGAACCTCGGCCGATTCGAACTGCGCCCCGAATGGCGCGAATTCCGCATCCACCTCACCCGCTACCTCTGCTATCAGCTTACGCAGCCATTGATGGTCCGCGTTGTGCTGAAGCAGCGGACTCCAGGCCATCTTGAGCTCGAACGGGGGGATCTCAAACGGTGGCACTTTCACCACCAGATTGGTGTTGTCCTTCTGCAGCCATGCCGCCCGTGAGGGCAGCGTTGCGATCAGGTCGTGCTGCTCGGCCAGCAGCATCGCCACCTGATAATGGCGAGTGAATACGGATATCTGGCGCTTGCGACCGATCAGTGACAGCGCCTCGTCGACCCACCCCAGTCTCTGAACATCCTTGGGATTCACCCCCACACCGACCCCGAAACCGGTTTTGCTCACCCAGATGTGACTGGCATCCAGGTAGGTATCGAGGGTGAATGGCTCCCTGAGAATGGGATTGCGCGCATTCATCAGGCAGGCGAAATACTCGGTCCACAGGGTTTTCTGGTGAAACGACTGGGGGATCTTGTCAAAACGGTTGATGGCCATGTCCAGCCGCCCCTGCTCAACGTCCAGAAAACTGACGTCGCTGGGTGTCAACACATCGAGCGTCACATGGGGCGCTTCCTGACGAATACGACGCAGTACCCTCGGCATCAGGCAGGATTCGGCGTAATCGCTGGCCATGATGCGGAACACGCGCTGGCTTTCCATTGCCGAGAACGGCGTCTTTTCCTGCACCGCCTGTTCAATGTCAGACAGAATACCCCGCACCAGCGGCTGCAGCTCAAGCGCCCGCTCCGTTGCAGACATACCTTCGCTGGTACGCACCAGCAACGGATCGCCGAACAGATCCCGCAGGCGCCGGAGGCCATTGCTCATGGCCGGCTGGGTGATGCCGAGGTGATTGGCCGCCTTGGTAACGTTGCGCTCCCGCAAAAGAACATCCAGGTACACCAGCAGATTGAGATCGACCCGGGATATATCCATTGCACCACTCCAGACAGCGTCAATTCACTGGGCACAGGCCTCAGCATTCATCACAATAATGTACAGTAACGCGGCAATTCACGAAATCAATATAATGGCTGAATCTTTCACATTTCAAAACGGATTCGTTTCGGCTTTTCTGCTAATCTTTCGGTTACTTGCGGAAGAACCGGATGACCTGACGCCGGATATGCCGCCGTTCGTAATGAAACCGGAGTCGTTACCAATCTTATGGATACCACTACGATCGTCCTGATCCTCGCTGCTCTCGTTGCCGTTTCGATCATTATTATTGTGGCCATCCAGATGCGGGAAAGGTCAAGGATCGAACGGGCACGAAAAACCGCCGCCCAGGAAGACCAGTACAACCGCGCAAACCGCCTGCTCAATGAAATTCCGGGGCAGTACCTGACCCCGGACCTGAAGCTGCTGCTGATCAAACGCATGGAGGACGCCTGCCAGGAACTGTCGGCTCTGAAATCGAACCTGCCGGCGAGACAGTGGCTCGAGGCTGTGCAACAACTCAAGAAACAGGTCATGGAAGGCAACGACAACCGTGCGCCGATGAAAATCGACTCACCGGAAAAATCGGGTTATGTCAAAGAGTTGCTGCAAAGTCTTTTCAAGATGATTGAAGGTATGCACAAGGCCGGCAAGCTCGACAACGCCACCGCAAAGAAGAACCTCAAGCATGTGTTGTTTCTGGTTCACAAAACCCATGCTGACCTGCACGTGTTTCAGGCCCGGGATTACGTCAGGCAGAACCAGATCCGTAAGGCCATCCACGCGTACCATCTCGCCAGTACCGAGATGGGCAAATCCCGTGATAACCCGCTGGCGATGAAGGCCGTCAAAAGCTTCCGCACCCGGATCAAGGAACTTGAGGCCATGAGCGCCGACGATTCGCAAACACCCGGCAGTCACGACGGCCAATCCAAACTGGACCGTGAATGGGATACCTTCCTCCATGATGACGAGTGGAAGAAAAAGGCCGACTATGATGACTGAGCGCGGCGCGGCCGCTCGTTTCTGAACCGCCTCCGAACAGGGATTGTGAACACTGGTGACCAGGCTATTTCGTAAACGTCTCTCCTACCGACTGACCCGCGACACCGTGCTGATCGCCATGTCGCTGGGGCTGGTTCTGAATCTGGTTCAGGTGGCCCTGGACTATTTCAGTGCCCGCGAGTCCATGGAGAACGAGATCCAGGCACTGATCGAAATCAGCCACAGCCCCGCATCCCAGATTGCCTACAACATCGACGTTCGCCTTGCTGAGGAGCTCCTTGACGGCCTGCTACGTCACCCTGCCACCATCGACGCCCGGATTATCGATAGCGACGGCCATACCATGGCAGCCGCCAGTCAGAGCAGCCCGACATCACCCTATCGCTGGATCAGCGATGCCCTGTTCGGGGCAAACCGCACCTTCAGTGACGAACTGCGGGTCAGACAACTGGCCGATCTGCCGCTGGGAACGCTGAATGTCACCATCGACACCTATCACTACGGCCTGCTGTTCCTGCAGCGGGCTGGCTACACTCTGCTCAGCGGATTTTTCAAGAGCCTGATACTGACTGTGGCGCTGCTGGGCATTTTCTATTTTGTACTCACCCGGCCAATGATGAATGTGATAAACGCACTGAGCCGCGTACAGGCGGACAGCCCGGAAAAGGTCCGCGTGCCAGTGCCCGCCGATCACCAGGACGACGAAATCGGCACCATGGTGGGCATCATCAACCAGCACCTGCAAACCATCGATTCAAGTCTGGCCCAGCTCCGCCGCGCCGAAAGCGCAATGAAGAACTACTCCTCCCAGCTGGAACGGGAAGTGGATGACCGCACCCGTGAAATTTCCGAAAAGAATGCGGCCTTGCAGCGGGGCAACCATGCGCTGGTGAAAGCCAAGGAGGACGCCGTGCGGCGGGCGCGTTCGCGGGCCAACTTCCTCGCCAGCATGAGCCACGAAATCCGCACCCCCCTGAACGGTGTGCTGGGCATGCTCGGACTGGCACTGGAAGGCGATCTTGATCCGGAGCAACGGAACCGCCTGGAGATTGCGCTGACCGCCGGGCAAAGCCTGCTGGGGCTGCTGAATGACATCCTCGACATTTCCAAGGTCGAGGCGGGAAAACTGAGCCTGGAAAACATTCCGTTCAGCGCCCGCAGTATTATTCAAGAATGCGCCACCCTGCACGCCCAGCAAGCCAGAAGAAAGAGCATCGAGTTGCTGGTGGACATTGATCGCGAGCTGCCCCACATGTTCCTTGGCGACCCGACCCGAACTCGCCAGATTCTCAACAATCTACTGAGTAACGCTATCAAGTTCACCGAGAATGGCAGCGTCAAAGTCCGTGCTGGGCGCGTCGGCGGCAACCTGAAGATCGAGGTTATCGATACCGGCATCGGCATGTCCAAGGAAGGGTTGCACCGCATATTCTCACCCTTCTCCCAGGCCGGCAGTGATACCACCCGCCTGTACGGCGGTACCGGCCTCGGACTGACGCTCTGCCGCCAGCTGGTGGAACGCATGCACGGCCAGATTCTGGTCGACTCGGAGGTGGGACACGGCACCCACTTCACGGTGACGCTGCCGCTCCCGATCTATGAACAGACATCACAGGCTCCGGAAACCGCGGTCAGGCCCGAGGCGGATCCGGGACCCACAGCGGCTCTGGACATACTGCTGGTCGAGGACAATCAGGTTAACCAGCTGGTGGCCAGCAGCCTGCTGCGCAAGCTGGGGCATTCCGTGGATCTGGCCGAGAATGGCAAGCGGGCGCTGCAGGCACTGGAGAGCAAGAACTACGACATCGTGCTGATGGATTGCCAGATGCCGGTCATGGACGGGTACGAAGCAACCCGCCAGATTCGTCAGAACCCGGCCTGGCAAACCCTGCCGGTGGTTGCGGTCACAGCCAACGTCATGCAGGGCGACCGCGAGGATTGCCTCGCATCCGGAATGAACGACTACATCACCAAACCCTACAACCGCAACGACCTGCAGGCCGTCATCAAGCGCTGGGCGCCCGACCCTCCAGCTCAGCGAGAACCGACCTGAGTTCGTCACGGAGTGCTTCCAGCCTCTCAGGGGCGAGACCGGTTGCACACAGCAACTGCCCGGGGATGCTGCGGGCCTGCGCCCGCAACTCGTAGCCTGCCGCAGTGACGGCCACCGTTACCACTCGCTCATCGTCCTCGCTGCGGGTGCGACTGATCAGCCCCCGCTGCTCCAGCCGCTTCAGCAGGGGCGTCAGCGTGCCGGAATCCAGCCGCAGTCGCTGACCGAGCTCCGACACCCTCAGCCGGCGTGCGCCCACCGCTGCTTCCCACAGCACCAGCAGCACCAGATATTGAGGATAAGTCAGCCCGAGCTCTGCCAGCAGCGGGCGGTATCGGGCGACGACCGCTCTGTTGGCCGCATAGAGCGCAAAGCAGATCTGGCTATCCAGAGCCAGGCCATCCGGGGATTGCTTCATCGCTTACAACAGCTTTTCAATATCAGCGCGAATGGCTTCAGGTTTCGCAGTCGGCGGATAACGGCGCACCACCTGCCCGTCGCGGTTTACCAGAAACTTGGTGAAGTTCCATTTGACCTTTTCCGACCCCATCAGCCCCGGGGCCTCCTGTTTGAGGAAACGGTAAACTGGATGAGTGCCGGGACCGTTGACTTCGATCTTGGCAAACATCGGAAAATCCACGCCGTAGTTGAGACTGCAGAACTGGCTGATGGCATTATTGTCTGCCGGATCCTGATTCATGAACTGATTACAGGGGAAGCCCAGCACTTCCAGGCCCTTGTCCTTCAGATCACTGTGCAGACCCTGAAGACCCTCGAATTGCGGGGTAAAGCCACACTTGCTGGCGGTGTTGACGATCAATAACACCTTGCCACGGTGTTCGCCCATGGCATGTTCATTGCCCTGAATGTCTTTGACGGTGAAATCGTAAATGCTCTCGCTCACACGTTGTCTCCTTCAATTGCCTCCAATTTGATTGTGCACAATACATTATTTCAGGCGCAATGTCCGCTTTCGCCACAATTCATCATAATTGCCCTGTTGTCCGGCGGTCATGCTCCGCTAGAATACGGGACTGATGTTATTATATTTTTTTCTGATAACGGGTTAAGGAAACCAGGGTCCTATGCAGAACTTCCAGAAGTCCGCCAAGCTGGATAACGTTTGTTATGAAATACGTGGCGTAGTTCTGCGTGAGGCCCGTCGTCTTGAGGAAGAGGGCCACCGGGTGCTGAAACTCAATATCGGCAATCCCGCGGCCTTCGAGTTGGATGTTCCCGAGGAAATTCAGCAGGACGTTATCTACAACATGCACCTGGCCCAGGGCTATGTGGAATCCAAGGGCCTCTTTTCCGCGCGCAAGGCGGTCATGCACTACTGCCAACAGCGTGGTATCGACAAGGTCGATATAGATGACATCTTCCTGGGTAACGGTGTCAGCGAACTGATCGTCATGTCCATGCAGGCCATGCTCAACACCGGTGACGAAGTACTCATCCCGGCACCGGACTACCCGCTGTGGACCGCAGCCGTGACCCTGTCCAGCGGCAAACCCGTGCACTACCATTGCGATGAGGCGCAGGACTGGTTCCCGGATATCGATGACATTCGCAAAAAGATCACCAGCCGTACCCGCGCCATCGTGTTGATCAATCCCAACAACCCGACCGGCGCCGTCTACTCAACGGAACTTCTCGAGCAGGTCATTGAACTGGCCAGGCAACACAACCTGATCATCCTGTCGGACGAAATCTATGACAAGATTCTCTACGACGGTACCGAACACGTATCCACCGCCTCACTGGCCGACGACGTGCTGTTTTTCACCTACAACGGCCTGTCCAAGAATTACCGTGCCGCCGGCTATCGCTCCGGCTGGATGATTATCAGCGGCGCCAAGCATCGTGCCCGCGACCTGATCGAAGGTATCGAAATGCTGTCGAACATGCGGCTGTGCGCCAATGTGCCGGCGCAGCTCGCCATCCAGACCGCCCTTGGTGGCTACCAGTCCATTGATGACCTGGTGGCCCCGGGCGGCCGCCTGTACGAACAACGGGAAACCGCCTGGCAACTGCTGAACGACATCCCCGGGGTGAGCTGCGTCAAACCCAAAGGTGCGCTCTACCTGTTCCCGAAACTGGACCCCAAGCGTTTTCCGATCGTCAACGACGAAAAACTGGTACTGGACCTTTTGCTCCAGGAACGCATTCTTCTGGTCCAGGGATCGGCGTTCAACATCAACGACCGACAGCATTTGCGGGTGGTGTTCCTGCCGCGAGTGGATACTCTTGAGGACTCCATGAAGCGGCTTGCCCACTTCCTTTCCAACTACCAGCAGTAACCGGTACCGGACATGGCTGATTTACACGTAGAGGAATTCTATAAAGACGCCGCGATTGCGCTGGTCCAGCTTTACAATGCCTTCCCCAGGCGCATCAACCTGTTCGTTGAAGACATTGCCGGTCCCGACGAACCGGATGAATTCGGCCTGCACAGCAAGCGCCACATGGCTTGCTTCGGCGCCCTGCTCTGGCTCGAGGAAGAAGGTCTGCTGCGTTATGTCGACACTATCCGTCAGGAAGCGCTGGACCAGGCCGTGCTGACGCGCTACGCCTTCGTTCGTCTCAGTGCGCCGGCGAGCGCTGATCTGCCGGGCTCACTGGATACCTCGTCGCCCGGAGACCAGGCGAAACTGCCGGAATCCATCCGGCAGGACCTCTCCACTCACATCCACCTTATTCGCAATGCCTTGCGCAGTGGCAGCTCCGGCACCATCAGTCAGGTGATGCAAGGAACCTTTTTCGGCAGCACGACCGAGGCTGGAACTTCTGGCCCGAAGCGGGATCATTAAATCCGCGTTAAGTGCTTGAAGCGGCACCGACAAGCCGCATATAACCCTCGTAAAACGTGTCGCCAATTTATATCGTTGCTGATAGAAGGAATCGATAATGCGTATTCTGCTGTTTCTGGCCACCAACCTGGCAGTGATCCTTGTGGCGAGCTTTACCCTGCGCCTGCTAGGGGTGGACAGCTACCTGACCCAGAATGGTATTCAGTATGGTTCATTGCTCGCCTTCGCAACCGTCTTCGGTTTTGCCGGCGCCATTGTCTCGCTGCTGATCTCCAAGAAGATGGCGAAGTGGAGCACCAAGGCCCGCGTTATCGACTCACCTCGCACTCCCGCTGAGCGCTGGCTGGTCGATACTGTGGCCCAGCTGGCGAAAAACGCCGGCATTGGCATGCCCGAAGTGGCCATCTTTCCAGCCTCCCAGTCCAACGCGTTTGCCACTGGCTGGAACAAGAACAACTCCCTGGTGGCCGTCAGCGAGGGGCTTCTGCACCGGTTCGATAAAGACGAGATCCGGGCCGTTCTCGGCCATGAAATAGGCCACGTTGCCAATGGCGACATGGTGACACTGGCGCTGATTCAGGGCGTAGTAAACACTTTTGTTATCTTTGCATCGCGGGTCATCGGTTCGTTTGTGGACCGGGTCGTATTCAAGAACGAAAGCGGCCACGGTATCGGCTTTTTCGTGGTCAGCATTATTGCGGAGATTGTCCTTGGCATCCTGGCCAGCACGATCGTGTTCTGGTTTTCCCGCCGCCGCGAGTTCCGCGCCGACATTGCCGGAGCCCAACTGGCCGGTCGCGGTGCGATGATCAATGCGCTGGCGAGACTGAAACAGGAAAGTGAGGTACCCGACCAGATGCCGGACTCGTTGCAGGCCTTCGGTATCAACCGCGGAGCGCGGGCAGGGTTGAGTGCGCTGTTCATGACGCACCCGCCTCTCGAGGACCGCATCGAAGCACTGCAGCGGGCAAGCCTCTGATCAGATTTTGAGCTTGAAACCCAGGGCACGGAACGTGTCCTGGAGCGACTTGCTGGTGCCTTTGAGCTGGATTTTCACGCTGGAGAATTCGCGCCGAACCGGGTAGTTCTTCCGCAAACGATCAAAGGCCGTGCCCCTGTCCTCCACCGGAAGATCCATGGTGAGTCTCAGGCGCGCGTCATCCCTGCGAGGGTCGTAGCAGGACCGCAAGGCAATGTTCCCGGCGTCCATCTCCTCGGCGGCACTGGTAAAAGAGAGTTTGCTGAGTGCTGGCTCCGGCAGGTATTGAGCGGCTTTCTTGCGTACCGGCAACCCCAGGAACCGGCACAAGGCCTGATACACCATTTCCGTGCCCTGCACCTTGCCTTCCAGGCTATAACCGGCAATGTGTGGCGTGGCCAGCCAGACTCGGTCCACCAGTTGCGGATTTATCCGCGGTTCCTGCTCCCAGACATCCAGCACCACCGTCGGCGCATTCGCGCCCTGCAACCGCTCCAGCAGCGCCGGGGAATCAATGACCTCACCGCGACTGGTATTGATCAGCAACTGCCCTGCAGTCAACCGGTCCAGTTTCTCCGCATTGATCATATGAAAGGTAGGGTGAGTGGACTCCCTGACCAGCGGAGTGTGAAGAGAGATCACATCGCATTCGAGGGCTTCGTCGAGACTGCAAAACAGCTCCTCACCGCCCTCTTCCTGCTCTGCCCTGGGGGGATCGCACAGGCGCACGGTAAAACCCAGCTTTTCCAGCTTACGGGCCAGCTCGCTGCCGACGTTACCAGCGCCCACGATACCCACACTGAGGGTTTCCCAGTCATCCCGCCCCTGTTTCTCTGCGTAAAGCGACAGCACCGACAGTACATACTCGGCTACGCTGTTGGCATTGCAGCCCGGGGCCGCCGAGAAGGCAATACGGCGGGACTCGAGCCACGCCAGGTCAACATGATCGGTGCCGATGGTCGAGGTTCCGACATACCGCACCCGACTGTCTTTCAGCAATGCTTCGTCGACCCGCGTTACCGAACGGACCAACAGAATATCGGCGTCGCTGACATCCTCGGGTGACAATGTGCGCCCGGAGACCCGGCGGATATCGCCGATATCGCCAAAAAAAGAATCCAGCAAGGGGATGTTCTCATCCGCTACGATCAACATGGTCTGAATTGTCCGCTTCCGTTTAGTTCCTGCGCTGACGACCCGGGCGACCGCCCTGACTGCGCCCACCCTGGACACGTCCGCCCTGGGGGCGACGCCCGCCGCGCTTTCTGGTGATGGGGGTGTTCGGCATGGTGGCCATCAGGTTTTCATCGGGCACAGCGGTCTTGAGCTTCTGACTGATGTAGGATTCAATCGCCGGCAACGAAAAGGCATCGTCCTCACTGGCGAAGCTGACCGACACCCCGGTTTTGCCGGCGCGCCCGGTTCGGCCAATGCGATGCACATAGTCTTCGGCATTTTCCGGAAGATTGTAGTTGAAAACGTGGGTCACGCCGTTAACGTGGATACCGCGCCCGGCAACATCGGTCGCCACCAGCACCTGGATGGACCCTTTCTTGAATTGCTCAAGGGTCTTGAGGCGTTTGTTCTGGGCGATTTCACCTGACATCAGCGCAACTTTGACACCCTGGTTCCGCAGGTCCTCTTCCAGGTCCCGGCACTGGTCCCTGCGGTTGGCAAACACGATCGCTTTCTCGACGTCGGGGTTCTTCAGATAATTGACCAATACCGGCAGTTTCTCGTCCTCGCCCACCAGATAGACCGTTTGCTCAACGCGCTCGGCGGTTTTCTGCTCCGGTTCGATTTCCACGAATTCGGCGTTCTGCGTCCACATCGACGCGAGATTCAACACGTCCTGATTGAAGGTGGCACTGAACAACAGGGTCTGGCGCTCTTCCTTGGGCGTGCACTTGCGGATGATACGCTTGACGTCGGGGATGAACCCCATGTCCAGCATGCGATCGGCCTCATCCAGAATAAGAATGTCGAGCTGATCCAGAAACACGTCCTGGGAACCCAGAAAATCAATCAGTCGTCCCGGCGTGGCCACCAGGATGTCGACAATTTCGTTCTGCAGCTGGTCCCGCTGCTTGTCGTAGTTCATGCCACCCACAACCGTGACCACGTTGTGGCCGGTGTAGCCGCACAGCTGCTCCGCATCTTTGGCTATCTGCATCGCCAGCTCCCGTGTCGGCGCCAGCGCCAGGACCCGGGGCTCAGAGGCAAAGCGATCCTTTTCAGGCACCGGCGTTTCCAGCAGGCTCTGGATGGCGGTGATCAGGAACGCTGCGGTTTTTCCGGTGCCGGTCTGGGCCTGGCCGATCAGGTCCTGGCACGCGAGGGTAAACGGGAGAGTCTCTGCCTGGATCGGGGTGCAATGTTCAAAACCGATATCGGTAATGGCATCCAGCAAACGCTGGTCGAGATTAAGATCTTTGAACAGCGTTTTGCTGGTATCGAGTGATTCAGATGTCATAGTTATTCTGTCTTCCTTATATTGCTAATGTGGAAACGGGGGAAGTATGCGCCGGGTCTCTCTCTGCCAGGCGTGTTCAAACGTTTCCCCGGTTCCGTAAAATGTCCTGAGCGTATCGAAAAATGCCCGTGCGCGGACAGGCATTCGATACTCCAGGTAGCTATCGGCCTGGGCTTTTACCTTACGGCGAAAACCCGCATCGTCGGCTGCCCCATCCCCTGACAGATTGTCCACACTGATGTGAAAGCGGGAGCCTGCAGCTACGGAAAAAAGCCATTCAAGAGCCTGGGGTTTCACCTCAACCTGCTCGAATGCCTGCTGCTGGGTCGCAGTGCGACCGTCGGGACAGTACCAGTAACCGTAATCCCTGAGGGTTCGGCGCTGCGCTCCGGCAATGCACCAGTGACTGATCTCATGCAGGGCGCTGGCGAAGTAACCGTGCGCAAATACAATCTGTGCAACGCCACCGGCCTCTGGCGCGGGCAGGTATTCGGGTTCATCACTGCCCCTGACCAGCACCGTCCGGAAGTTTTCCCGGAACAGGTCATTGAACAGCATGATAAGATCGTCTGGATTGTGATTCATTGGGACGCTATTGTGCGACTTTAAACCCTGCAATACCAGAGGGAACTTTAGGGTACCGCCGGTGTCCATTGCTTCCTGACGACCGCTGTTCCGGACGCCTTTTCCGCGGCCGGTGAACCCGGAAAGACCCACTCAGGACCCGATATCCGCTATGACCGAGAATGCCCAGCCTGCTCCACGCTCTCCATCCCGGTTCCCTGCCGGTCGATTCCTGATCACAATCGTACTTCTGCTGCTGTCGGCCAGCGCCTGGAGCCTGGGCGGGTCAGGAAACGCGCTGTTCGGCAACGGTGGTGATTTTCTGCCAGTGGATGAGGCTCTTCCATTCAACTACACCACCGACACCGACAGCCTGGTCCTGTCCTGGAACATTGCCCCCGATCACTACCTCTACAAGACCCGGGTATCGGTCGAATCGCTGACCGAGGGCGTCACCGTCGGCGAGGCCGAGTTTTCACAGCAAGGAACGAGCACGGAGGACGAATTTTTCGGAGAAGTCACCGTCTTCTACGACCCTGTCGAAGCCCGGGTCCCGGTAAGCCTGCCCGAGGGCACCGGCGAGGCGGAACTCGAGGTCACCTATCAGGGCTGCGCGGAAGCCGGCCTGTGCTACCCACCACAGACCCGAACCGTACTTTACTACCCTGGCAACGGCGGGGATGGCGAGGTAACCACTTCCGCGATGTCCGGCTCTGCCGCTGGCGACGGTCGCGCGGTGGATACGGACACTCGCTCGGCAACCGGTCTGGCTGGCTTTCTGGCAGAGCAGTCCACGCTCGCGATTGCTGCCCTGTTCCTGTTGCTGGGGCTGGGGCTGACTTTCACGCCGTGCGTGCTACCGATGGTACCTATCATTTCCGCGCTGGTGTCAGGGCGCAACACCCGCACCACCGGCCACGCGCTGATGCTGTCGGGCAGTTATGTGCTGGGCATGGCGCTGACCTATGCCGCAGCCGGCGTCATTACCGGTTTGCTGGGGGCCAGCTTCAATCTTCAGGCCCAGTTGCAGTCACCCTGGGTCCTGGGCGTTTTCGCTGGGCTGTTCGCGCTTTTTGCGCTGTCCATGTTCAACCTGTTCGACATCCAGCTCCCGCGGTTTATCAGGGAACCACTGAACGACGCCAGCCACCGCCTGTCCGGCACCCGCGTGGCCAGTATTTTTGGTATCGGCGCGCTGTCAGCGCTGGTGGTATCGCCGTGTGTATCGGCACCATTAGCAGGCAGCCTGCTCTACATCAGCACCACTCAGGACGCCGTCATTGGCGGCATCGCCCTGTTCTCGCTGGGTCTTGGTATGGGAGTGCCTCTGATTCTGGTCGCGATCGGCGGGCGGAAGTTCTTGCCCACCACCGGGCCGTGGATGAATGTGGTTAAAGCATTCTACGGCGTGATGCTACTGGCAGTCGCAATCTGGCTGATCGAACGGCTGGTCCCGGCCTGGATCGCTCTGACCCTGTGGGGACTGCTTGTCGCCATCACCGGCGTTCAGCTTGGCGCCTTCGATGCGGCCAAAGCCGGATGGCAACGGACTCACAAGGGTGTCGGACTGGTGCTGTTTGCGTACGGTCTGGCCCTGCTGGCGGGAGCCGTGGGTGGCGCAACAGATCCACTGCAACCCCTGGCGCCCTATACCGCCTCGGCGCCCGGCGCGCAGTCAGGCAACGACGACCATGCCGAATTCAATCGTGTGGAGAGTCCTGAAGACATCAGGAATCTTATGGCCGCAGCAAGTCGCGACGGCCAGCCCGTGGTGCTCGATTTTTATGCAGACTGGTGTATTTCGTGCAAAGTCATGGAGCGCAATGTGTTCAGCGCTTCGGCGGTGGTCGACGCACTGGCGCCCTACACCCTGCTTCAGATCGACATGACAGACAACACACCTGCCCAGCAGGCTTTCCTGGAAGAGCTGGGCCTGTTCGGCCCGCCCGCCATCCTGTTTTATTCCGGTAATGGCGAAGAGTTACCCGAGGCCCGCATTCTGGGCGAGATGGACCGCGACGAGTTTCTCGCTCACCTTAACTCCCTCGACGTATGAAGTAGAGAAACTCCTTGCCGGTTTCCTCGCTGTGGAGCAGCGGATGATTGAGAAACTGACAGAACCTGGGAATATCCCGGGTCGTCGACGGGTCGGTGGCAACCACCTTGAGTACACCGCCCACAGGCACGTCGGTAATGCGGTTATGCAGCAGCATCACCGGCTCCGGGCAGAACAGCCCGCGGGCATCCAGCTCTTCGTCAAATTTTATCGCATCCAAGACTGTTTCTCCGTCATCTGAACCACTGCGTTTCTGGCAATACATGCTAAATTATTGTTTATAGCTGTCAAAATGTTACGAGGTAAACAATGATCCGGGTACTGATTGAACGTCATATTGCTGAAACCCTCGAATCCGCGTACGAGGAACGTTCCCGCAAGGTACTGCAGCAGGCCGTCAGTGCGTCAGGCTTCATTTCCGGCGAAACACTGGCGGATGCTCACGATCCGAACCACCGCCTGACGCTGGCAAACTGGCGTTCGGAAGCCGACTGGGATCGGTGGTATCACTCAGAGGAGCGCAAGGCTCTGATGACAGAGCTGGCACCGATGATGGACCGCGACGAAGTGATTACCGTACTGGAGCAAAGCTGATCCGCCACCGCGGGCCCTTCAGTCCAACCGCTCTATGAAACAGGTGATCTCCTCACGGTCGTGGTAGAGGTGTCGTGCCCTCAGGCGAAAACCGCGGTCCGCTGCGGCCAGCGCGCTTTCGATGATACCGCGGCAGATCAGCCATTCTTCGTACCGCTTTTTCATTGGCAGTTTGAGATTGAATATGGTGTAACGACACAGGCCGCTCGTCAGCCAGTCAACCACCATGTGGGATGTCCGCCGCGGGTGATCGACGATGTCGCACACCATCCAGTCCACCGCCCGCTTCGGCTTCCAGGAATAGCCATCGGCTTCCACATGCTCCACCTGTCCCGAGGCCATCAGTTCGGCGTTCATTGGCCCGTTGTCCACCGCCGCAACCATCATCCCCTGCCGCACCAGTTGCCAGGTCCAGCCGCCGGGGGCCGCGCCGAGATCAACCGCACGCTTGCCTCCACCCAGATAATCCAGTGCCTGCTCAGGCGGCAGGAAAACTTTCCACGCTTCTTCCAGTTTCAGCGCCGAACGACTCGGCGCAGAGGACGGCAGGCGCAGTCTGGCAATGCCACCCGGAAAAGGAGCGCGGTTGTCTGCCGGACTGACTCCCACCAGAGCCCGCTCGAAACTCACCAGGAGAATATCGAGCCGCGCAGGCGCCCGCGCGCTGGCGTCCGGCTTCAGCAGTCCGGCCCCTCTCAACGCCTTGGACAGCGGCGCGACCCATTTGCGCGCAAAATTGCCGAGGTCGCCATCCGCATTATCCTCCGGCAGCCGCACCTCCACACGAGCACAATTCGGAAACCCGGAGGCCACCGCCTTCAAAGCCTCCAGGATCGCACCCACCCGATCGGCCTCCGGCAGCATCACCTCCGCAAGCCCGACCACCCAGTCGCGGACAAAAACCAGTTCCTCCAGGCGCAGACGCTGCAACAGCATTGCCGTACCTTCCGACCCGGTCAGATAGAACATCAGATGGCCATGACTGCCAACGGGCTGAAAATACCCATAGATACCCACCGCCGCGGCGGCATCGGTCATTTCGCGACCGGCCTCGGCTTCAAAGCCCGGTCGGCAGAACAAGATCATGTATTCCATGGCACACCTGTAACGGGCTTCCTTACGAAAACCATCAAGAATTTGAAACTGTTTAACAGTGCTTCCTGGCAACTGAGGTTACACTGCGAGACACCTTTTCTGCAGGAAACCCTGAATGCTGCTGTACCTGCGCACCGTCACCATGCTGACTCTTCTGGTCGTTCCGGGCGCTGCCATGGCGCTGGGTGCGCATCCCGGTGACTCATGCCCGGTCCTGGATGCGAGCAATGCCGGCCAGCGCGACCAGCTCATGGATTACGTCTGCTTCCATGCCGCAGCGCCGGGCGACCCCACGCATCAGGCCGTCAGCCCCAGTGAGTTGCCGGCGGATATGGATTGGCAGGAAGCCAGAGGCCACGATCTGGTATTCAGTCATACCGACTCGGTCTATTGGGTGCACCTGAACCTGACCAATTCCGGCAACAGGCAGGGTTTCTGGTACCTGAAGCTCAACTACCCGCTGCTCGATGACGTGACCTTCTGGCAGCACGACGACGAGCAGACCACCACCCTGACCACCGGCGACCAGCACCCCTTTATTTCGAGGGGCATAGATTACCGGTATTACCTGCTCCCCGTCACTCTGGATACCGGCAAAACCCAGGGGATCACGCTGAGAATCCGTAGCAGTGGTGCACTCAACGTGCCGCTATCTCTGGAAACGCCGGGGGCGTTAGTCGCCGAGAGCAACCACCTCACTCTCACCCACGGACTGTTCTACGGCGCCTTGCTGGTTTTCGCGGTGTTCAATCTCTTGCTGTTCTTCAGTTCCGGCACGGTGTACTACTTTCACAATGCATTCTACATGGGCACCATGGGGCTGTTCCTGTTTGCCATGGGTGGTTTCGCGAACCAGTATTTCTGGCCTGACAGTACCGGCTTTGCCAACACCTCCATCCCCCTGCTGATCGCCATGTGTGCGCTGGCGATGACTCTGTTCGGGCGCTCATTTCTCGAGGTTTCGCCCAACACGCTCTCTGCCGCCACTCTCAGGGCACAGGCCTGGGCATCTGCCGCCCTGCTGGTGGTCACTTTCCTGCTGCCCTACAACAAATCAATACTGCTCAACACCACCCTGGCGCTCACCATCATTGCCAGCCTGTTCGTCATTGGTGTGCTGCGCTGGCGCCAGGGCTATGCCCCCGCATTATGGTATGTCCTCGCCTGGTCAGTCATGCTGGTTGGTGCGCTGATCTATGCACTGGCGGCTTTCGGCTATCTGGCGGACTTTCTGGCACGAGAGTTTTTCATGCTGACTGCCATCGGCGCCCAGGTCATCCTGCTGAATTACGCCATGGTGCAGCGGTGGCGTCTGCTGAACCAGAAGCTGCTCGACGTTGAACACAACGCCCGCACCGAGCTGGAAGTCAAAGTTCACGAGCGAACGGCGCAACTGCGCAACACCATGCGGGATCTGGAAAAAGCCAACCGCAAACTGGCCACCCTGAGCCTCAATGATGCGCTCACCGGCCTTCATAACCGCCGCCATCTGGACAACATTCTTCCGGAGCTCTGTGCAGAAGCCCGCAGAACCGGGCGCCCCCTGACCCTGGCATTGATCGATGCTGACCATTTCAAGCGCATTAACGACACCTGGGGCCACAGTTTTGGCGATCTTTGCCTGCAGCGGATTGCCGACATCCTCAGCCGCCACGTCAAACGCCCGCGGGACGTCGCTATCCGGTTTGGTGGCGAAGAGTTCGCCCTGCTGCTGCCTGGCACCGATCGCGAAGGGGCGTGCCGCGTTTGCCAGCATATTCTGGATGACATACGCAGCACCCGAATTGAAACCGCGGACGGTGCCGGAGCGACCATCACACTCAGTGCCGGCGTGGCCACACTTACCCCCGGTGAGCATGAACGGGAACTGTTTCAACGCGCTGACGAGGCCCTTTATCAGGCCAAAGCTTCAGGCAGAGACCAGGTTGCCGTGACCGATGTTGAAGTGGTTCAGTAACTGCTTCCAGCCAGAACGGACTGGATAAAAGCAGCGGCAGCGCCCGCCGCCAGTTCAAGCATGGCCGCAGGGCTTTCAGGCTGCCTGGCCAATGGCCTGAGATCATGGTTGCCACCTTCAAGCCAGACCAACTTCAGGTTCGGGTCAGTCGGCACCTCTGATTCGACCTCATCACGCTTCCCGAAAGGGTCCCGGGTGCCCTGAACCACGCAGACCGGACACCAGAACTCGCCGAAATGCGCTGTTCGCCAGCGGTCAGGCTTGCCCGGAGGATGAAACGGGTAGCCAAAGCACACCACGCCCCGGAAGCTCCCCTCGAGTCGTGCCTGCGCCGCTAGCAGGCTGGCCATTCGTCCGCCCATCGATTTTCCACCGATAAACACCGGGCGCCCTGCGCTCAGTTCTCCGGATACCTCTTTAAGCACTTTTTCAAAATGCTCCAGCAACACAGGCTGACGATCGGGCGGACGCTTCTTTGCGTCGTTCCTGCGCTTTACCATGTAAGGAAATTCGAACCGCACCGTGGTGATGCCCTGCCGGCCAAGCTGTTCGGCCAGGTCCACCATGAATGGGGAATCCGCCGGCGCCCCTGCGCCATGGGCAAGAATCAGGACCGGGCCATCAGTTTCGCCGCCTTGAGTAGTGTAAAACGCCATTCATTTCACCTCTGCACTATGTACTTCTACCATTGGGGGGTCGGATCCCGGAAACCGGGCAGTATAATAAGCCCGGGCGCGGCGGCAAACTGAACCGTGAATAAGCGCTGCATGTTGCTGATTTGGGCGTGTTTGACGGATATCAGGAGTTGACCTGAGTCATTGCAAAGCGCTAATGGTTTCTCCATACTTGCGCCCGCATAATTCCCCACTCTGAACCCATTGGTAAGGCTATGAGCACAGTGAATGCAAACCTGACATACAACTACAAGGTGGTGCGGCAGTTCGCCATCATGACGTTGGTCTGGGGCATTGTTGGCATGGGCATGGGTGTGCTAATCGCATCCCAACTTGTTTGGCCGTCAATGAACCTTGACTTATCGTGGACTCACTTCGGTCGACTGAGGCCGTTACATACCAACCTGGTGATCTTCGGGTTTGGTGGTTCCGCTCTGTTTGCCACCTCCTACTACGTCGTACAGCGTACCTGTCAGGCCCGACTGATTTCGGACAGCCTGGCCGCGTTCACGTTCTGGGGCTGGCAGGCCATCATGGTCGCCGCCATCATTACCCTGCCAATGGGTCTGACTTCAACCAAAGAATATGCCGAGCTCGAGTGGCCCATCGATATTGCCATTACCGTCGTGTGGGTTGCGTATGCTCTGATCTTCTTCGGAACCATCACCAAGCGCAGCACGCCACACATCTACGTTGCCAACTGGTTCTACGGTGCCTTTATCCTGACCGTCGCGGTTCTGCATATCGGCAACAACCTTGCCCTGCCAGCGACTGCGTTCAAGTCATACTCTGCCTATGCAGGTGTCACTGACGCCATGATGCAGTGGTGGTATGGCCACAATGCGGTAGGCTTCTTCCTGACTGCGGGCTTCCTGGGCATGATGTACTACTTCGTGCCCAAGCAGGCCAATCGTCCTGTGTACTCCTACCGTCTGTCTATCGTCCATTTCTGGGCGCTGATCGCCACTTACGTCTGGGCCGGTGGCCACCACCTGCACTACAGTGCGCTTCCCGACTGGGCACAGACTGCAGGCATGATTATGTCACTGATACTGCTGGCGCCTTCCTGGGGCGGCATGATCAACGGCATGATGACGTTGTCCGGCGCATGGCACAAACTGCGCACCGATCCCATCCTGCGCTTCCTGGTGGTTTCCCTGTCGTTCTACGGCATGTCCACGTTTGAAGGCCCGATGATGGCGATCAAAACCGTTAACGCCCTGTCTCATAACACCGACTGGACCATCGGCCACGTGCATTCCGGTGCGCTGGGCTGGGTAGCCATGATCAGCATCGGCGCCATCTACCATCTGGTTCCGAAGCTATGGGGCCTGCCGGCCATGTACAGCACCGGCCTGATTAACGTGCATTTCTGGCTGGCAACTGTGGGCACCGTGCTTTACATCGTCGCGATGTGGGTCAACGGCATCATGCAGGGGCTGATGTGGCGCGCCGTAAACCAGGACGGCACCCTGACCTACAGCTTTGTTGAAGCACTTGAGGCTTCCTGGCCCGGCTACCTTGTCCGCTTCATCGGCGGCGCGATTTTCCTCGCCGGCATGCTGGTCATGGCCTACAACACCTACATGACCGTTCGCCAGAAAGACGCCGTCGCACTGGATAACGCGGCCGTTCAGCCGGCGTAACGGGAGACCATCAAGATGAAACACGAAATCGTAGAGAAAAACATAGGCCTGATGATCGTACTGATCATCCTGACCATCAGTGGCGGGTTCCTTGCCGAAGTGGTGCCGCTGTTCTTCAGCAAAGAGACCAATGAGCCGGTCGAGGGTCTTGAGCCCCTGTCGGCACTGGAACTGGAAGGGCGCGACATTTACATCCGCGAAGGCTGCCACGTGTGCCACACTCAGCAGATCCGTCCGTTCCGGGCAGAAACCGAGCGCTATGGTCATTACTCCGTCGCCGGCGAGTTCGTTTATGAGCGTCCGTTCCTGTGGGGCTCCAAGCGTACCGGCCCGGATCTGGCCCGTGTCGGTGGCCGTTACTCCGATGCCTGGCAGCGCCAGCATCTGTACGATCCGCGCAGCGTGGTACCGGAGTCCAACATGCCGGCTTTCCCGTGGCTGTTCGAAGACCGCGTGGACCACACGGATACAGAAGCAAAGCTGAAAACACTGCAAACACTGGGCGTACCCTACACCGATGAGCAGATTGCCGAGGCAGCTGCCGAGGTCGAGGGCAAATTCGAAATCGAAGCGCTGGTGGCCTACCTGCAACAGCTGGGCACAGTGATCTCTGAGAAACGGTGATCCCCATGGATTTGAACGAGCTACGCGGCATTCACACCCTTCTTGTCATGGCAATGTTTATCGGCATCGTCTGGTGGGCTTACAGCGCCCACCGCAAGAAACCGAACGATGAGGCGGCCCACCTGCCCTTCGACGACGACGAGGTGGAAAAGCGTACTCTTGAACAGGAAAAAACGGAGAAAAAGCAATGAGTACCTTCTGGAGCATCTGGATCAGCGTGATCGTGCTCGGTACTATTTTCGGGTGCTGGTGGCTGCTCATGGCAACCCGCAAGAGTCAGACCACCGACACCGAAACAGACCGGACAACTGGCCACTCCTTTGACGGCATCGAAGAATATGACAACCCACTGCCCAAGTGGTGGTTCTACCTCTTCGTTGCCACCTGTGTCTTCTCGCTGGGTTATCTGGCGCTCTACCCGGGGCTGGGCAACTTCCAGGGCCTGCTCGGCTGGAGTTCGGCGAATCAGTGGGAAACCGAGGTGCAGAAAGCCGATGCCCGCTACAGCGAGCTCTATGCCCGCTACGGCAACACACCGGTGCCGGAACTGGCTGAAAACGAAGATGCAATGAAAATGGGGCAGCGCCTGTTCGCCAACAACTGCTCGGTCTGTCACGGTTCTGCTGGTCGCGGCTCCCTCGGGTTCCCGAACCTGACCGATGACGACTGGCTCTATGGCGGCGAGCCTGATGCCATCCTCACCACCCTGCACGAGGGCAGAAACGGTAACATGCCGGCCAAAGGCACCATGCCCGGTATGACCAACGAGCAGGTGGATCAGGTGGTAAACTATGTGCTGTCGTTCAGCGACCGCGAAAAGAGCGCTGAGGCTGCAGAAGCCGGTGAAGAGGTGTTCGCTCAGGGCTGTGCGAGCTGTCATGGTAGTGATGGCAAGGGTAATCAGGCGCTGGGCGCGCCCAACCTGACTGACAACACCTGGCTCTACGGCTCCACCTACGACTGGATTCGTGACACCGTGGTCAATGGCCGTCAGAACCAGATGCCTGCCCAGGGTGACCGGCTCTCAGACGATCAGATTCAGATTCTGGCTGCTTACGTTTACAGCCTGTCCAACTGAGTACCTGGCCGGAACTCCGGTTCCGGCCCGGTCTGCTCAACCCTGTGTCTGCGTGCGGGCACAGGCTTGAGAAGATCTTCTGCCCCTGAGCTCCCTCAGTGGCTCATTTTCATCGGGAGGTAACGATGAGCAGTGAGATTCCGGTCAAACAGGTTGACCCGTCCTCTGACCCCTCCGACAAAAACAACAAATCCGGAACCGTCGAGCTATACGCCAGCCGTAAGAAAATCTATGTGAAGGAAGTCAAAGGCTTCTTTCAGCGCATCCGAAACGTCAGCCTGCTGGTGTTGATGGGCATGTATTTCCTGTTTGTCTGGCTCACCCTGGATGGCCAGCCACTGATCCATTTCGACCTCCCCGCCCGCGAATTTCACCTGTACGGCGTGACTTTCTACCCGAAGGATTTTTTCCTGCTCTCAGGCATGCTGATCATCAGCGCCTTCGGCCTGTTCTTCATCACCACCCTGTTTGGCCGGGTCTGGTGCGGCTATACCTGTCCGCAAACGGTCTGGACGTTCATATTCATGTGGGTGGAAGAACGCATCGAAGGCAGCCGTAATCAGCGCATGAAACTGGACAAGGCCCCCCGATCTTCCCGGAAAGTTGTAAAGAAATCTCTCAAACACACGGTCTGGCTGCTGATTGCGCTCGCCACCGGCCTCACCTTTGTGGGTTACTTTTACCCGATCCGCGAGCTTATCGCCGATCTGTTTACATTGCAGGCCAATGGCTGGGCCTATTTCTGGGTGTTCTTCTTTACCGTAGCCACCTACCTGAACGCCGGCTGGATGCGCGAGCAGGTGTGTCTGTATATGTGCCCGTACGCCCGTTTTCAGTCGGTGATGTTCGACCCCAATACCCGCGTGGTGTCCTACGACCCGAACCGCGGTGAACCCCGGGGCGGCCGCCGCAAGGACGCCGACCCCGCGGCGCTGGGTCTCGGGGACTGTATCGATTGCGGCCAGTGCGTGCAGGTCTGCCCGACCGGGATTGATATCCGGGATGGTCTGCAATACGAGTGCATCGGCTGCGCGCTGTGCATCGATGCCTGCGATGAGATCATGGAAAAAATGGATTATCCCAAGGGGTTGATCCGCTACACCACGGAAAACGAGCTGGAGGGCAAGCCGTCGAAGTTGCTGCGGCCCCGCACCTTTGGTTACGGCGCGGTTCTGGCGCTGATGATTGGCGCTATCGTCTTTGTCCTTGCCACGCGAGTGCCGGCGCAACTGGATGTATTGAGGGATCGCGGTGCGTTGTTCAATTTTAACGGGGACGGCCGCGTTGAAAACACGTATACCCTGAAAATCGCCAACATGACGGAGGTCCCCCAGACCTTCTCCATTTCCGTAACGGGCATGGACGATATCCGGGTGCTGACCGATACCCGCGTGACGGTCAGCAGTGGCGAGAATCGCGCCCTGCCCACGGTGGTGGACGTGCCCCCCGAGGTCATCACCCAGAGCAACAATACAATCCGGTTCCAGATCCATTCAGAGACAGACGAATCGCTGGTTATTGAAACTGAAAGCCGTTTTGTCGGTCCTAACCGCTAGCCTGACCGCCGGCGCGGACTCAATCCTATTCGAGAGATCGTTGTTATGACCGAAGAAGCTGTTAAACCCTGGTATCGCCAGCCCTGGCTGTGGTTCCTGATCGCCTTTCCGTTAGCCTCCATCACCTGGTGCACCATCGCCATCACGGTTGCGATGAACACCGAAAACGCCATGGTGACTGACGACTATGCAAAGGAAGGGCGCGGCATCAATATGCAGATAGCTCGCGACCAGAAAGCCAAAGACCTGGGCCTGCAGGGTGAATTCGCGTTCTCCGAGCGTGAAGTCCGCCTGTCTCTTACCAGCAGCGCGGAGCAGGCTGATTATCCTTACCTCATCCTGAACCTGTTTCACCCGACAATTGCTGAAAAGGACCGGACCATTCAGTTCACGCGTACGGGGGAGAACACCTACCGCGCGACTCTCAACCAGGAAGTCAGTGGCCGCTGGTATTTCGACCTGCGCAGTCCGGACAACGACTGGCGCCTGAAGGGAGAAACCTCGTTGCCGTCGGATGACACCATCCAGGTCGGCTCGGCCAGCCGCTGAACGGTGTGAACGCACTGCCCTGCTTTCACTGTGGTGAGCCGGCTGACGGCGAGCCACCGATCACTCTGGAGATTGACGGCGAACGCCGGCATTTCTGCTGCCGGGGCTGCAAGGCCGTATGTGAGACCATTCGCTCAGAAGGCCTGGCAGGCTTCTACCAATACCGCACCGAGCCAGCCGTTACACCGAAACAACTGTCGGACACTGAGCGCCAGCGGATTCGCGAGCTCGACCACCCGCTGGTGCAGAACGCTTTCGTATCGCCGGTCAAAGGTGGCCAGGAAGCGCAACTGCTGATCGAAGGCATTACCTGCGCAGCCTGTATCTGGCTGCTGGAAAACCACATGGCGAGACAGCCGGGCGTGCTGTCATTTTCCGTCAACCACAGCACCCAGCGGGCACGACTGCTGTGGTCGCCCGAGGACGCCCGGCTCAGTGATCTGCTCGTGGCCATTCATGAACTGGGGTACCGCGCTCGCCCCTATCAGGCGGATGACGCAGAACAGGCGCTGAAGGCCGAACACCGCACCACACTGATTCGACTGGCGGTAGCGGGAATAGGCACGGTTCAGAGCATGATGCTGGCCTTCCCCCTGTACTTTGAACTGATCAGCGACCTCTCGGCGGATTTTATCGCGTTCTTTCGCTGGTTCAGTCTGCTGGTTGCAACGCCGGTGGTACTGTTCAGCGCCCGCCCCTTCTTCCGCAACGCCTGGCGGGACCTGCACAGCCGGCACCTGACTATGGACGTTCCTGTCGCCATCGCCATCGGGCTGGCGTATTCCGCCAGCGCCTGGGTCACAATCGTTGGCGGCGATGAAGTCTATTTTGAATCGGTGTGCATGTTCACCTTCTTCCTGCTTCTGGGACGATATATCGAGATGCAGGCGAGATACCGTGCCGGGCTCACCGGCAATGCCCTGGCCGGCTTCCAGCCCGGCGTTGCCACACGGGTGAACGGCCAGAACACCGAAATTGTGGCCACCCATGACCTGCGGGCGGGCGATATTGTGCGGGTGCGACCGGGGGAAACCCTGCCAGTCGATGGCAACATCACCAGCGGCCAATCCACCCTCAACGAGGCCGCCTTAACCGGTGAATATCTTCCGGAAACCCGACACCCCGGGGACCCGGTACATGCCGGCAGCGTGAATGGAGAAAATCCGCTTGAGATCCGAGTCAGCCGCTCGGGCGCTCAAACCCGGCTGTCCGGCATCCTCCGCATACTTGACCGGGTTCAGGCCGAGAAACCGCCGGTGGCCCGCATGGCAGATCGTATCGCCGGCACGTTCGTCAGCCGGGTACTGATACTGACACCTCTGGTCTGGATAGGCTGGTGGCTCGCCGGCGCCGACAATGCGTTCGATATTACCCTGTCGGTGCTGGTGGTGACCTGCCCCTGTGCCCTCTCACTGGCGACGCCAACCGCCATCACCTCGGCCACCGTGAGGTTGCGCCGTCTTGGCTTTCTGCCCACCCGCGGCCACACCCTGGAATCCCTCAACGACGTTGACATGGTGGTGTTCGACAAGACCGGAACCCTGACCCGTGGTGAGCTGAGCCTGGTGGCTACCCACGTCACCGGCTCTCTGACCGGGGCGGACTGCGGCCGTTTGGCCGCGGGGCTGGAAAAGCACTCTGAACATCCGATCGCGCGGGTGTTCCAACGCGTCGCCGGACACCCGGTCTCCGACGTTACCAACCACCTTGGCGGCGGTCTTTCCGGGGTGTGGAATGGCAAGCCGGTGTTCATCGGGCACAGCGAATTTGTGCAGCAACACACCCGCGCAACCCCGCCAGACCTGGCCTGCGGTCCGGGCATGGAAATCTGGCTGGCCAACGACGAGGAGTGGCTTGCCCGTTTCACTCTGGACGACGAACCTCGTGTCGATGCCCGGGAAACCATCGCCAGGCTTCGGGCAGCCGGTATCAGGACGCTGCTGCTCAGCGGTGATCGCTCTGGCCATGTGGATCAGATTGCGCGTCTGCTCGGAGTCGACGAGGCCATCGGTCAGGCCTCCCCTGAGCAGAAATTGCGTGTGCTGGAAAACCTGGCGGCGCAGGGGCACAAAATCATGATGGTCGGCGACGGCCTGAACGACCTGCCCTCCATGGCCGGCGCCGGCATTTCGGTGGCCATGGGCTCTGCTGCCGACCTGACCCAGCTCAAAGCCGATGCCGTTTTGCTGAACGGGCAACTGCTCCAGCTGGTGAATGCCATGGAGGCCAGCCGCCAGACTCGTCGGGTCATTCGCCAGAACATGGGCTGGGCGCTGGGTTACAATGTGCTGGCGTTACCACTGGCAGCGGCGGGCATGGTCCCGCCGTGGCTCGCCGCCATCGGCATGTCTCTGAGTTCTCTGGTGGTGGTTCTCAACGCGCTGCGGCTCGGCCGAAGCGGCGCGGAACAGCAACCGGAGTTGCAGGCGGTTGGCGCTCCCACCACCACCTGATACCTTAGTCGGAACACACTCTTCTCCCGAGGTTCACCGTGCAAATTGTAATGATCCTGGTTCCCGTGATGCTAATTCTCGTGGCGTTGGGCATCGTACTGTTCTCATGGGCGGTCAAGAACGGACAATATGACGATCTTGATGGCCCGGCCCACCGTATTCTGTTTGACGACGACAAGGACATGATTCCGGACGACGCCAAACCCCGGGCAGAGCGCAAGAACGATAGCGAACCGACCGACAGCGACGAGAATTCCCAGCGCTGATGACCGAAGGCCTCTACCTCAGCTACTCCAGCGCGTTCCTCATTGGCCTGCTGGGCAGTACCCACTGCCTCGGTATGTGCGGCGGCATCAGTGCGTCGCTGTCCATGGCTTTACCAGTCGGCAAGGGTTTCCGACTGCGCCAGACACTGATGCTACTGGCCTTCAACGCCGGCCGCATTGGCAGTTACACACTGATTGCCACCCTGATCGCGCTGCTCAGTACCTCCGCAGCCGCGCAGTGGAGCGCGCTGGCGCCGGTGCTGAGGGCTGTGGCGGGCATTCTGTTGATCCTGATGGGGCTGTCCATGGCGCAATGGTGGCAGGGAATTCGCCACATCGAACGCATCGGCGCACCGATATGGTCACGACTCTCCCCGCTGACCCGCCGCTTCCTGCCGGTACATCACGGATGGCAGGCGATTGCACTGGGGGGATTATGGGGCTGGCTTCCCTGCGGGCTGGTCTACAGCACCCTGGGCTGGGCCGCCCTGCAGCCGTCGGTTGGCAGTGCCGCTACCACCATGGCCTTCTTTGGACTGGGAACACTGCCCTCTATGCTGGCCACCGGGTACGCGGCGACCTGGGTGCGCAAACTGCAGGGTAAAAAACAGATCCGTCAGCTGACCGGGCTGTTACTGATCGTGTTCGGCATCTGGACCCTGCCGCTGGGTATGGTGCTGCACAGCGGGCATGGCGGGTAAAAGCAGCCGCCCGGCCGCTGCGACTTATCAGAGATTGAGGACGTCCAGGCGACCGAACTCCGTCGCTTCCGGTTCCACGGCGCCAACTTTAGATGCCGGCGCGCCCCCAAGGCGCTTACCTTCACGGAAGTCATACAATGCATTGTCGGCCAGATGCGATGGCTCAACGTTGCACAACGCGCGGAACATGGTTTCCAGGCGGCCGGGGTGCTGTTTGTCCCAGGACTGGAACATTTCCTTGATGACCTGGCGCTGCAGGTTTTCCTGGGAACCACACAGATTGCAGGGAATAATCGGAAACTCCCGCAGAGCAGCGTAACGGGCAATGTCTTTTTCGCGGCTGAATGCCAACGGGCGGATGACGGTGTTGCGCCCGTCATCACTGTGCAGAACCGGTGGCATGGACTTCAGCTTGCCCCCGTAGAACATGTTGAGGAACAGAGTTTCCAGCAGATCGTCGCGGTGATGACCGAGCGCGATTTTGGTCACACCGTGCTCTTCCGCAAAATTATAAAGAATTCCGCGACGTAGACGGGAACAAAGACCGCAGGTGGTCTTCCCTTCCGGCACTTTTTCCTTAACAATACTGTACGTGTCCTTTTCGATGATGTGGTACTCGATACCCATGGCTTCCAGATACCGGGGCAGTACCTCTTCCGGAAAGCCCGGCTGCTTCTGGTCAAGGTTTACAGCAATCAGCTCAAAGGATACCGGCGCACTTTTCTGGAGATTCAGCAGAATATCCAGCATGGCATAGGAATCCTTGCCGCCACTGAGGCAGCACATGACCTTGTCACCGGCTTCAATCATCGAAAAATCTGCAATGGCCTGACCGACTTCACGGCGCAGACGTTTCTGCAGTTTGTTAAGTTCCAGTTTTTTCCTGCGATCCGCATCGGATGTCAGGGAAGGGTCTGGAGTGGCGGTCAATGCATCGGACATAAAAAAACACTACGTTCACAGGATTGGTGGGCACAGGATTATACGCGTGACAATCACGCAGGGACAGGATAGCGACATGGATATGTTACAGACCCCGGACGACACCCTTGGCAAGCGCGAAACCAACCGTATCCGCAACCGCAACGCCATTCTGGTTGCTGCACGGGAATGCTTCCGCGAAAAAGGGTACGACAATTCCACGATTCGCGATATCGTCAGAAAGACCGGGCTTGCCGCCGGCACCTTTTACAACTATTTCTCGAGCAAGCAGGACATCTTCGCCGCCCTGCTCACAGACTTTCTGAATCAGCTCAACCTTAACCTGACCCGCAACCGGAAGGCGGCCGGGACCGGCGAGGACTTCATTAAATCCGCTTACCTGGCGCTCTTCCGCGCCACGGCAAACGACCCGCTGGTGTACGAACTGGCCCATCGCAACGACCATGCAATCCGCGAGCTGTTTGGCTCTGACATTTTGGGACTGGCCATGCTGTCGCTGGAAGAAGACGTGCGCGACGCGGTGAACAGGGGCCTGCTACCTGACGTTGATCAGGACTACCTGTGCGCGGCATTCTTCGGAGCGGCCTATGAAATGAGCCTGCGCGTCGCCAGACGGGCGCACGCTACTCCCGATAGCGGCGAACAGGAGGCTCAGACGGCAGCACACTTCGCGTCAACACTCTTCCTTGGCGGGCTGAATCGGCTGACCACCCTTTCCTAAGCGATCACAGTCCCCTAACATGGCGGCATGATCAAGCCCACTCACACGGGCCGGGCCCGGCCCGGACCACCGAGCTCATCAGACCAGTCGCACCAGCAGGTGCTGGATCTCCAGATCCAGCACCTGCTGGTGGCGATCGAACACGAGTTAAGGCAATACCCCGAGGGCATGAGCGAACTTGCCCTGATAAAACGACTTCAGGGCCAGCCCTGGGAACTGATCGGAGAGGTGGCGTTCAGTGAGCCTGAAAAACTCTATCCGGTGCATTTTTTGATCTTCCATACGCTGTATCGCTTGCGGGATCAGCTATCGGCACAGGGAGAAACCGTCAGTATCTCGCCTTTGAATCTGCGCCTGCATGACTGCTCTGTGGTGGCCGGATCCGGCGTGGCGGGTGAGTTTGACGAGCTGAGGGCGTTCTACCTGGACCTGTCCCAATACCAGTTATCTGACGATCACATCCTGGGCATGATGGAAAACTTCTGGAATGGCCGCCAACAACGACAACCAGAGCGACAGGCGGTCCATGATGCAGCAGTGGCATTGGGACTGGAGAGCCTTCCAGACAATTTTACTGTGGTGAAGCGGCAGTTCAGACGAGCGGTGATGCAGGCCCACCCCGACCGAGGCGGCGACACCCGGAGTATTCAGGCCCTGAACCAGGCCTTCGCCGTTCTCAAGGCGCATTTTCAATAAACTGATCGAGGACCGATTGATGGCAAGTCAAACCGTACGTGTTGCATTCGGCTTACTGTGTGCTGGCGTGGCTCTCAGCACGCGCGCCGATCTGGTCGTGCTGCAGTATCATCACATCAGCGACGCCACCCCACCCGCCACCAGTACCTCTGTCTCCCTTTTTGGAGGGCAGCTGGACATGATTGCCAGCGAGGATTTGGAAGTTGTAGGTCTGCAGGCGGCTACGGAAGCGGCCCTGAACGGTGATCTGGATGACCGCCAACAGGTCGCCATTACCTTCGACGACGCCTATGAGTCGGTTTATCAGGAGGCCGCCCCCATGCTTGAGCAGCGCGGCTACCCCTACACCATTTTCGTGAATACCGACGCTGTGGGTAGCAGCGGATACATGACGTGGGATCAGCTCAGAGAGCTGAACGAAAAGAAGTCGGTAACCATCGCGAACCACAGCCATGACCACGGACACCTGGCCCGGAAGCCCGGTGAAAGTCAGGACGATTGGGAAACCCGGGTCGAAAACAGCCTTGATCGGGCTCAGGCCATTTTGCAGGAGCGGCTCGACATCGACGTACCCATGTTCGCTTATCCTTACGGTGAGTTCGATGCTGCGCTGGAGGACAAGCTCTCCGAACGGAGCTGGATCGGCTACGGTCAGCAATCCGGTCCCGTGGGCGCCAGCTCCGGCATCACGCGCCTGCCCCGTTTTCCCATGGCCAACGCCTACGGTCAGCTCGGTAGCCTGAAAGACAAACTGTTGAGCAAAGCGCTCCCGGTGGAGGCGGAAGAACTGCCGGCCGGTGTGATATCCGAAAACCCTCCGACCCTCGAATTCAGACTGCCCGATACCCTCAGCGCTGATCGGCTCAGCTGTTTCGCATCGGGCCAGGGTCGCATTGCCGTCGAGGAAACGGATAATGGCAACGTCCGCGTCCGGGCCTCAGGCGCCTTTGACAGCCGTCGGTTTCGCTACAATTGCACGCATCCGGCCGGGGACGATCGCTATTACTGGCTGTCACAGCAATGGCTGGATCTGCAACAGCCAGAGGACTGAGTTCAGGGCTCGCTGATCTCGGTCAGGCTCAGTTCACCCTGAGTAATGTGACGAATCACGCGAGGCCCCCGCTCATCCTCAACGACGGTCTGCCCTTGCGTGTCTTCCTGGCGGGTAAAGATGACCAGCCAGCGTTCACCATGTTCGGGAAACACCGGTATGAAGGCTTCGAGAAAACCACGACGGTGCCAACTCTCGGGTGTGTAATCGGCCACCAGATCCGTCACAATCCGCACCGGGCGCCTGTCGCTGTCGAGAAACGCCACCGAGGGAACAAACACGCCCTCTCGGGCGAAAGAGCGCATCCTCATGATGAATCCCCGCTCGGCCTCCCCATTGGGTAACTGCACCAGCAGATAGGGGCTCCGACCGCTGACAAAGCCATGAACAGGTGACGCCTCGTCAATCGTCAGACCGAATTCTCGGCCGCTCTGCCACTCTTCGACTGTGCTGTCCTCCAGCGCGCCGCAGCAACTCGTTCCCCAGTGCTTGAGATAGCTGTCTTCGGGCTGTTCAATACCAAGTATGGCAAAGGCATCGGGATCGCCACCCTCACGGGGCATGCCTGCCCCCGTGGCCTCGCCCTGCTGGTAAATGCTGGCCGGGGTGAGCTGGACAGGCGGTTTGATACGGCCCTTTTCCACCGCGGAACGGGTGTCCGGCTGGTAATAGCTGACGCGGATGTTGCCCTCGGCATCCCGCCAACTGAAGTAAGGCTGAGGTTCCCCCGGGCGAACGTAACCATCGCGCTCAAGCTGGTTACCGTCGGGATAATTATCGAGGTTGAACTCGGAATCCGCCGGGACTTCCGGTGCTGCACCAGCCTCACCAGAGGCCGGCGCCTCATCGTCGGACGCGCCCTCGGGGGACTGTTTCGCCGGCGACGACTCTTCAGCCGGCTCACGGATGATCGGTGACTGCTGCACCCGGCCCTGATCATCGACCCAGGTAAAATAATCCTGTTTACCGGAAGACGGGCTTCCGCCTGCCTGACAGCCCAGCAGCCCCCCTGACAGCACCAGCAGGCAAACCTGGGTTCGGAATCGCTTGCTCCACATACGCGTCCACTGCCTGAATGACGCGACCCGGCCGCGTCGTGCCCTCAGAATTTAGTCCGGAAGCTGAGCCCGGCCATCACGACCCTCAGCGAGGTTTTAACGTCCAGACCTGCGTATGGGTTGTAGATGATGTTGGTTATATTGTCACAGTTTATATTACAACTGCTATTGGCGGGGATGGTTTCAATGGATTGCAGGTAACTGAGGTTCATATCGATCTCGGTGTCCTTGTCCCACTTGTAGCCCATGCCTACGCTATAGAGGTTGGCGCCGCCGAAAGGTGCCATGATGGAGCGCTGATCGTCCGGGATGACCGAATCGCGAATTTCCACGCCCGCTCTCAGATCGAGCCGCGAAGATGCATGGAACTCCAGACCGAACGCCCAATTCCACTGGTCGGTAAAGCCCAGCGGCAATCGCAGGGTATCGGGGGTTGCGTTGTCCGGCGACAGTATCCGCGCCGCATTGAGAAACTCAAGGTTGCGATCAAAGCGGAACACGAACGCATCCCACTGTTTGTAATCGGTCCAGCCCACGTCCACGTTCATTGTCAGTTTTTCGTGCACGTCCACACTGATGCCGGTCTGGAAATGCTGCGGGTAAACCAGGTCCATGCTCACGTTACCCGCTTCCCGGGGGGCGCCGGAAGGCAGGCTGAGAATGGCCGACGTAATGGCGCCCAGCACGGAACCGTTCAGACTCTGCCAGAATCCGGACCAGTCATCGGTGTACTCGATCTCGAAGGTGCCCTTCAGGTTCATATCGGCTTCGGAAGTATAGCTTGCCCCCCAGGTGAACCAGTCGGTGGGCTCCCACATCACACCGAGAGTGTATGTCGGCGACAGGGTTTCCTGGACGTTTATGCTCAGTGCCCCTATGTCATCCCATGGCCCGACGTTACCCCCGCACAGTGCCAGCCACGGCTGCAGCGGCTCATCGCCACTTTCACAGTTGAAGGCGTCCTGAAGCACTTCGGCCACCCCCAGCAGCATGTTGGGGGCGCGCATGTACTGATCCGCCGCTATGCCCATATGGGACAAGTGGACCCCCGCCCCGACCGACCATGCATCGTTGATCTCATAGCCAACGGTCGGTGACAGGTACGTGGTTCTTTGCAAGGCTGTCGCCTGGGGCATATAGCGGCCGGGGTCGTCCTTGTCACGGTAGAACCCGGCTGCCAGCGGCAGATAGAACGCGTTGCCAAATGTCAGTTTGGAACCGGGGGGATTGATACTGATCCCGGCCGACGGTGCCACCGCAGGTCCTGGCGGCGCCCGCAGAATTCCGTAACCGGGCAGGTACAGGGCCACGTTGTTGGTGTGGCTGTGCTTGTTGGCAACCGGGTCGCGCTGCTTTCCGGTCAGTGGGTCGGTTTCCAGCCCCTCGATACCGAAGATCTCGTAATCTTCATCGGCATAGAAATCGGCGTCGATATCCAGATAAACGCTCATCAGATTGACTTCAAGCTGACGTCCGTCCAGCTTGGTCAGACCCGCCGGGTTGTAATGGATTGCCATGATGCCCGGGGGATCGGCGGTCACGGCATTGCCGAGGGCCAGAGCCTTGGGGTGTATGGTCAGGTTCTGCGCGAGCTGGGCCTCGGCACCACACGAGATGGTCGCGGCGATCACGGCCCCGAGAATCTTCTTCTTGTGGCTGGTCATTCCCATGGAGTCTTCCCTTCCCGTAAAACGTCAGCGGCTTCAATCACTCTTTAAGGCCGGAGAAATTAATGGGCAGGGACACTCCCAGAGAGAAGTCCGGAGCATCCTCGGTGAGACCGATACCGAGACTGGTGTTCACGATGGTGGTGTCGCTCACCCGCGTTCCCAGGGAGAGGCTGAGCAAACCGGTCATCTGGTCCTGGGCCACCGCCTGGTCACCATTGGAGAAGGTAAGAACGGTCTCATCGCTGTAGCTCAGCTGTGCGGATACACTCAGGGAAATGTCGTACGACAACGAATAGGCAAAACCGGCGGAGCCGGACAGACCAAACCCGGGTTCCACTTTCTCCAGCAGACGGGCGCCACGAACCTGCTCAAGACCGGACTCGGTAATGTTGTAAGTCGCACTCAGCGAGCCAAAAACCACCACCGGATCCAGAACCTTGGAAAGGCTTGTTCCACCGCCGATGGAGTAATAACCACTGCCGGTCGAGAGTTGTTCGTTAATGTCGATTTCGTAAGGGCTGACGCCGGTCTTTGAGGTCAGAGTACCGAAAAAGGTGGTGGACATTTTGCCCGGCACATAGGCAAACGGCTGCCAGCGGGCGGTGAAGGAAATATCCCCGAAATCGTATACGTTGAGCTCGTCCTGAGTATCGTATTTCACCACCAGGGGAACCCGTGTGCCGACGGTCAGGTTATTCAGCAGACCGTAATCATAGGAGAACGAATTGGTAAAGTTGTGGGTTGCCGAAGGCACCACGTCCAGATTTCGCACCGAGCCATTGGTAATTGCCAGATCGAGGCGCTGGTCGGCGGTGTAAGAATAGTCAAACGAGTAATTCAGGGAGTGAGAGCCCTTTTTCTGGAGCGAATAGTTCTTCTCCGAGGCCTGGAACACCTCCTCCAGCTGTTGGGTGGAGTCTTCATCCCCCTCCTGCTTCGCCAGCGCTTCCCTCGCCTGGTCGACATTACCGTCCTGAGCGATTGCCACCCCGGGCATCAGACCGGCTATCGAACAAAGGATAAAACCTCGCGTGAACCAACGATTCATCCTGACTCCCTTAATTCTAATTGTATAATTCCTGATCCCCGGTAATTGCATCCGGGCCATTAATTCCGCCGGTAGTGAAGCTGCTTGCGTGTGTTTTCCACACTTCCGTCCGGGTTGTTCTTCTGCCGTTCAAGCAGGTTCTGAATGCGCCGGGCGGTTGCTTCATGGAATGCCGGTGCCTGCTGCAAAGCCAGCAGGGTCATGGTCTGATCATCCACAAACCGCAGGTCTTCTTCCTTCAGCTCCAGGTAATCCAAGGGCTTGTCGCTGCCCGGAAAGACTATAAAGAGCACGTTGTCGTCCCACTTTTCCTCAAACTGGGCGAGCGTAAAGGAGATATTTCCGACGGCGGGGTCGGCCAGGTAAACACGGCCGTCCCGGATGGCCCGGAGCACCACAAAGTGTTTGAAACCGGCATGTTCGATCGGAACGATGGCCGGGTGGTCGAGATCGATGAGATCCTCGATCGACGCGCGGAACCCACCGGAGGGGTACCCCAGAGCGGTGACCAGGCGCTTCATGTCGAGCATGGAAAATGCGCGCCGCTGGACGATCCGCTCACTCTCACCGTAGTGCAGCAGACCTTCCATCACCTGACGCTCGTTGAGCGATCGGCCCAGATAATGATTCAGAACCGTTGTCAGTGCCGCACTGCCGCAGCTGTAGTCATAAGCCTGACGAACAATGTTGCGGAACTTCTGTTCGACCAGTGGTTCAATCCGCACATCGGTGCGCAGCTCCACCGGCCCACTGTCGACGTCCTGTTCGATGACCACCGTGCCCCGGTCAAACGGCTCCACCACGGTGGCTTCCTGCACCATGGTGAATGTTAGGATGGATCCGGCCAGCACCAGCAGCATGTCAGAAGAAGTCCCTGTTATTATTAGTCATGGTCTTGCGCACGCGTTCTTGCGTTACATGTTGTTACGGTAAGATACCGAAAAGCCCTGCCCCTTAAAGATAACTGTGCCTCAAATCTGTCGCTGCAGAAGAGGCCTGTCCTGATGGTTTTGAGAACTGGTTCAAGGCAATGCGGGGGCCAGCGGTCTGGTCACGGGCCCCCACGGAGGATCGGCGAAGAAGGCGGGGGTGTTACAGGGTGAATATCACTCCCAGCAGGAAGTACGTCGCCACGGTCACCACAATGATGCCCATCAGGTTGAGGGCAAACCCGGCGCGGATCATGTCCTGAATTTTCATATGGCCACTGGAAAACACAATGGCGTTCGGCGGAGTTGCTACCGGCATCATGAACGCACAGCTTGCAGCAATGGCCGCAGGCACTGTCAGCAGAAGGGGCGAAAGCTCCTGAGACATTGCCAGTGCGCCAAGCAAAGGCAGGAACGCAGCTGCGGTAGCGGTGTTACTGGTCACCTCGGTCAGGAAAATAATGACAACGGCCACCAGAATGATCATCACCACGGCCGGCAGATTACCAGCCACGCTCAGGCTCTCGGCGATCCATTCGGCCAACCCGGAACTGCTGATCACCCCGGCCATGGCCAGGCCGCCGCCGAACAGCAACAAAACGCCCCAGGGGATACCCTGCGCGGTTTCCCAGTCCAGCACGAACAGCCGCTCCTTCACATTGACGGGAATCAGGAACATGGCCACAGCCGCCGCGATGGCAATGCCGGTGTCACTGAGCCAGGGCAGCAGTTCGTCTGCCAGCAGTGGCCGGAAAATCCACGCCGCAGCGGTGAGCACAAAAACAACCGCTACCAGTTTTTCGCCCTTCTGCAATGGCCCCAGGGCGGTGAGTTCGTCGCGGATCATCTCGCCACTGTCGCCCTGACTGGCGAGATCAAATTCCCTTCGGGTTAACCACCACCAGGTCAATACCAGCATGACCACGGTGACCGGAACGCCGATCAGCATCCACTGCGCAAACCCGATGGATACCCCCTGATTCTCACTGAGGTAGGCAGCCAGAAGGGCATTGGGCGGGGTACCGATGAGGGTAGCAATGCCGCCTATACTCGCGGAATAGGCAATCGCCAGGAGCAGTGCGGTGGCGTAACGGCGCTGCCCTTCGGGCTCCGAGCTTCCCATCATGGCAATCACCGACAGACCGATGGGCAGCATCATGATCGATGTTGCGGTATTGCTCACCCACATACTGAGAAACGCTGTGGCGATCATGAACCCCGCGATCTGTCGTTTGGGCTTGTCCCCAACCGACCGCAATGTCAGTAATGCGATTCGCCGATGAAGGTTCCAGCGCTGCATCGCCAGTCCGAGAGTAAAGCCTCCCAGAAACAGGAAGATAATCGGGTTGGCATAAGGTGCTGTGGCTTCCTTTACGGAACCCAGCCCCAGCGCGGGCACCAGCAAGATGGGCAATAATGCGGTAGCAGGTATCGGAATCGCCTCTGTGGACCACCAGGTAGCCATCAACAACATCAGCCCGGCCGCCGCCCAGGCGGCCTCATTCATGCCCTCCGGTGCTGGCAACACCAACGTGAGCAACAACAACAGCGGCCCCAGAATCAGGCCGATCAGCTGACTTTTGGGTAAACCGCGGTTTTGTTGTTCGCGGTCGGATGAAACAGGCATAGCAGACTTCCATTTATCGATCGTGAATTTACACGGCGAATCGCACGGACCGGGAGTTTGTCCGATGGTTGCTACCGGGCTCTGACCCTGGCCCCATCCACCAGCTGGCGGTCAGGGTGCCTGACCAGCTGATCTCCTGTCGCCAGGCCGCTTTCCACAACGGTATTGAGCCCATTGCTCTCACCAATGACAATCGGGGTGAGGCGGGCCACCCCATCAACCACCCGGAACACAAAAGGCTCGGCATTATGGCGGAACACCGCAGAAGCGGGAACCAGCAGCACATCATCCGACTGCCACAGTAAAAAGGAAGCGTCCACGCGATAACCATCTCCCAACAATTGCCACTGCTCCCTCGGGCTTACAATGTCCGCCACCACCTGAACACGCTGCTCCTCCACTCCCAAGGCAGAGATGTCCACAAAGCCGACCGGGTCAATTCGCCTGACTACGGCTTCCAGCTCGGGACCACCCCAGCCGCTCAACTGGACCCGCCCTCCCGGCTGCAATTGCACGGCATCATAGCTGAGCAACTCAACCACCACCTCGAGTGCTCCGGGGTCACCAATCTCGACAAGAGCCTCACCGGCCTGAACCACCCCTTCACTCTTGCGCAGGACGCCCAGAACTGCGCCATTTACCGGCGCACGGACCGGCACACGCTCAAGCGTGCTAACGCCCGATGAGCGCGCCGCTGACACTTCAAGCCGGGTTCTGGCCACTTCAAGTTCGTGGGCAAACACTTCTTCGTCAAATCGCGCAGAACGCAAAACCGCATCAGCACGAACCGCGGCCAACTCAGCTTGCTGCAGCCGCTCCGCGGAGACAAAATTGGCCCCTTTCAGTGACTGTAACCGTTCGAACTCCCGCCTCGCCAATAACGCGTCCGCCTCGGCAGCGCCCACTTTCTGCCGCGCCGAGTTCAGCGCCGAGTTAGCCGCAGCCAGCCTCGCCTGGGCTTCCGCCCGGCTGCGGGCATCCAGGACACTGGCGGGCATCGGTTCAACCTCTGTGAGCAGTTCGCCGGGAATGACTGCGTCACCGACCTCCAGCTCCACCCGATGGAGGTAGCCCGCCACCGGGGATGACACCACGAAACGATCCCTGACCCGCGTTTTCCCCTCGTCAGTGATGGTCACCGCCAGCGGCCCCCTTTCCACCGTTCCCAGGTCCACCCACACCGCATCGGGGCGCAGTGCAAATACGATCGCAGCCAGAGCCAACAGCCCCATAAGGCCCCAGAACAGCCATTTCCCGGAGAGCCTTTTCTCCATTGCCATGATTCACCTTCTTAATCTGGGAATACTATTCGCGGGTTTTCAGCACTGCCACCAGATCCAGCCTCCGTAAACGCCACCAGGCGACGCATCCGGAGACGAACGCGGATATCACCACGACGGTCGCCGAGATACCCAGCGTCTGCGAGGTAATATTCAGCGGAACACGATAAAGTTCCGTCTGCATCGCCTCAACGATCAGTTCGGCCAGCCCCTGACCAATCAGCCAGCCCATTGGCACGCCCAGAACCAGAAGCACCGCGAGTTCTCCCAGCAGGATGTGGGCCACTTCATTGTGGGTGTATCCCAGCACACGCAGACTCGCCAGCTCTCTGGCTTTCTCGGCAAGCGAAATACGCAGAGTGTTGTAGATCACGCCAAAAGCAATGATGCCCCCGAGTATGCTGTTTACCAATGTGAAAGTAAGGAAGTTCCGTGCCAGGGTGTCAAAAAAACTGTCCAGCATGGCCTGGCGGATACTGATGGCAAGTACTCCGGGAGTTTCCCTGAGCTGGCGATAAAGTTTCACGGCCTGTTCGTCTGCTATGTTCAACAACGCCTGGTTGATCAGGGGACCGTCGCCAAGGCTGCGGTTAAGCTCAGAGAGTCTCATGTAAGCACCCACGCCCAGGAACTCACTGGTTGTACCCGCCACCGGTATTTCAAGCGTTCGCCGCCTACCCTCAAGAATCTCGACAGTCAATGTGTCGCCTGGCCGGACTGCCAGCTCAGCCGCCAGAAAATCCGTCAGCAACAAGCCGGCCGGCGGCAGCGACACCGGATTCAGATGGCGGTCGATCACGAACTGCAGCCTGGCATCAGCGGGTATACCTGTCAGCGCCGTGCGCCATTCCCGATGCCCATTAATCAGACGGGCAGAGACCAGGCGCCGCCCCTCGGCGTAAAGCACGCCAGGCCGCCGGGCGAGACCGTACAGTGCGGACTGGTTAACCGGATCAATCAGGCTGACGGCGATATCCTGCTGCTGCACCCGGGAGAACTGGGCGTGCACCATCAGCGCAACAGAATCGAACTGAAAGTTGCCCACCATCACAATCGCTGTTGCCATCGCTATACCCATGGCGGACATCAGGGTGCGGGCAGGTCGTCGCGAGAGCTGGCGAAGAATCATCCGCGAGGGCTGGGAGAGCCGGATACCGCCGAGGGCACGCTCAAACGGCCCCACCCGGAACCGGATCGGGCCATCCGGTCTCATGGCTTCCGCCGGCGGCAAGGAGGCGGCGGCCCGGATTGAGCGCCAGCCACCAATCCAGGCCACCAGCAACGTGATTACAGCGAGCAACACCAACCACCAGGGGCTGATCCGGAACAGCAAGGTTGGAAACCGGTAAAACTCCATGTACAGCTCACCCAGCGCCCTCCCCAGCCATAGGCCGGCCACAGCACCTATCAGCAGACCGAGCCCGGCAATAAACAGCACCATCTGTCCATAGTGCCAGCCAATCTGACGATTGCTGTATCCGAAGGCTTTCAACACCGCGATGATATCCCGCTGGGTATTGATCAAACGAGAGATCACCACATTGAGCAAGAACATGGCCACCGCCATGAAGATCAACGGAAAAACCGTGGCCATGGTCTTGAGCTGATTCAGCTCGTCGTTCAGAAAGCGATGTGAGAACTGCTCCGTACGATCAAATGCACCGGTGCCCCCGTAACGGGCCAGCAACCGGTCCAGCTGGTCGATAACGTCCGCGTTCGCTGCCTCCGTTTCCGTCTGCAGGGCCAGGCTGTTAAAGGCACCTTCCATGTCCATCGCCGCAGCCAGGGCTTTGCGCGGAAGCCAGAGCACGCCGTACCGCTCATAATCCGGCAGCATGGCACCGGGCGGAATGATGTAGACAAACTCGGGTGACTCCGCGATCCCTACCACTGTCAGCAACTGCAGCCGACCATTAATAACGGCCGAGAGAACATCACCGGGAACCAGTCCGTGGGCTTCCGCGAAACTGCCGATCAACACGACCTCATTGCTGCGCCCCTCATCGGGCAGCCGGCCCTTACGCAAAAATAGCCGATTTACAGCCGGCAGACCGGCGTCAGGCAAAGAGATAAGCCGGGCAGACACCGGGTCATCGAAACCGTCAATGTCGAGCTTGGCGGCCGCCTCCACCCTCGCCGCCGCAACAGACACCCCGGGAATACCCGCAATACGCTGTAATACGTGATCGGGCGCCCGCTTGAGGGAAGCGAATACATCGGCGAAACGGTGTTCAGTGTAATACTCGGCCCGGGTCGCGTTCAGGGAGGAATAATTTACCAGGGACATGAGACACACGGCCACGCCACCACCGATAACCAGAGCGATGGCCAGTACCTGACCCTTCAGGTGCCAGAGCTCTCTGAGCAGCTTTGTGCGAAGGGTATGGCCGCTCATGTGCTCACCAGCTAAGGGACCCGGGGTCCCGCCGTTCACGGTTATGACGCGCGCCACTGATGCGACCGTCAGACAACGTGATTACCCGGTCTGCCATCTCGGCTATGGCCGCATTATGGGTAATGATCACGGTTGTCGTTCCGGTTTCCCGGTTGGCCTGTTCCAGAGCCTCAAGAACCCGGATACCGGTGGCAGAGTCCAGCGCACCGGTGGGCTCATCGCAGAGCAGCACCTCGGGGCATTTCGCAATAGCGCGGGCAATGGCCACACGCTGCTGCTCGCCGCCGGAAAGCTGGGCCGGAAAATGGTCATAACGGCTCTCCAGACCAACAAGTTCAAGCGCCTGCTCCGGCGGCATCGGGTGGAGGGCAATCTCGGTGACCGCAGCCACGTTTTCCCGGGCGGTCAGGCTTGGGATAAGGTTGTAGAACTGAAACACGAATCCAACGAACTCGCGGCGGTAACGAGTAAGCGCCTTCTCCGAGGCCCCGTCCAGTCGTTGATCGCGATAGTGGACGGTGCCGGCACTCGGAACATCCAGGCCTCCCAGAATATTCAGCAAGGTGGACTTTCCCGAGCCGGAGGCGCCCAGCATCACCACCAGCTCGCCGGCGAAGAGATCCAGATCCACTCCCTGCAGGGCATGAACCTCAACCTCCCCCCGACCGTATACCTTGGTCAGTCCACGCGTCCGGAAAATCGGCCGATTTACCATCCCCGCTGCCCCGCTCCCGATGGAAAGTGGCCTGTCCGTCGCTGCTAGCCCGCCGCGACCCGGATTCTGATGGCCTCAGTCACCCGCACAGGCCACACAAACGGTGGTGTAAGGCAGCACCTGAAGACGGCGCGGATCTATTTCTTCGCCGCAACGCTCACACTCCTCGCCAACACCATGGCGGATACGCTCCAGTGCATGTTCGATCTGCACCAGCTCCGAGCGGGTTTCGGTTTCCAGGGAGTCCACCACTTCGTCGTTCTGGGTTTGCACCGCCTGTTCTTCGAAATCCTTCTCCAGAGCGCCGTCCTCACGGTGCTGGTGGGCCTCGTAGCGTGACAGCCTGGCTTTCAGATCGGCCCGCAGGGTTTCCAGCTCGGATTGTCGGTTGTTCATGATGCTCCTCCTGAATTGGCCATCGATGATGGCTCCCGATCCATATGACCCACCTTAAATCATAAGCTGGACTCTGGATTGATGCTTGTCAAAATTACCCCTCGGCGGTTACGGCAAAATATACGTTTCAGGCTTGTGAGGGGTTGGTTGACCTCGAGCGGCCTCGCCTACCAACAACAGGAAAGCCAGATGGGGCAGCAGTATCCCGTTTCCCGAATCATGCACAGTGGTCTGCTTCTGAAATGCACCCCCGAGACCACCATTGCCGAGGCAGCCGCCAAAATGGCCGAACATTCGGTGAGCTCGATTCTGGTGGTCAATGGCCCGGCTTTTGTCGGAATCTGGACCGAACACGATGCTCTGGCGGTGGATCTTTCACAGCCTGACAGCGTTCAGCGCCCGGTCAGCTCGGTCATGAGCTCACCGGTGGCCACACTGCCCGCCAGCCTCGATATTGGTGCGGCGGCCCTGGCGTTTCGGGAACAGGGTAAACGACATTTCCTGGTACTGAACGACCAGCAGGAGCCGGTCGGCATCCTCTCCCAGACCGATCTCGCCCTCAATCAGGGACTGGAACCTTACCTGCGACTGAGAGAGGTCAGAGCGGCGGTATCCCAGCCGCCGCTAATCGCGGACGGGAGCACCGCGCTGTCGGTTGTCGCCGGCCTGATGCATCGCCATCACGCCGACGCGGTGGTGGTGGATTGCCACGACGAGGGTCTGGGCATCCTGACAGAGCGCGACATAGTGCGGTTCATTGCGCGCCACACCGGTGAGACCCGCGCCGGAAATCTCGCCACCCGCCCGCTATTAACGGTGAACGAAGATGATCCGTTGATTCGTGCCAGGGACCTGTTGCTCGAGCACCGAATCCGCCACCTCGCGGTACTGAACGGCCAGCAACAGGTCACCGGTCTGATCGGATATCACCACATGCTCGCGGGTGCGGAACAGCTGTACCTCAATGACTTGCGATCCGCACTGGAGCAGCGCGATCAGGCTCTGGCGCAATCCAGACGTACCCTGCAACTGGCCGAACGCGTGATTGAGTCGTCCTTCGAAGGCATCCTGGTGACCGACAACGACATGCGGATTGAGTTCGTGAATCCCGCCTTCACGCAACTTACCGGTTATGCCGCGGAAGAGGTTATTGGCAAGACCCCGAAAATTCTCTCCTCCGGCCGGCACGACGGCGAGTTCTATCAGCGCATGTGGCAGTCGCTGGAAACCCACGGGTACTGGCGCGGCGAGATCTGGAACCGGCGCAAATCCGGTGAACTCTACCTCGAGTTGCTGACCGTGACGGCGATTACGGACGATCAGGGCGAGACCACCCATTACGCCGGCCTGTTCACCGACATTACCCAGAACCGCAAAAACGAAGAACAGATACGTCAGCTGGCCTACTACGATGCACTGACTGGCGTGCCCAACCGGCGGCTGCTGGAAGACCGTCTGGAGCACGCCATTCGCCACGCTCATCGCAAGGGCATGCTGCTGGCGGTCATGTTCATGGATCTTGACCACTTCAAGCAGGTCAATGACACGCTCGGGCATGCCACTGGCGACGAGCTGCTGTTGCAGTTCACCCGCCGCGTTCACGACGTCCTCCGCGAGGATGACACCCTGGCACGACTGGGGGGCGATGAATTTATTGTTCTGCTCCCGGAAATGGACACCGTCGATGATGTGCTTCGGGTTGCCAGGCGCCTGATTGCCCAGACCGGCGAACCTTTCGATATCGAAGGCCACCGCGTGCAGATCGGTGCCAGCGTCGGCATCAGCCTCTATCCCGATGATGGGGCCACCGCCACAGACTTGCTTCAGGCCGCTGATATCGCCATGTACCGTGCCAAACGGGATGGTCGGAACGGATTCCACCTGTTCAATCCACAGGTGATGGAATCCGCCTGAGACCGCCAGTCCGGCCGCGAGGGTACTCGCCCACGCAGGGGGAATGTGGCACTATTTTGCCCTTCTCACCGGCGGAGCCAAAAAGTCATGTTCTACACCACTGCGGCGGCACTGGCGGTCGCACTGATCCTCTTTACCTGGCTGGGCGTGCGGGCCAGGCTGGCTGATGGCGGTCTCGACGATTTCGTCACGGCTCGCAATAGCCAGGGCGCAACAGCGCTCGGCCTCAGCTTTCTGGCCTCGGGCATGGGCGGCTGGATCCTGTTTGCGCCACCGGAAGTGGGCGCGCTGGTAGGGCCTCTGGCACTGGCCGGCTACGCCGTCGGCGCCGCCCTGCCCTTCATTGTGTTTGGCTTTTGCGGGCCGGCCATCCGTCGCTTGCTGCCCCGCGGCCGCAGCATTGGCGAATTCGCCCAGGCCTGCTACGGCACCGGTGTGCGCCGTTACGTATCGGTGATCTCTGTACTGTATATGCTCTGCTTTCTGACCGCTGAGCTGACCGCCATCGGCGCAATCACGTCCCTGCTCTCAAACATGAACGGCAACCTCGCTGTGGTGGGCGTGGCTGGCGCCACGCTGATTTACACGGCCTGGGGCGGTCTTCGAGCCAGCCTTGTGACAGACCAGTGGCAGGCCTTCCTGCTGATTGCACTGCTGGTGATTGTCGGCATCGTAGCCATCGATCGATTGCCGGAGATCAACCCGGCGCAGGCCGCCACCACCCCGGTGGCCAATGCCCTGGGCGTGGCACTGACACTGGTAATAGCGGTGACGGCCGCCAACCTTTTCCATCAGGGGTACTGGCAACGCCTGTGGTCCGCGCGGGACACCTCGGCTCTGCAACGCGGCGCCTTTTTCGGTGGCATCATAACCATTGCCGTGGTCGCGCTGGTGGGTTCCCTGGGCATTGCCGCCGCCATGAGCGGAACCGACCTTGGCTCGCCCCCGATTCCGTTCTTCGCCATGCTCGCCGGCGCGCCGGCGTGGCTGACCATCCCCGCACTGGTACTGGCACTGACGCTGGTTGCGTCGTCGGTGGATACGCTGCAGAACGCCCTGGCCTCGCTGGCGGTAACGGAAAAATCCGGGATGTCGCTGACTGCGGCCCGCTGGCTTACCGTGCTACTGATGATTCCCGTGGTACTGGTCGCGCTGCAGGGTATTTCTGTGCTCAGACTGTTCCTCATTGCGGACCTGTTGTGCGCGACCGCCGTCATACCGGTTCTGATGGGGCTGTGGCAGCGCATGTCGACCCGCGCGGCCGTTGGCGGCGGTCTGGCCGGGCTGGCCGGCGCCATCCTGCCCGGATGGATCAGCGGTGGCAGCCTGGCGGCCGGCCTGCATGCCGCCAGTTTTCCGGGCGCCATTCCAACGCTCGCCCCTTTCCTGGGTGCATTGGTGTGCTCGACCGCGGCAAGCATTCTGCTGGCCGCGGTGGCTGGTCGCAGCGCACAGCCGGGGGCCTAACGGGACTCACCGGTAACCTGGAACTGGCCGGTCAGGCGCTGCAGTTTGTGCGCGGCGACCCGGGTCCGCTCCGAACTTCCGGTGAGCTGTTCGATTACCCGGTTCATGACCGCTGCACTCTCCGCCACCCCGGACGTCTGGCTGCTCTGCTGGCGGTTGGTTGTCGCGATACCGGTTATGGCCCGGAACAACTTTTCCACCATGTGATGCAGCGCGGAGTTGTCATCCGCGGCCGCCTCTGTTTTCTGCAACCTTGCCTCCATTTCCGACATGCCATCTTCCATGGTGACTGCCGCGCGGCGGGTTTCCTCCTGCACCCGCTGCAGGCGCTCACCGATTTCTTCAGTGGCTCGGGTGGTGCGAGCCGCCAGATTGCGAACCTCATCCGCTACCACCGCGAACCCGCGACCGGACTCGCCTGCGCGCGCGGCTTCAATGGCCGCGTTCAATGCAAGCAGATTGGTTTGGGCTGCAATGTCGTTGATCACCAACGCCGTTTTGCTGATTTCCTCGGTTCGCCCATTGGCCGCTTGAATACTCTCTGCCGAGCGGCTTATTACATCACGGATGCTCTGGGTCTCTTGGCTGACCCGGGCGAATTGCTCCCGCGCCCGGGTTACCACCTCTTCCATGCCGGCACGCATCTCCTGGGCCGTGGTGGAGGCATTGCTGATTTCATTTTCCTGCAGCTGCGCCCCTTCCAGCATCTCCGAGATGTCATTCAGCACTTCCCGGATGCGCTCGTCAGCCAGCTGGTTCTGGGTCATCAGATTTTCACTGGCAACGCCCGAATCCTTCGCCAATGCAATGACCTGACCCACCATGCCGTCGAGGCTGTCGATAAAACTGTTGGTCCATCGCGCCAGGTCGCCGGTCTCGTCCCTGCGCATTCGCGACAGATCCATCCGCTGCCGCAAGTTGCCGCCGCCCTCCGCTATGTTGCGGATGACATCTGCCATGGTGGCAAGGTTGGCGGCCAGCGGTTTCGCCGAGGTGGCACGGAAAAGAAGCACGACCAGCATTGCCCCCAGTGCGTTGGCCGCACCCTCCACCCATAATGGTAAACCGCTCCACGCCATCGCCAGATTGACGCCCCACAACAGTGACACCAGCAGCGCCAGCCTGACAGAGAGGCCGTAGGACACCGAACGGCGACGGTAAACCTCTTCCAGATCCCCTTCACACATCATGCCCCAGCGATCCGGCGAGCCCGGCATCTCAAAGGTCACGCCCTTGCCGATCACCGGTATATGACGGTAGTCGGAATACCCCGGGTACTTGACGTACAGGTTGTCGCCCCGGGCAATGGTTTCCCGCACGCCCGGATGCAGCTGTCCGGTCGCCGGGTCAGTGAAGCGGATCTCGAACTCGGTGTGGTCGCGGATACCCACCGTCCCGAACCCGGTGCGAATGCCGTCCTTAAGGTTATCACCGTGACTGAACGTTGCGTCTTCAAAACGGGACCGCGACAACGCGGTGCCGGGCAGAATCGATGAATCAAAGCGGCTTTCCACCATGAACAGGTAGTTGTCGCCGGACTCTTCGAACACGTGACCGGCCTCACGCTGGATCAGATCACTCATGACATCGTTCGGCACCCGCGCGCAAACCGCCGCCGGCTTACCACCGTCGAGCACGACGGGCTGGTAGAACATCAGTGTGACATCGTCGTGAAAACGGGAGGTGGTGCGCCCCAGCGAGCGGGTGACCGGATCCTTGTAGGGGCCGTGCAGCAACGGCGAGCCCAACCCACGCCTCACCGCTGCCGCAGGCAGGTCATGCGCACCCACCCTTTGGGAAATGGTGGAAGCGAGCACCGCGCCATTCTCGCCCACCACCATCAGCTCCGAGATCTCCCGCAAACGGCCCGATGATGCGTCCAGAATCTCATCCAGAGCGCTTTCATCAACACCATCCATCCGCTGGGCGAGGGACTCGAGGAACGACCATTTATGCTCGGCCCAGCCAATCAGGGCCTCTCGCCGGGTGCGCGCAATGCTCTCGAAGATCTGCTCATTGGTGCTGTACATCCGGCGATTAACGAAGCAGGACCACCCCATCCGGAGTTTCCCCGTTGCGCCCCACCAGGGCAACCAGCTCCGTTCGCTGTTGGTCAGATTCATGGAATCGCTAGTCAGAGTCATGCTGTTTTTTTCCTCCAGTTCCGTACATCCCGGCAGCACGTCAGGCACTGCTCTGGTGCAGCCGGACCGGTCTGCTCGTACTTTGCAAACATCGGGCCGTCACAGGGAGAGAAAACACCTCAGCGCCCGTATTGTGCGGGTGGCAGGGTTGCCGGGGAGCCCCCGGGGTAACAGAAGACGTCGCGATAATGCCCCGCTATGGTGCAGCCTGAACACAAAGCAGACAGTCACGCACTGCATTTGACCATCCGGCCCGGGCCGACCGTCGACAATGTGCGGGCAGTCACTCTCCGGTGATTCTCTGGTCAGTCTCAGGCGAGATGAGGTCGTTCACCCCCCGCAACAGCGGTATACTCGGGAGCACAAATGGGTGGATGTGCCAGGGAACGACCAGATCATGAAAGCAGAGCAGACGGATTACGACGTCATCGTCGTGGGCGGTGGCGTGAATGGAACCGGGATCGCCATGGATGCGGCCGGTCGCGGACTCAGTGTGCTGTTGTGCGAGATGAACGATCTCGCCTCGGCCACCTCGTCCAACAGCAGCAAGCTGATCCACGGTGGCTTGCGCTACCTCGAGCATTACGAATTCCGCCTGGTACGGGAGGCGCTGGCGGAGCGCGAATCGCTGCTGCGGAATTCGCCCCACATCATGTGGCCGATGCGATTCCGGCTGCCCTACCGGGCCCATCTGCGCCCCGCATGGATGATCCGGACCGGGCTCTTTCTCTATGATCATCTGGCCAAACGCGAGCTCCTGCCAGGGTCGCGCTCCATCCGCTTCGACAGCAATGACCCGCTAAAGCCGGAAATCACCCGCGGCTTCGAGTATTCCGACGGCTGGGTGGATGACGCCAGGCTGGTGGTCCTGACCGCACTGAAAGCAAAGGCCTGTGGCGCAACCGTGCTTACCCGTACAAAGTGTGTCGGCGCCAAACGGGGCAGCAACCTGTGGACCGTCACACTGGAGAATACGCAAGACAGCAGCACCCGCACAGTCACGGCAAAAACCATTGTTAATGCGTCCGGGCCCTGGGTCAGCCGCCTGTTCAGTGAAACCCTGGCCATGCCCGCGCCCAAAACAATCCGCATGGTCAAAGGCAGTCATATTGTGGTGCCCCGCCTCAACAAGGGTACCGAAGCCTATATCCTGCAGAATGAAGACGGACGCATCGTGTTCGTGATTCCTTACGAGGATACCTTCTCGCTGATCGGAACCACCGACGTGGAATACGAGGGCGATCCGCAGAAGGCAGCCATTTCAGCCGAGGAAACCCGTTACCTGCTCGATATCGTCAACGATCATTTCCGGCGCCAGCTGTCTGCCAACGATGTGGTCTGGTCCTATTCCGGGGTGCGGCCGCTGATGGATGACGAGCAGCAACCGGCACAGAAGGCCAGCCGGGATTACGCCTTTGAAGTGGATGCGGAGGCGGGAAAGGCGCCAGTGATCTCCGTGTTTGGGGGCAAGATCACCACCTATCGCAAACTGGCCGAGGCAGCCACAGAAAAGCTGTGCCAGTTTTTTCCCGCTGCAGGTGGCGCGTGGACCCGGAATGCGGTTCTGCCCGGGGGCGATTTCAGTGATCAGGACTCGCTGACTGCGCAGCTCCACGCCCGCTGGCCCTGGCTGCCGGACAGATTGCTGAGCCGATACGTACGAACCTATGGCACCCGCACCGGGAACCTTATCGGGCAAGCCACACGTCTTGAGGATCTGGGCCAGTGTTTCACCGGCAACCTGTACCGGAGCGAGGTGGACTATCTGATCGCCGAGGAGTGGGCGATGACGGCAGAAGATATCCTCTGGCGCCGGACCAAACAGGGACTGTATGCCTCGGATCAGCAGGTGCGTGAACTGGCATCCTACATCGCGATCAGGGTCGGAGAATGTCCCGAATCCGTGACTGCAGTGCTGGAATGACGTCCCGCTCAAACCAGGGATTGTTCCGCAGCCACAGATTGTTGCGCGGGCTGGGGTGAGGCAGGGGCAACATTGCCGGCCAAACGCTCTGCCAGTTCCTGACGTTTTCCGTCACCGATCGTCGTTCCCAGGGCAAATGCCAGCGGTGGGCGTACTGTCCGACCACCAGCGTCAGCTCTATGTTGGTCAACCTCGCCAGCAAGGCGTTACGCCACGCCGGCGCACACTCCGGACGCGGCGGCAGGTCGCCGGAATTGCCTGTGCCCGGATAACAGAACCCCATCGGCAGAATAGCCAGCTCGCTCTCATCATAAAAGGTGTCACGGGACACCCCCATCCAGCTTCTCAGGCGGTCTCCGCTGGGATCGTTGAACGGCAACCCGGTGTCATGGACGCGACGCCCCGGCGCCTGCCCAACCACCAGGATTCGTGAGGACTCGCTGAGCTGGACCACCGGGCGCGGCCCCAACGGCAATTGCCCGGCACACAAAGTGCAGCTGCGAACACGCGCCACCAACTCCTCGAAAGTCAGCGACGAGTATGGATCGTTCATGGGATCGTTCTCCGAACAGATGAGCCATTGCATATCCGCGGGTTTGTCGTAACCTTAGGGCCAATTGCCACTTTCAACAAGCCTCACCACCGGGCCAGACACAGGACAGAAACCATGAACGCCAGGACAGACGTCAGTCCCGAGATCAACGTCGAAGAATTCAGAAAGGTGGTCCGCAGCCGGCGCTCGATCAGGCGTTTTACCGATGAAGCCATCCCGGGCGCTGTGCTGGACGACTGTCTGGAACTGGCCACCCTGGCGCCCAATTCCAGCAACCTTCAGCCCTGGGAGTTTTTTGTTGTGCAGTCCCCGGAACTGCGGGGCAAGCTGGCGAAGGCCTGCCTCAATCAGAACGCCGCCCGAACGGCTCCGGTTCTGATTGGCATCGTGGCACGCACCGACACCTGGCGGGCGCATGCGCGTCAGGCCCTGAAAGAATGGCCGGAAGACAAATTGCCCGGCATTGTCGAGAAATACTACACGCGCATTGCGCCGATTCATTACAACCAGGGCCCGTTCGGACTGCTCGGGCTGGCCAAGAAAACCGCCGGCCTGTTCGTGGGACTTTCACGCCCGGTCCCGCGCGGCCCCTACTCCCCCACCGAAATGAAAATCTGGGCAACAAAGTCCACCGCCCTGGCCGCGGAAAACCTGATGCTGGCGCTTCGCGCCCACGGTTTCGATTCCTGCCCGATGGAGGGATTCGATGAGTGCCGGGTGCGCAAACTGCTGAAGGTGCCGCGTAAAGGCCTGGTCGTCATGGTGCTGGCCGCTGGCCGACGGGCGGAAAACGGGGTGTACAACCAACAGTATCGCTTCGACAAACGCCAGCTGATTCACTACCTGTGAAAAGCGCGGCCCCGGCGGGCATGCTTTACTGCATACATGGCGTCGTCGGCCCGCGCCAGCAGGCTGTCCGGATCGGTTTCACCGGGGCGGCTCATCACGCCGCCAACGCTGGGTCCGCTGTAATCCAGTGACAACTCGGGGAGATCGAACCGCCCCTCGGTGACGGATCTTAGCCGGCGGAGAAACGCCTCGAGGCCCGCTTCACCGTCCTCCGGCCGTGCCGCTGATAACACCACGTATTCATCGCCGCCGTAGCGACTGACCAGGTCCCCCGACCTGGAGGCTCCCCGCAGGCAACCGGCGATGCTTTGCAGAAACTGATCGCCCACATCATGACCATGCTGATCGTTTATCTGCTTGAAGCCATCAAGATCAATAAAGGCAACATATACCTTGCCGCCATTACGCTGAGCCGCCGCCAGCATGCGGGCCAGCTCCTCTACCAGATAACGGCGATTGGCCAGCCCCGTCAGCGGGTCATGCAGGGCATAGACTGACAACTCCTGATTGGCCCGCTCCAGTTGCGACAGGTACTCCGCCCTGTCGGCCAGAAGTGACAGATAATTCGAACAACTGATGATCACCCGCCGCTCATTGTCCTGCTCGTCACTGGTTTCGCCGGCGACCAGCAAGATCCCGGCAACCCGGCCGGCTCCCATTTCGACACTGACCAGGGCGACCACCGTCGGTAATGACAGGTCAGCGTCCCGCAGCACCGGTTCGAGCCTCGACGGATCGGTGTGGGCGTCAATGAAGGGGTCCGGATGGACATTGTCGAACAGCGCGTCAGTCAGCGGGATCAGTTCATCGGTTGTGGCAGCCAACTTCATCCAGCCAGCGTCAGCCTCGATCAGAGCACGGTGCTTCCCACTTTCGACCACAAACGGTACGGCGTGCTGCCAGCCGCCCTGGTTATTCAGCATTGCTGCGGATTCGATGAGTGCGGTGTGGAGGTTTTCGGACTGGAAACAAAGTTCGCCGATGGCGGAGATCAGCGCAATCGCCTCGAGCTTTTCCTCAGCCTGATCTGCTCTGCGAATCGACGCTTTGGCGGCAGCATCACGGGCGATCTGATAGGCAATCAATTCAGAGCAGAGTTTCAGCACATCGAAGGTGTCCTGATCTACCTGCCTGGATTCACTGCTGGCCCCACAGAGGGTACCGTAGGTTCCGCCATCAAGCCGGGTCACCGGTACCGTGAGGTAGGTTTTCAGCCCCAGTTCCCGCGCCGCGTCAGAGTCGCCCCAAAGTTCCGACACGTTGGCGGTGAAAAACCGTTCTTCGTCCATCGCACGCTTGCAGAGCGTGTCAAACCACTGGACGGTGAGGCCTTCCGGAATTCTCAGTCCCCCGCTGTTTTCCGAGTACAGAATGGTCTGGGTCCCTTTGGCCTCGTCAATGACCGTGAGGTAGGTGGATTCCAGGCCGGTAAGGCGTTGCAACAGCAAAAGTATGGGACGGGTGAGCTGTTCGAGGTTTTCAGCACCGGACAGGGATCGGGCGAAATGGGAAAGTAAAAAATCCATACCGAAGAAAAAACTGCCGTTCACGGTGGATGTGCGGCGAGCCCGTTAATTGGCTGCGCCTGTTAGTGTGCAGGGTAGACTTTTCCATCCGTCACGGCCAGTCCCATCAGGCCTATACTTCCGGATTGGCCAGGGCCTGCGCCGCACCCAGCAGGCCGGCACAGGGTTCGTTGACAACATAAACAGGCGTGAATTCCATCAATGGCCTCATCCTGCCCTTATTCTCGAACCCGCTTTGAAAGGGGCTATTGAGGAAGAACGTCAGGATGCGAGGCAGGATACCGCCACAGAGATAGACGCCCCCGGTACTGCCAAGCGTCAGGGCAGCATTGCCCGCAACACGGCCGAGAATTTCGCAAAAATGCCCCAGGGTCTGGACCGCCAGCGGATCGGCATCGCCGATTGCTGCCGCCGTAATCTTCTCGGGATCGTCCAGGCGTGCAGTCAGACCCTGGATCTCGGCATGGGCCTGATACAGGTTCAGCAAGCCCTGACCACAGAGGATACGCTCAACAGACACCCGCCCGAAACGGGCGCCCAGTATGTGTAAAACAGCCATTTCGGTATCATCAACTGGCGCAAAATCCACATGGCCACCCTCGGTGATCAACGGAACCCACCCCTGGGCCACTGGCACAAGGCCGGACACACCGAGACCGGTCCCTGGCCCCATCACCAGTCGTGGCCCCCTGCTGTCGCCCGGTCCGCCGCACACATGTACGAGCTTACCGGCAGCTACGTGGGGCACGCCGAGCGCCATCGCGGTGAAATCGTTGATGGTCCTGAAAGTCCGCCACTGGAACTGTTTGCGCATTTCCTCGCGATCGAAGCTCCAGTGGTTATTGGTGAGCCGCACCCGGCTTCCGCGATCCGGCGAAGCAACCGCCAGACAAACTTCTGCAACCGTCGCAACCCCGACTTTCTGCAGGTAATCGATGATCGCGCAACCCGGGTTTTCATAGTCGCGGCAGCGCAGCGTCTGAATTGCTTCGAGCCGGGTCTCGCCAGCACGGACCAGTGCAAAGCGGGCGTTGGTGCCGCCAATGTCACCCACCAGGGCGAATTCATTACCGCTCATGCGTTGTGGTTCCAGAAAAAACAGGCTCCCTCTTCGGGGCTACTGGCGGAACGGCGCATCCAGCCAAACAGCTCCCGCCCATAGCCGTGATGACGGTCACCCAGATCCGCGCCTTCGGGAGTGCGGGCGGCAAACTCTTTCTCGTCCACCAGCACGACCAGCTCACCACCCTCTGCATCCACGCGCACCACATCCCCGTTTCGAAGCCGCGCCAGCGGCCCGCCATCCAATGCCTCCGGGTATACGTGAATCGCCGCCGGAACCTTGCCGGACGCCCCGGACATACGGCCATCGGTTACCAGCGCCACCCTGAAACCCCGGTCCTGCAAGACCCCCAGATAGGGCGTGAGCTTATGCAACTCCGGCATGCCGTTAGCTTTCGGCCCCTGATACCGCACGACAACAACACAGTCACGATCAAGCTGGCCGGACTCAAACGCCGCTTTCAGGTCGTTCTGGTCGTTGAAGACAACGGCTGGCGCCTCGACCTGCCGGTGCTCCGGTGCCACCGCCGAGACCTTGATCACACCCCGGCCGAGGTTGCCATCCAGGACTTTCAGCCCGCCGTTGGTGGCGAAAGGCTCGCTGGCGGAACTCAACACCTCCGGCAGTCGGCTCGTGGCCGGCGCCGGCGACCAAATCAGTTTGTCTTCCTCCAGGGCCGGCGAGCGAGCGTACTGTTCCAGCCCGGGCCCCACCACCGTCTGTACGTCGTTGTGGAGGTACCCCTCCTGTAACAGTTCACGAATCAGAAACGGGGTGCCCCCCGCCTGATGAAAGGCGTTAATGTCTTCCTGACCGTTGGGGTAAATGCGCGTCATCGACGGAACCACCGAGGACAGATCGGCGTAGTCGTTCCAGTCGACCAGCACGCCGGCGGCGCGGGCAATCGCGATCCAGTGGATGGTGTGATTGGTGGAGCCCCCGGTGACCAGCAGCGCCACCAGCGCATTGACGATGGCTTTTTCATCCACCATGTCGCCCAGCCCCAGGTCACCGCCATTCGGTCTGGAAAGACGGATCACCTGCTCTGTTGCTGCCCGCGTCAGGCTGTCTCGCAACGGCGTGCCAGGATTGACGAATGCCGCCCCGGGAAGGTGCAGGCCCATCACCTCCACCAACAACTGGTTGCTGTTGGCAGTACCGTAAAACGTGCAGGTCCCCGGGCTGTGGTAAGACTGACTCTCGGCTTCCAGCAGTTCGGGCCTGCCGACCTTGCCTTCCGCATACAGCTGCCGGATTCGCTGCTTTTCCTTATTGGGCAGCCCCGAGGGCATCGGTCCGGCCGGCACCAGAATCGCCGGCAGGTAACCGAAACTGAGTGAGCCCATCAGCAGGCCGGGCACGATCTTGTCACAGATCCCCAGCAGCAGTGTGGCATCAAACATATTGTGACTCAGAGCCACCGCGGTACTCATCGCGATCACGTCCCGGGAGAACAGGCTCAGCTCCATGCCCGGCTGGCCCTGGGTCACGCCATCGCACATGGCGGGCGTGCCGCCGGCAAACTGAGCTACTGAGCCCATGCCCCGTGCGGCCTCGCGAATGATATCCGGAAAGCCCTGGTAGGGCTGATGGGCTGACAGCATGTCGTTGTAAGCAGACACAATGGCCACGTTGGCCTTGTTCATGAGCTTCAGAGTGTCCTTGTCGGACGGGCCACAAGCGGCAAAACCGTGCGCCAGGTTGCCACAGGACAAGGTGCCGCGATGAGGGGACTGTGTCTTGAGCACGTTCATCCTGGCGAGGTAATCCTGACGGGACGCGCGGCTGCGCTCCGTGATTCTCCGTGTCACCTCTTCGACCACAGGGTTCATCCCGCGTCCCTCCCTATTCAATGGATTCATCCGGCGACCCGTTCTCTCGGCGCAGGGTCGTCACGCAACAGTCACGACGTGATACGATAATCGGTGGTATTACCCGGAACCGGCACGCTTTTCTATACAGTAACAACGGACTCTTCAGAAGGACATTCAAATCATGCTCAGGCGCACCAAGATCGTCGCCACGCTCGGCCCCGCTACCGACTCTGCGGAATCACTGGCCGCCATTATTGCAGCCGGTGTCGACGTCACCCGGCTGAATTTCTCCCACGGTAGCGCCGAGGACCATATTGAACGTGCCCGACGGGTACGGGAGTCGGCTTCTGCCCAGGGCCGCTTCGTGGCGCTTCTGGCCGACCTGCAGGGGCCAAAGCTCCGCATCGCCCGTTTTCGCGACAACAAGATTACGCTGAAAGCCGGCCAGGAGTTCGTACTCGACGCCGGCATGGACAAGGAACAGGGCGATGAAAACCGCGTTGGCATTGACTATGAACAGCTGATTGACGACGTCAATATCGGCGACGTTCTTGTGCTCGACGACGGCCGCATCGAAATGGAAGTCACCGCCGTCGATAGCAACAGCATTACCTCCAGAGTCCTGATTGGCGGACCCTTATCGAACAACAAGGGCCTCAACAAACGCGGAGGCGGGTTGTCCGCTGACGCGCTGACCGACAAGGACAAAAACGACATCGTGACCGCCGCCCGCCTGGGCGCCGATTACGTAGCCGTTTCCTTCGTGCGCACCGCCGAAGACATGCACACTGCCCGGCGCCTGCTGGACAAGGCCGGCTCCGAAGCCCGCCTCGTGGCCAAGATCGAACGCGCCGAACTGGCCCACGACAACGCCGCTCTGGACGCCGTGATTGAAGCTTCGGACGCGGTCATGGTTGCCCGCGGCGATCTGGCGGTGGAGATCGGCGACGCCGAGCTGGTGGGCGTGCAGAAACACATCATTCAGCGCGCACGCGTATTGAACAAGGTGGTCATCACCGCTACCCAGATGATGGAATCGATGATCGACAATCCGATGCCCACGCGGGCAGAAGTTTCCGATGTGGCCAATGCCGTGATGGATTATACCGACGCCGTGATGCTCTCCGCCGAAACCGCCGTTGGCGACTATCCCAGGGAGGCAGTGGAAGCCATGGTGCGGATCTGTCTGGGCGCCGAGAAACACCCCTCCATGCACCAGTCCAAACACCGCATTCACGAAAGCATGGAGATGGTGGATGAGGCCATTGCCCTGTCAGCCATGTACGCTGCCAACCACCTCGAAGGCGTCGCCGCCATTATCTGCATGACCGAGACCGGTGCCACCCCCCTGCTGATGTCCCGCATCAAATCCAGTTTGCCGATTTTTGCCTTCTCACGGCACCACTCGACCCAGCACCGTGTTGCTCTGTTTCGCGGCGTACAGACGGTGCCATTCGATTCCGCCAAGATACCGAACGAGCGCACCAATGCTTTGGCGGTGTCCGAGCTGCTGAACCGTGGCGTGGTCAGGGAAGGCGATCTGGTGGTGATGACCAAGGGCGATTACGTGAACGCCCAGGGCGGCACCAACACCATGAAGATCGTCCGCGTGGGCAAAGACATCCGCTGATGATTGGTTGCCGTAGCGCTACGCCTCAAGTTTCGGCTCACCACGGTTTTCGCCATGTCCGCAATGCACCTGATTGCGGCCTCCAGACTTGGCGGCGTATAGACATTGGTCTGCGCGATTGAGTAAATGCTCCGGACTCATATCACTGTCGCGCAACGTCGCAACACCGATGCTCACCGTAACACCGAATTCGCCCTGGGTGCTTCTGAACGTCAACAAGGCCACTGCCCGGCACAGCCGCTCGGCCAACTGACGTGCCGAGTCAAGATCATTCTCTGGTAGCAGGATGGCAAATTCCTCACCCCCCAGGCGCGCAAAGCAGTCACTGCCGCGTATTTCCGGCGTCACAACCCGCACCAGCTCCTTGAGCACTGCGTCCCCGGTAGCGTGGCCGTGACGGTCATTTACTTGCTTGAAATGATCGAGGTCCAGCATCAACACACTCAGTTGATGCCCATAACGCCGCGCCCGGCTGAATTCCTCCTCCAACACCTCCATCAACACCCGACGATTGGCGGTACCCGTCAGCGGATCGCTTCGAGCCATGCGCAGCAACTCGTCCGTCAAACGCTGCAGTTCCGTTACATCACGATAGAACCAGATCCGCCCCCAATAGTCGCCCTCGGGCCCGTGCAGGCCGCGGGAATAGCGTTCCAGTACCCTACCATCCTTCATGTTTACTCGAACCCCGTGTTCTTCCTCATGCAATGAGGCGTAAAGCTCCTGGACCCGCTGTACAAACCCGACCGGGTCTTCCAGCAGGGGGATGACGGTGCGTAACGCCGCTTCACCGTCACGGGCCTCCATGACTGTCTCGGGGATATCCCAGATCTCGAGGAATCGACGGTTCCAGGTCTTGATCCGGTTGCTGGCGTCCACCACAAGAATGCCGTCAGGCGACTCATCCAGGTAGGCACTCATTACCGTGGATTGATAACGCGTCTCCAGCTCAAGATGCGTCTGGGCACTGATTTCGTATGCAGTACCCAGCAGCCTGCTGACCTCGCCCGCCTCATCAAAAAAGGGCACCAGGCTTGTCTGCCAGAAGGTTCGCCCGACGGGAAGATCCAGCACCTCCTGATAATCGGTTGCGGCCTTACTCTCGACACAGCGGCGATAATTGGCCTTGACCGTCGCGGCCATCTCAGGCGAGAGCAGGTCGTCCACGCTGCGCCCGGCAACATCTCCATGTTTCAGCCCGGTAAGCTGTTCATGACGGGAATTGATAGCGGCCAGCCGGAACTCATTAGCGGCTACGACATCAATGACGAAGGCCGGCACTCCAAGATAGTTCAGCATCTGGTGCAGCTCGGCGGCGTTGCGATTGACGCTGATCTCTCTCACTCAAACATCTCCCAGACTCCCCTGAGCAATCCCGGTGATTCTTGCCCAATCTTTGGAATCAATCGCATCAGCCGGCGTCAGCCAGCTCCCCCCAACCGAGCGGACGTTTTCCAGAGCAAGGTAGGCCCGGGCGCTGTCCCGGCGTATACCCCCCGTCGGGCAAAAGCTGACATCCGGAAAAGGGCCGCGGAAGGCCCTGAGGGCCGGTATGCCACCGGACACCTCGGCCGGGAAGAACTTGAACTCCCGGTAGCCGAGACTGTAGCCGACCATCAACTCCGAAATAGTCGAGATTCCAGGCAGCAACGGGGCTTCGGAGGTCAGCCCGAACTCGAGGAGAGCCTCGGTGACGCCCGGGGTAATCACGAACTGGGCACCGGCTGATTCAACCTGACGATACTGGGCGACGCTGGTTACGGTCCCCGCGCCAACCCAGGCTTCAGGGATGGCTTCCCGTACTCGCTCAATAGCCTGGATACCATGCTCGGTACGCAAAGTAATTTCCAGCACATTGATGCCTCCTTCGACCAGCGCACGACAAAGAGGGACGGCGTCGTTGAGGTTATTTATCGAGATCACCGGGATCAAAGGCGACGAATCCAGAACAGCCCGAATACGCTGACGATGAAAGTCCGACAACTGGCTCATGGTTCTCTCCTTTCAGTGATGCGTTATCAGGGACTCCAGAACACCTGCAATCCCGGCAGCAGGAAAGCGCGGACCGGCATTTCCAGGACACGCTCGGGAGATTGAAGCGCCTGTTTCAGGGTTTCCAGTTTGTCTTCCCCCTTCAAATGCAAAGCCGTGAAACCGGCACTGCTCAGAACCGGTCGGGTGAGCGTGATTCGCTTGTGCTTCTGGGACGGAGGCGTCATGGCCGCTGCGGCATCCGGGCATCGAGGGCTCATCGCAAACGCCAGTTGCGGCGCGTCCGGGAATAATGAAGCAGTATGGCCATCATTACCCATACCAAGTATCAGAACATCGAGAGGCCATGGCAGGCCAGCAAGCTTGCTCTTCACTGCGTCCAGTCCCTGCCCCGGCATCTCGCCCGGCTGTTTGAGCGACAGGAACTTTGCATCGGCTGCGTTATTCTGCAAAAGAGCTGACCTCACCAGTCGCGTATTACTTGCCGGATCGTCTTCATCAACCCAGCGCTCATCCGTAAGCACCACCACCACACGGGCCCAATCGAGGTCCTTTGCAGACAGAGCATCGAAAAAAGGCAGTGGCGTCGAACCGCCGGAAACCGCCAGTGTTGCCTGCCCGGCTTCCGCAAGCCGATGGCGAAGAACCTCCGCCACGGCATCAGCCAGCTCGGCGCCGACCCGTTCGGGGCTTTCGCCGAAGCGCGCCTTAACCCCCGCTGGCAACAGGATTTCAGGCGTCTTCATACCAGCTCCTGCCATCCCGTGTGATCATTGCGATGGAAGCCACCGGCCCCCAGGTTCCGGCAGCGTACCGCTTGGGTGGCTCACCGCTGTCGTTCCAGTGCCGGATGACCCGGTCGACCCATCGCCAGGCATGCTCTACTTCGTCCCGACGCACGAACAGGTACTGGTTGCCCTTCATCACTTCCCACAACAGGCGTTCGTAGGCATCCGGAATACGGTCGGTATCGAACGTTTCGGAAAAAGTCAGTTCCAGGGGGCCCTGGCGCAGCCGCATGCCTTTGTCCAGACCCTGATCTTTGGTCAGAATTTTCAGAGACATACCTTCATCAGGCTGCAACCGGATGATCAGTTTGTTGTTGGCCAGATGCTTCTGATCCGGATCAAAAATGTAGTGGGGCGCCGGTTTGAAGTGGATAATGATCTGCGACAACTTTTCCGGCAGCCGCTTGCCGGTGCGGATATAGAAAGGCACGCCGGACCAGCGCCAGTTTTCAATCTCGGCCTTGAGGGCCACAAACGTTTCGGTGGCGCTGCCCTTGTTGGCGCCCTCTTCCTCCAGATACCCCGGTACCGGCTTGCCATTACTGGTGCCCGCGGTGTACTGGCCGCGCACTACGTGGCTCTCCATCAATTCCGGGGTGATTTCCCGCAGGGCTTTCAATACCTTGACCTTCTCGTCACGGATGCTGTCGGCAGACAGATCCGAGGGCGGATCCATCGCAATCAGGCACAGCAACTGCAACAGGTGATTCTGGATCATGTCACGAATCTGGCCGGCCTTGTCGAAATACCCCCATCGTCCCTCGATACCAACACTCTCGGCTACAGTAATTTCCACGTGAGAGATGTGGTTCTGGTCCCACTGGGAGGCAAACAGATTGTTGGCAAAGCGCAGGGCAATCAGGTTCTGGACTGTCTCCTTGCCAAGATAGTGGTCGATGCGGAATAGCTGGTCTTCCCGGTAGACCTCACCCAACTCATCGTTGATCACCCGGGATGAAGCCAGGTCATGACCAATTGGCTTCTCCACCACAACCCGGGTCTTGTCCGTACAGCAGCCGGATGCTCGCAGATTACGGGCGATTGCACCGTACATGGCCGGAGGCGCAGCCATGTACACGATCAGATTGCTGTCGGGATCGCCCCGCCATTCATTCAGCGCCTGATACCCTTCCGAGTCAGTGAAATCCAGGAACAGATAATCAACGCGCTGCAAAAAACTCTTGATCAGGGCTTCATCCACTTCGGCCGGCTTAACGTGCTCCCTGAGTTTTTCATCGAGTAAACTGCGCGCCTCGTCGGACTCCATTCTGTTCCTCGCGATCGCCAGGATTCGACTTCCCTGATCAAGCAAACCGGAGCGGTCGAGCTGATAGAGTGCGGGAAGAAGCTTGCGCTGGGCAAGGTCTCCCAGTGCTCCGAACACCATCAGATCTGAACAGGTACGGTAGCTATCAGCCATGAGTCCTTCTCTTGCGTCAACGCACTATGTAGTAACTTTAAGTAAATAATGACACCGATGATCCAGCAACCCAAGCGCAAAATCTCGTGTGTGACACTTTTACTACCGCAGCCTCGAACGAAACACGGTACAATTGCCACAAAACGTCCTTAGCAACAGTTCCAGCAAATGCCGATGATCCAGGGAGTACCCATTAATGGCCGCGAACCGGGCGAAACGCGACGATAACCTGATTGAAGACATACAATCCCGGCTGGATAGTCTGAACAAATCCGAGCGCAAAGTGGCCGAAGCCATTCTTCGCGACCCCAGCGCCGCAACCCGCTACAGCATAGCGGCGCTGGCGAGGGCTGCCGATGTCAGCGAACCCACGGTCAACCGCTTTTGCCGCGGCTTTTCCGCCACCGGCTTTCCCGACTTCAAGATCCGCCTGGCCCAGAGCATCGCCACCGGCACGCCCTACATTGGCCAGAATGTCGAGCCGGATGACAGCGTTGCCGAATTCGCAGACAAGATCATGCTCAGCACCATTGCCAGCCTGGACAAGGCGCGCCAGGCGCTGGACCCGAAAGCCCTTGCAACCGCTATTGACTATCTCATCCAGGCCAAGCAGATCAACTTCTTCGGCATGGGGGGGTCGGCCCCGGTAGCGCTGGACGCCCAGCACAAGTTCTTTCGTTTCAACATTCCCGTCATGTCCTATGATGACGCCCTGATGCAACGCATGGTGGCGGCCGGCTCCGGGACCGGTGATGTGATTGTGATAGTTTCCTACACCGGTCGCACCCGGGAATCCGTGGACATTGCACAGATTGCGAGAACCAATGGTGCGACGGTAATTGGCATCACCAACCCGGATTCTCCGCTTGGCGGGGCCTGCACCGTTGTCCTCGAAGTGACCGCCCCGGAAGACACCGAGGTCTATATGCCTATGTCATCGAGGATCATTCACCTGGCCGTGATCGATATTCTGGCAACCGGTGTCACACTCAAACGCGGTGCGGATTTTCTGGGTCACCTCAAGAAAATCAAGGAAAGCCTGAAGCCCACACGATTCCCCCCGGAGTAAGCCACATCTAAAGGATAGTCAATACGACCCCATAATTGGTGTCCGAAACGCAAAAAAGCCCGGCATGAGCCGGGCTTTTTTGCGTTTCGACCTTACCGGAGAACCGGCGGCGTCTGCACTCAGGGGCGAGACACCTCCGCCCGCTCCCGCAGGTACTGCTGGTACGCGGCGTACTCCCGCTGACCCTCCATGGAGGACAGGAAGCCGCGCAATTGCGCCAGCTCGCCGCTGCCATCCTCAATCTCCCCCTCATTGACCCGGTCCAGGGCAACCACTGCGATGCCGTTATCGGTGAGCGCCTGACCGTAGCGAACGGAACCTTCTTCAGGCCGCTCCAGTGAAAAGGCGGCGGAGACAATCTGCCGGCTGATATCGGCCTCATTGCGGGATTGCTCACTGTACTCCTGCCACTCGCCAGCACCCAGCTCTGCGGCATCGGCGCCGGCTTCCAGTTCGGCAATCAGCGATTCAGCGCGCTCTCGCAGCGCCTCGCGGGTTTTCTGCTCCAGCAGTGCGGCCCGGATATCTTCGCGCACCGCTTCAAGAGGTTGCTCTTCCGCTTCGTAATAGGTTTTCACCCGCGCCACCACGGAGACATTGTCGCCAACGTCAATTAACTCAGTATTGAAACGGTCGTTGAGAACATCATCCGAGAACAACTGGCGCACCAGGCCAGCATGGTCGAACGGCGGATTACCGCCCTCACGGGTAATATCGCTGGTTTCACGAATCTCCAGGCCGAGCTCCTCTGCCGGCGCGTTCAAATCATCCGCGGCATAGGCCGAATCCGCCAACTGGGTCCGCACTTCTGCAAACCGCTCCTCGGCCTGACGCTCCGCCAGTTCCCGCCGCAGCTCGCTTTCCAGCTCGTCCAGAGTCGGCACATCGGCCTTGCGCACATCGAGCAACTTGATCAGATGTACCCCGAAACTGGTGTTGACCGGCTCCGACACCTCTTCCTCGTCGAGGGCAAACAGAGCGTCGTCGAAAGCTTCGCTGTACACGCCCCGCTCGGCGAAGCCCAGGTCCCCGCCCTCGGAAGCAGACATGGTGTCCGCCGAGAACTCCTCGGCCAGATCGGCGAAGGCTTCCCCGTCGTCCAGACGCTGCTGGATAGTCGCGATCGTTTCGGAAGCATTCTCGCCATCCTCAATCAGGATGTGTGCTGCACGGCGCTCCTCGGCAGCCATCTCGGACGCCCGCTCGTTATAGTATGCCTCGAGCTCGTCGTCGCTAACCTCGATGGTTTCCGCCAGCGCTTCCTGGGAGAGGGCCAGGTACTCGGCATCCACACGCTCTGGCAGCCGGTATTCCTCAAGATTCTCCTGGTAGTAGGTGCTGATCTCGTCATCGCTCACCTCGATGCCCTCACGCACCTGCTCGGCTGCCACGGTCAGCACCCGGAAATCCCGGGTCTGGTTCTGAATGCGCAGCAACTGGGCAACATTCTCATCGGTCACCACACCGCTTTCCACGATACCGGCGCGAATCTGGTTTACCACGTACTGTTTGCGCATCGCTTCGCGGAATTCGCCCACGCCCATACCCATGTTCCGCACGGTCGCCACGAAACGGTCGCGATTGAATGTCCCATCTACCTGGAACTGGGACATCTGGGTGATCAGTGAGTCGATATCCTGATCGGACAATTCCAGCCCCTGCTCATTGGCGTCCTGAATCAGCACCTGCTCCTGGATCAGAGACTCGAGCACGTCCCGGCGAATCTCGTCTTCATTGAGTAGCGAAGGATCCGGCTCATCCATCTCGGACAGTCGGCGCTGCCCCTCCATTTGCACCACACGCATGAATTCCCGCTCGGTAATGTCCTCGCCATTTACCGTAGCGACCTCAGGCTCGCCGGAAAACCCACCAACAATGGCATCCATCCCCCAGATGGAAAGCGAAACGATCAACAGACCGATGATGATTTTGGCAATGGTGCCCTGGGCATTTTCCCGAATATCTTGAAGCATGGTTCTCCCGAATCCCTGATTTAAATCGAGCTGATTCTTGTGGTGCGATGATTAGATTCAGACGCTTAACGTAAAAAGGCGCACCCTGATCGGAATGCGCCTTGAATTCATCTGGAGCTGGCTGGCGTCGGAGCTGACCCCGGGCCAACCGCTCCGGCAGCACCCGCATGACCGGCACTGCCTTAGAAAGAACCGTTTACTTAACGGCGTCTTTCAGGGCCTTACCTGCCTTGAACCCAGGCACTTTGGAGGCCGGAATCTTGATTTCGGCACCAGTCTGCGGGTTGCGACCGGTACGGGCAGCACGCTCTTTAACAGAGAAGGTACCAAAACCGATCAGAGTGACCTGATCGCCTTTTTTCAGGGCACCGGTAATGGAGTTGGTCATTGCGTCCAGAGCACGGCCAGCGGCGGCTTTGGAGATATCTGCGGACTCTGCAATTGCATCGATAAGTTCGGACTTGTTCACACTAAACCCCTTCGATTTCAGGTTGAAGATGTTATAGGTTGGATTGTTTTTTCTCGGACGTTCTCGACTATCGCATAAGCGGTCAGAGAATTCCATTCTTCAGTTTTTTTATTCCTTGCGGTTGTAAACCGGTGTTCGGAATAGGCACTAACTGCGCGGGAGCCCTTGGTATTGGCTGCTTCACGGCGAAACAGTTATACCAATGGGCTCTCTGGCATGTCAACAACTCATCAAGGGTTTAATGTGTATTTATGCGTTCTGCGGCATCGGAATCGTCGTCTCTGGGCTTGCCGGATCCGGTTTGGGATGGCGAATCTGCGGTACGCGGTTCCGGTGAATAAGCCAGGGCCACGTCCAGCACTTCGTCGATCCATTTCGCCGGAATGATCTCCAGTGATTCCTTGATATTATCCGGTATCTCCTTGAGATCACGAACATTTTCATCAGGTATGATAACCGTCTTGATACCGCCGCGGTGGGCCGCGAGCAGCTTCTCCTTGAGACCGCCGATTGGCAGTACGCGACCACGCAGGGTGATCTCGCCAGTCATCGCCACGTCCGCACGCACCGGAATCTTGGTCAGTGCAGAAACCAGGGCGGTACACATGCCGATACCGGCGCTGGGGCCATCTTTTGGCGTGGCACCCTCGGGCACGTGAACGTGCAGGTCGTGCTTTTCGTGGAAATCATCGGCAATTCCGAGCCCCGGCGCACGGCTTCTGACCACCGTCAACGCCGTCTGGATTGACTCCTGCATAACGTCACCGAGCGACCCGGTTTTCACCACGCGTCCTTTACCCTTGGTGAGCGCGCACTCAATCGTGAGGAGCTCGCCGCCGACCTGGGTCCAGGCCAGCCCGGTCACCTGACCGATCTCATTGGTCTCTTCGGCCAGCCCGTACTTGAACTTCTTGACGCCGGAGTAGTCTTCCAGCATGTCCGGCTCAAGCGTTACAGAGGCCCTGTCACCGCTTTCCACGTGCTCACGCACCACCTTACGGCAGATCTTGGCGATTTCACGCTCGAGGCCCCGCACACCCGCCTCGCGGGTGTAGTAACGGATCAGGTCCCGCAGGGTCTGCTCAGGCAGGGTCAGCTCGTCCTTGCGCAGGCCGTTGGCCTTGACCTGCTTCGGCAACAGGTAACGCAATGCGATATTGACCTTCTCGTCCTCGGTATAGCCGGGAATCCGGATAATCTCCATACGATCCAGCAGGGCCGAGGGGATGTCCATTGAGTTGGACGTACACACGAACATCACGTCCGAGAGGTCGTAGTCCACTTCCAGATAGTGATCGTTGAAGGTGTGATTCTGTTCCGGATCCAGAACCTCCAGCAGCGCCGAGGCCGGATCACCACGATGGTCCATGCCCATCTTGTCGATCTCATCGAACAGGAACAGCGGGTTCTTAACGCCTACCTTGGAGAGCTTCTGCAGCAACTTGCCCGGCAACGCACCAATATAGGTCTTACGGTGCCCACGGATTTCCGCTTCGTCACGAACGCCGCCAAGCGCCATACGGGTGTATTTGCGATTGGTGGCGCGGGCAATGGACTGCCCGAGCGAGGTTTTACCGACGCCGGGAGGGCCAACCAGACACAGAACCGGCCCCTTCACTTTCTTCACCCGACTCTGCACCGCCAGGTATTCCAGGATGCGCTTCTTGACCTCGTCCAGCCCGTAATGGTCCTTGTCGAGGATCTCACGCGCCTTCTCGATGTCGTGACGCACCCGGCTACGTTTTTTCCAGGGCACCGCCAGCATCCAGTCGATGTAGCCACGTACAACCGTCGCCTCGGCGGACATCGGCGACATCATCTTCAGCTTGTTCAGCTCCGCTTCGGTCTTCTTGCGGGCCTCTTCCGGAAGACCGGCCTCTTCCAGCTTCTGCTCAAGCTCTTCGAAGTCGTTATTGCCTTCCCCGAGGTTACCCATCTCCTTCTGGATAGCCTTCATCTGTTCATTCAGATAGTACTCGCGCTGACTGCGTTCCATCTGCTTCTTGACGCGGCCTCGGATGCGCTTTTCCACCTCGATGAGGTCGATTTCGCCATCCAGCTTGCCCAGCAGCAGATCCACACGCTTGCGGATGTCCAGCGCTTCCAGCAATTCCTGTTTCTCGGGGATGCGCATCTCCAGGTGGGCCGCCATGGTATCGGCCAGACGCTCGACCTCGGTGATGCCGGTCAGTGCGTTGGAGACTTCCGAAGGCACCTTCTTGGACAGCTTGACGTACTTCTCGAATTCGTCCATCAGAGTTTTGACAAGGACATCTTCCTCCCGATCCGGCAAGGAATCCTCATCGATCATCATGGCCTTGCCCGACAGGTATTCGCCCTCGGCGATGCCACTCAGGCTGGCGCGGGCATTGCCCTCGACCAGAACCTTCACGGTGCCGTCCGGCAACCGCAGCATCTGCAGAACCGTGGCCAGGGTCCCCATATCGAACACATCCTCCGGGCCTGGCTCATCCGTCGAGGCGTCCCGTTGCGCAACCAGCAGAATCTCCTTACTGCCCTCCATTGCGGCTTCCAGTGCCTGAATGGATTTTTCGCGCCCCACAAACAAAGGGACGACCATGTGCGGAAACACCACCACATCACGCAGGGGAAGCAGGGGGTATTCTTGCACAGACTCTTCGGGTATCCGGGTCATAAGGAATCCTCTGACGATATTTCTTTCAGCATATCACCCATCATTGGGGCGACAGTGAAAATTGCAATCTTTTTACCAAATGAAACAGGCGGGGAAAGACGGGTTACGGAACAATAAAAAAGGGCGTTACCGCCCTTTTTTATACGTCGTGAAATCCGGCAACCGGATCAGTCTTCGGGGACTGCCTTGGCATGGTCACTGCTGGCGTAAATCTTGAACGGCTCGGAATCGCCGCTGATCACGCTCTCGTCGATGACCACCTTGGTGACGTCGTGCTCGGAGGGAATCTGGTACATGGTATCCAGCAGCGTGGCCTCCATAATGGAGCGCAGGCCCCGGGCTCCGGTTTTCCGCTCCATCGCCTTGCGGGCAACGGCCCTCAGGGCATCTTCACGGAAATCCAGTTCCACACCTTCCATGTCGAACAGCTTCTGGTACTGCTTGGTCAGAGCGTTCTTGGGTTCGGTGAGAATCTGCACCAGCGCTTCCTCATCCAGCTCGGTCAGCGTTGCCACAACCGGCAGACGACCCACAAACTCGGGAATCAGGCCATATTTCACCAGGTCCTCGGTTTCGACATCCTTGATGATGTCGCCGGTGTTCTTGGTATCGTCCGGGCTTTTCACCGATGCAGAAAAGCCGATGCTGCTGCGCTCGGAGCGCTCCTGAATCACCTTGTCCAGACCGGCGAAGGCACCACCACAGATAAACAGCATGTTGCCGGTATCCACCTGCAGAAACTCCTGCTGCGGATGCTTGCGACCGCCCTGAGGCGGTACCGAGGCGACCGTGCCCTCGATCAGCTTCAACAGTGCCTGCTGCACACCCTCCCCGGAGACATCCCGGGTGATGGAGGGGTTGTCAGATTTGCGCGAAATCTTGTCAATTTCGTCGATATAGACAATGCCCCTCTGGGCCTTGTCGACATCGTAATCGCACTTCTGCAGCAGTTTCTGGATGATATTCTCAACATCTTCACCCACATAACCGGCTTCGGTCAGGGTGGTCGCATCTGCAATGGTGAACGGCACATTGAGCATGCGCGCCAGCGTTTCCGCGAGCAGTGTTTTACCGCTGCCCGTGGGTCCGATCAGCAGGATGTTACTCTTGCCCAGTTCAACCTCGGCCTTGCCCTCACCGTAGCGCAGACGCTTGTAGTGATTGTAGACCGCGACGGAAAGCACAACCTTGGCGCGATCCTGGCCGATGACATACTCGTCGAGCGTATCGCGGATTTCAGCGGGAGTCGGAAGACGATCACTGGCCTCTTCCTGTGCATTCTCCTGAATCTCTTCGCGGATAATGTCGTTGCACAGGTCGACGCACTCGTCGCAGATGAACACCGAGGGCCCTGCAATGAGCTTACGGACTTCATGCTGGCTCTTTCCACAAAACGAGCAGTAGAGCAACTTGCCGTTATCGTCGCCTCTGCCGTTTCTTTCATCTGCCATTGAAATACCTCTGATCTTGGTTTGCCGGCGCTACTGGCTAATACGCCGGCCAAGGATGATGCGATTACCTTCAGTATTATTTATTCGGTACGCGCTTATCAAGTATAGAATCAATCAGGCCGTAGTCTTTCGCCTGCTGGGGATCCATGAAGTTATCGCGGTCGGTATCCTTCGCAATGGTCTCCAGATCCTGCCCGGTGTGGTGCGCAAGAATGGAATTCAGGGTGTGACGGATTTTCAGGATCTCTCGGGTGTGGATCTCGATATCCGTGGCCTGCCCCTGATAACCACCCAGCGGCTGATGAATCATCACCCTGGAATTGGGCAGACAGGCACGCTTGCCTTCGGCACCACCGGCAAGCAGGAACGCGCCCATGCTGGCGGCCTGGCCGACACACAGCGTCGCCACATCCGGCTTGATGAACTGCATGGTGTCGTAGATCGACATGCCTGCAGTGACTGAGCCGCCCGGGCTGTTGATGTAGAGATGGATGTCCTTGTCCGGGTTCTCGGATTCCAGGAACAGGAGCTGCGCCACGATCAGGTTCGCCATGTGGTCCTCGACCGGCCCCACCATGAAAATCACCCGCTCCTTGAGCAACCGGGAGTAGATATCAAAGGAACGCTCACCGCGAGCGGTTTGCTCAATAACGATCGGAACCAGACCGGAACTGGTTACCATTGCGGGACCATCAATTGGTTTTTGCGTCATGATGTGCCTGAACTCCTTCTGAACATTGGGGTGTGGCCTCAGGCCACTGCGTTATCAGTGTTCTACACCCTATACTCTGCCACCGCCGGGCCAAGATGAAAACAGCCGGACATGCCGGCTGTTTTCCCTTTTCGGCCAACAGGGGCCAATTTCAGACCCCCGGGGGGATCAGCCCTGTTGCTGACCCGCCTGAACGGCCTCTTCGTACTTGACCTTCTTCTCTTTGACTTTCGCCTGCTCAAGCACGTAATCGACCACCTGGTCTTCCAGAACAGAAGACTCAATCTGAGACTTCTGCTCGGGGTTGCTGTTGAAATGGGCAACCACCTCATCAGGCTGTTCATACGTTGACGCGATCTCCTGGATCTTCTCGTCAACCTTGGCCGGGTCGGCTTTCAGGTCATTTTTCTTGACCACTTCCTGGAACAGCAGGCCGGTCTTCACACGACGCTTGGCCTGCTCTTCAAAGATTTCCTTGGGCAGCTGCTGGAAATCAACCTGACCACCGAAGCGCTGCACCGCGTCCTGACGCAGACGATCGATTTCCTGGTCCACCAATGCGGCCGGAATATCCAGCTCGGTGGTTTCCAGAAGGCCGTCAACAACGTCGTTCTTGACCTTGTTGGACACCGCCTGCTTGAGCTCGCGCTCCATGTTCTTCTTCACTTCTTCACGGAAAGTGGCTTCGTCATCCGCTTCGATACCGAACTTCTTGAAGAACTCGGCATCCAGCTCCGGCAGCTGCGGCTCTTCCACCTTGTGGATGGTGATCGCAAACTTCGCCGGCTTACCCGCCAGCTCTTCGTTGTGGTAGTCCTCCGGGAAGGTTACTTCGATCTCAAGCTCTTCACCGGTCTTGCCACCCACAATGCCCTTCTCGAAGCCGGGAATCATCTGGCCGGAACCCAGCGTCAGACGATGGCCCTCGGCCGCGCCACCCTCGAACTCCTCACCGTCGATGGTGCCTTTGAAGTCGATAGTCACGACGTCCTTGTTCTTGGACTTGCGCTTGACTTCCTTCATGGTGGCCTGCTGACGACGCAGATTATCGATCATGTTGTCGATATCCTTGTCGGCGATTTCAGAGGTCAGCTTCTCTACCGAAATCTTGCTCAGATCACCCAGTTCGATTTCTGGCAGCACTTCGAAGGTGGCAACAAACTCGAGATCCTTGCCCTCTTCCATCACGGTCGGCTCCAGCTTCGGCCAACCTGCCGGATTGATATCCTGCTCCTGCAGTGCCTTGATGTAGCTGTCTCGCATGACCTCGCCGACCACTTCCTGGCGAACGCTGGCACCGAAACGACGCTTGACCACGCTCATGGGTACCTTACCCGGACGGAAGCCGTTCAGGCGCACGGTGCGGGCAGTTTCCTGCAGGCGTTTCTGGACCGCCTGGTCAATTTCCTGGGCGGGCACACCAATCGTCATGCGACGCTCGATGTTGGAGGTCGTTTCAACAGACACTTGCATGGAAGATCCTCAAATTACAGGTTCAGTATGTGAATGAAATTAAACCTAAAAATCCGTCTCCGGGCATTTTCCCGCAGAAGGACCGAAATTTAAAAGCCGGTAGTTTATCACGGTTTACCCCGCCGAGAGAATCATCTGGCCGCGGCACTTCAACAGCAGCCACAACGGCACCAACGAATCCGGCAGAAATCAGATCTGGGGGGCAAAGTTCAAAAAAGAAAGGGGGGGGGATGGTGCGCGAGGAGAGACTCGAACTCTCACGGGTTGCCCCACTGGAACCTAAATCCAGCGCGTCTACCAGTTCCGCCACTCGCGCACAACAAAATGAAGAATGACTGACGACACAAAGCCGATCAACGTATTCATCAAATGCGGAATCAAAACCTGAAAGAAAAGTGGGGTGGACGAAGGGGTTCGAACCCTCGACCGCAGGAGTCACAATCCTGAGCTCTACCAACTGAGCTACGTCCACCACATCGGGACATGCCTTCCGGCATTTATAACTGTTTACTCATAACCTTGCTGAATTGGCGAGTCCGGAGCGGACCAGACCAAAGGCTTAATGGCGCGCCCGGCAGGACTCGAACCTGCGACCACCCGCTTAGAAGGCGGGTGCTCTATCCAGCTGAGCTACGGGCGCTTGACCGTTCGCCCACCTGAATATTCAGAAAGTGGTCGGGGTAGAGAGATTCGAACTCCCGACATCCTGCTCCCAAAGCAGGCGCGCTACCAGACTGCGCTATACCCCGTCTGAACTGAACAACAAGTGCCTCAGCAAAGTTGGCGCGCATATTACCGGCGCCGATCCCTGCCGTCAACACGGATTTGGAAAATGATTAAAGCCGCGCACGATTTGATGACCCGCATCCGATGAAATAGTTCCTTGTCAGCAACACGTGCGCCAGTCCCAATTGGAGTTATCACCGAAGCGTGAGACAATGCCCGCCCTCCATTTTGCCCAACCGACAAGACAGAGACATGAGCGCCAAACTGATCAACGGAAAAGAGATTGCTGCCAGGGTACGCCAGCAGGTGGCCCACGGCGTGGAAGCCCGCCGACAACAGGGCCTCAGAGCCCCGGGGCTGGCGGTGGTACTGGTAGGAAACGATGCCGCATCACAGGTCTACGTCGGCAACAAACGCAAGGCATGCGACGAAGCAGGCATCCTGTCGCTGTCTTACGACCTGCCCGAAGACACCTCCCAGGCGGCACTGGAGGCGCTGGTCGAGGAACTGAACGAGAATCCCGCAGTTGATGGCATACTGGTTCAGCTTCCCCTGCCCTCCCACCTGGATGCCGACCCGATTCTGGTCAAGATTCGCCCCGACAAGGATGTGGATGGTTTCCATCCCTACAACATCGGCCGCCTGATGCAGCGCAAACCCGCCCTGCGGCCCTGCACCCCCGCCGGCGTGATCACCCTGCTCGACAGTATTGACACCCCCTACAAGGGCCAGCACGCAGTGATCGTTGGCGCCTCTAACATTGTAGGCCGCCCCATGAGCATGGAACTGCTATTGAAAGGTGCCACTACCACGGTCTGCCATCGCTTTACGCCCAACCTGGAGAAGTTCGTTGGCGAAGCCGACATTCTCATTGCCGCGGCCGGCAAACCAGGCCTGGTAAAAGGTGAATGGGTCAAGCCCGGCGCCACCGTCATTGATGTGGGCATCAACCGCATGGAAAACGGCAAACTGCGAGGAGACGTGGAGTTTGAAGCGGCCGCCGAGCGCGCCGCCTACATTACGCCCGTGCCGGGTGGCGTGGGTCCGATGACGATTGCCACGCTGCTGGAGAATACGCTGTACGCGGCGAATGAGCTACACAAAGACTGAGAGCTGGCTAGTCGGATTAGCGAAGCGTAATCCGACACCAAACCGGAAAGCAGCTCCCACAAAAAAGCCCCGCTCGAAAGCGGGGCTTTTTTTGACTCCTGAAGCTTACTGACCGTACTTGGCCTTCGCCTTCAGACGGTACGCATGCAGAAGCGGCTCTGTATAGCCATTGGGCTGCTCGCGACCCTTCAGAACCAGATCCAGCGCAGCCTGGAACGCAACGCTGTCATCGAAGTTTCCGGCCATCGGACGGTAAGCCGCATCACCTGCGTTCTGCTTGTCGACCACGGCCGCCATGCGCTTCATGGTTTCCATGATCTGCTCCTCGGAACAGACGCCGTGGTGCAGCCAGTTGGCCAACAGCTGAGAGGCAATCCGCAGGGTGGCGCGGTCTTCCATCAGGCCAACGTCATTGATGTCCGGCACCTTGGAGCAACCCACACCCTGGTCGATCCAGCGCACAACGTAACCGAGGATACCCTGGGCGTTGTTGTCGAGCTCCTGCTGAATGTCCTCGGCAGACAGGGACGCGGGGTCGTCCATCACCGGCACGGTAAGAATGTCGTCCAGATTGGCACGGGTACGGCTTTCCAGCTCTTTCTGGATATCCGCCACTGACACCTGGTGGTAGTGACTGGCGTGCAGCGTGGCCGCAGTCGGAGACGGCACCCAGGCCGTATTGGCGCCCGCTTTCGGATGACCAATCTTGGCCTCCAGCATGCCGGCCATGAGGTCCGGCATGGCCCACATACCCTTGCCGATCTGGGCCACGCCCCGGAAACCGGTTTCCAGGCCGATATCCACGTTCCACTGCTCGTACGCATTGATCCAGGTCGCCTGCTTCATCGCGCCTTTGCGAATGAACGGCCCCAGCTCCATGGAGGTGTGAATCTCATCGCCGGTACGATCCAGGAAGCCGGTGTTGATAAACACGGCACGCTCTTTGGCGGCGTGGATACAGGCCTTCAGGTTGACCGTGGTACGACGTTCTTCGTCCATGATGCCGACTTTCAGGGTAAAACGTGGCAGACCGAGAGCGTCTTCAACACGTCCGAAGAATTCGTTGGTGAACGCCACCTCTTCCGGACCGTGCATTTTAGGCTTCACGATGTACATGGAACCGGTGGTGCTGTTCTGGAACTTGCCGTTGCCTTTGAGGTCATGAATGGCAATCAGCGAGGTAATCAGACCGTCCATCAGACCTTCCGGGATCTCGTTGCCGTCTTTCAGCAGCACTGCCGGGTTGGTCATCAGGTGGCCGACGTTACGGATGAACATCAGGCTGCGTCCCTTCAGGGCCAGCTCGCTGCCATCAGCAGCCGTGTAGCTGCGGTCGGCGTTCATCTTGCGGGTCAGCTGCTCGCCACCCTTCTCGAAGGTTTCCTGCAGGTTGCCCTTCATCAGCCCCAGCCAGTTGCGGTAGGCCAGCGCCTTGTCATCCGCATCCACGGCTGCGACCGAGTCTTCGCAGTCCATGATGGTGGTCAGCGCGGACTCCATCAGCACGTCTTTCACATTGGCGCCGTCGTCCTTGCCGATCGGGTGGCTGGCGTCAATCTGGATTTCAAAGTGCATGCCGTTCTTGACCAGCAGAATGCCGGTGGGCGCATCGGCGGCGCCGGTGTAACCAACGAAACCGGCTTCGTCTTTCAGACCGGTGCTTTCGCCGTTCTGCAGTTTGACCACCAGCTTGCCACCGTCGACCAGGTACTTGGCGGCGTCCTTGTGACTACCGGAGGCCAGCGGTGCAGAGCTGTCCAGCAGGTTGCGGGCCCACTCGATCACCTTGGCGCCACGCACCGGATTGTAGCCACGACCCTTGTCGGCCCCACCTTCTTCGGAGATGGCATCGGTGCCGTACAACGCGTCATACAGACTGCCCCAGCGAGCATTGGCGGCGTTCAGGGCAAAGCGCGCGTTCATGATCGGCACCACCAGCTGCGGGCCGGCCATGGTGGCCACTTCCGGGTCGACATTGGAGGTAGAAATCTTGAACTCGCCCGGCTCATCCACCAGGTAACCGATGTCCTTCAGGAAAGATTTGTACTCGGCCATGTCCAGCTTCTGACCTTTGTGATCACGGTTCCAGCTGTCCATCTTTTCCTGAATGGCATCGCGCTTGGCCAGCAGTTCGCGGTTACGCGGCGCCAGCTCGTTCACGATCTTGTCGAATTCAGCCCAGAATTTCTCTGCATCGACACCGGTTCCCGGAATCGCTTCGTTGTTCACGAAATCATACAGATTCTTCGCGACCTGAATGCCGCCGACTTGTACGCGTTCTGTCATCGTTGTCTGCCTCAGTGGGTTAATTTCCCGACTCCCTCTGACACCGGGAGTTGTTCCAATTTGAGCGCCGGATTGTACGTGAAAATCCGTACAAGGTCAGCCCCGGCGCCAGGTCGTTCCTTCGCGCGAGTCGTCCAGAATGATGCCCTTTTCGGCCAGCTCATCCCGGATGCGATCACCTTCGGCAAAATCTTTCGCCTTGCGGGCGTCCGCGCGCGCCTGGATCATCGCCTCGATGTCTTCGGCGGTCAGTTCGCCGCCGGTGTCGGCCTGGAAGAAGGCCTCCGGATCCTGCTGCAGCAGCCCAAGCACGCCACCGAGGCGCACCAGTACAGCTGCCGCCTCTTTTGCTTCGTCTTCCCGGCCGTCACGGCGGTGCTGATTGATTTCATTGGCCACGGCATGCAGTACGGCAATGGCTCCGGCGGTATTGAAATCATCATCCATGACCTCTTCGAACCGCTTGTCATGCTCAGTCTCCGCCACATCCTTGGCCGGGATCACCCCACGCAGCGCATGGTAAAGCCTGGTGAGCGTGCGCCCCGCCTCCGCCAGGCTCTCTTCGGAGTAGTCCACCTGGCTGCGGTAATGGCTGGACACCAGAAAGTAGCGCACGATCTCCGGCGGGTACTTCTCGAGAATCTCGCGAATGGTGAAGAAGTTGCCCAGCGATTTGGACATCTTCTCCTTGTTGACGCGGATGGCGCCAGCGTGCATCCAGGTGTGCACGAAGGTCTGGCCATTGGCGCATTCCGACTGGGCAATCTCGTTCTCATGGTGGGGAAACAGCAGATCCGGCCCGCCCCCGTGAATATCAAAGGTTTCCCCAAGGCAGCAGTTGGACATTGCGGAGCATTCGATATGCCAGCCGGGGCGGCCCTCGCCCCAGGGCGAGGGCCAGCTCACTTCTCCCGGCTTCGCGGCTTTCCACAAGGCGAAATCCGCAGGGCTGCGTTTGGCTTCCTGCACATCCACTCTGGCGCCGGCGACCAGGTCCTCGAGCTTTTTCTTGCTGAGCTTGCCGTAATCCTCGAACGACTCCACCGCGAAATAGACGTCGCCATTGTCCGCGGCATAGGCATGGCCACTGGCCACTAGCTTGTGGATCATGGCAATGATCTCATCAATGTAGGCGGTGGCACGGGGCTCTTCAGTAGGCGACAACACCCCAAGGCGGGCTTCATCTTCGTGCATCGCGCGAATCATGCGCTCCGTCAGGTCGGTATACGCCTCCCCGTTGTCATCCGCCCGGCGCAGGATCTTGTCATCAATATCGGTAATATTGCGCACGTAATTCACATCAAAGCCGCGGTGGCGCAGATAGCGGGTGATGACATCGAAGGCCACCAGCACCCGGGCATGGCCGAGATGGCAATAGTCGTAGACGGTCATGCCGCACACGTACATGCGCACCTTGCCCGGCTCGATCGGCTTGAACTCTTCCTTTTGCTGCGTGAGCGTATTGTAGATGCGGATCACTTGCCCCCCTTACCCCAGGAATCACGAAGCGTTACGGTGCGATTGAACACCGGACGACCGGCGCTTGCGGTCTGCTCCGGATCGCAAAAGAAATAACCTTCGCGTTCGAACTGATACGGCAGATCCGTGCGTGGCTCCACCAGACTCTTCTCCACCCGGGCCCCGGTCAGGCGCACCAGCGATTCCGGATTGATGTGATCGACGAAATCACCGTCCTTGTCACTGTCCGGCGATTCATGATTGAACAGGCGGTCATACTGGTTGATTTCAGCTTCCACACTATCGGTGGCCGAAACCCAGTGAATCACGCCATTGGGCTTGTAGCCCTCCGGATTGACACCCAACGTGGCGGGATCGTATTCGCATTTCAGCTCCACGATCTCGCCGCTGGCATTGCGTATCACCTCACGGCAGGTCATGACATAGCCGCCACGCAGGCGCACCGCCTGATCCGGCGCCAGCCGTTTCCATTTCCGCGGCGGCTCCTCAACAAAGTCCTCTCGGTCAATGAACAGCGTCTGACTCCAGGTCACCTCCCGCTCCCCCATATCCGGATTCTGCGGATGCACCGGCAACACCAGGGTTTCGGTCTGGTCGGCCGGGTAGTTGGTCAGCGTCACTTTCAGCGGGCGCATGACGCACATGGCGCGCGGCGCCCGGCTATTGAGATCCTCGCGGATGGCGTGCTCCAGCATGCCCACATCAACGGTGCCGCCGGCCTTGTTCACGCCAATCATGTCACAAAAGGTGCGAATGGACTCCGGGGTATAGCCGCGACGGCGCATCCCGGAAATGGTTGGCATGCGCGGATCGTTCCAACCCTCCACAAAGCCCTCATCCACCAGACGCTTGAGCTTGCGCTTGGAAGTGATGGTGTAATTGAGGTTCAGCCGGGCAAACTCGATTTGCCGTGGCTGGCAGGGGCCGGAAATGTTGTCGAGCACCCAGTCGTACAGAGGGCGGTGATCCTCGAACTCGAGGGTACACAGGGAGTGGGTAATCCCCTCCATGGCGTCGGAAATCGGATGGGTGAAGTCGTACATCGGATAAATGCACCACTTGTCACCGGTCTGATGGTGGTCGGCGTAACGAATGCGGTACAGAATCGGGTCCCGCAAGTTGATATTGGGAGAGGCCATATCAATCTTCGCCCGCAACACCAGCTCACCGTTCTGGTATTTGCCATCGCGCATGTCGCGGAACAATTGCAGGTTTTCCTCCACCGGCCGGTCCCGGTAGGGGCTGTTTTTGCCGGGCTCTTTCAGGGAACCGCGGTATTCCGCCATCTGATCCGCCGTCAGGGCGCACACATAAGCTTTGCCCTTCTCGATCAGCTCCTCAGCAAACGTGTAAATGGCGTCAAAGTAGTCTGAGGCATAGCGCACATCACCCGCCCAGCGGTAGCCCAACCACTCCACGTCCTGCTTGATGGCATCAATGTACTCCTGGGATTCCTTCTCGGGGTTGGTGTCATCAAAACGCAGGTTGCATTCGCCACCGAAGGTTTCCGCAATACCGAAATTCAGGCAGATCGATTTCGCGTGGCCAACGTGCAGGTAGCCGTTCGGCTCCGGCGGAAACCGTGTCACCACCTGGCCGCTGTGCTCGCCTTTGGCAATGGCGTCTTCGATCAGGCTCTGGATAAAGTTATGGGCTTTCTTTGACTCGGCGCTCATAGGTTCTCTGTCAAAAGGGAGTGGATCTGAAACCGCGTATTATACTCACAAATCGGCCCCCAACTCATGCACAGACACAAACTCTTCAGTACAATGGGTCCCCTGTAGACGCTCTAAACCCTCTTAACAGGAAAGCCTGATGATTCTGCTGAAAACTTCCCACGGTGACATCACACTGGAACTGGACTACGACAAGGCCCCCGAAACGGCGAAAAACTTCGAGCAATACGTACGCGACGGTTTTTACGACGGCCTGATTTTTCACCGGGTTATCAGCAACTTCATGATCCAGGGCGGCGGTTTCGAGCCCGGCATGACGCCCCGAAAAACCCGCGAACCGATCCAGAACGAAGCCGATAACGGCCTGAGCAACATGCAGGGCACCATCGCCATGGCCCGCACCATGGACCCGCACTCCGCCACGGCCCAGTTCTTCATCAACGTCGAGAACAATGGCTTCCTGGACCATACCGCCAAGAACGCCGAGGGCTGGGGCTACTGCGTCTTTGGCAAGGTCGTCAATGGCATGGAAACAGTCAACGCGATCCGTGCCGTACGCACCACCATGCGCGCCGGCCACCAGGATGTGCCTGCTGAAGACGTGGTGATTGAAAAGGCGGAGGTAGTCACGGGCGGAGGCGCGGTGTGACCACGCTGTTTATCTCGGACCTGCACCTTGAAGAATCCCGGCCGGACATTACTCGGGCTTTTCTGGGCTTTCTGGAAAACCGTGCGCAAGGTGTGGATCAGCTCTACATTCTGGGCGATTTCTTCGAGGCCTGGATCGGAGACGATGAGCGCACCCCCCTGCAGGAAACCGTCGCAAAGGCGCTGAAAGCGCTCAGCGACGGTGGCACCGAGATTTTTCTGATGCATGGTAATCGCGACTTTCTCATCGGGCAGGACTTCTGCGCCCGTGCCGGCGCCACCTTGCTGGACGATCCCACGGTGGTGGACCTCTACGGCACCCCCACCCTGCTGATGCACGGTGACAGCCTGTGCACGGCCGACGTGGAATACCAGAAATTCCGCGAGAACATGCGCAACCCCCAGTGGCAGCAGATGATCCTTCAGCGCCCGCTGGCTGATCGCCAGCAGATGGCCCGTCAGCTACGGGAAATCAGCATGGCGAAAAACCAGGGAAAAGAAGAATTCATTATGGATGTCACCCCGGAAGAGGTGGTAAAAGTCATGGAAGCGCACGGGGTTCAACGACTGATTCACGGCCACACCCACCGCCCGGCCGAACACACGCTGGAAGCCAATGGCAAACCCGCCAGGCGCATTGTATTGGGTGACTGGGACCAGCACGTGTGGTGGCTGAGGGTTGCTCCGGGCGAGGAAACCGTGCTGGACAAAGCGCCCCTGTGAACTGCCGGCCTCAGGGGTCGAGCTGGGCGGGTTCCCGATAGGTTTCCAACCGCTTGAGCCAGCCTGGCAACCATCGCTGTTTCTCGATTGGGTTTTCGGCATTATCCGCCCGCCGGGTCAACACCTGGGCAGCGGCTTTCCGAAACTGCAGGAGTGCCGACTGGTCGGTCTCCACGGACATGGCTCGCAACACCTGCAGCAGCCCCCACCCCTGCCCCTGGTAGCGCTCTTTGGGCGACAGCCCCTCACCCTTGAAATTCACATAATCAATCAGGGCATAGGTTCCGCCGGGTGAGGCGCTTAACGCCCTCAGTCGCTGGCGAATTGTCGCTTGCTCGCCGGTCGGCGCGGCTGCCACAACCTTGTCGAGCGAAGCACGGGCGCGACTCAGAATGAACTCCGCCTGAACACCTTTGGTCTCAGCCAGAAAGCCACGCAACGCCGTAACCCGCTTGCTATTCGCGCTGCTCTGAAATTCTTTCCGGTCTGACCAGGGGGCGCCGGGCACCGGATCACCACTCAACCAGTCGGGAACCGAGACCGAACGGGTTGTCATGTGATTGATCAGTGCCGGAAAGCTCTCGACAAAGCGACCGTCTTCGCCTTCCGGATACCAGATGAAATGGCCGATTCCCAATGAGGGGAACGCCTCCCCCACGTTCCAGTGAACCAGGCACTCGTGCCGCCCGGCGCATTCATTCTGGAACACACGATCACCAATCCATTCCAGCTCTGCGTCGGACAACGACAGCTGTAACGGTGCCTCCCGAGCGCAAACAACCGTGGCCGTAATGAACATTAAAACAACCGCCAGCCCCACCTTACCCATGCAACAATTCCCGCGCCCGTGATTCCTGCGATGCCCATTTAACCATCCCGCGCCCTTTCTGCCAGATTAATTCTGGGAAAGGCGACCAGCCAACCCCGGCGGAAAAGTTGAAGCCTGAGACCACAGGCGCATACTGTGCAGATACACTTTATACAGGAATACACCTTCCATGAGATTCCCCTCGGTTCTGACGGACCGTCGATTTCTATTGACTCTGCTGCTGGCACTGGGCTGGCTTCTGTTGATTCGCGCCGGCGTTATCCTGCAAAGTGGCGTGTGGCCCAGCCCGGTAGGAACCGTGGGAGGCGACCTGGCGGGGGCCTTCATTCTGGCGGTGCTGCTCACAATCACCCGAGGGGTGTTCCGGGGCGCGCTGGTTGTTCTTCTGGGGTGCGCTGCCTACGTAGCGGGCATGCATCTGACCGCCCACGGCACCCTGTTCCAACTCGCCTTCGCTGGCAAAGGGATGGACCCCACGTTCATCACAGGCAGCCTGATCAATGTGTATCTGCTCCTGCTACCACTGTATATCTTCCTCGCCTGGGTTCTCCACCGTTTACACCGGGCACTGATTCCCGAGCCGCCTCAGGGTTTCACCACGCTTACCACTTCCGCATTAGCGGTGGTGGCTGTCTATTCGGTTTCTTTTCCCAGCCTGACCACCCCCGCCAACAATGTTGTCGCCAGCGTATTCGCTCAAGTTCCGGGCGCCATTCTGAACCCGGTGGGCACGGTCATCGGCGATGAGGCCGTAGAAGCCGACGCCAGCCTGGAAGCGCGTACCAACTTTTTCCATCAGCAGATCACGTCACGCCCCAACGGGTCCACGCCCAACGTGTTGTTGATCATGATCGAAGGTATGTCCGGCGGTTACTTTCCGAGTGTGAGCCAATACCACAACCTGAAACCCACGGTGGTGCTCGAGCAATTGGAAACCACTCTGCTGACCCAGGGTTTCCGCCTCTACCGGAACACCCTGAGCATGGAGCGCCAGACCGACCGTGGCACTTTCGCCATCCTCTGCGGGCGCTACCCGGATTTCCGTCGGCCCTCCACCAAGATGGCCGATGTCGCCGAAGAACGGGTAACTCCCGAATGCCTGCCGAAGAAACTGAGGAATAACGGCTATCACACGGCCTATTGGCAGGCGGCGCCGATCGAATTCATGCAAAAAGACGAGTTCATGCCCAAAGCCGGATTCATTGACGTAACCGGTGCGGAACGATTCGACACCGAGAACAGCGCCGATGGCTGGGGACCGCCCGATCCAGTGTATTTCGACGACATTGCTGAACGACTGAGAGCTCTGGATCAGAAGACTTCACCCTGGTTCGTCACCCTGCTCAACGTCGGCACTCACCACCCCTTCGATGTTGGTGACACCGCCGAACAGGACACCAAAGCCCAGCAGTCCGGGCCTGTGACAGACTCACTCGAAGCGGCATTGCCCCAGCCTCAGCAAGCCCGCCGGAATGCCATGAGAGTGATGGAGGATACTCTCGGAAACTTTCTGGAAAACCTGGAGAAAGACGGCATCCTCGACAACACCCTGGTCATTGTCACCTCGGACGAATCCGGTGGATTTGTGCGAGAAGATCATGAAACCCTGCCACTGAACAGCAACCTGGGGGTATTGGCGGTGCGACCGCCCGAGCCCGATGACCTTAACCGTTACGCCCCGGAAACTGCCCTCACCGCACAACTGGATATTCCCATGACCATCCTTGATGCCGCCGGTCACGGCGATCAGGCCGGCGAGATGGTCGGTCGCAGTCTGTTGGTGACCAACGACCGCAAGCGCCGCGACATCATGCTCGCCGACACCTACACCGGGCTGAAGTATTTCCTGCGGGAAAGCGGTCAGTTGCTTTCCTGCACCGAAATGCTGACTCGCTGCACCTCCTGGTCGTTCGATCCCAAGCGGGTTTTCGGCTCGTTCCAGGAATCCGACGAACCGCCGTTCCTGTCACTGGAGGAACGTATGGCGTTGTTCGAAAACACCACCATGGTCGATCCGGTCGTCGACTGAAACGTAATTATTGCCAACATTCACAGACCTGAAGTCATTGGCCTATGAAGACCCTGATCACCAGCACACTTAACCTTCTGCACCGCCAACGCCGGGCACTACTGACGTTCTACCTGTTCTTTTCCGGTCTGGCGATGGCAGCGCTGACACCTGCAGTGACCTGGGCGCTGGCGTCATTACGCCCGGTGACCGGGCGCGCAGCGGTCAGTACAGGGGGTATCGTCGAATTTCTGGTTTCGCCGGGGGGCATCGTCTGGGTACTGGCCACACTGAACCTTTCGGTTCTGGTGATCTTGCTGCAGCAGGCCGGCATGACACTGATTGCCGCATCACCACCCTACCGTCACTATCGCACGGCGCTGGGCGCGTTGTGGGGCACGGCGCGGAAATTTCCCGCCCTCGTTCAACTGACCCTCATCCAGGTGTTCACCCACCTGCTGGTGGCGATGCCGTTCCTGATTGCCATCGCCCTGGGCTGGAACTGGCTTTTGTCCAACCACGACCCCTATCTGCTCCGGCTGGAAAAACCACCTGAGTTCTGGTGGTTTACCGCCGGCTTGCTCCTGGCCTCTGCCGGTCTGATCCTCTGCAACGGCTCCCTGTATCTGCGCTGGATACTGGCAGTGCCCTGCCTGATGCTTGAGAGTACCCGCCCGCTCGACGCGTTGCGCGAGAGCACACGCCTCACCCGGGGGCACCGCGGCCACGCAACCGGCGTGCTCACCTCGGGTCTGGCCGCGGTGCTGTTGTTACCCGTCATTGTGACGCTGGCGTTTGACCAGATTGCCACCGCCCTGTTTGCCATTCTTCCCCAACAGGCGAGCGTCCTCGCGCCCTTCGTTCTGGTGTTCATTGCCAGCTACATTCTCCTCAGCATCGCGGTGACGTTCTTTGGCGCGGCGGCCTACGGCGCCTTTATTGTGAGCCTGTACCACCGGGCCAGCGGCAAAACGGTCACTGCGCCGGAACCCGCTCTGCAATACCCGATGCCGGAGCACGCGGGTCCAAAGGCCTGGATTGCGGAGGCTCTGGTGGTCATTCTCGCATTGGGGCAGGCGTGGTTGGTGGTGGACACCCTGGGCCAACGCGAGGAAGTCACCATTACGGCGCACCGGGGCAGCGCCTTCAAGGCTCCGGAGAACACACTCAGTGCCATCAAGCAGGCAATCGACGACGGCGCCGACTATGTCGAGATTGATGTCCAACTCACCGCAGACGGCGTGCCGGTGCTGTGGCATGACTCGGACATGAAGCGGATTTTTGGTCTCGGGGAGCGCATAAGCGAGACCGAATTTGCCGATATCCGCGACCGCGACGCCGGCACCTGGTTTGATCAGAAGTTCGGGAACGAACGCATCGCTACCCTGGCCGACGCCATCGAAACCGTCCGCGGCCGCGCCGGCCTTTTTGTTGACCTCAAGCCTGATCGCAACACGCCGCACCTGGCACGGGCTGTGGTTGATCTTCTGAAAGAGAAAAACTTCGTGAAAGGCACCATTGTAGCGGCGGCTGACTGGACCACTTTGCAGGAAGTAAAGCGACTGGAGCCGGAGCTTAAAACCACACTGCTGGCTCAGTTCGTGATGGGGCCGCTGTGGGATGACAATTACGATGTGCTCGGCCTGCGCATGAACCGTGCCACTCCCGCTGCCGTGGCACGGGCCCACCGCGCCGGCAACGAGCTTCATGTCTGGACGGTAAACCAGCCCGCTGCCATGTCCAGGTTTATTGATATGGGCGTAGACAACATCATCACCGATCGCCCGGAGCTGCTGTCCGAGCTGTTGCGGCAACGGGCAACGCTGTCAGACGCTGAACTGTTAGCCACCAAGCTTCGTAACTGGTTGCGCTAAGAAGCAATGACGCCGGTCGCCCGGCCCTTTCCGGCGGGCCCCGGTGGCCGCGCTGGCTCAAACTCCGGTTCCTGACTGGCAAGCGCTCGCAGTGTCTCCCCCCCACTCAGCACTTTTAACCACGCACTGACCGTGAGCACCAGCAGAACAAAGGAAAGAAAAATACTGACGGGCACATGGTAAGGGAGCCATCCGTTCACGCTCCCCACACCAGGCTGTGAGAACACCAACCAAACCACGACGGTTAACGCCGCAACGGCGACAGTCGCAGAATACACAGGCTGGGGCGGCCCGCTGATATACGAACGTAGCTGGGCAGACACGTCTCGAAACTGTTTTGGGTTCGTGCGCATAATCCTTTACTCCACGCTTTAATGTAATTGTTAAATGATGTTAAAGCAGGTATCCATACCAAAGCTTTAACATAGGTTATGTTTGTGTGATCAAAGGACATCCGAAGCAAGGATCGCCACGCTATGACTCTTCACAAGCCCAGCCCATATTTCCGCTTCCGGTCATGCTGCCTGATATGGACGATTATCCTGTGCACCCTGGCCATGCCGAGCAGTGCCGAAGAAAGCAGCAACGGAAATGACAGTGAACGCAGCGAAGAAACGAGTGATGACAGCGGCGAGGAAAGCAGCGGGGACGATGCGGAAGACGAAGAGGAAGAGCCAGAGGAGGCCCGACCCGCCGTCAAGCCCGAGCTGGAAGCCGATGCCGAGGGGCCGCCAGAGATACAGCTCCCCGATGCCGAAACGGCGGATATCCTGGAGCAGATTGAATCTCTGCGCACCTCTCTCGGGGAACGCCAGGTCGCGGTGGATTCCACGCGAAACCGCCTCACCTACGCGGATTCATTGCTTAGCCGCCTGAAAGACGAATACGACAGCTTCGAGTTGCGCCTGGAAAAAGCGGGGCTTAACCTCACCGGTGATTACGCCAGCTTGCTGCAACAACGGCTTGAACGTCTGCGGCGACAGGGTATTGCCGTCGACCTCATCAGGGGCATCGAAAACCAGCTCTCAAGGGCACGCGAAGAACAACTACGGCTTGAAGAATTTGAGGCCGTCATCGACCCCGGTGATGACGCCCGTGATCAGCTCAGGGGCCAGCGAGCAGAGTTGATCAGACAGCTTCACAAGGCGGTTACCGATCACATTCAGGTTCTCAACGAATATTACAGCACCGTATCTGCCCTGCAGGACCGTGTTGTCGCCTACCAGACACTGCTGCAGCAGCGGCTGTTCTGGTTACCCAGCGCGCCCACGGTGAGCGTGAGTACGCTCACAGGACTGATCTCCGCTGTCAACTGGTTCGCATCGGAGTTGAAACTGGAGCCGCTCAGCAATGCCATCGCCGACTCCGTCGAGGAACGCGGCGGACGCATCGCCTTCCTGATTACCCTGCTGGCCCTGTTACTCATCAAACGGCGCAGCATCAAAAGAAACCTGTCAGCCAACAACAAGTACGTCGGGAACGTCGGGCGCGATCGTATCGCCTTTACCCTGTTTGCCTTTTCCAACAGCCTCTTCCTGGCATTGCCAGGGGTGCTGGTATTTGCGGTCGCCTCGCTCCTGCTGATGGAAGGCAACGACTTTTTTTCCGCCCTGTCGAACGGGTTTACCGCCGCAGCACTGGTTACGTTGCTGCTGGCGTTCATTCACAAGGTGGCCCGCCGCGATGGTCTGGGCGACACCCACTTCCACTGGCACATCGACTCATTGCGCGCTCTTCGCCGGGAACTGCCGATTCTGCTGGCGGTCATCATCCCGATAACCGTCATCATGCCGACTACCACAACGCCCGGCGGGTCCGACTTTGATAACAGCCTCGGGCGCCTGTTGTTCGTCATCGTGTCCGTTTCACTGGCCACCTTTGCCCAGCGCATCATGGGGGCAGTCCGGGCCGATCGCCCTGACAGCAAGTTCCTGCTGTCTCTCCACGTATTGGCGGTCGCCACGCCGTTGGTGCTGGCCGGGGCGTCCCTGTTCGGTTATCACTACACTGCGATGGAGCTTGAGCGAAATCTGTTCATCAGCATCTGCTGGGTGGCCTTCACGGCCATGCTTTATTACCTCGGGCTGCGGGCGCTGGCGGTTCGCGAACGTCGGCTGACCCTCGAACGGTTACTGGAGCACAGGGCGGCAGAACGCAAGATTGCGGAAGCCAGGGAAGCCGCAGAATCCTCGGGGGAAGGTGTACCGCAGACACTGGACATGCCGGAGATGGATCTCAAGGACATCAATCAGCAAAGCACCTCACTGCTGCGTATCCTGGTTTCCGTGATTGCCATTACCGGCCTGTGGCTACTCTGGGCCAACCTGATCCCGGCACTGCAACTGTTCGATAACATTACTCTCTGGACCATCAGCACCGACCTGGAGGGCGGCGACCCGCTGCCGATCACACTCGGTGATCTCCTGCTGGCACTGCTGGTTGGTGTCGGCACCGTGTTGGCCGTGCGCAACCTTCCCGGCACACTGGAAGTCATGGTGCTGAGCCGGATGAAACTTGAACCCGGCGCGGGCTATGCCATCACCACGCTGACCACCTATATCCTGGTGTTTGTCGGCGTGGTGATTTTTCTCGGGGTGATTGGTGTTCAGTGGTCCAAATTACAGTGGCTGGTGGCCGCACTCGGGGTGGGCCTGGGCTTTGGCCTGCAGGAGATTGTCGCCAACTTCGTGTCGGGCATCATCCTGTTGTTCGAGCGGCCAATCCGTGTCGGTGACACCGTCACCATCGGCGGGATCACCGGCACGGTCTCCCGCATCCGTATTCGCGCCACCACGCTGGTCGACTGGGACCGCAAGGAACAGATCGTGCCGAACAAGACCTTTGTGACCCAGGATCTGACCAACTGGACCCTGTCCGACCCCATTACAAGAGTCATCCTCCACGTCGGTGTCGCTTACGGCTCCGATGTGGATCAGGTACAGGAGATACTCTCCGAGGTGGCCCACAGTAATGAACGGGTAGTCGACGACCCCGCCCCCGCGGTGTTCTGTGTCGGGCTCGGTGACAGCAGCATCAATTTCGAATTACGGCTTTTCGTCAAGGATCTTCTGGACATCATGCCGCTGTCCCATGAGATTCATTCCGCCATCACCCAGGCCCTGCGCAAAGCCGGCGTCGAGATTCCCTTCCCTCAGCGGGATATTCACGTGCGGACCATGAGCGGCAGGGAGAGCACGGGCGGCGCCGGCGACTGAATCGCGGCTGCCGCCCGGTAGCGCCTATTCCAGGATAATCAGGTGATTCGGCAGTTCATTCTTCTCCCGGGTGGCGGGCACATGGGTGCGGAGGTGCTCGCCACAACTGCGGATGCAGTCGACGAAACCGTCCAGGGTCCGGCCCTGCCGGACCTTGGTGGTAAAATCCGCCACCACCCCTTCCCACACTCGGTTATCGATCCTGGTTGAGATACCCTGATCCACCAGTATCTCGACGTAATGCTCCGCTTCCGAGACAAAGATCAGCATGCCGGTGCCGCCGCCGGTGTGGTGCAGATTCTGCTCCAGAAACTGGCGCCGGGCCATATTGGAAGCACGCCAGAACCGCACTTGCCGGGGCACCAGCCAATGGCTCGCACCGGATACCCTGAACAACAGGCACAGTGCGATGAACAGGCTCCACTGGGTCATCAGCAAGCCGTTGACCCCAAGCCAGCCGCCGAAAAAATTCACCGCCCCCGGCACCAGCAGTGCCAGAATTCCGGCCCACAGCAAGGGGATATAGGCGTAGTCATCGGAGCTTGCGGCCAGCACTGTTACCAGCTCGGCATCGGTCTCCTGCTCTGCGTCAGCGATCGCCGCGGCGACCTGTTTTTGCTCGCTTTCAGTCAATAGTGTCATGGTTGTATTGGTCTCTTTTGTTCAGTGGGTCCGGAACATCCGGCGGCTGAAAAGCGGGCGCTACCAGCCGCCGGAGGCACCGCCACCGCCGAAGCCGCCGCCTCCCCCGCTGAAGCCACCGCCACCAAAGCCGCCACCACCGCGACCTCCCATCAGGGCGCCGGCGGCAAGACCCCCGAGCAGCACACTACGGCTACGACCGCCCCGCATACCTCCGAAAAAGGAGAGAATCACAATCACCAGGAACAGGATGGCCAATGCCGGGTGAGGACGATCCTCACCACTGGCCGAACGGGACTGGGGCACGGTCAGGGGCTCGCCACCCAGCACCTGAAGCATCGCTTCGGCACCGTTGACAATACCGGACGGAATATCGCCGGCCCGGAACGCTGGCGTGATCACCTGGTTGATGATTGTGGCCGACGCCGCATCCGTCAGGCGTCCTTCCAGCCCGTAACCCACCTCGATTCGGATTCTGCGTTCGTCCTCGGCCACGATCAGCAGGGCCCCATTGTCCTCACCTTCCTGGCCAATACCCCAATGACGGCCAAGCTGGTAGCCATACTCCTCGATCGGGTAGCCCTGGAGGTTTGGCAGGGTCACCACTACCACTTGTTCACTCGTGCCCTGCTCGTGGGCTTCCAGCATCCCGCCCAGCCTTGCTTCTGCTTTCTCGGGCAGCATATCGGCGTTGTCCACCACCCGACCGGTCAGCTCCGGAAAGTCAGGGCCGGACTGCGCCAGCGCATGGGAGGCCATCAGCGTTGTCAATACAACGACAAGCCAGCGGCGATTGACCAGCACAGCCATCAGAATTCCACCTGCGGAGCGTCTTCAGCGTCAGGCGTCGTTGACTCGAAGTTGGCCCGCAGCTCCAGATCACTGTAGAGGAAGCTATGCCACAACCGCCCCGGGAAGGTGCGAATCTCGGTGTTGTAGCGTTCCACCGCCTGGATGAAGTCGCGACGTGCCACGGCGATGCGGTTTTCCGTGCCTTCAAGCTGGGACTGCAACGTCAGGAAGTTCTGGTTGGACTTCAGATCCGGATAGCGTTCCGAGACCGCCATCAACCTGCTGAGAGCGCTGCTTAACTCGCCCTGAGCCTGCTGAAACTGCTGCAACCGCTTCGGGTCGTTGAGGATACTCTCATCGACCTGAATCGACGTTGCCCGGGAACGGGCCTCGATCACCGCCGTCAGCGTCTCCCGTTCCTGGGTGGCAAAACCCTTAACGGTTTCCACCAGGTTGGGTACCAGGTCGGCCCGCCGCTGGTACTGATTTTCAACCTGTGACCAGGCAGCTTTGACCTGCTCGTCGTAGGTCGGGATATTGTTGATACCGCAGCCTGTCAGCAGAAGCGCCAGCAAGGCAAGGACCGAAAACCGCAAGCCTGTGCGGCGCGGAATGAAAGCAGGAGTGTTCACCATGGTGTATCCGTTCCCTGAAGATGTGTGAATCCACATGTGTTAACTACCGGACGTTAACACAGTTCCAGCCTTGATGGGGTCGACAGGTGGCCATTGCCATTCCTTCATGTGCTACGCCAGGGCTTCCAAGCTTCGGGAGGATCAACTATGTTGAAAAAGAGCCGTATCGGTACCTCAGGTCCTTCACATCGTTTGCAGGAGGCAGAATCATGACAACCGCGAAAACCCGCATTGTGGTGGCCGACGCCAGCAAGGCCCGTTATTTTGATCTGGACCCCAAAACCCGCTCACTCACCGAACTGGACGCCGATATCAATCCCGAGGGCCGCATGCACCGGGGCGACTTGACGCGGGACGACCGTGGTGAGCATCAGTCTTCCGATGGCAAAGCCCAGGGCACCATGGAACCGTCAACTGACCCGCAAGATGTTCAGCTTGAGCGCTTCAGCAAAACCATTGTTCAGCGCCTCGAGTCGGCGCGCACCGGCGGCGAGATCGAATCGGTCTGGCTGGCAGCCCCGCCGCGTCTGCTGGGGCGGCTGCGGGAAGACATGAAACCGCCGCTACGCTCGGTGGTCAAGAAGGAGTTCGACAAGGACCTGACCGGCCTGGGGACGGACGAACTTTACGACCGCATGGCTGACCGACTCGAGTAAAACCGCGTCACTCTGGCGTGATCCGCAATATCCGGCCCTGCGGGCTGTCTGTTAACAGATAGATGGCGCCGTCAGGGCCGGTGATTACGTCACGGATACGCTCCCCCAGTTCGGAGAACAGGGTTTCCATATCCACCGCACCGTCATCAGCCAGTACCACCCGATGAACACTTTTTGCTGCCAGGGCGCCGACCAGCAGATCCCCCTGCCACTTCGGGAACAGATCACCTGTGTATAACGCCAGCCCGGAGGGCGCAATGGACGGCGTCCAGTGCAGGGCCGGAGAAGCCATTCCTTGATACTCCGTGTACGGTGAAACGCGGGCTCCGGTGTAATCCAGGCCACGGGTGACCACAGGCCAGCCGTAATTCTTGCCCGGCTCAATAATATTGATTTCATCGCCGCCACGGGGGCCATGTTCATGAGCGATCAGGCGCTCATGCTCCCGGTCGAACACCAGTCCCTGCACATTGCGGTGGCCGTAGCTGTAGATTTCAGGAAGCGCATCAGGCTGGCCGACAAACGGGTTATTGTCCGGTACGGTTCCGTCTGCGTTGAGGCGTACCAGGGTACCAATGTGACTGGTCAGCTTCTGGGCTTCCTCACGGTAATCGAAACCATCCCCAAGACTCAGAACCAGCGAGCCGTCCGGCAACCACACCATGCGGCCACCATAGTGGGCATCTCCCTGCTTGGCCGGAAGCGCGCGAAAAAGTTCCTCGACCTCGGTAAGGCTGCCCTGCTCCAGCCGGCCACGGGCCAGACAGGTATGATTCGCCGACCGGACGCCGCAGGCGTAGGCCAGAAAAACGTGTGCGCTCTGCGCGAAATCCGGCGCGATCAATACATCAAACAGTCCGGATTGGCCCGATGCATAGACTTCGGGCACTCCGTCCACCGGCTCGGGGTCCAGCTCGCCATTTGCGTCGAGAATGCGCAGCCGGCCCGGTCGCTCGGTCACCAGAGCACGGCCATCCGGGAGAAACCTCAGCGACCAAGGGTGCTCGAGGCCCTGAGCCACTACGTCGACCCGATACGCCGGCGCCTCCTCCGACAGTGCATCCTCTGAAGGCGCCACACCGCCGAAAACAACCACCAGCAACGCCATGGCATTTGCCCCGGGGGCCCGCCGCCGCTGAGTGGTGAGGGCGGCGAACAACCAACCCGCCAGGGCCGCCGTCAGCAACATCGCCAACAGGCCGCCCGCACCACGGGTCGCGGCAATCAGAGTGGGCATGGGCGCCAGAGCATCGACCAGCCTGAGCGTCACCCACAACCCCACGGCTGCCCCCAGCGCCAGGAAAGGTGCTCGCCAGCGAAGTCGCAGTTTACGGACCAGAACGCTGGCGATGCATTGCGAAACCAGAAAGCTGGTGCCGAACACCACCGTATAGATCGGCGCGAAATTCATCAGATCCTCAAGACTGGTGGCGAGCCGGGTACCCAAACCGATGTCGACTCCGAGCGTTTGCAGCGCCATCAGATTGAACTGGGTTTGCACCAGGCTTCCGGCAAAAATGCCGAATGCCAGAGCGAGCAAAAAGCCAACCGTAATCCTGCGCCAGCCCACATGGTTTTCCATTTCCGGTCTTCTCCCCTTATGCAACCACTGCCGAACGAATTAAAAGTCGGACCGGGAACGCGCACCTCTGCCCGCCAACTGCAGCACCCCCCCCAGTAACCCCCTGAGCACCACAACAGCGGGTATCAGAAGCCAGCTCGTTAAATACAGTATCGGCGCGAGAATCAGCAGCCAGCCGACGACCTGGATGGCCAACGGCGGGACCCCCACCACTTCCGCGATGCCCGCAAAGACATCGCTGATGATACCCGGATGGCGAAGCACCAGGTATCCCGCCCCGATGATGACCGGCCATTTGGCATAGCGCGTACTGCTGAGAATCAGTCGCCCACCCGCGGTAATCCTCGCCGCCAGGGCGGCAGAGCGGGTCGACAGGTTCGCGCCCCGGGTTGCCGTGGCGGCCCCGCGGCCGGCCCGGAGGAGCTTGACTGCACTGGTAAATACCAGGACATCTACCGACGCCCAGCCAATATCGCTGAGAGTAATAACTTCGCCCGTCCGGTAATTCGTTTCCAGCTGGCGCACCCCACTGGTAAAAAATCGGGTGATACCTTCAAGCACCCGTTCCGTCTGGATCCACTGGGTGTCTCCCTGCGCATCCACCACAAACTGGCCAAGAAAGTCGTGGCCCTCTTCCTTAATAAAGTTCACGGCATACCAGCCACGCTCTTCCGGCGTAAGTGAAGCGCCGGTGAGCCGCTGTTCTGGCTGAGCTTCGCTTTTCGCCCCGCTTTGATCGCTGCCTTCCTCGCCACCCAGGTCGGCAAGAAACGAGCGCGCACGCTGATACTGGCGGTTAACCTTGTTCATCCACTCAAGGGAGCTGACAGACTCACCCAGAAAATAATCGATGGGCGGCAAGGCATGCTCACCGTATCGACGCAAAACCTCGCGGAATTCCGGCTCCGCAGCGTATAGCGGGAGAATCGTGCGTGCCATTTCCGGGTAAGCCAGCATAGCGGCCTGGGCCTTCAGCACCAGCAGAGGGTCATCGCCCAGGTCGACGATAGCGGCCTGAACCTCGACCGGCTGCTCGCCGATAGCATCAAAACCCGGCATCAACTCGCGTGCCTGAATGGAGATCAGCCTCTCCTCAACAGGCATCGGCCGGGACACTGCGCTGATCAGCAGCGCCAATGCCAACGCCAGACCCAGAATGAACGCAGCTTTTTTCAATGTGTCGACTCCGCTTACCGCCTCATCCATCATGATACCAATCGCAAAGTATCACGATTTGGCACCGGGGATGACCAGACGAGTATCGGAATTTATCAGGATCTATCCCTTACCCATGTGTCTCCCTCCTTGTGGTATTCCTTTTTCACTGCAGACCAGGCCACTTTGTGGGCCGTTTCTTCCCGACCGTCATCGCCACGGCGATCTTCCGGACGACTGTACTCCTCCCAGGCCGAATTGAACGCTTTCAGGTAGATCTCCTGAGCGTGGGAGGGCAGATTTTCGCGTACGTTGTCAGGCAACTCCGATTTCTTGTCGTAGGGCATGTGATCAACCTCCGGATTCTCCTGTTGAAGTCGCGGCGTGCGGCAGCAGAACGGTACAGCCCGCCTATTGATCTTTCTCTAACATAGCCCAATCCCAGCCTTCCCGACGCACCAGCATGTGCAGTCGAAGGCGTCGGCCCGAAAGGGTTTCGAAAGCCGGCACGAGGTTGTCCAGTAAGGGTACACGCTGTTTGTACAGGAGGGGGGCGTTGGGCAGAGGCGGTATAACCACATTTGCCTCACCCGCGTGGATGTACACGCGATTGATATAATGGGCAATCACCTTGCGGATCTTGGCTCCCGACAGTGACTGAGAGCGATATTCGGGCTGCATGCCGCACTCAAGCAGGTTGAGCGCCTCATCCAGAGTAGCCAGCTGCAGTCCGAGTGAAAAGCAGGCCTTTCTGTCGTAGAAAAGGTCGAGCATGGGGTAGGCAACGCGCTGCTCGGCGCACTGAATGACGTCTGAAGCTATGGTCTCAAGCGCGTCGTCAAAGGACTGACGATTGTCTTTCTGCCAGGCTACCCAGGCTATTTCCTGAGGGCTGCCCCCCAGCAGAGAAATACTGAATGCCAGCTGCCGCCTCATTACCGCAGCCTGCACCAGCGGTACAGCGTAGGTGATCACCAGAGTAACCAGAACCAGGCCGTTGAACGAAGCCAGAACGGTCAACAGCATCGGCACGCGGCCCTCTGGCGTGAGATCCCCGACACCCAGCGTCGACAGGGTAAACCCGACGAAATAGATTCGCTCGGTCAGAGACGCGGGAGCCCCACCCGGAGATTCGACCACGCCAAAAGGCAATGCACTGAAAACCAGGACCCAGCCCAACCACAGGGAGAACAGCCAGATACTACTGAGAAGGATGATCGCCAACGGGCCCACAGGCGTGAGCACGGTACGCGACCCGCCAATGGATAAGGCGGTCTTCGCTATTTTGTCCGTCCCCACCGTTACCAGCCGCGCTATCGGCCCGCTGCCCTGGGTCGTCAGAGTCGTCCATACCACGTCCAGCATGATAACCACGATGATGACGGCTCCACCCGCCAGAAGCAGTTGACTATTGCCCATCCTGTTCTCGTCCTTTGAACATTGCGACCGTCGGGGTCGTTTGTCGGATCCTATTTGTGGGGCTTCAGCGCCTCCGTCCGCGTTCGTGCTGCCAGGTATTCAGGCCGCCGTGGCGTACGCCCGAAGGGTTGCGCCAACCGATTGTCCACGCTGTTGTACACAAAGAAGAGGTTTGCTCTCGGCCAGGGCGACATGTTCCGGTTTGACGCGTGCAAGGTATTGCATTCAAAAAGCAGCAATGACCCTGCAGGACCGGTGGGTGCCTGAATACCATGCTTTTCCGCCAGCGTACCGACGGCATTCCGTCTTCACTGTGCCAGGTTTCGAAGTCTGAATGCCACTCAAGACTCCACCTGACCCGCACTCAGAGGCCCGCCCTGCCGCGCATGCCCTGCTCCATGAATGACAGGCTCGTTCCGGGGAAACATCGTGCCGGCAGCAGCCTCTCTGCTTCGGTAATAGTCAGTTCGGTCCAACATACTTACCAATCTCCATTGGTTCGGTAAATGTGGAGCTGACGCTACCACCGTGACAAAAGAGGCTGGCATAACATAGGTTATGTTATTAAATAAGACCGGTGGGGCATGCTCTCGCGCATTAATGAAGTGACAGAGATATAGAGAGGAATATATGAGTTCCAGCTGTATGGTAAAGCATTTCCAGCACTATGCTGCCCTTTCCGAGTCGGAACAGAAGCTTCTCGACTCGCTGGAAAAGAGCCCGCAGGAATATAAACGAAGCTGCTCACTGTGGACTCAAGGTGATGAGTCTGAGGACTTTTATTCGGTGAAAAAGGGCTGGGCCTATTCCTATCGGGATCTGGAAGATGGCAGCCGCCAGGTACTCGATGTCTATGTGCCGGGGGACATCATCGGGCTCAGGGAATTCGCCTTTGAGAAACGAATATCCGGCCTGGAGTTGCTCACCGACGGCGTACTTTGTGCGTTTCCCAAAACCAGGTTAAGCGAGATTTTTGCTGAATCTTTGCTGCTTTGTAATATCTTTTTCATGATTGCTTCGCGGGATCAGGCCATCCTGGTGGAACGCCTGGTTAATCTTGGTCGCCGATCGGCGCGCGAGAAAGTGGCTCACTTCCTGGTGGAACTGGCCCGAAGGCTTGAAAAAACCAACAGGTACTCGGCCAGCAACGTGCATTTGCCGCTAACCCAGGCGTTGCTGGCTGACGCCCTGGGGCTCAGTGCCGTTCATACCAACCGCACCTTTCACGATCTCAAGGCAGAGAATCTTGTGGACACCGCTGCCTCCGGCATCGACCTTCTCGATCTCGAAGGACTGAGCCGGGTGGCGGGCTTTGATCCGGCTTACCTCGAAGAGGACCTCAATGCCTTGTTACATCTGAAGCACGACGCCAAGGGCAAATGATGCCCTTGGCGAACTGTATTAACAGGAGCGCATTCAGCGCGCGCCCGGCGCTCCTTTCTTACTGTTCCACAAATGCCCGCTCAATCACGTAGTGGCCAAGGTCGCCGCCTCGCGCTTCCTTGAAGCCCATGTTATTGAGGATGCTGCAGGTGTCCTTGAGCATGCTCGGGCTGCCGCAGATCATGAAGCGGTCGTTTTCCAGATCGAACTCCGGCAGGCCGAGATCGCGGGTCAGCTTGCCGTTTTCCATGGCATCGGTCAGGCGGCCCTTGTTACGGAATTCTTCCCGGGTCACGGTCGGGTAGTAGAGCAATTTGCCGTCAACCATGTCACCGAAGAACTCGTTGTTGGGCAACTCTTCGATTTCCTGCTGATAGGCGAGTTCGGAAATGTAGCGAACGCCATGGGTCAGGATGACCTTGTCATAGGCCTCATAGACCTCCGGATCCTTGATGATGCTCATGAACGGCGCCAGCCCGGTACCGGTGCTGATCAGCCACAGATTCTTGCCTGGCAGCAGGTTGTCCATGATCAGGGTGCCCGTGGGCTTGCGACTGACCAGAATTTCGTCGCCCACCTGGATTTTCTGCAGCCGTGAGGTCAGCGGGCCGTCCTGAACCTTGATGGAGAAGAATTCCAGCTCTTCCTCATAGTTCGCACTGGCGATGCTGTAGGCGCGCATCAGCGGCTTGCCGTCAGTCTCCAGACCAATCATGGTGAAGTGGCCATTCTTGAAACGAAACCCGGGGTCGCGGCTCGTGGTGAAGCTGAACAGGGTATCGTTCCAGTGGCGGACGCTGGTGACTTTCTCTTTGATCAGGTTGCTCATGTAAACCCCTTGCCTGTTCGTTGCGCGTTTTACAGCGAATGTTTGAATCTCGAATGCAGTAAGTCTAACGTGGCGCAACCTATCGGGAAAATGGGATATTTTCATAACCTTATTCGGCTAAATCGATTTACTGTCTCTTCACTCCAGTTCCCAGCCGGTCTTGATCGTTCCCTGAGCAAGCAAGGCGACCGCTGAAAACGAGTGTTGAATAAACCCCGGCGTGCAGCTAACGTATCGATTCAATTGAACATTTTTACAATTAAATTCGAGCTGATCGATTATGAGGTACAGTTTCCGTCAATTGGAGGTCTTCCTTGCCGCAGCGCACTACCAGAACATTACCCGTGCTGCGGAGTCCCTGGCAATGTCCCAGTCCGCGGCCAGCAGTGCCCTGAAAGAACTGGAGAACCAGTTCAATATCCAGCTCTTTGACCGGGTCGGCAAGCGTCTCCAGTTGAATGAGCTCGGGCGCCTCTATCGGCCAAAGGTGGAAGCTCTGCTTGCCCAGGCGGGCGAACTGGAACAGGCATTCAGCAAACACACGGAAGTCGGCGCACTGAAAGTCGGCGCCACGCTCACCATAGGTAACTATCTGGCCGTCGGGGTGATGGCCCAATACATGAGCACCCCATCCCAGCCCAGGGTTTCTCTGGAGGTTGCCAACACCCGCACCATCGCCAGGCGTGTCAGTGATTTTGAACTGGATATTGGCTTGATAGAGGGTGAACTCCAGGCACCGGAACTGGAGGTGATTCCCTGGCGGGAAGATGAACTGGTGGTGTTCTGCTCACCCGAGCACCCTATGGCCCGCAAGAAGGCTCTCGATGACGAAGACCTCCGCCAGGCCACCTGGGTCATGCGGGAACAGGGCTCAGGCACCCGCCAAAGCTTCGAAAGAGGAATGCACGGGCTGCTGCCGGACCTGAACATTCTGCTGGAACTGGAGCACACTGAAGCGATCAAGAGAGCGGTAGAAGCGGGACTGGGCATTGGCTGCCTGTCACAGGTCTGCCTGGCAGACGCCTTTCGGCGGGGTAGCCTGGTGCCCTTGACCATCCCGGAGTACCGGCGTTTCGACCGGCAGTTCTATTTTATTCTGCATAAGCAGAAATACCGCAGTGCCGGCATCGACGCCTGGATGCAACTGTGCCGGCAGTTGTGATCCGCCTCAGGCACTAACGGGCCCACTATGAAAGCGGAACTGCTCATCCGGCTCTTCAATCAATTTCTGTTCAAGGGCCATGAAGACACTTAACCGGTCATCCACCGGCCCCCTATTGGCCTGTTCAGCCAGGGTCAGGTAATCCTTGTAATGGCGGGCTTCCGATTTCAACAGACTGCTGTAGAAATCCGCCAGCGCTCCATCCAGATGGGGCGCCAGAGCGGCGAAACGCTCACACGACCGGGCCTCGATAATGGCGCCGACAATCAATACATCCACCAGCCGGTCCGGGTCTTCGCGCCGCACTTCCTGCCTTAACCCGGCGGCATAACGGGCCGGAGTCAGGTGGTCGTAGGTCACCCCCCGTTTCTTCATGATCGCCAGCACCTGCTCGAAATGCCGCAATTCCTCACGAGCCAGCCGCGACATCTTGTTGAGCAGGTCGGTGTTATCGACGTACCGGTACATCAGGCTCAACGCCGTGGAAGCGGCCTTTTTTTCGCAATGGGCGTGATCGATCAGCATCAGGTCCTGATGGTCCAGAGCGTTCTCGATCCAGCGGTGCGGCGTACGGCAGGGCAGAAAATCGTGAATTTCTTGCAGAGCTTCGATCATATCCAGAATACAGGCGCGGCTTCGGGGCAACGGAGTATAGCGCACTTAACAGACGACTCCGACCTCTGTCCAACTTAACTTTATAAGGGGTTTCCTATAGAATGCTGCGCCAGTTTACGGCCTTTTCCGCCATAAAACTCCCGCCAGGCACTGACGCCCACGGCGCGGGACATTCCAACTGATGAGGGTCCATATCGTGTTAGAAGCCTATCGTGAACACGTTGCCGAACGTGCGGCTCTGGGTATTCCCCCCAAGCCCCTGAACGCCGAGCAGACTGCCGCGCTGGTAGAACTGCTGAAAAAGCCACCGGCCGGTGAAGAAGACACCCTGGTAGACCTGCTGGAAAACCGCATTCCGCCGGGCGTCGACGAAGCTGCCTACGTCAAGGCCGCATTCCTGACCGCCATTGTCAAAGGCGAAACCGCCTCTCCCCTGCTGGACAAGCCCAAGGCCGTCAAGCTCCTGGGCATGATGCAGGGTGGCTACAACATCGCCACGCTGGTCGACCTGCTGGACGATGCCGACCTGGCCGAACTGGCTGGTGAACAGCTCAAGCGCACCCTGCTGATGTTTGACGCGTTCAACGACGTGAAGGAAAAAATGGACGCCGGCAACGCCGTCGCCAAAGCTGTGGTTGAATCCTGGGCCAACGCCGAGTGGTTCACCAACAAGAAGAAGGTCCCCGAGAGCACCAAGATGGTGGTGTTCAAGGTCACCGGCGAAACCAACACCGACGACCTGTCACCCGCGCCGGATGCCTGGTCCCGCCCGGATATCCCGCTGCACGCCCGCGCTGCCTATAAAATGGAGCGTGATGGCCTGAACCCGGAAGAGCCGGGTGTCACTGGCCCGATGAGCCAGATCGACGAAATCAAGTCCAAAGGCCTGCCCGTGGCTTTCGTAGGTGACGTGGTAGGTACCGGTTCCTCACGGAAATCCGCCACCAACTCGGTGTTGTGGTTCTTCGGTGAAGACATCCCGGGCGTACCCAACAAGCGCGCCGGTGGTGTCTGTATCGGTAACAAGGTTGCCCCGATCTTCTTCAACACCATGGAAGACGCCGGTGCCCTGGTCTTCGAAGGACCGGTTGACGACATGAACATGGGTGACGTCATCGAGATCCGCCCGTACGACGGCAAGATCCTGAACGAAGCCGGCGAGACCATCTCCGAGTTCAACTTCAAGTCCGACGTCATTCTGGACGAAGTTCAGGCCGGCGGCCGTATCCCGCTGATCATCGGTCGTGGCCTCACCGCCAAGGCACGCGCCGCTCTGGGCATGGGCGCTACCGACATCTTCCGCCTGCCGAACGATCCGGAAGCCGGCACCAAGGGCTTCACCCTCGGCCAGAAGATGGTTGGCAAGGCCTGCGGCCTGGAAGAAGGTAAAGGCGTGCGTCCTGGCACCTACTGCGAGCCGCACATGACCACCGTCGGCTCCCAGGACACCACTGGCCCGATGACCCGTGACGAACTGAAAGACCTGGCGTGTCTCGGTTTCCAGGCCGACCTGGTCATGCAGTCATTCTGCCACACCGCCGCTTATCCGAAGCCGGTGGACGTGGAAATGCAGCACACCATGCCGGACTTCATCCAGACCCGCGGCGGTGTCGCCCTGCGTCCGGGTGACGGCATCATCCACTCCTGGCTGAACCGCATGCTGCTGCCGGACACCGTCGGCACCGGTGGCGACTCCCACACCCGCTTCCCGATGGGCATCTCCTTCCCGGCCGGCTCCGGTCTGGTCGCCTTCGCCGCCGCCACTGGCGTTATGCCGCTGGACATGCCGGAATCCGTTCTGGTTCGCTTCAAGGGCGAAATGCAACCGGGCATCACCCTGCGCGACCTGGTACACGCGATCCCGCTGTACGGCATCAAGCAGGGCATGCTGACCGTTGAGAAGAAAGGCAAGATCAACGAGTTCTCCGGTCGCATCCTGGAAATCGAAGGTCTTGAGCACCTGACCGTTGAGCAGGCGTTCGAGCTGTCTGACGCCTCAGCCGAGCGCTCCGCTGCCGGTTGTACCATCAACCTGTCCGAAGAGTCCGTGGCCGAGTACCTGCGCTCCAACATCACCATGCTGCGCTGGATGATTGCCGAAGGTTACGGCGATCCGCGTACCCTGGAGCGTCGCGCCAAGCAGATGGAAGAGTGGATTGCCGATCCGAAGCTGATGCGTGCCGACAAAGACGCCGAGTACGCCCACGTGGTGGAAATCGATCTGGCCGACATCAAAGAGCCGATCGTTTGCTGCCCGAACGACCCGGACGACGCCAAGTTCCTGTCCGAAGTCGCTGGTGACAAGGTCGACGAGGTCTTCATCGGTTCGTGCATGACCAACATTGGTCACTTCCGCGCCGCCGGCAAGCTGCTTGAGCAGCACAAAGGCCCGCTGAGCACCCGCCTGTGGATGTCGCCGCCGACCAAGATGGACCAGGCGCAGCTGATGGAAGAAGGCTACTTCAACACCTACGGTACCGCCGGTGTGCGCACCGAAATGCCGGGCTGCTCCCTGTGCATGGGTAACCAGGCACGTGTGGCGGCGAAGAGCACAGTGCTGTCCACCTCCACCCGTAACTTCCCGAACCGCCTCGGCGACGGTGCCAACGTGTACCTGACCTCCGCGGAACTGGCAGCTGTGGGCGCGGTACTGGGCAAACTCCCCTCCCCTGCGGAGTACATGGAGTACGCCAAGGACCTGAACAGCATGTCGAAAGAGATCTACAAGTATCTCAGCTTCGACAAGATGGAGAACTACACCAAGAAGGCCGCTGAAGCGAACGTTGCTTAAGCCCTGACCTTTCAGGTTTAGTTCCATAAAAACGCCAGCCTCCGGGCTGGCGTTTTTTGTATTCAGGTGGGCGCCCCGGACAATCGTCAAACTTTGCAAAAAACTTGAATATTGGACATTTATCGAGCAGTCAGTGCTTGCAGTACAAGGCCATATCGATATATTTACCCTTCCTCTTGCTCCAGCTTAATAAAGCACGCAAATAACACACAACCGGAAGGGATAACCATGGCCTTAATGTCGAAAACACAAGCCAGAATTAATATTAAAGGTGGACTTCAGATTATTCCCCAGGATGAGCAATTAAATGCTTTGAATGAACTAATACAAAAAGCTGAGCGGGGCGGCCGGAACAGTGTGCTTTTCAAGGGCGTTATCTGGCTTAACATCATCATGACTATAGTCATGATTTATATGTTCATGACCGGCAACCTGGTTGTTGCTGGCGTGCTGGCGTTTGGTGCTGTTCCTATGTGGATTCAGGGAATCATTATGCTTGTAACCACCGGAAAAAATGGCTCCAACTCAAATTGGCTAGAAGCGGCCTATGAAGTTCGGCAAGAACTTGAAAGCAAACCCTAAACCGCCTGAAAGAACGCTAGCTTTTTTCGTTCTTGATTTTAGCCATTTCAAATAGCGAAAACCTGACTGCGGAGAGGGAGCTGACACCTTCTCCGCCAGGCAACTCCCTACCTTACGGTGTCGCTCTTCTGACCTAACGTACCGCTCACCCGTTCCGCCAGAACCTGAAATAGAGCTGATAGATGACCAATTTTTCAGTGAAAATCCAGAATGCTGGATTGGTTTTGTTAGTTCTCTTTGGCGTCTCCGCGTGTGCCGGCTTACCAGCACCTGTAACAGAAGCAGAGCAAGAAACAACACAACCGACCAGTCTTCAAATTGCCCTTGAGAACAGGAACCTCCGAGTGCTTAGAAGCGGAGACATAGTCCACGCAGGAGAGTTTGAGTGCAACGGCTGGGAATTAGAGATGCACAGGGGGCACCCGGATTATCCGGAAAACTCCCTTGCTTCCATTTATCATGCGGTACTCACCGGAACACCCGTCATTGAAATTGACATCACCCTGCTGACCTACGGGAACGACGGCCTTTGGATACTGCATCATGACGATCGCACAGGCAGAGCCATTGCTCATCCGACTCAGCCATCAAAGCCGCTGAGGTATCTTAAGCCTTCGGACCTTGGCTATTACCGTCATCGTGATCCCCAAAGCGGACAACTCACCAGCTCCAGACCTCCTACATTGAGCGAAGCTCTGGCGTTGTTTGCAAAAATTGCCAAACCCGGCCAGGCATTAAACATTGAGGTCAAAGGCGGCAACCACCGGGCCATCCAGAGCATGGACAGCTTGGTGCGGCGCTATCTGAAGCCGGGACAATACCGCTACAGCAGTAGCAGCCTCAACAAGCTCAAGGCTATCCGTGAGGTCAACAGCACGGTCTATCTTGGCATGGTACAAATGCCTCATCCCAACTCAATGGCGCAGCTGCGGCAGGACCTCAACGGCGCGGCTTCCGACGACCCACTTTACCAACGGTATAAAGGCTGGCTGGAAATAGCGTTGAACACGAACCGCAGGAAAATCTATCTCAACGCCCAGGGTGCACGGTACTTGCAGTCCCAACTGGGGGACCCCATCGGTATTCACGCAGACATTCGCGACCTCGTTCTGAATCCCAATGACACACGAAGCGTTCAGAGGCTTGGGCTCAGGGTCGCTTCCTACAGCATTAATGGCCAGGATTACCACGAAAGCAGGATCAATATGGCACTCGCGCGTTCTGTAAAGGCGGACGCTGCAATCGTGGATGAGACGCCATATGGTTTCTGTAGCCAATGGTCACCTCTACGCCGAAACGGTGTTCTGAAAACCAAGGACCTGACCGCAATCCGGTATGACAAGCTTCCGCTTGATACGGATTTTCGAGATATGGAAACCCTTCATATGCTTGAAAAAGAGGGCCTTTACCCCTCACTTAGCGGGGACGTAAAAAGCCGCACAAGTGGCGAAAGCTCGGCGACCAAATCAGCCTCGCCCAAACAGACCAGTTCTGAAAATCTCGATATCCGTCTTGAGTTGCCCAAACGGGCCCGCGAAGAGGCCTTCGACCTGTCAGTGGATGGGCCTCTCATCATACGAAAAGAGACCTTCGAACAATGACCGATCCCACACCCTCCGGACAGTCGGACAAACACGCCGCCTCATCATCGCAGAAGTCTACCCCGCCATGGCGCTGGCGATTACTGATGGTGATTGCGGCCACGGCTTACCTGATTCCCGAGACCATTTTCAATTCTCACCTGGTGAATGTTTCCGGCCAGGGTTTCGTAGACGAGCATGACCTCCGGTTGATAGAGCTGTTCGGGCGTATGATATCCGGTATTGGCGTCTCGCTTCTGGTTTGCGATGCATTGGGTAGCCGTCTTGTCCGCGACAGAGCATCCGGAATTGCGCTGACTGTTTGCGTCTTTCTAATCTGCTGGCCAGCTGTTTTCTTTGGGCAGAAGATGCTTGTAGATCACTACATCATTAACCCTTCCAGCGCGGAAGACCGTCAACATGCCTATCTGAGCCAGCTTGCCCGAGGCGCGCTGGCTAAAAATGCCATAAAAATAGAAGGCATCGATTACGACGAAGAGCACCGACTCAATCCACAAGAACTCACCTTCATGGCCCTGTTTGGAGGCATGGTCTATGCGGACGATAAGCTCGCAGAAGTGTTCCGCAAACAAAGTGGCCCGGTAATTGATCAACTCGTCAGAAACACCGCTTACAAAGATTTCGACGTTCATTGGCAAAACTACTCGCAGCTATACGAGGCGCTATCCACGCAATACCGAACCTACGCTGAAGGAAGTCAACGCTATAACAGCGTGGTCAGCACTATTGGCCAGCGCCAGGACGACTACTGGACGGATGTTCAGAATGAAATCAGCTCTGGGTGGTCCCGCTACGAGGGTGCGATAGAAGCACATAATGCCCGCGCCGAAGCCAATGCACAGGTTTATGGCCCGAAGATATTTGATTACTTCAAGCGCCGGAATAAATGCCGAAGGCAAAGCTGCATTGATCGGCTTGATGCCGGCTACCGAAAGGAAATTACCAAACTGGGCTTAGGGGATATCCCTGCCAGTTACTGGCTGCAAGAAGAAAAAGTATCAACTACGGAAAATGTCACTAAGACGATTGGGAATGCGATTGGCTCCCTTGGACTCAGCCTTCTTGCACAAGGTGTCGATGCCATGACCGGGGGCGACGGAGGTTTCAGGGAAAGCCGCTCGGTATACACCAATGAGATCGCCCACTACAGCCGGAAAATCAAAGCACTTCCTGCTTTCCAGCAACAATTAGTAAAGAAGACTGGGTATCCCTCTAGGATAACCGATTACGCCTCCTTTCGAATGCATCCGAACACCTCCCGCCAAGTGGCATCAAAACTTACTGCGAAAGGACTGACCTTACCCGGACAATGGTCTATTGCGGACCGGCCCGGATTCAATCGGGCGGTCGCAAGTAAAGTAAAACAAGAAGCGCGGGCCAGGTGGAATGCCGAAGTAAAGGAACGAGGCGTTGATCTTCCACCCAACCTGTCCTGGCAGAAATTTCAATTACAACCTGATATCCAGAAGAGAATCAGGGAGGAGATGGGGACCTACTATGTGTCGCCCACGTACGTTGACTGGAATCGAAAAACCTTCAAAGAAAAGATCCTGGACCCAGCGGTCTCCCGCAAAGTTAGGGAAATCCAGCAAACTCTTGATGCCCAACAGGCAACATTTGCAGACGGCGGACAGAACGAACAGCAAGGAAAAGAAATGCTGAGAGCCATCGTTATCCCGCCGATATCCATGGGACTCAGCCTGCTACTGGTTATCCTCACCCTTGTAAAACTGCCGGGAAAATATTTAAGCGTCGTGGTTCAAAGAATGCCAAAGCAACGCGCCCAAGCTGAAGAAAGTCGAAAAATATCATTGATAACAAAAATGGGAAAAAGCGCGGTCATTACGACCCTGGTATTCACATTGCCATTATTTGCATGGAACTCTGACTACACCGAGGAAGGTTCCACTGTTCACTATTTCCTTGAGAAAACCGCCCAATCCGGGAGCCAGGCCACGCGCTTTGCTCTGACCTGGGTTCTTCACGCCCAACCAGCGATGCATCCGGTTGGCGAAACGCTGGAGAAATCGACTGGGATTTACGAATGGTTTTCAAGAAACAATCTATGGCTCAACCAATTCGATGCAAACGTAATGGGATCAGATCAGGGTTAGGGCTTACCACACCAGATCATTTTATTAACTCAGGCTCTTTACCTGGTTTCCAACCGAACGTCAGAATCGTTCGAACATCAAGAAAGAGGTAGTAAATGAATTTAATCTCCAGTATCAAGTCTGGTACCGCGATCGCCGTTCTGGCTGTAGCCCTCTCAGGGTGCGCAACGAATGGAGAACAACAGACTGGATTCTCCATCCAATGCCGTTAATAACGTCGGAGGGGCACTACAGGACGTTGCAGACGGCGTGGGATCTGTCGAGGGTGGCTTTATGCAGCCCTACAGAAACGGTGTTCAGGTTACGGAAGAGCAGATGGCCCAATTAACCGAGGGAATGGATGCCTCGAAGGTGGAACACATCATTGGCTACCCCCCCCGAAATTGAAGACTCAAAAAGTGGTGAGATATGGTCGTACCCCTATTCGGAAATTCCCCACTTCGGCCAGAATATCAACGAAACGACAGTGGTTCGCTTTGATACGTCCGGCAAACTTGTCAAAGCCTACAAGACAAGCTCACGAAAATCGTCCAGCGGCAATCCGTTACTCGATGCCGCAAATGGCATCAATTAACAGATTGAGAAATGTTTCACCCTTGCCGCAATATGCGGCAGGGCTAAAGCATTAATTCCAAGGTTCAGTTCCGTAAAAACGCCAGCCTTCGGGCTGGCGTTTTTTATGCGGCGAACAGAAAAGGGGCCCCGAAGGGCCCCTTTTCTTTACCGGAAGCAATGCTCCCGGTGGTCGTTACCGATGGATATGCTGATATTCCCCGGCATCCGCGGTCGCCAGGCTCACTGCGATAATGGCAATGAACGCAATGAGGAAGCCCGGAATAATCTCGTACACACCCGGGCCACCCATGAACTCGGCGTTCCAGCCCAGTGAAATCCAGACGATCACAGTGGCGGCACCCGCAACCATGCCGGCGATGGCGCCCGCGCCGTTCGTGCGCGACCACATCAGTGACAGGATAATCAGCGGGCCAAAGGCCGCGCCAAAGCCTGCCCAGGCGTTACTGACCAGAGCCAGTACCTGAGAGTCCGGGTCAGAGGCAATAACCGCCGCAACCAGGCCAACCAGCACCACACAAACCCGGCCCACATTCACGCACTCACGGTCACTCGCTTCTTTGTGCAGGAAGAGGCGATAAAAGTCTTCTGTCAGTGACGACGAGGACACCAGAAGCTGACTGGAGATGGTACTCATCACCGCAGCCAGCAGCGCAGCATAGAGGAAGCCGGTAATCAGCGGATGGAACAGCATGTCTGAGAGGATGATGAAGATCGTTTCCGGATCCTCGACATCCATACCGTTTCGGATCGCATAAGCCCGCCCGAAGACGCCCAGGGAGATCGCACCAATGAGGGAAATACCCATCCAGCCCATACCAATGTTACGGGCAATGGGTACGTCTTTCAGGGTACGGATCGCCATGAAACGGACGATGATATGAGGCTGACCGAAATAACCCAGGCCCCAGGTGACCGCAGACAGCCAGCCTATGATGGTCAGTCCTTCCGTCCACGAGAGCAGCGTGGGATCGACTTCATTCAGCGTCTGTGACGCTTGCGCGAAACCACCGCCACCTTCGCCGAAGAGAACGACCGCAGGCATGATAACCAGAGCAAGCATCATGATGCAGCCCTGCACGAAGTCCGTCATGCTCACCGCGAGGAAACCACCCACAACGGTATACGCCAGTACGACGCCCAATGTAATCACGATACCCACGGCGTAGTCGCTAAGGCCGCCGAAGTTGAAGATTCCCGCAAAGGCGCTTTCAAACAGTTTGCCACCGGCAACCAGACCGGAGGCGGTATAAACCGCAAAGAAGATAACAATGACGATGGCCGACACCGTTCTCAGGGACATGGCCCGGGTCGGAAACCGGTTTGCCAGGAAGGAGGGAATCGTAATGGCATTGCCATAATGCACCGTTTGTTCCCGAAGTCGGGGCGCAACCAGAGTCCAGTTAACGAACGCACCCACAAACAGACCAATACCAATCCAGGCATCGGCCAGACCCGATACAAACAGCGCCCCCGGCAGCCCCAGAAGCAACCAGCCACTCATATCCGAAGCACCGGCCGATAACGCCGCCACTTTAGGACTGAGAGCTCGCCCACCCAGCATGTAATCTTCCGATGAGGACGTAGATCTGCGCATTGCATAAATGCCAATGGCAATCATGAGCGCAAAATATGCAAATAGACTTATCCAAACACCAATAGCCATAGGGCTCCTCCGGTTTAATGAGTCGGATCAGATCCGCTCGCAAAGCACAGTACGGGCAGAATGCCGGCAAGCTGTACGTTGTTCTTGTTGATTTCCTGTCTGCGACCGCTCCCGATGAACCTCCATCGAGGCAGTTCCCCAAGCGCTATAACTTAGTATTACTACGGATGCCCGGCTTACAAAATCCTACGATTCTCTTGCACAATCCTACGGGACTACCGGTAATACGGATAAAATCAGGCCACGTCCTTACAAAACTGCAATCTGGAAGGCGTCGTTCCCCTGTACTTTCGCAAGGCATTGGTCAGTGCGCTATGGGAAGAGAAGCCGGTACGGTAACTGATCTCGGAGACAGATAGAGAGGTCGACGTCAGCAGATCCGTAGCCTTATCGAGTCGAGTCTGCAGCAGGAACTGGTGCGGTGTGATGCCGGCCACCTCCCGGAAGACGGCGTGAAACCGGCTAACACTCAGGCAGGCTTCGCCGGCCAGATCCTCGACACTGATCTTGCGATGCAGATTCGTCAGAATGTAGCTGCGGATTGCTTCAGGGCTCACCGCATTGCGGTTCAGTCCCTGGGACTGCCGGTCGCTGATCCGGTCTGCCATACTGTAGAGAATACTCGCCGCCAGGTGCTGCTGAAGGGTCTTGTGGTCCGGCGCGCGATCAAATTCGCCGGCTGTGAACTGAACCAGACCCTGCAAACGGGTATCCATCTGCAGGGTGCGGGGTTTCTCGAACACCCGCATCATTCTCTCGTAGTCGGCGTGTGCTGGCGTGTTAACGGCGGGAGCGAGGGGATCGAGGTTGATCACCAGGACGTAATTCCGGTCATCACCACGGTAATCGTGTTTTGCGTCTGTGGGCACCACAAACGCCTTCCACGTGTCGAGATGAGCGCCGTTTCCGTCGACACTCAATTCCGCCTCTCCGCGAACTCCGACCACAATCTGATGGTGTTCATGGCGGTGTTGGTGTGATGCCGTGGGGAGCTTCAGCAAGCGTGCGTTCAACATACCCGGTTTCCGGAGTTATGACTGCAATTTCCACTAATTAAAGCAGACAAGAGGAAAACTTGCACGAAATGGCACGGAACATCCTGATCTTGCGATCAGGCGCTCACTCAGGCCGCGGTGGAGACCAGGTGCCTAATGCGTTCAGCAACATCAGCCGTTACTGCATCGAGCCCTCTGGCGGCGTCAATAATCTGGTAGCGGGCAGGGTCGGCGCTGGCGCGACGGAGGTAGGTAGTCCGGATGCGCTCAAAGAACGCCACGGCTTCCTGTTCAAACCGGTCCAGCTCGCCGCGATGGCGAGCCCGTGTCATGCCCGTCTCGACCGGGGCGTCCAGCACAATCACCTGGTCAGGACGTAGCTCTCCCTGCACGAGGTTTTCAAGTTGGGCTATGCGTTCTTCCGGCACACCCCGCCCACCACCCTGGTAGGCAAACGTGGCATCGGTAAAGCGATCGCACAACACCCAACGCCCGGCGGCCAGCTCCGGGAGGATACGGGTATGCAGATGCTGGGCTCGGGCGGCAAACATCAGCAGCAGCTCGGTGGTTTCATTAACGGGTTCATCCCGGGGCGTCAGCAGCAACTCCCGGATGGCTTCCGCCATGGGTGTTCCCCCCGGCTCACGGGTGACCACACATTCAACGCCGAGGGTCTCAAGCGTGTGCGCGGCGGTCTTCAGCTGAGTAGACTTACCCACCCCTTCCGTGCCTTCGAAAGTAATGAACAGGCCACGGCGCGTCATGGGTTATCCTCATTGACCACCGGAGCAGGCGACGACCGATAGTCGGAACGACGATTCAGCTGGAACTCGCGAACGGCCTGTTGATGCTCACTGAGCGTGCGTGAGAATTTGTGGGTGCCGTCTCCGCGGGCCACAAAATAGAGACTATCGCCCTCCTGCGGATTCAGTGCAGCGTGAATCGAGTCCTTTCCCGGCAAGGCAATGGGCGTGGGCGGCAAACCATCAATGCGGTAGGTATTGTAGGGGGTGTGGCGCTGCAAATCCTTGCGGGTAATGCGGCCAATATAACTATCTCCCATACCATAGATGACGGTGGGATCGGTCTGCAGGCGCATGCCCTTCTGGAGACGACGTACAAACACGCCGGCCACTTCGCCGCGCTCATGGGGCGCACCGGTTTCGCGCTCAACAATCGAAGCCATGATCAGGGCTTCGTATGGGGTGTCGTACGGCAGGCCTTCCACACGGTTTTCCCACTCCGCGGCCAGCACATTCTCCATGCGCTGGAACGATCGACGTAAAAGGCTCAGGTCCGTCTCGTTGCGGCTGAAGGAATAGGTGTCCGGGAAAAAACGCCCTTCGGGGTGCTCGCCCTCGGCCCCGACCGCAGCCATGACCTCTTCATCGGTCCAATCCGTGGTTTCCCGCGTTAGCCGCTCGCTGTTTGCCAGTGCCTGCCGCATGTCGCGGAAAGTCCAGCCTTCAATGAACTGGATCGACCAGTGCTTGGTGTCCCCGGCCACCATTTTGGCCAGCATGTCCCGCGCACTCATTCCGGACAAGAACTCATACTCGCCGGCCTTGACCCGCACATCCTCAGGATTTAAGCGGCCATGAATACGCAGCCAGAGGGCATCCTCAACAAAGCCTGCAGCTTCCAGTTCGCGGGCCACCTGACCAAAGCTGGTGCCCTGAGGCACGTCAAACAGAACCGGCTCCTGCAGGGCAACCGGCGTCTCCAGGGTCTTGAGCCCCTGCCATACCCAGAGCGCCCCGCCTGAACCCACCAGCACGGCCAAACATACAACGGCTATCAGTAACTTCCGGATCAAACCTGTGATTCCACTAAGTCGAGAGGGTTGAAGATTGTCGCAAGAGTCCTGTCGGCTGGCAAATCCCGGCCATCCATTCTGCGCACCGGCACCACGCCCATGAGACTGTTCATCAGATACAGTGCGGCGCTGCCATCGGCGGCCAGAGCGGCAGGTGAGATCGCGGACAACTCAATCCGCTCACCCTCTTGTTCAAGATGACGAACAACGTAATCCCGCATGACCCCTGCCACAGCCAGTTGCGAAACGGGTGGAGTCAGCCACCGCCCCCTGACTTTGGCCAACAGATTGGTGCGGGTACCCTCCACCAGTTCGCCAGACTGGTTGGCCATGATGACTTCGTAAAGCTCGTCGGTCAGCTCACGGCTGGCCATCACCTGCTCAAGACGGTTAAGGGTTTTGATGCCGGCAAGGCGCGGATTGACGGTCAGTGGCACGTCGGACGTTGCGGCCACCACACCAGCTGTACAGGGCTCCGGCGGCAACCGTGCCGACGAAACGATCAGATTGGAGGCGGTGGCGCCGGTCGGGCGGTAACCGCGGCCGCCAACACCGCGGGTCAGCACCAGCTTGAGAACCCATCCGCCTGAGCCGGCGGCCCCGGCGTACCTCGCCACGGCGAGGCGAATCACCTCCCGCAACCGGCCCTCGGAACAAGGGATTCCAAGCACCGCCGCGCCAGCGACCATTCTGGCCACGTGACGCTCCAGCAGGACCCCACCTGTGCCCTGCATGCGGATAGTTTCAAACACGCCGTCACCGTAGGCGAGTCCGCGATCCCCCGGCGGAACACTGGCGTCGTCTGCCCAGATCGTGTTCATCGCCGCCACTCAGCCTTCGTAGCGCTGAAAAATCAGGGTACCGTTGGTACCGCCAAAACCGAAGGAGTTCGACAGTGCGATTCGCACATCCGCCTCCCGGGCAGTATTGGCGACGAAGTCCAGGTCACAGCCTTCATCCGGATTATCCAGATTGATAGTCGGCGGCAGTATCCCGTCGTGAATGGCCAGCACCGAGAAGATCGCTTCCACCGCACCGGCCGCGCCCAGAAGGTGACCGGTCATGGACTTGGTGCTGCTCATGGCGAGCTTGTGGGCGTGTTCCGCGAATACCTGTTTCACGGCAGCCACTTCCGCCACATCACCCACCAGCGTCGAGGTACCATGGGCATTGATGTAACGGATATCTCCGGGATGTACTCCGGCATCACGGATCGCATTCTTCATGGAGCGGGCGGCCCCTTCTCCGGATTCCGGGGGGGCGGTGATGTGGTGCGCATCGTCACTCATACCGAAGCCGATGACCTCGCCGTAGATGGTCGCTCCACGACCGCGGGCGTGCTCAAGATCTTCCAGCACCATGACGCCAGCACCGTCACTGAGCACAAAGCCATCGCGTTCCCTGTCCCACGGCCGGCTGGCCTTCTCCGGCTCATCATTACGGGTAGACAGCGCCCTGGCCGCCGAGAACGCGGCAATACCCGTGCGGGTGGTCGCCATTTCCGACCCGCCGGCGAGCATCACGTCGGCATCCCCGTAGGCAATGGTGCGGGCGGCATAGCCGATGTTATGTGTGCCCGTGGTACAGGCCGTGGTAATGGCGATGTTCGGGCCGCGGTACCCGAAACGGATGGCCACGTTGCCGGAAATCATGTTGATAACCGATGCCGGCACAAAGAACGGTGATACCTTGCGCGGGCCCGACTTATCCATCGCCAGTACGCTTTTCTCAATAAACTCGAGGCCGCCGATACCGGAACCGATGGCCACGCCCACACGCTCACTATCGAGTTCCTGAAACTGGTCCAGCCCGCTGGCCTCGACCGCCTGCTGGGCGGCAATCAGCCCGTAATGAATGAAGGCATCCAGTTTTCGCGCCTCCTTTGCAGAAAGCCAGGGCTCGATATCGAGACCCTTGATGGCGCCGCCAATCCGGGTGTTGTAGCCGGAAGCATCGAAGCGGTCAATCATCCCTATGCCACTTCGTCCCGCCCGGATTCCTTCCCACGAGGACTCGACACTGTTACCCAGTGGCGACAGCATGCCCATGCCCGTTATCACAACACGTCGTTTTGTCATAACCCCTTTCACCTGGTGTGAACCGTTTGCTACCGAAAATCCAATGAACCGACAATTCAGCCAATAAAAAAGCCGTCCTCAGGGTTTCCACAAGGACGGCTTTTGGCCTAGCTTAGACTACGTGCAGAGTATCAGGTGTGCGCGACGATGTAGTCGATCGCGTCCTGAACACTGGCCAGCTTTTCGGCTTCTTCATCAGGAATTTCGGTTTCGAATTCCTCTTCCAGTGCCATTACCAGCTCAACGGTGTCCAGTGAGTCAGCGCCAAGATCCTCTACAAAAGAAGATGAGTTCTGAACTTCGGACTCTTTAACGCCCAACTGTTCACAAACGATCTTCTTCACGCGCTCTTCAACTGTACTCATAATGTCCTCACTTTTGTGTCAACCAAGCAACCTAAGTGTTGCCAGTTTAGTTTAAACCCTACCTGCAAACAAGCAGGGATTCTGTCAAACATGTTGTGCGACAAGGAGTTGCGCACAAGCCCGAAGCACGGGCTTATCCCATGTACATGCCACCGTTTACGTGAATGGTTTCACCCGTCACATAAGCGGCCGGTTCCGACGCCAGAAACGCCACCACAGCGGCGACCTCCTCCGGTGCTCCCAGACGACCCGCGGGTATGACTTCCAGCATAGCCTCACGCTGCTTGTCGTCCAGTTTTCGCGTCATATCGGTGTCGATAAATCCGGGCGCCACGCAGTTGGCGGTGATACCACGATTCGACATCTCTTTGGCCAGGCTCCGGGTGAAACCTTCCACGCCGGCTTTTGCAGCACAATAGTTGCCCTGCCCGGGGTTGCCCATACCGGCAACCACGGAACTGATGTTGATGATCCTGCCCCAGCGGGCCTTGGCCATGCCACGCAACACCGCCTTGCTGGTGCGGTAAACGCTGGAAAGATTGGTCTCCAGGACCGATGTCCAGTCGTCGTCTTTCAACCGCATCAGGAGGTTATCACGGGTAATGCCGGCGTTGTTGACGAGAATCAACGGCGCACCGGACTTCTCGGTCATTTCCTGCAGACCGGCCTCGATACTGTCAGGTTCGGTGACGTTCATGACAATACCGTAACCGTTCAGCCCGGCTTCCTTGAGCGAAGCCGTGATGGATTCGGCGCCTTCGCGGCTGGTGGCGGTACCCACCACTTCCGCACCCTGCTCGGCCAGCGCCCGCGCGATGGCTTTGCCAATACCACGGGTTGCACCGGTAACCAGTGCGGTTTTGCCTTCAAGAGACATGTCGCGCTCCCTAATTGTTTACGACTGTCCGAATGCGTCTATCGCCTTGGCGAGTGCATCCGGATCTTCGATTCCATAGACCGCCAGATTGCGGTCGATACGCTTGATCAGTCCCGCGAGCACCTTACCGGAACCACACTCCACGGCGCATTGCACATCCTCGCCGACGAGCGTGCGCACCGAATCGGTCCACAGAACCGGTGAATGTAACTGCTTGACCAGATTGGCCTTGAGTGTACCGGAATCCGTCTCGGCCGATGCGTTAACATTCTGTATAACCGGGATGACAGCATCATTAAAACGGACGTCTTCCAGCGCCGCAGCCAGTTCTTCGGCCGCGCCTTTCATCAACGCACAATGAGAAGGCACGCTGACCGGTAGTGGCATCGCCTTGCGGGCGCCCCTGGCTTTACAGGCCTCGATGGCACGCTCCACGGCCGCCGCCGCGCCGGCAATCACCACCTGCCCCGGGGCGTTGAAATTGACTGCCGACACCACGTCTCCGTTGGCGGCTTCCTCGCACGCCGCCACCACGTCCGCATCTTCAAGACCCAGGATGGCGGCCATTCTGCCCTCGCCGGCAGGCACCGCGTTCTGCATCAGCTCACCGCGCAACCGAACCAGTTTGATGGCGTCAAAAAAGTTCAGGCTTTCGGCGGCCACGAGCGCGCTGTATTCACCGAGGCTGTGGCCCGCCACGAAATCCGGCGTGCTGCCACCGGCTACGAACCACTGACGCCAAAGGGCAACGCTCGCCGCCAGCAGTGCCGGCTGAGTAACCGTGGTCTGATTCAGTTCCTCGGCTGGCCCCTTCTGGCACAGCTGCCATAGGTCATAACCAAGAAGTTGAGACGCTTCCGCGAAGGTCTGTTCGATAATGGGCCAGTGCTCGGCTGCTGTCGCCAGCATGCCAACCGACTGCGACCCTTGTCCGGGAAAAATAAAGGCTGATTTCATAAGCGGAATCTTATCGTCCTTGGGGGGTTGCGGGAGATTAGCCAATAGTACAAGTTAAGCCAATATCCGGCCAATGTACCGATCAGAAGGGGCAGACTTTAGTATCAGACGGGGTCAGATCATCAGATCGTCGAGGCGTTCATTGATTCGCTGCGGCACATCCAGTTCCACTTCCCGCACCGCCTGACGAATAGCCGCCAGCATCGCACGCTCGTTGGCGTTGCCGTGGCTCTTGATCACCACGCCCTGCAAACCGAGCAAGCTGGCGCCGTTGTGCCGGGAGGGGTCCATCAGCTGCAGTAATCGCCCGATGATGGGACGCGCCAGAAGCCCGACGAACCGACCATACAGCGTGCGGGTAAACGCCTGCTCCATGAGCTCAATAAGCAAACCGGCAACACCTTCACCGGTCTTGAGGGCAATGTTACCCACAAAGCCGTCACAGACCACCACATCTGCCACGTCCCGGAACAGGTCACTGCCCTCCACATAGCCGATGTAATTGATGGTGTCGCACTGGGCCAGCATGTGCGAGGCCAGCCGCACCTGTTCATTGCCTTTGATCTCTTCCTCACCGACGTTCAGCAATGCCACACGGGGTTCTGGCTGAGCACAAATGGCGGAGGCCATCAGAGAGCCCATCAAGGCGAACTGGTACAGGTTCTCGGCGGTAGAATCGACATTCGCCCCGAGGTCGAGGACGTGACAGCGACCTCGCAGGGAAGGAATCAGTTTCGAAATAGCGGGGCGCTCGATACCCGGATACATACGGATAATAGAGCGGCCAAAGGCCATCAGCGCCCCGGTATTCCCGGCACTGACACAGCCTTGGGCCTCGCCATCCCGCACCAGCCCAAGCGCTACCGCCATCGAGGAGTTGCGCTTGTGCCTGAGCGCATGGGAGGGACGCTCGTTCATCCGCACCACATCAGCCGCCTCAACAATGCGGATTCTCGAGTGGCCCGGATGCAACAAAGCCTCGAGCTCGCTCCGGATACCGACCAGAATGAGACTCAAGGCTTCGTTTTCACGCACCGCATCCAGTGCCGCTGAGACAACAACTGCTGCTCCGCGATCACCGCTCATGGCGTCAATCGCGACGGTAACAGACGTTACCGGTTTTGCGTCTTGCACTGGACTGCGGCCTGACTGCAACGATTTACTCGTCGCGCGCCTCAATTACCTGCTTGCCACGGTAAAAACCGTCCGGAGACACGTGATGACGACGATGAACTTCGCCAGTGGTGCTGTCGGTGGACAGAGTTGCTGCGCTCAGGGCGTCGTGTGAACGGCGCATGCCACGCTTTGAGCGGGTCTTTCGGTTTTGCTGTACAGCCATGATTATGCTCCTGACCTGTTAACGTAAACTAAAACAGTAACGTGTGTTCATTAAAATCGCGCTGGCCTCCCGCAGGACACCGCGCCCGGTTAATGCTTCTTCGTCTTGAGACCCGCCAGCACACTGAACGGATTCTCTTCTGATGGCGTTTCTGGCTTCGCCGGCTCGGGATCAGGCTCGTACGCCTCAAGATCTTCCCGCGCCGGACACTCGCTCCTTTCATGAAGCGGGAACGGTGGCAGCACCAGAAGCAACTCGTCTTCGCACATGGACCAGAGATCCGCGCTGAAATCGTCCGTCAGGAACGGCTCCAGTTCTTTCGGCAACTGTTGCGCCTGCTCATCGCTGGTCACCAGCCCGAGGGTAAACCCGGAATCCAGCGTCTCGCGCATGGCATTCATACAGCGCTGGCACTCCAGATCGACCGGAGCCTGCAACTCGCCCGTCACAATGCGACGGCGCTGGCTGTCCATTGTGAACGACAGCCTGACCCGACACACCGCGCCCTCATCGAACCCCTGAATCGCTTCACGGAAACGAGGTAAACCGCTCAGAGGGATATCTCCCTCCAGCACGGTGTTCTGTTCCGCCAACCGGTAAGGATCGACAGATCTGGGCAACTCGGCGTTTGACGCTTTTGACATAGGCGCGCAATTTTAGGGGGCGGACCGGTCGCTGTCAAAGACTTCATTGCCTTTTGCGCCGCGGTTCCGGTATGAATAGGGGTATTCTACGACAAATTCTGGCAACACCGTGAATCAACAGGCACTTTCATGACTCCCCGACCACTGCTTCTGGCCTCATCGTCCCCGTACCGACGATCGCTCCTTCAGCGCCTTGCCCTGCCCTTCACCACCGCAAGTCCGGACATTGATGAATCCGCCGAAGCGGGCGAATCCGCACACCATCTCGCCACACGGCTGGCGCGGGAGAAAGCCCGAGTCCTTGCCGCCGACTACCCTGGTCACTGGATCATCGGCTCCGACCAGGTGGCCTGCCTGCCGGACGGCACCATCCTCAACAAACCCGGCAGCCATGAGCAGGCCGTTCAACAACTCGTCCGCAGCAGCGGCCAGCACGTCTCGTTCCTCACCGGCCTGGCCCTGATGGATTCCGATACCGGTGCTGTACAGTCCCACTGCGAGCCGTTCGAGGTTCACTTCAGAACCCTCACTACCGAAGACATCGAACATTACCTGAAGCGGGAGCAGCCCTACGACTGCGCCGGCAGCTTCAAAATGGAGGGGCTCGGCATTGCACTGTTCGAATCCCTCCACGGGCGGGACCCGAACAGCCTGATCGGGCTGCCACTGATCGCGCTGGTCGACATGCTCCACAACTGGGGGCTGAACCCGTTGCGGCAGCCCTGACCACTACCGCAGCTCGAAGCGGGCCTCCATCATGCGGTTGGCCAGCCCGCTGCCGACCGACACGCCGAACTGGTCAACAATGTCCTGGAAGGGCGACTTGCGGCGACTGTAGTCCACCAGCTCTTCCTGCCCGACCACCTGACGCGCGACATGGGACGCACTGCCAAGACCATCCACCAGACCCAGTTCCAGAGCCTGCTCGCCACTCCACACCAGCCCCGAGAACAGCCGCTCATCGTTGGCCAGCCGGTCACCGCGGCCTTCCCGCACCTTTTCGATGAACTGCTGATGAGTTGTCTCCAGCACATCTTGCCAGAACGCCACCTCGTCACCGTCTTCCGGTGAGAACGGATCAAGGAACGCCTTGTTCTCGCCAGAGGTATAGAGCCGACGCTCCACCCCGATCTTCTCCATCGCCCCGGTAAACCCGAAGCCTCCCGCCACAACGCCGATGGAACCGACCAGGCTGGCCTTGTCGGCGTAGATCTCATCCGCCGCAGCGGCAATGTAATACGCACCGGACGCGCCCACATCCGAGATCACGGCATAGACCTTTTTGTCCGGGTATTCGCCCCGCAACCGTTCGATTTCATCGTACACGTAGCCGGATTGCACCGGGCTGCCGCCACCGCTGTTGATGCGCAAAACCACCGCTACCGAATTATCGGCTTCAAACGCCTCCCTCAGGGAACCGACAATGTTGTCTGCGCTCGCCAGCTCGTCGGCCGCAATCACGCCATCAATTTCAACCAGCGCCGTGTGTTTGCCGGTGGTGGCGTCGAGACTGTCACCCAACGGGAATCGGAACAGAAACAGCAGCAGGAACAGATAACCAAAGGTCAGAAACTTGAAGAAGATACCCCAGCGACGACTCTTGCGCTGCTCCGACTGCAGCGACAACACCAGCTTTTCAATCAACTTCCAGTCGCGGCCCGTCTCTGGCGGCAAATTGGGCTTGCCCTTGCCCCCGGACGCGGGCGTTTGCGCGGGGGGATCCCCCCACTCCGGCTTGTTATCCGAATTCCAGTCACTCATAGGCTGCTTCCTTTAGACAACGGACGGGCATCACAAGCCCAACACATCCCGCAGATCCTGAACCGAATCCACGATGGCATGGGGCGCATAATGCCCCAGAACATCCCGCTTGTGCACACCCCACTCCACACCGATGGAGGGCATGCCGATACGCTGGGCCATTTCGAGATCGTAGCGAGTATCACCGATCATGACCGCCTCCGCAGGCTCGATCCCGTAAAATGACAGAATCTCCTGAAGCATCGCAGGATGGGGTTTGGAGCGTGTCTCATCGGCGCAGCGGGTGATCTCGAAATGCGAACCAAGCCCGCTCGATACCAGAGCACCCTCCAGCCCTTTCCTGCTTTTCCCGGTCGCTACCGAACAACTGCGACCACCGGAGCGGATATCGGTCACCACCTCGGCCATTCCCGCGAAAACATTCTGGGGCGTAGTCACCTTGGCAAAAAAATAACGGCCATAGCCCTCACGGATCGCGCTCATTTCTTCGCAACTGATGCCCGGGTACAGCTTCTCCAGCGCCTCCACCATGCCAAGCCCGATGATATCCCGGTACGCCTCCCGCTCGCGGGCAGGAAAGCCCAGGTCGGTGGCCGCCTGGTGCAGGCTGTCCGCGATATGCTCCACGGAATCCACCAGCGTGCCGTCCCAGTCAAAAATGACGACTTTTACATCCATAAACTGATTCCTGTTTTAGCGATTGACGGCGCAGCGGCAACCCACCTACCGGTCCGAAGATCGACGCGACGCCAGCTTATCCAGAACCTGCTGAAACGCCTCATCGTAGGGTGCTTCCAGCCGCACCGGCTCCCCACTCACCGGCAGTGAAAACTCGAGGGCACGGGCGTGCAGCATCAACCGCTGCCCACCCGCGGCGCGAAATGCTTTCAGGCTGCCATCATCCATATACTTGTCATCCCCGGCAATCGGATGACCCGCCCACATGGCGTGAACGCGAATCTGATGAGTCCTGCCGGTCACGGGTGATGCCTCCACCAGGCTGTAACCGTCGAAGACGGAGAGGCAGCGAAACAACGTCAGCGACGCCTTGCCTTCGCCGTCAACCCGCACCCGTCGCTCCCCGTTAGGCATCTCGTAACGCAGCAAGGGTTCTTCCACCCTTTTAACACCCGCCTTCCAGGCGCCCGCCACCAGCGCATGGTAATGCTTGCGAATCCGCTTGTGGCGGAGCTCGTCCTGCAGATACCGCAGGGCCGAACGCTTCTTGGCAACCATAACCAACCCGGAGGTATCACGGTCCAGACGATGCACCAGCTCCAAAAAGCGCGCTTCCGGGCGCGCCGAGCGCAACACCTCGATCAGCCCGAAGCTCAGGCCACTGCCACCGTGCACTGCAATCCCGGCAGGCTTGTTCACCACCAGCATCTGGTCGTTCTCGAACACAATGGCTCCTTCCATTACCCCCTGCACCCGCGAGCCCGGCGCCACCTGCTGAGCTTTTTCCTTGCGGGTAACCGGCGGTATACGCACCTCATCACCGGCTCTGAGGCGGGTATCGGGCCTTACCCTGCCTTTGTTAACCCTGACTTCGCCCTTGCGAATGACACGATAAATGATGCTCTTGGGCACCCCCCGCAACTGGGCCAGCAAAAAATTATCCAGCCGCTGACCTTCGTTGTCCTCATCCACCGAGACGCGCCGCACCCCCTCGCGAACCTCCTGCCCCGCAGCGCTGGAACTGACTTCTGCAGGCGCTGACGGCCGCGGCGGCCGGCTTCCGGTTCTCGGCTTCTGATCCTGGGCCGCGCTGTTGCGTCGGGGCGCTGAGCGCTGTGGCTGCCTGTTTCTGGGAGCTTTCGACATGAATACCTTACCGGTGACGGAACTACGGGATTGAAGGCTTGCGCGAATACTGTTATATTCCGGCGTGCTTTGCCGTTTGTCTACGGCCTGACCAGTTGAGTCAGAAGCCGGAGCGGCAGAAGTATACCGACACTATTTAAGAGTTTGAACGCCGCAAGCCCAATCATTAGCGGGTGCGGCGATTGAAACGCTCCCCGGCCATCACGGCAGGCCAGAAAAGGCCACTGGCCGGATCCCGGGAGAGCGAAAACAACCGTACGGAAAACCGTCGGGCGACATCGCGAAGAATCATTACCAGCACGCAGGGCCGGGCCGTCCAGCTTACGAATACGACGTGAGACCCAGGCACCAGTGTGAACCTGAAAACGGATAACATGCGTCAACAGACACTTACCTTACACGACATCTCCCTGCCCTCTGGCAGACGGACCGTCGGCGGTGGTCTCAGGCTTTCGGGACAATCCCCCTTAAAAGCCTGATCCGTCTGGCCGCCGGTTTGCTTCAGCAGTAAGAAGCCCGCGGCACGCACGTTCTGCTTCGCAGATGCATCTCCCCCCGGTTTTCTGTCAAAACCAAACGACAGGAACCCTTTCTTTCCATGAAAAGAATGCTCATTAATGCGACTCATCCTGAAGAGTTGCGCGTCGCCCTCGTTGACGGCCAGCGTCTGTTTGATCTCGATATCGAATCCAGCTCCCGTGAGCAGAAAAAAGCCAACATCTACAAGGGTCGAATTACCCGCGTAGAGCCCAGCCTTGAAGCCGCCTTTGTCGACTTCGGTGCGGATCGGCACGGCTTTCTGCCTTTGAAGGAAATCTCCAAAGAGTACTTCAAGAAGTCCCCGGGGCAGATCGAAGGCAAGATCAATATCAAGGACGTGGTCTCCGAGGGCCAGGAAGTCATCATTCAGGTCGACAAAGAAGAGCGTGGCAACAAGGGCGCTGCCCTGACCACATTCATTTCCCTGGCAGGCCGCTACCTGGTGCTGATGCCCAATAACGCCCGTGCCGGCGGCATTTCCCGTCGCATTGAAGGCGAAGAACGGGCACAACTGAAAGAAGCGATGAACGATGTCCAGGTACCCAAGTCCATGGGTATTATCGTTCGCACCGCTGGCATAGGTCGCACCACCGAGGAGCTCCAGTGGGACCTCGATTACCTGGTCCAGTTCTGGGAAGCGATCACCCAGGCCGCCGGTGAGCGCAAGGCGCCGTTCCTGATTCACCAGGAGAGCAACGTCATCATCCGAGCGGTACGCGATTACCTCCGCCAGGACATCGGCGAAGTGCTGATTGACGCCCCCACGGTGTACGAAGACGTACTGAACTTCGTTCGCGCCGTGATGCCGACCTTCGAGAACAAGATCAAGCTGTACAAGGATGAAATCCCGCTGTTCAGCCGCTACCAGATCGAAGGCCAGATCGAAACCGCCTTCCAGCGTGAAGTGAAGCTGCCTTCCGGCGGCTCTATTGTCATTGACCCCACCGAGGCGCTGGTGTCTATCGACATCAACTCCTCCCGCGCCACCAAGGGCCATGACATCGAAGAAACCGCGCTGCAGACCAACCTGGAAGCGGCGGAAGAAATCGCTCGGCAGTTGCGACTGCGCGACATGGGCGGCCTGATTGTCATCGACTTTATCGACATGACTCCGGCCAAGCACCAGCGCGAAGTCGAACAGAAGATGCGCGAAGCACTGGAAATCGACCGCGCCCGGGTCCAGGTGGGAAAAATCTCCCGCTTCGGCCTGCTGGAAATGTCTCGCCAGCGCCTGCGTCCCTCTCTGGGCGAAACCCGCAGTGAAGTGTGTCCACGCTGCGAAGGCCAGGGCACCATCCGCGGCATCGAGTCCCTTGCACTCAGCATCATGCGTCTGATCTACGAGGAATCGTCGAAAGAGAAGACCGGCGAGGTCCGCGCGATTGTACCGGTTGCCGTTGCCACCTTCCTGCTCAACGAAAAACGCAAGCAGCTCGCGGATATCGAATCACGTCAGGAAGTCAGTGTCGTGGTGGTCCCCGCGCCGCACATGGAAACACCGCATTTTGAGATCGTGCGCATGCGCGACGACGAAAGCGGCGCAGAGCATGTGTCCAGCTACCAGGTTGCCGAGGAATACGCTCAGCAGGAAGAGGACGTGTTCCAGGCACCGAACGCCCAGCCGCCCGCTCGCGAGCAGGCCGCTGTGAAGGCCATCCGCCCCGCCCCGCCGGCCCCGGCGCCCGCCAAGGTGGCGGAATCCGCGAGCGAACAGGAAGAAGGCCTGTTCCGTAAGCTCGGCCGTAAAATCGCCTGCTTCTTCAACGGTGAAACGGAAGCCGGGACCGAACAGCAAGAGAAAACGCAACCCAGCCGCGACGATCGTCGCACCCAGGGTCGCCAGGATCGTCGCAAATCCCGCGTAGCACGGGACGATGGCCGCAGTGGCAACCGCAGTGGTGGTGATCGCCGCCAGTCCGGCCAGCAAAACCGTGGCGCCGATGACAACCGTAGCCGTAACCGCAATCGGGGCGACGACCAGAACCGTGGCGGACAGCAAGGCCGTCAGGGTGGTGGCGCCAAAGATGGTGACAATAAGGGTGGCGACAACCGTCGTGGCGGTCAGGGGCAGGGTCGCGGCCAGGGCCGCAATCGCCCGCAGCGCGACCAGAAGGAACAGCGCGATCAGAAAGACCCGAAGGACCAGAAGGACCTGAAGGATCAAAAAGACAACCGCGAGCAGGCAGACACCACCGCCAAGGCCGTTACGGAAAAGAGCGGCGGCGATGACAAGCGTCGCAAGCCTCGTCGCAGCCGTAACCGTGATGGATCACCGACCGAAACGCCGGCATCCACTCCGGCCGACCGCAAGGCGTCACGCAGTGAGCGGCATCAGAAGGATACCCAGCCTGAAGAGCGTCCGGAAACGGCCAGGTCGGAAGTAAAAGCCGACGCCCGACCAAAGGCCGCTGAGAAGGCCGCCGAAAAGCCGGCAGAGAACAAGGCCGCGCCGACCCATAAATCCGAGGACAAGCCAGCTGATAAGTCGCCGCGAGCAGAAGATCCTGCGCAGGCCAAGCCCGAGAAAAAGCCGGATCAGAAGCAGCAAGCCAAGCAGTCGGAGGCTGGCGAGACCGCCACAGCAGCGCCGGCATCAGCACCTTCGAGCGGCTCTCCCGCCAAGGCTGACAGCAAGGCCGCTGACAAGCCTGCAGAAACGCCCAGGCCCGACAGCAAGCCCGTGACAAAAGAAGCCGAGCAACCGGCGCCTGAGAAATCCGGGCCTGCCAAAAAGCCGGCCGAAAAGGCACCCAAAGCTGCAGAAAAGCCCAAGGACGAGGCCAAAGAACCGGCCAAGGCAGAGCCCAAACCGCAAGCGCCAAAAACCGATAGCGAAAAACCGGCAACGCCTGCGACAGAAACCAAAGCAGAGCCGAAGGCAGAAGCCCCGGCGAAACAGCCCGAGCCAAGCCCCGAGCAGGCTGCCCCGAAGGCTGACAAGCCGGCACCCAAGGCAGAAAAAGCAGCGCCTCAACCGGCGAAGTCAGAGCCCGAGGCAAAGGCCGAGGCAGAGCCTGCACAAAAGCCGACTGAAAAGCCCGCAGAACCTGCTAAGCAGGCTGAACCGGAGAAGAAGCAACCGGAAACAGCAGCCGAACCATCAAGCGCTGAAAAGGCACCGGAGGTACCGGTAACGCCCGGACGCGCCTACAATGATCCGCGGGAAGTTCGCAAGCGTCAGCGAGCGGCGGAAGAGGCCAAAAAGGCCGGGAGTAACTAAGGCATGCTATCCAATTCGGACATCGAAGCACTGGAAGACATCCTGTTCGCGGAGCCCTGGGGTGATGAAGCCCTGGACTTTTTCGGCCTCCACGGCGTGGTATGTGCCAGTGTTGTCGGACCGGTTGAACTGACCGCAGAGGACATCTTTCGTCTGGCCACCGGAAGCGACCAGCTTCCCGGCGGCCAGGTGCCAGAGATTTTCAGTCACTGCGTTACGCAACTGACCCGCGCCATGGCTCACGCCCTGGACATGGGCCAGCCCCTGGAGCTCCCTGAGCCGGAAGATGGCGACCCGATGAACGCGCTGGAGAACTGGTGTGCCGGATTCGTGGACACTTTTCTGGAGAGTGAGGACCAGTGGCTGCAGGCCGGCGGCGAAGACGAAACGGCCGATCTGCTGGTACCGATGCTGACCCTGTCGGGTCTGTTTGATGACGAAGACTTCCAGAAAGTCCGGAACAGCGACAAACTGTCCAGGCAGATGGCGGATGCTATTCCCGATTCACTGACCGACCTCTACCTGCTGTATCACGCGCCGGACTGAGCCGGCGACGCGATCCCCACAGGTTCCCTGAAATGATGCCAGACCGGCTCCAGCCCGTCTGGCATTTTCATAATGTTGCCCAGCTCGCACCAGGGCGCGCCAGGAAAATGAAAGTCACTGCCCTGGGAGGCCAGCAATCCCTGCTTGCGGCACAGCTCGGCCAGAAAGCCCAGGTCACCACTGGACTGACCGGACGTAGACACTTCGATTGAGCGCCCTCCGGCCCGCATAAAATCGTGAACGAGGTTACGCAATTTGGTGGCGGTCATCCGGTATTTTCGCGGATGGGCCAGCACTGCGATGCCTCCGGCCTCGGTAATCCACCCGACCACTTCAGAGAGCTCCGGCCAGAAAGCCTTGACGTCGCCCGGCTTGCCCGCACCCAGATAACGCTTGAACGCCTGAGCAATGTCTTTGACCTTGCCCTCATCCACCAGTACCCTGGCAAAATGCGGCCTGCCCGGCACATCGCCTCCCGCAGCAACCGTCGCTTTCTCCAGCAGGTCGCTCACACCCGTTTTCTGCAGCCGATCGACGATCATTCGGGCCCGCCCCCAGCGGTTTTCATGCTGGCGCACCAGGGCTTCCCCGAAGGCGACATCGCTACCGTCGAAATCCAGCCCCACGATGTGGATGGTCTGGGTCTTCCACACGCACGACAGTTCGGTTCCGTTAATCAGCCGGATACCGGAGGCTAGCGCCTCATCCCTCGCTTCTGCCAGGCCTTCAACGGTGTCATGGTCGGTGAGCGCAAGGTGGGTGACCCCTTTTTCGGCCGCCCGCCGCACCAGCTCCCGCGGCGGCAATGCGCCGTCGGAGGCGGTGCTGTGGCAATGCAGATCAATGCAGAAATCAGACGCTTGGGGTATAGTCACACACAATCCTGAAGCTAATGGGCAATACGGGCTGGCAGTGTACCAGCGAACAGATTGCCAGTACCAAACTACCTGCCGGAGAGATTCATGTATTACGCCATAATCAGCGAGGATGTCGAGAACAGCCTACCCCTGCGCCAGACCGCTCGCCCGGCGCACCTCGAGCGCCTTCAGGCTCTGAAGGCCGAAGGCCGGTTACTGGTGGCAGGTCCTCACCCCGCGCTGGACACCCCGGAACCCGGGGACGCAGGCTTTACCGGCAGTCTGGTGATTGCGGAGTTTGATTCTCTGGAAGCGGCTCAAAGCTGGGCAGATGCAGACCCCTATGTGGATGCTGGGGTCTATCAGAAGGTAACCGTGAAGCCGTTCAAGGTGGTTTTGCCGTGAGCCAGCCCAGTGCATCCATGAGCGTATTGTAATAATACGCTGCTTGAACACAGGGAAAGCTGTGACAAAATTGCGCTTTTAAACGCTTACCTCCCTATTATTACAACACTCAGGAAAATAACCCGTGACGTTCATTCGCCTCATTCTCAGTGTCCTTATAGTCGTCTCTTCCGTGGCGGTTGCCCAGGCGAGAACCGTCTATGTTGATGATCAGCTCTACCTTCCGGTCCGTTCCGGCCCTGGCTCACAGTTCCGGATCATAGAAAACGCCGTGCCCAGCGGCACTGCCCTGGAAGTTCTCGACGGCGCCGATGACAACTACACCAAAGTCCGCACTCCGAAAGGCAACGAGGGGTGGGTATCAACGCAATACCTCAGCGATAGCCCGATCGCGCGGGATCTGCTACAGCGGGCCACTCGCAATCTGGAAAGCGCCCGTGATGAGCTGAGCGAAACCCGTGAGCAGCTGCAGGAAGTGACGGCCGAGCGTGACCAGCTTCGCAGCTCGGAAACGTCCCTGTCCGGCCGCACCGAAGAATTGCAGGAGGAGCTGCGCCGCATCAAGGAAGTCTCCGCCGACGCCCTGAATCTTCAGCAGCGCAATGGCGAACTGCGCGAAGAGAACCAGAAGCTGCGTAACGACCTGGAAGTCCTCACCGCCGAGAATGAACGCCTCGAAGCCAGCAAGGAATCCGATTTCATGCTGCTCGGCGCCGGCCTGGTGCTGGGCGGCGTGCTTCTTGCCCTGCTCATCCCCATGCTCAAACCAACAAGAAAAACCGATAACTGGGCGTAAAACTATGAAAGATTATTCGGAGAAGCGCGATTTCCATCGCATGCAGGTGAATTCCGAGATTGAAATCACCGACAGCAGGGGCCAGACCTTTGTCGGCACCTGCCGCGACCTGAGCGCTGCCGGCATGCAATTGTACGTGGATCAGCCGGTTCCGGTTGGCGAGGAACTACAGACGGTGCTGCGCGCCACCAACGAGCAATTCCCGCCGCTGGAGACCGTCTGCGAGGTGGTTCGTTGCGAGCCCGAAGGCGAAGGTTTCCTGCTGGGAACCAATATCAGCGAAGTCACTCGCTGACACAAAAACGGCGGCCAGTGGCCGCCGTTTTTGTGTGCACCGCTGTCGCTCAGACCAGCGGTTTCTCGGAGACGATGATACCGTTGTTGTCGGCGTACACATACTGCCCCGGGTAAAAGGTCACGCCGTGAAACGTCACCGGCACGTTCAGATCACCCAGCCCCCGCTTCTCACTCTTGCGGGGATGCGTTCCCAGTGCCTGCACACCCAGCGCGGTGTTGCCGATTTCATCCACATCGCGCACGCAGCCATAGATAATCAGACCGGCCCAGCCGTTGCTCGCGGCCTTTTCAGCCAGCATGTCACCGAGCAGCGCATGGCGCTTTGACGCTCCGCCATCCACCACCATCACTCGCCCGTTACCGGGGAGTCCGACCTGCTCCTTGACCACGGAGTTATCCTCAAAGCACTTCACGGTTACGATTTCACCGCCAAACGCCTTGTTGCCGCCGTAGTTGTTGAAGCCCGGCTCTGCCACCAGCACTTCCGGAAATTCGTCACACAGGTCCGGGGTTATAATATCCGCCACGTTGTTGCTCTCCTGTTCCGGGAATGAATTCAGTCAATCTTCTCGTCGGCGAGGAAGAACCAGGTATCCAGTACCGAATCCGGGTTCAGGGACACCGTATCAATGCCCTGGTCCATCAGCCACTTGGCCAGATCCGGATGATCCGACGGGCCCTGCCCGCAGATACCGATGTACTTGTTGGCTTTCTTACACGCCTTAATCGCGTTGGACAATAACGCCTTGACGGCGTCATTACGCTCATCAAACAGATGGGCGATGATACCGGAGTCGCGGTCAAGGCCCAGCGTGAGCTGGGTCAGGTCGTTGGAGCCGATGGAAAAACCATCGAAATGCTCCAGGAACTGGTCCGCCAGAATGGCGTTGGCGGGCAGTTCGCACATCATGATCACGCGCAGGCCATTCTCACCCCGCTTCAGACCATTTTCCGCCAGCAGACTGACCACCTGTTCAGCCTCACCGACGGTGCGCACAAACGGCACCATCACTTCAACGTTCGTCAGCCCCATCTCGTTGCGGACTTTCTTCAGGGCGCGGCACTCGAGCTCAAAGCAGTCACGGAAGGTTTCCGAAATGTAGCGGGACGCGCCGCGGAAGCCCAGCATCGGGTTTTCCTCATCCGGCTCGTACAGGGTGCCGCCGATCAGGTTGGCGTATTCATTGGACTTGAAGTCCGACAGCCGCACAATGACCTTTTTCGGCGCAAACGCGGCTGCCAGCGTGGAAATGCCTTCCACCAGCTTGTCCACGTAGAAATCGACCGGGGACGAATAGCCCGAAATGCGCTTCTCGACCGTCTGTTTGATGTCCCGCGGCAGGCCGTCAAAGTTCAGCAGCGCCTTCGGGTGCACACCAATCATGCGGTTGATGATGAACTCCAGACGGGCCAGACCAACGCCCTCATTAGGCAGCGCCTGAAAATCGAACGCCCGGTCGGGGTTGCCCACGTTCATCATGATCTTGAAGGGAATGGCCGGCATGGAATCGACGGTGTTTTCCCGCAGCTCGAAGTCCAGCGCGCCCTCGTAGATCATGCCGGTGTCGCCTTCGGCGCAGGAGACCGTCACTTCCTGACCGTCTTTCAGCAACTCGGTGGCGTCACCACAGCCAACCACCGCCGGAATGCCCAGTTCACGGGCAATAATGGCGGCGTGACAGGTGCGGCCACCGCGATCCGTAACAATCGCGGAAGCGCGCTTCATAACCGGCTCCCAGTCCGGATCGGTCATATCCGTAACCAACACATCTCCCGGCTGAACACGGTCCATCTCGTTGATGCTGTTGACAATCTTAACCGGTCCGCTGCCGATCTTGTGGCCGATACTGCGCCCTTCCACCAGCACCTTGCCGGTTTCATTCAGCAGGTAACGCTCCATGACATTGGCAGACGCACGGCTCTTGACGGTCTCAGGGCGGGCCTGAACGATGTAGATGCGGCCGTCGTCGCCGTCTTTCGCCCACTCGATGTCCATCGGGCGCTGGTAATGCTTTTCGATGATCATGGCCTGTTTGGCCAGCTCTTCCACTTCCGCATCGGTGATGCAGAAACGGTTGCGGTCTTCCTGCTCCACCTTCACTGTTTCAACAAACTGGCCTTCACCGGGGCTGGAATGGTAAACCATCTTGATGGCCTTGCTGCCCAGATTGCGGCGCAGTACCGCCGGGCGGCCCGCTTCCAGAGTGGGCTTGTGAACATAAAACTCGTCGGGGTTAACGGCCCCCTGAACCACCGTTTCGCCGAGGCCATAGGAGCCGGTCACGAACACCACATCGCGGAAGCCGGATTCGGTATCCAGGGTAAACATTACCCCGCTGGCTGCGGTCTCGCTGCGCACCATCTTCTGGATACCCGCCGACAGCGCCACCAGTTTATGGTCAAACCCGTGGTGCACACGGTAGGAAATGGCGCGGTCGTTGAACAGGGAAGCGAACACTTCCTTGACGGACGTGCGCACCTGTTCGAGGCCGACCACATTCAGGAACGTCTCCTGCTGACCGGCGAAGGACGCATCCGGCAGATCCTCGGCTGTTGCTGACGAGCGCACCGCCACGGCCATGTGCTCGTTGCCTTCGCGAAGCTTGGCGTAGGCTTCTTCCAGTGCTTTTTCCAGCACGTCCGGGAATGGCGTGTCGATCACCCACTGACGGATACGGGCGCCCACTTTGGCCAACTCGTTGACATCGTTCACGTCCAGCTTTTCCAGCGCCTGATCAATCTTGTCTTTCAGACCGTCGGTGGCGAGGAACTCCCGGTAGGCGTGGGCGGTGGTGGCAAAGCCACCGGGAACGGTAACACCTGCATTGGCGAGATTACTGATCATTTCACCGAGAGAGGCGTTTTTTCCCCCAACCCGGTCAACATCGGACATTCCCAGGTGGTCAAACCAGATAATGTAATCTTCCAAAGCACGTCTCCCTTGATTCAATAGAGCAATCTGCGCTGCGCAGTCTCGAACTTGGCGTGTATGATACTGTAACCTGTGGCAATTACCTAGGGAACCCGTCGAATCCGGAGCTGAACAAACCACCATGAAACGAACCGCTTTCTTTATCTCAGACGGTACCGGCCTGACCGCCGAAGCCCTCGGCAACAGCCTTCTGGCGCAATTCGAAAAAATCGACTTCGAGCGCGTGACCGTGCCCTACATCGACGATGCGGACAAGGCCAGAGACATGGTCAAGCGCATCAACAAAGCCTCCGAAACCGACCAGAACCGGCCACTGGTGTTTGACACGATTGTGAACAGCGACATCCGCGACATCATCTCGACCGCGGACGGTTTCATGGTGGATATTTTCGGCACCTTCCTGAATCCGCTGGAGCAGGAACTGCAGTCGTCATCGTCCTACTCGGTGGGCAAATCCCACGCCATCAACAACGAAGGCAGCTACGAACGGCGCATCAAAGCCGTCAACTTTGCTCTCGATAACGACGACGGCGCGCGCACTCGGCATTACGACGAAGCCGACCTGATCCTGGTAGGTGCCTCACGCAGCGGCAAAACCCCGACCTGCCTGTATCTGGCGCTGCAATACGGGGTCAAGGCAGCGAACTACCCGATCACCGAAGAAGATCTGGACGACCAGCAGATGCCGGCGGCACTGCGACCTCACAAAGAGAAGATTTTCGGGCTGACCATCGAGCCCGAACGGTTGGCCACCATTCGCAACGAGCGTAAGCCCAACTCCCGCTACTCGTCGCTCAAGCAGTGCATGTACGAAATCGAAGAAATTGAACTGATGTACCGGCGTGAGCGGATTCCCTTCCTCAACACCACGGCCTATTCGGTGGAAGAAATTTCAACCCGGATCATGGTGACCACCGGGTTGAAACGGAACCGCTGACAACCCGCGCCAGCGGTTCCTCGGCTAGAGCTCCTGGATGGCCAGTCCCAGCGCTTCGACACGAGCGCGGTTCTCGGGACTGGTCACCACCGCTGTGCTGGCATTTTCCGGCACCAGCCACTGACGGGCGACCCGCCTCAGATCCTCCAGGGTAACGGCCAGAACCCGCTCACGGAATCTCGCCCGCTGCTCCGGCGACCGCCCGAACAACCTGTTGTGGAAGGCATGCCGCGCCGCTCCGGCCGGCGAACGTGGTCGATCCAGCTGCCCGACCACACCCAGAATGGACTCCTCCAGCTCCTGCGGATCGTGGTCCGTCTGCTGCAGCCAGGTTAACGCGTTGTCGAAATCTTCCAGCGTGTCCTCCAGCCGCGGGTCGCGGTAGGAGAAGAAGCGGAACGCCCCGTTGACGCTGTCCTGCCCGGCACCGCCACCATAGGCGCCGCCTTTTTCACGGATCGCCCGGTGCAGGTAGCCATTGCGAAGGAAACCACCCAGCACCGTCAGTGCGGCGGCATCGGGATGATCCACCGCCACCGTGGCATAAGCCCGGGCGCAGAAGTTGACCTGGGTAGAGGTCAGCCAGGCCTCGCGGGTGGTGTAGTTCACCGGATCCATTTTCCAGACATCACCGGTCGTGGCCGACGCCGGCTCCCAGCAGGTCTTGAGGTCATCCAGCATCGGGTCCAGCTGGTCTTCCTCGCCGATCAACAGGAATTCGCGGGCCTGGTGACGGATTTTGTCGTGCAGCGCTGCCAAGCGACCACAGAATGCTTCCAGCTCGGCCGGGTCATTGAGCGCTTTGTCCAGCTCCTTGGTACCGCGAATCGCTGCCAGGCCACCGATGCGGAACGACAACCACGCCCCCGGGCTCATCCCCTGGGACGCCGCGCCCATGGCAAGGCCATGCCCACTACCGGTAACGGCCTGCTCGCGGCGGGCGCGTATCTGCGCCACCAGCTCTCGCACCCGCTCTTTTTCGTCGAAACGGGCCCCGTGGAACACCTCGTTCAACAGACGGGTCAGTTCGCTGCGATTACGGGCCAGTGCCTTACCATTGAAAATCAGGTAACCGGTGAGATCCTGCACATCGTCAACCCGCCCTTTGGCGGAGAATGATGCACTGATGCCACCACTTTCCGCTGAGATCCGGTCCTGCATCTGCAGATAATCCAGCTCACCGCAGCCGACTTCCGGAATCAGTGTGGTGTAATACGGCAGCAGCAACAGCTCGTCCTCGGTCAGTGCCGGCACCGGCAGTACCACCTGCTGGTACACCAGACCGTTGGTGCCGCGGGCAAAAACCGTCGCCGCGATATCGCCGTCATAACGGCTTTCCGGCTCCGGCATCTGCAACGGCACATCGGTGAGATCCACTTTCGGCAGGATGGAGTCGTCGTCCTTACGCTGCTGGCGCTCTTCCAACGCTTGCGCACGCTCGACGATCTGACGAATCTCGCCCTCTGTCAGCGCAGCCTTGCGGCGGGCCAACGCTTCACGAATGGCCTGCTGGCGATGGCTTTCCAGCTTTTCGTCGGGGCGTAACGTCAGGGTTACCCGATGCGGATTCTCCAGCAATTTACTGCGAATCAGCCCCGGCACGTAGTCGGGATCACGAATCTTCTCGCGCATGAGCGCCAGCACCGGCTCGAGATCCAGCAACTCGACCGGATCGCCACCATGCACCATGGGCGATATCGCACTCATGATCAGCTGCAGCCCGTATGGAAACTGATCGCCGGCAATCTCCCGCTGATGCAGTTCCAGCTGGTGCAGAATGGCTTCGAGACGCTCTTCACTGACGCCCTCATCGACAACTTTCTGCAGGGTCTCCTCGATCAGGGACTCCAGCGCCTTGTGTTGATCCGGTTCGCTGCCTTCGATGCCGCACACAAACGTCATCTCACGGTTGGAGTCTTCCAGACCGCACATGGGCGACGGCGCATGGCCGATATCGGTGGTTTCCAGGGCCCGCATCAGCGGTGAGGCGCTGTTCTCCAGCAGCACCGCAGACAGCAACTGGCCTTCCAGATTTTCCTGCAGATCAAAACTGTGACCCAGCAGCCAGCCCATCACGATGTGGGTTTTGTGGTCGGTGCCCTCACCTTCGTTGACTGCGTACCCCTGCTCTACGCGCACCGGCGCATACATGCGTTTTTCATCACGCACCGGCAGCTCGATATCCAGACGCTCGAAGCGCTTCAACGCCAGCTCCTCGAAGCGCTCGTGATGCTCATGGGCGGGAATGTCACCGTAGGTGGCAAAAATGGCGTTGCTGGGGTGGTAATGGTGACGGTAGAACTTCACCAGATCCTCATACGCCAGATCCACAATGTGGTCCGGTTCGCCGCCACTGTTGTAATGGTAGGTGGTGGTGGGGAACAGGTGGCTCGACAGGTTCTGCCACAACTGGGACGTGGGCGCACTCATGGCCCCTTTCATCTCGTTGTAGACCACGCCACGGTAGACCAGATCCGTTGACGGATCGTCCGGCTTATCGAATTCCAGACGGTGGCCTTCCTGGGCAAAATCCAGCGGGTCCAGCTTGGAAAAGAACACCGAATCCAGATACACCGACAGCAGGTTATCAAAATCCTTCCGGTTCATGCTGGCGAACGGATAGGCGGTCCAGTCACTGCTGGTAAAGGCGTTCATGAAAGTATTCAGGGAGCGGCGGATCATCATGAAAAACGGATCCCTCACCGGGTATCGCTCGCTGCCACACAGGGCGGTGTGCTCCAGAATATGCGCCACCCCGGTCGAATCCATCGGAAACGTCCGCAGGGCGACGAAAAACACGTTCTCGTCGTTGTCGGCGGCCATGTGCAGATGCCGCGCCCCGGTTTTCCGGTGCCGATACTCTTCTACGGTCAGATTCAGAGTGTCGATCCGGTGGCTTCGAAGCTTCTCGAAAGCCGGATGGGTAGCGTTGTCGATCACAGCGGCCATTCAGTCTATCCTGTGTTTACAAAATGAAGGTTGTAGGGTAACACGCAATCTCGATTATCATGCATCCGTCCTGTTGCCATAAGGTAGTGCCCGAATCCATGACCATCGCTGACAGCCACATCACTCCACGCAAGGCTTCCGTGCAGGCTCCGGAGGTCGCCGTCTGGTGGGCCGAGCGCCGCCGCTACATCGAGCAGATCCGCAAGGTGCCGGAGGTCCGCCAGCGCTATTGGCGGGAGGCCGCCATGTACATGCTGCGGCGTATCCTGTGGTCCTTCGGCTTTTTCCCGGTCTTCATCGCTTTCTGGGTACCCTTTGTGATGTCGAGCTTCAACCCGGTGGTGATGGCCACAGACCTCATTCCCATGCTGCAGGAGTTCGTCGCGTCCAACCCGGAAGTTCAGGCGACCACTCTGAGCACTCTGGCGATCGCCTGGGCATCAGTCGGCTTTTTCTTCCTGGTGTTCGATTTCGTGCTGACGCCCTTTCGCTCACCCTATGAATACGAAGCTGACGTCTATATGCGTTCATGGGAACAGCTCAACCATGATCAGCTTCCGGACAAAGTGTGATTTGGCCTGCATTCTCGTTAAGTTCAGACACTTTCTGTTACATAACGTTGCATTCACTGGTTAAGATGATGGGGTCAGGAATGCAGGAATGCGAGGTTTCCCATGGTCGATTTCAGACCACTTCTATTCGTCAACGCACTGGCCCTCATGCTGTTGGTTACAGCCGGGTTTGCCTCTGTGCGCGAGGACACTACGCCTCTGGCTGACGCTTTCCGCGCAGAAGGGGAATCCGTGGCCGCTCAGGTCGCAAAGATTTCCGCCGAACCCGAGAAAGCGCCGGAACCGAAAGCGAGTGTCGAGACGATTCCGGAAACCCGCCGCATCGAAACCGTGGACATCGCTGCCGAACCTTCATCGCCACAGCCTTCACACCAGGCAGTCCCCAGCACTGAGCCCCCTCGCGCTGCCCCCACGGCAGAGCCCTTCTCGATTGAACCCATGCCGGATAACCCCACGCTGGTGGCGCTGGCGGAGCCCCCGTCTGCCATGGAGACCCGTACCGACGTACAGCCGGAACCGGTCACACCCGCCCCGACCACAGGCAAGCTGGTTTTGCGGTCCAACGTGGTCGGCGACAACGTCACCATCAACGGCCGCGATTACGGTGCCACTCGCCTGGATCTGGAGCTTGAGCCGGGTCGCTACGAGGTCACCATCAGCAAAGACGGTTTCAAGTCCTGGAGCCAGACCGTTGCCATGGCGGCCGGAGAGGACCTGACGCTGGTCGGCAAGCTCGAGGCCTATACCAGGGTAAACTTTCAGAAGGGCACCTGGATTGGCGGCGTGCGCACGGGCGATGGCACCTACGAAGACGCCAGCGGTCTGAAGTACGAAGGCCATTTTGTCGACGGTGAATTTCACGGTGAAGGTACCGCATGGTATCCCGATGGCAGCCGGTACAGCGGCGACTGGAGCGAAGGCCACCACAATGGCGAAGGCGTGTGGCGCAGCGCCGACAACAACCGCTACACCGGCCAGTTCCATAACGACCAGTTTCATGGCCAGGGCACGCTGACGCTCGACAACGGCGACATTCTGACCGGCCAATGGTCGGAAGGCCGCCTCAACGGCCACGGCTCCCTGACCACCGCCGACGGCATGTTATACGTGGGCGGCTTCCGTAACGACGAATTCCATGGCGAGGGCAGCCTGACCTACCCCGATGGTCGCCACTACGAAGGTGAATTCTCCAACGGCGACTTCCACGGCGCAGGCGCCGAAGTGTTCGCCGATGGCAAGAAGTACGAAGGTCAGTACATTGAAGGCAAGTTCCACGGCAAAGGCCGGCTGCGCAACCCCAACGGCAGCTCCATTGAGGCCACCTTCAAGCATGGCGAACCCTATGGTCAGGTGCGCCTGACAACCGCGGCCGGCGAAGTCTTCACCGCCCGCACCACGGAACCCGGTGTTTGCTATCGGGACAAGAGTTACCGGGCGACCCAGTGCCCGCAACTGGAAGGCTGGTAATTCATCAGCCCGATAATGAACGCAAAGCTGTAACAGGTTGAGGTTGTGACATGGCGATCAAGAACGCACTTCTGGTAGACGACTCTAAGGTGGCGCGATTTGCCCTGAGCAAACTGCTGGAAAGCCGGGACATGGAAGTCAATATGGCGGGTTCGGCCGAAGAAGCCCTGGACTTCCTCAACAGCAACCAGCGTCCGGACGTGATTTTCATGGATCATCTGATGCCGGGCATGAATGGCGTGGAAGCCACCAAGGCCATCAAGGGCAACCCGGATACCGCCGGCATTCCCATCATCATGTGCACGTCAAAGAAATCCTCGTCATTCATGGAGGAAGCCCGCAACTTCGGCGTTTACAACATTCTGACCAAACCGCCTCACACCGAGGGGCTGAGCCTGGTACTGGACCAGCTTGACAGCGATGTCACCGAGGGCACCCTGCCCGAGACGCCCCCTCTTGAGACCAATGAACCGGCTGGGGAAGCGGAGGACGATCTGCTCAACATTCCTGCCGACGCCTCGCTGCAGCTTTCGCCGAAGGCTGAACCCGGCGCGCGCGCCAACGGCGACGCACCTCAGACGGTGCCACTGACCAGTGACCTGATTGAGCAGATTGCCCGCTCAGCGGTCAAAACCCACATCAACAACCGCCTGCACGAGTTGCTGAGCGATCTGTTTGATGAGCAGTTTGATCACCTCAAACGAGCGCTGGACGATGCCGGCAAGAAGCAGGATGCCGCCATTGACGACAAGCTCAAGGCCCTGTCAGAGCTGGTGGATGAACGCACCCGTAACCTGCGGGATGAAGTAGCCGCCGAAGTGAATCTGAACCTGGGGCGGGAACTGGCGGATCTGAAGAAGGATCTGGCCCGCAACAGCGGCTTTACCAGCGAGCACATGGCCGAGCTGAAGGACCACATCACCAGCGTGCAGACCATCGATACCGAGTTCTGGCAGACCCTGCAATCAGAGGCCATCCAGCAGGCCCACGAGATCTCCCGGGAAACGGCGGAAGATATCGCCCAGCGCACCATTGATCTGTTCGTGGCGCAGCAACGCTCCGCGACCTCCAAACTCTACACCATGGGCCTTGCGGTCAGCCTCGGTATCTTTACCGTCGGCATTGCCTGGTTGTCGGGTCTGTTTGGCTGAGACGGGGCCTGACGGCCGCCCAATCCACCGGGGTGTCGACGTCCTCTGCCACACCGGGGATTTCCACACGGGTAGCGCCGGCGGCCAGCAGTACCGACGACGCCCCGCGATCTCCCTCAAGGGCCAGAATGTCTGGCCATAACCAGCGCGGCAGCCAGGCCGGCACCCCGGGCCGGCCGTCGTAATCGGCCGCAACCGGCTGTTCCGGCATGAAACGCGCGGCCTTTCCCATCGCAATCAGTGCAGCCGGGTCCAGTAGCGGCTGGTCCGCCAGCAACACAAACACGCCCCGGGCGTCCGCAGCCAGGCTGCCGATCCCCGCCCGTAACGAAGCCGACATGCCCTCGCGCCAATCCGCCACCGGCAACCAGCACGCCGGCTGAACCCGGCCGCGAAAACGCATCAGGGGATACCCGGCACCGGTGGCCACCGTCACCCGGGCACTCATCAGTCTGGCCAGTCGTATGGCCTGATCCAGCAGCGTCCCCTCCCCGGTCTCCAGCAGGGCCTTGCTGCGCCCCATACGCCGGGAAGCACCCGCCGCCAGCACCAATGCGGGGAATTGCTCATGGTTGGTGTTCCGTGTTTTACCTATGGTGTAGCCCTCTCGCGGAACGGTGAATTGAGACCGCCTGATCGACAGACTGCTCGCGTTCCCGGATTTTTGCTAGAATCCGCCCATCAATCAACCTCATCCTGTTCGGACTTCCCGATGAATCACCTGTTTGTGGACAACCTGACCGTTATCGATTTCGCTTACCTGGACCCGGTTCGCGGCCTGGTGGGCGAAAGCTGGATTGCTGATGTGGTCCTGGGCGGTGAGCTGGACGAGCAGGGCATGGTGTTCGATTTCAGCAACGTGAAACGCACGATCAAGCGGGTCATTGACGAACGTGTCGACCACCGTCTCGTGGTCCCCCGGGGCTACGAAGGCGTGGCCTGGACCGAGGAAGAGCCGGACACCTTCACCTGGACACTCAAAGACGGCTCGCGAATCGTGCACCGCGGCCCGGATGAGGCGGTTGTCTGGCTGTCCGCCGAGCGCGTGGTGCCCTCCGCCGTGGCGGCGCTGCTGGAGCGTGAGCTGCTGGCGGTGCTGCCGGGCAATGTCACCGATGTGCAGATTCACCTGCGCGAAGATGTGATCCAGGGCGCCTATTACCATTACGTTCATGGCCTGAAAAAGCACCTCGGTAATTGCCAGCGTATTGCCCACGGCCACCGCTCGCCCATCCGCATCGATCGCAACGGCCATCGGGATTATGACCTGGAGAAGCGCTGGGCGACCTTGTGGCGTGACATCTACGTGGGCTCGGAAGAGGACGTCGCACGGCGCTGGGTGGACGAGCAGGGCATTGCCTACGTGACCTTCGAATACGAGGCCAACCAGGGCGAGTTCGCGCTGACCCTGCCGGAGCAGCGGGTGTACATGATGGCAACCGACACCACGGTGGAACTGATTGCCGCGCACATGGCAGATCAGCTGAAAGCGGAATTCCCCGACGACACCATCATGGTGAAGGCGTACGAAGGCGTCGGCAAAGGCGCGATTGCCTCTCGCTAAGGTCAGACAGCCCCCTGCGCGGGGGCCGACTTTTCTCCAGACACAAAAAAACCGCCCGAAGGCGGTTTTTTTGATGGCTTTCCGGTGGACTAAACCGTCAAGCCGTATTGGCGTCCCCTAGGGGGTTCGAACCCCTGTTGCCGCCGTGAAAGGGCGGAGTCCTAGGCCACTAGACGAAGGGGACTAGAAATTGGTGGAGCCAAGCGGGATCGAACCGCTGACCTCAACACTGCCAGTGTTGCGCTCTCCCAGCTGAGCTATGGCCCCTCAACGGCTGCGTATATTAAGGATCCGCCCTATGGGCGTCAACCTTTTATCTTCATTTTTTTCAGTTTTCTGAACATCCCTGTTCATTCCGTTTATTTCTTCACCAAAGCGGTTATTCCGCGAGCAATGCGGCGTACTCTTTTTCCACTTTCTTGGTTTCTTTCTTGGAAAAACCACCCATCACATCCAGGGCGTGGCGCAACCGTGAGCGGGTCATGTCCGGACCCAGCAACGCCATGGAATCCATCACCGACCAGGAATTCGGAGTACCGGCAATGGCCACGAAGATGGAGAACATGAAGTCGCCCATTTTCAGGTCCATGGCCTTGGCCAGGGTCTTGATGTCAGCGAAGATGTTGTCCTTGCTCCAGTGGCGCTGGGCCTCCAGCTTCCACAGGGTGAACTGCAGCACCCGTTTGACCTGGGCCTCTTCGAGCTTGTTGTGGGCAAAGTCTTCCGGACGGAGATCGAGCATGCCGGAGAACATGAACGACGCCATGGGGGCCACATCGGAGAACACTTCCGCCCTGCCCTTGATGTGCGGAATCAGCGCACGCAGGGCGTCCTCGTTGAACCACCAGTGGCGCATCTTCTCCACAAACTGGTCGTCGCTCAGGTCCTCGCGCAGCCACAGCCCGTTCAGCCAGCGCAGCTTTTCCACATCGAACACCGGGCCACCCAGGGATACCCGCTGGATGTCGAAGTTCTCGATCATCTCATTGAGGGTGAACTTTTCCCGCTCGTCGGGCATGGACCAGCCCATACGGCCGAGGTAGTTGGTCACCGCTTCCGGCAGGAACCCCATGCGCTCATAGAAATTGATGCTGGTGGGATTCTTGCGCTTGGACAGCTTGCTCTTGTCCGGATTGCGCAGCAGCGGCAGGTGGCACAGCTCGGGCATGTCCCAGCCGAAGTACTGGTACAGCAGCTTGTGCTTGGGCGCGGAGTTGATCCACTCCTCTCCCCGCAGCACGTGAGTAATCTCCATCAGGTGGTCGTCGACCACGTTGGCCAGGTGGTAGGTGGGCATGCCGTCGGATTTCAGCAGAATCTGGCAGTCCACCTGGGACCAGTCGATTTCAATGGTGCCACGGAGCATATCGCGGATTTCGCACACACCCTCATCCGGCACCTTCATGCGGATCACGTATGGATCACCGGCGTCCAGACGACGCTTCACCTCTTCCTCGGACAGCTCCAGATCGCCCTTGATGCCCGGGTTCAGGCCCTGGGCCTTGCGCTCCTCGCGGATCGCGTCCAGCTCTTCCGGGGTGCGGAAACAGTAAAAGGCGTGACCGGCGGTCACCAGGTCCAGGGCGTACTGGCGATAGGAGTCCTTACGCTCGGATTGCCGATAAGGGCCGTGTGGGCCGCCCACGTCCGGACCTTCGTCCCAGTCCAGACCGAGCCAGCGCAGGGCGCGCAGAATATCCTGCTCGGACTCGTCGGTACTGCGGGCCTGGTCGGTGTCCTCGATACGCAGAATGAACTGGCCACCGTGCTGACGGGCGAAGCACAGGTTGAACAGGGCCACGAAGGCGGTACCAACGTGTGGATCACCGGTGGGCGACGGAGCAATTCGGGTACGTACGGTCATGAAACAATCCTGATAGATAAGTGGCCGACTGGAAAGCCCCGCATTATAACGGCCCGGGAGGAATTTCGCATGAGGGGGACCACTATCCGATCTTTCCCTGCCGGCCTGCTTGTTATATTATAACGTTTCAATTCAGAATCAGAGCACGATCCATCATGCCCAATCCCTCTCGAGCCAGCGCCGTCGCGCTGGGACTGGCTGCGCTACTCAGCCCGCTGTCTGCCCTGGCTGCCATCCAGGTAGTTACCTCCATCAAACCGGTCGAACTGTTGGTCAAAGCCGTCGCAACGGATGATGTCGAAGTCACCAGCCTGGTGCCCGCGGGCTCCAGCCCCCACAACTACACCATGCGCCCGTCCCAGCGCAGAGCTCTGGAAAACGCCGACGTCATCTTCTGGGTGGGCCCGGAAATGGAAACCTTTCTGTCGCGCCTGCTCGGAGGAGATGAGTTCAGGGCGAGAACGGTGTCGCTGATGCACGGTGATGATGTGCCCGAAGCCGAATCAACGGACGAGCATCACCACGGCCACGATGATCATCACGACGATGCCCATGCCCACGATCATGGCGACGGCGAAGATCCGCACATCTGGCTGGACCCGGCGCTGGCACTGGACATGGCAAAGGATATCCACCGGTCACTGTCTCAGCTTGAAGGTGCAGACACTCAGGCTCTGGATGCCAATCTTGCCCGGTTCGAAACCTCACTGCGCGAAGCCGAAGACAACATCCGCCACCGCCTCGAGCCGCTGACCGACATCAGCCTGTTTGCCTACCACGATGCCTTTACCCGTTACGCCGGGCACTTCAACCTGAAGCTGGAAGGGGTACTTACACTGAATCCGGAACTGTCGCCGGGTGCCCGACACATTGCCGAGGTGCAGGACAAACTGCGCAACGCCAACCAGCCCTGCCTGCTCACCGAGCCCCAGTTCAACCGGCAATGGTGGCGTTCCATCACCGAGGACCTGGACATCACCTTCAGCACCTGGGATCCGCTGGCCACGGAGGTTGAATCCGACCGGGACGGCTACGTGAACTTCCTGCAGGGTATTGCGGACAACGCGCTGAACTGCCTGCCAGAGAAAACCGGCTAACCCTTACCAGAGCACACCGAGCACAAGGGGAATCGACATCATGGCCAGCAACGTCTGGCCACTGATGATGCCGGCCATCAGCGGCGCGTCGCCACCGAGCTGACGCGCCAGGATGTAGGACGACGTGGCCGTCGGCAACGCCGCCAGCAACACAGCCACCTGCACCAGCATGCCCTCCAGCCCGAGCAACAGCGCCAACCCGGCGGTGATCAGCGGAAACGCCACCAACTTGGCCACCGATGCCACCAGAAACGGCATCGACGCGCCCCGCAAGGCTTTCAGCTGCAACCCGGCGCCCACGGTCATCAGCCCCATGGGCAGCGCCAGATCGCTCAACGGCGCCAATATACCGGCCACCAACGGATGGAAGCCAATCTGGAAGAAACTCCAGATGACACCGATCACCGACCCCAGGATCAGCGGATTGGTCACAATGGCCTTCAGTACCGGCCGCCATCGCAGCGGCCCCTGCCCCGCTGTCAGCGAGAACATCAGAATGCACAGCAGATTCAGCAGCGGCACCTTGATGGCCACGGCAATGGCAATCAGTGACAGGCCCTCGTCACCCAGCAGCATGCCGGCCGCCGCCAGGCCCACGTAGGAGTTGAAACGGATACCACCCTGAAACACAGAAGAGAACACCGGCCCGGGCCAGCGCCAGAACCACTGCAGTAGTGCCAGCACCAGCGTCATTACCAGCAGCATGGCCACAATCAGCAGCAGAATGTCGCCATAGGCGGAGGCGGGCAAGCGGGCCTGGCCCAGCTTGTAAACCAGCATGGCGGGAAACAGCACGTAATAGGTGAAGCGTTCGGCCTGCAACCAGAAGCCATCACCGGGAAAATTCCAGCGCCGGAACAGATGCCCCATCACGATCAGTGCAAACACAGGCACCAGCGCCTGAACCATTACCGGCATTGCGTTACTCTCCCGCCCCACTGCCTATAAAGGCCGAGAGAATAACAAAGTCAGCAGGCTAGCGTCTTGACCCGACGTAACCTACTTGCGCCAGAGCTTGCGCAGCACCGAGCGGGTAACCGACGCCGGCGCGGACCTGGCAATCGGCCACAACGCCCGGAACTGCATGGAGATGGGCCGGTGCAGGCGCGGCTGCTCCACCTGCGCCCACACCTGGGCGGCCACCAGATCCGGTGTCAGGTTCACGCCCAGGCTTTCAAAAAGCCGGGAGCTGTGCTCGTTCTGCTGCACCATGGCGGTTCTGACAAACGGCGGCATCAGATCGCACACACGGATACCGTGGGGCTCCCACTCGATATCCAGCGCCTCCGTCATGGCCCGCACCGCGTGCTTGCTGGCGGAATAGGACGCGAAATCCGGAATGCCGTAGGCGGCAGAGGCCGAACTCATGTTCACCACCTGAGCATCCGGTGTGGCTTTCAGATACGGGAACGCGGCATGCAATACCGTCATCAGGCCGATCACGTTGACCTCAACCACCGCGCGATGGTCCGCCAGAGCAATCTCCTCAAACGGCCCCACCCGCAGAATGCCGGCGTTGTTGTGCAGCAGCCGCAGCTGACCGCCGGTGCGCTCGGCAAACTCCGCCAGGCCCCGCGTCACCGAGGCCTCATCGACCACATCCATCACGTGGGTGCTACAACGGTCTTCACCCAGCTCTTCCCGTAACGCCGCCAGCGCTGCCTCATTCCGATCCGCCGCACCGACGAACCAGCCCCTGGCAGCAAACAGCAGCGCGGTCTCACGACCGATACCGGCGGCCGCGCCGGTGATAAAAATGCAGTCTTTCATGGACAGTCCCTGCAAAGGTTATCGGAGCGCTTGGGTCAGCCCAGCAACAAGCGGTAGACCATCACCAACACCAGCACGATCTGGATCAGGAAGAACGTCGCCCGCAGCAGGATCTGGATAAACGAGGTGCCGCTGATGTGCACCAGGCTCTGGGCGATGCGCGCGTAGAGCACGAATGCGGCCAGGCCACCGACGGCTTCCAGCCGGTTCATCAGCCCGGCGATCACCACCACCGCTGCAAACACCGCGAAGTTCTCGATACAGTTCAGGTGTGCCGCCTTGGCCCGCTGCAGAATCGGCGCATCAATCGGCTGCTTGTTGCGTTCCCAGCTATCGATGGGCCTGGCGCCAGTCAGTGCCTGGGGCACGCGGGGAACCGCATAGATCAACGCCAGAATCAGCATCCATCCGGCGTACAACAGAACAGCGGTATAAGCGGTCATTCATTCTTCCTTTTGTTGTTGAGTTATCGAACCTTACTCGCCGAGCCATTTCGCTTTGGCTTTTTCAACCAGCGAACGGGCATCGTGATTCCAGGGGTGGAACTTCGGGCTGTAAAACTTCAGGTAGGATGGCACAAGTTTGCGAAACACGCCGGGCGTGCCCCACATATACTTGAACGCACCCGCCCAGGACTTCAGGTTGCCCAACTGGCCGTCTTCTTTCATCAGCTGCACCAGGTGAATACTGGTGAATACCGGGAAGATCACACTGACCACCAGCATTTCCTGCAGCCGCACACTCTCGCGGCCACCTACGGCCTTGTAGACGTCAAACGCCACCGCCTTGTGCTCAGACTCCTCAATGGCGTGCCAGGCCCAGATCTTCGCCATGCGGGGGTCCATTTCCTCCAGCGCGTCATATTTCAGCAGGAACTCCTCCGCCATCAGCGCGGTGAAATGCTCAACGGCGACGGTGTGGGCCAGTTGCCGCTCCGGGCTGAAGTTCTTGCGCATCCAGTCCATGAACGCCTGAATCTCGGCCTCCAGGCGGCCCAGGCCAATGCCCCGGTCCTCCAGGTAGCCGTTCAGCAGTTTGTGTTCCCGGGAATGGTGTGCCTCCTGGCCAATAAAGGCGCGCACCGCTTTCTTCAGCTCCGGATCGGTAATGCGATCCTGATAATGGCGCACGGTATCAATGAAGAAGGTCTCGCCCGGGGGAAACGACGAAGACAGCGCCGCCAGCAGCAGGGTTTTGACCGGATCGTTGTCCCACCAGTATTTCGGCACATCCTCCGCCAGATCAATACTCGGGCGGCGCACCTGGGGAATCACCTTCGGGGGCGGCGTGGCAGGCTTGCCTCTGGACATACGAATGGCTTTGGCATTCACGGCTGAGGTCATGGGCAGACTCCTGAATTCGGGAATTCTTGTAATATGGCCCCCAGAGTACTGGTCATCGCCCCGCCCCCGTGAGATGTTTGGCGGACAAAGCACTTGTCATTGGTGGCCAACCTTGAGCAACACCCAGCGTTACACCGTTCCGACCGACCTGCCCGGCTGGACCCGGCAGCCAAACCAGCCCGTGACCTACCCCCGCATGTTTGTGGAAGTCGCGCGGGAGCTGGGTGCGGAACCCGCTGACATACTGCAGCAGGCCGGCCTGCCCCCCGGCGCCCTGGATGACCCGGCTGGCCGCATTTCTTACCTGCAGACCCTGCACGTGTTCGCCTCGGTTCACGCGGCCATTGGCGACACCGCACTGGGATTCGACAGCGGATTGCGCCTGCCCCTGACCGCCCACGGCAGCCTCGGCTACGCCCTGATGTGCGCCGCTACCCCACGGGAAGCCATCGCAATCCTGGAGCGGTTCTGGAACCTGCGGGGGCGCGGCGTGCTGATGACTGTGCGAGAGACCGAAACCAACCTGTTCTTTGAGATCGAACCGGAAGTACCCCTGCCCGAGCCGCTGCGGGAACTGATGTTCAGCTCGATCCTGACCAGCATTGTTCGGGGCATGGAGTTTGTGCAGCCGATGCAGCCCAGCGAACGGGAAATCTGGCTGCGGGGGCCCGAACCGCCGGGGTACCAGCGCCGCCAGCAGCAGGTGCCGGGGGTACGCTTCAACATGCCCCGTGCCGGAGTGCTCCTTGGCGGCGATGCCGCGTGGCTGGACGAGCCCCTGCCCACCGCCAACCCGGAAGGCCTGGCCCAGGCGCTGGCCCAGTGTGAACGGGAAAGCGCACTGACCGAAACCGACAACGACATCGCCCGTCAGATCCGCGCGCACCTGGCGCTGGACCAGAACGGCTACCCCACCCCGGAGCAGCTGGCCAACAAGCTGTGCCTGACCCCCAGAACCCTGCGCCGGCGCCTGCATGAACAGGGCCTGAGCTACAAACAGATTCTGGATGACGTGCGCCGCCGCGACAGCTGCCACCTGCTGGCCACCTCCGACCTGGAGATCCAGAGCGTCAGTGAACTGCTGGGCTACGCGGACCCGGCGAATTTCACGCGGGCGTTCAAGAGTTGGACAGGAAAAGCGCCGCGGGTTTGGCGGCGGGATAATTCCAGCCCTCCCTTTTAGATTTTCTCAGCTAAGGAAGTACGATCGCAGTAGATCAGCTCTCAGAGGCCAAGCGAAAAACCACACTCATTGGAGCGCTGCCCTGGTGGCTCTGATAATCAACGGAGCCATGATAGGTAAACGGTGCAGACGTGCCGTTTCTGAGCTTGTTTTCCCTCACAAACAGATGCACCGAGAGTCCGAGCTTTCGGTGGTCAATTAGTTCACGTCCACGCTTACTCTCCGGCGTAGTAGCCCGCTGACTCTGCCAGTGGAAGGTACTCTCATCGATCCAATGATCAACATACCGGTGCTCCTCAATCTTCCCTTGCTTATTGAGCGTTACCAACAACACGTGGGCGTTGGCACCCTTCAGGAATACGTGGCCACTGTTCCAGTTGCCTGGATTAAAAGAAGCTCCAAATAGGTCGGGAATTTCTTCTCGGCGGAACTCCTGCCCGATGGCCATATCCAAGGGATCAACTACCGTCTTTAAGCGAGCGAACGTGCGAAATTGCTCGCGCAGTTCAGGTGTGACCACAATGTCTTCAAAGTCCGGATTGGCGGCTTTCAAAATGTACTGGCCAGACGCCGATTTCTGAACTGTTCGCAGCAGATATTGGGTATCTCCTGCATCATCCAACCGCTCAATGGCGAGGGTTTGCCCCGTGATTGACCCCGCTTGCTCAGAGTTCACTTGTTCCAGAAGCAAATAATCTCCGTCATGGATGGGGCTTTTTCCACCATTCATGGAGTTACCGGACGCCTTTGCAATAAAATGTCGGGCGGAGTCGAGGCGGCCATATCCTGCTCCCAAGGAGCGGTATTCTTCCGACTCAGCCCTGCTGGTCCGAAAATGACCACAAGCAATTTTTAGCGATGGGAAGAAGGGTAGCTCAGTGCCCACTGGAGCTTTGGGCGCCACATCAGCGGTTTGAGAAGGATCAATCCTTGCGTCCAACCTGTTCTCGTGGGAAGCCAGTCGGAAATCAATGAGCTCTTGCACCATCGGCTCAAAAACTTCTAACTGGTCATTCTGTATTGAAAAAACGGACGCAAATCGCCCCTCGTCAACCTGAAAAATGGGTGGCGTTTTATTCGTCCAATGGTCAACTGGATTCGCCTTCCAATACTGCTGCCACTTTGACGATAGTCCATCAACATCCTTTACTGATTCTGCCAGCTCCCCATACAGCTTGGGACGACGCTTGATTATGCGCCATGATGCGAAAGCAAGCTCTTGCATCTCTGGAGCCCTACTCCAACCACCGAGCTGCAAAAACGCCTCAAGCAGAACCATCTTGAAGGACTTGGTCATGGAGGTGGTCTCTACCTCGACCAGAAAGCGTTCATGTTCAGCCAGCAGAGCTACTTCGATTTCGGTGAGATCGCCCATGTCGCCCAGCAAGCCAAACCAGCTGCCGTGTTGTTTTCGCGTCTGTTTGAGATTGGCTCCGAAACGGTAGTACTCAGTGAGAGTCGGACGACGACCCAACGTATCTTTTAGCGCTTGGTAGTCTTTTTCCGCACCACGCTGATCAAGTCCTTTCAGGAAGTCGATCACTTCCAGGTCGTAATTGATGAAGCACCCATCAGGCAGTTCCAATTTGTTTTCCTGTGCCTTGCGTGCAAAATCTGCCAACTGGCGGTGGTTCATGGCCTGTCCCATCAGTGCCTGCGGCTTATGCAGAAAGCTCTGGTGGTTGCCAACGAAATCCAGAATGACCAGTTTTTCTTTTCCGGCGCTAAGGCGCAGACCCCGGCCAATCTGCTGAAGGAACAGAACTTTCGACTCGGTGGGGCGCAGCAGAAGAACTGTATCAATGGCAGGCAAGTCGACCCCTTCATTGAAAAGATCGACTGAGAAAATGATCTCCAACTGCCCTTCCGTTAACATTTCGAGTGCCTCGCCCCGAGACATCTCCGATTCGCCATGAACGGATGCAGCGGCAACCCCCTGCCGGATGAATTGTGCTGCCATGAAGTCCGCGTGTTGTCGGGACACACAAAAGGCCAATGTTCGGCTTTGGCGGCGCTGCCGCCACACCTTCAATGCGTGTTTGGCACGCCCAAGCGTGGCCAACTTGTGAGCAAGCAGGTTCGGATCGAATTTTCCGTTACGCCACGGAATCTCTGCGTAGTTAACCGTGTCATCGTAAATGCCGTAGTAATGAAATGGCACCAGAAAACGACCTCTGACGCCTTCAAATAACGGGTACTCGTAAACTAGGTTGTCATCACACAGCGACAGAATATCGGACCGATCCGTACGGTCCGGCGTTGCCGTCAGCCCCAACATGAACTGCGGTGCGAAGTAACTGAGCAGTCGGTGATAAGTCGGCGCAGAGGCATGGTGAAACTCGTCTACGACAATGTAATCAAAATGCTGTGGACTGAATTGCTCAAGGTGCGCAACTTTTCCCAAGGTCTGGACTGAGGCACACAGAATGTCCACTGAACGATCCCGTTGCTTGCCCATGTAAAACCCAACCCGACTTTCGGGCTTGATGCGAAGGTAAGTTGCTGCCGCCTGGTGAAGAATTTCTTCCCGGTGGGCGACAAATAGAATTCGTCGAGCACCCATCTGCGCTGCATCGAAGGCCGAGAGCCAGGTTTTCCCGAGCCCTGTTGCCAAAACCACCAAGCCCCGTCGGTAACCCTCTTCGCGGGTCTGCTCCAGTGCTTTCAGTGCGGCTGTCTGAACCTCATTTGGTTCGGGTGCAGGCTCCTGTTCTGCACTGCCGGGGGCAACTGGCAGAGGTGGCGGCACCCTTCGCTTGGCGTAGTCATCTATCCATTGGTCGGTAAGGGGGACCACGTTGGGATGCTGAAACAATTCCTCAAACCGGCTGACGGCCTCCAGGTAGCCGGGGTCCGGGGGGAAATCCACTTGGTAGTTCCACTCCAGTCCATCCTGCAACGCTTGGCGACTGATATTGCTGGAGCCAATAAAAGCCCTGCCCCAAGACTGGTCATTACCGGAGTGACCTGCGAACAGGTACGCCTTCATGTGAAAACTGCTGCCGCGACTTTGGTAGACCCTTACCTGGGCACCTTGATCCTGCAAAAGGACCAACTTTCGCAATGCCTCCGGGTCAGTAATATCCAAATAATCGCTGGTTAGAATCTTGATAGTGACAGGTGAGGAATCACGTTGAAGGGCGCTAATAAGGTCGGGGAAAAGGAGGTTTAAACCGGTCGTTTTGACAAACGCGACGGCCATATTTACTTGATCGGCCGACCGGATGCCATGGCACAGCTTTGGGAGAAAATGGTGGTTCTTTCCCCCGGTTGTGAGCTGCTTGTGGGGCGCGTGCTGTTTGCATACCAGAATGTTCAGCCACTGCTCGTCTCGTCCCGGACGCTGATCATTTGTGCGCCAAAGTCTGAATGATTCCACCCGGGACAAACGGTGCATCCATCGCTCGGCCAGATCCTCATTGGCATCAGTAAAGTGACGGCCATTACTTTGCCGCTCCCCCGAACCGACCTTAAAACTCATATACAGAGCACGGCCGGGTTTCAAGGCAAGCCAAAGACGCTCAATCGCCTCTGGGACGTCGGATTCCGGGAGATGCAGTAAGCTGGCACAGGCCCAAATACCGTCGTAAACGCTGAGCTCAGATACATCGGAAAATGTTCGATGCTGCACTGACAGCCCAGTTTTCTTCGAAGCGAGCGTAGAAATCGATTCGGAGCCATCAAAGGCCGTCACGCGGTAGCCGCTTTGAGAGAAATAAAGTGCGTCCCGGCCAGAACCACAGCCTGCGTCTAAAATGTGGCCACCGCCAGGGACCATTGGTAGAAATTCCGCGTAGAGTTCGTTCATTGTGACCTCGAACGTCGCCTCTACAAACGCTGCGGCATTATTGTCGTAATAGCCTAGCGTGTCTGGCATTTGGTGGTTTCCTTACAGCTGCTTCGCACCCTACTCATTGATTAACCAGGTTAGCAGTTGGTGATCTGATGGCCAACTTCCATTAAAGCCTCGTCTTAGATTTCGCAAAAGCCGTACGGCCCACAAATCCCGTTCCTGATACAATGCGCTCAATTATTAGCCGCCAACCAAATCGTCGCGGCAGAACACACAAAGATTCGGATCAAGCAGTCAATGATCGCAAACAACGCCATACACACCACCGACCGTCCTAAGACTTCTGGCCAGAGTACTGGCTCAGGCCTGTCACGCCGCTTTTGCGTCGCCCCCATGATGGACTGGACCACCACCCACTACCGTTACCTGGCGCGCCAGCTCAGCCGCAACACGCTGCTGTACACGGAAATGGTCACCACCGGCGCGCTGATCCATGGCGATACCGCCCGCTTCCTGCGCCATGACGAGGCGGAGTATCCGCTGGCGTTGCAGCTGGGCGGCAGTGATGCCGGTGAGCTGGCGCATTGCGCGAAGTTGGCGGAGCAGTATGGGTTTGATGAGGTGAACCTGAATGTGGGCTGCCCCAGCGATCGGGTGCAGAACAACATGATCGGCGCCTGCCTGATGGGGCATCCGGACAAGGTGGCCGAGGGCGTGCGGGCGATGATTGATGCCACGGGCCTGCCGGTGACGGTCAAGCACCGGATCGGGATTGACGGCCGGGAGTCCTGGGACGATCTGTGCGAGTTTGTGGAGAAGGTCGCCGCCGCCGGTTGCCGTACGTTTATTGTTCACGCCCGCATTGCCATCCTTGAGGGCCTGAGCCCCAAGGAAAACCGCGACATTCCGCCGCTGAAGTACGACTGGGTGTATCGCCTGAAGGCCAAATACCCGGAGCTGGAGATCATCATCAACGGCGGTATCAAGACCTTCGAGGAGTGCCACCAGCATCTGGAGCACACCGACGGCGTAATGCTGGGCCGCGAGGCGTACCACAACCCCTGGTTGCTGGCGGGGGTCGATCCCGAGTTCTTCGGGCAGACCGCTCCGGTGCAGAGCCGCCACGAGGCCTTGCGGGCGACGCTGCCCTTTATCCAGCGTGAGCTGGATCGGGGCGTGTTCCTTACACACATGTCACGTCACCTGCTGGGGCTGTTCCACGGGCAGCCCGGGGGGCGTCAGTTCCGCCGCCACATCAGCGAGAATGCCCACAAATCCGGGGCCGGGCTGGAAGTGATCGAAGACGCCCTGGCGCGGGTCCACGAGCCTGAAAAACCGGTGATAGCGCCCGCTTAATCGGATCTATACCTTTTGTTGTCTTGTTCCTGTCAGACCAGCCCGTTATTGTAGAGAAATAGCCGCAGGCTAGGCGTTATACACGCGCTCACACCCGAGGAACGGGTGCTCCAATAACGAATCAACCAGGATGACAGGACGACGAATGACCAGCAAACTTGAACAACTGAAAACCATGACCACGGTGGTTGCCGATACCGGTGATCTGCAGGCCATTGCCCAGTGGCGCCCGGAAGATGCCACCACCAACCCGTCCCTGCTGCTGAAAGCGGCGGCGTCCGACGCCTACCGCCCGATGCTGGATAAAGCCGTGGCCATGGCCAGCCGCCAGGGTGGGTCGGATTCCGAGCAGCTGAATTACGCCACCGATGCCCTGGCGGTACTGGCCGGTCGCGAGATTCTGGAGCTGATTCCCGGCGTGGTCTCCACCGAGGTGGATGCTCGCCTGTCGTTCGATACCGAGGCTACCCTGGCCCGTGCCCGCCGCCTGATTGAGCTTTACGAGCAGCAAGGCGTGGACACCAGCCGGGTGCTGATCAAGATCGCGTCCACCTGGGAAGGCATCCGCGCCGCAGAACAACTGGAAAAAGAAGGCATTCGCTGCAATCTGACGCTGCTGTTCTCATTCATCCAGGCCGCCGCCTGTGCCGACGCCGGGGCGTTCCTGATCTCCCCGTTCGTGGGCCGTATTCTGGACTGGCACCTGGCCAACAGCGGCCGTGACAGCTACCCGGCGGCGGAAGACCCCGGCGTGCAGTCGGTCTCGCGCATCTACAACTACTACAAGGCCAACGATTACAAGACCGTGGTGATGGGCGCCAGCTTCCGCAACATCGGTGAGATCGAGATGCTGGCAGGTTGTGATCGCCTCACCATCAGCCCCGCCCTGTTGCAGGAACTGAAGGATGACACCGGCACGCTTGAGCGCCAGCTCTCCCCTGCCACGGCGAGCAGTCAGGACAAGCCCGGCACACTGGATGAACGCCTGTTCCGCTGGGAATCCAATGAAGACGCCATGGCCACCGAGAAGCTGGCCGACGGCATCCGCCGCTTCGCCGCGGACCAGATCGAGCTGGAAAGCCGGGTTCGCAAGCTCGCGAGCGCCGCCTGATCAGGAACCAAGATACGGGAGTAGCAGCCAGACCATGATCGAACGCCTTAAGCAGTTGTTTGCCCCAAGCGAGGGAGAAACCCGCGAGGCCCCGGACCAGCACCAGCTGGCCGTGGCCGCCACCGCACTGATGGTTCAGCTGTCCCGTGTGGACAACAATGAGGACGAGCGGGAGCTGCAAACCATCGTGGACTGTGCGGTGAACGCCCATGAAGTCACCCGGGAAGAGGCCGAAGAGATCCTCCAGGACGCCCTCAGCCACGTGGAAGACGCCACCTCGCTTTATGAGTTCACCGGTCAGATCAATGAACATCTGGACCAGGCAGCAAAACAGTCGCTGCTGGAGAGCATCTGGCGGGTGGCCTTTGCCGATGGCCGCATCGACAAGTACGAAGAACACCTGATCCGCCGCATGGCGGATCTGCTGCACCTCAACCACCGCGAGTATATGCAGGCACGTCACCGGGCCGAAGGCGCGCATTGACCCTTTAAGGAGCAAACATGTTAGCCATCCTTCACCCTGATACCACGCTGGACAGTGAAGCCTACCGCCAGACTCTGCATTTTCTGGAGAACCTTCCCGGCGTTTCGGTGCGTGTGCATGAGGTTCAGGGGGCGACCCAGCGGTTGACCGAAATCTACCTGCTCGGCGACACCAAATCCCTCGACAAGGAAGAGATCGAAGCGCTGCCGGCGGTGGAGCGGGCCATTCGCATTTCCGACGACTACCGCATTCTGGGTCGCCATCGCGATGACCGCCGCCAGAGTGGCTTTACCTACAACGGGGTGGAGTTCAGCCAGTCAAACCTGAACATCTTTGCCGGGCTGTGCGCCGTGGATGTGCCGGAACACGTCGAGATGATGATGCAGGCACTGGAGGAGCACGGCGAAGTCTGCACCCGCATGGGCGCTTACAAGCCACGCACCAACCCTTATTCGTTCCAGGGCCATGGCAAAGGCTGCCTGCCCTGGGTGTTTGAAAAGGCGGGCAAGCACGGCATCAAGGTGATTGCCATGGAGATTACCCACGAGAGCCACATCGAGGAGATCGACACCTGTCTCGAAAAGCTGGGCCGGCCCACCGGGGTGATGCTGCAGGTCGGCACCCGCAACACCCAGAACTTCGAGCTGCTGAAGGCGATTGGCCGCCAGAGCACCTACCCGGTGCTGTTAAAGCGGGGGTTCGGCATCACCCTGAACGAATCCCTGAACGCGGCGGAGTATCTGGCCAGCGAGGGTAACGCCAATGTGATCTTCTGTTTGCGCGGCATGAAAACCGAAGCCGGCCAGCCGCACCGTAACATGGTGGATTTTGCCCATGTGCCTGCGGTGAAGCGACTGACCCGTATGCCGGTGTGTGTGGACCCGTCGCACTCGGTGGGCAGCCGCGACCGAGCGCCCGATGGCATCCTCGATGTCATGCACGCCACCGCTCAGGGCGTTATTGCCGGCGCCAACATGGTACTGGTGGATTTCCACCCGAAACCTGAGAAAGCGCTGGTAGACGGCCCACAGGCCCTGCTGATGCATGAATTGCCGGCGTACCTTGAAGATATCCGCCTGTGCCACGATACCTGGAAGAAACGCCAGGCCATTTACCAACGCTTAAAGGAATCAGCCACAGAATGATTGTCTACGGACACCGCGGGGCCAAGGGAGAAGCTCCGGAGAACACCCTCGCAGGCTTCACGCATGCCTATCGCCACGGGATTCGTCATTTCGAGTTCGACCTGGTGCTGTCCAAAGACGGCAAGCCGGTGATAATTCATGACCTGACCGTGGATCGCACCACCGGCAAAAAAGGCGCTGTCGCGAACTACACGGCCGATGAACTGGCCGCGATGGATGCCCGGGGCAGCACCTCCTGGCCGCGAAAAGTGGGGGTGCCTTCACTGGAAAGCCTGCTGGATGAGTTTCCGGACCTGGAACACCTGCAACTGGAAGTGAAGAAAGACAGTCGCCAGCGGCTGAACGTGCTGTGCAACCGGCTGACCGAGATCGTTCAGCGGCGGGACCTGTACCAGCGGGTGGCGGTCACCTCCTCCGACGCGTGGTTCCTGCAGCAGATGCGCCGGCGGGATACCAACATTCGCCTTGGCCTGGTGACCGAGAAGAAATTTCCGCGGCCGGTGAACCTCGCGGCCCGGCTGCATTGTGATTTCCTCTGCATCAACTGGAAAATCTGCACCAGAGCCATCGTGGAGGACGCCCACCGGCGCGGCATGCACGTTTCCGCGTGGACGGTGAACCGCATTCACGACATGCTGACACTGGAGCAGCAGGGCGTGGACAGCATCATTTCCGACTACCCCACCAGTACCCGCATGTTCTTTGACAACCGCGCCAGCTCACTGCTCGCCCTGACCCGCAGCGATCCGGCAGACAACCTCGCCGAGCCCTCGGCCCTGTCGGCAAACTGAGGGTTCAGTAACAAAAAAACCGGGCTGTGGCTCTGCACCCACAACCCGGTTTTTTGTTTCCGACTGACTCAGAAAATGCGATTGAGTCCGTTCAGAGCCGCCACCCGGTAGGCTTCCGCCATGGTCGGGTAGTTAAACGTGGTATTAATGAAATAATTCAGCGAGTTGGCCTCACCTTCCTGATTCATGATGGCCTGACCGATATGCACGATCTCCGCTGCCTGGTCACCAAAACAGTGAATGCCGAGGATTTCCCGCGATTCGCGGTGAAACAGAATTTTCAGCATGCCCACCGCTTCGCCGGTGATCTGGGCGCGGGCCAGGTCCTTGAAGAACGCCTGCCCTACCTCATAAGGCACCCTGGCCTCGGTGAGCTCCCGCTCGGTTTTGCCCACGGAACTGATTTCCGGAATGGTATAGATACCGGTGGGTACATCCGAGACGTACCGGAAATACTCATCATGCACGATATCTGACGACGCAGAGCGGCCCTGATCGTAAGCGGCACTCGCCAGGCTTGGCCAACCGATCACATCGCCCGCAGCGTAGATGTTCTCGACCTCGGTGCGGTAGTGCTCGTCGACGGCCAGTTGGCCCCGGCCGTTGGGCACCAGGCCGATATTTTCCAGCCCCAGCTTTTCGGTGTTGCCGCTGCGTCCATTACACCAGAGGAAGGCGTCAGCGCGGATCTTCTTGCCGGATTTCAGCGAGAGCACGACCCCGTGGTCATCACCGTCCACCGATTCGTATTCCTCGTTGTGACGCACCAGCACCCCGTTGTTGCGCAGGTGATAGCTCAATGCGTCGGAAATCTCGTCATCCAGGAAGTTGAGCAGCCGGCTGCCCGGGTTGATCAGGTCCACCTTGACCCCGAGGCCGGCAAAGATCGAGGCATACTCGGAGCCGATGACACCAGCGCCGTAGATGATCAGCGTGCGCGGGGTGTGAGACAGATTCAGGATGGAGTCGGAGTTGTAGATCCGGTGGTGCCGGAAATCCACATCCGGCGGCAGGTAGGGCCGGGAGCCTGTGGCCACGATCGCCTGTTTGAAATGCAGGGTTTCCGCCGACTTGGCGCCGCGAACTTCAATGCGGTTGCCATCCAGAAAGTAGGCGCGGCCGTTGATCAGCTCCACGCGGTTACGGGCGTAAAACTGGGTTCTGAGTTTCACCTGCTTGCCAATCACTTTCTGCGCATTCTGCAGCACCCGCGGGAACGAAAACCAGCGCGGCTCGCCAATATCCCGGAACATCTGATTGGTGTTGAAGGTAATGATCTGCTTGACGGAGTGACGCAGCGCTTTGGAGGGAATGGTTCCCCAGTGGGTGCAGTTACCACCAACCGTGGGCTTGTCTTCGATGATCGCGACACGTTTACCGTGTTTCGTCGCATTCATCGCTGCACCTTCTCCGGAAGGACCAGCGCCGATAACGACGACGTCGTAATGATGTTCTGCCATGCGTGCAGTGACTCCTTATCTACGTCGTGAAAATGTGTTGTTATTGCTTGGTGGCGTCGTAGCTGAGCGCGTCTGCGTTTTTTGCCTCGGTGGCAATACGCTCGTTTTCCTCTTCACATTTCTGGGTGTTACCGCCGCAGATATCGCAGGACTGGCTGATACCAAGCGCGCCAATCCCGCCACAGGTGCCGCTGATCGGCTTGCGACCAAAAATCACACCCACCGACATCGCGGCCACCAGAACGGAAACAATCAACAAAACCAACAGAAAGGTACCCATAAGGCCTCCCCTTTACTGAGTAAGGTACGACGTGAATGCGGGCGTATGGTGCGATTCAAACCCCCCATCCCGTCGCACTATGAAATAGGCTGCGATGTTTTCGCGGGTCGCCAGTGCCTGAGCCCGCTCATACCCCATCACATTGAACCCGGTCGCCAACGCATCGGCAAGCATGCTGTTGTCTGCAATCACCGTGACCGAAGCCAGATTGTGCCGAATCGGTTTGCCGGTTTCAGGGTCTATTGTATGCGAATAACGCCGGCCGTCCGATTCGTAATAGTTACGATAGTCTCCGGAGGTTGCCATGGCATGCTGATCCAGCGCCACCACGCGGTTGATCTGGCGGCGCTCCGACACCGGCTCCTCGATGGCCAGTCGCCAGGCACTGCCATCGGGTTTACGGCCATTCACCCGGACCTCCCCACCGATCTCCACCAGGTAGGCGTCCAGACCAGCGCTTTCCAGATAGCGGGCCACCGCATCAACGGCATAGCCCTTGGCAATCGCGGAGAGATCAATGTATTGCGGTCGGCTGGCACGCAAGGCGGGCGGGTCGGCTCTTAACTCGAGTTTTTCGTAACCCGTTGCTTCCAGGCGCGAGGCGAGTTCGCCCTCGTCTGGAACCTTTTCCGGCCGGGCCTCAGGCCCGAACCCCCACAGATTGACCACGGGGCCGATGGTGATGTCAAAAGCACCGTCAGTCAGACTGGACACTTCCGCAGCCCCGGCAAGCACTTCATACAGCGGGTGCGAGAGCTCGATCCACTCCGACTGGTCCTCACGACCATTCAGCCGGGAAAGCTCGGAATCTTCCCGCCAGGTCGACATTGAGGCATCCACCTCTTCCAGAACATCCTCTACGCCGTCTCCGAGATTCTCAAGGCGCGACTCGTCGCCGGTCAATACGACGTTGATATGATACTGGGTACCGAACACCGGTCCGGCGATCTCCCAGATCTGTTCTTCTTCCTCAAACGAACAACCCGCCAGCGCGACCAGTGCCAGCGTCATGAAGACGCTGGCCATAGCCACCCTGGCGGGTCGGTACATGCGGGATGTCATCTGAGTTGATTACCCTCCGAAATCATCCAGCATGATGTTCTCATCTTCGACACCCAGGTCTTTGAGCATCTTGATGACGGATGCGTTCATGATTGGGGGCCCGCACATGTAATACTCACAGTCTTCCGGAGCGGGATGATCCTTCAGATAGTTTTCGTACAGCACGTTGTGGATAAAGCCGGTCGGGCCTTCCCAGTTGTCTTCCGGCAGCGCGTCCGACAGGGCAACGTGCCACTCGAAGTTGTCGTTTTCTTCGGCCAGACCGTCGAAGTCTTCCACGTAGAACATCTCGCGGACGCTCCGCGCACCGTACCAGAAGCTGATCTTACGCTTCGAGTTCAGGCGCTTGAGCTGATCAAAGATGTGGGAGCGCATCGGGGCCATACCCGCACCACCACCGATGAACACCATCTCGGCTTCGGTCTTCTTGGCGAAGAACTCACCGAACGGTCCCATCACGGTGACCTTGTCACCCGGCTTCAGGTTGAACACGTAGCTGGACATGATGCCCGGCAGGTGATCAGTACCCGGAGGCGGTGTCGCGATACGGATATTGAACTTGAGGACACCTTTCTCTTCCGGGTAGTTCGCCATGGAATACGCGCGGATGGTGTCTTCCTTGTTGATGGCCTTGTAACGCCAGATGTTGTGCTTGTCCCAGTCTTCGTGGAACTCTTCCTCGATGTTGAAATCCTTGAAATCGATCTCGTAGGGAGGGCACTCAAGCTGTACATAACCGCCAGCGCGGAAGTCTACTTCCTCGCCTTCCGGAAGCTTCAGGACCAGTTCCTTGATGAAGGTGGCTACGTTGTGGTTGGACACCACTTCGCATTCCCACTTCTTCACGCCGAAGAACTCTTCCGGCACCTCGACCTTCATGTCCTGCTTCACAGGCACCTGGCAGGACAGGCGCCAGCCTTCTTTCTCTTCACGGTTGGTGAAGTGCGTCTTTTCGGTAGGCAGCATGGCGCCACCGCCGTCAAGAACCTTGCACTTGCACTGGGCACAGGTACCGCCGCCGCCACAGGCGGAGGACAGGAAAATGCCGTTGTTCGCCAGAGTTCCCAGGAGCTTGCCACCGGCTTCGGTGGTCAGCGTGTGCTCCGGGTCGTCATTGATTTCGATGGTCACATCACCGGTGCTTACCAGCTTTGAACGGGCCGCGAGGATAATCGCAACCAGCGCCAGTACGATAACGGTGAACATGACCACGCCAAGAATAATTTCTGTACTCATGGTCTCGCCTTTTCGTTAAACCGAATCACCGGGTTGATTACAGTGAAATACCTGAGAACGACATGAAGCCGAGGGACATCAGACCAACAGTAATGAAGGTGATACCCAGGCCACGAAGCCCGTCCGGCACATCGCTGTACTTCAGCTTCTCACGGATGCCGGCCAGAGCAACAATCGCCAGCGCCCAGCCCACACCGGCCCCGAAGCCGTACACCACACTCTCACCGAAGGTGTAATCCCGCTCAACCATGAACAGCGACGCACCCAGGATGGCGCAGTTCACGGTAATCAGCGGCAGGAAGACACCGAGCGCGGCGTAGAGCGCAGGAATGTACTTGTCCAGCACCATCTCCATGATCTGAACGATCGCAGCGATTACTCCGATATACGTCAGGAGACCGAGAAAGCTCAGATCCACATTGGGCAAGCCGGCCCAGCCCAGGGCGCCTTCCCGGAGAACGCTGTTGTACAACAGGTTGTTCACCGGAACGGTCACGGTCAATACCACAACCACGGCAATGCCCAGACCCACGGCTGCTTCGATCTTTTTCGAGATCGCCAGGAAGGTACACATCCCCAGGAAGAAGGCCAGCGCCATGTTCTCAACGAAAATAGCCTTCAGAATCAAGCTGATATAATGTTCCATCAGAAGGCCTCCTTGGCGGTGTGGCGAGACATCTTGTAATCCGGCTCTTCCACCTGCTCCGGCTTCCAGGTCCGCAGACCCCAGATCGCCAGACCGATGATAAAGAACGCGCTCGGCGGCAGCAGCAGCAGACCGTTGGGCACGTACCAGCCACCCTCGTTAACCACCGGCATCAGGGATATACCGAACAGGGACCCGGCACCCAGCAGTTCACGGAAGAAGGCAACGAAGATCAACAGTACCGAGTAGCCCAGACCGTTACCCACACCATCCAGGAAGCTCAGCCAGGGGCCGTTCTTCATGGCAAAACCTTCCGCCCGGCCCATCACGATGCAGTTGGTAATGATCAGACCAACGAATACCGAGAGCTGTTTGGAGATTTCATAGGCAAATGCCTTGAGAACCTGGTCGACCACGATAACCAGCGAGGCGATGATGGTCATCTGAACGATGATCCGGATACTGCCCGGAATCTGGGTACGCACCAGCGACACTGCCAGGTTGGAAAATGCGGTAACCGCGACCACCGCCATACACATGACCAGCGTCACATTCATGCTGGTGGTCACCGCCAGCGCGGAACAGATCCCGAGAATCTGCAACGCGATCGGGTTGTTACTGAAAATCGGCTCGAAGAGAACCTGTTTGGCTGAAGCGTCTGCCATGATCAGACCTCCCCTTCACGAAGTTTTTGCAGGTAAGGCGCAAAGCCCCGCTCGCTCATCCAGTAGTTGACGAGCTGCTCAACACCGCGGCTGGTCAGCGTCGCCCCGGAAAGGGCATCCACTTTGTGCTCACGATCGGCCGCACCCGAGCTCACACCACCCTTGACCAGGCGGATCTGAGGATCGGCACGTTCACCGTCGTAGACCTCTTTGCCAACCCACTGTTTTTTCCAGCGCGGGTTGTCAACCTCGCCACCCAGGCCCGGGGTCTCCGCGTGAGCGTAGAAACCCAGTCCCTCGATGGTGTTCAGGTCACCTTCCAGCGAAATGAAGCCGTACAGGGTGGACCACAGACCATAGCCGTGAATCGGCAGCACCACGCGGGTCACTTCGTCGTTCTCGCTCATGGTGTAGACCTTGGCAACGTTCGGACGACGCTTGATGCCGGCCTTGTCTTCCGAAGACGGAATGTTGGTGGACATATCCGGGTCAGAGGCTGCCTTGTACATGTCGTACTTCATCGGATCCTGCACATCGACCGCGGACGGCTCAACGTAATCACCGGTGTCGAGGTCCACCAGACGGACTTCGAACTGTGAGAACAGCTCCTCAATTTCCTCGGCACCGGCCCCTTCGGGCAGCATGCCCGCGGCAGACAGAATGTTGGTCTTGATATCCAGGTTCTGGTTCTGAATCTGCGCCGGCCTGAGAGAAACCGCGGCGGTGGAGACCACCACCGAGAAGACAATACTCAGCACCAGGGCAACAATCAGCGTTCTGGAGACAGTTTCTTTAGCTTTAGCCACGAGCGAGCCTCCGTTTGATGTTGGCCTGAACCACGTAGTGGTCCATCAGCGGTGCGAACAGGTTGGCGAACAGTATGGCCAGCATGATGCCTTCCGGGAACGCCGGGTTAACCACACGAATCAGCACGGTCATCACGCCCACCAGGATGCCGAAGCACCAGCGGCCGGTGTTGGTCATGGCCGCGGAAACGGGGTCAGTCGCCATGAACATCATACCGAAGGCGAAGCCGCCCATCACCAGATGCCAGTGTGCGGGCACCGCAAACATCGGATTGGTCTCCGAGCCGATGATGTTGAGCAGTAGCGACATGGCGATCATGCCGATGAGCACACCACCGACAATGCGGTAGGACGCGATTTTCATCACCAGCAGAATGGCACCGCCGATCAGCACGGCCAGCGTCGAGGTTTCACCCATGGAACCCTGAATGGTGCCCATGAACGCGGACATCCAGCCAATCTGGGTCTCCAGCGCTTCCAGACCGCCGCTGGCAGCCCAGCTCAGCGCCGTGGCGCCACTGAAGCCATCGACCGCAGTCCACACGGTGTCACCGGAGATCTGCGCCGGGTAGGCGAAATACAGGAACGCCCGGCCGGTCAGGGCCGGGTTAAGGAAGTTTTTGCCGGTACCACCAAACACTTCCTTGCCGATGACCACACCGAAGGTGATACCCAGAGCCACCTGCCACAGGGGAATGGTGGGCGGGCAGATGAGTGCGAACAGCACGGAGGTCACGAAGAAACCCTCGTTCACCTCGTGACGGCGCACGGTGGCGAACAGCACTTCCCAGAAACCACCGACCACAAAGGTGACGAGGTATATGGGCACGAAGTACGCCATGCCGTACACGAAGTTGTCCCAGACACCCGCACCGGCGCCGGTTACGGCAAGCGCCTGAATGAAGGCAGTGCGCAGGCCGCCATCACCTACCACAGCGTCCGGATTGGACGCCAGAAAGCTGTTGGCCTGAAAGCCGATGTTCCACATACCGAAGAACATGGCCGGGAAGGTACACATCCAAACGGTTATCATGATGCGCTTGAGGTCAACCCCGTCGCGCACATGTGCCGTGGTGGAGGTTACCTTGCCGGGTGTGTAGAAAATGGTATCGACGGCCTCGTACAGTGCGTACCAGCGCTCGTACTTGCCACCCTTTTCAAAATGGTGCTCGATGCCATCGAGAAACTGTCGGATTGCCATCGTATTAGCCCTCGATCTCGATTCGGGTCAGGTTCTCGCGGAGAATCGGACCGTATTCGTATTTACCCGGGCACACGAAGGTGCACAGCGCCAGATCTTCTTCATCCAGCTCCAGTGCGCCAAGCTTCTGTGCCGTTTCGGTGTCGCCGACAATCAGCGACCGAAGCAGTTGCGTCGGCAGGATGTCCAGCGGCATGACCTGCTCATACGCGCCCACCGGAACCATCGCCCGCTCACTGCCGTTGGTGGTGGTGGTGAAGTTGAACAGCTTGTTGCCGGCCAGTTTGGCCAGGTAGATGTTGAGCACAGAGAACCGGTTCGTTCCCGGAGACAACCAGCCCATGAACTCGCGCTTGGTGCCCTCTTCCAGTACCGACACCTGATTGGCAAAACGGCCCAGGTAGGCACAGGGTCCGTCGCCGCGACGACCACCGAACACGGAGCCGGAGATCATGCGCACTTCACAGTCGGTAGCCACTTCGTCTTTCAGCAGCTCATTCAGGCTGGCACCCACGCGGGTGCGCACCAGGCGTGGCTTGAGGGCTTTCGGGCCACCAATAGCGATCACACGGTCAACCGGCAGCTCACCGGTTTCGAACAGTTTGGCGATGTCGATAACGTCCTGGTAGCCGATCGACCACACCACTTTGTTACCGGCAATCGGGTCGAGGTAATGAATGTGGGTGCCCACATTGCCCGCCGGATGCACGCCGTCAAACTGCTGAACTTCCACGCTGTCGGTCTTGGGAACAGGCACGTCCGAACCGGGCTTTCCGGTTACAAACACCTTGCCGGTGGTCAGTTTGCTCAGGATCTTCAGGCCTTTTTCGAACGCGGCGCCGTTTTCACGGATGATCACGGTCGGGTCAGCGGCCAGAGGATTGGTGTCCATCACGGACACGAAAATGGAGTGAGGTGCCGAATCGATGGTGGGCACCTTGCTGTAGGGACGCGTTCTCAGCGTCGTCCACAGGCCGGATTCAACCAGATTGTCCACAACCTGCTGACGCTCGAGTCCGGCGAGGTCTGACTCGTTGTAGCGGGCAAAGGTTTCCGCCTCGTCACCGTCAATCTCGATGACAACCGACTGGAAAACACGACGCTCACCACGGTTGACTTCTTTTACCACACCGGCGGCCGGTGAAGTGTAACGAACGCCCTCGGTCTTCTTGTCCGTGAACAGCAGCGTACCGCGCTTGACACGGTCTCCCTCTTTCACAGCCATCGTCGGCTTCATGCCGTTATAGTCAAAACCGATCAACGCCACGTGGCGAACGGCTTTGCCATCAGTAATGGTCTGTTCGGGAGCGCCGCTGATGGGAAGATCCAGGCCTTTTTTGATCTTGATCATTAGCCTCATCCAATCATCAGAAACTATTCTATGGATTTGTAACGCCAGACACCTGCGGCCCAGGAAATGTTGAGAAACGGAGTGCCAGACGTACCCAAAATCGCGCCAATTATAGAGATTAGTTAACCTCATTTCCACCAGAAACCCCGCGGACTTTGTGCCCGAACGTAACTTACAGCGGTTTATTCGAGGCCAAAAAAAGAAACCCCGCCAGCGCAAACTGGCGGGGTTTCAGGATCCTTCAGAGAAAGATCAGTCGCGGGCGCGCTTGGGGAAAATCGGGTAAGTCACGCCAGCCATCTGGTTCACCACACGAACCACCTGGGCACTGTAGCCGAACTCGTTGTCGTACCAGACGTAGAGGATCAGTCGCTTGCCACCGGCAATGGTGGCCTGGGAGTCGACGATGCCGGCGTGGCGGGAGCCCACAAAGTCGGTGGACACCACTTCCGGCGAGTTGACGAAGTCGATCTGCTTCTGCAGCTCCGAGTGCAGCGCCATTTCGCGCAGGTACTCGTTCACGCCCTCAACATCCACATCCTTTTTCAGGTTCAGATTCAGGATCGCCATGGACACGTTCGGTGTCGGCACACGGATGGCGTTGCCGGTCAGCTTGCCTTTGAGCTCCGGCAGTGCCTTGGCCACAGCCTTGGCGGCGCCGGTTTCGGTGATTACCATGTTGAGCGCAGCGCTGCGGCCACGGCGGCTACCCTTATGGTAGTTATCGATGAGGTTCTGGTCGTTGGTATAGGAGTGCACGGTTTCAACGTGGCCGTCCTCGATACCGTATTCATCATGAATCGCCTTCAGCACCGGCGTGATGGCGTTGGTGGTGCAGGAGGCGGCCGACAGAATCTTGTCGTCCTCGGTAATCCAGTCGTTGTTGATGCCGTAGACGATGTTCTTGATATCGCCTTTACCCGGCGCGGTCAGGATAACGCGACTTACACCCTTGGACTTCAGGTGCAGACCCAGGCCGTCCTCGTCACGCCAGATGCCGGTGTTATCGACAACGATGGCGTTATTGATGCCGTACTCGGTGTAGTCCACCTGATCGGGACCCTTCGAGTAGATCACCTTGATGTAGTTGCCGTTGGCGATCAGCGCGGACTCTTTCTCATCGACAGTGATGGTGCCATCGAACGGTCCGTGAACAGAATCGCGTCGCAGCAGGCTGGCACGCTTTTCCAGATCGTTTTCAGCACCGCCCTGCCGCACCACGATAGCGCGCAGCCGCAGGTTGTTACCGCCACCGGCCTTTTCGATCAGGATGCGTGCCAGCAGGCGGCCGATACGGCCGAAGCCGTACAGAACCACGTCTTTGGTGTCATTCTCGGCATTCTCTTCAGACTGGGTTGCGTACTGACCCACGATCGGGCCGATTTCACGCTTGAGAAAATCTTCCAGCGAACCACCTTCTGCCTTGAATTTGACCGCCAGCTTGCCGATATCGACGTGGCCGCGGCCAAGTTCCATGCTGTCCATGGCCTGCAGGATCGGGAGCGTGTCATGAACGGACAGCTCGCTGTCTTCGACCTGACGGACAAAACGGTGGGCACGAATGATACCGATAACAGACTGATTGATGATGGCGCGACCGTAAACGGAAGTGACCACATTATTCTTGCGGTACAGGCGGCCGATCAGCGGAATCATTGCTTCCGCAGTGGATTCTCTATCGGTCCAGTTAGACAGGTGCTGGTTAATCTGTTCGTGACTCACGCTTGAACCTCTGCAGTTGGCACTTGGAAAATTGGGCGCATATTATCCAATTTAAAATGCCAGACCGCAAATACAGACGACAGTCGCCCTCCACGACCGGTAGAATACGCGCCTCGTCGCCCCGGACTTTACACTTCAGGAGACTTAAAACGCCCATGACTGACGGTGCATCTTCCCGACACGCCCCTGCCCTGGTGGCACCTGAGTTCCCCACCAAGGCCGGCGACCATCGCCGCTGGGGCCAGTTGCAAGGCAGCAGTGGCGCCCTCGCCATCTGCGAGAGCGCACGCCAGCATCATGGCCTGACCCTGGTGATTACCCGTAGCACCGACGAAGCCCTGCAGCTGGAACAGTCCATGCGCTTCTATCTCGGGCTGCCGGCGGAGGAAGATGGCGCGACGGTAACCGGAACCGGCCTGGAGCTGCTGTCGCTGCCCGACTGGGAAACCCTGCCCTACGATCTGTTTTCGCCCCATCAGGACATTACCTCCCGGCGTATCCGCACGCTGCACCGCCTGCCGTCCACCCGCCACGGCGTGCTGGTGGTGCCTGCGCGCACACTCATGCACCGGCTGCCGCCGGTGAGTTACCTGCAGGGCAATACGCTGCTGCTGGAAGTGGGCCAGACCCTCGACATTGACAGCTGGCGGCTACAACTGGAAGCCGCGGGCTATTGCCACGCCGAGAACGTGTATGAGCATGGTGAATACGCCGTGCGTGGCGCGATTCTCGATATTTTTCCCATGGGTGCCGCGCAACCCTACCGGATTGATCTGTTCGATAACGAAATCGAAACCCTGCGCACCTTTGATCCGGAAACGCAACGCTCCATCGACCGTATTGAACGGATTGAGCTGCTGCCGGCCAACGAATTCCCGTGGAACAAGGAGGCCAGGTCGGGTTTCCGAAACCGCTGGTTCGAGCACTTCCCCAACGCCGACAAGAGCGCGCCGATCTACCAGGACGTCACTCACGGCATTACCCCCCCGGGTATCGAATACTATCTGCCGCTGTTCTTTGATGAGACAGCCACGCTGTTCGATTACCTGCCCGAGACCACCCACGTATTCACCGCTGACGGACTGAATGACGCCGTTGGCCACTTTGATGCCGATACCCGCGCGCGTCATGAAGACCGCCGCCACGATCGTCTGCGCCCGATCCTGCCGCCCGCGGAGCTGTTTCTGCAGCAGGAGGAACTGTTTGGCCACCTCAAGCACTTTCCCCGGGTAACCATGACCGCAGAGAGCGTGGACGGGGCCGGCGCCGTAAACTGCGGTACCACAGCCCTGCCCGATGTGGCCATGGACGGCCGCGCCGCCGACCCTGCCGCCCGCCTGAAGCACTTTGTCGAAGGCTTCAGTGGTCGCGTGCTATTGTGCGCCGAATCGTCAGGCCGCCGGGAAGCGCTGATCGACAATCTGGCCGACCACGACGTCCGGCCCACCACGCTGGAAAGCTGGCAGGCCTTCCTCTCAGCTTCCGACTGCGCCCTGGGCATCACTATCGCCCCCATGGAACAGGGCCTGCTGCTTCCGGACCAACACCTGGCGCTGGTCACTGAGACTGCGCTGTTCGGTGAGCGCGTGCTGCAGCGGCGGCGCCGGGAGAAACCCACAGAACTCGACGATTCCGGCTATCGCGACCTGTCCGAACTGCGCATCGGCGCCCCGGTGGTTCATATCGACCACGGGGTCGGTCGTTACCAGGGCCTGGAAACCATCACCGTGGAGGGCGAAGCCAGTGAGTTCCTGATGCTGGAATACGCCGGCGGCTCCAAGCTGTACGTGCCGGTGTCCAGCCTGCATCTGATTTCACGCTACAGCGGCTCAGACACCGAGCATGCTCCCCTGCACAAGCTCGGGACCGAACGCTGGAGCAGTGCCAAGCAAAAGGCCCTGGAGAAGATTCGCGACACCGCCGCCGAGCTGCTGGATGTCTATGCTCGTCGCGAGGCTCGCAAAGGCTTCTCCTTCGAGGATCCGAAAGAGGCCTACCGGGCCTTCGCCGCCGGCTTTCCCTTCGAGGAAACCCCGGATCAGCAGGTGGCCATTGAATCGGTGTTCGAGGACATGACCAGCGAACGCCCCATGGATCGTCTGGTGTGCGGTGACGTCGGCTTCGGTAAAACCGAAGTCGCCATGCGCGCGGCCTTCATGGCCACCTTCTCTGGCAAACAGGTGGCGGTGCTGGTGCCGACCACCCTGCTGGCCCAGCAGCATTACGAATCCTTCCGCGACCGCTTTTCTGATACTGCGGTCAACGTGGAGCTGCTCAGCCGTTTCCGCAGCGGCGCACAGACCAACAAGGCCATGGCGGCCATCGAAGCCGGCAAGGCGGATATCGTCATCGGCACCCACAAGCTGCTGCAGGGTGACATGAAGTTCAGGAACCTGGGACTGGTGATCATCGATGAAGAGCACCGTTTCGGCGTGCAGCAAAAAGAAAAGCTCAAGGCGCTGCGGGCGGAAGTGGACATGCTGACGCTGACCGCCACACCGATACCCCGCACCCTGAACATGGCCATGGGCCATCTGCGGGATCTGTCCATCATCGCCACCCCTCCGGCACGACGGCTGTCGGTAAAGACCTTCGTGCGCCAGCGCGACGACGCCATGGTCAAAGAAGCCATTCTGCGGGAAATCCTGCGGGGCGGTCAGGTGTACTTCCTCCACAACGATGTGGCCACCATCCAGAAAACCGCCGAAGACCTGCGGCGACTCATTCCGGAAGCGCGCGTAGGCGTGGCCCATGGCCAGATGCGGGAGCGGGAGCTGGAGCAGATCATGTCGGATTTCTACCACAAGCGCTTCAACGTGCTGGTGTGTACCACCATTGTGGAGACCGGCATCGACATACCCAGTGCCAACACCATCATCATCGAACGCGCCGACAAGTTCGGCCTGGCCCAGCTGCACCAGCTGCGGGGGCGGGTCGGCCGTTCACACCACCAGGCTTACGCCTACCTGCTGACGCCGCCACCGCGCGCCATTACCGCCGACGCGAAAAAACGGCTGGACGCCATTTCCGAGGCCCAGGATCTGGGCGCCGGTTTCATGCTCGCCACCCACGATCTGGAAATCCGGGGCGCCGGCGAATTACTGGGCGAAGAACAAAGCGGGCAGATCGAAAGCATCGGCTTTACCCTGTACATGCAATTGCTGGACGAGGCCGTAAAAGCGATCCGCGAGGGCCGCACTCCCAACGCTGACCTGCCGCTGAGCCACGGCACCGAGATGAACCTGCGCATACCTGCGCTGATCCCCGACGATTATCTGCCGGATGTTCATAACCGGTTGATGCTCTATAAGCGCATTGCCAGCGTCAGCAAGAACGATGAATTAAAAGAACTTCAGGTAGAGATGATCGACCGCTTCGGTTTATTACCGGACCCGGCCAAAAACCTGATGCGACAGACCGAGCTCCGTCTGCGTGCCGAGAGCCTGGGCATCGTCAAGATCGACGCTGGCAAGGAATGGGCCCGGCTGGAGTTCGGTTCGTCGACCCCGGTGGATCCTCTGGTGATGGTTAAGAAAGTGCAATCCGCACCGGACCAGTACCGCCTTGAAGGCGCCAACAGTTTCCGGTTCCGGCTGAAGGATGACTCAACCGGTGGTAAACTCGACGGCATTTCCGACATGCTCGGGCAGCTGACGCCGTGATTTTCCGGCCTGCCCCCTCAACGACAGCAACCGACAAAGTGGAGTAATGCCCTTGCGAACGCCCGGTTATGCCCTGCCCGGAAAAGCCTTGATCACCTTCGCCGCTGCCCTGCTGGCGCTTGCGCCTCTGCATGCGGGAGCGCAGTCGCAACGTGACCATTATTACCGCGCCGAGATCGTCATTGTTGAGCGTATTGTCGACCCCGAAGATGTGCAGGAACGCATGGCCAGCCGTGTTCCGGAAACCGCAGAGGAGATCAGCGAACAGCTCAGAGTGGAGCAGGAAGATGGCAGTGTCGAGACGACGCTCGACCTGGCGCCGGTCAGCGATCTGCATCTGCGCTCTGCCGCCCAGCGCCTCGAGGGCAGCGGTCGCTTCCGGGTGTTGATGTCCGCCGGCTGGTATCAGTCCTTCCCACCGGATTACGACGGTGAGCCGATGCGGGTCGCGGTGGGCGACTGGCTGGACGAAGCGGGCCATCCTGAAGTAGAAGGCCAGATCACCATCGATCGGCAGCGCTACCTTCATGTGGGCGTAGAGCTGAACCACTGGCAGCCGTCAGGCGCATCGATGACTCCGGTGCAGAAAGGTACCGGCAGCACTATCAGTCCGCCGGGGGCGGACAGCGCCGAAGCACTTGATGCCCCTGCCACCGATTCCGCAACCGACTCTGTCGGTGAGCTGGCTCAGGGCGGCGACATCAGCACCGGCGTCGCGCCCGACTCTGCGACCACCGGCACGCCCGGTGCGACCCTGACCGCAAAGGCGGAATTGCTGACCTGGATTCGCGAAACCCGTCGCATGCGCAGCGAGGAAGTCCATTTTCTGGATTCCCCCACTATTGGCGTGCTGGTGTTTTTCAAGCGGGTTGAGGACTGAGAGCGCCCAACCCGCCCATGGATTCCTCGAGAATCCGTTTAACACCGGACATGCCCTGCGCTATGGCGGCCTCAATCTCTTCCATGGTAATAATGTGATCGGATTTGCCGGCCGCCCAGTTCACCACCAGCCCCAGGCACACATAATTCAGCCCCAGCTCGGCGGCAAGCGAGGCCTCGGGCATGCCCGTCATGCCCACCAGGTCGCAACCGTCGCGCTCCAGCCGGACAATTTCCGCCGCAGTTTCCAGCCGCGGGCCCTGGGTCGCGCCGTAGACCCCGAAATCCGAAAAGGACACATCCAGTTTGCGGGCCGCCGCCGCCAGCACAGCGCGGGCGGACTCTGTGTAGGGAAACGTGAAATCAATATGGGTCACGGCCTCGAGCTCACCCTCAAAAAAGGTGCTCCCACGGCCCCAGGTATAATCAATGATCTGGTCGGGGATGACGATGTGAGCAGGCCCCATCGCCGGATGAATGCCACCTACCGCGTTGACCCCGACCACCGTCCGTACGCCCGCTTGCTGCAGCGCCCACAGATTGGCGCGGTAATTCACCTGATGAGGCGGAATACGGTGGGGATTGCCATGGCGTGACAGGAAAATCACCCGCTGATGCCCCAAAAGGCCTTCCACCAGAGAGGAGGAGGGGTTCCCCCATGGGGATTCCAGCTCCCGCTCTCCGGTGATTTCAAGGCCCGACAGCGTGGTCAGACCCGTGCCACCAATAATGCCGACCGGGGCCGACGTTCCTGACTTGCTCATGCCTGCTTCCTCTCCAACATCAACCACACCACTGCACTCCTCTCAATCACCGTCGCCGGTGGCTTCTGCGGACGACCCGTAACGCGTGCGCTGCGAGTGATGGGACTTGTCAGAGCCCTCATCGTCATTTTCAATCGGACCTTCGTCATCACCGGCTTCGTCGGCCCTTTCGTTCTGGGCACTGGCCAACCGTACACTGTCGGCCACATGCAGAGTTCGCGTCGGGAACGCCACTTCGGCATCGTGACTTTCTATGATGTCGCTGATTTTCAGCAGCACGTCCTGCTTTACCTCGTGGTATTTCACCCACTGGGTCGTTTTGGTGAAGGTGTAGACCATGATGTCGAGTGACGACGCATTGAACCCAAGGAAGTTCACGATCAGCGTCTCGTCGCTTTCGATATCCTCGTGCTTCTCCAGCATGGTGCGGATTTCCGACACAATGGTCGCCATCTCGCGAACATCCGCGTAACGGATGCCGATGGTTTCGGAAATGCGGCGGTGGCTCATGCGGGAGGGGTTCTCGACCGCAATGGTGGTGAAGGCGGCGTTGGGCACATACAGCGGGCGTTTGTCGAAGGTGCGGATGGTGGTCAGCCGCCAGCCGATGTGCTCCACCGTGCCTTCAATGTTGCGATCCGGCGAGCGGACCCAGTCACCCACCTTGAAGGGTCGGTCCAGATGAATGATGAACCCGCCAAAGAAGTTGGCCAGCAAATCCTTGGCCGCGAAACCGACCGCTATGCCCCCGACACCGCCAAAGGCCAGTACCCCGGAAATGCTGTAACCGAGAGACTGCATGGCAATCAGCACGGCGGTAATAATCACCACCGCACGGGAGAGCTTGCTGATGGCGTTGACCGTGGTGTAATCCATCGGCGTTTTCATTTTCATCGGAGAAGTGAGAATACCCTCCCCTTCCTTGACCAGCCGCAGAACGACCCAGACCAGCACCCAGACGAAGCCGATCTGCAGCAGTTTCTCATTCACCGAGAAAATTTCGGCTTCGGAATAGTGATAGGCCACTTCCGCCGCCCAATAAACACCCTGGATCCACACGAACGCCACCACCGGCTTCCTCGCCGCATGCAGCAAGGCATCATCCCAGAGGTTTCTGGTTTTGCTGAAACGCTTTTCCAGGGTCACGATGATATGGCTGGCAATGTAGGCAACCGCGGCGGTCCCGAACACCAGGGAAAACACCACAATGCCAACCCGCCAGCTTTCGGACAACAAATCCCAGTTTTCAATCCAGCCGTTTACGGTGGCCTGCAGTTCTCCGATCATGAATATCCCCGGTGGTTGATTCTGTGTGTCCCGAACGTGCGAAAGTGAATCCGGTCAGGCTTCGTCGATAATTACAACGGTGCCTGGCTCGACCAGATCAAATAACGCAATGACATCGCTATTACGCATGCGGATACAGCCATGGGATTTTGCCACCCCCATCGGCTCGGTGTCCGGTGTGCCGTGAATGTATATGAAGCGCCGGAAACTATCGACCCCGCTACCGCGATTCTTTCCGGGCTCGCAACCGCACAGCCAGAGGATGCGGGACAGGATCCAGTCGCGATCGGGGTAGCGGGCAGCCAGTTCCGCTGAGTAGATCTCACCGGTGGGACGGCGGGCCACAAACACGGAGTTGGTGGGCAACCCGGCACCCACCTTGGCGCGAATGACGTGCTTTCCGCGGGGCGTGCAGCCACTGGCATTGCGTTCACCGGGGCCGTTGAGAGCGGTGGACACCGGGCACTCGAAAATACACCGGCCATCCTCGCCCATAAGCGCCAGCGACTGGGAGGCAATATTGATGTGAATGCGAGGAAGTGCGTCCTCTGTCATGCTCATGTGCAGCCGGGCTCCCGATAGCTAATGCCAGAGCGGAAGCCTAACCGACGGAGGATAACTCAGGCAACCGGCGCCTCGCTGAGCGATGGCATCAGTACGGCATCCTGCGCCTGCATACCGGCAGCCAGGAAAGGGACCAGCCGGGCAGCGATTTCCTGCACCGTGGTTTCCACGCCCAGTTTGTTCTGCAGGATGTCCCTCAAGGCATCGCTGCTGGACATGGTGAAGGCGGTGGCGCCCAGCATGAACTGAATCCGCCAGTAGCGGTCCACCGCCGACAGCTGGGGCGTCGCCTCCTTCAGCAGGCGCATGAAGCGGCTGAAGGGCTGGCTGTATTCCTGCTCGAGAAACTTGCGCAAGTGGCCCTGTGACTGGGTGTAGGCCAGCCCGAGCAAACGCATGAAAATGGAAATACCCTTCTCGTTGCGCTGAGGCATGCGCACGGCACTTTCGGTCAGGGCCCAGAGCGTCTGATTGAGGGTTGGCGGTTGACCATCGCAGCGCTCCTCCAGATCGTCGAAGGCGCTTTCCAGGGTCGACGAAAAGGGCGTCAGAAAGCGGGCGAACACGGCGTGGATCAGCGCGTTCTTGGAGCCGAAATGGTAATTGACAGCGGCGAGGTTTACTTTAGCCTTACTGGTAATCATCCGCAGTGAGGTTTCAGAGAAACCACGATCAGCGAACAACTCCTCGGCTGCATCCAGAATGCGGTCAACGGTATCAGACTGAGCCATTTTATTTTCAGTGCCTCTAGCAAACGTCTGTTTGAAACATACGTTTGAGACACCTCTGTGTCAAGCTCTCTGCCCGGGCGACGCCGCCACGGATGCCCAGCCACGATCGATGGCCTGCTGATTGCCGTCAAAGAAGGCTTTCTGAACCCGATCGTAGGCCTTCTCGGCCTCCAGCAGGTAGATCAGATACAGGCGGAGGTATTCCCGGCGCGTCATATTCCGGGCCAGCGCCCGGTGCTCCGAGAGAGCCAGCAGTTCACTGAAGCGGGACGAACGTAGCGAGGCGTTGAATTCTGCCATGCGGGCACATTGCCAGATCAGCCCTTCTTTGCCTTCCAGGTGTTCGACATGCTTGCGGGCGTCCCTGAGCAGTCGTTGGCGCTTGACGATCAGATCAAGGTAGGAGGGGCGAGAACTGTAGATTCGTCGCACGGCCGGAATCCCCATCATCAGGATGATCACGAAAGCGCCAAACCCGCCACCTGCAATCCAGGCGGGCACAAACCCGGTCAGACCGCTGAGAAAGATAAGCGCTGCTACCAACGCACTGAAAATCCAGAGGTCCCGGCTACGCCTTGCAGCCGCCAGAGAATAATTATCCGGCCACCCCGGCATCGCCAGAATGTCGAAATCCATCAGCAACACCCGATCGCACTGCTTGAGCATCAGCCGCAGTTTGCGTTGTCGGGTCTCGGCCATGGCCTGTTCAATCGCTGCCGGGTCTTCGGCGTCGGAGGCCTGGGCACCGGCCCCCTCACCGTCGCTCTCTTGCTCCGCGTGCACGCCGTCATCTGCGCTCGGCTCAGGCGCCTCCGGAACACCCTCAGGCCTTGCCATCGCGGTGCCGGGCTTTGGCTCCGCCGGGGCCGCCGCCAGCGCGCGGGCATCGTTTACACCAGGCCCGGCAGGCACCGGCACGGGATCCGCCGCGCGACCCTGCCGCAGTATTGGCTCGCCCGGAGCCGGCACTGCCTCTGTTGCGGTTTTCAGTTTGTTCTCTGCCATAACCCCGTACCAATGGCGCGCCTTGTCAGCGGTCCGCCATGCAGCCTGTGCCGTTTGAATCTACACTACCCTATCGGCCAATCGCGGTGAAGCTTGAGCCCTTGGCATCGCCCGACCGTATCGCTATGCTTTGCCGGTGTTTCCAGACGGCCGACCGCGGCCGCGCCACAGCGAGGTGAGTTCATGTTTACAGGTATTGTCCAGGGCGTTGCCACCATCGAGAAAGTCTCTCCGGCGCCGGGCCTGAACACTTACGCCATCCGGCTACCCGCCGGCCACTGCGAGGGCGTCACCATTGGCGCCTCCGTAGCAATCAACGGCGCCTGCCTGACCGTTACCCGCCAACAAGGTGATTGCCTGTATTTCGATGCCATGCAGGAAACCCTGAAGCTGACGACGCTGGGCAGAGTGAACGAGGGCGACAGGGTGAACTTCGAGCGGGCGGCGCGAATTGGTGATGAAATTGGCGGGCATCTTCTGTCCGGACACATTCATACCACCGCCACGGTGACGTCGATCGAGCGACCCGACAACAATGTGACAATCGAGTTCGAGGTACCGCAGGCCTGGGCACGGTATATCTTCCCGAAAGGCTACATTGCCATCAATGGCGCCAGCCTCACCATCGGCGACGTCACCCAGAACCGCTTCAATGTGCATCTGATTCCCGAAACGCTGCGGGCCACTACGTTTAGCGACCTCCGCGAGGGGGATATGGTCAACATCGAAATCGACAGCCAGACCCAGACCATTGTGGATACATTGGCCCGACTGGGTTACGACCGCCCGGCTGCCGCTGTCTGATGGCGGCCTGAAAACACCACGAAGCGGGGGTCAGCCTGCAGTTGCTGAACCACCGGAAAAAAGCGTTTCAGGCTGCGGTGATAGCCAAGGTGGCGGTTACCCACCATCAGTAGCTGCCCGTCTTTTGACAGATGGCGGGCAGCCTGCTGAAACAGGCGTAATGCGATGTGGTCGCCTACCACGCCGCCTTCGTGGAACGGCGGGTTCAGCAAAATCAGGTCGAACTCCCCCGCTCCCCCGGCCACGCCGTCCTGGTGATGGCACTCCGCCTCAACCGCCTGACCGAGATTGCCCAGGTTGTGCCTTGCGCTTGCGACCGCCTGACTCGACACATCACTGAACACCACCCGGACATCCGGGCGCGCTCGCAATACCTCCAGCCCGAGAACCCCATTACCGCAGGCCAGATCCAGCACCCGCGCACCCGGGGTCAGTGAGGCAGCACGTCTGCGGATTTCCGGCAATAGCAGGCGGGTTCCGATATCCAGACGGTCGCGGGCGAACACCGCCGGCAGACCAAGAACGGGACGATCGCCTCCTTCCGGGACATACCCTTTCCATTGCCCCGGCCAATCCGCCAGCCCCTGACTTCCACGCCCACAGATAACCACTCGTGCTTTCTTGCGGGCCGGGCACACCTGGCGGGTTTCGAGCAACTCACCGAACACCTCGGCACTGCGATCCGGCAGGTGCTTGATCATACCGCCGGCGATCACCACTCCCTCCGGCGCCAGCACCTGATTCACCCATCGCAACGTCCAGCTGAGATAGTCCAGCTGGCGGGGAATCCGCATGACCACCGCATCAAAAGGCCCTTCTGGCGGCGCCAGCCAACTCAGCGGTGGTGCCGCGATCAGATCATTGGCCACACTGTTGCGTTCCAGCGCGATGGCCAGAGAGGCACTGTCGGCCAGGGACACCAGATCAAACTGACCGAGCCCCAGAGTCAATGCACCGAACTGATCGTCCAGTACCAGCACCCGCGCCGGCCCATGGGTGTCGATGCAGGCAGCGGCCTGCGCCAGTAGCTGTTCGTCCGCCGCGTCCCAGGCTCTCAATGTGGGATCCGTGTTGCCCGGGCGTTCAAGGATCAGAGTGCGATCGGGCGTTGCGAGGGTGTTGCTTGTCATTTCAGGCACCAAATCAGACGGGTTCAGAGGCGGGACCATTCTAGGCTGATTATTCTAGAAATTAACCCTAAGGTGTCTCCCAAGTTATTCTGAAACCGAATACACACGAGAGACACCCTATGATCCGCGATTCCATCAAAACTCGCTTTGAATCTGTTCAGGCCGCCGGCAAACGCTTCGAAGACCAGCTTCGTCCGCAACTGGACAAGGCCTCGGCCGAGCTGAAAAAAGTGCTGGCCAGCCTGGGTGCCGACGTGTCAGAGCCCCGCAGTCTGTCGGAAGTGGTCAGCCAGATCCGCAGCAAGAACCCGACCTTCCGCGAGCTTACTCTGCGACTGGACGTAGCAACCTACGACCTGCGCAAAAAATTATGGTGGGACGCCAACATGATGACGGCCTACTTCACAGACAAGGCCGGCAAAACCTATGAGGCAGACGTCAAACCCAAGCTGACCGAAGCCCGTAACCGTGCCGAATCAGAAGCTCGCCGGCTGTTCGGGCAGATTCGTGAACTGGCTCCGCGCCGCCCGGCCGGTGAACAGGCTGACGAGGCCGCCACACAGGACTGATTTCAGGTTGGCTCCGTTTTAGTGTTGGAAGCAACCTTTTGCCCCTCACCCCAGGGGCTTTTTTATGCCTGACGTTTGGCCGAATACACCGTGAAGCGCTTGTCGCCGGCCAGGCGAGTCACCGGCCCGATGGTTCTGCGGATCAGCGCTTCGTAGGGCAGGAAACTGTTGGCCACCAGCCGCAGCTCCCCACCGGGTTGCAGGTGCGCCGCGGCCTGCCGCAGAAATTGCTCGGTCATGGTTGTGTCGGTACGAACACCGGCGTGGAACGGCGGGTTGGTGACAATGGCGCGATACTTCCGGCTGACCGTGGCCAGCCCGTCCGAGGCCAGCACATCCCCCAGGGCCTGATTTTTCCGGTATGTCGCACGGGCACAGATCACCGCCTGTGACTGCACATCCACCGCATCAATCGGCGCCGGCTCGATACCGCCGGCGCGCTGCCAGGCCTGAATCCAGCAACCGATCACGCCGGAGCCGCAGGCAAAATCCAGCGAATGCCCGCGCGGCAACGGCTGATCCGCCAGCGTTTGCAGCAGCATCAATGTGCCGTGATCGGGTTCGCCATCACTGAAGATCCCCGGCAGCCCGGCCACAGCCACCTGAATACCGGCGGCCTCAACCCGATGCCAGCTCATCCATTGTTCCAGGTCGAAAGCTTCAACGGAGGCAAAGGCTTCGGCCAGCCACACCTGACAGTGACGGGCACTGTCCACTTTGGTGGCCTCAGGCGCTACCGCCACTAGCTGCCTGACCGCCCCGGCGATCCCCTCGCGCTTCTCCCCGATGAGGATCAACCGCGCCTTTTCCGTGGCCAGAAAGCCCGCTAAAGCCAGCCGGAATGCCAGCTCTGCCCGGGCCTTGGGCAGGAACACCACTATGGTGTCGGCGCAACCCTTCTGCAAAGCAGGGTCATCATACCCGAAGGCCGTTTGCCAGCTTTTCAGCTCGGGGGTACGGGAAAACACACCGGCGTGCTCCGTCATTGCCAGCCCGCCATCGGGCAGTTCCGAAAGCAATGCGGTATCGGTCAAGCCGATCAAAGCCAGACGGCCGACAATCAGTTCACGATTTCTCAGGAGGGCTTCGTGGGCGTTGGGTAAAGCAGACATGATATTCGAGTATCCCGGGCTGGTGTACAGGCGGGATACTCTAACCGGATTCGCGCCCGGAGTCTTGGGGGATACTGGTCCGGAAAACCGAAAAAGCGACGCTTATTTGTAGCGGGCGACAGTACCAACCCTCAGAGCGTCTTCCGGGGTCATGCCCCAGTCCTCCGGCTGTGCGGATTGACGGGAAGGCTCGCTCCTGTGGTTTTGATCAGCCGTAGCTTCAGCACTTTTCAGCTGACTCAGGGCACTCAGAGCTTTTTGCATCAGATCTCGCATGGTTCACCTCCTCGCTAACAACGAGACAAGTGTACCGAAACACCAGGGGGTGAACTGTGATGACCAGCGGGGTCAACAAGTGACCCGCATCACGAATTTTTGACACAATTTGACAGTTGTCGGGCTACTTTTTCTGGCGCCCCGACCGGACAGGCCGCTGGACCAGTTCTTCCAGGCTGTTTGCCTGAACCGCCTCCCGCTCTTCCTCGCTGGAGATTGACAGTCCCATATCACGCAGGATGCCGTCGGCCACATCGTAGACAAAGCCATGAACGGTCAGCGGCTGGCCCCGACGCCAGGCTTCCTGAACGATGTTGTTCAGACATACATGACCCACCTGCTCAACCACGTTCAGCTCGCACAGACGGTCAACCCGGTCCTGCTCGCTGGCAATGCCATCAAGCACGGAAAGGTGCTTGTCCCGCACATCCTGAACATGCCGCAGCCAGTTGCTGATCAGGCCAAAGCCTTCGTTCAGCAACGATGCGCGCACGCCACCGCAGCCGTAATGTCCCACCACCAGCACATGTTTGACCTTCAGTACATCAATGGCGAACTGGAGAACCGAAAGGCAGTTGAAATCGGTATGCACCACCACATTCGCAACATTGCGGTGAACGAACAGTTCGCCGGGCATCAGATCGACGATCTGGTTGGCGGGCACCCGGCTGTCGGCACAGCCGATCCACAGATACTCCGGCGCCTGTTGATTGGACAGCCGATTGAAAAACTGAGGATCCTGAGCCTTGATACCGTCGGCCCAGGATTTGTTTTTTTCCAGAAGATGATCCAGTTGCCCCATTACCACTCTCCCCGTTTATTGATCCTGTAGAGGAATTGAACGGTAATCAGCGGCTTAACGCAATACTCAGTTAGTCTGAATATCACCTTCCGGATGACTGCTGTGCATGGTGGATTGCGCCAGATCCAGCAATTCCCGCAGCGCCACCGAGAACATGGCGTACTCCGGTTCCCGAACGCCTTTGAGTTCAGCAAGCATGACTTTCCAGCGGCTGATCATGGCGTCGTGGCGGGCCATCCAGTTATCCACGCACCCGGGTACATCGTCGGGCTTGCCCGCGAGTTTGAGCACCCCTGTGGTGAGCGCTCGCTGCTGCCAGTCGAGGTCCTCACGGAAGCTCTCCCGCGCCAGTGCCTGCCAGTGAGAGCCCGGAGTCAGGCCGGCAATGGCATTGGCGAACCAGCTCAGATCCAGCTTTTCCCCAAGGTCATAATACAGATTGGCAACGGTTTTCAGTGGCATGCCCGTTGCCTCCCGGGCCTCGATGATACCCAGGGAGGAGTACAGATAGCTGGTGCCCGCCAACACGGACCCCAGTTCCTTCGGAAGCCCGGCTTCTGTCAGCTCAAGGAAGCGCTTGTCCCAGTGGGCGCGGGCCTGTTCGCCCAGGTAATCCGGCAGATCGGCCGTAATCTTCCAGACACTGTCGGCGAAGCGCTCCATGTGGGTCTGGATATTGAGTTCCGCACGCCGGTTGCGCAGAAGCCAACGCACGGAACGACGGATCAGCCGCATCAGGTCGTTCATCAGTTCCATCTGCAGCGCAGCGGAAATGTGGAAGTCCAGGGCTTCGATCCGGTCCCACCAGGTGTCCAGCCGGAACACATCCCGGGCAATGATCCACGCCAGGGCGATGGACGCCGGATCGGCACCGGTGGACTGCGACAGCCGCTCCACGAAGGTGATACCCATGTGGTTGACCATGTCATTGGCGATCTGGGTGGCAATGATCTCCCGCCGCAACTGGTGCTCGCCCAGCTCACTGGAGAATTTGCGGGTCAGCGCCTGGGGGAACACCTTGTACATCTCACCGGCCAGCAGCGGCTCATCGGGCAACGCACTGTCGATCAGCGTCTGCTTGAGATCGCCTTTGACGTAGGAAATCAGCACCGACAGTTCAGGACGGGTGAGCCCCTTTTTGTCGAGCTTGCGTTCGGACAGCGTTTCGTCGTCGGGCAGGAATTCCAGTGCCCGGTTGAGTTTGCCCTCGCTCTCCAGGGTGTTCATCAAGCGCCGGTATTCTTCCATGCGCACGGTAGCATCCACCGACGCGATGCTGATCGCCTGGGTCTGCCGGTAGTTGTTCTTGAGCACCAGTTCCGCCACATCATCGGTCATCTCTTCAAGCAGCACGTTACGCTGTTTGCCAGTGAGATCCCCTAACGCTACCGCGCGGTTGAGCAGGATCTTCATGTTCACTTCGTGGTCGGAGCAGTCCACCCCGCCGGAGTTGTCGATGAAATCGGTGTTCAGACGACCACCCCTGAGGGCGAATTCGATGCGCCCGAGCTGGGTCATGCCCAGGTTGCCACCTTCACCGACCACCTTGCAGCGCAGTTCGGAGCCGTTGATACGCAGTCCATCGTTGGCTTTGTCACCGACATCGCCATGGGACTCCACCTGCCCTTTGATGTAGGTGCCGATACCACCGAACCACAGCAGGTCGACCTGCGCCTTGAGAATATGGGTGATGAGCATGTTCGGGGGCACCCGGTCCGATTTGATACCCAGCAGTTTTTTCATTTCGGCACTGACCGGGATGGACTTGGCACTGCGGCTGAAGACGCCACCGCCCCTGGAGATCAGCTTGCTGTCGTAATCGGTCCAGGACGAGCGTGGCAACTCGAACAGACGCTTGCGTTCCCTGTAGCTTTTCTCGGCATCCGGCGCAGGGTCGATAAAAATGTGTACATGGTTGAACGCCGCCACCAGCCGGGTTTTCTCCGAGCACAGCAGGCCATTACCGAAGACGTCGCCACCCATGTCGCCAATACCAATTGCGGAAAACTCGTCCAGTGCCGGGTTGATGCCCATCTCGCGGAAATGGCGCTCCACCGATACCCAGGCACCACGGGCGGTAATGCCCATTTTCTTGTGGTCATAACCGTTGCTGCCACCGGACGCGAAGGCATCCCCCATCCAGAACCCGTATTCGGCGGCCAGGCCATTGGCGATGTCGGAGAAAGTCGCCGTGCCCTTATCGGCCGCGACCACCAGGTAATGATCGTCGTCGTCGTGACGAATCACCTGCTCCGGAGGCTGGATACCGGCATCCACCAGATTGTCGGTGATATCCAGCAGACCGCGGATAAAGGTTTTGTAGGCCTCAATACCTTCGGCCTGAAAGGCTTCCCGGTCCGACGGGTCCGGCAGTTGCTTGGCAACGAAACCGCCTTTGGCGCCGACCGGTACGATCACCGCGTTCTTCACTTGCTGGGCTTTGACCAGCCCGAGAATCTCGGTGCGATAATCCTCAAACCGGTCGGACCAGCGCAGCCCGCCGCGGGCGACCTTGCCGCCCCGCAGGTGAACCCCCTCCACCCGTGGGGAATACACAAAGATCTCGAACATCGGCATTGGCAACGGCATGTCCGGAATCTGCGTCGGGTCGAATTTCACGCTGATGTAGGGCTTGGGATGCCCCTCACCGTCCAGCTGAAAATAATTGGTGCGCAACGTGGCCTGCATCAGTTCCAGATACAGACGCAGCACCCGGTCTTCACTGAGATTCTCGACGCTGTCGAGACCGGCGCTGAATTCGATCTCCAGCCTCTGCTGCGCCGCCTGACTCTTGCCGTCGCTCTGGTAGCGCTCCGGGTTGAAACGGACTTCGAAGTACTCCAGCAGCATCCGGGCCAGATCCACGTGGTTGACCAGGGTGTTGGAAATAAACCGCTGACTGTTGGAGAAGCGGATCTGCCGCATATAGCGGGCGAAAGTCCGCAACAGGGCAATCTGCCGCCAGCTCATGTAGGACGACAGCAACAGCCGGTTGAAGGCATCGTTTTCCGCCTCGCCATACCAGACCCGGCGGAACAGATCCTCGAAAATCGGGCGTATGCGGTGTATGTCCACCACACTGCCACTGTAGGCCTGAAGGGTGAAATCGTGGATCCACACCACCTTGCCATGGCGGTCGCTGACCTCGAACGGATGCTCACCGATCACCCGGAAGCCGAGGTTGTCGAAGATCGGCATCACATCGGACAGCGGCAGTGGCTCGTCGGCGTAAAACAGCTTGAAATGCAGGACGCTCTCTTCCTCTTCCAGCGCGCGGTAGAAGCTCATGGTCAACTGACCGTCGGCGGCGCCGGAGATGTGCTCCAGGTCAATGGCCGCCCGGCGCGGCGAGAACATGTCGGTATAGCTTGCCGGGAACCCCCCGGAATACAGACGGTGCAGCTCATTGCCCTGCTCTTCGCCGTAGACCTCATTGAGGGCTTCCGCCAGGCCGTCGCGCCAGGACTGCGCCAGCTCGATAACCTGTTCGCGGATCTCGGCAATCGGCAACTGGCGGTTCTCCACCTGAGGTACACGAATGGTGAACTGCACCCGCGCCAGCACCGACTCGGAAAAGTGCGTTACAAACTCGATGTCTTCCGCTTCCAGCCGGTCCAGCAGCACCTGCTCGACTTTGAGCCGCAGTTCGGTGTTGTAGATATCGCGGGGGAAGAACGCCAGACAGGTGACAAACTGGCCGTACACGTCTTCGCGCATGAACAGCTCGATTCGCCGCCGCTCCTGGATGTAGAGGATGTTCTTGGCAACAGTGAGCAGTTCCTGGGGCTCGATCTGGAACAGTTCATCCCGCGGGTACAGCGTCAGAATCTGCTCCAGCTCCTTGCCGGCGTAATCGTCCTGCAGGAAACCCGATCTTCTCATCACCAGGGAGAATTTGCGGCGCAACAGCGGGATCTCATCAGGTCGCTCGTTATAGGCGCGGGCGGTATACAGGCCGAGGAAACGACGCTCTCCCACCACTTCGCCCTTGCTGTTGAATTTCTTGACCGCGATATAGTCCGGATAGGCAGGTCGATGAACCCGCGAGCGCTGCGCCGATTTCGCGAAAATAAAGATATCGTCGGTGCGGGTCATTTCATGGCGGGTGCGTTGCGGCAACTCGTTCAGCCGGACCTTGTCGGGGCGTTCGTTATTGACCCGCAGAATACCCAGCTCGGAATTCTCCACACGGCGTACCACCATGCCGCTCTTGTCTTTGGCGAAATCGTATTCGTCGTAACCCAGAAAGGTGAAACGGTCGGCCAGCAGCCAGTTCAGAAAGGCGCGGGCCTCCTCCTTGTCTTCATCGCTGATGCCCGCAGTGGTGGCGTCGAGCTCGGACAGGATCTCGTTCACCTTGCCGGTGACGATAGGAAAATCCTCGACCGCGATCCGTACTTCGTGGAGTATGGTCTGCAGCACTTCCTCGAGCTCTTTCAGGTCCCGTCGGTCGCTGTGGCGGTCTATCTCGAGCACAATGAACGCCTCATACTCCGCACCGGCGCAGGATTTCTTGGTGGAATGAAGTTTCTTGAGCTTGCCGTCTCCGTCACGGTCAACGCGGAGAATGGAATGCTGGATGGAATGCGTGCCGATCTCGCGCTGGTTGATGGCAATGCGCAGGGAGTCGATCAGAAACGGAATGTTGGGGTGCAGGATGAAGATGACGGTATGCGTCGACTGCCATCCGTCGCTTTCCAGGTCCGGGTTGAATACCGCAACCGGTGTTTCTTCCGCGCTGCGCTTCTGCAGGAACTGCCACGCTGCCAGCACAGCGCCGTAGGTATCCGAGAATCGTCGACTGACCAGCTCTTCCAGCGGTATGTGCGCGTAATGCTGCTTGGCAAATTCACTGATCTTTTTTGCTTCGGTTTTCGCAATTTTCTGGGCGAAAGCATCAGCCAGCTGTTCGAAAAACTGATCCTTGCTGGCTACCGTCAGCGCATTCATAGTCGACCTCGGTAAGTGTGAAATAAACGTAATCAGGGTATCTTCACATAAGCATAGTCAAGCCCTTGATTTTTGCCGTGCAGATGCCAAAACTGCGGCATCTACCTACGCATTGAGCCTCCACAAAGGAACAACGATTACCCATGTCATTACAGCATACGTTCGGGGAGCTTCGATCTCAGTTAGCCAAAAGGATCATAGGCCAGGAAAAGCTGGTGGACCGTCTGTTGATCGCGCTGCTGGCCGATGGCCACCTGCTGGTGGAAGGCGCTCCCGGACTGGCCAAGACCACCGCCATCAAGGCGCTGGCCGACCATCTGGACGGTGACTTTCACCGCATCCAGTTCACCCCCGACCTGTTACCGTCGGATGTGACCGGCAGTGAAATCTACCGCCCGGAAACCGGCCAGTTTGAATTTCAGCACGGCCCGATTTTCCACAACCTGGTGCTGGCCGACGAGATCAACCGGGCGCCGGCAAAAGTACAATCGGCGCTGCTAGAAGCCATGGGCGAACGCCAGGTCAGCGTCGGCATGCGCACTTTCCCGCTGGACCCTCTGTTCATGGTGATGGCGACCCAGAACCCGATCGAACAGGAAGGCACCTACCCGCTGCCGGAAGCACAACTCGACCGCTTTCTGATGCATGTGGTGATTGATTACCCCTCTGCCGACGCCGAAAAGGCCATCCTGCACCTGGCCAGAAACGATTATCGTCAGGGTCAGCCGGCAGCAGAGGTGCGACTGAGCGCAGATCAGGTATTCGAGGCGCGGCGTGAAATCGCCGATATCTACATGGCCGAGTCGGTGGAGCAGTACCTGCTGGCACTGGTGCTGGCGACCCGGAACCCCCAAAGCCTGGATCCGGAACTGGCACGCTGGACCGCGTTTGGCGCAAGCCCCCGCGGTACCATCGCACTTGACCGCTGTGCCCGCGCGCTGGCCTGGCTCGACGGCCGCAATTACGTCAGTCCCGACGACGTGCGGCAGATTGCCTTCGACGTGCTGCGTCACCGTATCCTGCTGACCTTCGAAGCCGAGGCCGAAGGCATGACCGCCGATACCGTGATACAGCGACTGATCGATCACGTTCCCGTTACCGCCTGACGTTTTCATGCACGCGCACGACGCCACCCACATTGACCTCCCCGCGCTGATTCGCCTTCAGGCGGATGCCCGTGCGCTCAAGTTGCCAGCGGCACGGCCGGTGCGAAGCCAGCAAGCGGGTTTGCAGCGATCACCGCGCCGGGGCCGCGGGATGGCGTTTGCGGAAGTGCGGCAATACCAGCCCGGCGATGACATCCGCAGCATCGACTGGCGGGTTACCGCGCGCCGGCAATCGCCCCATACCAAACTCTATGAAGAAGAGCGGGAGCGGCCAGTATTGCTGTTGTGCGACCTTGGCCCCAGCCTGTTCTTTGCCAGCACCGGAGCCTACAAGCAGGTGCGCTGTGCGCAGCTGGCCGGTATCCTGTCGTGGCTGGCCCTCTGGGCCGGCGACCAGGTCGGCGGCATTGTCTTCAACGGCCATGACTTGTCGGTGCAGCGACCGGCCCGGCGCAAGAAGTCCGTGCTGCAGCTGCTCGACACCCTGGCAAAACACCAGACCACCCCGGGCAGCCCCCAAGCGGTGCAGGTGCCAACGGCATCACCGGCCGCTGGCCTGAACACGGCGCTGAAAGAAGCCCGGCGTGTGGCCCACACCGGCAGCCGCATCTTTGTCATCAGCGATTTCCTCAACATTACTGCCGACACCGCGCAGTTTCTCGGTGCTCTGGCGCGACACAACTCGGTGAGCGCCCTGCGCATTGCCGATCCCCTGGAGCTGCACCTGCCCGAGAACGGGCGCTTTGCGGTCGCCGGTGAGGAAGGCCCGGTGTGGTTTGATGCAGGCAACCCGAGGTTCCAGCAGGCCTGGCACGACAAAGTGCAGCACCACGAGGCGGAACTGGCCGAGTGTTTCCGCACCTCGGGCGTACGCCCGGCCACCGTGATGACCGGTGATGAGCCCGCGTTCATCCTGCAATCCCTGTTGGGGCCACGAGGGCGGATAGGCTGATGGAACAGGATCCGTTGAACCAGCTTCGCGACATCCACCTTCCCGACACCGGTGGTTTCTGGCCGCCGGCTCCGGGCTGGTGGGTTCTGCTGGCTCTGGTTCTGATCATCGTGATTGCCGGCATTGTGCTGGTTCGGCGCTGGCAGCATCGAAACCGTTGGTTGCGGGTTGCGCGGCGAGAGCTGGAACACCTGGCCCGCACCCACGCTGCGGATCCCCGCTGGTTTGCCGAGCTTAACGCCCTGCTGAAACAGTGTGCCCGCATCCGCTACCCCCGCGCACACCCGGAGGCACTGAGCGGGCAGCAGTGGGCGGAGTTTCTGCTGAAAACCAGTCCGAAAGACCGGGTCGCCTCCCGTCCCATCGTTGAAGCCATGGTCAGCAGCAGCTGGCAGCCGGAGGCATCTGCTGACCCGCAGCGCGCACTGGCCTTCGCGCGATTGTGGTTGGGAGGGCAGTCATGCTGAGTCTTGCCTACCCATGGGTCCTGGTACTGGTGTTGGTGCCGTTGCTGGTACGCCTTGGCAAGAGGGCCGGGCAATCGGTGGATGCCCCGGTGCTACCGGTGGGTCACTGGTTAGCGGATCTTCCCGGCGTCAGCCGCAGCGGCAACCGGCTACCGTGGTGGCAGGCTTTGCTGCTGCTGGCGACCTGGCTGCTGCTGGTGTTGGCGGCGGCCCGCCCCCAGCACGTCGGGGAGCCAGTACAGATGCCGGTCAGCGGCCGTGACCTGCTGCTGGCGGTAGACATCTCCCCCAGCATGGACGAGCAGGACATGGTCATCCAGGGCCGGGGCATCAACCGCTTACAGGCTGTGAAACGGGTGGTGGATGACTTCATCCAGCGCCGTGAGGGTGACCGCCTGGGTTTGCTCCTGTTTGGCACGGAACCCTACATTCAGGCACCTCTGACCTTCGACCTGGCCACGGTGCGCACGCTGCTGAATGAATCCGGCATCGGCATGGCAGGACGCGCCACGGCAATCGGCGACGCCATCGGTCTCGCCGTCAAACGCCTGAGGGATCGCCCCCAGGACCAGCGTGTTGTCATCCTGCTGACCGACGGCGCCAACACCGCGGGCGAAATCACGCCGGACAAGGCCACCGAGATCGCCAAAGCCACCGGTGTGCGTATTTACACCATCGGCATCGGGGCCGAGTCGATGATCCAGCGTGGGCTGCTGGGTTCCCGGCAGGTCAACCCGTCACGCGACCTCGACGAAGCGCTGCTGCAACGGATGGCCGAACAGACCGGTGGTGAATACTTCCGCGCCCGCAGCCTGCCGGAACTGGAGATGATTTACGAGAGCATTGACCGGCTCGAGCCCATTGAACTGGATGGCAAACACTATCGTCCGGTCACTGACCTGTTCGTATGGCCGGCCGCCGGCGCCGTGGGCCTCTGGCTGTTGCTGCAGGCGCTGAAACTGGTGCGGGCAGCCGGAGCTCGGCCCCACACTCTCCGTGGTGAGCATGAAAACCGGAGGTTCGGCGATGGCTGATTTCCATTTCCTCCGCCCCCTGTGGCTACTGCTGATCCTCGCCATACCGCTGCTGCCTCTGATCTATCACAGGGCGCGGCAGAGCGACAGCGGGTGGGCGCGCATCATCCCGGCGACGCTGTTGCGCCCCGTCATCAGCCATCACGGCCAAACGGGCGGGCAAAGCCGAACGCCGTTTCTCGCTGCCGGCGCTGCCCTTCTGGTGCTGGCCATCGCCCTCGCCGGCCCGGCGTGGCGCCAGGTGCCGACGCCGCTGCAGCAACAGAACGACAGCCTGGTCGTTGTGCTGGATTTGTCGCTGTCCATGCTGGCCACCGATGTCGAACCTGACCGTCTGACCCTGGCCAAACGCAAGGTCCGCGATATTCTCCAGCAGCGGGAAGGCAGCCTGACGGCACTGGTGGTGTTTGCGGCGGATGCCCACGCTGTCAGCCCGCTGACTGACGACAGCAATACCATTACCGGCATGCTCGCAGAGCTCGATCCGGTCATCATGCCCGCCCCGGGCAACCGCGCCGATCTCGGTGCAGAGCGCGCCCTGCAGCTGCTGCAACAGGGCGCGCCGGGCAAGGGCCAGATTCTGCTGATTACCGACAACGTCAGTGACCGTTATCAGGATCGTATTACTGACCTCCTGCAGGGAAGCCGTTATGCGCTGAGCACACTGGTGGTCGGCACCGCCGAGGGTGGCCCTATTCCGCTCCCGAAGCAGGGGTTCATCCGTGACAACGGCAGCATCGTGATGTCAAAAGCCAGCCCTTCCGCGCTGCAGCAGCTGGCGCAGAGCAACGGCGGGCGCAGCCACCGCCTGACACTCGACGATACCGACATTGCCAATCTTGGCTTGCGCCCGGAAGACTCCGATGACTGGCAGGAAAGTGACCGGGACCTGACGGTTAACCGTTTCCAGGACGACGGTTACTGGCTGCTGTGGCTGGCCTTACCACTGATACTGATTGGCTGGCGCAAGGGTGCGCTGGCGCTGGTGCTCTTCACCCTGCTGCCTGTGGCTCCCAGGCCCGCCATGGCACTGAGCTGGGCCGAGCTCTGGGCGCGTGAGGATCAGCGGGCGCCGCAACTGATAGCCGCCGACCCCGGCCAGGCCGCCAGCGAACTCGACAACCCGGGATGGCGAGGCAGCGCACACTACCGGAATCAGGACTACGAGGCCGCGGCCGACTCATTTGCCCGCGCCGATACCCCGCGGGCACACTACAATCGCGGTAATGCACTGGCCCACGCCGGCAAGCTTGAAGAAGCGCTGAAAGCCTACGATCAGGCACTGACCGCAGACCCGGATCTGGAAGACGCCCGGTTCAACCGCCGCGTCGTCGAGGCCTTGCTGGACCAGCAACAGGCCGACAGCCAATCCGGCGACAGTGGCGATTCCAGTGACTCCGATTCACAAAAGCGCGACAACAGTGGCCAGAGCAACCAGAAGCAACAGGGTGGCGACGACGCAGAAAACGGTCAGAGTCAGAACAGCCAGCCGGGCGGACAGCAAGAGGAACCGCAAGGTGATCAGAACAATGGCCAGCAAAGTCAGCAGGGGAACCCGGGCGAAGATCAGACGTCCGGCGACTCGCCTGGGCAGGAGCCGGCCGATACCCGCGAATCCGGCGCCGGCGCTACCAGTGAGGGCCGGCAACAGCAGGTGCCTGCTGAAGTCTCCGAATCGCCTCTGACCCAGGGACAAGAGCAGTGGCTGAGACGGATACCCGATGACCCTGGCGGTCTGATGCGACGAAAATTCCTGCAGCAGTACCAGCAACGTGATACTCAATCCGACGAGGGTGACACCCCATGGTAAAGCGCCTTGCGACCCCGTTCTTCCTGATAGCAATGCTGTGCTCCCTCGCCTGGCCGGCGGGGGCCGCGAGCGATCTGACGGTAGAGCCGGACCGCACCAAACTCTACGAGGGCGAGGTTCTGACCCTGAACGTGCGGGGCAGCATGAAGATCGATATCAACCTCGGCAACCTGTTCGATCTTGATATCTCCAGCCTGCCCTCGCCCGACATCGACAACCTCGAGGAAGACTTCGAGATCCTCGGGCGTAACCAGCGCTACAGCATTCGCAGTGTCAATAACGAGATGGTCGGCGAAATCACCTGGACCTATCGGCTGGCGCCAAAATCCGCCGGCGAACTGACCATCCCGGCGCTGAAGTTCCAGGAAGCCAGCTCTGACCCCGTGCAGATCGAAGTGATCAGCGGCAGTCCTCCGGACCAGGATACCGGGGAACCCCGGGACAGTTTCATTGAGCTGGCCACCGACAAGGACGAAGTCTATGTTCAGGAACAGCTGGTACTGACCATCAAGCTGTTTTTCAGTGGCAACCTGATCCGGGGCGAGCTGTCGGAACCGGAACACCCTGACGCCATCATTGAAAACCTGGGCAAACAGCGCGAATACAGCCGCTATCGCGATGGCGTCCGTTTTCGGGTGGTGGAGCGCCGTTATGCCATCTACCCCCAAACGCCGGGAGAGTTCAGCCTCAACACCATCCGCTTCGAAGGCCGTGCCCGATCCCCGGACGGGCAGCTCAAATTCCTGCGTGACAGCGAAGACCTGTTCGACATTCCGGTCAAGGACATACCCGCCGGGTTCAGCGGCGACACCTGGCTTCCCGCCCGCAGCCTCGAACTGAGTGAATCCGGCCTGCCAGAAGGCGAGACTCTCACCTCCGGACAAAACCTGACCCGGACGCTGTCGCTGCAGGCCGAGGGCTTACCGGCTGAAACCCTGCCGCCCTTTGCCGGCATGGAAATACCCGGCATCCGCAGCTACCCGGAAACGCCGGAGCGCAGCACGGACAGCACCGCGGACGGACTTGTCTCGAGCCTGGCCCAGACCACCGCGCTGGTGCCAGTGCAGGCCGGCAATCTGGTTCTGCCGGAGGTCCGCATCCCCTGGTGGGATACGGAAGCAGACGAGGAAAAGGTTGCGGTAATCCCGGCCAGAACACTGGCTGTGGATGCGCCGCCGGGGCAGGCTACCGCACCGACAGCCCGGGAAAGTAAGACAGTGGACACGGCTGCTGAAGACAGTGGGCAGGAGCAACAACCGGAGCCTGTTGAAGAGTCCGGGTTCTGGAAACTCCTGAGCCTGTTCCTGGCCATCGCCTGGCTGATAACGACCGTGTTGTGGAGGCGCGCCAGGCACAGTCGCTCTGACAACCGCGAGCCCGGTGGTTGCGGAGATGAGGACGAGAAGGCGTTGTTCGACCGCTTGATCAAAGCCGCGGGGGCCGGCTCGTCCGAAACCCTTAGGCTGCTGCCGCAGTGGGCAAACCGTCGCTTTGACGGACAACGGTTCGACAGTGTTGCCGAGGTGACGGCACACCTCCGTGACCCGACCCTGAATCAGGCGCTGGAGGAACTACAGCAGCGGTTGTTCGGTAAACCTGAACAGCGAGAGCAACACTGGGACGGCGACGCGCTGGTGGTGGCACTGAAACGGGTTCGCAGCCAGCGCCCCGACACACTTTCGAAAAGCGAGGAAAGCCTGCCCCCGCTTTACCCGGAGGCTCTGGCCAGCCGCCCCTAGTCGCTGCACGCGCTCAGTCGCGCAGCTGGTGGTCTATGACCAGGGTAGCGGCGACCTCCCGGCTCTCCGAGACTTCGATCGGCTCCGCCAGTTCGCCCTGCCAATCCCCCTCTTGGGCCGTCGCCGTGCCGGAGGGTGACAATCTGGCCACCAGAGCCACTTCTGCGGCATCGGACAAGCGGTTCTCCGGAGACATGGTGTAGCGATCGTCCAGGCGGATATCCGCCGGCAGATCGCCCGCGGTCAGGCGAGCAACCGCCAACGGCACCCGGTTCTGGTCGTTGGTGCTGCGTGCGAACACAAACAGCGTGGTGTCATCCGGGACTTGTCCCGAGAACGCCCCGGACAACTCGACCCGAACGGTCACGCCAGGGCCGGACGCCGGCTCAGCTTCCGGCTCCGGAGCCTCCTGTCCCAGACGCTGGTAGGCTTCGCTGATGCCGTTTCGGATCGAAGCAAGCTGAGGGTGATCCGGTGCCACCTCAACGATCCGCTCCCAGTAACGAATCGCCTGTTGATAGTTGTCAGCGCTGAAGGCGGAGATGCCCAACAGGCCCAGAGCGTTGACCTCGTCCGGGTTCAGCGCCCGCGCATTCTCAATGGCTCGGGTAACCTCATCGTTCAAGGCACCCTGACTGCGGTAGAACAGTGCCTGGGCCGACAGCCCCCAGGCAGTGGCTTCGGCACGATCATCGTCCTCCACCTGAGCGGCCAGTTGTTCAAACGCCCAGGCGGCATCGTCAAACTGCTCCAGACGCATGTAACTGCGCCCCAGCATCGCCCAGCCTTCGGTATTCTCGGGTTTGGCTTCCAACCGCGCCCGCAGCTGGGTGGTCAACTCGGTCATCTGCGCCGACCGGTCACTGTCGGACGCCGTCATTTCCTGCATGGCGCGGTACTGGGCCACGTCCTCCATCGCCCCCCACTGCTGGTACAGGTAGACGGCGGCGGCGGGAACCACTGCAAGACTTGCCAGAGCGACCACCAGTGCACTGCGACGGCCGGCCCTGGCGGGCGATCTATCGCTCATCCCCTTATCTGCGTCCGGCACATCATCGAGCATGCTCCCCGCCAGTTCCTCTCGCAGCTGGCGGTAATTCTCCTCTTCCAGAATACCCGCCTGGTATTCGTGGTCCAGCTCCTTCATGCGGGAGCGATACGCCATCAGATTCTGATTACGTAAGTCCATCCGGGCACGCTTCTCTGCCCGGTGCGAAAAAAGTGGCCAGATGATGAAAGCCAGCGCCAGACAGATCAGTGCAGCGGCAAGTATCCAGAACAAGGTGTCAGTCATATTTACGTCGTAATGTATCCACAGAGAATGGGAAAGTCAGTTCAGGAACGTGTGTCCCGGTCTTCATCGGCCAGTAACTGATCGACCCGGGATCGCTCCTCGGCGGTCAGGGCAGCGTTCGGCTCGCCGCGCCGGCGGGAACGAATCACGATACCGGCCACGACCAGCAGTCCGGTGCCGACCGCAATCGCCGGCGTCGCCCACAATAAAAAGGTACGGCGGTCCACCCCGGGGTTGTAGCGAACAAACTCCCCGAAGCGATCAACCAGCGCGCCGACGATGGCCTCGTCAGACGCCCCGTCCTCCATCATGCGGTACACCGCGTCGCGCATATCCTTGGAAATCGGCGCGTTGGAATCCGCAATGTTCTGATTCTGGCACTTGGGGCAACGCAGCTCCGAAATCAGCTCCCGGTAGCGCTGCTCCTCCTGCAGGCTGTCAAACCCCTGCACATTGGCTTCGTCCGCGACGGCGTGCAGCGGCCACATCAGAGCCAGGACACAGATGGCAATCAGAGCACGCATCAGGCGTCCCTCCTGTAGCGCTTCACCAGAGGTTCAAGCTCTTCTTCCCATACCTTTTCATTGACCACGCCCACGTGGCGATGGCGCACGATACCTTCGGCATCGATGACATAGGTTTCCGGCGCGCCGTATACGCCAAGGTCAAAGCCGAGTGTGCCTCGCGGATCGTAGATGGTCAGCGCATAGGGATTGCCCAGGCGCTCCAGCCACGCCAGTGCGTCCTCCCGGTTGTCCTTGTAGTTCAGCCCGATAATGCGCATGCCCTTGTCCTCCGCCAGCCACAACAGGTCGTCATGCTCATCGCGACAGGCCGGGCACCAGGTGCCCCAGACGTTCAGCAACGACACCTCGCCCTTGAAAACCGCCGCATCCAGCTGCGCCTCGGCATTGGCCAGATCAGAAAGCGTAAACGCAGGTACCGGCTTGTCAATCAGTGCGGAATCCAGGCGGTTGGGATCCTTCCCCAGCCCGGCAGAAAGCACCACGCCGAGCACAACCACCAGAACCACCGGAATGAAAAGGAGCAGACGCTTCATGACACAGCCTCCACCCCGTCACTCCGGATGGCTGTCGCGCTGGCCGCACGCTCATCGGGCACGTTGTCCCGAACCCGGTAACGGCGATCAGCAATGGCCAGGAACCCACCGGCAGCCATGAACAGGGAACCCAGCCACAGCCAGCGCACCAGCGGTTTGTACTGCAGGCGGATCGCCCAGGCGTCGTCGCTGATCCGCTCGCCGACGGCGACAAACACATCGCGGAACAGCCCGGCATCAATACCCGCTTCAGTCATCACGTTGCGCTGCACCAGATATTGGCGTTTTTCCGGACGCAAGACCGACACAGGCTCGCCGTCGAGGCTGACTTCAAAGGTGCCGTACTGGGCGGTGAAATTACGTCCCCGCCGATCACCGATCTCAATGAACTCGACCTGATATTCCCCCACCATCGCGGTGTCGCCCGGACTCATGCGAACATCCCGCTCGATACCGTAATTGGACACCACGGTCGCACCGGCCATGGTGATGGCCAGGCCCAGGTGACCCAACACCATCCCGTAATAGCTTCGGGACTGCCGCTTCAGGCCATGCCAGCGGCCTTTTCTGGACGCGGACTTGTCCCACAGGTCCCAGAACGTTGCCACGGACACCCACATGGCCGCAAAGCAGCCGGCAAAGGCCCAGGGCTTGAAACTGCCGTAGATCAGCATGACAGCGGCTGTGGCCACCAGGCTGACCGCCAATGGCCAGAGCAATTTACGCCCCAGCCAGCCACCATCGGTTTTCTTCCAGCGCGAGAAAATGCCGGCGCCCAGTAACAGCCCGGTGGCCACCGCCAGTGGGCTGAACGTGGTGTTAAAGAACGGCTCACCGATCGACAGCCGCCCCATGTCGAGATAATCCAGTACCAGCGGGTAGAGCGTTCCGATCATCACCAGCAGCGTGGCGGCCACCAGCAACACATTGTTCAGCAGCAGGAAGATCTCCCGTGACAGCGAGCCATAGCGCGCACGTACATGCACTACCGGGGCCCGGAAGGCATATAGTATGAGGCTGGAGACAATGGTGATCGCCAGCAGCGCCAGCAGGAAGGTGCCGCGCTCCGGATCCGAGGCAAACGCATGCACCGAGGTGAGCACGCCGGAACGGACCAGGAAGGTACCCAGCAGACTCAGGGAGAAAGTGACAATCGCCAGCAGCACCGTCCAGCTCTTGAAGACACCGCGTTTCTCAGTAACGGCCAGGGAGTGCATCAGAGCGGTACCCGACAACCACGGCAGTAATGAGGCATTTTCTACCGGATCCCAGAACCACCAGCCGCCCCAGCCAAGCTCGTAATAGGCCCACCAGCTTCCCAGCGCAATCCCCAGCGACAGGAAGGCCCAGGCCACGGTGGTCCAGGGGCGCGACCAGCGCGCCCAGGCAGCATCGAGGCGCCCGTTCATCAATGCTGCAATGGCAAACGCAAACGCCACCGAGAAGCCCACATAGCCCATATACAGCATTGGTGGATGAACGATCAGCCCGAAATCCTGCAACAGCGGGTTCAGGTCAGCCCCGTCCGCCGGCACGTTGGGCAGCATACGGTCGAACGGATTGGAGGTCAGGAGGATGAACAGCAGGAAACCAACCGTGATCATACCCATCACCGCCAGCACCTGGGCAATCATCACCGACGGCAGTCGGCGACTGAAGACGGCCACCGCCAGGGTCCAGCCCGCCAGCATCAGAATCCACAGCAACAACGAGCCCTCATGGCCACCCCAGACCGCGCTGAACTTGTAGTACCAGGGCAACATGCTGTTGCTGTTGTTGGCGACATAAGCCACAGAAAAGTCGTCGATCAGGAAGGCATAGGTGAGGATCGCGAAAGCCATGGCGATGAACACGAACAAGCCTGCCGATAGCGGGCGCGCAAACGCCTGCAGAGTGTCACGACCGGTCACCGAGCCCACCAGCGGGACCACGGAAAGAAGTACGGCAAGCATCAGCGCGAGTATCAGCGCAAACTGTCCGAGTTCCGGATACATCAGACCTCTCCCAACATCAGAAAAATAGAAATCGTCTTAGTAGGCCGCGTCAGCGCTACTGCCCTCACCGGCCTTATGCTTGCCGGCAGAGGCCCGCTCAAGGGCTTCGGCAACTTCCGGCGGCATGTAATTTTCATCGTGCTTGGCCAGCACCTGATCCGCGACAAAACGACCATTGTCGGTCATGCGGCCCATGGCCACGACGCCCTGCCCCTCGGCAAACAGATCCGGCAGAATGCCGGTGTACTCCACCAGCACCGACGAACTGAAATCGGTGACCTTGAATTCCACTTTCAGGCTTTCCGGATCCCGCAGAACGGAGCCCTCTTCCACCATACCGCCTGCACGGATTCTGACATCCAGCGGCGCCTCGCCGGCGGCAATCTGGCTGGGATCGTAGAACAGGTTAATGTTCTGACGCAGGGCATAGGTAGTCAGCCCGACAGCAACGGCAATCCCTGCCAGTAAGAAGAGCACAATAGTCAGCCGTTTTTTTCGAATCGGATGCATCAGTTTCCTGCCATTCAGTCTTGAGAATCTTTGACACGGTTGAAGCTGGCGGCCGCCGTTGTCCGCCGCGTCGCGGCCTGGCCGGCCGCCGCGCGGTCAAGGTCGCGACGCTGTGCAGCCATCACCTGACGGCGCTGGCGCAAGGACCAGTAGACCAGAGCACCCAACAGCACAAAAAACACACCGTAACAGGTCCAGACATAGGGGCCATGGCCTTCCATGACGACAAATGCGGTCAGCGAATCAAACGCCATAGGGTCAGCTCCCCTCCGCCTGCACCAGCTCTTTTACCCAGCGAGTGCGACGTTCACGAACGAGAATTTCTGTTTGCATGCGCAGGCAGGCAAACCAGCCAAATATCAGGTACAGGCCCAGCACCGACAGCAACAGCGGCACCCACATCTCCACTGGCATAGACGGCTTTTCCGTCAGCTTGAATGTCGCGGGCTGGTGCAGGGTATTCCACCACTCCACGGAATACTTGATGATCGGTATGTTCACGACGCCGACCAGCACCAGTACCGCCACCGCCCGGGCCGATGATTTCTCATCCGAAATGGCAGCGCCCAGGGCAATGACGCCAAAATAGAGAAACAACAGGATCAGCATCGAGGTCAGTCGTGCATCCCATATCCACCAGGTACCCCAGGTGGGTTTACCCCAGACCGCGCCGGTAAACAGAGCCAGAAATGTCAGCACCGCCCCCACCGGCGCTGCCGCCTTGACGAACACATCCGCCAGTTTCATGCGCCAGACCAGAGTGACCACTGCCGCCACCGCCATCATGATGTATACGGACTGGGCCAGGAAGGCCGATGGCACGTGGATAAAGATGATGCGGTAACTGTTTCCCTGCAGGTAATCCTTGGGCGCAAACGCCAGCCCCCAGATCAGACCGGCGAACAACAGTACCACGCCGGCCCACATCAGCCAGGGCATCAGCCGGTTCGCAATGCCGAAGAACCACTTCGGTGAACCCAGCTTATGAAAGAATTGCCACATCAGGTCGTTACCTTTTACCTTTTAACTGTTGGACAGACTGATTCGCAGTGCCGCCGCTGTCGCAAACGGTGCGAGCGTCACCGCCAGCACCAGGAATGCCCCCATCAAGGCGAGATAGCCACCCACCGGTGCACCGTCCGCAGCGGCCGCCACCGTACCCGTACCGAAAATCAGCACGGGAATGTACAGTGGAATGATCAACAGAGACAAGAGCACTCCCGCCGACCTCAGGCCAAGGGTCAGCGCGGCGCCGATGGCCCCGATGAGACTGAGTACCGGCGTTCCGATCAGCAGCGTTAGACACAAAACCGCAATAGAGTTCCCGTCCAGATGCACCATAACCCCAAGCAGCGGCGCCAGCAGTATCAGTGGCAGCCCGGTCAGCATCCAATGAGCCGAGGTTTTGGCCAGCACCAGCAGGAACAATGGCTGCGGCTGTAAAACCAGTTGCTCCAGCGTGCCGTCGTCAAAATCGTGCCGAAACAGGTGGTCCAGAGACAGCAACACGGAGAGCAGCGCCGCCACCCAAAGAATCCCGCTGCCGGCCTGTTGCAGAAACGACACTTCCGGGCTGACCCCGAGAGGGAAAAGGGTGACCACCATGACAAAAAACAGCAGCGGATTGAGCAGATCCTGGCGCTGACGGAACGCCGCCTTCAGGTCTCGCAGAAACACCGCCTTCATGGCGGTGAATACGTTCACCGCCTCCTCCGCGGGGCGCAGGCCGACTCTCCCATCAAAAGCCATCGACGCCCCCGAGGCAGATACGCTGCATCGACGCTAACTGCAGATCATGATGGGTGGTCACCACAACAGCGCCGCCGTCACGGGCCCGCTGCACCAGCAAATGTTCGAGCGCCGCCACCCCGTCGATGTCGATGGCGGTAAACACTTCATCAAGAATCCACAACGGTTCGTCGGCGATCAGTAAGCGCGCAAGAGCCACGCGGCGTTGCTGGCCAGCCGACAGGCGACGGCACGGCACGTCCTCAAAGCCGGACAACCCGGTGCCCGCCAGCGCCTGCTCAAGAACCGCATCGCTCATATGCTTTCGCCCCGCCATCAGCGCCCGCAGGTTTTCCAGCGGTGTCAGCAGGGGCTTGATGCCGGGGCGATGACCCAGATACAGCATGTTATGGAGAAACTCTTCACGCTTGTGAGCGCGGGGCTCGCCCCGCCAGAACAGCTCTCCGGACCAGGCATCGTTGAGCCCGGCCAGAATCCGCAACAGGGTTGTCTTGCCCGAACCATTAGGTCCCTCGACACGGGTCAATGTACCGGGCAGTATGGAGAAAGAGAGGTCCCGGAACAGCATCCGGTCGTCGCGCTCGCACTGTAAACGGACAGCCTGTAATAACGGCTCAGACATCAGGGCCCCAGATCTAGTACAACGCGGGGAACATAACCGGCGTTGCAAACATTCAGTTCTGTCCCCGCGAGATTCACAGAATGAAAGGGGGCAGAGATTTCAGACAGGCATTAGTAACCAGCGCGGCGTATTATAACGAAACCGTGCCCTGAATACTCTTGTCCGGAATCAAATCAACGCAGATGAAATTACCAAACGGTAACCCTGCGCCGCCACCCGGCGGCGACCAGACCAGAAAGCCGGCGGTATCCGCCGGCCGGGCGTCACAGCAGCCGGTGTCGACCGACCCGGCGCCGAAGCTGTCTGCGCGCCAGCAACTGGACCAGCTGCAGTTGGCCAACCGGGAAACCGTACTGGCCCGGGTCGCCCAGGCGCTCAATCAGCAGGACGCGGGGTCGCAATTGCTGCTGGAAGTCCGGGGGCGCACGCTGCCCATCCAGGCGGCCATTGGCGAAACCGCGCTGGAAACCGGAGACTGGGTCAAGGTCATGCGTGCCGGCAATGAGCTACAGCTGATGGGTAAGCTGGCGCCTGCCCAGGAAGCGGGCATCGCCCGTGCGCTGGCCCAGCGATTGCCCTGGCAGCAGAGCCTCGATGCGGGTTTGGGCCGCATCCTGGCGAGCCTGGCCCAGGGCGTACGTCCGGAAGCCGGTGGCGCCACCCTGCCCTCGGCGGTTCAGCAACAGCCCTTGCCAGCCCCTGTCCGACAGGCAATCGAGCAGCTGATAAACCGGCTGCCCATCAGTAACCAGCTGGCCAGCCCCGGCAGCGCATCCGCGGCGGGTCAGCAGGTACGACAATGGGTTGCTGAGAGTGGTCTGTTCGCGGAAGCCCGACTGGCCCAGACCCGCGATCCGGCGCTTCCGGATCTGAAGCTGGCGCTGGCGCGGCTCATTACCACACTTCTGGATCAACAGGGCAGCGGCCCCGAGCAGTTCAACCGACTGACCCCTCTGGCAACGCCGGAACTGATCCAGTCCCCCCTGCAATTCCCCAATGCGCTGGCACCGCCGCCCCCGCAGAACACCGCGGAACCGGCCACCGTCGGTCAAATGCTGCGACTGCTGGCAGGCATGCTGAACCGGATCACCGTGAACCAGTTGCACAGCCAGGTGCTGTCCACCCGCACTACCGCGGACGCGCCGGCGCCGGTATCCACACTACTGCTGGAGCTGCCCTGGGTGACCCCCCAGAACGAACCGCGGCTGGCGCAGCTACGAATCGAGCACGAGCAGGACGACGGCGCAAACGACAGGAAGAACCGCCCCGCCGGGGTGAGCGAATGGCGCCTGTCCCTTGCCATGGATCTCGACGAGGCTGGCCCGGTTCACTTTGACGTGGCCTTGCGCCAGCAGCAGGTATCTGCCCGGGTCTGGGCAGAGAAGCAGGCCACCCTGGCGCAGGTGCAGCAGACGCTGCCCGCCTTACGTCAAGGCTTGGCGGAACTGGGCCTGGAGGTCACCGATCTGGACTGCCGGAGGGGCAATCCCAAAAGTGCAACGACCCGACTGGAGCACCGACTCGTGGATACCAGAGCATGAAGGAAAACCAGCAGCCGCCCGGCGCAAACGCCGCCGTGGCGTTGAAATACGACGGGAAAACCGCACCCACCATCGCGGCGACCGGGACTTATGAACTGGCCGAGGAAATCATCCGGATCGCCCGGGAGCACAACGTGCCGCTGTACGAAAACCCCGAATTGGCGAGTATTCTGGCGCGCCTGGAATTGAATGAGGAAATTCCTGAAACGCTTTATCAGGTTATCGCAGAAATTCTCGCATTCGCTTTTAACCTGCAAGGCAAAACACCCGACGATGCAGGCACACCTGCCGCCACTGACAACAAGACTCCCTAGCCCTGGATAACAGAGCGGAGAGCCCAGGCCTCCCGCCAGTTATCCCCTTTCCGCGGTGCCACGGCAGTCTCGAAATAATGCCGGAGCCGGCGGCGATCGTCGGGCTGGTCTTTCAGGGCAGAGCCAACGATGTGGTGCATCAGGTGTTCCATCGTCAGGGCGCCACCGCCGAAATACCAGGCGTTCAGGCTGGCAGCGTGCCCTACCGAAACGGCTTCCGCGGTAGACAAAGCGGAGCCCGCCAGGCGATCGGTGCTGCGCCCGTCCACCGACTGGCCGTTGCGCAACTCATGGAACATGGTCACCAGAACCTCGATGACCTGCGGATCCAGCTCAACGGTGACGCCCGCCTTCAGGTTATGCTTGCGAATCTCCCGCAGCACAACGTCCATTTCGTCTTCCACCCGGCGAATCGGCCGGATCTCTTCAAAATCCATGCGCCGCTTGAGGGCCGCACTCATGGCATGGACGCCTTCATCGATGCTGTTCGAGGTTGCCAGCACATTAAACCCTTCACGGGCAAACACCACACCATCATCACCGCTCAGTTCCGGTATAACCACGACGCGGTCGGACAACACCGACAGCAGCGCGTCCTGCAACGCCTGCGGGCAACGCGCTATTTCCTCAAACCGGACCAGACGCCCCTCGATCATGCCCCGCAACAGCGGGCTCGGCACCAGCGCCTTGAGACAGGGTCCCTCGCTTCTCAGGATGGCCTCGTTCCAGCCATACAGCAGCTGCCCGACCTGATTCACGGCACCGCCCTGTAACGTCAGGGTGGAACTGCCGGAGACCGCGGCTGCAATCAGTTCCGACAGCCAGGACTTGGCCGTGCCCGGCTCGCCTACCAGCAGGCAACCGCGGCTGGTGCACAGCGAGACCACGATACGACGGACAATGGCCGGGTCCGCCACGAATTTTCGTTCAATACCCAGCGCTTCATCACCGAGCACAAAACTTTCCACGGACCGGGGCGACATTTGCCAGCCGGGCGGTACCGGACCATCATCCTGCTCGATCAACCGGCTCAGCTCCGCGGCGTAACTGATCTCGGCCGGATCTCTCTGGGCTCCCCTGGTCGATTTGCTGCTGCCATCCATCACAGTGTTCTCCTGCCGCCACGAAGTTCCGGAGCCATGCGTTCCCGCGGCAGTATACGCGGCACCTCGGATAACGGAATGATGCCTTCTATAACATGATCCAGAGCGCTGTCGCGCATGGTAATCAATCCGGCATCAAGCGCTCGCCAGCGCAGTTCACCAATGGGGGGCTGACTGGAAATGGCGTTGCGGATATCCGCATCCACCTCCATGTACTCGACCACGGCCACCCGACCATGGGTGCCGGTTCCGTTGCAGTGATCGCAGCCGGTGCCGGTGAAACACCGGAAGTTGGCCGGCGCCCCCTCCGGAAACAACTCGGCAAGAATGGCCGGATCCGCTTCCGCAGGCTGCCGGCAATGGGTACAAATGCGCTTGGCCAGGCGCTGGGCTATCACCGCCATCAGCTCACCGGCAATGGAATTCGGATGCACACCCAGGTCATACAGTCGCTGGAGCGAGTCCACCGCATCGTTACAGTGCAGCGTGGAAAGCACCACATGGCCGGTCTGGGACGCACGAATCGCCTCCAGTGCGGTTTCCTGGTCGCGAATTTCGCCCACCAGAATCACGTCCGGATCCTCCCGCACGAACGCCCGCATGGCATCGGCAAAGCTGAAACCGATTTCTGACCGCACGCGGGTCTGCTGGATATTATCGATGGCGTATTCGATGGGGTCCTCCACCGTGATCACTTTCCGGCGACCATCGTCGGCGAGGTTTTGCAGGCCGGCGTACAGGGTTGTGGACTTGCCGGACCCGGTGGGCCCGACCACCAGCAGCAGGCCCGCCGGGTTATTCAGCAGGCGCTGATAGCGTGCGCCGATCACGGACGATATCCCCAAATCTGCAATGGTCATGGCTCTGCCGGTCTGGGGCAGCAGACGAATAATGGCGTGCTCGCCATGAAGCGACGGTTGAGTCTGGATTCGCAGATCGTATTGTACATTGCCAAGCTGCAACCGGGAGCGCCCGCCCTGCGGCAATCGATGCTCGGCGATATTGAGCTCGGCACGCAGCTTGATGACGTTGATAACGCCCTTTACTTCCCGTGGCGACAGCTGATACTGGGGCAAATCGTGCAGATCACCGTCAATTCGCAGGCGGATACGAACCCGACTGTCGTATTGTTCGATGTGGATATCGCTGGCCCGCGCGCTCACGGCATCCAGAAGGATGGCTTCATAAACCGACACCAGATACGGGCTGATGCTGTCATCGCTCTTGCCGATGATGTCGTTCGCGGTGCCGGCCCCTGTGGGGTCAGCGCCCGAATCCGGGGATGCGTGATCGGCCACAAACCGGTTACCCCTGGCAGTCAGATCCAGAGACGACCACAAACGGCGGAAATCCGTCGGTGTCACCAGCAGGCATTCGATTTCCTGATCCGGGCTCATGCGCTCCAACTGATCGGTGCGGGCATCGGGATCGTCAGTGACCAGTGTCAGTAAGCCGTCGTGAGAAGCCACCGGGATGAGGCGTGACAGGTCGAGGAAGGTTCGGGAAAAGCGGCGGAACAACTCGGGCTCGAGTTTCGGCAGTAACTGATCCGCATCGATCAGCGTCATCCCACGTTGCTGCGCCAGCGACCGGTACAAGGAGGACTCTTCGAGGTTCAGCCTGTTTCTGAGCACATCCAGCAAACGGCGGTTCTCGGCTGCCGCCTCAATTTTGGCGGACGCCAGGGTTTTCTCGTCCACCATACCCAGATCAATCAGCACCTGCTCCGAGTTCCGGTTGAAGTCCACCCAGCCGAGGGTGCGAACGCGCTCCAGCTTGCCTGCCTTTTGCACAAACATGGCGAGACTGGGTACCGGTCCGGCACGGCCTTCCAGACAGATCAGATGGCCACCTTCGGTGAGGTAGCCGGCCATCAACTCCCGGCTTGCCGAAAACGTGGTGCAGATGATGGTGTCGCAGGGTGTGTCCAGCTCGAGACCGTCTTCGAGCGGCGACGCAATGACCTCGACATTGTGCAACCCGAGGCGCTGGAAGCGGGCTTTCGCCGCATCGGCGACCAGGATGTTCCGATCCACGTAGATCACCCGAAGCGCCAGCGCCGCAAGCACGGCGGCGAGGTAGCCAGAACCGCCCCCCACATGCATGACTTGCTGATCAGGCTCGACTTCAGGAATAAGCGCCAGAATGTGGCGAACGGTTTCTTCGCGGGGGATGGAGTGGCCGGTTATGGAGTGAACGAGATCAGCACCGGCAACAAATTCATGGCGGCGAACAGTAGCAAGGGCCTCAAGGGCCCTCGGGTACGCATGTTTCATGCAGCGAAATCCGTAACATCATCAGGTCACGCGGCCTGCCGTTTTCGCAATGCTGAGACCAGCTCGGCTTCGGGACGGGAAATACCGCAGGTATTCATAAGATCGTCGATATCCGCGCCAAGATCAACCAGTCGTGATGCTTCATCGTAGGAAATTCTCAGGGGGTCGTTCTGGCGCATTTCGTCCAGCGTGCTACGCAGTTCATGCAACTGGCGCTCGCAGGTGACCAGGCGCTGGCCGACCCCCATGCTGCCGCTCGTGGTGGCATGGAGTTCACGACCCAGGGTATCGCACCGCTCTTTGAGCTGGCTGCGCAGGCGGCGAACCTCACGGCGTGACACCGCGCCCTGCACGGCCATCAGCCCAAGGGCGGCCACCGTGAGGATCCAGGGGATCAGGGAAGCGTATTCTGCAAACATGATGAACGTCCTCGGCTTGGTTGAATCACCGGGGCGTCCATCATGCCGGCCTGTTCCGGACCGCGTGTCCGGTTTTACAGTGCCGCGATTTCAGCCCACTCGTGATCTGACAACATTTTGTCGAACTCGACCAGAATGATCAGTTCGCCATCTTTATTGCACACGCCCTGGATAAACTTGGCACTTTCCTCGTTACCCACGTTCGGTGCAGTCTCAATTTCACTGGCTTTCAGGTACACCACCTCGGCCACGGAATCCACCAGAATGCCCATCACCTGGTTCGCCGATTCCATCACCACAATGCGGGTCGCGTCGGTCACTTCCGAGTCGGCAAGCCCGAAGCGACGTCGGGTATCGATGACCGTCACCACATTGCCCCGCAGGTTGATGATGCCGAGCACGTAATCCGGTGCACCCGGGACCGGCGCAATCTCCGTGTACCTCAGTACTTCCTGGATCTGCATGACGTTCAGACCGTAGGTCTCATCATCCAGACGGAAGGTCACGTACTGCAGTACCTGATCGTCCTGGGCCTGATGCTGTTGTCCGCTCGGGGATGCCATAGCGTTGTCTCTCCTCTTTGGCTGCCCGGCGGGCAACCTGATCGTCAAAAAATCATCGTCAGTGCCCAATACTATAGTTAAGGGCACAAACCGTGCCAGCACTGCACGGTTTCATTCAGTAACCGGTGTTCACCCCAGATCCAGGTGATGCTCCCGCTCTGCCCGCACCAGCAGATCAGCCATCGCGCGCACATCAATCAGCGCACACATCTGCTTGACCACCGTGCCCGCGAGCCAGGGTCGCTTGCTGCGGGCCGTGCGCCAGCGCACATCCTCCGGGTTGAGGGTGAAAGACTGGGCGACATCGTCACAGGCCAGCCCCCAGTCGCTGTTATCCAGGCGGATAACAAAACGGTAGTGGTCGCGAGCGTTGGCCGGGACCCGGCCCGCCATAATCCATTCGGCACTGTCGACCACCCGCAGGTTGTGATCCCGATCCGCGCGAATACCCATGTACCAGCGCGGACTGCCGGGGATCGGCTTGATACTTTCTTCGATGCGATGAATCGCGCCCAGCAGAATCAGCGGCACCGCCAGCTGCAGGCCTGCAACCGTGAAGATCAGGCACTCGAAAGGCTGCTCTGACCATTCCGGACGCGATGGCGGCACCTCGGGCGCGGCCTCCGGCTGGAGTGGCGCCTGCTCGACCTGCTGCTCGACCTCAGCAACCCGCTTGAGTTCGGGCGCAACCGGAGGTTTGACGTCCTGTGGCGCAGGCGCAGGCGGAGTCCGGGGTTGAGGTGTGGGGGCCGGCCTCACCTTGCGCTCAGGCTTCTGCTGCGGCGCCGCCTCCTGCTGGCGGGCGGTATCGGTGGCGGTGTGCAGCAGTTCGTCGAGATAACTGGCGATCGCCGCGGACGGGTCCGCCAGCTTTGTCAAATTTTCGTCAGCCATGCCTGCCCTCCCGGTCAGCGCCGGTCCGTGCCAGCAGGTCGTCCAGCAGGCGGCTGTAGGCACGCACGCCGTGGGTGCCACTGTCCACCGCGGAGGGCACCAGGCCGGCCTGGCTGGCATCGCGGAATTTGGTGTCTACCGGAATGGCGAACCGCCACAGCGTGTCGGGATAGGTCTTGCGCAGCAGGTTCAGACTCTTGACGGAGGCCTGGGTCCGGCGATCGAACAGCGTTGGAACAATGGTGAACGCCAGTTCGTTCTTCTGGGACCGCATCACCATCTGCAGGGTATGCAGCATGCGCTCAAGCCCCTTGATCGCGAGGAATTCGGTCTGCACCGGGATCACCAGATGCTGGGCTGCCGCCAGCGCATTCACCATCAGCACACCCAGCGAGGGGGTATTGTCCAGAATCACATAATCAAAATCGTCCCAGAGCTGAGCCAGCGCGCGTGACACGATCAGCCCCATACCCTCGACGCCGATCATCCGCCGCTCCAGTGTAGCCAGAGCCGTACTGGCCGGCAGCAGGGATACGCCGGAACAACTGGTATCGGTAACCAGCTGAGTGGCCAGCCCCTCGGGCACCTTACCCTGATGCTGGAACAGGTCGAACACACTGTGAGCAATGGTGTCGGGGTCGTACCCGAACCAGCTGGTCAGCGAGCCATGGGGATCCAGATCGACCACCAGCACCCGCTTACCACGTTCGGCCAGCAACCCGGCCAGCGCCACCACCGAAGTGGTTTTTCCGACACCGCCTTTTTGATTGGCTACTGCCCAGATTCGCACGTTACGCTCCCCACTCAATCGATTCCGCTCATGCTGACACACAAAGCCCCGGACCCTACGCCACTGTATCGGCCACTACCGGGGCAACTTGAATGTGGCCCGGCAAGTCTTTGCCGTGGCGTTCATTCCGGGGAGAGTAAATACAGAAACCGTGCCAATCTGCCAATACGCAACTGCCACCGTCCCCGCAGGTCAGCGAATGGCACCGCGGATACTGGCGTCACGGGAAATCAACAGCACCACGCGGCGGTTACGGCGGCGACCTTCTTCGGTGTCATTGCGGGCAACCGGTTGATGCTGGCCGTAGCCCACAGCCGCCAGCCGCTCGGGCTCAACACCTTCCATTGCCAGCATGCGAACCACCGCGGCGGCGCGGGCAGCCGACAATTCCCAGTTGGAGGGAAAGGCACTGGTGCGAATCGGCCGGTCATCGGTAAAGCCTTCCACCTTGACCGCATTGTCGCGATTGCGGAGCACACCGGCGATCTTCTGCACCACTTCGAACCCGTCGTAATGGGGTTCCGCCGCGCCACTGCTGAACAGCAGGCTGTCGGGCAGGTTGAGTTCCAGCCAGCGTTCGTTGCTCTCCAGCGTAACCACGCCCTGATTGATCAGTTCGTCGAACTCAAGCGACAGTTGATCTGCCATCGTTCGCAGCGCGTCGGTCCTGCCCTGCTCACTGAGCTCGGCGTTAGCAGGGGTGTCGGTGATTACCGGGGCAATGACGTCGCCGTCCGCCGGCGCAGCCGATCGCTGGGGCTGGTTGCCCACTTCGATGGGCTGAAAGGAACGCTGGGGCGCATTAAAAACACCGGTCAGGGTTTCCGAGAGCACCTTGTACTTGCCCTCATTGACCGATGAGACTGAATACATCACCACAAAGAACGCGAACAGCAAGGTGATGAAATCCGCGTAGGAGATCAGCCAGCGTTCCTTGTTGTGGAGCTCTTCCTGAGGCTGTCTACGGCGACGCATAATCCCACCCGGAGGTCACTGCACGAAGCCCCGCAAGCGCAGTTCTATGGATTTCGGGTTTTCCCCTTCCGCGATGGCAATGATGCCGTCAATCATCATGTCCTCGTAACGGGTGCGCTTGCGAACAATGCCCCGCATTTTGTTGGCCACCGGAAAGAACAACAGGTTCGCCAGCGCAACCCCGTAGATGGTGGCGACGAAGGCGGTGGCGATGCCGCTGCCGAGGGACTGGGGATCTTCCAGGTTGGTCATCACCTGAATCAGCCCCATCACGGCCCCGATGATACCGATGGTCGGAGAATAGCCGCCCATGGCCTCGAACACCTTGGCCGATTCCAGATCCCGATCTTCCCGGGACTCGAGATCCACTTCCAGGATACTGCGGATGGTTTCCGTTTCGGCACCGTCGACCAACAGCTGCAAGCCTTTGCGGGCGAAACGCTCCGGCTCCTTGTCGGCCAGCCCCTCAAGTCCGAGCAAACCCTGTTTGCGGGCCTTGACGCTCCAGTCTATGACCTTGCCGATGCCGTCCTCCAGACTGACGTACGGCGGCACGAAGACCCAGCGCACCTGAACAAAAGCCCGCTTCAGCAATGGCCAGGAGGTTTGCAGGATGGTGGCGGCCAGGGTGCCGCCTATAACGATAATCGCCGCGGGACCGTTAAAAAGCGAACTGGCCGCGCCACCCTCCAGCAGATTCCCGCCGAGGATAGCGGCGAAGGCCAGAATGATGCCCAGCAGACTGAGAATATCCATCAGCTCACCCCTTCAACCAGCCGGGCGCCGATATCATTCAACGACAGTACCTCATCCGATAACCCGGCCTTGGCAACCGCCATGGGCATGCCGTAGATCACCGAGGATTTCTCATCCTGGGACCAGACCACCGAGCCGCTCTGCTTCATCAGTCGGCAGCCTTCCTTGCCGTCTGCCCCCATACCGGTGAGAATCACGCCGAGGGTCTTGCCCGGAAAGCTTCTCGCCAGGGAGCCGAAGGTCACGTCCACGCAGGGTTTGTAATTGAGGCGGTCGTCACCCGGAAGAATGCGCACACGGGCCTGGCCACCGCGGTTTTCGATCATCATCTGTTTGCCGCCGGGAGCCAGCAACGCCAGCCCCGGCCGTAACACATCGCCGTCTTCTGCCTGGCGGACTTCCACCTGGCACAACTTGTTCAGCCGCTCGGCGAAAGCGGGCGTGAAACTGGCAGGCATGTGCTGCACCAGCACAATCGGCGCGGGAAAGCTGGCCGGCAGGGCCGTCAGCACCCGCTGCAGTGCCACCGGCCCGCCAGTGGAGGTGCCAATGCCAACCACGGCATAGCGCCTGGCGGGCCCTCGCCGGGTTGATCGGTGGGGTGTTTCCGGTTGTTCCGCACGGGCCGGCTGTGCGGCGCGAGGGGGAACAGCGGCAGGCGCCTCGGGACGGACGCGGGCTTGCGGTGCCTCCCGTGGCACCGAAGTCGGAGCGGGTGCCGGAGCTGGTCGTGGCGACGGGGCCGGCCTGGCCCCGGGCCGGCTGCCCGCCACATCCAGAACCCGTTCGACCAGAATCTTTTGCAGCTGGCTGGAATCCCGGGCGATCTCCTCGAAGTTCTTGGGCAGGAAATCCACCGCCCCGGCCTCCAGTGCATCGAGCGTCACCCGGGCACCTTCGTACGTCAGTGAAGAGAACATCAGTACCGGCACCGGGTGCCGCTTCATGATTTCCCGTACCGCAGAAATGCCATCCAGTATCGGCATTTCATAATCCATAGTGATGACATCCGGGCGCAGCTTGTCAGCCAGTTCTACCCCTTCCCGGCCGTTGGTCGCCACGCCTACCACCTTGATCTGACCGGATGCCGTCAGGATTTCCGTCAGACGCTTACGGAAAAACCCCGAGTCATCAACAACCAGGACAGAAACTGTCATCCATTTCTCCTAAAACTCGGCCGCTCTGCGCGCCTCAACCGTAATGCTGAAGCAGGCTGGGAACATCAATAATCAGGGCAATGCGCCCATCCCCTGTAATGGTGGCACCGGCCATGCCCGGCGTGCCTTGCAGAGCACGCCCCAGCGGCTTGATCACCACCTCTTCCTGACCAACCAGCTGATCTACCACGAAACCCACCTGGCGGGTCCCCATGGCCACGATCACCACATGGGCGTTTTCCGAGTCTGGCTCAGCCTGAGTGTCTCTTACCAGCCAGCGCTTGATGTGAAACAGCGGAAAAACCTTGTCACGCACCACGATGCACTCGCGGCCATCGACAATGTTGGTTTTGCTCAGGTCCAGGTGGAAAATTTCCACCACATTGACCAATGGCAGTGCAAAGGACTGATCGCCCAGCATGATCATCAGCGTTGGCATGATCGCCAGTGTCAACGGCACCTTGATAACAATACGGGAGCCTTTACCGAGCTCGGACTCGACGCTGAGCTGGCCGTTGAGCTGTCCGATCTTGGTCTTCACCACATCCATACCGACGCCACGACCGGACACGTCGGAGATCTGGTCCTTGGTGGAGAAGCCGGCGGCGAAGATCAGGTTATAGCACTCGCTTTCGGTCAGCCGGTCGGCGGCATCCTGATCGTAGATGCCCTTTTCGACGGCTTTGCGGCGCAGCACTTCCGGATCCATGCCGGCGCCGTCATCGTCAATGGACAGCAGGATGTGGTCGCCTTCCTGCTCGGCATTCAAGGTGACGGTTCCGCCCCGGGGCTTGCCGGCCTTCTCGCGCACATCCGGCGCTTCAATGCCGTGGTCGACCGAGTTCCGGACCAGGTGAACCAGCGGATCCGACAGGGCCTCGACCAGATTCTTGTCGAGGTCGGTCTCCTCGCCGTGCATTACCAGATTCACTTCTTTCTTCAGGCTGCGGGCCAGATCGCGAACCACCCGCGGGAAGCGACCAAACACCTTCTTGATGGGCTGCATCCGGGTTTTCATCACCGCGGCCTGGAGATCAGTAGTCACCACATCCAGATTGGAGACCGCCTTGTGCATGTGCTCATCTTCACTGGCGGCTCCCAGACGCTGCATGCGATTACGCACCAGCACCAGTTCGCCCACCATGTTCATGATGTCGTCCAGACGCTTGGTATCCACCCGCACGGTGGTTTCGGCCGCCGGCGCACTGTCTTTGGCAGCACTGGCTGCCGGTGCTTTGGCTTCCGGTTTTGCGGGCCCGGCGGCAGGGGCCGGTTTGCTGGCTTCCGTTTTCGGCTCCGGAGCACGGGCCGCGGGCTTGGCCGCATCGGCGGTGGGGCTGCCACCCTTGCCGTGCAGCTCATCCAGCAGGTTCTCGAATTCGTCGTCGCTGATCAGATCGCCGCTTTCCGAGGCCGACGCAGAATCGGCTTGCGGCACTTCTTCATCCGCCGGCGCACCGACAAACTGCCCCCTGCCGTGCAACTGGTCCAGCAGGGCTTCAAATTCATCGTCGCTGATTTCATCGTCACCAGAACCGCCGCCGGCTTGCGAATCGGCGTCGGAGACCTGCTCGGCCACGGGTTGCTCGCCTGAACTCTCATCACCGAGCGCATCCAGCAATTGCTCGAACTCGTCATCGGTGATGTCGCCATGGTCGTCGGTGGCCGCCGACTCAGTAACCGCGGTTGCCGACTTCTCCGGGGCAGCCGCGCCGGCGGTTTCCGGTTGTGCCAGGGCATCCAGCGCTGCAATCAGCTCATCCGGGGCAGGCGTCAGCTCTTCGTGATTGCGAACCTGCTCAAACATGGCGTTGACGTGATCCAGCGCTTCGAGCACCACATCCATCAGCTCCGAATCCACCTTGCGCTTGTGATTGCGGAGAATATCGAACACGTTTTCCGCGGAGTGGCAGCAATTCACCAGCGCATCAAGCTGTAAAAAGCCGGCGCCGCCTTTGACCGTATGAAAACCGCGGAAAATGGCGTTGAGGAGATCACTGTCATCCGGGTGCTGCTCCAGATCGACCAGCTGCTCGGACAGCTTCTCAAGTATCTCGCCTGCTTCGACCAGAAAGTCCTGCAGGATCTCTTCATCGGCATCAAACGCCATGGGTTACCCTCTTGATTCAGAAACCGAGACTGGACAGAAGATCATCAACATCGTCCTGGCCCGAAACTACATCTTCACGTTCTTCGGCTTTTATCTGCGGGCCAACGCCCTGCTCGGCCGATACCTCTTTCGAGTCGATTTCGTGCACTGTCCCGGTCAGCTGATCCACGTGACTGGCCATCACCACCAGGTTCAACAGATGCTCTTCGACTTCCTTGACCAGAGCGGTAACCTTCTGGATCACCTGCCCGGTGAGATCCTGGAAATCCTGCGCCAACAGGATCTCCGACAGATTGCCGTGCATGAGATCGGCGTCCCGGGTCAGGGTAACGAAGAAAGTGTCGATCCGGCTGTACAGATCCCGGAATTCCGCCGGCTGCATCTCGCGGCGCCGCAGGCGCTGCCATTCATCCCGCAGCTGGGCGGCCTCGTCACGCATGGCGTGCGCGCGCGGCATGGCTTCTTCCGCGAGGTCCATGGTGCGGTTGGCGGCCTGCCCTGTTTTCTCGACCACGTACTCCAGGCGATCGGAGGCGTCCGTCATCATTGACAGCGCTTCCTGCTGCTCGGCGTTGCGGGGATCGATCTGGAAATTACGGATCGCCTCGTGGAGACTTCGTGTCAGCCGCCCGACTTCGCGATACAGACTCTGATCGCGAACTTCCGTGAGGTCATTGATCAGGGTCATGGCCTGGGCGTAATCACCACCCTCAATCTGTTCCACCAGGGCATTGGCCTGGGCGCGGAGCTTTTCCTTCACCTCCGGATCAAGATCCTGGGGGTTGTTTTTGCTATCGCTCATGGGAGCCCATCCGACCTCTGGTTACTGGATTCGTTCGAAGATTTTCTCAATCTTCTCCTTGAGCACCGCCGCGGTGAACGGCTTGACCACGTAGCCGTTTACCCCGGCCTGGGCCGCAGCCACGATCTGGTCGCGCTTGGCCTCCGCCGTGACCATCAGCACCGGCAGGGTTTTCAGGTTTTCATCGGCGCGCACGGCCTTGAGAAGGTCAAACCCTGACATGCCCGGCATGTTCCAGTCGGTTACCAGAAAATCGTACTTGCCGCTGCGCAACATCGGCAGGGCGGTGTTACCGTCGTCTGCTTCGTCAGTATTGGTGAAACCAAGATCACGCAGCAGGTTCTTGATGATCCGTCGCATCGTAGAGAAGTCATCCACAATGAGGATTTTCATGTTCTTGTCCAAAGGGACCTCCAGTTTGTAACACCCGGAATACGTTTTATCTTTCTGCCGCTGTTCCGGCAGGCCGGCGGATTAACCGCTTATTGTGTGGTGTTTGGCCCGGTTGTAAAGCGCCGGTTACCAAAAGCTACAGAGCGCCAACCTCTGCACACGTTGGCGTACCACGTTCTGACCGGAGACGCTGGCTGACTTACCCGCCGGATTCCTGCTGCCAGCCTGCCAGCCGCCCTTTGAGCCGGAGGGCGGCCTGACTGTGAATCTGACTGACCCGACTTTCGCTGACGCCCAGGACCGCACCGATTTCCTTGAGGTTGAGCTCCTCCTGGTAATACAGGCTGAGCACCAGCTTTTCCCGTTCCGGCAATTCGCCAATGGCCTCCGCCAGACTGCGCCGGAAAGCATCGGAGGTGATGCCATCCAGCGGATTGTCACTGGCTTCTGCTTCTTCTATCGGCAGGTCGCCGGATTCATTGAGCTCATCGAGGCTAAAAAGACGGCCACTGTTGGCGTCGCTGAGGCTGGAATGGTATTCGTCGAGACTGATTCCCAGTTCCGCGGCCACCTCCTGGTCCTGGGCTTCGCGACCACAACGGTCTTCAACGGCCTTGATGGCCTGGGATATTCGGCGGGCATTTCGATGTACCGAGCGGGGGACCCAGTCGCCCTTGCGGATCTCATCCACCATGGCGCCACGGATGCGGATACCGGCGTAGGTCTCGAAGGTGGCACCCTTGGCGGAACTGTAGCGTTGCGCCGCTTCCAGCAAACCGATCATTCCGGCCTGCATGAGGTCGTCCAGCTGAACCGAGGCCGGCAAGCGGGCCATCAGGTGCAGCGCGATTTTCTTGACCAGCGGCGCATGCTCCTCAACCAGGCGGGAGGCGTTGCGTTCGCCGGCATTTTGGTAAATTCCAAGGTTTTTCGCCAATGCCATGTATCCAGCTTTTCGGTGACAGGATCAAACTCAGACTTCGACGAGTCGCTCCACAAAGAACTCGAGATGGCCGCGGGGAGACGTCGGCAGCGGCCAGTTGTCGACCTTGTCCGCGAGCGCCTTGATCGCCAGCGACGCCTTGGCGCGGGGATAGGCTTCCAGTACCGCCTTCTGTCTCTGAACCGCTTTTTTCACGGCTTCATCGTAGGGCACCATTCCTACATATTGTAGTGCCACATCAAGAAACCGCTCGGTAACCCGGGTGAGTTTCTCGTACAGGTGGCGGCCTTCCTGTTCGTTGCGAACCTGGTTGGCGAGGATGCGGAAGCGGCTGGTGCCGTAATCGCGGTTCATCAGCTTGATAAGGGCGTAACAGTCCGTGATGGACGTGGGTTCGTCACAGACCACCAGCAGGAGTTCCTGGGAGGCCCGCAGGAAACTGACCACGGATTCTGAAATCCCGGCGGCAGTATCAACAATGAGGACATCAATCTGGTCACCCAGATCGCTGAAGGCATTGATCAGGCCGGCATGCTCCATGGCGGTGAGCTGGGTCATGCGCTGAGTCCCCGAAGAGGCGGGCACAATCTTGATACCACCGGGACCGGTCACCAGTACATCCCGCAGTTCGCATTCGCCCGCGAGCACGTCGGAGAGGTTGCGATTGGCCGTGATTCCCAGCAGCACATCAATGTTTGCCAGACCGAGATCGGCATCCAGCAGCACGACACGCCGGCCTTTTTCCGCCAGCGCAATACCGAGGTTGACCGACACGTTGCTTTTACCAACGCCGCCCTTGCCGCCGGACACGGCAATCACCTGTACCGGATGTGGTTTGCTCATACTTGATTATTCTCTCGCCACGTTTGACCGAAGGCTCAGTTGTTATTCAACGGCGCATGCTGCAATGCGGATACTCCGTCATCCGGACTGTCCGGGGTTCGGATCAGGCACCCTCTGCTACCGCCTGTTGTTGCTGGAGTGTTTTCAGCCGCTCCACGGCCAGCCGAACCAGCGGCACTGCTTCGGCGTGGTGCAGGTCTTCGGGAATCTTCTGGCCGTCGGTGTAATAGGCTACCGGCAGACCGGATTCCATGACAAATCCCAGAGACTCGCCCAATGTCAGGGCCTCGTCGATTTTGGTCATGACGCAGCCCGCAAGATTTGCCATCTTATAGCAATGCCAGACGGATTTCATGATGCGAGGCTGACTGGTTGCTGAAACCACCAGATGGGTACGGATCTTGTGATGGCTGCGGGCCAGCTCGGACAGCTGTTGTTCATAGCCCTTGTCGGAGCTGGTAAGGCCGGCAGTGTCGATCAGCACCAGGTGCCGGTCTGACAGCTCATCAAGGATATCGTCAAGGGAATGACTCTCATCCACCACCCGCACCGGCACGTTCAGAATGCGTCCGAACACGAACAGCTGCTCGTGAGCGGCCACACGGTAACGGTCGGTGGTCACCAGCGCCAGGGAATCGGCGCCGTGGCGCAACACGTGACGGGCCGCCAGCTTACCGATGGTGGTGGTCTTGCCGGAACCGGTCGGCCCCACCAGGGCGTAGACACCGCCCTGATCCAGCCATTCCTGGCGGGAGGTTTTGACGCCGGTTGCGAGCATTTTAAGAGATTGTTTCCAGCCATCTTCCAGGCGACCGCCATTGTGTCGACGCGACAGCGAGTTTGCCAGCTCCAGACCAAGACCAAATTCCTGCAGGCGCTCGGACAGCCGCTGCTGCAGCGCATTGGACGCCGGCTTCGCCGGTTCCGCGCGCTGGGCGCCCATCAGATCACGCAGTGAGCTGATTTCGGCGCGCATCTGCGCCAGCTCGTCCGAGTAGCCGGCGCCCGATTGCCGTGCCCCCGACACCGCGCCGGAGGCCCGGGGAGATTCCGGCTCCAGTTCCAGAGCGGAATCCTCAATCACCGCCGTGCCGCTGGCATAGCCAGCTCCCACGCTGGCGCGCTTCTCGCGCACTTCGCGGATGCGATCGCGGGAGCGCCCCAATTCCTGCTCCAGGCGGCGATGTTGTTCCGCCTGCATTTCCGCCAGCCGCGAGCCGTTAGTGGCTTCCCGGGCCTGATCGCCCAGTCGCTGACGTGCCATGTTTTCGTCGTAATCCAGTGCCGTCACAATTTCGACACCCCCGTCCACCCGGCGATTGGAGAGAATCACGGCGTCCGGGCCCATCTGTTCCCGCACCTGCTTCAAGGCTTCCGCCATGCTCTGAGCAAAAAAACGTTTTACTTTCATGATGCCTCATCCTCCACCGGCAACGCCGTGCCTGCGTTGTCCGCTTTGCCGTCTGCTGCCGTTACTGGCCTACAGACGCCACAATGGTGATCTGTTTGTTGTCCGGAATCTCCTGGTAGGAAAGCACGTGCAGCCTTTCCACCCCGTAACTGGCAAACTTCGCCAGCACCGGCCTCAGCGGGCCTGACACCAGCAGTATCGCTGGCTTGCCAAGCATCTCCTGGCGCTGAACACTCTCCTGCAACGACCGCTGCAGCTTCTCCACCATGTTCGGCTCCAGAACCAGCCCGATGTCTTCCTGACCGCCGGATTGTTGACTCTGTTGCATGGACTTTAGCAATAACTGTTCCAGGTCTGGATCAAGGGTGATGACCGGGATCTCCTGCTCGTTGCCGCAGATGCTCTGCACGATCATTCGTCGTAGCGACTGGCGAGCCACCGTGGTCAGCAATTTGGGGTCCTGGCTGCGGGGATGGACGTTGACGATGGCCTCGGCGATCGAGCGCATATCGCGGATGGGCACTTCTTCCTTGAGCAGATTCTGCAACACCTTCAACAGCAGGCTGATGGAGATGGTCGTGGGCACCAGCTCTTCCGCCAGCTTCGGTGACACCTTTTCCAGCTGATCGAGCCACTTCTGGGTTTCCTCGTGGCCGAGCAGCTCGTGGGCGTGTTTCTGCAGCACCTGGTTCAGGTGTGTGGCCACCACGGTACTGGCATCCACCACCGTGTAACCGAGCGTCTGGGCCTGATCTTTCTTGTCCGGCTCGATCCAGCAGGCATCCAGACCAAACGCCGGGTCTTTGCCTTCAATGCCCTCGATCTTGCCGAAAACCTGGCCCGGATCAATCGCCAACTCACGCTCCGGATGAATTTCCGCCTCCGCGAGCGTGACCCCCATCAGCGTAATGCGATAGACATTGGGCATCAGGTCGAGGTTGTCGCGAATATGCACCGACGGCATCAGGAAGCCCAGGTCCTGCGACAGCTTCTTGCGCACTCCCTTGATGCGGCTCAGCAGCTGGCCACCCTGGGACTTGTCCACCAGCGGGATCAGCCGGTAGCCCACTTCCAGCCCGACGATATCGACGGTGGCCACGTCGTCCCAGCCCAGTTCCCGGGTTTCTCCGGGCGCCGGCAGCGCCTGCCCCTGTTCACCACCTTCAACACCGGCGGCCATATCGCGGCCAGCAGGCCGGGATCCGGCGCCACGGACCGGGAAAGCACTGTCTTCCTCGATGGTCTGGCGCTCCCGCTTCCAGATCAGGTAGGCAGCAGCAGCGGCAATGCCACCCAGGCCGAGAAAGGCCACGTGCGGCATACCGGGAATCAGACCGAGAATGATCAGAATGACGGCGGCAATGCCCAGGGCCTTGGGGGCACTGAACATCTGCTGCAGGATTTGCCCACCCATGTCCTGACTGGAGGTTACCCGGGTTACCATGATCGCGGCGGAGGTGGACAGCAACAGCGACGGAATCTGCGCCACCAGACCGTCACCAATGGTCAGCAGCGCATAGTTCTGCATGGCGGTGCCGAAATCGAGGCCATGCTGCAACATGCCGATGGCTACCCCACCAATGATATTGATGGCGAGGATCAGCAGGCCGGCAACCGCGTCACCCTTGACGAACTTGCTGGCACCGTCCATCGACCCGTAGAAATCAGCCTCCTGGGCAATCTCGCCACGGCGATGCTTGGCTTCTTCCTGATTGATCAGGCCGGCGTTCAGGTCGGCATCGATGGCCATTTGCTTGCCGGGCATGGCGTCCAGAGTAAAACGCGCACTCACCTCGGAGACCCGGCCGGCACCCTTGGTCACTACCAGGAAGTTGATGATCATCAGAATGGCGAACACCACCAGACCCACGGCATAGTTCCCGCCGATCAGCACTGCACCGAAGGATTCAATGACCTTACCGGCAGCGTCCCCGCCCTCGTGGCCGTTGAGCAGCACGATCCGGGTCGAGGCCACATTCAGCGCCAGGCGCAACAGCGTGGCGACCAGCAGCACCGTCGGGAACGAAGCGAACTCCATCGGTCGCAGGGCATACACACACACCAGCAGAATCACGATGGACAGGGTGATATTGAAGGTGAAGAACACATCCAGCATGAACGCCGGCATGGGCAGGATCATCATCCCCAGCAGCCCCATCAGCATGATGGGTATGCCCAGGTTTCCCCGCGTCAGGGATTTGACGTTATTCAGGACTAAAGCTCTGTCCATGCCTGGAATCTCTCCGCGTGCCTTGCCTGCCGGCATTCAAGGGGTCGAATTTATGACGCTGACGCATCGTTTGCAGGAGTATTGGCAAGATCCGTACCAGCCCTTACGGGATTTCACTTTTCAGTGCCTGACGCGAACTTTCAGATACGGTATCCTTGCGCCATTTACTCCGACACAGCCGACAGATAAAAGGTGACGCCATGCCAATCCACGAGGTCAAACACCCCCTGATCCGCCACAAACTCGGCCTGATGCGCCGCGCGGACATCAGCACCAAGAATTTTCGTGAACTGGCACAGGAAGTTGGCGCGCTGCTGACTTACGAAGCCACCAAGGATTTCTCGCTGCAGGAAAAGACCATCGAGGGCTGGGCCGGCCCGGTGAAAATCGAGCAGATCCAGGGCAAGAAAGTTACCATCGTCCCTATCCTGCGCGCCGGCATGGGCATGCTGGACGGCGTCCTCAGCCTCATCCCCGGGGCCCGCGTCAGCGTGGTCGGCCAGATTCGCAACGAGGAAACCCTGGAAGCCAGCACCTACCTGGAAAAGCTGGTGGGCGAACTGGACCAGCGTATGGCCATGATCATTGATCCGATGCTCGCCACCGGCGGCTCCCTGATCTCCACCATCGATCTGCTCAAGAAAGCCGGTAGCACCGAAATCCGCGCGCTGATTCTGGTGGCTGCGCCAGAGGGCGTGGAGAAGGTGCTGGAAGCGCACCCGGACGTGTCCATCTATACGGCCTCAATTGACGAGCGCCTGAATGAAAAAGGCTATATCCTTCCGGGACTTGGTGATGCCGGCGACAAAATCTTCGGCACCAAGCAGAAGGACGTCTGAACATGCAGGACCACACCAACGACCCGACGTGGAAGCAAGCAGTCGCGGGCTCGCAAATGCTGCTGGTAGCCTTTGGCGCACTGGTACTGATGCCACTGATTACCGGCCTGGATCCCAACGTCGCGCTGTTTACCGCCGGCCTCGGCACACTGATTTTCCACATTGTCACCGGTGGGCAGATTCCCATTTTCCTGGCCTCCTCCTTTGCCTTCATCGCGCCGGTGATCGCCGCCAAGGGCCGCTTTGGCCTGGAAGAAACCCTCGGCGGCCTGATGGCGGCCGGCATCCTCTATATTCTGCTGAGCGGGGCCATCAGACTCCGTGGCACCGGATTCATTACCCGACTGCTGCCGCCGGTGGTCATCGGCCCGGTGATCATGGTAATCGGCCTTGGGCTGGCCCCGGTGGCGGTACACATGGCGTCGGGACGCAGCGGCGACGGCGCCACGGAACTGGTGCCCTACGACACCGCTATCTGGATCGCCCTGATTTCCCTGGTGGTGACGGTGATCATGTCGGTGTGGGCAAAAGGCATCTTCCGCCTGATACCCATCATGTTCGGTGTGATTGTCGGCTATATTCTCTCCGCGTTTGCCGGCATCGTGGATCTTACCCCGGTGCGCGAGGCGCCCTGGTTCGCGGTTCCCAATTTTGTCGCACCGGAGTTCAGCTGGGGCGCCATCCTGTTCATGATCCCGGTGGCCATTGCACCGGCGATCGAACACATCGGTGATATTCTCGCCATCGGTAACGTCACCCGCAAAAATTACCTGGAAAAGCCCGGCCTCCACCGCACCCTGCTGGGTGATGGCCTGGCCACCAGTGCGGCGTCGATGCTCGGCGGACCGCCCAACACCACCTATTCGGAAGTCACCGGTGCGGTGGTGCTGACCCGCAACTTCAACCCGAAAGTGATGTGGTGGGCTGCCATCATCGCCATCGTGCTGGCCTTCGTCGGCAAGTTCGGCGCGGTCCTGCAGACCATCCCGGTACCGGTGATGGGCGGCATTCTCTGCCTGCTGTTCGGTTCCATTGCGGTGGTGGGCCTGAACACCCTGATCCGTCACCAGGTGGACCTGTCCCAATCCCGTAACCTGGTGATCGTGGCCATTACCCTGGTGTTCGGCATCGGCGGCATGGCCATCGGTCAGCTTGAGGGTATTGCCCTGTGTGCCGTGGTGGCGATTGCCCTGAATTTGATACTGCCAGGCACACGGGAAGCCTGGGGAAAGGCCATTTATGAGCAAAAAGCCGACTGACAGTTCCGGTATCAGCTTCACCGCCCTGTACACCGGTGCCGTCTGGCACCGGCACGGGCTGTCCGACGATGCCCTGGCGACCGACCAGGGCCGCTGGCTCTACCATCTGATGAGCCCCTTCGAAACCGCCAGCAAGGCCGCCATCGGTGGCAACATCCGCACCTTCCTGCTGCAACGTCACCTGATCATCGACCACCTGATCGACCAGGCGATCCGGGATGACGGCGTCGACCAGGTTCTCGAAATCGCCTGCGGCATGTCGCCCAGAGGTATCCGCCTGCGGGAGAAACACCCCACCCTGAAAATGGTGGAAGCGGACCTGCCCGACATGGCAGCCCGCAAGGCCGCAAGGCTTCTGGCGGCAGGCCGCCTCGGCGAACGCCACCAGGTCACCCCGATTGATATTCTTGCGCATTCCGGCGATCACACTCTCGAGGCGGTCATCGCCCGTTGCTTCGACAACGCCAGGCCCATCCTGGTGATCACCGAGGGCCTGACCAGCTACTTTTCTCTGGAGGTCATCACCGAGTTCTGGCAACGTCTGGCCAAGGCCCTGGCGGACCGCCCCGGTTCGGTCTATCTCTCCGAGAGCTACCTGATGCCACGGCAACCGCTGCTGCGGTCTTCTCTCAAAACCGTCGGTGGCCTCCTGGGCACCATGACCCGCAGCCAGGTCAGCTTCCACTTCGAGGATGACCAGCAGGCCCGGGACCACTTCTGTGCCTGCGGATTTCCGTCAGTGCGCGTCTACAATCCCAGCGAGTTCTACGGCTTACTCCCCATCCCGGAAAGCCGCCGTGATCCGATGGTGCGGGTGGTTAGTGCTCGGGTCTGAGCTTGGTATATTTGACCTGTAGCCTGCTGGCTTCGGTGAAGGGCATCGGTTGCTGGCCCTGCCAAAAAACCGCTACAAGCACGTCCGTGTGCGCTTCTCTCCGGCCATCCATGGCCTCCGAAATTTTTTGGCAGGGCCACCAACCAACGCCCAGATAGCTATCCGATATATCAAAAGGTGCCTGGCAACTTGCCGCCATTCCAATGCCGTAGGGACTACGCTTCGATAAACCGACCTACATTTGGATCTTATTGCTGATATATCGCCGAAGACGGGGGTGGCTGTGGTTGCCCCCTCCCAAAAATGTGCGGAGCCAGGGATGGCGGAGCCCAAGCGCACATGGATGTGCTTGTAGCGTTTTTTGGGAGGGGGCAACCACAGCCACCCTCCCCAACCGTCAGCAGGCTACAACAGAACAAAACCACCAAAGTCAGATATCCCGCCGCATATCCGGCGGTATCGGGAAGTTGGGCATGCCAGGCCGCTCACCACGTCCCTTGCGGAACTGCCGCAGCTGGAACACGTACGCCAGCACCTGGGCGATGGCCATGTACAGGCCATCGGGAATCTCTCCGCCGACCTCGGTGTTGTGATACACCGCCCGACACAGCGGCGGCGTGCGCAGGATTTCCACCTTGTTTTCGCGGGCGATCTCCATGATCTTGAAGGCCACTTCGTCGGCGCCCTTGGCCACTACGATCGGCGCTGCCATGGATTTCTGATCGTACTTCAGAGCCACGGCGTAGTGGGTCGGGTTGGTGATCACCACGTCAGCACCCGGCACATCCTGCATCATGCGGCGCTGGGCCATCTCGCGCTGGAGCTGACGGATGCGACCTTTGACCTCCGGCTTGCCTTCGGTGTCCTTGTACTCGTCCTTGACCTCCTGCTTGGTCATGCGCAGCTTCTTCTGGTGGTCAAAGATCTGGAACGGCACGTCAATGGCGGCGATGATAATGGTGGCGGCTGACAACAGGAAAAACGTCCAGGCCATGGTCCAGACCACGTGCTCCATCGCCGGTATCAGTGGCTCTTCGGCAATGCTGAGCAGGTCCTCGGTACGCAGGTTCAGTATCAGGATCGCCACCGCCATCACCAACGCCACCTTGAGAATGGCTTTGACCAGCTCAATCAGCGACCGCATCGAGAACATCTTCTTCAGACCCTTGATGGGGTCCATGCGATTGAGTTTCGGGGCAATTGCCTTGCCGCTGAACAGCAGGCCACCGATGCCAATGGAGCCGGCGATGGCCGCGATCAGCAGCAGAATCAGGAGTGGCGACAGGGCAAATGCCGCCTCTTTGGCGGAGGCGATGAGCTGCACGCTCATGTGGCGGGTGTCGAAGATGGCAGAGCGCTCGAGCACAAAGCTGTCGCGCATAATGCCTTCCAGAGACGCGCCGAGGCTGGAGCCGAATATCAGCAGGCCACCAGCACCGGCCATCAACACGGCCATGGTGGCCAGTTCCTTGGATCGGGCGGTCTGGCCATCCTCCCGCGCCTTTTCAAGCCTTCGGGGGGTGGCCTCTTCGGTTTTTTCCTGACTGTTGTCGTTTTCTTCAGCCATCAGGGCTGCCCCTGCAGATTCCGCATGAATTCGAACGTTTCTCTGGTGTACTGCTCGAAGTGTGGCAGAAAATTGGCATGCAGTACCCAGATGGAAAACAATCCAAAAAGCAGGCCAATCGGGAAGCCCAGGGCGAAAATATTCATCTGTGGCGCGGCGCGGGTCATTACGCCGAACGCGATGTTGACGATGAACACCGCGGAGACCGCCGGCAACGCCAGCAAAACGGCGGACACAAACATCCAGCTGATCCGGTGGGCCAGCTCCCAGACGCCCCCCTGCCCCAGCCCTTCGAAGCCGATCGGCAAGGTGCGGAAGCTTTCAATGAACACTTCGAACATCACCAGGTGCCCGTTCATCGCCAGGAACAACAAAGTGATGGTGATGGTGTAGATCTGCGACAGCACGGGCACGTTCACCCCGTTGGCCGGATCGACCATGGAAGCGAAGCCCAGCCCCATCTGCATGGCGATCATCTGGCCGGCCACCACGAACAGCTGCCACAAGGCGGTCACCGCAAACCCCATCCCCACGCCGATCAGGATCTGCTGCAGGGTGATCACCACCGCATCCGCGCTCAAAGCCTCGACTTGCGGTACGGGCGGGATCAGGGGCACGATCAGCAGGGTCATCAGCAGCGCCAGCCCCAGCCGGATTCGGGCGGGAACCAGCTGGGTACCAAAGATGGGGATGACCATCATGAAGCTGGCCAGGCGAAAGAGTGGCCACAGGTGCTGACCTACCCACTGGCCGATCAGGTCGGCACTGATTTCGGTCGGCAACATGGCTCAGCCAATCAGGTAGGGAATACTGGTTATCAGGCGTTCGGCATGATCAAGCAGCTTGGTCAGCATCCACGGGCCGGTAACAATGATGACAATCAGTGTCACCAGCAGGCGCGGCAGGAAGCTCAGGGTTTGCTCGTTGATCTGGGTCGCCGCCTGGAAAGTACTGACCACCAGTCCGATGGCCAGCCCCGGTCCGATGATGACGGCCGACAGCAAGACGATCATCCACAGCGCCTCTCGCAGGATGTCGATCACGGTTTCCGGTGTCATAGACGACTCCCTATATTCCGTAGCTGGCGGCCAGTGTGCCCATGATCAGCGCCCAGCCGTCCACCAGCACGAAGAGCATGATCTTGAACGGCAGCGAAATGATAATGGGCGACAGCATCATCATACCCATGGCCATCAACACGCTCGCCACCACCATATCGATGATCAGGAACGGTATGAACAGGATAAACCCGATCTGGAACGCCGTCTTCAGTTCACTGGTTACGAATGCCGGCATCAGTACCCAGAAAGACACTTCTTCCGGTGAGTCGTACTGTTCGTCAGCGATGCGCATGAACAGCCCCAGATCGCTTTCGCGGGTCTGGCCCAGCATGAATTCCCGGAAGGGGACGCTGGCACGCTCCACCGCCTCCAGCGAGGTAATCTCTTCGGCCATGTACGGCTGCAGGCCCACTTGATTGGCTTCTTCCAGCACCGGCTTCATGATGAAAATGCTCAGAAACAGGGCCAGCCCCAGCAGAATCTGATTGGACGGCGTGGATTGCAGCCCGAGCGCCTGTCGCAGGATGGCGAACACCACGATGATGCGGGTAAAGGAGGTCATCATCATCAACATTGCCGGCAGGAAAGTCAGCGCTGTCATCAGCGCCAGGATCTGCAGTGTGACCGAATACTCTTCAGCGCCCTGCTCTTCCCCCGGCGTCATGGTGAATGCCGGAATGCCGGGCAGATCAGCCATGACCGCCGGGCTCCAGCCCGCCAGCAGCAGCGGCAGCATTGCCAGGGCTCGTTTGAGGTAAAGCACAGTCATCGTGTCAGTCATCCTTCGGGGACCGGGACGTCCACGACTTGCCAATCATACCCTGCAGGCGACGGGCAAAATCACTGGACGCTGTCTGATCGGGCGTCACCACCGGCTGCTCGAAAACCTGCAGAGTACGGATGGTCGAGGGCGTAATGCCCACCAGAATCTGCTGACCGCCGACTTCAATCAGGGCGATCCGCTCCCGCGCACCCAAGGCCATGACCGAGACCACCTTGATGGCCTGGTTGTTCATGCCGGTCATGCCATTCATGCGGCGGATGATCCAGGCACAGCCGTAAATGATCGCAATCACTGCCAGCAAGCCTCCGCCCAGGCTCAACATGGTCACCAGGGTGTCGGGCGCGCGGGCGCTTTCGTCCCGGGCGGGCGCTTCCTCTGCCACTGCCAGCACCGGCAGCAGCCAGGTCAGCAGTGCCGCGCCGGCTGGCTTCACGCGACACGCGGTCATGCCCTGCAGCCAGGCCATCTTACTTCTGCAACCGCTTGATGCGTTCGCCGGGGCTGATGACATCGGTCAGGCGAATACCGAATTTCTCATTCACCATGACCACTTCGCCATGAGCAATCAGGGTACCGTTAACCAGCACGTCCAGTGGCTCGCCCGCCAGCCGGTCCAGCTCGATCACCGACCCCTGGTTCAGTTGCAGCAGATTGCGGATCGGAATCTGGGTATTGCCCACTTCCATCGAGATGGTCACCGGTATGTCCAGAATGACATCCAGATCCGGCGCCGGGCCACTGCCTTGAGACACCTGCGCGACTTCCTCGAATTCTTCCATCGGTGCGGTGCGAACATTGTCACCGTTGCTTTCCCCGCCCGCTTCCGCTTCGGCCATGGCCGCGGCCCATTCGTCTTCCTGGGAATCACCTTCGTCGCCGGATTCTTCCATGGCGGCTTCCCACTCAGCGGCCAGCTTTTCGTCTTCGCTGAGTTCCTGATCGTCTTTCTTGTCGTCGTCAGCCATTGCGTCCCACCTTCAGTTGTTTCTTGACCTTGGGCACCGAGGCCCGCTCGTGAATTCTCAGCGCCAGTTTTCCGTCACGTGTCCCCAGGGTGGCCTTATAGACCGGAATGCCGTTGGCGGTGACCGTCAGAAAGTCAGGGATCTCCACGGGAATGATATCGCCGGTTTTCATGTTCGCGATGTCCCGCAGGGAAATCCGGCGCCGGCACACCGTCGAGTTGACCGGCACGTTGACGTCCTTGATGTCCTCCTGCAGCGCGTTCACCCACCGCTCGTCAACATCGTCGATATCACTCTGGACCCCGGCATCCAGCACGTCACGGATGGGCTCGATCATCGAATAGGGAATCGCCATGTGGAGCTCACCGCCGCCCCCGTCAAGCTCGATGTGGAACGTGCTGACCACCACCACCTCACTGGGGCTGACGATGTTCGCCATCGCCGGATTCACTTCCGAACTCAGGTACTCGAAATCCACCTTGAGCACCGCGTGCCAGGCTTCGCGCATGTCCTGAAACACCTGGTCGAGCACCATTTGCACGATCCGGGTTTCGGTGGGCGTGAATTCGCGACCCTCGATCTTGGCGTGACGGCCTTCGCCACCGAAGAAGTTGTCCACCAGCTTGAACACCAGTTTGGCGTCCAGAACAAACAGCGAGGTGCCGCGAAGCGGGCGGATTTTGCAGAGATTAAGACTGGTCGGTACATAGAGGGTATGAATGTACTCGCCAAACTTCATGATCTGCACGCCGCCGGTGGAAACGTCTGCGTTGCGGCGCAACAGATTGAACAGACTGATGCGGGTATAGCGGGCAAAACGCTCGTTGATCATCTCAAGCGTGGGCATACGTCCACGGACGATCCTGTCCTGGCTGGCAAGATCGTAGGACTTTATACCGGTCTCGTCGGTTTCTTCATAGGTATCGATATCACCATCATCCACACCGTGGAGAAGGGCATCGATTTCATCCTGTGACAGTAGGTCCTGCATACGTTTTCCTGCCCTGATAAGCCGCCCGTTTCCGGGGCCTTATTGCACTCGTTGCTGCGCGCTATTGCACGACAAAATTGCGGAACAATACCCCTTTGAGCGGGGCCTCGCCCTCCTGTTCCAACACCTGGTTGATGCTCGCCAGCATATTGTCCGCCAGTGCCGTCCGGCCCTGCGGCGTTTGCAGTTCCATGAAGTCGCTGTTGGCGAGGAGGCTCACCAGCTGACTGCGAACCAACGGCAAATGAAGTTCTGCGGCCTCGAGGGTCTGGGGGCTTTCCGCCTCGAGGGAAACATGCACCTGGGCGTACCGCTGGCGACCGCCTCCTTCAGCCTGCACAGTGGTCACCAGGGCTTTGTCGATATCCAGGTAGACACTGGGCCGAAACACTTCTGCAGACGCCTCCGAAGCATCGTCACTTTCACCCGACCCGGGCAACCCACCGCCGAGGAACCACAACGTGCCCACAACCGACAGCCCCACCGCCAGCACAACCACCAGCGCCAACAGAATGATCAGTTTGAGCTTGCCCTTTTTCGCTGGTGGCGCCGCCGGGGTATTGTTTTCAGCCATAAACCTGATTCGCCAGAAATCCGTCATCCGGATGGTGTATTGAGTCCTTACGGAGCTATCAAGCAAAGGGTGGGCCAAAAGGCCACATTGCCTGATTCAGACCAGCAGTTTAGCGTTGTGCGGAGGGATGGGCAAAGGAGAATCGAGCACGGGGCCCGTGGGCCCCGTCGGAGGTATCAGGTCTGTGGGGTCAGGCGAAGGTGTCCACTTCGCCTTTCCAGGTGAGATCCAGAGCGCCGGAAGCACCATCAAGCTCATCGCCGTCAATCTCGGCCAGCTCGGATTCGGGCGCCTCGCCGGAACGACCGCCTTCACCGCCGGCCTCCTGGCCATCGGCCTGCTGCTGGGGGGAATCGGCAACATCAAACTGCTCCAGCGACAACCCATGCTCGCTGAGCATGTCCCGCAGCCGGTGGCTGTGCAGTTCGAGCTGATCACGAACCGCCGGGTTGGCGGCGTGAACGGTGATGTTGGCCTGCTCCTGCTGGACCTGCACCCGCACCTCCATCGGCCCCATATCCGGTGGAGTCAGATGGATTTCCGCGACGGACAGCTTGTTTGCGGTCAACCACGTCAGCTTACCCACCAGCTTGTCACCCCACTCGGCGTGCCCGACCGGTACATCCACGGAGGTCGCATAACCGCGGAGCCCCGCGGTATCAGGCGCGAGTTTGCTGGCCGCGTTGGCCAGTTGCTGGCCGGTGACATCCGCCAGCGTCTGCACGCGTCCCGCCCCCAGCAAGGACGCGCTGTCCTGGGCCCGGCCTGACTCACCACTCAGCGCACTAAGCGCTTCGGAGAACTGAAAACCGAGCGACTGGCCGGCGGTTTTGCCGGTTGCCTCAGCGGGCTGCCCGGGAATAACGCCCTTCATACCCGGCAAGCCCGCGAGCACACCCGCCAGCCCCGATAATCCCGGGGCCTGGCTGCTGGCGCCCTGCAGTGCCCCGGCGTTGGTCGGAGTAGTTGTGGCACCGGCTGCCGGCGCCACCAGCGCCTGCAGATCCGCGAACGTCAGGGTCGCCAGCTCTTCAGGCAGGTCAACCTCGGTGGCGACACCGCTTGCCAACTCGCCCTCTTCCGCGGTCGCCTTCGCAGCATCCTTCTCCGCCACACGGTCGGCCTTGGGGTCTTCTTTTCGACCACTGCGGGCATTCTCAGCGGCAGGCTTGCCGTCCGCCGGCCGCTCGGCCCGTTCCTTCGGCTGTTGACGCGCCTGCTCATTCGCCCTGGCGCTGTCCCGGCGTTCGGCCTGCTTCTGGTCAAGGCGCTTCTGTTCTGCGCGGGATACCGAATCGAAGCGACTCTCTGTGGATTTCTCATGGCCCGCCGGCGGCTTCTTGCTGCCGGACTCGGGCTGGCCCCCGGGGGCCGGGGTTTGTGGTAGAACCATCTGGGACATGGCAACCTCTTGCCGCTTTTCAGGTTTGGAGAGCAAATATTTCCTCGTTTCCCGGGTTACAGCAAAAGCGATGCCATACTCTCCCCGTGCCAACGGTTCAACCGACCAGAAAGCTCTCGAGCCCGTCCCGGACCTGGTGGAATTCCGACTCAATGCTCGCCAGCATCGGCTCAAGGCCGGTCAGGCGAGATGCCCGCCCGGCCTCTTCAACCTCCATGCATAATGCGCCAAGCCGCGGCGCGCCGATGTTGATACAACTGCCCTTGAAACTGTGCGCGGCTCTGGCCAGGGCATCGGCATCCCCTGCCTCGAGGGCCGCGCGCAACGACGAGATGCGCTCGGCGGAATCGTTGAGGTAGGTGTGGATCAGGACATCGAATTCATCGTCCATCACATCCTGGAGCTCAGCCAGGGCTTCTTCATCAAGGTGTGGTCTGTCATTCATGACTAACCCCCGGTTTGTTTACGGCCGCACCCTCGGATTTACCGGCCTCTGAAAAATGCCAATCATATACGATTTCAACGTGGTTGCCGCGCTCTCTGAAAGTCAGCGGACCGGCCAGCCGGTGCAACAGCATCAGCCCGCGACCAGCGTACCCCCGGCCGCTGTCGGCCGGAGGTCGGTGTTTCTGGTAATCAAACCCGCGCCCGCTGTCCTCACAGACCACCACCAGGCGGCCACCATAGCTGGTGAGCGAGTGGGTGAGGCTGAAGCGGATGTAGTGCTCTTCGACGTCGTTCAGCCGCTTTTCCCGCTCCTCGTAATACCGTCCGAAGCCGTCGGCGGTGGCCTTCCACTCCGATGGCAATCCGAGAATGCCGTGCTCGAGCGCATTGGTGTAGAGCTCGGACAGCAGTGTATAGATCTCGCCGCTTCGCCGTCGCAGCCCCGGCACTTCCATGCAGATATGCAGCAGCAGCGGCAACGGGCTGAACTGGCCAAGCGTGCGGTCGCGAATCTCGTAGGTGCAGCGCCACTCCGCGGGACCCTCGAGGGCGGACAACTGCAGACGATCCGACAGGCACTCCAGCGCACTGCCCTCGGCCATCTCCAGAGTCACCAGGGTCAGATCATCCTGCTCGAGGCGCCCCCCGGAAAACTCACACAGTTGGTTGATCACCGCCTCAAATGGCGCCTCACCGTCGCCGATGCCCTCCAGTGCAGCCGTTACCCCGGCATCCCCGAACATCTCGCCCCGGTCGCTCCGGGCTTCCAGCACGCCGTCCGTCATGAACAGCAGCGTGTCGCCGGGGCTGGTCTGCAGGATGGTCATGGCGGCGTTAAACCGGTGGGCTTCGAGCACCCCCAGGGGCAGGTGGCTGGACGGCACGGGCTGTCGCCCGCCATCGCCGCGGAGAACCCAGCCATCAGGCAGCCCGCCATTCCAAACCTGAATCTGATTGAGGGCAAAATCTGCCTGAATCAGCGCGGCACAGCAGAACATGCCGGAGGGGAGAATACGCTTGAGCTTCTGGTTAATCTCCCGCAGCACATCACTGGCACTGAACCCCTTGGAGGTCATGCCGTAGAAGATCTCCGCCACAGGCATCGCGCCAATCGCCGCTGGCAGGCCGTGGCCGGTGAAATCACCAATCAGGATCTGTATGCCGCCATCCGGTCGCGGGCAGGCAAACAGGATGTCGCCATTGAAGATGGACATGGGTGAGGCGTGGTAGCGAATGCTGGTGGCGTCGAGGCAGCCGGTGTGGGCCACATTCTCGAACACACGCTTGGCCACTTCCTGTTCTTCGGTAAGCTTGCGATGCTGCTCGTGAATCAGGTCGCGCTGGTGACTGAGGGTTTCGTGCATCAGCCGCATGCGGTTGAAGGCGTTGATTTTTGCCTCAATAATGACACGGTTGTAGGGCTTGGTCAGAAAGTCGTCACCACCCGCTTCCAGACAGCGGGCAAGCGCGCCGGCATCGGACAGGGAGGTCAGGAAAATCAGCGGCACCAGCCGTTCCCCCGCCAGTTCCTTTATCTGCCGCGCCGCCTCCATGCCGTCCATCCCGGGCATGACCGCATCCAGCAGCACGATTTGGGGAGAGGCATGGCGAAACAGCTCAACGGCTTCTCCACCGCTGGCGGCATCGACAACCTCATGACCCAGTCGCCACAACAGGGTTTTGAGGATGAGACGGTCGCTGTCGCTATCATCGGCAATCAGGATTCTGAGTGGCTGGTTGCCGGTTTGTGATTCCTCCACACCGGGCCTCCCGAGGGGTTATAGCGTTGCCGGTCAGCGAATGGCAAACAACTGCTCGAAATTGGAGATGGCGAGGATACGGCGAACATCGCTGTTGCAGTTTTCGATGAGGATACTGGCGTTGTCACCGCCGGCGTAATCACGCAGCAGCAGTAACATGCCCAGTGCGGAACTGTCGAGATAGGTGGTATCGGTCAGATCCACCACGTAATCCTTCACCCCCTCATCGCCATGTTCGTAGGCGTCACGGAAGGCCTGATGGGTGCTGAAATCAAACCGCCCCTCAATTTTGATGGTCAGGGTACGACCATCCTCGCTGCGACGCGTCTGAATAGGCATTCCTGATCCTCCGTGGGAATTGACCGAATGAACATCTCACCGATAAGAATAGCTCAGTAGCAACGAATTGCATCCAGCTTTGATGGCCAATCCGCCGGAAACTAGCGGCGGCGACGGACAAACGCGCGCCCGGCGGCCTCATCCGCCAGCTTTTGCTCTTTCAGATCCTGTTCACGCTGCTCCTGTTGCCGGCAGGACTCAATGTATTTCTCCATTCCCCGGCGCCGCTCCCAGGCGGACTGCCATTCGCGGCGGGTCTCGTCAAGCCGTTGCTCCAGCTGCGCCAGCTGCTTCTGTTGCTGGCGCAGAACCTGATCCAGCTGCGCGATGAACGCCTGCCAGGCCTGAAGGCGTGTAACCGATACCACGCCTTGCTGGTTGCTACGGATCTGATCCCGGTATTCCTGCTGGTAACGGTTCAGATCATTGATCTGCTGCTGCTGCGCCTCGACCTGCTTGCGCGCCTCGCCCATTTTTTCCAGCGCTTCCTGTTCCTTGCGCTCTTCGAGGGTGAGGACCACCGCGAGCCGACGGGAACGCAGCATTATTCAGAGTCCCCCGCCGGCTTGGGAGCACCGGATTTCAGCCGCTCCGGTGACCGGCGCTCGGGCACCACCGCGAGCAGCTGCTCGATACTCTCGGCCAGGGGCGAGCTTTCGTTGAGACCCTGCTGCAGAAACTGCCGCATGTTGCCGATGTGGGTCATGGCAAAGTCGGTTTCCGGATCGGACCCCTTGACGTAGGCACCGACGCTGATCAGGTCCCTGGCCTGCTGATAGCGGGAATAGACCTGCTTGAACCGTTGCGCCCGGGAGAAATGCTCCAGTTCCGTGACCTGGGGCATCACCCGGCTGATCGAAGCTTCCACGTCAATGGCGGGATAATGGCCTTCCTCCGCAAGGCGGCGGGACAGCACGATGTGGCCGTCGAGAATGGCGCGGGCGGCATCGGCAATCGGGTCCTGCTGGTCGTCACCTTCGGTCAGCACTGTGTAGAACGCGGTGATGGAGCCGCCGCCGGGGCGGCCATTACCGGTGCGCTCGACCAATTGTGGCAGTTTGGCAAACACCGAAGGCGGGTAGCCCTTGGTCGCCGGGGGTTCCCCCACCGCCAGCGCAATTTCCCGCTGGGCCTGGGCGTAGCGGGTCAGGGAATCCATCAGTAACAGTACGCGTTTGCCCTGGTCGCGATAATATTCGGCGATGCGGGTAGTCAGCATGGCGGCGCGCAAACGCATGAGCGGAGAATCATCAGCGGGTGCGGCCACGACCACTGAACGGGCCAGGCCCTCGTCACCGAGAATGTCCTCGATGAATTCTTTGACTTCCCGGCCCCGCTCACCGATCAGTCCGACCACGGTGATGTCGGCATCGGTGAAACGGGTCATCATGCCCAGCAGCATACTTTTACCGACGCCACTGCCGGCAAACAGACCGAGGCGCTGGCCCTGGCCAACGGTCATCAACGAGTTGATGGCGCGGATGCCCACATCCATGGACTGCCGCACCGGGGCGCGATCCAGCGGGTTGATGATATCGCCGCTGAGGGAAACACGGGCTTCGGCCTGCAGCGGGCCTTTGCCATCGAGTGGCTCACCGCTGCCGTCCACCACCCGGCCCAGCAATTGTGGCCCAACCGGCACACGGCTGGCGGCCGAAAGCGGCACCACCCGGGCCCCGGGCCGCAAGCCCTCGATGGCGGTCAGCGGCATCAGGTAGACGCGGTCGTCCTCGAAACCGACGACTTCAGCTTCCACGTTGCCCGCGCCCTGCCCCTGAATCACGCAGCGATCACCCACCACCATCGGGCAGCCGACACACTCGAGTGTCAGGCCCACCATACGCGTGAGTCGCCCGGACAGTTCCGGCTCCGGTTCCTGGTCGAGAAACCCCTGGAAGCGCTGTAGACGATCAGCCAGGTTCCCGGTCATCACTCTCACCTTTGTCCGTGTCGTCGTCGGAAGTGTCGTCGTCCGATGCCAGCACCTCCCGATGGAAGTCGGTGAGGTCCTCCATCATCGCGTCCAGCCCCTCGCCGTCGCCGGACTCATCATGACCCAACTGCTGATCGAGCATGCTCTGGACCGCTTTCTGGAATCGCTTTTCCACGGTGAAGTCGACCAGACTGTGCCGGGTTTCCAGCTTGCAGCCGCCCGGCAGGATAGCGTCATCTTCCACCACGGAACTGGTGGCCTCGAATCGCTCTGCCACCTGTCTCACCCACTGGGCATCCTCCGGGTGAACATGAATGCGCACGTTCTCACTGGTGGACGGCAACGCCGACATGGCCTTGCGCACCACCTGCTGAATCTGGGAGGAATCAATGGACAGCTCCCGGAAAACCACGGTGCGCGCCAGCACGCTGGTCAGGTTCACCAGAGCGGTCTCCAGTTCGTCTTCGTGACGACGGATCGGCACCAGCAGTTCGCCCATCAGGTGCTCCAGCCGGTCAATGCGGGATTGCATTTCCTTCCGGGTTTCTTCCAGCCCTTTCGCTTCGCCCTCGGCCCGACCCTCGGCAAAGCCGGCTTCATGACCGTCCTTGTGACCCTGCTCCCGACCCTCGTTGAAACCCGCCTGATAACCGGCGTCGCGCCCTTCAGCGTGGCCGTCTTCGCGGGCCGCCTGACGGATCTCTTCGATATCGGAAGCGGTCAGCGGTTTGACATCCCGCTCCTCCTCCCGCGCGACCTCGTTTCCCCGGGCATCAAGCAGAGGCAGCTCCCAGCGTTCGTACGCTGTGAGCTGTTCCTTGGGAATTCGGTTGAGGCTTTTTTCCGAGTCTTTCATCACATCATTTCTTCGCCGGCGCCGCCGAGTGTGATTTCACCGGCCTCCGCCATGCGGCGCGCGATGGTGATGATGTCTTTCTGGGCTGCTTCCACTTCGCTGACCCGCACCGGCCCCTTGGCCTCCAGGTCGTCCTGCAGCAGCTCCGCCGCCCTTTTCGACATGTTCTTGAAGATCTTGTCCTGTACGCCGTCGTCCGCCCCCTTCAGCGCGACCACCAGTACTTCGGAGGATACTTCGCGCAGCAGCGCCTGGATTCCGCGGTCATCGATGTCTTTGAGGTTATCGAAGACAAACATCAGATCCTCGATGGTGGACGCCAGATCCGGGTCCATGTCCTTGATGGAATCCATCAGACCGCCCTCAATGCTGCGGTCCATGAAGTTCATGATATCGGCGGCGCGCTTGACGCCGCCAATGCGGCTGGTCTGGGCGGCGGAACCCCCGGAGAACTGCTTCTCAAGAATGTTGTTCAGTTCCTGCAGCGCCTGCGGCTGGATACTTTCGAGTGACGCCACCCGCATCATCACGTCAAGGCGCACCTTGTCATCAAGCGTGCCCAGAATCTCCGCCGCCTGATCCGGGTCCAGGTAGGAAATCACGATGGCCTGAATCTGGGGGTGCTCGTAGCGGATAATATCGCCCACGGCACGGGGTTCCATCCACTTCAGGGTATCCAGACCGGTGGTGTTACCACCAATCAGGATGCGGTCGATCAGGCTGGACGCCTTGTCGTCGCCGAGGGCCTGGGTCAGCATGCTGCGGATGTAGTCGTCATTACCCACGCCCAGGCCGGTCTGGCCGCCCACGGCATCCACGAACTGGTTGAGCACGAAGGTCACGTCATCCTTGCTGACGTCCTTCATCTGCGCCATGGCCACGCCGACCCGCTGAACCTCTTTCGGCCCCATGTGCTTGAGCACTTCTGCCGCGTCAGCCTCACCCAGAGACATCAGCAGGATGGCGGCCTGTTCAACCCGGGGGATCTTGCGCTGCGGTTTCTGCGGCGCCTGCTGGGCCATCTCCGCCGGACGGTTGTTTTCTTCAGTCATCGACATTCACCCACTGGCGCATAACCTGGGCCACCCTCGCAGGGTCTTCGGCAATCAGGCCTTTCAGTGCATTCAACTGCCTATCATAGCTGTCTGTGGCACCCGGCAAAAGGAGTTCGTCCTGGGACGACATGGCCTGGCGCAGGGCGTCGCCGCCTTCAATGCTCTCCAGGGCATCGTAGCCTTCCTCATCGGTATCGTCGCGGCGCTCGTTGCGGCCGGATCCCGACAGGCTCTTGAGCGTCGGGCGCAGCAGCCCCAGTACCAGCACCAGGATGACCAACCCGGCCAGCACCTGCTTCATCAGGTCCCAGAACCAGGGCTGCTCCCAGAAACCCGGTGCCTCGAATTCAATCTGTTCTTCGGACGCAAAGGCGGTGTTCATCACCGTGACGCTGTCTCCCCGTGCTGCCGAATAACCCACCGCGTCGCGTACCAGCATGTTCAGTCGCTGCAGCTCCTGTTCGGGCCAGGGCTCGTAGCTCACTTCACCGGTTTGCGGATCAACCACCTTCATATCATCGACGGCCAGGGCCACGGTCAGACGCTTCACCCGGCCCAGCTCCTGACGCACATAGCTGACGGTGCGGTCCATCTCGTAATTGCGCGTGGCCTCGCTCCGCTTGTTCACCGGCTGCGGCGCTGGCTGACCGTCCTCACCTTCAACCTGCTCTGGCACTTGTGCCTCGGCTGGAGGCTGGTTTGCCAGGGCTCCGGGAATGCCGCCGCCACCACCACCGGTTCGCTCTTCGGTCATTTCACGCTCACTGCGAACGGCCTGCTGCTCCGGATTGAACAGCTCTTCCGCCTGTTCAACCGAGGAGAAATCCAGATCTGCCGTCACTTCCGCCCGAAACCGGCCGTCTCCGATAATCGGCCCGACCAGCGACGCCAGCCGGCGGGTCAGGCGCTCTTCGACGCGGGTAGTGTAATCATACTGGTCTTTGATCTGGCGGCTGGAGCTGTCCTCTTCGCGGCCAGTCAGCAGATTGCCACTCTGATCCACAACGGTGACGTTGTCCTTGTTCATTTCGGGAATGCTGCCGGCCACCAGGTTGACGATGGCGGCTATGTGTTCTTTCTCTGGCTTGCGGCCGGCAAAGACATCGAGAAATACCGACGCAGTGGGCGTGCGGGCATCACGGACAAACACCGAGCGCTCCGGAATCGCCAGATGGACCCGGGCCGATCTCACCCCGCGCATGGCCGCAATGGTGCGTGCCAGTTCACCTTCAAGACCGCGGCGGAAGCTCACGGTCTCCATGAACTGCGAGGTGCCGAGACCCCGATCCTGGTCCAGCAACTCATACCCCAGGGTCTGCTCGTCGGTCACGCCTTCGGCGGCCAGCTTGAGGCGGGCGTTATACACCTCGTCCGAGGGCACCAGCAAGGCGCCGGTGCGCGGATCCATACGGTAATTGATGCCGCTCTGATCAAGAATCGAGGTGACGTCCTGAGGGTTGTAACCGGACATGTCACCGACCACCGGCTGATAGTTGGGCTCCTGGGCCCAAAGCACAACTGCCACGCCGAGCGCAACGCTGGCGGCCAGCCCGACCATCAGACCGACCTGCCGCAGCAGGTTCAACCGGTTGAATCCGAACATCAGATCACTGCGACCCTCGGCGTTGCTGTCATCGGCGGCTGCCGGCACGTTGGCGTTTTCTGCAGGTACGCTGGCCATGGGGTTGCTCCGCTATTACACCGGCATGTTCATGATGTCTTCGTAAGCTTTAACTACCCGGTTACGGACCTGGGTAAGTGCTTCGAAGGAGACTGAGGCTTTCTCTGAGGCAATCATGACGCGGGTAATGTCCACATTGGGATCACCCATATCATAGGCTGTTCTCATATCACTGGACGTTTGCTGCAACTCGTTCACGCTGCCGACGGCCTTACTGAGCATGTCACCGAAACTCGGGGTCTCTGAGCTTTTGTCGACCCGTTGCGGCCCGTCGATCCGGCCCCGGATATCGTTGTCCTGTTCAACACGCTGATTCTGCATCATCTGCGAACGCATGTTGCGGATTTCCGACAGCACGTTATTGATATCTGCACGCTCGACCATAACTGACTCCCCGGACTGGTTTACCTGGCAACCATCCATTGAATTCTGATTCTGTTACCTGACCCAAAGCAAAGTGCAGGCCAACACAATTTATTTCTTTTTTTTCATTACATTAGAGTCGGCAACAGTGGACGGAACAGGCTGGGTGACGGGGATTTGACAGAAAAAAAGGCACCCGGGGGTGCCTTGCAAGACTTAACGAAGAAGTGTGGAGACCACGCCGATCAGGCCATCGCAAGCTCAGACTCCAGATCAATGCCTGCATCGCGCATCTGGGCCAGCTTGTAACGCAGGGTCCGCGGGCTGATGCCCAGCTGTTCGGCCGCCCGATTGCGGCGGCCGCGCTCCTTTTTCAGCGTGCTGATAATGATACGGAACTCCTGCTGGCGCAGATCATCGCCCAGTGACGCCGCACCGGCGTCTGCAACGTCTGGCAGCACGGCACCATCATCCCCGACGCCGCCCGTTTCGGCCATGGCCGCCGAATCCGGTGCGGCCTGCGGTACGCCCACCGGGGCCGGCACGGGCGCAGGGGCGCTGCCATTAACCCGCCCGGTGATCCCCAGCTCCAGGCACAGGTCGCCAGCGTGGATGACATTGCCCTGATGCAACACCAGAGCCCGTTGAATGGCATTATCCAGCTCCCGCACATTGCCGGGCCAGGGGTGGTTCATCAGGGCAGAACGCGCATCTTCGGCGAAACTGACGCCCGTAAGTTTCATCTTGCGGCAATGCTTTTTGAGCAGCGCCGTTGCCAGCGGCATAATGTCCAGTACGCGCTCCCGCAGGGGCTGCCAGTGCATCGGGAATACCGTGAGACGGTAGTACAGATCCTCCCGGAACTTGCCCTCACGGACATAATCACCCAGATCCCTGTTGGTGGTCGCTACCACGCGCACATCCAGGGCAATGGTCTTGCGGCCACCCACTCGCTCGACTTCCCGTTCCTGCAGCACGCGCAGCAGCTTGGACTGCAGTCCCAGGTCCATTTCAGAGATTTCGTCCAGTAAGATCGTACCGCCATTGGCCTGTTCGAATTTACCGGGAGACGACGCCACGGCACCGGTGAACGCGCCTTTTTCGTGGCCAAACAGGATCGCCTCGAGCATGTTCTCCGGGATCGCGGCGCAGTTAATGGCAATGAACGGCTGATCGGCACGGGGAGACTGCTGGTGAATGTAACGGGCGAGCACCTCCTTGCCGGTACCGCTTTCACCTGAAATCATCACGGTGGAATCGCTGCCGGCCACTTTCGTCGCCAACTGGAACATGCGTTTGCTGATCGGATCTTCGGCCACCGGCTCATCGCCGGCGCGGGTACGGACACCGCCCACCACTTTGGTCACGGCTTCAACCAGTACCTGCGGCTCGAAGGGCTTGACCAGATAGTCAATTGCACCGGATTGCATGGCGGAAACCGCATGGCTGATCTGGCCGTAGGCGGTGATCAGCATCATCGGCAACCCCGGGTACAGCCGCTGGACCTCTGCCAGCAGCTCATGACCGGACAGTCCGGGCATGTTTACGTCGCTTACCACCATATCCACCGGAGACTCCGCAAGGCGGGCCAACGCCTGTTCGGCGTTCGCCGCTTCCCGCACCCGGAACTTTGCCAGCTCGAGTGTTGTTACCAGCGCTTCGCGCAGATCATGGTCATCCTCAACTATCAGAATCTGGGCTTTGGCCATGGTTGCCTCCAATGAGTGTTCGTTATTGTCCGACCAGCGGCAGGGTCAATGTCGCCACGGCGCCGCCCTGCTCCGGAGATTCAATGGCAAACCGCCCCTGATGCGCCTTCACTACCGCCTGCACTACCGCCAGGCCAAGCCCGGTACCGTGGGATTTGGTGGTGTAGAAAGCTTCCATCAGCTGAGCGGCCTGATCCGCCTCAAACCCGGGGCCGTTATCGACCACCCGGATTACCAGTTCACTACCGGCCGGGAACAGCTGAACCACCACGCGGTTGGCGCCAGATTCAATGCTGTTGTTTACCAGATTGGAACAGGCCCCCACCAGGGCGTCCCGGTTGCACATCAACCGACTGTCACTGACATGACTGTCAAGGCGCACTTCCACATCCGGTGCCAACTTGAGGCCGTCCAGTGCCGAACCGATGGCGCTGACCAGGGTTTCCGCGGCAAGCTCTTCCGCCAGGCGGGTTTCTCCGCGGGCGAAGATCAGCATGTCACGCACCTGCTGCTCCAGGTGAGTCAGGCGTGACATAAGGCGGTTAGCACAACGCTGACGCATTTCATCGTCCAGGTCGTCCTGACAGAGATGGCCACCGTAGAGAATAGCGGCGGAAAGCGGCGTGCGGATCTGGTGTGCCAGCGAAGCTACCATCTTGCCCATCGCCGACAGGCGCTGGGCGTGCGCAAGCTGGGCCTGCAGGTGACGGGTTTCCGTCAGGTCCGTCAGCAGTATCAGCTGACCCGGCTGATTTTCCATGGTTCGAATTTCAATACTGACGCGACGACCGTCCTTGAGGGACACTTCGTGACCGTCATCCCGGCGCGGCGCAAAACAGCGCCGGATCACATCCACCCAGCGCTCACCGTCCAGCGGCTCACCCAGTAAACTGATGGCGGCAGGGTTGGTCTGGGTGACCACGCCTTGCTTGTCGAGTACCACAACGCCGGCAGGCAGCGCGTTGAGCAGGGTGGAAAGCCGGTCGGCGAGCTGTTCTTTTTCTTCCAGCTCCTGCTGGCGCTGCAGCGATTCTGCTGTCAGTTCGCCGGAGAGCTGGTTTACCCGGGATTCCAGGGTTCGATAGGAGTCGGTAATCTGCCGCGACATCTGGTTGAACAGGTCCAGTGCCGAGCCCACAGCCTCGTCATCCTGCTGTGGAAACAGGGCAGTAACCTTGTCGTTAACATCCGCCGCCGCGTTGGCATGGGCCTGCTTTGCAGACGGCTGAACAACAAATTGTAGCTGACTCATAAACGCGTCCCCTGACTCACCCAAATACCGGGTCAAACTTTTTGGATGGTTTGTTTGCAGGGACTTAAGCCAGCATCATGCCAACTCTGTTTTTATCTTGTTTTTCAGTGGGTAGGAATAACTCATTTCGGGGGAGCGACGGTTTTATGTCGGTCTTAAGCTGTGAGCACAGCCTGGGTTACGAAGCTTTGACGCGGGACTTGGCGGGCTGCCAGCAGGTCAGAGCCGGGGTGGTGGGTATGTTCTGAAAAAGCGCCGCCTGTCTGAGCAACGCGAGTTGCAAGGCGGTTTTTCAGAACATACCCACCACCGCGGCCCTCCCCCAAGCAAGACACCGGCTAAGAGTCCTCGGACTCCTCTTCCTCCCGTAACCCGTACTTGCGGACCTTCTCTACCAGCGTGGTCCGCCGGATCCGCAACTTCTCGGCGGCACGGGCAACCACGCCGCCGGCCTCGTCGAGGGCCTGCTGTATAAGCTGCTTTTCCAGGTTCGACAGGTAGTCCTTGAGATCGATACCGTTGACCGGCAACAACGCCGGCGCATCCAGTCCGATCAGGCCAGGCACGCCGGACGGCATGCCGGAATCCTCGACCGGGCGGTTCTCGTCGTAGTCGTCCACGTAGCGGAATTTCTTGGGCAGCTCCTGAACCCCGATCACGCCATAGGGGTGCATGATGGCCAGGCGCTCTACCAGGTTCGCCAGTTCCCGCACGTTGCCCGGCCAGTCGTGGCGGCACAGGCTCATGATGGCCGCCGAGTTCATCCGCAGGGAGCCACGCTTTTCCTTTTCCATACGCGAGATCAGTTCATTGATCAGCAGTGGAATATCTTCCACCCGCTCCCGCAACGCCGGCATCTCGATGGGAAAAACGTTCAGGCGGTAGTAGAGATCTTCGCGGAAGTCGCCAGCTTCGATCATGTCTTCGAGGTGTTTGTGGGTCGCTGCAATGATGCGGACGTCCGCGGAAATCGTGCGGTTGCTGCCCACACGCTCGAAGGTGCGTTCCTGCAGTACCCGCAGGATTTTCACCTGCATGTTCAGGGGCATGTCACCGATTTCATCGAGGAACAGGGTGCCGCCTTCGGCCATTTCAAAGCGTCCGACCCGCGAGGTGATCGCGCCGGTGAAGGCACCTTTTTCGTGTCCGAACAGCTCGCTTTCCAGTAACTCCCCCGGAATCGCTCCGCAATTTACCGGAACAAACGGCTTTTCGCGGCGGGCGGAATGGTAATGCAGATTGCGGGCAACGACTTCTTTGCCGGTACCGGACTCGCCGGTGATCAGCACGCTGACTTCTTTGTCCGCTACCTGCTGCATCAGCTGGCGCACGGTCTGCACCCGGCGGCTGGTGCCCACCAGGCTGCGGAACAGTTGCAGGCTACGCTGCTGCCCTCGCTCCTGGGAGTGGGTAAACTGGTCGCGGAATATTTGCGCCCGGTACAGGGAATCGACAAACTTGGTGTAGTTCAGCGGCCAGCTCATGCGGGCAATGATGCGAGCCAGCACCTCGTCAGCGACGCCCTTGAGGGCGGGATCGCCAACCATCAGAACCGGTACGCCCTTGAGCGTGGTACAAACCCCGGTCACCGTCTCGCGAATGCGGGCGTCCTCACCGTCCAGCAGTGCCACCGACACAGAGGCCAGGACCTCCTCTTCGCCATTGGCCAGCAATGCCCTGGCGTCATCGCCGGACACCACCTGCTCCTCACCGATGAACTCCAGGATCGTGACAATATCGCGACGGCGAAATTCATCATCACTCAGCACCAGCACTTTGTTGTTCTTAGACATCCACTAGAATCTCTCAAAGGATTTGTGCGGTATTTAAGACTGTAAGAGCTCGAGAGTCAATTTTATGACGCTATTTGGGACGGTTTGTTGAAACGTTTTCATAAGCTCTTGCCGCGCTGCGGTTACGGTTGACTCCTTTCAGTGCCTGTTCGGCTTCGTTCCGGGCCTCAGTCGCACCCGCACTTGCTGCATCACAGAAGGTTTGCAGCCTGGCCAGCCGCTCCCTGACCACGTCGGCGTCTAGTTCACCCGCCTCCAGCTGCGCCATGACCGGGTCAACCGTTGTGCGAACTTCGCCGTTCAGCTCCGACAACCGATCCCAGTCCTGATCTTTCAGGGCGGTTTCCAGCGCCTGAATCAGGCGATCCAGTGCTTGCATGTTCGGCGAGGGCTCAGCCATAGAATCGATCTCCTGCGGTTGTGATCCGGGCCCGAGGCCGGGCGGGGTCGGCGCCCCGGCCCGGCGGGTCAGTTAGCGGCGTGCTGCGCGCCGGGCGGCAGAGGCACTGAACTGATTGCCACGGAAGCCGGGCGCAAAATCGTACGCCGCGAATCCGTCATCGAGACCGTCGATGTAATAACGCTCTGATTTCAGATCATACGTCATTTCCATCGTAGTCCAGAACACCGGCTCACTGTAGAAACTGATGTTATGGGCCTCTGACACGCGCCAGAGATTGCCATCGGCATCGTATTCCTCGGACGCGAGAATCTGCCAGCTGTCTTCATCCACATAGAACACACGACGGGAATAGATATGGCTGATGCCGGTGCGCAGCTTGGCCTCGACCACCCACGCCCGGTGTAATTCGTAGCGCGCCAGCTGTTGATTGATGTGGCCCGGGCGAATGATGTCTGCCGGTTCCACGTCTTCGTCGTGAAGATTATACGCGTTGTAAGGCACAAACACTTCGCGCTTGCCCTTGAGTTCCCAGTGGTACTGATTGGGCGCGCCGTTGTACATATCCTTCTGATCCACCGACCGCAGGGAGGATGAATTCGGCAGATCAGTCTCGTAAGCGAGATTCGGGGAACGCCTCAGACGGCGGGAGCCGGAGTCATACCGCCAGGCAAGACGAGGCGAACGAACCTGGTCCAGGGTTTCGTGTACGAGCGTGATGGTGCCGGCCAGATTCGACGGTGCGATGGTGTCGGTCTTCAGGTAAAAGATCTTGTTGTCGATGTCTGAGAGATCCGCGCCACGACGGCTGTACGCGAAGAAGTAGTCATACTCGTTAACAACCTGATTAAACGAGCCGTTTACCTGCGGCGTGGCCGAGGCACTGCGAAACGAGAGTTCCTCGCCCCGGTAACGGAGAATATGATTCCAGATCACCTCCAGTCCGTTTTGCGGGATCGGGAACGGGCTGGTCATAATGGTATTGCGCACACCGTTTCCGTTCTCCAGCAGCTCGGCAGACACCGCGTTTTCGCGGAATTTGTCATACACATGCTCGGGGTAGGCAGCGGAACGGCGGGTCTGGTAGACCGGCAAGAAAAAGTCAGGACCGTATTGCTCGATCATCGCAACGTGACCGTCCGTGAGCTTGTCACGGTAAAGATCAACGTTGTCGCGGGTGATCACAAACAGAGGCTCATCGTCAGGAAACGGGTTGGTCTCTACCTGCCCGCGCGTCCAGTCCGACGGTGGAGTGACGAGCCCCCCGGTCCATTCCGGGATGCTTCCCGACGCGTTTCCGGCCCTCTCGGCACCGACAGGGGTGAGTTCATTACCCAGTTTTTGCGCTTCCGTACCGGAAACCGCCGCGTTGACACCACCAGACGCCGTCAGCCACGCCACCGCAATACCTGTAACCACATGCTTATGCATCCCGAACTTACCTCCCTCATGCTGATGACCGCGCTGCTGCAATCAGCAGTGCTATTCAATCGCGTGTGCGATCCGCCGAAATTGCTCAAACTCCGTTCAGCGGGCGGCCTTTTTGCCAAATTCAAACAGTCGTTTCAAGTGAATGTTTGTATTTTCTTGTTAAACCCGTAGGTACCAACACGAGGGAGGAAATGCACCAGCAAAAATGATAGACTGGGCAATCAATCTGAAGAGCACCTTTTTTTCTTGCGTCGGCCATCCGGCTTCGTTGGCAGGTAATCATGGCATCACAGTGGTATTCACTGGTTTCTCAAAAGCTGTTTATGGCCAGAACGCTGTTACGTCAGGCTGAGAACACCCCGGTGACCGAAGATTCGGCAGCGGCGCTGCAACGGGAAGCCCTGATTCAGGGTGCCATTGAACTGACACTGCGAGCCCGCCGCCTGCTGTTGGTGATGATCGCCAACCTGTACCAGCACCGGAACAGCGAGCCGGAATCACTGGACGCTCTGAGCCTGCTGATTGGCGAGGAGACTCCGGAAACCGGCGAACTGGGTGAACTGGCGAGAAAAGCCGGCAGCTGGTGGCAGCATCTGGACCAGCTGGAAATAACGCAGGGCCGACCACCGGCAACCCGCAAAACGGTGAGCGCGGAGAACATTATTGCAGTCTCCGCAGCCTCGGGGCCTGACCGGTCTCTGCCTGCACTCAACGCATCGCTCAACGCGTTGAAACAATTTGCTGATACCCTGGAAGAGCGCCACAGCGAGTGGTAACTGCCATGGCGGAACAGGGTGGAAAACAACTGAAAGGCTATGTGAATGTCACCATCTTTTTTTGAAATCGTACAACTGAGTGATGGCGATTATGCGTTGCGCCGCATTGATGACGATGCCGCGCCCCTGGTACGCATTACGTTCTCGTCGGAAGCACGGGAGATGATGGAAGACCGCGATATGGCGGTTGCCAAGGCGATGATTGCCGCCGGCATTGAAGCGGTAGGCAATGTTGCACACGATATCGATTGGGAAGATGAAGAACTGGAGGCTCAGGACACTCAGCCATCCTACACCCTTCATTGAGCAGTCCGGGCCAGCGCTGTCAGCGCTGGCGCAAAACGACGCCGTGGCTGTTACCCTGGGCCGAGGCTTCCTGCAGCGCCCGCAGGGCATCACGGCCCAGCTTCCGGGTCCACATCACAACAGCGTGGCATGTGCCGGCACTGAGCGCCCGCTCTGCCAGCTGGCGAGCCGGGTAATCCGGCGTTGAGCGCAACACCAGCAGCTCTCCTGCAACGATGCCGTGCATCTTTTGCCACTTACTGACCAGCGCCTGGGGCGGGTCAATCCAGGCTAGCCAGCGTTTCTCCTGATTCAACTGCGTCAACATTGGCAGCAGCAACTGGAAATTCTCAACCTGACCCTCCGGCAGAATAATCTCGGTCACATTGCCGGCGACCGGCGCGGAGGAATCCGCTCGCCTGGCGCGCACAGAGCCCGCCCGGACAACCGCGGACTTCCCCGAGACATTTCTGACCGGCGCCTGATAGCCAAACGCCGAGCGGGAATAGGCCAGATTCTGGTTAAAGCTGAGTTGTTCCATGATGCGCCTCGCCTTCTGGTTAGCCGTTGTGGATCAGTGCATGTCCGAGCGACGGATCACACCAACCCCAAGCCCCTCAATAAAGATCTCCTGCTCCCGCAGGTCTATCTCGATCGGGGCGAATTCTTCGTTCTCAGCAATCAGCAAAACAGTCGTTCCTTCCTTGCGGAAACGCTTCACTGTCACTTCTTCACCCACACGGGCGACCACTACCTGGCCATTGTGAACGTCCTGTGTGCGATGTACCGCCAGCAGATCGCCGTCCAGGATGCCGATGTCCTTCATGCTCATTCCGCGCACCCGCAACAGGTAGTCTGCCGCGGGAGAGAAAAAGTCAGGCTTCAGGGTGCAGTGATCTTCAATGTGCTCCTGAGCCAGAATCGGACTACCGGCAGCAACCTGACCGATGACCGGCAACCCCGGATCTTCTTCCGCCTCTGGCAGGCGGATACCGCGGCTGGCGCCCGGCACCATTTCAATAGCGCCCTTGCGGGCCAGTGCCCGCAGATGCTCTTCTGCGGCATTAGCAGAACGGAAACCAAGCTCTGCGGCAATTTCCGCCCGGGTAGGGGGATATCCGGTTTCATCCACATAGCGGCGGATGATGTCCAGTACCTGTCCTTGCCTTGCTGTCAGCTTCATGGGGTCGCCTTATCAGTCCTGTTTTTATATACAGTAAAATGACTATATACAGTGTTTTATCCAGTGTAAAGGCCAGTTCCTCTCTTTTTTCTCAGGCCGGGCCGGGCTCGTGGCTGTCAGGTCTGTGTTAAGGTAGATGCAACCCATTGTGGAGACACAGGAATGAGCGAAACACAGTCATGCAGGATGCCGGACATTCTCAGAACCGCATCCGGTGAAGAGCGGCGCGTTGGCGTCGAAATCGAGCTGTCCGGACTGAGTTATGACACCCTCGTGGATCTGACCGGCAAACTACTCTCCGGCAGCGCCAAAGAGGCGTCACGCTATGTAGCAGAGCTGGAAACAGACCTCGGTACGTTCACCATTGAACTGGATTCCGACCCCATCAAAGACCTGGACCTCCGTGATGAGCGCCTGCCGGAATCGGTAAGGGAGCTGGGCGGTCAGGCAATGGATGTGATCGATGCCGCGGCTGAAAAGATTGTTCCGCTGGAGATCGTGAGTCCGCCGCTGCCCTTCTCCACGCTTGAGCGCATCGAAGTACTGTGTGAGGAGCTGCGGAAGGCCGGCGCGCTTGGCAGCCGCGAGGCGCTGTACTATGCGTTCGGGCTGCAGTTGAACCCGGAACTTCCTGACCTGGAGGCCCCCACACTGGTTCGCTATCTGCAGGCTTTTGCCCTTCTGTACGACTGGCTGAAGGCGCGCCACCAGATCGACATCAGCCGCAAGTTCACCAGCTACATCGAGCCCTGGAGCAGCACCTACACCGACAAGCTGGTGGAAGACGACTACGCGCCGGACGTCCGTCAACTGATGCGGGATTACCTGAAATACAACCCCACCCGCAACAAGGCGCTGGACCTGCTTCCGCTGTTTGCCCACATCGACAGCCAGTTACTGGCTGAGTTTGTTGAGGATGAACGCATCAAGAGCCGGCCCACCCTGCACTATCGCTTGCCGGACTGCGACATCGACAATCCCAGGTGGCACTTCTCGACGGTCTGGAACGACTGGGTGGTGTTGGAGCAGCTGGCCAACAACGCCGCCGATCTGGCCGAACTCCGGGCCGCGTTCCGTCAGAGCCGGAAGCTGAGTCTGAAAAACCTGACTCAAAGCTGGCTCGACACCTGTACGCAATGGCTAAATACCAAGGGCTATGTCTGACCCTGGCAACGACGCCCCGGAGTTACCGGGGCTGACCATTGGCATCAGCGGCCCGGTGCGGCGCAGCCTTGCGCACCGGTTGATCAACCTCGGGCTGAAATTACATGGTGCGCGAACCCACTACATCCGCCCGGGGTCGAAGGTGGACGTTTCCCTGCTGGATGGTCTGGTGCTGTCGGGCGGAACCCATGTCGACCCGTCACTCTATGGTCAGCAGTCGACCGTGACTGCCCGTTATGATCCCCGGCGGGACCAGACCGACCAGCGCTTGCTGACCCAGGCCCAGCGCCTGAAACTGCCGGTGCTGGGGATTTGCCGGGGGGCTCAGTTTATTAACGTTTTCCTCGGCGGCTCGCTGTGCCAGAACGTCACACCGCTGCGGATCAATACCCGCCACCGTCCACTGCTGCTCCCCATGCAAACCGTCAGGCTGGTGGACAACACCCGTCTCGCCCGCCTGATGGACAGCCCGGTCATCGGTGCCAATCGCATACACAGCCAGACCATCAAACGCCTCGGGCGTGGCCTGAGGGTGGTTGCGCTGGATAACGACCGGTTTGTGCAGGCCATCGAAAGCACCGGTGACCAATGGCTGATGGGCGTTCAGTGGCACCCGGAATACCTGCTTTACCACCCCGGGCACCGTCGCATTTTCAGCCACTTTGTAGATGCCGCGCGGCGGCGCAAACTGGTTCGACTCGACGAAGCCGAAACCCTCGATACGGCCTGACCCAACACCATCGACAGAACGGAGATCTGCCATGTTTACACCCCTGACGAAATACCTGATACCCGGCCTTGCCGCCGCACTCCTGCCTTTCGCCGCCCAGGCCGGAGAGGTCACACTCTCTGGCGAGGGTTCCGTCACCTACACGCCCGATAGCGCCAGGCTGCAGTTCACCGCCAGCGCCGAGGACAAACTGGCGGCGAATGCGTCGGACAAGGTCAACCAGCTGATGCAACAGTGGCGCAGCGGCATTGGCGACTATCGAGAGCAGCTCAACGATTACAGCGACGCCAACCTCAACCTTTACACCCGCACGGTTCCGGTACAGGAGCGCGGTGAGGAACCGGAACAGCGCGCGGTTGCTTCACAAACGGTCAGTTTTACCATCGATGACCTGAGCCTGCTCAATCCCTTGCTGGCACAGGCCCAGGAGCTGGGCATGGACTATCACCTCGGCAACGGCACCTTTTACCATTCCGAGGAAAATGACCTGCAAAGGCAGGCCCTGGCACGGGCCATCGCCGATGCGCGCTCCCGCTGCGAGTTTGTCGCCAACGAGCTGGATAGGTCCTGCGGCGACGTGGTGACCATCAACATCGATGGTGGCCACCGGCCGGTGCCGATGATGGCGGAAGCCCGGTCCGCCGGGGATGCCGTATCCCATGTCGGTGACCGGGAACTGAAAGCCAGCGTAAGTGCCACGTTCAAGCTGGACTAGAAGTCCCGGGTGTAGAAGATATCCAGGGAGGCGGCCAGGCCACTGGCGGCCTCCAGATAGAAATAACGCCCGAGATCGTAGCGCAACGCCACGGTGGTGATGGGCTCGAAGATGCCGACACCATACCGCAGGCTCAGTTCGTCAGTGATGTAGCCGCTGGCGACGACCGAGGCTTCATCACCGGAGCCTTCCGCCTCCAGAGTGAGATTCCGGATGCCCAGCTCATCGCCCAGCCCGCGGGTGACCTTGCTGGCCTGCGTCAGTCCAAGTGACAGCGCCGCCTGACTCATCTGCCCCTCTTCACCCCGACTCTGGGGGGAACGGCCGAGAATCACGTAGGACAGAGCATCACTCTGGGGCATGGAGGGTTCGGAGAACACTTCCGTTTCCGGCTCGCTGACCGGCCCGCTAAGACGAATGCCGGCGACTACATTGTCTACGCGGCGAATGGCCTCGATATCCAGGTAAGGTTCTGTCAGCGGCCCGACAAAAACGATGCGTGCCCGGCGAAGCTCCAGCTCCTGACCGTACGCCTCGTATTCGCCATCGACCAGTTGCAAGGCTCCACGGGTGTCCATGTCGTTGCCGATCCGCAGCGTGCCTTCCAGGTCACCGGTCACGCCGAACGCATCAAAGGTCACCGTATCCTCACCGACCACCACCGTCACGTCCATATTCATAGACTGGACCGCAGTCTCCTCCTGCTCGGCACCGACAATGACTTCATCCTCGGACACTGACACTGCCTGCTCCGGCAAGGTGCGCACTTCAATGTCCCCTCGCGGCACAGCCACGCGGCCGCTGACCGACAGGGCGCCTTCCCGGAAAGCAATGGTGATATCCGGCGCCACCTCGACCCGCGCATAGGGATCGTAGGTAACCGGCAGGCGCTCTCCGGTGACCGTGACCTCCACCGAGGGCTCGCTGGCCCAGTCGAAACTGCCCTTGAGCTGGCCCCTGCTGCGCTCGCTGCTAGTCCAGCGCCCGGTCAGATCGGCGGAATACCCGTTCAGTTGAAGGGCCAGCACCACATCGTTCAGGGGCAGCGGGATGGAAGGGTCAACAAAGCGCCCCCCGCTGAGCGTGATCTCGCCGTCGACCGCCGGTTTCATCAACGGCCCGGATAACCGGCCTTCACCATTTAGCTCACCCCGCACCTCTTCCAGACCGGCAAGCCCGCCTGCCAGCGCCACGTCCAGCCCGCGGAGCGAGAAACTGCCGGAGACTGGCCGCTCTGCCGCGGCAGGGTCGACGGACAGATCCAGGCCGAATTCGCCAAGCTCAGGGCCGGCAAGCCGCAGGTCAACGTCGGCCACCTCCGGTTTCATCGACACATTCACTGTCAGGGTGTCGTGCCGGAGCGTCTGCCACTCCTCCCGCACCAATAGTTCGAAACCACCGGCTCCCGCGTCCAGAGAGATGACGCCATCGGGCCCCTGCTCGGTCATCGCCAGATCAACAGTGCCATCGATGCTGGCCTCCCAGCGCAGGGTTTCGGGCAACAATGGCGCCAGCGCCGCCGCGGGGAAATTAGCTATCCGGTAGGCCAGTGCCGGTTCCGGCAGTAGCGTCTGATCTTCGGCGCAGATGTTGCTGGCCTGCCAGCGCCAGCAATGCGCTCCCAGGGTCAGCGAACCATCTGTACCAAAGGCCAGTTCCGCAGGCTGATCCAGCGTCCAGGTCTGCTCAGCGCGGGGCAAATCAATTTCGCCACGTTCGAGGGCGCCCTGCCAGCTGTTCCAGGCCTCTCCGGCGGCACCAGCAAAAGCGACGTCGAGATCGGCTTCCTCATGCTGCGCCCGAACCGTCAGCCGGTGGTCCCGGGGCGTTCCATTGAAGCCCAGCGCCAACTCACCGAGACTCTGTTCGCCAAACCGGATGTCGTCCGCGCGGGCCGATGCGTCCAGCCCCCACCCACGGGCAAGGCTGGCGTCCAGCTCCACCAGTGACACCGCCAGTTCATCCTGCCAGACCAGCTCCGATACCCGCGCGTTCAGTGTCCCTTCGGGATCCTCCGGAGTGCCACCGGTCACTGACAGCGAGGCGACCAGTTGCCCGGCCAGGCCAGGCACGAGCATACCGGGTTGCGGCAGGTTGATATCCAGATCACCCTCCAGCTCCTCACCCCAGGTGCCGGATCCGTTGATACGGTTTTCTCCCAGTTCGGCTGCGAGCTCAGACACCGTCCAGCTACCGGCAGCCACATCCAGTGCGCCGGTGGTTTCGGCAGGTTCCTGCTGCCACCGGCCCGAGATGTTCCAGTCTGCGGTCAGTTCCGGCCGGCCCTCCTCATCGAGCCGGCCGCGGCTGTTGATGTCGCCGTTGAGACTGGCTTCCAGAGCAGGCATCCAGTAGCCGGGATTGAATTCGTCCAGGTTCAGTTCCGCGTCCCAGCGCAGCTGATTCGCGAATCCGATATCCGCGCGCCCGCGGAGTGACCCCGCGCCGGAACTGATCAGCAGATTGCTCAGCGACACCGATTCCAGATCGCCGTCCAGTGCCGTTTCCAGTTCCGCGTCGCCGGCTGGCCCCGAGACCGCGGCTGCCAGCTGCGCGTTGTAGCTGCCATCCCGGTATTCCAGATCACCCTGTAACCGGCGCAGGGTCACCGGCGGCTCCTGCATGTCCGGCAGCAGGCTGTACCAGGGAAACGCCTCAAGGTCGATACTCACATCGGCCGTCAGCGCATCCGCCCAGGTGACGTCCCCTGTGACGTCGACCGTTCCAGGCTGCGGTCCCTGCTCCGGGCCGGCCAACTGCAGGCTCACATCCGTTGCACCGGACGTCGTGACGTGCCCCTGTAGCCGTGCCTCCACCGGCCCGATGTCGCCCGGAAGGACGGCACTTGAGCGCGTAGCGAAGCCGTCGGCCAGGCTGCCATCGAGGGCCAGCTGCCAGTTTTCCAGTGTGAGGGTGGGCGGTAGCGTATCCAGCGCCAGAAAAGCCGCAGATTCAAGCTTGATTTTCATCGGCAGGCGTTTGTCCAGCGGGGCACCGCGGCCCGACGCTGTGGCGTCCAGATACCCACGACTGCGGGCGGACAGTCGCAGATCTTCGGCACTGCCGGTGAGGTTCAGGGCAATCCGCCACTCCTCACCCCGGGGCGGAGGCAACGACACATCCACGTTCAGATCAAGAGGCCAGTCCCCACGGGTTTCCAGACGACCCGACGCGTCAACGGTGATCTCGTCCAGGCGGTAGCTGGCCTGCCCGATGGTCCAGTCCGGCCCGGACCCACGGGCCTTGAGGTCCAGCCGGTCCCAGATCTTGCTGCCATCAACCGTAAAGCGGCCGAGCCGAACGTCCCCGATACGAATCCCGACGGGCAGGTCCAGGGTGGGCAGGCTGATATCCTGCCGCGGCTCCTCCTCTTCGCCGGACGGCTGAAGCTGCAGGCTGATGCGCCTGGCGTGCAGCGTGTCCAGGCACAATGCCTTGCTCAGCAGGCAGCCGGGGGACCAGTCCACAACCACCGTGTCCAACTCGAGCCCGGTACCGTAGCCCTGCCAACGGACCGAGCTCGCCTCCCAGTAGCCGAACAGCGAACCGGAATCGCCCTCCACCGTCAGACCCGGCACCTGATCGATCACCCAGGCAGTGCCGGTTTCCGAGCGCAACACCAGCAACAGGGCGATCACCAGTACCAGAGGCAGCAACACCACCAGGAGCAGAATCACCAGCAACCAGAATCGCCAGCTGCGGGGCGGCTTGCGCTGGTCCGGCGCCTTCTCTGGGTCTTCCGGCATTGCGTTGTTGGTGTCCGTCACAGCTCCGGCCCCATGGAAAAGTGAATACGCCAGCCACCGCCGAACTCATCGTCCAGTCCCCGCGCAACATCAAGGCGCAGCGGACCCACCGGGCTAACCCAGCGGATACCGATACCGGCGCCAGTGGCACGAGGGTCCAGCAAATCGTCCATGGCATTACCCTCGTCGACAAACGCCGCCAACCGCCAGTTCTGCACAAACTCATACTGATACTCGGCGCTGCCCACCATCAGGTAACGGCCACCCACCGCGACGCCATCTTCATCCTCCGGTGACAGGGTTTCATAACCATACCCCCGCACGCTCTGGTCTCCACCCGCGAAAAAACGCAACGACGGCGGCACGTCGTCGAAACGATTGGTGGCCACACCACCGAACTGGAAGCGGGCCAGGAACCGATGCCTGTCGGCCAGGGTGTAGAGGCCGCGGGCGAGAAAGTTCACATGGAGGATGTCGACATCGGACAGCGCGGCCCGGTGTGAGCCGGTGACATCCGCCTGTATCCGGAATCCCTTCGAGGGATCCAGCGGCGAATTGGCGTGGAGCTTGGAATAACCAAGCCCCGGCAACAGCAGGCTGCTGGTCTTGCGCTCATCCTCGCCAATGCGGAAGCGTTCTCCCTCCCACCGCAGGGAGGCAATCTGCATCCATTCATTATCCAGCTGGTGCTTCCACTGCTGGCCAAAGGTCAGCAATTCGGACTCCACATCTTCTATATCCTCACGCTGGTAGCCCGCGCCCAGCCGGATTGAATCGGTCATCGGCGGATCCAGCGGCAATTCGTACCAGGTGCTCAGATTCTGCCTCGGCCCGGACAGCTCGGTTTCCACACCACGGCGATGCCCCATGGGATTGATCCAGTGTTCCCGCCAGTTGCCACGGAATCGCGGACCGACATCCGTTGAAAAGCCCACCCCGGCGGCCACCGAGCGCGGTGGACGTGTGGTCAACCCGACGTTAACGGGAATGACACCCTCACGGGCATTATTGGGGGAGGCATCAATATCCACCCCGGAAAAGTAGCCACTGTTGGATAAATCCTGACTCAGTGTGGCGATTTCATCGGCGTGAAACGGCTGCCCGGGTTCAAAGGTGACGAACTGTTCAAGGAGGCTGTTCTCGAACCCGTGGCCCTCTTCAAAGGTGACTTCGCCCAGGCGGTAACGCTCGCCGCTGCGAAATCGTATGGTGATATCGGCGACGCGATTCTCGGGATCCACTTCCAGCTTGCGGCTGACGAACTCGCCGTCGAAATAACCCAGCCGCCGGGCCCGGTTCTGAATGGACTGGCGCAGACTGCTGTACTGGCCATGGTTCAGCACGTCACCCTCAGCGGGCGATTGCGGTATTGCCTCCCTGAAACTGCCATCGTCTGCCGCCGGCCCTTCGATCACCACCTGCCGTGAGCGGATGCGCACCGGCTCGCCGGGGATAACGTTCAGGGTCAATGTCGGGAGGTCATCCTCACTTTCACCTTCGGCCACGTCCCATTCGATAATCGGGTTGTAATAGCCCAGCGCCCGCAACGCCTCCTGCACCTGTTGTATTGCGGTGCCGGAATATCGGCGGAGATTTGCGGCACTGCGACCGTCCACCTCGCCCAGGAATACTTCGGCATTCTCCTGGAGTTGCGGATAATCTCCTTCCACCTCTACCGCCACCTGGTTTGCCCGGACCGGGGCCGACAGCAGCATCAGCGCAGCAAGCAGCCAACAGCTGCGAGGAGACCGGCGGTGTAGGGAAAGGGGTAACATCCGTTTATGAGTCGTCTTTGTTAAGAGGTAAAAACGTGCGTGAGCGCGAGTCTACCGGATTGACCAGACCGACCACCACCCACGCTCCTTATGCCAATGGCGGACGCCGGCAACGCGCCCATGATCAACGGAGATGCAATTCAACAATAATCTGTCTGATAGTAACAGGCGCGCCGGGTTCCCGCCCGCGTTCAAAGGAGACCGACAATGACCAGGGATCCCATCGGCATGGCTCTGTCCATGATGAACCGCCTCGCGGCTAATCCATTACTGGACCGCTTCGGGCTGCGCACCACCACCGAACGAACCGCCTATCACGGCACCCGCATCGGTTTTCGTACCCTCGCCCTGGCCGGGCGCGAGTTCAAACGCGTGACCAACTGGCTACCGAAAAAAAGACTGCCCGGAAAAACTGCGCCTGATCTGTTTGATCTTACGCTGAATGAAGACCAGCAGATGATTGTCGACAGTTTGCAGCGCCTGGCCCGGGATACCTTGCGCCCGGCCGCTGAGCAGGCCGACGAGGCCGGCGCCATGCCTGCGGAGGTGTTCGAAACCGCCGCCAGCCTCGGGCTTACCCTGTATGCGGTTCCCGCCGAATTTGGCGGGGTCGCGGAAACCCGCTCCCCGGTTACCAGTGTGCTGATCGCGGAACAGCTCGCCTGGGGCGATATGGGGCTGGCACTTGCACTCCTGGCGCCCTTCAGCACGGCTCAGGCCATCACCCGCTGGGGCACCGGCGAACAGCAGTCCCGGTATCTGCCGGCGTTCTGCGAACCCGAACCGCCGGTGGCCACCATTGCCATTGATGAGCCACGGGCGCTGTTTGACCCGCTGGACCTGGCCACCCGCGCCGAAATCACCGCCAGCGGCTACCGCCTCAACGGTCAGAAGAACGGCGTGGTTCTCGGGGCTCAGAGCGACCTGATGCTGGTCGCCGCGATGCTGAACGGCCGCCCCCGCCTGTTCATTGTCGAAACCGGCACCCCGGGGCTCACCTGCCAGGCCGACCCCGCCATGGGCCTGCGCGCTACCCAACCGTCAATCGTTACCCTGGCGAATGTCGACCTGCCTGCCGAGGCGTTGCTTGGTGGTGACGACTTCGATTACCAGGCCTTTCTGGATATGGGGGCACTATTGCGCTGCGGTCTGGCCATTGGCACCGCCCAGGCGGTGCTGGATTACGTCATTCCCTACTGCAACGACCGCGAGGCCTTTGGCGAGCCCATCAGCCACCGGCAATCCGTGGCGTTCATGATCAGTAATCTGGCCATTGAAACCGACAGCATGCGCATGCTGACCTGGCGCGCTGCCAGCCGCGCCGAAACAGACCAGAGCTTCCACCGGGAAGCCTGCCTGGCAAAACTGCTTTGCGGTGAGAAAGCCATGGAAATCGGCACCAACGGCGTTCAGCTGCTGGGTGGCCACGGCTTCGTGAAAGAGCACCCGGTCGAGCGCTGGTACCGGGATTTGCGGTCTGTAGCCACTCACACCGGCGGCGTCCACGCCTGAGCCTGTGCAAATCTGGAGCACCCCATGTATCTGGAAATACCAAAAAAATTCTCGCCCATTGTGAATCAGGCGCGCCAGGTGGCGCAGGAAGTCTTCCGCCCTATCTCCCGCAAGTACGACCGCGCGGAACACGCCTACCCCAAAGAGCTGGACATGTTTGCCTCGATCATGGACGGCATGAACGATGGCGCACCCGACGGCGGTGCCGGTGCTGGCAAACTGGCCCGCTCCGGCGACCACGGTGCACCCGGCAACCGCAACGGCACCAACATGAAAACCGTACTGGGTCTGACCGAGCTGTGTTGGGGTGATGTGGGCCTGGCGCTGTCCATTCCCCGCCAGGGCCTCGGCAATTCCGCCATCGCCGCCGTTGCCAACGAGGAGCAACTGGCACGCCTGGGAGATACCTGGGCGGCCATGGCCATCACCGAACCCGGTGCCGGCTCTGACTCCGCCGCCATCCGCACCACCGCAAGAGAAGATGGCGACCACTATGTCATCAATGGCGAGAAGATCTACGTGACCGCCGGCGAGCGCGCCAACGCTGTAGTGGTGTGGGCCAGCCTGGACCGCAATAAAGGCAAAGCCGCGATCAAGTCATTTGTGGTGGAAAAAGGCACCCCGGGCATGACCCTGGAGCGGCTCGAGAAAAAACTCGGTATCCGCGCCTCCGACACCGCAGCCATCCGCTTCGAGAACTGTCGGGTACCCAGGGAAAATCTGCTCGGCGACCCGGAAATCAGCGTGAACAAGGGCTTCGCCGGTGCCATGCAAACCTTCGACAACACCCGCCCCGTTGTTGCCGGTATGGCCATTGGGGTCGCCCGGGCGGCACTGGAGCGCACGCGCCAGATCATCGGCGAGGCCGGAATCGATCTCGACTACCGCAGCCAGACCTGGACCCAGCCGGCGGTCAGCCGCGAACTGCAGCTGCTGGAAGCGGAGCTGGAGGCGGCACGGCTGCTGACACTGCGGGCCGCCTGGATGGCCGACAACGGTCTCCCCAACTCGAAGGAAGCCTCCATGGCCAAAGCCAAGGCGGGGCGAGTGGGCAACACCATCACTCTGCGTTGTGTCGAGCTTTGCAGCAGCCTGGGGTATGGCGAAACGGAGCTGCTGGAAAAGTGGGCGCGGGATTCCAAGATCCTGGATATCTTCGAGGGCACCCAGCAGATCCAGCTGCTGATCATCGCCCGCCGTTTACTCGGGAAGTCGTCGGCTGAGCTGAAATAAGCTAACCTGTGAGAAAATTCACAGAAATTCAGGCACCTGAATGCTGAAGATCAACCGGGACAACCTCAAGAAAAGCCACCAGACAATCTGGCTCATCATCGACTTTGTGATGTTGGGCCTGCTTGTACTCAATCTGGCGCTCATCATCTTCGATTCCATCTACGCCTTCAGCGCCATTGAAGGCTTTTTCGAAGCCCGAACACCGGGCTTCCATGCTCTCTACGAGCCGGTCCACGAGAATTTCATCTTCTACGACCTGATCTTCGTGGGCATTTTCCTCAGCGAATTTTTCCTGCGCTGGGGCTACTCCATCAAAGCGCAGGTATACGATCGCTGGTATTTCTACCCCTTCATCCACTGGTACGATCTGGTGGGCTGCATTCCTGTGGGGAGTTTCCGTTTCCTGCGTATCCTGCGGGTTATTTCGATCGTCTACCGCCTGCACCAGTACAACATCATCGATGTCACCAGCACCAAGCTGTACCGCTTTTTCAACTTTTACTACGAAGCCTTCATGGAGGAGCTGTCTGACCGCATTGTCATCAAGGTACTGTCCGGCGTACAGATGGAAGTTCAGCGGGGCTCCCCCCTGTTTGAGCGGATTCAGCACGACATCATCTACCCGCGGCGGGATATGCTCACTGACTGGATCTCCCAGCGCGTCGCCCAGGCTGCACAGCAGGGCTACGTACCCAACCGCGGCGCCCTGCGAAGTTATCTGGAGGACCGCGTAGACACTGCCCTCAAGGAGAATCTGGAGCTGTCGCGCCTGAGGTTCTTGCCGGTAGTAGGCCCCACCATTCAGGAAACCCTGGAAGAAGCCGTGGGCGATATTGTTGCCAATGTCATTCACCAGATCCTGGAGGATCTGGCGTCCGCGTCCAACCACGCGTTCATTGAGGACATCGTCAACGTCTTCATGCCAGCTCCGGGCGATGCCAAGGCAGAATCCACCGCCAACGAGGCCCTGATCAATCTCATCCTGGAAATCCTGGATGCGGTCAAAGCCCAGGTGCGGGTCAAACACTGGCGCCAGGAACTGCCCTAACCACACAGAGAGTCCAGATTCATGCCCTCAACACCAACGGCCCTGCATTACCGGCCAGCCCACGAGCTTGTCCAGGCTCTCAGAAACGGCACACTCACCAGTGAAGCCGTGACACAACACTTTCTGGATCAGATCCACCGGCACAATGGCAGCATCAACGCCGTAGTAACGCTGGACCAACAACAGGCCCTGAAGCAAGCTCGGGCGGCGGATGAAAAACAGGCCACCGGCGCCAGCCTTGGCCCCTTGCATGGTTTGCCGCTTACCCTGAAAGACACCTGGGAAGTCGCTGGCATGACCTGTACCGCGGGCGCACCGGCCCTGCGGGATCATCAACCACAACACCATGCCGATGTGGTTCAGCGTCTGGAAGATGCCGGAGCCATCATCATCGGCAAAACCAACGTGCCGATCTACGCCACCGACCTGCAGAGCTACAACAAGCTGTTCGGTGTCTCCAACAACCCGTATAACCTCGACCATACTCCTGGCGGGTCCTCCGGCGGTGCCGCCGCCGCGCTTGCCGCAGGCATGACGCCGCTGGAAGTGGGCAGTGACCTGGCAGGCTCGATCCGCACACCCGCCCATTTCTGCGGGGTGTTCGGACACAAGCCCTCCCGGGCCCTGGTGTCGTTCCGCGGCCACATCCCCGGACCGCCCGGTACCCAGTCACGACCGGATCTGGCAGAAGGGGGACCACTGGCGCGCAACGCGAAAGACCTGCAGCTGTTACTGGATGTCATTGCCGGCCCAACGCCACTGGATAGCCGCAGCTGGACTATCAACATGGAGCCTGCCGACCTCTCCTCCCTGGACCAGGCCCGGGTCGGCCTGTGGCTGGAAGATCCGCTGTGCCCGATAGAACAGGAACTGACCGACGGTTACCGCACCCTCGGGCGGGAACTGGAGCAGCGCGGCGCGCTGGTGGCCCAGGCACAGCACCCGTTGCTGGATCTGGAACACATCCTGCCGCCCTACTTCAATCTGCTGGGCAGCCTGTTGAGTACCTCCCTCAAACCCGCGCAACGGCGGCAGATGCTCTGGGTCGCGCGACTGGAAAAGTGGCTCAAATTACTGGGCCCGCTGACCGCCTTTATCGGCGAATACGGACGCGGCGTGAACCAGCCCGTGCATCAGTGGATTGCGGTCAGTGAAACACGGGAAAAGATGCGCGCGGAGATCGCCAGCCTGTTCGAGGAATTCGATGTGCTGCTGACGCCGGTCACCCCCACCACCGCCATACGCCATGATCACAGCCACCCGGTGTTCAAGCGCCGCATCGCCGTTGCCGGCCAGCCACGGGCCTACATGGACCAGTTCTGCTGGATTGCCTTCGCCACACTGCTGGGCTTGCCGGCCACGTCGGTGCCTGTGGGGCGCAGCAAAGACGGGCTGCCGTTCAACGTGCAGGTGATCGCTGCCCCCGGCAAAGACCTGACCACCCTGCGCTTTGCGGAGCTGCTGGAGCAGGAAGGCCTGGCCGGGTTCACGCCGCCAGAGGGTTTCTGATCACAAGGATACACTGGCGCAGCTTCAGGAATTCGCCAGCCGTGCCAGCCGTTCCCGGATCTCCTGCCGGCGCCCCTGATCCGCGACCTCACGCCCGCTGCGATCCGGTGCCGCAAGCGCCCGCTCCAGATACTGTCTGGCGCGGGTCTTCTCGCCCCGCTCCAACAGGTAATCGCCGAAGAAGAAGTTCGGATCAATGCCGTCGGGATTGATCGCCAGAGCCTTCTGCAGATACCTCCGCGCCTTGTCATCGTCACCGAAACCCAGCGGCCAGCCCGGGACCTGATAGTACAACGACCCCAGAGAGGTATACGCCGAGCCTTGCAAAGCCGTGGCATCAAGCTCCAACGCCTTTTCAAGCTGGCGGCGAGCGTCCTTCACCAGGCCCAGTGCGCCCAAGCCGCCCTTCGCACCCGCCCAGGTGCTGAGCACAATGGCCTGCCAGATGCGCGGCTCGGCGCGGTCCGGGTTGGCCGCCACCAACGCCTCGGCCTCCCCGGCCAGCGCCTCGAACGCCTTGGTTTTTTCGTCCTGCGGCAGCTGATACTGGATTTCGGCCCAGCGCTGCTGAATGCGGGCGAGGTCCGCCTCGGCGCTGTCTGCCAAGGTCGGCACGGCCCACAGTAAAGCGAATAACAGACAAAAGAACTTCATGATGAGGCTCCCGATTCGAGAAAGCGCCGAATCACCGGCAGTTGTTTGAACATCGCCCTGTCCACCAGCCGTGGCAGCACGCCGTTGATCACCACGAACAGCCGCTCCGGCCAGCCCATGAAGCAGCGGCGCTGGTCGCGGGTCATGGCATGCACGATGGTCCGGGCAACCCGCTCGGGTGAGTCCACCGAGTTGCCCAGCGCTTCATTGAGACGATTGACCGCATCCGGGTTCATCGCGGTGGCGGTGGCGCGAGGTGCTATGTACAGCACTTTGACCGGGGTGTCGGCCAGCTCCCGGCGCAGGGCTTCGGTAAACCCCCGCAGCCCGAACTTGGTGGCGCAATAGGCGGTGTAGCCGGGAAATCCGATACTGCCGAAGGTCGAGCCGACAAACACCAGCGCCCCCTCCCCGGCCGCGCTGAATTGCGAGGCAAAATGCCGCGCCACCAGCATGGGGCTGCGCAGATTGACCGCCAGCTGACTGTCGATGGCAGAGACCGCCGTTTGCGCCAGCCCGGAAAACTGATTCTGCCCGGCGCAGTGGATAACCCCGTAGATATCCGGCCAGCTGTCAGTGATGGCACAAAGCTGCTGCTCCAGATCCGCTGCCGCCAGATCGAGCGGTACCGCCCAGGCACCCCGGGGTAACTGCAATCCTTCGGACTGCCGCGATGCCACCAGCACTTGCGCGCCCTCCGCCAGCAGCGCGGTCATCAGGGCCTGGCCAATGCCACCGGTACCGCCCAGTAACAGGAAACGTCGGTCACGCAGCTGCATGGTCAGCCTCCTTGGGCTTTGCCCCCGCCACGGCCGGCACCGGAATACGATGCAGCATATCGCCGTAAAGCCGGTATACCACCCGCGCCGAGTCAATGATGGCCTGCTGGTCACCCGGGTCGGTGATGCTGTTCATCAGATCGCGAAAGAACTCGAAATGGCCCTGATCCAGCTCGCCGTGGGAGTAAAGGTAGCTGAATGCCGAGTCCGGCAACTGCAACTGCCGCTGGATCTGTTGGGCCAGGGGGGTAGCCAGCTCAATAGACGTGCCTTCCAGCACCTGCACCATGCCGAAGAACGCCGCCGGGTTGCCGCGATCAATCTGGTGATAGAGGTAGGTCACCATCAGCTCGATGGAAAGATCCGGCTGGCTGGCGCGGCGCTCCTCGCGGTCCTCGCCACAGGCCTGCAGATCGTTGAGAATCCACTCGTGGTGGCCATACTCCTCCTCGATGTACTCCACCAGCGCCTTACGAACCTCTTCAAGACGCTCCGGCAGGCGACCACCGCACGCCATCATCAGCGGGACCGTGTGCTTTACGTGATGGAAGGCCTGGGTCAGGAACCAGGTATAGCCTTCGAGCGTCATCCGTCCCTCCCGGACAGCCTGAATAACGGGCGCCCCGGATACGTGGGTGCGGGCCTGTGCGGTTTCGGCCTGAAGCCGGTCAAAAAATGCCATGGTGCTTTCTCCTGGCTGGGTGATGGAAATCACGTGACTGTGAGCAATCAGATGGGGGAGATCGGCGTGAACACGGTGTCTCATCAGTCGGCCATTGGCCGTCAGATGACCGCTCTCAACGGACAGCGGCTGTGGCAGCAGGTACAGATGCGACAGCCGGGCATAATCCGGCAACCGATCGTTCAAACGGTGACACATCGCGGCCAACTGTCCTCGCCAATCAGTGAACCGCTTGGGCTGGCTGAAAATCAGAGCGCGGGGTCGATCCTCGCCATCGCCGAACACGACGGCCTGCTGTGCACTCAACCTCTGAAGCAGCTCGCTCTCCAGCCATTCGGGGCTGATGTTGCGTCCATAACTGGTGATCAGCAGGTTCTTGGAGCGACCATCCACGGTCAGAAAACCCTCGTCCGACAGGCTCCCCAGATCCCCGGTATCCAGCCAGGGGCTCTGTGGCGCGGCGTCGCCCAGATAACCGAGGAAGGTATTGCCACGCACCAGAATGCGGCGCTGCTCGTCGACCCGAACATCAACATGATCCAGAGGACGCCCGGCGGAACCCGGGTGGTTATCGGCCGAGGTATTCAACGCCACCACCGAGCCACATTCGGACAGGCCATAACCTTCGAACAGGGGTAAGCCGAGGGCCTGTGCACGCAGCAGAAGCTCCGGAGCCACTTTGCCGCCACCGACAGCCAGAAAACGGAACCCGCGACCGTTAAGGGCGCCACTCTCTGCCAGCTGCACAAGCCGTGTTGCCAGCTCTGGCACCAGAATCAGTGACTCGGGTTGCCACTGGTTCAGTGAGGCGGCGAGGTGACTGACGTCGACCCCGCTGCTACCCGTCATTCCCAGCATGGCAAGGGGTTCCACCCGAACCGTGGACCCCAGCAGCAGCGGCAGATAGAGTCCCGCGACATTTTCCAGCAGGGTGGCCAGCGGCAGGATACACAGATGCTGGCGACCGGCGCTGGCTCCCAGCCGCTTTTTCAGCGCAACGGCCGTTGCAGCCAGGTGCGCCCGGGAGAGGCAGACGCCTTTGGGCGCACCGGTGCTGCCGGAGGTGAAGGTGATTTTCGCGGTGTTCGCAGGCAAATTGACGAGCTCGGGAGGCTGCAACGGGCTCACCGAAATACCATGGCCGAGTGATATCTCCCCTGTTGCCTCATCGGACCATAACAACGCCTGCAAGCCCGAGGCGCGGACCAGGTGGTCTCGCTGCTGAGCAGAGAAAAACGGCGGGATGGGTACACACACTACGTCGGCACTCAGGCAAGCCAGATCTGCAATGGCCCAACCCGGCGCATTGTCGCCACACAGACCCACGCGGGTGATTCCACGTTCCCGCAGCTCAGCGGCAAGGGCCTCCACGGCGGAAAACAGCGCCGCAAAAGAAAGCTCACCAGACCCGCTCACCAGGGCGATGGCATCGGGCCGCTGCGCGGCCACCTGCCGGAAAAGCTCAGGCAGTGTGACCATAGCCGCCTCCCGAGATCCGGGTCATGCTCGCGACATCGGCCGCGTCGGGCTCAATAAGCTGAAGCTGCCGAAGCAGGCCATTGGTGCGCAGGCTTTCCACGCCATGTCCGACATCGATTGCCAGCACCCGGGGCTGGCACTGGTAATAGCTGCCCCAGCCCGCGCCCGCATCCACAAGGCGGCGGGGGTTGGCATCCCCCATCTCCACCACCTCAATGCCCAGATGCCGGAGGCCGTTTCGCAGCTGGACCGTGCCGGTGCAGACTACCCACCTGAAACCCGCGTGCTGCAGCCACAGTGCCAGCGCCGCAAACAGTGGCCGGCTGATGCCGGTTTCGACACCGGCGAGGTGGGCAATCTCCACCACCGAGTCCCGCCGGGTATGAGCCTCTGGCAGGCCGCTCTCAACGGGCCGGTCCAGATAATCCTCCAGAAACAACCGCTCCCCTGCCGCCCGGCGCAAGCCAACCGCAGCCAGCAGGGTGCCATGCTCAGACACCAGGGCCATCAACGGCGGCATATGCAGGGTCGGGCGGGCACCGTAGGCCTGCAGGAAGCGCCGACGAATAAAATCGGCGGCCCGTTGTTCACTGGTGCTGTTCCGGTGCAACTCATACAAATGGCGGTGGCCGCAGCGCACCACCGGCCGCGCGTCCCCTGAGGCAACATCAATACTGCTGGGCATGGTCAAACATTCGGTCATAACATTCCCCCTTGACTGGCCTCCAGACTAAGGGGCAAGACTTAATAACGGCTTAACGGAACCCGATTGTTTTCTTAAGCCGGCGTTAAGCTTTCTGTGCCAGAATTAAGCGCAATCCAACCGGGTCACGGAAACCATCGAATGCGCATTCTGCTTGTGGAAGACGATCACATGCTGGCAAACACCATGCTTACGATGCTGCGGGACGAGCACCACACCGTGGACTGGCTGGACGACGGCCAGCAGGCACTCAATGCCCTGACCGGAGAGCATTTTGACCTGGCCATCCTGGATCTGACGCTGCCCCGCCTGGACGGACTCGAGGTACTGGCACGCGTGCGCGACCAAGGTACCCGCACCCCGGTTATCATCCTCACTGCGCGCTCAGGCCTGGACGAAAAACTGCAGGGCCTGGACGCCGGTGCCGACGACTACCTCACCAAACCCTTTGCCATGGCCGAGCTCAAGGCTCGCATCCGCGCGGTCACCCGCCGTGTCGCGGCCGGCGGCAACCAGCCCGGCACTGTCGGCCTGAACGTCGGCAGCCTCAATCTGAATCCGGACTCCGGGCAGCTCACCATCGGCCAACAGACCGTCAGTCTGCCCCGCAGCGAAGTCCTGATACTGCACTACCTGATGCGCAATCCGGATCAGGTGGCCACCCGCCGGCGGTTGGAGGAGCAACTCTATGGCTGGGACCATGGCGCGGAGAGCAACGCCCTGGAGGTTCACATCCACCATCTGCGGCGGCGTGTGGGTAAAACCGTGATTCGCACCATCCGCGGCGTGGGCTATCTGCTCGACAGCCAGCAGGCTGCCCAGTGCGGAGCACCGGAATGTCCCTGACCCGCACGCTGATTCTGCTGGTCGCCTCCATCGTCATGCTGATTGCCTCAGCGGCGGCCACCTGGAGCTACATCGAGAGCAACCACGAGCTGGAAGAATTATTCGATGCGGAGCTGGCCCAGAGTACCCGAGTGGTGCAGGGGCTGGTGCAGCATCTGGCGGCGACGCAGTCGTCGGAGGAACTGGCGGGGGTACTGGCGCAAACGCTGCAACTACCACAGGGCGCCCTGAATGAAGGCGACTACGATGAAATTCTTCCCGATGGCACTGGCCACAAGTATGAGAAAAAGCTGGCGTTCGAGGTCTGGACTGCCGCCGGGGAACCGATGCTCGACACCCTCGCCGCCAATGATGATCAGGCTCTGCACCCCGGATACGCCTGGTCCGAGGCCACCGGCTTCCAGTGGCGCACCTTCACTCTTCAGGATCCCCAGACCGGCTACTGGATCCGGACGGCCCAGCGCGAGGACATTCGCCAGGAACTCAGCGAAGAACTGGCACTGAGCAACATCCTGCCGCTACTGGCCGCATTGCCCCTGCTGGTCATCGCCGTCGCGGTGGCCATCCAGCTGGGGTTTCGCCCATTGCGCAAACTGGAGAAGCCCATCCGCCACATGGACCCGGAGCGTATTCATCCGCTGGACACCCGGCACGCGCCGAGGGAAGTCAGTGGCCTGGTAGGTGCGGTCAACGGCCTGTTGAAACGACTGGACGACGCCCTGGAACGGGAGCGCCGTTTTTCCGCCGATGCTGCCCACGAGCTGCGCACCCCTCTGGCGGCGCTGCGTCTGAACCTGGAGAAAATCGATGGGCAGTATCCGGGCGAGTTCAGCGATCTGACCGCGTCGGTCGATCGCATGGTGCACCTGGTGGAGCAGATGCTGCTCCTGAGCCGGGTGGAGTCAGCCGCCGGCTTCTGCCCTGAAAAGCACAGCCTTTCCGACATTGTCGCCCAGAGCATCGCCGACGTGGCGCCGCTGGCGCTGCAGAAACATATCGAGCCCTCCCTGGACGATCAAACGACGCGGGCCTTTATCCCCTGTCAGGCGCCGTTGGTGACCTCACTGATGCGATCACTGCTCGCCAATGCCATACAGTACAGCCCGCCGGGCACCTCTGTGGATACCCGGCTTGAGCCTCAGAATGACGGCTATCGGGTGCTGATCTGCGATCAGGGCCCGGGGATACCCGGAGATGCCCGCGAGAAAGCGCTGGGCCGCTTCACCCGCCTCGACCAGCGCGTGGGATCCGGCGCGGGACTGGGCCTTGCCATTGCCCGCCGGATAGCGGAAATGCACGGAGGGCGGCTGGCACTTCTGGACCGGGAGGATGGTCAGCCGGGGTTGTGTGTCAGCGTGTGGTTTCCTGCGGAGCACCGGCCGTAGCACTGGCCCGGATCAGATCGGCCGCCTTCTCGGCGATCATCACCGACGGGGCGTTGGTGTTGCCGCCAATGATGGTCGGCATGATTGAGGCGTCCACGACCCGCAGCCCTTCCAGGCCATGCACCCGCAACTGCGGGTCGACAACCGCCATGTCGTCAATGCCCATCTTGCAGGTACCCACCGGGTGATACACCGTGTCAGTGCGGGAGCGGAGCACGTCACGAATGTCATCGTCGGTGGCGACATGGCCGGTAAACGGATCGCTGGTGATGAACCGTGAGAGTGCCGGCGCTTTCATCAGCTTGTCGGTCATCCTGTAGCCCTTCACCATGGCTTCCAGATCGTCCGGATGGTCAAAGAACTTCGGGTCGATCACCGGCGGCGTCTGTGCCGACCGATCTTTCAGCGAGACAGTGCCACGGCTCTTCGGACGCAGCAGGCAAACATGGCAGGAGAAACCATGCCCCCCATGGAGCGTCCGCGCGTGGTCATCCACCAGCGCCACCACGAAATGGAGCTGGATATCCGGTGCGGCCTGTTCGGGATCGGTTTTGAGAAAGCCGCCGCCCTCCGCAAAATTCGAGGCCAGCAGCCCGCGGCGCTCCTTGCGGTAGCGCAGGAACTGACGGATGCCGTGCAGGCCGCCTTTCAGGGAGAGCCCCAACAAATTGGCATCATTGGATTTGTAACCGAAGATGAAATCCGGATGGTCCTGCAGGTTCTTGCCGACACCGGGGCTGTGATGCAGCAAGGGTACGCCCGCCGCCTCGAGCTCGCCGGCATCACCGACACCCGACAGCATCAGTAACTGGGGAGACTGGAAGGCGCCGGCACTCAGGATCACCTCTTTGCGCGCCCGAATCTGCCGCAACTGGCCGTTCTGCAGAATCTCCACACCGACCGCCCGTTTGCCCTCGAACACGATGCGCTGCGCCAGAGCATCGGTCTCTATGGTGAGATTGGAGCGGGTTTCGAGGTGGGGCAGCAGGTAACCCCGATAGGTGCTCCAGCGCTCGCCATTGAGCTGATTGACCTGGTACAGGCCGATGCCCTCCTGCTGGGGGCCGTTAAAATCGTCGGTCAGCGGATAACCGACCTGGCGGGCAGCCTCCAGATAGTGCTGCTGGAACGGATTGTCGCTCTGCAGATTACTGACTTTCAGCGGCCCGTCAGTGCCATGCCATTCGTTGTTGAGCGTCTGATTGCCTTCGGATTTACGGAAGTAGGGCAACACATCCCTGAAGGCCCAGCCATCGTTGCCCTGGGCGGCCCAGTGATCGTAATCACTGGCATGGCCACGAATATAGGCCATGGCATTAATGGCAGACGAACCACCCAACACCTTGCCGCGCGGCTGATAGCCCCGCCGGCCATTCAGACCCGGCTGCGGCACCGTTTCAAAGGCCCAGTTGTTGATGTTTTTCGGCACCATGGCCACCACGGCGGCCGGTGTCTGGATCAACCAGCTGGCCCCCTTTCGCGAGCCGGCCTCAATCAACGCAACGCTGGAGGTGGCGTCCTCACTCAGCCGACCGGCCAGGGCACAACCGCTGGAACCACCGCCTACAATTACATAATCCACTGTTTGCATTGCCGATTACCTGTGACGTTATTGTTTTAGGAGAAGGCATCTTCAGAGTCTGCCGCTGTTGGCAGAGTGTGGGAAGCGGAAACTTTTCAGAAGGTGATTTCAGGCCACTTTTGCGTCAGTAACCATCACGGGAAGGGCTTGGGCGGGATTCAGAAACGAAAAAAGCCGGTCAGAGACCGGCTTTTCTTGATGTGGTAGCGGGGGCTGGATTCGAACCAACGACCTTCGGGTTATGAGACTGATAGTTTATACCCACTTTTTTTGGGCTGAAATGGTAATATTTGCCTTAAATTGATGCGTGATATAGAATTTTGGGTAAAAGGGGGAGTGGAGACTAAGTACAATAATGCCAAGTAACGACAAGCAGAAATGGCACGGGGCTGATCAATCAGACAACGATGACTTGACCTTAAGGCATCCAGGCCCTCACTTTCAAGCCATCCATTCCTGGGCTGAACAAAACAACGTCTCCGACATTTTCGATGCCATAGCATTAACCTTTGGCTTCACTGAAAACTTCACGATCGTCGGCAACCTTTATCGCGAACTCTCTAACGCGGACTCAAAGGCCATTCTGCATCAGTGGGCTGACAATCCCTACATCAGCCACATAAACAGGCTTCTTTTTTCTTTCAGCCAAGATAAAGACCTTGCCAATAGCTATTCCGGTCTTCACCAGGGTGTCTCAAGAAACAACACGAAAAATATTCTGCGGGCGGCAGGGGCAGATCTGAAAAACGAGCACTTTCTGCTCGAACTGATTATCCAACCTCAGCCCCCGTCCGACAATAACCTACTCGACCGATTGCGAAGAACTCTGAAAATATGGCTGATCGTACAGGCACTGGAAAGAACCGCAGAGCATAACTGCCCACACGACAATCAGATTCAGCAGGTTGCCAGCACACTCTGCCTCCCCGGAGAGAACAGCAAATGGTCACTCATTGACACCATTCTTGAAATGGCATTGAAAGCTTGCCCGTCAGACCACTACTCGTACTCCCAATTCAACCTGGCAATCCGACACGCTGCATCTCAATTAATCGCCAGATACTCAGGACCAGAAACCCGTAAAGAGCTGCTGCTTCTTAAGGCCATCCAACGGGTTGCTGAGGGCCAACTCAATCCCACCAGAGTTCAAAAAACAGAGACCGCTTTTCAAACGTCCTTTACAAACCTGCTCAAAGCAACAGAGAGCGCATTGGATCTGAGTAGCTCGGCGGGCGGGCCTCAACTTCTTGCCTATTCAGACAGCGAAACAGACTCTGCTGATGAAGAAGCCCTGCATCAAATGCTGCTGTTCGGCGTCAACCCGGAAGAAACACCAGAACAGCAGAAACTCTCGGGCCGAAGCATACTGATGCAGACGGCAGAACTGTCAAACTATCTTCCCTGGTCCTGGGAGAAACCACTTCCCCCAGAGGCCCATCAACTCGATCAGTGGATTAACTGCACTCTGGCTGATGACCGCCCTGAAGACAAACTGGGGGCCGCGTTAGTCTGGCTGGCCGTTCATCTTGAACGCTCCCTGGAGTTCATACAGGAAATTGAAATAACGGATGACTTACGTGATGAATGGAGCATTTCCCAAGACCTAGTAACGGCCCACCGGGAACGACCAAGGCGACACAGCTCTTGGCTTCCGGATGCCGACGCCCAACCTCTGATCGAACCGTTCCAGGACAATCTCCGCGTCACGCTGCCAGAGCAGATACAGAGCGTTCTCCGAGAGGCTACTCATGTTTTCCCGGACATCGCCACTCTGCGGCAACTATGGGCACGGGCCAGCCCACACGCCCTAACGACCTGGTTCAGGCAACACGCAAAACGGCAATTCCCGAGACTCACCAGCGCGAAACTCGCTAACGCACAGTCCCAAAGTGTTTTCGAAGAGACATGCGATCATTCATTGGCCCGCTTACTTTCGGCCCACCCTCGAGCGGCGTTACCAGCAGCTTGTGGATACGCCAACTGGAGCATCGCTCAGGTCCAAAACGGATTTGGGCTTCCGTTGCAAAACCCCGCATTAGGCGATGAGCGGACCAATCTCCTCGGGAGTCTCCTTGCGCCACTCGAATCCATTTTGGTCGATGGCATTCGGGAAGCCACCCAAACACTGCTGGAAAGCTCGCAAGGCGACCCCATCACTTTCCACAACCATCTGGTCCAATACACTGTCACGGCACTGAATGCCGCAACCGGTTGCCGTAACCTGTCAGAGCCTTTCGAGTCGATCGCCCACTTCTGTGATCACCCCCCGGCCGTCTTTATCAATGATAAATCCGACGACGGCCTTCACTGCGGACGAATGGTTCCGCTTGCAGGTGGCGCAAACAGGCTATTGGCGGACTATCTTGAGCACCTTCGTCGGTTCAGGGCGAGCCTTCCAGATCAACACAAAGACCTTGCACATCGCATCCAGCAGGTTCTGGAAGGAAACTCCGACACCCTGCCCCTGTTCTTCCTGCTCGATTGCAATGGTGCCTGGCATCCATTAAACGATTTAGCTGTCCCAGGGATGGAACTCTTCTCGTGGCCTCTTCCAAAGAACTTGTTTCGGCACAGGTTTGCCCAGCAGCTGGCTCGAATGGACGTTCACCCCGAAGTCATAGATGGCTGGATGGGCCATGGGGAACGGGGAACAACCTCCTACAGTGATCACTCGGCGAGGTGTTGGCGAGAGGACCGTGAACGGTATAAGGAAGCCCTGGACGACTGCTTTGACCGGCTAGGTTTTATGGTGCCGCTACCCAAAGCCAGCTACGGCATCCCTGCATTTGAACCCAAACAAACCGTTGATACTTACCGGGAGCCTGATTGTTTTGGCCAGGCACGGCGACACACGGAACGGCTCAGAGCCCGTGATCTGGCACGTTCTGCAGCCCGGAAGGAGCTGGACTTGGCGCTAGACGCCACTCCAATCAGCGATGAGCACGAACTCAATCAAAGCCATATTGATCGTCTGGCAAAAAGAATGATCACCCGCGAAAACGGGATGCCGCACCCTCAGGCGGCTATTCGGATGGAAGTATTGGTCCAATGGCTGGAGGAACACAGTCCCCATACACGACAATTCATACGACATAGAACATTGAGGCTAGGCACCGAACGCTCACTGGTCAGAGACACTTGCCCCAAAGCGCTTCAAACCATGCCTACTCTTGAACGGTGGGCGCAGGACACCAAGCAGGCTATCCGGCAAGCCCGACTTTCAAAGTCTGACAGTCTGGCCCTGGCCACAGCATTCATAGCGATCGAGAAGCGCATTTCCTATCTCGGACTGCTGGAAGACCTGGTTCAAGGAAAAAGTTTCCGGGTAATACAACACAAGCAACGCGTGTATCTGGAATACTCCGAATCCTTGGAGCCGGACAATTACAATCAACCGGTTCAACGGCATCAGATCGACCACACCACCGGACGACTGTTGGCGAAAGGGCTCGGAATCAAAGACAGCAAGGATCTCGACACAGCGCCCTGCCCGAAGTCGTTACAATCACTGGCCAAAATACTGGCAGCAACCAGACATCTTGATGATGAAGAAAGAAACGATCGGTCGGTGGGCACCCTGTTAAAAGAGCTGAGCCGGTTAATTGAACAGGCTAACCTGATTAACCTTCCGGGTATGGTGGCAGGCGCTCTCAGTAATAGAAACCCTCCTACCAGCCTGTGCTTGTACGATTATTTTCGCCTGACAGAAGGTCAGCGATATCAGCCACCGGCAGCCGCTCCAGAGCAGCGCCTACCAGAAACGGAAAATTTACCCCCGATTCCAGCATCAGCCTCTGGTACTTATCCCGAACCTTTTTACGACTCGGCGAAAGCTTTTCTTGGAGATCTGCAGGACATCCTGAACCAATACACAAAAGCCAAGTCACGGGAGATCGCCAAACAGGTCGAACAGCACTGCCGGGCCCACGCTCACGCTGTCAGCAGTGCCATTTTGCTACTTGGCTACTGGGTCGCACACCGAATCCGAAAAGGTAAAGGCCGAGCTAACCACGCGCACAAAGCCTACGCGGCGGGGTCCGTCAAACGATACTTAGGTGAACTGTCTGGCCCATTTCGTGGTTTCGCCTACAAGGCGGATTTGCTGTTGATGGCCGAGGAGGACGTCACTGAGCTTTGCGCTAAGATGCTGTCTCACTGCGCTGAGAAACTGAAAGACCTGGCGTATTTCTCGGCACGTCTTATTGAATTCTTCGACTGGGCGAGTGAGCGCGGGGTGTCTTCTCCCGACTGGGACGAACTTGATTTAGGCAATGCCCGACGCTCGGTTCGTCCAAGGTTATTTTCAGAGAGCGAGTACCTCCAGGCCCTCCAACTGCTACTGCGCCCTGACACCGAGGATATCGAACGGGGTATGCAAGCCGCCTTTGTACTTCTGTTAGGTTTCCGCTTCGGGCTCAGGGCCCAGGAGGCTATTGGCTTACTCCGATCGGACTGGTGCGAATCCGCGGAGTTGACCTGGGTACTGGTGCAAAGCAATTCCATACGCGGCCTGAAAAGCAGCGTCCACAGCCGGCGGGCCGTACCGCTGGTATTTCAGCTGAGTGCTGTCGAGCGGTCACTGGTTACATCAATACTGACACGATATACGACCAGGCTGGGTAACGCCGACAATAAGCCGATCCTTGCCGACAAAGAGGGTAACCTCACGCCGTTTGCGGGATCCATTCCATCGGATATTGCCCGGACGCTTAAACTGGTGACGGGAAACACCCGCATGAGCCTACACCAGGCCCGCCACGGATTCTGTAATGTGCTGAACAGCGCGTTGTTTGAGATAGACACACCGCTTGCGCAAAAACTCACTGAATCAGTCGATAGGGAGAGCCTCCGAAAGATACTACTCGGCAACCACGGGCTGCCGTCAAGACGCGGCTCTATGGCTATCGCCCGGGCGCTCGGGCACCACTCGCCACGAACGCAATTTCGGTCCTATAACCGTATGATGACAGAGTGGGCAGACAGGCTCACTCCGGTAACTACCCACTACGCCGGCACTATTTCAAAGGCCCTCCAGATTGATCGCTGGCCTGTTAAATCCGCCACTGAAGTGAAGAGTGCAGCTCTTACTATTTTTGCACAGCGAACCAGACTCACGCCCCTTATAGTGATGGAAGCTCTGAGGCTGATGGCGCTTGGGTACGCGGCTCACGGAATCGAACCGTTGCTTCGCCTACCACCAGGAGAACTTGCCGATGTGGAAATTCTGGTTGACCGGATAAATGCGGGGCTGCGGTTCAAAGTCTATGATCCGGAACAAATGAAGAAGACATTCGTGTATGGCACCAAACTGCCGAAGTATTTACTGAAATCGCGCCCGGCTGCCGTTTGGCCCAGACTGCTGCAGATGTGCGACGAGCTGCACAACTGTGAGGAACTGGACACTAACAGACCACTGCCATCTCTCGCCCAGGCATCAAATCTCGTTGGTAGAAATGGCCACTTGCTGATGAACGAGGTCGAAGATGCTCACCTAATACGGCTTCTGGTGGACGCGTTCAAAATCCCCGAGAATTCGTACAAAGTCGTCATAAAGAGCAAACCGGATTATGCTCCCCGAGCTCAAAGAGTGGTTCTGGCAGGTGAATTTGTACCGGCAGCCGCCTCGCTGCAACTGGACACCTTCAACGAGGATTACGATAAAAGCTACACCAGGGCCCGCTCTTACGCGGGATTAGTACTCACCAGCCCTATGATTACCCAAATCCATGATCGCCTGGAGTTGGTATTACTCTTCATCGCCATTGCATCGGCCTACTGCCCGAAACCCGCACCTCTGACGCCGTTACCCCCCTATCCTAACTGAAGGTCGAAGCTCTCCGCAGGGTCCACCGCCACTTCTTCTAGTTCAAGAAGAGTCAATACCGTTTTTTGCTTTCTGGCTTCTTGTTGGCTCACCACTTGAAACTTAACCAAGCTGCGATTCGCATAGGCTCTGGCGAAGACACGAAGGAAATCCAGATCGTGGCACAAAATCTCAGTTCTTCCCTCGATTTCCGAGGCGTCCTCATCGTTAGCGCTGGGTGACACCCACAGCGTCACCGTACTTTTTTGCTCGTCGAACCCTAACGGCCTGCCTGCTGCCCACATGGTGCCAAGAGCTTTTTGCTCGACCGTCAACGACGGCATGACACCCTGTACCGTTGCCCCACTGAGATCTTCAAAGCCAAACCTCACCATGACGCCCTGCTTGATCGAGCGGCTCGCAAATTTTGCCGCTATCCCTCGGCTAAGGGTTCCAAGAAACTCTTGCTCCTTCTCGGAAAGAATTGGCTCATCCTCCGGTTCGCCCAATATCCTCTGTGGGATCAAATCCCTAAATACCCATCGAGCGGCAGCCCTGAATACTTCCACCTCAGAAGCCGTAGCCCCAGGCCCTACGAGCCTCACAACGTAAGTTGCCGGGAATTCGACATTGTTCGTAGGTTCAATCCTGAGACGCCACTCTACGGAAGTCGCCGCCAATTTCCTCATATCTCGAAAATCATTAAGAGCCGACACCACGGCGTCCTTTAGCTGTTTTTGGGCAGGCAGGACTATTGAGGAATCTTCCTCAAACTCAAGCACCCCGCCGGAATTAACGACGTGTGGTGCACTTGCTGGATGTAAGACGACGATTGTACCGTCGAACGAAACGGAGCCTTCATGAATACCCATAAGATTTTGTTTCCCCATGCTTTCCCATATGTGTTTTTTTCGCTAGTGACACAAACGATATAGCCGCCATTGACCCGTGACTAAGTTCTCACCGCATCTTGTCCGGTTAGCCGGACTTTTGTTGCCTGCCGCATGGTTTTTCGGGTGAGGTTATTGCCTACCTGCACCAGCTCGGTCGATTACCACTCAACCATTCTTTTACCACGCTCCAAGCTCGAATTGGGCGAGCAGCTCTAAACAAGGGCAATGTCGGGTCATTTAGGCGACACCCATGATCTGCCAAGACAAGACATGGGCATCACGCATTCATATTTTTTCAGAGAAAAAAGACCAGGGGTCGCCGAAAAGGTGTGTTTTTTGCGCCCCTTTCAGCAGGTGGACGCAAAATTAGGCAGGTTTTATTGACTTACTCACTCAAACTGCGCCTCTACGATGAGATTGGACGCCGGTCTATTAGGGGCTGCAGAACAGACTGCATTGGGGTAATGCTCTTGACGAACCGCATGATAGACTTCATGGACTCAAATCCCCGAAATGAACAGTAGGCCAAACATGTGGGACAACTTTTTCGTATGGCTTTTGATCTTCTCGGTGATCCTAGCCGCGCCGGCCGCACTGATTGGCGTTTTGGCACTCAGATCACATGCCAGACTCTGGCGGGAAATCCACGAATTATCCGAGTCCTCCGATTCAAACTGCCACCACCGAAAATCAGTCTTGAAGTAACTCTCAAGCCGATCACGTGTCTGACACCTCGGCGTTCTGAGAGTCGGTAAGAAAATCGATCAATACGGGCGGATGGCAATCTTCCGCGGTTGCGGCTGGCTGCTTGATTGAGTGGTCAGGAAGCACACTGACAGGTAAAGACGGTTCCCTTGACTGCCACGGAGGATCCATGAGCAACATGGCGATCGGCGGAGGCGTGCATCAACTGAAGTCTCCCCACGCAATTTTCTGGATCACAGAAGCTACTGAGGAACAGCCCTCATCAGTACCCAGCAGCTCGAAAGGTTTCTCACCATCGAGCGCCGGAACAGGGCTCTGTAGCCACTTGAATGCAAGCTCCGGGGATTCAAAAACCCGTATCGCCTGGAGAATAACATCCGCCGCTTTCTGCGTGATTTCCTGCTCCATACCAACTGGCACCATCTGATCCCATTCTCGAAATGCCTCTGGCATTGGGGCACTCAGGTCACACTGGGCCATCAGATCACTCAAGCTGTAGCGTTTGCGCTCTGTCATCGTCTTACCTTCTATTTCCTTTTCGGCCGCGTATCACCGTGGCTTGCATCGCCCCAGTCTCTTGGCTGGAGAACCTGTCGAGTGGTTGGTATTCACCATCCCACTCCTGAGCATGTCGGTACCGGACAACCTGTTCTGAGATGAGCTCGACAATATCGTCGAACCCCGTTTCGTTACCCTCAACCAGGACAGGCGTTTCCGGCGGCAGTAACTTCAGATGTTCAATCAGTTCTTCCGCGGTCATTCCAACTCCTTGGTCAAATACGACCTTGTCATATCTCTACCACGACAGGCGCATTTTTGGGTTCGTAGCGAGCGGTACAGGTGCTGGCATTGATCAGTTTCGTGCTTCCCCGCCAGTATTCCCCGTAGCCCTCGTGAATATGGCCAAAGATGTGCGCTTTGAGTGAGAGTTGCTGGATTCGGTGAAGCAAATCAACGCATCCGACATTCTGGCATTTGAATCCGAGGTTTGCCTCGTCGCCAATGCCTTTCGGTGGTCCGTGGGTGACCAGCACATCAACGTTGTCCGGAATAAGTTGCCATTTAAGGTGCAGCGGCTCACCACGATCCAGCATAAACGCCCAATCCATAAAGGTGGGTGTCCAAGGTGAGCCCCAAAACCGCACGCCCTCTATCTCGATTCCACTGTCTTCGAGGTAAATAGCATTCGTCAATGCCTGCTGTGCCAATTCCGGCGTTTCCTGGAAGGCCCAGTCGTGATTGCCTGCAATCACAATCTTATAGCGATGCGGCAGCGTTCCAAGCCAATCGTTGAGCTCTTCGATGTTATCCAGTGTGCCCTGGCCCAGACTATCTCCGGCATGAACAAGCACATCGCCATCAGGAATCACCTGAATACGGCGGTGCATGCTGTGGGTATCTGAGATACAGACCAGCTTCATTCTGTCCACTCCTGTGGCGTTAACAGTTCTGGTTAAAGACGCCAATCAATACAAGGAAGCAATCGGACTTTATTGCGCGCATCGTTCACACTGCAGCCGAAGTCAATAATTTCCATATTGTGGACGCTTTGCGGCACGCCCTCCGGGCTTAACCGGGATTCCAGCAGATGGATGGCTTCGAGATCTACAATCAGCAGTTTGCCGTTATTCATTTCGCGGCACCTTTGCCACCAGGTCTAATACTTGGTGAACCGGCATCAACGGCACCTGACCGGTTTTTGCCAGAGTATCAATCCAGAGCTGGTTGCCCTTCTGAACCATCTCGTCAGTCCCAATGTGGCCCGACACCACGGCCGAGATGCCCGAAATGGCATGATCCGCCCCCTGCGCCCAACTCCAGGGCCAGGTACACTCAATGGCAAAACGCTCTGATAAGGTGCTGTCCTGAACGGTGCACCAGTCGTCGAACGAGCTTTGGGCATGCACCAACCCGAGTTGGCCGTTCTCGCATTCCAACGTGATGGTGAGTGGCATCTGGTAACGACATCGGGTTGCCAGGCTCTTATAGGAAACCTCGTCCAGGGTCGAGGCCCAGTCACCGCCCATTCCCCGATGCTTGTATCGGCTTCTGCTATCTTCAGCGCCAGCGATAAACATCAACTCATGGTTGCCCATCACGCTGTGTACCCAGTCCGTTGTCAGCACCCACTCCAGAAGGGCCCGGGATTCGGGCCCGCGATCAATGGTGTCTCCCAGCAGAAACAGGCGATCAACCACTTTGTTGAAACCAGCATCCGACAACGCGGCTTGCAGAGCCTTGAACTCGCCGTGAAGGTCACCACAGACCCAATCCACTCCGGTCGGATTGGCGGCAAAAAATCGGTGCGGGGTCAGTCGCATGCTTATCAATAAATACCACATGTAGGCATATTGCCTTTCATTAACAACAACATATGGCTATAGGCTAGCAATGCCAATCAAGAAACACCAGTGTTGATACTAGCCCGGAAATCTCAGGGAGAAAGCGCTGAAATGGTTCAGCTACTCCAGGGCTCTGCCCTCAACCAGTTCCGCATGGCGTCTCCACGTTTTAACTGGCCAGATCGCTCCCATTCCCAAACCCAGGCGATGATGCGGTCAAAGTCCACCACATCATTGATATCGGTCGGCTGGACGTTGGGCACTATCCGATTGTTCTGTTCAATGTGATGGTAAAGCAGGTCAAACACGGCGCGTTCGTAGCTGGCGCACCTAGACAATGTCACTGGTAGGCCTGACAGCGCCAGAAACCCCGATATATCTACAATCTCTCGTTCTCCGAACAGCAAAGAGGTGTCCGGGTAGTTATGACCGGCGATAGCCCAGACAGCGGGTGACCCCATATCGTGCCAGAAAGGCTTTAAACGCCCCGGGTGTAGAGTACAGAGTGCCGTCAGGCCGGTGATGTATGGAATCGGCATTATTATCGCTCTACGGTGGCCGGTTACCCCGCCCGTTTTGCATCAAAGTAGCGTCGAACTTCCATGAGATGCTTTAGGGAGCCTCGCGCCATAAAGTCCAGGGCGGACGTTCCGGCAAAAGGAACTTCGCTGGTCTCCAGGCGAATCCGGCGATTGGCGCGTTCGGCTGTCGGGTACATCGCTCTCAAGGATTTGTAGATGCCCAGGATGTAACTGATGCGCTCCAGCGTATCCCGCGAGAGCTTTACCTGTGGCAACGCCTGATACCTGGCCAGCGTGCTCTGGGACACGCCGCCGAGCATCTGCATCATTTCTTCCTGAGTGCAGCCCCACTCACGACAGATACCAAAAAACCCTTTGAGAGCCACATGCCCTTTGGCTTTTTCGTCATCGAGGGCCATTATGTTCGCCCCTTCTTGGGCTGCTCTCGATCCGCCATAAAGTCGTCACTGACGCCTTCAGAGTCGAAATACTCGTCCCAAACCGGATCGGTCGGTCATAGCGCTTGACCGAGCCTTTGAGGCGTTCCAAAGGTGTAAGCTCCTGAGGCAACGGCTCGGCGAGTTCATCGGCATGGGCGGTATGTTCGTCGAGGCCCTCCAGTAATTCTTTTTCCGTTAGTCGCTTTGTTTTCATCTCGGGACATGCTCCGTGTTGCCTGCCAGCGAACAATCAAATGGACGGTCAAATTTGACCACGAATTCGACGGGCTTGCATCAAGCCGTCGCCGATCGTTGTTGTCGGAAAAGGGCAGCAAATGACTCGGTTCGGGGATCGCTCAACAAGTGATCCAGCATCGAGGCGCCGTTGAGGCCCCATAAATGGACCGGTTACCTGAACCAATCTGCCGCCATCCCTTCGTGACCATCCCCCCTCTGCCATCGCTAGTGCAATAAGGTTTGAAAGCGTTAACTGTTGTAAGATTCAGGATAACCAATTGCCGAAAAACAATTATAGAAGGTAACTTGCACCAATTTGGAACAAAACTCGGTGCCAGTCCCGTTCACAAATGCAGCGCCAGCTTTGTGCTGCTGATCCGAATGGAGGG
>JBNJJM010000001.1:0-766431 GCA_051750305.1 Pseudomonadota bacterium | reverse complement strand
CCTTGGCCCACCTTCCATAAATTAGCTATTGCGAAAAAAATTGCTTGGGTCAACAATAAGGTAATGACCATTACCGGGATGAGGATCTGGTTCACCACAGAGCTTGCACGGATCAAAAATACTAATAACCTGCTTCAAGATAAAAAATCTTTCTTTTTCTTCACATAGACTCCACGCCCCTTCACAACTCGGACAACATCATAAAATATGCCCCTCTTCCGCATTAATAGTTTGATTTGTTACTCTCTCACAGAATGGGCAGACACCGTTCTGACAGTCATCCCATTTTTCATTAACTGACTTCACCTCGCACCTCTATAATCCTTAAATTCTTTTTAAAAAAATCAAAAATTTCAAAATCAATCAGACATTTATAGTGGACTATTGCTGCTCAGAAATCCGCCACTTAGTTTTGTCTTGGGGTTAAAGCTGGTGACTTTTTTCCCTTGCTTCAATTTCTGAAAATGCGGTTTCAACACGATCAAACATTGGAACACTTAACCCTGAGGATGCTAACTTCTCAAAATCATCGAGCACTACATCTTCCCATCTATATGCTTCAGCCGAATAGTTTTCTACATTTGCGCCATAATTTACGATGTATATCTTGTACGCCAACTCCTTTCCTTGTATCGCAAGTGCGTGGGCTAATTTTGCGTTAACATTAAGATCGTCAGGCTTAATTTCCAACCATTTCCTACTAAAGGTCCTTGACAATGAAGAGTCTCCTACATTTATTGCTCTCCATGAGAACTCAACGACTTGACTGGAAGCCTCATATTCAGAAATAAAGCCTTTCTGGTATGCATCAATCAGTACACGAATATATCCTTTGGCGAGCACTAACCCTTCAACAGAGTCAGACATACTATAAAGCTTAAAAAAAACCTTTTGGTATGCATCAAACCATTCGTGCGAATCTCTCGCAACATCTCTCAACCTTGCTTCAATTTTTTTGTGAAAGTCTATGCTTTTACTCTTTGAAAACTCACCGAACTTAACTGAGCCATCAGCAAAAGCAAGCATCACATCAACAAAGCTTAATCTAAATTTTTGTGACTTTTCGAGAATGGAATTTATCTCTTTTTTGGTTTCTCTCCAGCCAATCTCAAATGACTTTTCGAGCTCTTTATATAGCAGATCATATAACTGATCAATTTGATCAGCATTCATTTCCCCCAATTTTCTCAAAAAAGATGACTTCTCCTCGAAATCAATCAACTCACTGTCTACGATCAAGTTTATAAGGTCGAAATTATTCCAAAAAAGAGAGTCGTCCATAATAAAACTCTCCCCTTCGAAGATAAACCCATTGTCAGTTTTCTCGTAACGTACAGGTCTGAGGCCAAACTTTAGCTGTTGCAGGTAAACGTCAGCCCTGGACGTCCCTTTGTCAGCATTAACGCTTCTCGCCTCTGATATTAATCTTTCATTCTGTTCAACACGATGCTTCTCATATTGCTCAAGCTTTTCTTCATTCTGATCTTTAACCTCAGAAATTCTTTGTTCATAGTTCGCCTTTATTTTTGCTATATAATCCCCAGCCCAGCCACTACCAGAAAGCACCAACACGGTCAAAATGGCAAAAGCAGCTGTGGCTTTATAAGAAGAAAACCTTTTTTTCTTTCGAAATTCACGATCAATGGCATCGCAATAATCTGAAAGCTCTGGCGTCACTTCCAAAGGCCCTAAAGCGTCCCTTAGATCCAGAATCTTTCTCACTTCCTCCTTGTGCAAAGGCAAGCTGCTCAAAGCGCGACCACATTCAACCCACTCAATTGCCTTGCCCCGCAGATAATCTCTCGCGCGCATCAACTCTAATGTGTCGGGATCTGCAAACAGTTCGGCTGCTCTCGGCCAGTCCCGCAACAGAGCTTCGTGAACAAAGCGCAAATAAAGCCGTGTGCTCTGGTCGCAGTATCCGATCGAAACCAGCCTTGCACTGTCTAAAGCGCGGATTACCTCGTACTCTTCGGTGTCCTCTGGTAAATCGGTAATATCAACGGTTGCAGCGGTGATAAGGCCACGACTGTCAGCACTCGACCTAGCCAACGCCCTAATAACCCGTTTGGTTGTATCTATAGAATGGTTTTCCAGAGCCTCCTCCGCCGCTTGCTCCAAAGCACCAGAAAGCCCACCCATCCGTTCATAGGCCTCATAAGCAATGGTTCCCGTTTCCGGATCTCTCTGTTGGTATAGCCGTTCAAGCAAAAATTCCAATAATGGAAGAACATCCGTGTGCTTCCCTACATCGGCAACAATTCGATCAACCAGGTTCGCGCCTTCCTGGCTGAACCCAAAACTCACTCCCGCAAGACTGGCAGGGCCCTGGATTACACTGCGCAGCAACTCCGAACTGAGTGGTTTTAAATCAAAAAGACCACTCAGACCACTAGGTGAATCACCAAACACGGTGAGCAGAAGAGCATTGCCATGTTCATCTTTAACCCCTGCATAATCTGGATAAAATTCACTGCGCATACACGCAATAATCCAGACTCCGGCCTTCTGCAGGCGCAACAACAGGTGAGCAAAACGAACGACAAGATCAGGGCTGTGGTTACCGGCAAACAGTTGTTCAAACTGGTCAAAAACCAGTACCGGTTGGCGGGGAAGGTCCAACTCAAGAAGCCAGTCAGCCACTGCGTCTAACGTATCTGGCGGAGTTTCCGGAGCCAGCGCGCCTGTTGCCGGGCCCATCGCTTCGACAATTCGCCAACAGAACTCTCGCTCGTCGACAGCGTCGAATAATCGCTCGTCAAAAACCAGCGACACATATTGCCGGCCTGGCTCGCTATGCAAGGAGGCAAGAATACCTGCACGAACGAAGCTGCTTTTTCCGACACCACTCTCGGAGAGAATCATCAACCCTGGGCAGCTCTCTTCAGCCCGGGAATGTATCTTATTGACGGCTCGCTTGCTGTCACCGTCCCGTCCAAAAAAAATGCCTTTGTCGATAACGTCAAAACGACTCAGCCCTTTGTAGGGTTCCGACCGCCAGACGCCCTGTACCGGTATCCCCAACTCCAGTGCGACCTCTTCAAGGCTGTCCACGGGCACCAGCTTGAACCCCCGCGCCTCCAACTCCTGAAGACTGGATCGCTGTTCCTCTTCCAACTCCCTATGGTTGTCACCGGGATAAAACAGCGAGCTACCCGGGGGCAAGCAATCTGCCGCTGCGGTGAGCTTTTCCACCATACCCGACACCCGGCCGACAAGACCGCTATCCCGCAGCACGCCGGTGGCTGCCATGGGTTGATCCAAGCCTCTGATTTCAGCCATGACGCCAAGGGCAAACGCCAAGTCCGCGCTTCGTCCATTAAAGGCGCCACACTCGCTTTCATTGAGCCCCAGATCAATCTGAACCCCCATCAGTTGGCGGCAATGCCCCTCGCGGAACAAAAGCTCTGCCGCCATACGCAGCCCTTGCTGCACCGAACGTAAGAGGTCAGGCGGCGCGAAACCCTGGGCGCGAGCGAGATATTTATCTGGATGAAACTCGGTTACTTCCTTTTTCAGGATGACGTCCAGAGAGGAGGGAAATCGGCAAATCCCTTTGCCCGAGTGTTCGTCCATGAGGAGGTATCCGGCAGAGCTCATATGCGTCCTATGCGTTGCTGATTTCGAGTTTCAGGTTTCCTTTGAGGTTCGGGAAACGATCAAGCTTCCGGGCAATGAACCCCGTTTCATCTACAACCCCGAGTTCTATCGGGGGCATATCATCAATAAAAACTGTCACTTTTCTTCCTGTGAAACGATCAATTACCTCGTCGGCTGCCTGGAATTCCAGATAGCAAGCTGAGCTACCGGCAACCGGGTGGCAACTAAAGGTCCACTCGGAAGGATTCGCCAAGACCGGGCTGTAGCTGCGGGACGCGGTATCGCCATCGTCTGCCGCCGCCAGGGCAGTCATCTCAAATACTTCGCTTTGCGAATTGTCAGAGCCGGACATTATCGTATTTGTGTTTTTGGTCACGGCTTCACTGATCAGCAAAACAAGTTGCGAGCTGCAATCGCCTTCAATCACACCGACGCTAAGCTCCCATGCGTCGATGCCCCGATTTCGAATAGTCTGTTGCAGAGGAATAGCGATCTCGCATACAGAACCTGAAAGAAGAGGTTTCGCTGCCTCGACTTCGCCACCCAACAGAAATACCGTCAGGTCTGAATTGATCAGCGAGTTGGTCACGGTGCTATCCGTAAAGTTTAGCGTCAGTAACAACTCGGTGTCACTCGTTCTCAAATAAGGGGCTTGCCGCAACCCCAAAACAGAGTCACCGTCAAAAAGCCCCTGCATTGGGCTGCTGATTTCGTCATGATCAAATGCCACTATGTCATCAATTTTGGCGCATACATCCAGTAACCGGTTAGCCCGACCTTCGGCTGTTGAAGTGGAAGGCCATTCCCGATTAGCCAGTTCAGCAGCGAGAGCTTCATCCCCGACTTCAAACGCTCTTTCTACGCATCGTTCCCGAGTAATCATGTCTTCGACACCATGAACCCTGGCTTCGGCAAGCACCTTATCCAGATCAACATGAGCTGCCGCTACGGTTAGCGCATAAATGAGATTGGCTTTTTCAATCTTGGCTTGCATGTTCATAGGAGATTTCTCCGCTGTGCAGATTCGAAAGACTCAATACTCCCGTTCTTGTGCTCAAACAGGTATTTCATGTAGGCCAGCAGATAGCGTTTGTTCTGCTCTAGCTGTTCGTCAGCCCAAAAATGAATGTCATCCAGAAACGTGAGCCAGGCCTGCAACGTCGCCTTGGATTTCCACCGATAGTGACGTTGCTTCACGGTCGCAAGATCCAGCGTGTTAAGCCTGCAAACCAACGCACAACATAAGGGTTCAATAAACCGCATATGTTTCATGATAGATGCCAACTCCGCGTCTTCACGATTGGCCAGTTGAGCCAGGTGCCTTATGGCTTGCTCGTATGAATCGGGGACTTGTTGTGCATTGCCGAGCATGTTTCTCTCGGTCATCTTATATTTCATACAGGCGATTAATTGGTTGAGCTGCTCAGAGGCGGTGTTTTCTCCGATACCAAGATCCTTTGCTACATCCTGCTGGCGTCGGCCTTCAAGAATCACTTCCACGTAGAGTGTTTGAACCCGTTCTCTGATTTTTTCGTTGCTGAAGTTGGCCAGACAGGTGGGAAAGAGAGTGCTCTGGAGTTGATCAATTATCTGTTTGATAAAGACTTCCGACTCAGTCGTAACAGACCCCGCAATACTATCCAGCAGTGGCACAGGCTCGTTGCTCTCTTCATTTCCGGACTTCATCTCACTCTGAAGAGCGCGATCGCGCCTCTTTGCTTGTGTAACAAACCTGTCCACCTTTCTGTTGATTATCGTGGTAATCCAGGCGTCTTTAGACTGGATAGCATCATTGTCCAAGATATTTTTTTCTGTGGTCTCTCGAATGATTATCTCGATAACATGCTGAACAGTTTCTTCAAGCAGTGTGGTCCCCAGTCCTGCCTGATAAAGCCGTAACTTCGCTCTGTTTTTAATCTGTTTCCCGATTTTATCGAGATCCAGTTTCCTAAGATTCGCCTTTTTCATTGCACTGACTCCTTGAACTTCGGCGCCCTGAAGCACTCCCCGGGGTTATATAACTGTCCGCGCCCCAATGTCGCACCAACATGGCGTTATCCGGTGCCCGTCGAAAAAATCGAATTGCAGAATCTCTGATATTCTCAATCAAATCGCCCATTAAGACCACGCCGCTCTCCCGATCCCGCCGGTTAACCAACCAACGCCCCTGGGTGGCTCTCCGCTTTCCGAAGCGAACGGGAATCAAGTACAGAATCAGAAAGCACAGCCAGGCCAGAGCGCGCAACCCGCCACGCAGAATGGACAGGCTGATTAGTATCAGTGTGCCTGTCATTAGAAACCTCCTTTCTCAACGCCGCTGTGAACGCTACTAAAGCCATCCGGAAGAGGAGCCTGCTGGAGCTGTTTTCCACTCAAAAGGCGACCATCGGACGTGATCACCGAACTGGCTTCAGGGGCCAGGTCCGAGATCTTACTATCAGCGCTAACAGTCTTAATCTCACCATCAATCACGATCGGTTTTGGATTTGCCATGGTTCAGCCCTCTTGCTGATTTTCGTTCACTTGTTGCGTTTTCTTATTACTATGTCCTTCAAAAGCTCGCCAATTCAGAAATTATTCAGGAAATTTTCAATAGACGGTGCCAACTCTGATTGAGGCAGCGGGCGGGGCAAACACTCTTCGCCCCCCAGCCCGCTACGGAAGCCACAGGTGGGGCAATCTTCTGAGGGCCAGGAGGGATAGGTCTCGCGATCCGCCCGATCATGCCGATTGGTTCGCCACTCGGTCAGGCTATTCGTGGTCACCGGGCGCCACCCACAAAGATAATTTGTAAACTCTTGCATGAGTGCGGCGCTACACGCCATATTCAGTCCATAGACACTGGGGGCTGCGATTTCCGGACGATCCACCACATAACCCGCAGACTGCTTGATCGAGCGCGTGGCCGGGTGGGCGTAGGCTTCATCGATAGCGGCCCAGTCCAGTACATCAACACCACTGCATTGCAAGCAGGCCGAAGTACCTGGCAAGACCACTGATAACCGGCTGCGAAAATCAACCATCGGCCGGGTCTCCACTGAGACGCCGCCATCGAAGTATGGGAGCATGTACTGCACGGATGCCGCGTTCAGATAGTAGCGGGTCACATCGTCATCCAATCCGCCGATCAGAAAATCAGCTCTTGAAAAGACGTCTTCAAGCACCTCATCCTGCACGGGCAAGGCGTGAATGCTGAGCTTTAACTCCGGGAACATCGCTTTCAGACGCCTCGCCAGAATCCGAACTTTCTGTTGTCCGACGTCGCTCGGGCAGCCCCCCTGAAAGCGATTGAGATTCGAATCGTCCAGTAGATCCGGATCGACAATGGTCAAGGCCCCGACACCTAAACGGGCCAGGCTCTCGGCAAGGATCGCCCCCAGCCCTCCGGCTCCGACCAACAGCACCTCTGAAAGGCCTAGCCAGTGCTGCTGTTTTGGCTCAATAAAATCTCGATGGCGGTTTAACCATTCCGGTGTATCGTCAGCGGATGACCAGCCTGCCGAAACAGGAAAACAATGGAACTGATCTCCGATGACCTGAATGTCCAGTGGCTGGAAAACTTCGCTCTTGCCAGTATCCACCAAACGAGCACTCGCGCCGCCATCACAGATAACCATCGAAACATTGAAGATGGGTCTGTCTACGGAAAACGAAGATTGCTCCCGCAACATGGGCTCGAAGTGATCACGCAGGTACTGGTCGAAGCGCTGGTCGTCTGTATCATCGATTCTTGAAAAGGCTGTACTCTCCGAATCGAACCAGTGGTCATGAATATTAATCAGCGTATTAAAATCGGTCCCAGCAAACTGAAACAGGATTTGATCGAGAACGGCTTTCTTTAAATGCACAGATGAGGCAGATCGCTTTTCAAAGCAATCTTCATCCAGCAATAAGACCGGCGCATCATGGGCGACCAGGATGGTCGTCGAATCGTAGGCTTTCGTAGTGCGGGCAAACACGTAGCTCAAGGTTTCGCATCGCTTACCCGGCTGTATATGATGGTCACGGATGCGGGACCACACTTTCTCTGAGAAGCGGATGACCGTTTTCATGCCACCTCCTTTTTCAAAAGAGCGTAGAAAACTTCCAAAAACTTGGTCAGGTTGTCGCCGCTATTGGCCTTGGAGAAGTTGTATCGCCAACTGTTGTCCTTGTAGATGAGACAGGCCCAGGTATAACCCGGAATAGCCTTGGCTTCGTGAAATGCTTTGTTGTTAAACACGTTCAGACGCCGCGCAATCTGTGCCGTTAGCAATTCATTACCCTTATTCAGCATATAAAGCCCGATCGGTGGCCGCTCGGGGAACTGTTCGGTCAACAACAACACGTCCAGGTAATCAGGGGCATGGGCATCAGGTAAGGGCAGATTCTCAACAACAAGGAACCCTCCACTCGCATGAACTCTTACGCGGCGGTGGCCACCAGGGTATGGCTGATCGAAGCGATCCAGCCAGGTTTGAATCATCCTGGCCTCTTTATGAAGCAGGCATTGTTTTCTACGTGAGAGAACCATCAGTAAACCCTCCAGTGCATCTGTACTATCTACAAACTTACTGTCCTCAGAAGCCGGTTAAGTTCAGAAATTTTTTGGGTGTGCAGGGTGAAATCGTGCAGCAGCAGGCTGTGGTGATGAGGTGGGCGATTTGAAAAGTAACAGGCCAATCGTGGTGAATCCACGGGGCACCAATCAAATGTCCAGTTTCCGGACATCAAATGCCTGCCAGTTAGTTGTGCGCCACAGTTAAGTGTTAATTGACTTAAAAGGCTGCTATTTCGGGGTTTTAGGGGCTAGATAATTTTGGTGCAGGCATCTGATCTTTGATGATTTTTTACCGATTTAGACCGGTTACCGCCCACTTGTGAGGGTGCTCTCCGAAGGGAAGGTCTCAAGTTCGAATCCTGACAGGCATGCCATCATTCGACGTCTGCAATTTACTCCGCCAATCATACTGCGTGAAATGGCTGTCATTAGCTTGGAGGCTCTGGAGGAAAGCCCTGACCCGAATGTCCGCTTTTGTTTTTGAGCTGGCGCAGGCCTGTGCGACCTCCGAGGCGGCGCGTGAACTGGCCAACGATGCTCCCCTGCTCTTTATCCTGGCAGTCGACCACGCACGAAATCAGTCGTGGTCGCTCGAAGCATTTAACGCGTTCTTGGCCGGTAAGCGTTCCGACATCCTCAAAGCGGTTGGGCTTCCGGGCAGCAGATCCCTCGTTCGATTGGTACGCCGCCTCGCCTTGTCCTCACTATTACCCTGGGAGCTGGAGGATATTCATGCCGCCCTTCAGAACCCGGAATACCTAGTCTTGATGCGGCACCACCCTCACCTTCATCTGAACCACATTCGGCTGCTTAACCGCATTCGCCGGCCACTGTGGCCTGGGCTATTAAACCTGGTAGACGAGCACACCTCGGCAGTGGATATGTCCTGGCTGTGCCGGATGATTCGGGACACCTTGGCCATGGCCGGCCGGAATGAGCAGGTTCTTGCAGGCATCCATTCCAGAGAAACTCTTCAAGCCCAGCATGACCGCTTGGTTGAAAGGTTCAACAGGGCGAACAGCCGAAACTCTGAAGAGAAGCGCCAAGACCTGGCGGAGGAGCTTTCTGAGGAGCACGGCGACTATCCGAAACCGCCTCTCGCCCCAATTGAAGGGATAGAGCCTTTGCGCTCCTGGCTGGAACTGTTGGAAGAAGGGGCATCCATGCGCCATTGCGTGGGCAGCTATGATGTTCCGGTTGCCCTCGGGGAAGTGTTTATTTACCGGATGGTCCACCCGGAGCGTTTAACCATCTCGCTTGAGTGTCGTAAGCGGCCGGTAATCCCATCTTGAGTCAGGCGCTGTCGCCGTCAGGATAGTGTCCACTTATTTTCTAGTGGACACTTAACATGAACGACTTAAGCGTAACCAAGCCCTACCAAAGACGTCGCCGGTTTTCCCGGGAATTCAAAGCCCAGATTGTTGCCCAGTGCCTGGAACCCGGTGCCTCCGTTTCCCGAATTTCCCTGGATAACGGTCTCAACGCCAACATGGTCCGGCGCTGGATAAGTGAAGCTCAGAGAGCGGATAAAACACCAGCAACACCGGGATTTGTTCCGGTTAATCTGCCAGTGGCAACCTCTGCACCGGGCAACCCATCGGTCTCGGACAAGCGTAGCACCATCCGTATCGAGATTCCCCGCGCCGGTGGTGCGGTTGTGGTGGAGTGGCCTGTGGAGCAGGCGCACCAGTGTGCTGTCCTGTTACGGGACCTGCTGGGATGATCCGCATCGACGAGATCTGGCTGGCTACTGAGCCGCTGGATATGCGGGCGGGGCCCGACAAGGCCCTGGCCCGGGTTATTCAGGTGTTCGGTTCAGCCAGACCCCATTGCGCCTACCTGTTCGCCAACAAACGGGGCAACCGGATGAAAGTGCTAATCCACGATGGCCTCGGTATCTGGCTCTGTGCCCGCCGGCTGAACCGGGGCAAGTTCCACTGGGGCGAAACCTGGCGCGGTGACCAACTGCGCCTGACCGAAGAACAGTTATCCGCCCTGGTTCAGGGCCTGCCCTGGCAGCGCATAGGCGCTGAAGGCGTGATATCTATCCTGTAACCACAAGCCTTGCGGTATCGCCATCACCAGAACCGCGAATCGCTTGCCGCACAGGGACTTGGCATACTAGGCGGCATGACTCAGCGCCCCGATCTCGACCAACTCTCTGCCGATCAGCTCCGTGCTCTCGCCACGGAACTGTTCGATCGTGTCGAGACCAAGGAAAGGGCGTTGGTGCGCAGCAACGCCATCATCGAGAAGCTGACCCACGAAGTCGCCATCCTCAAGCGTCACAAGTACGCCCGGCGCAGCGAGCAACTCAATGCGGTTCAGGGAAAACTGCTGGACGAACTGATCGACAGTGACCTGGCGGCGATCGAAGCCGAGCTGGACCAGGCGATGACCGAGGAGCAGAAAGCGGCTCGGCCAAAGGAAAAACCCAAGCGCAGTCCACTGCCACCAGAACTGCCCCGCACCCTGATCCACCACGAACCGGACAACACCCGGTGTCAGTGCGGCTGCCAGCTCAAGCGTATTGGCGAAGACATCAGTGAGAAGCTGGACTACGTCCCGGGCGAGTTCACGGTGGAGCGCCACATCCGGGGCAAGTGGGCCTGCGACCAGTGCGAGACCTTGATCCAGGCACCGGTACCACCGCAAGTGATCGACAAAGGCATACCCACCGCCGGTCTGCTTGCTCAAGTGTTGGTCGCTAAATACGCTGACCATCTGCCACTGTACCGTCAGGAACGCATCTTCGGCCGGGCCGGACTCACGATCCCGCGTTCCACGCTGGCTGAATGGGTGGGCACCTGTGGCTTCCAGTTGCAGCCCCTAGTCGATGCACTGAGAAACACCTTGCTGGAACACAACGTTCTGCATGCCGATGAAACCCCGGTCAGTATGCTGGCCCCGGGCAAGAAGAAAACCCACAAGGCCTACGTCTGGGCCTACTGCACCACACCGTTCTCGGACCTGAAAGCCACCGTTTATGACTTCGCGCCCAGCCGGGCGGGCGAACACGCCCGCACCTTCCTGGGTGACTGGCAGGGCAAACTGGTCTGTGATGATTACGCCGGTTACAAAGCCGGGTTCGGTAATGGCATCACTGAAATCGGCTGTATGGCCCACGCCCGGCGCAAGTTCTACGACCTGCACGAAGCCAACAAAAGCGAACTGGCAGCCAAAGCATTGGACTACATCGGCGGACTCTACGAGATCGAGCGGGATACCAAAGACCTGCCGCCGGATAAGCGCCGGGAAATCCGACAAACCAGAGCCAAACCACTTGCTGACGCCCTGCATCAATGGATGCTGGCGCATCGCCAGAAAGTACCGGATGGCTCCGGCACCGCCAAAGCGTTGGATTACAGCCTCAAACGTTGGGCAGCGCTGACGCGCTATCTGGACGATGGTTCTGTGCCCATCGACAATAACTGGGTGGAAAACCAGATCCGACCCTGGGCGCTGGGGCGCAGCAACTGGCTGTTCGCGGGATCACTGCGCAGTGGTCAGCGTGCGGCTGCGGTGATGACGCTGATCCAGTCGGCCAAGCTGAACGCGCATGATCCGTATGCCTATCTGAAGGATGTGCTGACCCGACTGCCGACGCAGAAGAACAACGCCATCAACGAGCTATTGCCCCACAACTGGACCCCGGCTATACCTGACAAGGTGTGATGGCCGGACGCTTACTGAGTGTCACAACAAGACGTGGGTGCTTGGCGAGGTTCGTGGGGTGTGTAATTCCAGCCCTTCCGAAGGTGCTTTGGATTGGATTCGGCGGTGGGTGAATACTGATTGCAGAAGTTAGAAATCCCGGACCGGCGCAACTATGCGCAGTCTGACGGGCACGAAGAAAACCAATATGCAGTGTGGTCGCAAAGCGGACATTCAAATCGGCCTCCGAAGCGGACCATTCTGCCGGGCAGAGTTACCCGATTTCATCCACCCCGACTCACTGGAAGACCTGGTGCCATGGAAATTTTTGACGAAACACCAACGGGCGGAAAACTCTAATCAGCAGTGCGACTAAAACAGGGATGTTTACAATGCTTCGACCGATTCGCGAGTCTTTTTGGTTATCTCAAACTGAACAGGTTGACTGGTTTTCTACTGAGTGACTTGCGCCCGATCCAGAACCTCTCCGTTTCTGGAAATATCTCGGACCAAGAGCTTTACCAAATCGCAGGACCGGAGCTTGCAATCAATTGCCATGTTGAACATCGCCAGCTCTCGGATGTTCTTAGCAATCGCCAACCGAATACGGGTAGCCCAGATTTGTTCGAGTTTGAGCGGTAGCTTCTGGCCAACGAGCTTTCCCTTATTCCAGGGAGAATGACGGAAAGGGAATGTCATATTTGGCCCTCTTCGAAGGATGAGGACTTATAAGTATGGTTCACATGGCGGGATCTTGCCCGACAAACGACTTGGCAGACGGAATTCGGCACTGTTCAAACCGATCAGGCCGCCGAGCGCACCGCTGGCAAAGCCGCAGAGACTGCGTCGTTTCGTTGTCATCAGCATTCAATCCAGCAGTGCAACCGACTTGATCAGCGCATGTACGCGCTGGCCGCTAGCGAGCCCCAACTCGCGGCAGGAGTGTTCGGTGATTTCGGCCGTCAGCGCCTGCCCGTCCTGGAGCTTGGCCGCCACGAGTACGCGTCCAGACTGGAGAGCGTCTATGCGTTCGATCGTCACCGGCACCTGATTCATCATGCTGACCCCCTCGACCGGATGGCGGGCGATAGCGACGTCGTTAGCGTGGATGCGCAGCCGCGTCGGTATACCTTGTGGGGCGAGATTGGCCTGGATCAGGAACTGGATATGTTCGTTGCCAAAGCGGGTCAGCCCGTCACCGCGTTCGGGCAGCACGCCGCCTTCGAGTACACAGACGGCACCTTCGTCCGCGAAGAGCGGCGAGTCGGGGCGCGCCAATGCTTGCTGAAGGGGTTCGAGTGAGGTGATGCGGCCATCTCGCATGAAGACGACGCGATCGGCCAGCCGTTCGACCTCATCCGGTGCGTGCGTCACCATGACGATCGGAACACCCGACTGCGCCGCCAGCCGAGACAGGAAGGGCATGATCTCGCGTTTGGTCTGGGTGTCGAGGGCGGAGAGCGGTTCGTCGAGCAGCAACAGCTGCGGGCTGGTCAGCAGGGCTCGGCCAACCGAGACCCGCTGGCGTTGGCCGCCTGAGAGCCGGTCGATCGGCCGGTCGAGCAGGTCACCGATCCCGAGCATGTCGGCGACCTCATTCAGGTGCAGCCGGCGCAGCGACTCGGGCGTGCGCCTGTAACCGTAGAGCAGGTTGCCACGTACCGACAGGTGCGGCAGCAGGCTGGGCTCCTGGAACACGAGACCGATGCGCCTTTGGTGCAGCGGCACGAAGTGCCTGCCCTGCTGCCAGAGCTGTTTGCCGAAGCGAACCTCGGCGTGGCGCACCTTTTCGAGTCCGGCTATGATTCGTAGCAGTGTCGTCTTGCCGCAGCCTGATCGACCGTACAGCGTTGTAACCCCGTCCAACGGCAGGTCGATGTCGACGGCCAGTGCGAAGTCGCCTTGTTGCAGCCTTGCCTTGATTGCGAGCGTCATACCTTGGCAACCTCAAAGCGGCGCGTCAGGCTGTAGACGACGAAGAGCGTGAAAAAAGCGAAGATCAGCAGCATCAGCGACAGCCGGTGCGCGGCCTCGTAGTTCATCGCCTCGGCGTGGTCGTATATCAGCACCGACAGGACCTTGGTCTCGCCCGGGATGCTGCCACCGAGCATGAGGATGACACCAAACTCGCCCAAGGTGTGCGCGAAGGTCAGCGTTGCGGCAACGACGAATCCGCCCTTGGTCAGTGGCAGGATGACGGTGACGAATCGGTCGATTATACCGGCACCCAGACTGCTCGCGACCTCGACGGGCCGGCGCCCGAGATTGCCGAAGGCCTCGGTCAGCGGCTGGACCGCGAACGGCATCGAGTACAGCACCGAGGCGATCAGGATGCCCTCGAAGGTGAAGGCGAGGTGGTGCAAGCCAACGGATTCGAGCGTGCCGCCGATCGCGCCACGCGGACCGAGCACGATCAATATGTAAAAGCCGAGCACCGTCGGTGGTAGCACCAGTGGCAGGGCGACAATCGCCTGAACGGCGACCCGAGCGGCCGATCGACCGCTCGACAGCCACCATGCTACCGGTGTTGCGATGACTACCAGAATCAGCGTCGTGTAGAGACACAGCCGGAAGGTGACGTCTATCGCCTGCCAGTCCGCGGGGCTGAGTTGGACCATGGGGTTTTCTCAGTCATGAATGCGTTCAGCGCCCCTCTCCTTGTTTGCAGGGAAAGGGGGCGTAATGGAGCTTCCCTTCCCGTTACTTCGGCATCACGAATCCGTAGCGCTCCATGATCTCGTGCGCCGCTTCGGTTTCCATGTAAGCGGCGAAGTTCATCACGGGCACCTTGTCGCCACCACGCTTTGTGACGACGTAGCCTTGGGTCAGCGGGTTGTGGAGTTCTTCATCAATGAGATGATGAGGATGCTTGGCCATCGCAGGGAACTTCGCCAGCGACAACGCAATGATGCCGACATCCGCGGCGCCCGATTCGACCATCTGGGAGGTATGGGCGATGTTCTCACCGAACACCAGTTTCGGCTGAACGGCCTCCCAGGCGCCCGTCGCCTGCATCGCCTCCTGTGCGCGCAGACCATAAGGGGCATGAGAGGGCTGGGCGATGGCAACGCGGCGGATACGCGGGTGGGTAGGCAAGTCGGCTAGCGTGAGTGTTGATGCGTCCAGCGTGTTGCTCCAGATGACGATGCGGCCGATGGCATAGACAGCCGGATCGGTGGCTGTTAAGCCCTCTGCCTTGAGCCGTTCCGGGTACGAGATATCTGCGGAGAAGAAGATATCGTAGGGGGCGCCGTTGATGATCTGGGTGGTCATCTTGCCCGACGAACCATAGATCACCTCGAATTCATGTTCGGGATGATCGTTGCGATAGACCTCGATGATATCGTTCAGCGCAAAGCGCAGGTCGGAGGCCGCCGCGATAGTGAACTTGTCTGCATGGGCTGCCGTGGCGAGTAACAGCGAGCAAGCGAACAACAAGGGGCGCAAGAGCTTCATGGATGGATTCCTTTTCAATGGGCAGTGGCACAAAAAGAACCCGCCACACTGCATTTGTCGGGTTCGCCACATCGTTAGGTCAAAAATGACATAACGAAAAGCATAACGCAGAGAGCGTGCGAGTACATAAAAAAATCAAAATCGGGAGCAGTCGGCCAGCTTGCGCAGTGCCTCCAACTCCGGCACTGCTAACGCGTTGAGGCGCTTTTCCAGGGCATCGTAGGCAACCACCAACTCCTGCCCAAGCGTGGTTAGGGATGCCCCGCCACCACCCTTGCCGCCTGTCGCAGTTGCGACAACCGGCTGGCCGAATCCCTCATTCAACGTGGCGATGAGCAGCCAGGCGCGCTTGTAGGGCACGCCGAGCAAACGGGCCGCCGCTGCGATGGAGCGGGTCTCGCCAACCGCCCGCAGCAGGTCGATCTTGCCGGGGCCGATGGCGATTCCGTCACCGATGTAGAGGCGCGGCCGGATAAGGGCGGCGCAGGGTTTGTTTTTCTGAGGACTCATTCAGGATAGGCTATCTGAAACGGGCGGTTATCCCAAGCTCCGATAATGGGCTGGTAATCCCCCTACATGACAAGATGTGATGGGCGGCCGCTTACTTTGCAACAGAGTTATTGAGATCTGGGAGCGATATCAGGACGATGCAGGAAATTCTCGGGCATAGCGATATCCGGACGACAGAAACCAAATTTATATCCACATTATCGGTGATCGACGGACCGGAACCGTCAGCCCGTTTGATCGATTACCAGATTCTTAACGGGCTGGATTTCAACGATCGAGGCGGAACAACAGTCAAATATTTGGGGCGCCGCGAATGTTCGCTTTTGTTTTCAGCGAACCTTTGGCAAGTCATCCCAGCAGGTCGTATAGGCCGGCGACAAATGCCCCCGTCGCATCGCATAGTTGGCAGGTCCGGCCTCTCTGGCCATATACACCGTAGCCCGGGACTTACGGTTAATGGCATCCATCACCGCCATCAGGCGTTCCGATCTGCCGTTGTCTGGTGCCTGCTCGGCAGCGGCTTGGACGAGATCTTCTTGAACCCCCGCCTCTTCCACCAATTCACCGAGCATGACGCCGGCCTTGGCGTAATCAAATCCTTCGTGATACATCGGTCGAAGCATCTTTAGGGCCTGCTGCACAATAACCCTGGAGTCCTGACTGGACTGGATGAGCTTCTCACTGGCACTGCGTGAATACTGCGGTGCTGTGGTTTTGAAGGGGTTGGTTCGGATGAACACCATCAACTCCCCGGCATACTGCTGGCCTCCCCGAAGCTTCTCGGTCGCACGGGTCGCAAAGTGCGCAACGGCTTCCTCCAGGTCGCTCAGTTTCTGAAGAGGCTGACCAAACGATCGGGAACACATGATTTGCTTCTTGGGTGGTGGCACATCGTCCCACGGCACACAAGGCACGCCATTGAGCTCCCGGGCCGTGCGTTCCAACACGACAGAGAACTGCTTTCTGAGGGTCGCTAGATGGGTATCCGCTAACTGTAACGCCGTGACAATGCCCATGGCCTGAAGCCTGGCACTGAGTTTTCGCCCAACACCCCAAACTTCCTCAACCGGCACCCGAGCCATCAGTCGCCGTTGCCGAGCGGGGTCTGTGAGGTCTACCACGCCTCCCGTCGCCGGATACTTCTTCGCGGCAAAGTTAGCCAGCTTGGCCAGTGTTCGCGTGGGGGCAATGCCCACACAGACAGGCAAGCCGACGTTCTGATACACGGTGTTCTTGACCTCTCGGCCAAAGTCCTCGAAGGACACCACCCGGTCAATGCCGGTGAGCTCCAGAAAGGCTTCATCAATGGAATAGACATCCACCCGTGGGGCCAGGGCTTCAAGTGTGCTCATAACCCGTCGGCTCATGTCGCCATAGAGGGTGTAGTTGGATGAGAACACCTGGATGCCATATCGGTTAATTTCCGATTTGATGTGATGAACCGGCACGCCCATCTTGACCCCCAGTGCCTTGGCTTCTCTCGAGCGGGCGACCACGCAACCGTCGTTGTTGGACAGCACCACAACCGGCGTATTGCGCAGATCCGGACGGAACAGCTTCTCGCAGGAGGCATAGAAATTATTGCAGTCCACCAGAGCAAATACGGCCTGACCCCGGCCAACCGATGCCACCCCTACCCTCCCCGCTTCATTGACCGGATGACGTTGGTCACCACCCCAAACACTTCCATTACCATGTCACCCTCGACCGTAATGGGCTGGTACGCGGGATTGCGAGGGAGGAGGCGCACTGGTGGCGGAGTCAGGTGCAATTGCTTCACCGTCATCTCGCTTTCGAGGCTGGCGATGATGATGTCGCCATGTCCGGCCCTCAGTGACCGGTCCACCACCAGAACATCGCCGGGATAGATGCCCGCCTCAGTCATCGACTCACCCTGAACCCTAACGAAGAAAGTGGCAGCAGGGTGCTTAATACACAGCTCGTTCAGATCGATGGTTTTTTCAACGTAGTCTTCCGCCGGCGATGGGAAGCCAGCCGAGACCCGCTCCAGAAACATCGGGATGTTCAGGCGTGAGACGGATTTGTAGTCACCGAGCAGAATACAGGACATGCTTTACACCAGATACTGTTTGAATATACAGTATTTTGGCGAGACAATATCAACGGGTCAACCCATCATTGAGCACAACGCCCTATCCTCGGAATAGTGCAGCTGCCAGGAAGGCAGGAGGAGTCTGTATGAAAAGCGTAGTACTGATGTTTGTAGGCGGTTTATTGGGCAGCCTAATCGGGCCGATAGTGGCGCTGGTGGGTGTGGCAGCCGGTTATGTGGTTGGTTGCGCCCTGACGCATCCAAGTGCATCCAAGCCTAATGAAAACCAGTCTCCTTGCGGTTAGACTCATCATGCCGAAGCGTTAACCCTCCACATGCTCCCGAATCAGCTTCAACGCCTCTTCAATATGTTCAAACCGGTGGCTGCCGCCTTCAAAGCTATGAACCGGAAAATAATCCCCAAGTGCCCCGACAGTGTCTTTCCACGGAAGCAATTCATCCCCCTGGTCCAACAGCACTAACCCGCTGCCATGGTGGGTAAAAGGGTAGTAGCTAGAAACCACTTCATCTGTCAGTTGATAGGCTTGGCCCTGATGATCGACACCCTGCCCTATCCAAGGTCTGAGAGTGTGGGCAGGATCCGTCACCGGATTGATAGCGACAAACGGAATACTGGATTCGGCTCCCAGAATACCCGCCAGCCATCCTCCCATGAAAGTGCCAACTAGAAGGTCCGGGTTCACTTGCATCAGCTTGTCCAGGCTTTCTTCAATAACGTCTTCCGCGCCTTGGGTGTAGTCGATGTCGTGACCATAGACAAGGCCAAGTCTGGCGAGAGTTTTGAATTTGTCGCTGGTGATATCAAAGCGGCTGGCGAAGCCGTAGAGGTAGTATATTTTCAGCATATCCTTCGCTCGGGACGCTATATTTTTGCTGACCTAAGCACCGTTGGGGAGTAGATGCCTGCTTCATAGCCTAAGTGCCGTCCTCACGCACCGCGGGACAAAGAAAAGGGGTGAGGCCACAACGTGCTCACACCCCTCACTGTCGTTTTCATCTGTCTCATCCATGAGTTCAGATTGATGGCCGCCAATACACGTTGTTTCCGAGCCGCCCAAAACCCATTGGGTGGCGCTTTCTGTAGGCCTTCCGCTGATTGTCAGCCATGGCACTATGGGCATCGGCGTCCCGAACATAGCGGGCAAGCGTCATCGCAGGGCTGACACCGTAGCGCGCGCCGGGCGAGGCACAGGTCCAAATGTGCCGGAGTGCAAGAGCTGCATCAGGGTCTACCTTGTCGAGATAAGCCAAACCGTAGGCGCAGGCCTCCAAGGTCATGTCGGCGTGGTCGCACAACCGTGCGGTTGCTGTCGGCTTACCCCACGTATCATAAGTGTAGGTCTTGCCAATGTCGTGCAACAAGCCAGCGACGAAACCGAGTTCCTGAAGTTCCCGAGGCATCTCGGGCTCATTAGCCTCCGTCATGACCAGTACGTTCTTCGCCACGTCCAAGGAATGAGCCAGCAAGCCGCCGGGTTCGTTATGATGGTAATTCCTGCTCGCCGGAGCTTTCAGAAAGACTTCCAACCTGTCACGGCGCTCCAATACTCGCTTAATGAACATCTGTAATGGGGCTGACCGCAAAGAGCGTACCGCAACCACCAGCTGATCCAATGCCTCCGGTTTCGGGCAGAACGTCCGCGGCAAAGTCTGCAATGCCGGCAAACCGGCAACGTCTGCCTGCAGCGGGCGGCGAATATCAGTCAGCAGAATCTCACTGCCCTCCGCACCGACACAGACCTGACCTTTAACCACAACCAGATCCATGTGTCCCAGATGCTCTGGAATCACAATAGAGCCGATCACCGCCAGTACCATGATGTCGCTGGCACAACTGCTCAAGCGAAGCTTCAGATACGGAATCCCCTCATCATCAAAACAGGCAACACGCCCCGTTAGTCGGTAGGCGCCTTTGAACGTTTCCTGGGTCAACGGGCGCAGATCATTCAGTTTCATCACCTACCTCCTTATCGTTTTCGATGACCCGGCTCTGAATCAGGCGCTCAAAGGCGCTGCCATCCATGCGCGTCAGGTTCGGGATATAGCGGGAATACACTTTGAACAGCATTTCGGTGGAGGAATGGCCGAGGGTTCTAGCCACCCATTCCGGGTTCTCTCCGGAGGCGAGGAGCAGTGTCGCCGCCGTGTGCCGCGTCTGGTAGGGACGACGCCTCTTCAATTTGAGATGCTCCAGCAGCGGGTACCAGACACGCTTGGTCACATTGTTATGGTCCAGCGGCTCTCCCAGCCGGTTACAAAATACGAATTTGCTGAGTTTGCCGGTGGCTTCGTGCTGGGTCTTGAGCGCATCGTACACCGGACCAAACATGGGAACTTCCCGCTGAGAGCCATCCGTTTTGGTGTACTCGGTCTGGCCATGGATGAGGGTTTCTCGTACCAGGATTTCCCGTTTTTCGAAATCCACATGCTCCCACTTGAGGCCGTCAACTTCCCCAGTGCGCATGCCGGTGTAGAAACGCACCAGGTAGTAGTTGCGGTAATCTTCCCTGACCGTTTCGAGGATCTTCTCTACCTCGCTCAGGGAGAACGGCTCGATGTGCACCTTCTGCTGTTTAAGCGGTTTTATATTCAGGTAGGGATTGGTGAAGTCAAACCGTTCAGCCGCCTCCGTCAGAATCATCCGCAGAATGGTCATGTGGCTGTTGATGGTTTTGGGCGCCATCAACCCACTCGGCCCCCTTCCCTTCCGCCGAGCCATCTTGTTACGCGCAGCCAAAATGTCTGGCTTGGAAATCTCGCCTACCCGTTTATTTTTGAAGGCTGGCTTCAGAGAGCTAGCCAGAATGGATTCCACATTACGAGTGTGGGAATTCCGCCACTGGATTTTGGATTCGAGGAACCACTGGTCAGCGAAGTCTGCGAACAGAGGAGTATCAGATGCTTGGCCATTTTCTGAGGTGCTGCCAACCCCAGCATCTGCCTGGTTGGCTTGGACCTTCTTGAGGTTACGACTATCAGGGAAATACTCCGCATAGTTGAAATCACCCAAAAGAATCATGGCCTCAACTTTCTGTAAAAGTGCATTTACACGTTTGCGGTTTACAGGCGTGTCAGGCAATGCCGTTTGTTCCCGACACCGGTGACCTGCGTACATAAAGTCCAAATACAGCTTTCCTGTCTCTTTCCTTGCCCTCACCTTACCCATGACAAACCACCCCATTCGCCATAGGAATTGCCAAAAGCTCATGCTCCCGGGCACCGTCTAACATTTCCTTTTCAACTTCCTCCCAAAGAAAAAGAATCTTGCGGCGGCCGAACGGCTTGATGTAGTGCTTGCCCTCGATGAGAACCGTGTCTTTCAGACACTGGCGAATGGTCCGGCAGTCATATTTGATTCGACCAGCCAGTTCTTCAGTGGTCAGATAGGTGTAAGAGTTTTCCATCGAAAAATTCCTTCTGTTGCGATACGCTAGATCAACAAAAGACATTCCCTATATCAGAATGCCATCCTAAATGACATTTTATGCAACAAAAGAACATTTGCAAGCGCTTTTTGTCATCCTGGATGATATTTTTTCATTAAGGATAAATTAGAGATGATTCGATGCCACCTGGCCCGCATTATGGGCGAGCACAAAATGAAGATCGTGGATGTGGCGCGAGAGACCGGCCTGAACCGCAACACGGTGACTCTGCTGTACAAAGAGACCGCTCAACGGATCGATCTTGATGCGCTGGACAAACTCTGCAAATTATTCAAATGTGAGGTCAGCGATCTGCTGGAGTTTCAGGAAGACCAATAGGTAGCAATTAAAGATAGTCGGGGTAATTCCAGGGAGGGGATTGCTAAATGAGAGGTGACCGAGTCGTCCGCTGAGGGGTTATTTGGCGTGTGACATAGAAAGACTTAAGGTCAATCTCACCCAACCATCAAAATAGGATGTCACAGGGATTGGCACATATGTGTCACATATACGTCACAGGGAAATTTGGCTGTCCCAAACGCAAAAAAGGCAGACCAGTAACTAACTGATCTGCCTTTCTTTTATATGGTAGCGGGGGCTGGATTCGAACCAACGACCTTCGGGTTATGAGCCCGACGAGCTACCAGACTGCTCCACCCCGCATCAAACTGGTTGTTTACCGGGGAACCCCCGATCAACGAGGTGCGCATGATAAGGGTCGAATCCGCGTCTGTCAAAGGAAACCGCAAGTTTTCTGCAAACTCACCGCTCCAGTATCGCGGTCACGCCCTGGCCGCCCGCAGCGCATATGGAGATCAGCCCGCGGCCGCTGCCTTTCTGCTCCAGCAACTTGGCCAGCGTAGCGACAATGCGCCCGCCGGTCGCCGCAAACGGGTGGCCGGTCGCCAGACTGCTGCCCTTGATGTTCATTTTGCTGCGATCAATGCTGCCCAGCGGCTTGTCCAGGCCCAGGCGTTCCTTGCAGAAAACCGGGTCTTCCCAGGCTTTCAGGGTTGACAATACCTGCGCTGCAAACGCCTCATGGATCTCATAGAAATCAAAATCCTGCAGCGTCAGGCCGGCTTTCTCCAGCATCCGCGGAACCGCGTAGGCGGGCGCCATCAACAGGCCTTCCTTCTTCTCCACAAAATCCACCGCAGCCACTTCCGAGAAGGTCAGATACGCCTGCACTTCCAGGTTGTGTTCTTTCGCCCACTCTTCGCTGGCCATCAGCACGCAGGACGCACCATCGGTCAGGGCGGTGCTGTTGGCTGCTGTCATGGTGCCGTTTTCGCGGTCAAAACAGGGCCTGAGTGTCGCCAGTTTTTCCAGCGTGGTGTCCGGGCGCAGGATGTTGTCCTTGTCGAGGCCTGCCAGCGGCGTGATCAGATCATCAAAAAAGCCTTCGTCGTAGGCTTTGGCCAGTTTCTGGTGACTCTCGAACGCCAACTGATCCTGCTCGTCGCGGGGGATTTTCCACTCGTGAGCGGTAACCTGGCAGTGATCGCCCATGGACATACCGGTACGCGGCTCACCATTTTCCGGGATCTCCGGAACCAGGTGCCCGGGGCGGAAGCGGCCCAGAATCTTCAGGCGCTCGCCGGTGGTCTTGGCGCGGTTCAGATCCAGCAGGATCTCGCGCAGCCCCTCACCGACGCCAATGGGCGCATCGGAGGTGGTATCGGTACCGCCGGCAATACCACATTCGATCTGACCCAGCGCAATCTTGTTGGCGACCAGAATGGCGGCCTCCAGGCCCGTTCCACAGGCCTGCTGGATATCGTACGCCGGCGTTTCCGGCGCAAGGCCAGAGCTCAGCACAGACTCCCGGGTCAGGTTAAAATCCCTGGAATGCTTGATTACCGCGCCGGCAACTACATCGCCCATGCGCTGGCCCTGAAGGCCAAAACGATCCACCAGACCACGCAGGGTGGACGTAAGCAATTCCTGGTTGCTGATCTTGCTGTAGGCAGTGTTCGAGCGGGCAAAGGGAACCCGGTTACCGCCGATGATTGCAACGCGGCGTACAGCCGGAAACGCGGCTGCCTTCCCTTTGGCGCGTGTGGTGGTCGCTTTCTTCTGTGCGGTTTTCTGAGCCTGTGCCATGATGTGATCCTGTATTAACGTATGTATCCATTGCGGAGCAGTCTAGCGCCAACGGCTTCTGGCTCATTGGCATGCCTGACACCCCGGTGAAGGCATTGAGTCAATCCAAATGCAGCCTGAATCCTTAATCTGTACGGCAATTCGCAACCGTTAAACACACTACAAGGAAGCTCGTATGTCTGACCTCTACCTCAAATTTGTCAACACGCCGGTGGGCAAAACCACTGCCCAGACCCTCGGCCTGCCCTCCCCTGTCGCACTGACACGCTGGAAGCGCTCTGACCAGCCGTTCATCGAAGGCGACGTCCTGGTCGGTGCCGCAACGGGTGCCAAAGCCATTGCGTCCATCGGCAGCGTGCTGGGCGCCAGTGCAGCAAAAGTACATCACGCAGACGGCACGGATACTCTGAAGGATTCCGCAAAAGCTGGCAACAAGGCGCAGCCCCTGTCGCTCGCCGGCGAGATCAGTCAGAAATTCTCCGCGCTGGTGTTTGACGCCACCGGCATGAAAGACACCACCGATCTGCGGGCCATGTACGATTTCTTCCATCCGACCATCAAAAAGCTCGGGGGGAACGCCCGCGTACTGGTGATCGGCCAGGACCCGGCGACCTGCCGCAAGCCGGCTCAGGCCGCTTCACAGCAGGCGCTGGAAGGGTTTGTCCGGGCCGTCGGCAAGGAGATCGGAAAGAAAGGCGCCACCGCCAACCTGCTGTGGATGGCGCCGGGTGCCGACAAGCAGCTGGATTCGAGCATTCGCTTTTTCCTGTCGCCCCGCTCTGCTTACGTATCCGGTCAGGTTGCCCGAATTGGCAAGGGTGCGGCATCGCCGGCCACCAACCCGGTCGCGCCGCTCTCCGGCAAGGTTGCCCTGGTCACCGGCGCTTCCCGCGGTATCGGCGCCTCCATTGCGGACACCCTGGCTCGCGATGGCGCCACCGTTATCGGCCTCGACATTCCGCCAGCGATGGAAGAACTGCAGAAGGTCACCGATGCCATCAAGGGCAAGGCGCTGGCCTGCGATATCACAGACGCTGCGGCGCCCAAGCTGATTGCAGATTTTGTGGAGGAGCACTTTGGCGGCATCGATCTGGTTATCCACAACGCTGGCATCACCCGCGACAAGACCCTGGGCAATATGCCGGAGCACTTCTGGGATATGACCATTGCGGTGAACCTGACCGCCGAGGAGCTGATTGACGAGGAACTGATGCACCGGGAATTGCTGCGGGAGAACGGCCGCATCGTGTGTATTTCATCCATCAGCGGTATCGCCGGTAATTTCGGCCAGACCAACTATTCCTGCGCGAAATCCGGCGTGATCGGTTACGTGGAGGCGATGGCAAAACAGCTCAAGAACGGCATCACCATCAACGCCATTGCCCCCGGGTTCATCGAGACACAGATGACCGCCGCCATGCCCATGACCATCCGCGAAGCCGGGCGGCGCATGAACAGCCTGTCCCAGGGCGGCCAGCCGGTGGACGTGGCGGAAGCGATCGCCTGGTACTGCAACCCGGGGTCGAGCGGCGTTAATGGCAACGTGGTAAGGGTCTGTGGGCAGTCGTTGATTGGGAAATAACGAGGAAGCAGAGGGTGTCGGATTACGGCTTTGCCTAATCCGACCTACATCTCGAGCATTATCGCAGGCTGGATGAGCCGCAGGCGCATTCCAACAAAGCAGCCATTCAGACACACGAAAGCACCGACGGCCTGGTGGCTCGGTGATGGCGATAACATCGGGGAAAAATGGTGGGTGGTACTGGGATCGAACCAGTGACCCTCGCCTTGTAAGGGCGATGCTCTCCCAGCTGAGCTAACCACCCGGGAATAAATGGCGGAGCGGACGGGACTCGAACCCGCGACCCCCGGCGTGACAGGCCGGTATTCTAACCAACTGAACTACCGCTCCGCATCAATTTCAACCTTTGGCCCTGGAGCCTGTAAAGCCGAAACCTGAAACCGGATGGGGTGATCCGGTGATGCCTGGTGAAAGATGGTGGGTGGTACTGGGATCGAACCAGTGACCCTCGCCTTGTAAGGGCGATGCTCTCCCAGCTGAGCTAACCACCCAACTTTCACACTTTCATCTCACTTGCCGCTTTCGCGATTCGTTAAGTCAGTGTTGCTGTCTCAACCAAGTGAGACGCGCATTTTAAGCATTTGTCCGACGGTGTCAAACGTTTTCCGGAAATTTTCTGAAAAAAGCGGCAAACGCTTAAAAAGCGGGCATTTTTTAACCAAACCTCAGGAGGCCCGCCCGGTTTTTTTCTCGCCTTCCACCACTTTCAGCAGCGGCCCCTTCTGACCGGCATCCTGCGCTTTCTTCTGCAGCGATAATTCGCTGACCCTGAGCTTGCGGTCCCCCGGCAGTGCCCTCTCGGCAAGAGAGCAGTTAACGTGGTCCATGCGGCGCTTCAGCGCCTGCAATGTCTGCCGCAACGAGTCCTTGAACGACATACTGTTTACCCTGTGTAACGTCACCAGACACAGTGTAGTAACCCTACCCGAATCCGACAATTGTGATCGCGATCACACACTGTGTCGTTTCAGCCAATGGCTGCGGTCAGAAAATCCACCACCCATCCGAGCCCTCGGCTTCGGCCCGGCGCTGGCGCTCGTTTTCAATCGCGGCGTACTCTTTTTCCAGTTGACGGATCTGTTGATCCGTTTCCAGGGGCACCGAAGGCCCGCCCCCGAAGGGCCAGAACCAGGAAGGCGAATCGTATTTGCCCTCTGCTTTCAGCCGTTCGATTTCCAGCTCGCGCTCTTCCTCGAGCAGCTCCATTTTCCGCACGTAGTCGAAATCCTCGTTCACTTCGGCAATGGAGACGGCGGCATGGTTTGGTGCCAGCAGGTCGCTGTTGAGAAAGCGGGTGGATACCAGTTCCTCGGCCTGCATGGCGTATTGCCGCGTTACCAGCTGCAGGTCTCCCTGGGCCAGAGCGTGCTCCGGGTCGAGCTCGGGATGAGGCTGATCCGGCGTCGACAGTTCATTATAACGCAGGTAATAGATACGCCCTGCCTCAACCTGCAAGGTGGCGTCGGCGATCAGGCTGAGACTGAAAGAGTTCAGTCCCTCCAGTCCGAGCAGGGGGCGGCGCATGGCAATGTGGCGCTCCCCCGGACTGACTTCTAGCCAGGTGAAGCTGTCGTTGCGGATATTGAAGTAGTGCTTGTCATCGATATAGACACTTGGCGCCTCGATCTCGTCCGCCGCCCACTGGGAATGAGTGCGGTAAAAATAGATCAGGGCATTTTTCTGATTCCACTGGTCATTGTCGATATGAACGAAATCGTGACCGGAAACCGGGTGCAGAAACGAGCCCACGCTTTTGCCGATCGATTGATACACGGTGCAGCCAGAGGTCAGGACCACGATCGACAGAACGGCCAGCGGGAACCGCAGTGAGCGACAGGCTCCGGGAAAAGACGCTCGCAAGAAACGGCGGAAAGCAGAAGGCAGTCGGGTTTTCATTGTTGTTCACTCTTCATCCTTTTGCGGGTTGCCCGATCATAACAACTGCAAAACCGCAGAACTGAGAGCTACCGCAAGAGATGAATACAAACTGTTACAAACCACCTGCCCGATGCCGGAGCGAGGACACTCCCACACCCCGGAGCTGCACCCGGCCCAGACTAACGGGCCGCCTGGCTGCGCAAACTGTCCACCTGCTCCGACAGCCGAACCAGACGTGACGTTAACTGCGCCCGCGACGCGTCAATTGACTCCACGGTTTGTTTCAGACTGCGCAACTCGGAACGAACCGAACTGACCGACGAGCCATCGGCCACATCCTCCATGGAGCGCTCCAGAGACGCAATCCGGCCTTCGAGACCATCAATTCCCAACTTCTGTTCCCGCTCGAAACGCTGAATGCGTTGATCCACCAGCTGATCAACACCGTCCATGGCGGAGTCCAGCTCGGTCAGGCGCTCGTCCGTTTGCTCTGAGGACTCCTCCAGAGTGGCAATCTGCTGACTCAACTCCTCGCGCAGGGCCGCCAACTCATCGGAGAAGGAAGACTCCAGGGTGTCCACCGAGGCAGCCAGTTGCTCGCGGGCTTCGCCGCCGGCCTGGAGGTCACCGGCCAACGATTCCAGGCGCGCCTCATGGTCATTCAGCCGCTTTTTGTTGCGTTCATTCGCAATCGCCCACAGTTTGCGGATTTCACTGTCAGCGGTATCCAGCCGATCATCCTGATCCGCCAGTTTCTGCTCGAGGGTCTTACCCCGCTCTTCCAGGTTTTCACCGGTCTCCGACAAATCCCCCTCGAACCTGGCCAGCGCCAGCTTACTCTGCCGCGCCCAGTAATCCGCCTCCTCAAGCTGGCTTTCCAGCGCCTCAATCTGTTGGGCCTGGCTGAACCAGCCCCCGGCGGCGGCCACGGCAACCGCGATCAGCGCCAACCAGACGCCCCAATGACCACCCCGACCACTACCGCCGCCGGCGGATTTCGCCGCTTTCGCGGTGGGCGCGGCGCCCTTGCCACCACCCTCGAGCTTTTTACCGGCATGCTTGTCGGTAGCTTCCGGTGTTTTCGAGGCACTGCCGGTACGGGGTTCGGCTCTCAGCTCATCGTCATCTGGACGGATCGGTTCCATTACTACTCCCGGAATATGGACGGTTCAGTTTATAAGGCCCGATAATACCCGCACTGAGCGGATCAATGAAATGCGGGGCCCTCAGCGATGCATTGGTTTGCATGGTAAGTAGGCAAAACATACAATGCCCGGCTTTCCAATTATCACAGGACTGTTGCATATGCAGCCGCTTGTAGGCCTCATCATGGGCTCCAAATCCGACTGGCCCACCATGGAACACGCCGCCAATATGCTGGATCAGCTCGGCGTCGCTTATGAAACCAGAGTTGTTTCCGCCCACCGCACACCGGACCTGCTGTTCGAGTACGCGAAAACCGCGTCTGAGCGCGGCCTGAAAGTGATCATCGCCGGTGCCGGTGGCGCGGCGCACCTGCCGGGCATGGTGGCCTCACAGACCTCATTGCCGGTGCTCGGCGTTCCGGTTCAGTCCAAGGCCCTGAACGGTCTCGATTCCCTGTTGTCCATCGTACAGATGCCCGGCGGCATTGCAGTGGGCACACTGGCCATCGGCAAAGCAGGCGCCACCAACGCCGGCCTGCTGGCTGCGCAGATTATCGGCACGTTCAGTGATGACGTGCGCAAAGCCGTTGATGCTTTCAGAGAGACTCAGACCCAGACCATTCTGGACAATCCGGACCCCTCCGACCAATAGCATTTGCTCTGGGAGGAAGAAGCGTTCGGGACTTTCTGTCCAAAATACGCTACGAGCACATCCATGTGCGCTTCCCGAACGCATGGCGCAGGTTGATCAAATTAGAATGGACGTTGGTTCTGATACAATAGCCTGCTGAGTGGGGAGGCGAGGCCTTTCTGAAACACACCGCCTGTCTGAGCACAGCGAGTTAAAGCGGAGTTTTTCAGAAAGGCCTCCCCTCCCCGCTCCCACCCCTTAGAAAGAAGCCAAACAAAGGCAGGAGAACACAAATGAGAATTGGTGTACTGGGCGCCGGCCAACTCGGCAGAATGCTGGCCCTGGCCGGATACCCGCTGGCCAAGACCTTTGTTTTCTACGACATGTCCGGCAGCCCCAGCGCCGGCCTGGGCGAAGTCATCATCGACCGCGAGGGCGAGTATCTGGAGGATTTTCTCTCCCGCGTTGATCGGGTCACCTACGAATTCGAGCATCTGCCGGTAGAGGTGGCCGAGAAAATTGCCGCCCACAAACCCGTACACCCCTGCCCCCGCGCACTGCAGGTCTGCCAGAACCGCGAAGCCGAGAAGACCCTGTTTGGCCAGCTCGGCATTCCCACCCCCGAGTGGAAGATCGCCGACAGTCCCGAGTCCCTGAAGGCGGCCGCCGCAGAGCTCGGTTGTCCGGTGGTGGCCAAGTCCAACACCGAAGGCTACGACGGTAAAGGCCAGGCCGTTTTGAAAAGCCCGGAAGAGGCCGAAGCGGCCTGGAACAGCATCGGGCATCCCCGACTGATCGTGGAAAAGTTTGTCGACTTCCGCCGGGAAGTCTCGATCATCGCCGTACGCGGCGAAGACGGCGCCCTCGCGTTCTACCCGATTGCCGAAAACACCCACCACGACGGCATCCTGCGGTATTCCATTGCCCCTGCGCCGGGACTGGAGAAGCACGTTCAGGACGATGCCGAGCGCTACATCAAGGCGCTGTTGAACGAACTGGACTATGTCGGCGTATTGACTCTCGAACTGTTCGAAACCGCAGAGGGGGTGGTTGCCAACGAAATGGCGCCGCGCGTCCACAACTCAGGGCACTGGACCATCGAAGGGGCCATGACCAGCCAGTTCGAGAACCACATCCGCGCGGTGAGCGGTCATGCATTGGGCAACGTCGCGCCCCGGGGGGTCAGCTGCATGATCAACATCATCGGCGAGCACGGAGACATTGAACGGATGCTGGAACTGCCCTACGCTCATGTTCACCTCTATAATAAAGGGGAGCGCCCGGGCCGCAAGCTCGGGCACGTGAACATTCTGGCTGACAGTTATGAAGAACTGGTGTGGCGGGTCAAGAATTGCGCCCAGTTTCTGCCCGGCAGTCCCGAGTTTAAAAGTTCTTTAACACCAAAGGGTTGATATAGCTCAAAGCGCCCTTATATTGGGTTTACGAACATCAACATAAACAGAGAGACAGGGAGAACGACCTCATGGCATTTGAACTTCCCGCACTGCCTTACGAAAAAAACGCACTGGAACCGCACATCTCTCAGGAAACCCTTGAGTACCATTACGGCAAGCACCACAACACCTACGTAACCAAGCTCAACGGCCTGGTTGAAGGTACGGACAACGCCAACAAGTCGCTCGAAGACATTATCAAGAGCGCCAGCGGCCCGCTGTTCAACAACGCCGCGCAGGTCTGGAACCACACCTTCTACTGGCACTGCCTGAGCCCGAATGGTGGCGGCGAGCCGACCGGTGCTGCGAAAGACGCCATCGAGAAAGCCTTTGGCTCCTTCGACGAATTCAAGAAAGAATTCAATGACAAGGCCGCCAACAACTTCGGTTCCGGCTGGACCTGGCTGGTGAAAAAGGCGGACGGCAGCGTCGCCATCGCCAACACCAGCAATGCCGAAACGCCACTGACCGGTGCCGACAAGCCGGTGCTGACCGTGGACGTCTGGGAGCACGCGTACTACATCGATTACCGCAACTCCCGTCCGAACTACCTGGAAGCATTCTGGAAGCTGGTCAACTGGGATTTCGTAAACGAAAATCTGGCCTGATCCGGATCGTAAAGCCGCGCAGGGCCTGCCCTGCCGACGAAAACGCCCGCACTGATGCGGGCGTTTTCGTGTCTGACCTACAAAATCCTTACAAATTGATACACCTGCGCCCTGAAAACTCTGAAAAAATTGACGATACTGAGTACAGCAACGGAAAACTGAACCATACTGAATAACAAACATCAGCTTCCGGCCCGAAACCGCCCCGATTTCCTCGGGTCAGAATCAGTCGTAACGGATCAGATCGAGCCTTCATGCAGAACACCTTTGAGGTAGAACATCGCCTGAGTTACCGGGTATTGCGCTGGGTATTGGGCGTCGCGCTGATTAGCGGAATTGTCATCAGTGCCATTCAGGTTGCTCTCGATGCCGGTCGGGTGTCCCGCTCTGTCGATGAACAGGCACTCCAGACCATTGCCCTGGTCCGGGATGCCGCTACCCAGTCGGTGTTCAGCATTGATAGCGAACTGGCACAGCAAGTGGTTGATGGCCTGTTCGCTCAGGAAGCCATTCGCATGGCCCGGATCACTCACCCCGATGGCGAACCACTGGGCAACGGCAACCGCCCTCTGGAGAGAAACGCGTTCCGACCGATTACCGATCCCATCTTCGACGCGGAACGACAATACCGGGAAGCCCTGTCACGGCCCGGCAACCCGTCAACGGTTTACGGCTACCTGGAAATTCATTACGACACTGCCTACGCCGCCGGCACCTGGCTGGAACGGGCCTCGATCACCTTCGCCTCGGGCATCGCCTCGGCCGTCATTCTGGGCATGGCCCTGTTTGTAGTTTTCCACCTGTTGCTGACACGCCCGCTGTTACGCATTGTGCATTCGGTCAAGCAGGTCGATCCGGAGCAGCCCGACGATCGCCTGGTAACCCTGCCGCCCGGCCACCAGACCGACGAACTCGGGCTTTGGGTCAACGCCACCAACAATCTTCTGGTCGCCATTGGCGACACCCAGAAACGGCATCGCGAAGCCGAGGATCGCGTCAATCGCCTGGCACGGTATGATCAGCTGACCGGCCTGCCCAGCCGCGACACCTTCATGGAAATGCTGCAGTCGGACATTCTTGAGGCCGGCGAGCGCAAGTCGGTTCTATCGTTGACGGTGTGCGGTATTGACGATTTCAAATCGGTGAACGAGCAATGCGGTTTCCGCACCGGTGATGTATTGCTACAGACGGTGGCCGACCGCCTGACCCAGAAACTGGGCAGCAACCGCTTCACCGTCTCCCGCCTGGGCAGCGACCAGTTCGCCATCGTTGAAAAAGGGCTGCGGGACGGATTCCAGGCCGCCGACACCGCCGACCGGATCCTCGCGTGCGTAAGCCAGCCCATTGTCTTCGATGACCAGAATATCACCATGACGGCAACCCTCGGCATTGCCTTGTTCCCCGGCGACGCCGCCAAGCCCGACCGCCTGCTGCAAAGTGCGGAACAGACCATGGCGCTGGCCAAACAGAACGGTCACAATCATTTCCAGTTCTATGTCGCCAGTATCGATCAGGAGATCCGTCAACGTAAGCAGCTAGAAAAGGATCTGTCCCAAGCGCTGGCTAATCATCAGTTCCACCTGGTCTACCAGCCCCAGATTAACCTGGAAACCCGCCGTATCATTGGCGCAGAAGCACTGATTCGCTGGGAGCACCCGGAGAAGGGCCTGGTACCTCCCGACGACTTCATCCCCATTGCCGAAGTGAATGGCACCATCGTCGACATCGGCCAGTGGGTGCTGGACCAGGCCTGCTGGCAGGCCGCACGCTGGGCCGAGGAAGGCATGCCGTTGCGCATCGCGGTCAACCTCTCGGCGGTTCAGCTCCGCCAGGCCAACATCGTCGACGACATTCTGAGCACCCTGAAACGGCATCAAATTCCGGCCGGCCGCCTGGAACTGGAAGTGACCGAAACCAGCTTCATGACCAACCTCGAGGACGCGGTTGCCAAACTTCACCGGCTGGACAAAGCCGGCATCAGTATTGCCGTCGACGATTTCGGCACCGGGTACTCCTCACTGACCTACCTCAAGCGGATGCCGGTGCAACACCTGAAGATCGACAAGCAGTTTATACGTGATCTGCTGGTGAACGAGGAAGACACACGCATTGCCAACACCATCATTGATCTGGGTAAGAGCCTGAACCTTTCGGTTGTCGCCGAGGGCGTGGAAACCGCCGAGCAGGAGTATTACCTGACCCAGCGCGGCTGCAAGCTGGCACAGGGCTATTTCTTCAGTAAACCACTGCTGCCCCGCGATTTTGAGACCTTTGTAGCTGGCTTTCACCAGAAATTAGTTGAGAATAACGCCTGACCACTGATCACCGGACACCCGCGTCCGGCTTACCCCATTCCGTTTAAGGAGTCGCCATGGGAACCACCCTCATCGGTATCGCCGTCATTGCGGTTGCTGCCTTCTACATCGTCTACATCTATAACCGGCTGGTGTCTCTGCGCAACCAGTTCCGCAACGGCTTTGCCCAGATTGATGTGCAGCTTCAGCGCCGCCACGACCTGATACCGAACCTGGTGGAATCCACCAAGGCTTACATGGCCCACGAGAGCAACACCCTGACCGCCGTCATGGAAGCCCGTAACAACGCCGTCAGCGCTCAGAAAGATGCCGCCCGCGATCCCGGGGAAGGCACGAAGATGCAACGCCTGGGTTCGGCGGAAAACCTGCTTACCAAGGCGCTGGCCAATTTTTATGCAGTGGCCGAGAACTACCCGGACCTGAAGGCGAACGAAACCGTCCAGCAACTGATGGAAGAGCTGTCCAGTACCGAGAACCGCGTCGCCTTTGCGCGCCAGGCCTACAACGACGGCGTGATGGGCTATAACATTTTCCGCGAGCAGTTCCCCAACAATGTGGTGGCCGGCCTGTTTGCCTTCAAACCGACCGCCCAGCTTGAACTGGAGTCCCCCGAGGCCCGCCAGGCGCCGAAAGTCGCGTTCTGAGGCTGCACAACATGGCTCACCCCGGTTTTTTTGAGCGCCAGGCCAGCGCCCGTCGTAACACCGCGGTCCTTGTTGCGCTGTTCCTGGCGGCTGTTACGCTGATCACCCTCGCGGTCTGTGTGGTGGGGTATTTTGTGACCCGCAGCGAGACGTCGGGGCTGGCCTTTCACCACTGGCTGGTGAGCCAGCACGGCGCGATCACAGCAGCTGCGGTGGTCCTGCTGATTGGCCTGGGGTCCCTGGTACGCTGGGTCGATCTGGCCGGCGGCGGTGAGCGCGTGGCAAAAATGGTTGGCGCGCGGGAGATCGACCCCGACACGCGCGATGGGGACGAGCGCAAACTGCGCAATATCGTCGAAGAAATGGCCATTGCCAGTGGCGTGACCGTACCCCGGCTGTATGTCATGGATCAGGAAACCGGCATCAACGCCTTTGTCGCCGGCTACACGCCCGGTGAAGCGGTAATGGTGGTGACCCACGGCGCACTGACTCAACTTACCCGGGACGAGCTCCAGGGCGTGGTAGCGCACGAATTCAGCCATATCCTCAATGGCGACATGCGGCTGAACGTTCGCCTGATCGCCATTCTTGCCGGCATCCTCATGCTCGGCCAGATCGGTGGCTTCCTGGTGCGTGCGTCGTTTCATCGCTCGTACCGATCCTCACGCTCCTCCCGCGACGGCCGCGCCCAGGCGTTGATGGGGGTGATCGGACTGGCGCTCTGGATCATCGGCTACATCGGGGTATTTTTCGGCCGTCTGATCCAGGCGGCGGTATCCCGGCAACGGGAAACCCTTGCCGATGCCTCTTCGGTACAGTTCACCCGCAACCCCGAGGGCATCGCCGGCGCCCTGTTCAAGATCGGCCTCAAGGGCGGCTACCTCGACACCACCAGTCACGCCAGCGACATGAACCACATGTGTTTCGGGGAAAGCGCACGCATGAGGCTGTCGTCCCTGCTGGCTTCCCACCCACCGGTCGACGAGCGGATCAACGCCATTGCTCCCGGCATGCTGGCGCGCTTACGCAGCCGCCTGAGGGACACCGAAGCGCATGTCCAGCGGGCCGAGCCGCGGCAAACCCGGGCATTCGGTGCCGGCGGCGCGCAGTCATCGGCGTTTGCCGGTGCAGCCGCCCAGTGTTTCTCCGACAGTGTCGGCCAGGTGTCGGAAGCCGGGGAAGCGTACGCGGTGTCTGTGCTGGCGAAGATGCCCGCCACCTTCCGCAGCCTGCTCTATACCCGGGCTGGCGCCGTACAGCTGTGTTACGCCCTGCTGACCCACGCCCTGCCCCCTTCCCGGCAGGAGGCGGCCCTGGCGCGGATTGGGGCACACCCCCTGCTCGGGCCCCAGGCGGATCTTATCGACAAGTTCCGGCCCACTCTGGATCAAACCGGCTCAGTCCTGCGCTTTCCCGCGCTGGAGCTGGCCATGCCGGCGCTGCGCAAACTGGATCCGGAGGAGCGGGACGGACTGCAACGGGCGGTAGCGGAGCTTATCCGGGCGGACCGCAAGGTCACCCTGTTCGAACTGGCCATGAGCAGCTTTCTGGAACGGCATCTGGCGCCGGAGTCAGCCCGGGTTGTACCGGTGGCCTATCGCCGCTACCACGAGGTGATGCCGTCCCTGCAACAGCTGCTGAGCCTGCTGGCCCGCGCAGGCTCAGGCGATGCGGCAGAGGCGGAGACCCTGTATCAGCAGGCGATGGCCGGTTTTATCCCGCCGCAACAGGTCGGCTCGCTGATACCGCGGGTTTCTCTCAAGGAATTGCAGGGGGCCCTGCGCACACTGAACCGGTTATCGCCGCTGCTTAAACCGGCCATCATCGATGCCTGTGGCCACTGCGTGACCCACGACGGCAAGGTCGACCCCAACGAATACGAACTGATGAGACTGGTGGCGGACCAGCTGGACTGCCCGATGCCGCCACTGACCGCCTGATTACTGGATCCGCTCTGCTCCCGGCGTGAACAGGGTTTCGATGTCGGGACGCTCGGTCGGCTCCGGCAGCCCCAGCTTTTTGCGCACGCCAAGATTGATCTCCCACAGACCATCGTATTTCTCATTGGTCATGGCGATAGCATCGCCCTTGCCGAGCATGATCTTGGGCCGCAGGAAGACCAGCAGGTTACGCTTGACGCGACGCTCGGACTCCGACGAGAACAACCGCCCCAGTACCGGGATGTCGCCCAGCAGAGGCACCTTGCTGCGGCTGATCTGCAGGTCGTCCCGGGTCAGGCCACCCAGAACAATGGTTTCGCCGTCATCGGCCAGCACGGTGGTCTTGATCTCACGCTTGTTGGTGATGATGTCCGAGGCGTTTTCCACGCTGTCGGCTATGTTTTCGGTGGTCTGCTCCACCACCAGGCGCACCAGACCATCGGCACTGATGGTGGGTGTCACCTTCAGCGTCAGACCGATATCCCGGCGTTCGATGGTTGTGAACGGGTTTGTGGTGCCATCACCGGTAACCGTGGACTCACCGGTACGGAAGGGCACGTTCTGCCCCACGATGATCTCGGATTCCTGGTTATCCAGGGTGAGAATGCTCGGGGTGGACAACAGATTCGCCGCCGCAGAACTGGACAACGCCTGCAACAGCACGCCCCAGCTGAGGCCGTCCTCGTCACGTTGGCCGGCCCCAACGGTCACACCGCCGACAGCCGGGGTAATGGCCGATTCCGTCAAGATGGCGCTGAGCACGTCCCCGAGACTGCGACCGACGTTGCCGAAGTTGGTACCGGCTATCGGTGTTGATTCGCCGGATTCATCACCCACGGCAACCTGAACCCCCAGATCCTGGCCAAGTTCATCGCTGATTTCGACAATCGCGGCTTCAATCAGCACCTGCGCACGACGAATATCGAGCTGGTTCACAATCTCTTCGGCTTCCTGCATCAGTGAAGGTTCGCCGCGCACGACCAGTGCGTTCAGCCCTTCGTCCGCGAATACCGAGAAGGTGGTATTACGACCACCGTTTCCGCCGGAGCCATTGCCACCACTGGCTTCCTCAACCAGTTCCCCCATCACACCACTGAGCAGCTCGCTGAGATCCTTGGCGTTAGCGTGTTTGAGACGAATCACCTTGGTGGTGCCACCAGAGGCAGAAGGCTGATCGAGCTTGCTGATAAGGCTACGCATCTTGTCGCGGAAGGTCTCATCACCGCGCAGAATCAACCGGTTGCTGCGCTCATCCGCCGTGACGCTGTACTTGCGGGCCGCATTTTCGCCACCAGATTTCCCAAGCTCGTCGGGCGCCAGTTCCTGCAGCAGATCGACCATGTCACCCACCCAGGCCTCATCCAGCTGGATCACCTCAACTTCGTACTTGGACGGACTATCGAGCTCACGGACAATCTGCTCAATGCGGCGGATATTGGAAGAGTGATCACTGACGATCAGTGCGTTGGCGGCGGCGACGCCGGCCAGGTGCCCGTACTTGGCAACCAGAGGCCGCAGAATGGGCACCAGCTCCAGCGCGTTGGCGTTATCGATCTGAATCACCCGGGTGATCAGCTGCTCCGAGGGCGTTTCGGCAAACCGGTCGAGGGATTCAGCGGACTGCTTGGCGTCCACCTGCTGAACCACCTTGATCACCTCTTCCCCCGGTATTGCGGTAAAGCCGTGGACCTGCAGCACCGCCAGGAACAGGTCGTAGATCTCGTCCTTGTTCATAGGCGCACTGGAGAGCACGGTAACCTTGCCCTTGACCCGGGGATCCACCACAAAACTGTACCCGGTGATATCGGCAACCTGGGTCACAAAGGCCCGGATATCCGCGTCTTTCAGGTTCAGTCGCCAGGTTTCGTCCTGCCCGTAAGCGACCGACATCAGTGGCAGCAGAAGGACCAACGCTATGGCCCGCAACAGATTTGTTTTGTGGTTATACATCTGGCGATTTCGTCCTGTTATCGATGAACCCGGTCAGCGCCACTGCTCGGGTATGGCATAGCTTACGGTCAGGGTGCTCCCGTCCCGTTCAATTTCAATCTCCAGCTGGGATTCCGACCGCCAGCTTTCGAGCAACGTCTTGTCCTGTTCAACATCACCCAGCCGTTGCCCGTTGATGGCGGTGATGACGTCCCCGGCTCTCAGGTTAACGGCATTGAGCATGGCGTTGGAACCATCGTAGACATATCCGCTGCTTGCGCCGTCGTCCGCCGGGCTCAGGCCGTAGGTCGCAAGAGCCTCAGCACCCTCGCTGTCGAGCTGCTCCCGTGCACTGGCAAGGAATTCGTCGGGCGATGATTCTGACGCCTCCTCTGCCCCTTCCGCAACCAGTGACTCTGCGCCGGTCTGTTCGTCGAAGGCAAGAGACTCGTAGCGGCCGCTTCGACGGATCAGAATACGCCCGGCTTCCACTTCCGCCAACTCGGCATTTCCCGGCAACGTATCACCGACACGATAGTGCGCGGTTTCACCGTTGCTTCCAGCAACTATAGCACCAGAGTCTTCCTGGCGCTCCGCCAGCAGTACACCTTCAAGCCGTAACTGCAGGCCGGTTTCCGGTGCCGAACGGCGAACCGCTTCCGCCACACGTCTCTCACCCTGGGGCTGCCCGAAAAACTCATAGCTGGCGATCGCCGTGGACAACGCCCCCCGCGCGCCGGCACGGCTTACACCTTCCGCCTCGGGGCTGACCACCACCGGCTGTTCGTTCCAGGCCACCAGCCACGTCATTTTAGCCAGCGTAACGCCCAGATAAAGCACCAGCGCCACCAGAAGCACGTTCGCAAGCCTGCGGGAAAGGCGGGCCTGTGCCCCGAATGAAAAGGCTGCCATCAGAACCCTCCAGGCAGCAACGGCTGCCGGACACGGAAGATAACATCTCCGGGCTGGGCAGACCCGGACCAGGGCTGATCCGCCAGATCCACCATCCGTTTGTAAACCCGCAGTTCCATCATACCGTCCCACAAAATAGTGGCATCGGCTGCCGCGCCGTCTCCGTCCTGCTCGCGGACCACCAGCAACAAGCCACCCTCGGTGGTATCGAGATCCGCCGCCATCGGGGGGAACTCCGCCTGCCCGGTCTGATTGCCCATCGGCCAGCTCACCTGCCCGCCGTCCCAGCGGCCAGAACCACTGGCACTGGTCAGCCGGTTGTCTTCCCAGCGCACCTGCAGTGCGTCAATCAGTACCTCGCCTTCAATCATGGCACCGCCGCTCTCGCGGATCAGGCTCTCAAACTCGGCCACGGTCACGCGACCGTTAGCATCAAGGTAAGCGTCGCCGGGCCAGCCCACCGTGAGATCCCCATTGACGGAGGATTCTGCCGTCGCAAGGTGAAGTGCAACCGGAAGTTGCAACGACGACAGCGAGGGCCAGCCCAGTTCCCAGCTGGCACGCACCGGAAAGCCTGCGACCACCACCCCGGCTGCGCCGTCCCACACCGTTCCCGACACCTGCCGGACCTGAACCTGCTGCGGCAAGGTGATCCGGGAGGACGCGTGATGCCAGAGCCACCCGGCGGGCACCCAGATCACCAGCGCCACCAGATAGACAAGCACACCCGCCAGCACAAGCAGAAAAACCTTGCCGGGTCGCAGGAAAGCTTTGGGTTCGGAGTCAGTCATTCGGAGACACGTTCAAAATAAGCCGGTTGCCGAGTCTAGCAAAGGGAATATGGCAGGTCATGAACCAAATACACAAGGGCATAAAAAAACCCGCACGAAAGTGTGCGGGTTTTTTGGGCTCCGGCAAGCGGAGGGAAAGATCGGGAGGCTTACATCATGCCGCCCATGCCTCCCATTCCGCCCATGCCGCCCATATCCGGCATACCACCGCCGGCGTTCTCGTCTTCCGGCTCGTCAGCAATCATCGCCTCGGTGGTGATGATCAGAGATGCAACGGAAGCAGCCGCCTGCAGGGCAGAACGGGTAACCTTGGCAGGATCCAGGATACCCATTTCCAGCATGTCGCCGTAGGCTTCGGTGGCCGCGTTGTAGCCGAACGCACCTTCGCCGTCGCGGATCTTGTTGACCACAACGGAGGCTTCGCCACCGGCGTTGGTCACGATCTGACGCAGCGGAGCTTCCATGGCACGACGCAGGATGTTAACACCGGCCTTCTGTTCTTCGTTGATCGCGTCAACCTTGTCCAGTGCGGCAATGGCACGGATCAGGGTCACACCGCCACCCGGGACGATGCCCTCTTCCACGGCAGCGCGGGTAGAGTGCAGCGCGTCTTCAACGCGGGCCTTCTTCTCTTTCATTTCCACTTCAGAACCGGCGCCGATCTTGATGACGGCCACACCGCCAGCCAGCTTGGCCACACGCTCCTGGAGCTTCTCCTTGTCGTAATCGGAGCTGCTGTCTTCGATCTGCTTGCGGATCTGCTCAACGCGGGCTTCGATATCCGCCTGAGCGCCGGCACCGCCGATCAGGGTGGTGTTTTCCTTGGTCACGTTGACACGCTTGGCGGTACCCAGGTCGTCCAGAGTGGTGTTCTCCAGCGTCAGGCCCACTTCCTCGGAAATCACAGTACCGCCAGTCAGGATGGCGATGTCCTGCAGCATTTCCTTGCGACGGTCACCAAACCCGGGCGCCTTCACGGCATTGACCTTGACGATACCACGCATGTTGTTCACTACCAGCGTGGCCAGGGCTTCGCCTTCGATGTCTTCGGCAATGATCTGCAGCGGCTTGCCGGCTTTGGCAACCGCTTCCAGCACCGGCAGCAGTTCGCGGATGTTGGAGATCTTCTTGTCCACCAGCAGGATGTACGGGTCTTCCAGCTCGGCAGACATGTTGTCCTGATTGTTGATGAAGTACGGGCTCAGGTAACCGCGATCGAACTGCATGCCTTCAACCACATCCAGCTCGTCTTCCAGGCCACGGCCTTCCTCAACGGTGATCACGCCTTCCTTGCCGACTTTCTGCATCGCATCCGCGATGATCTTGCCGATGGTTTCATCGCCGTTGGCGGAGATGGTGCCTACCTGGGCGATGTTGCGGTCGTCGTCGCACGGCTTGGACAGATCGCGGATGGCTTCCACAGCGGCGATGGTCGCCTTGTCGATGCCACGCTTCAGGTCCATCGGGTTCATGCCGGCGGTGACCGCCTTGATGCCTTCGCGAACGATGGCCTGGGCCAGAACGGTCGCGGTGGTGGTGCCGTCACCGGCGGTGTCGTTGGTCTGGGAAGCCACTTCCTTGACCATCTGGGCACCCATGTTCTCGAACTTGTCTTTCAGCTCGATTTCCTTGGCCACAGACACACCGTCTTTGGTGACGGTGGGGGAGCCGAAGGACTTCTCCAGAACCACGTTACGGCCTTTGGGACCGAGGGTTACCTTGACGGCGTCTGCCAGGATGTTAACGCCTTCAACCATGCGCTTGCGGGCGCTGTCGCCGAATCTAACGTCTTTTGCTGCCATGTCTTCAATTCCTGTTCGTTAAACCGAAATCGTTGAATCAATCGGATTAATGAGAGTTCGTGCCGGTCGCTTTCGCGATCACTCAAGCACGCCGTAGATGTCGTTCTCGCTCATGATCAGGAGCTCTTCGCCGTCGACCTTGACGGTGTTACCGGCGTACTGACCGAAAACCACTGTGTCACCCACCTTGACCGCCAGCGCACGGGTCTCGCCGTTATCGAGGATACGGCCATTGCCCACGGCAAGAACCTCACCCTGGGACGGCTTTTCCTTGGCATTACCCGGCAGCACGATGCCACCTGCGGTTTTCTCTTCTTCTTCCTTTCGGCGTACGACGACACGATCGTGTAGCGGACGAATTTTCATTGCTCGGTTTCTCCAATAGTCAGATTAATGTGGCAATGACATTGTTGATGTAGGTCGGATCAGCGAAGCGTAATCCGACAAATTGCCCGGCACGATAACCAACTGTTTTCAGTGGAAATCAGCCTGCAGCGAACTTGTGAGTCCTATTTGGGGTAGCCCACAGGCGTTTTCAACACCCCGAGACAAAAAATTTTCACTTTTTTTCGATGCGATCCCGGTCACTCTCGGTCTCGTCCCGGTACTCGCCTTCGATGATGTCGCCGTTGGCATCCCGGTCGAAGGGCCGCTGCCGTCCAAAGGGGCTCTCCTGCCCGCCGAACGGGTCGGCCCCGAACGGGCCCTGGCCACCTCCGGCCCGGAAATGAAAGCTGCTACTCCGACCTGACATCACCATGCGCTTCATCACCTGAGCAACGAACCAATGGCGGCTGCCCGGCAACAAACACAGGAAACCGACGGTGTCGGTGATAAAGCCCGGGGTCAGCAACAACGCGCCGCCCACCGCCAGGATCAGCCCCTCGGCTACCTCCTTCGCCGGCAGCTCACCGCTGTTCAGGCGCTGATTCGCCCGCAGCAACGTAGCCAAACCCTGCTGGCGCAACAGCCAGGCACCCACCACCGCGGTCAGCAACACCAGACCGATGGTGTTCAACACGCCGATGACACCGCCGACCTTGATCAGCACCGCCATCTCGGCGATGGGCATAATAATGAAAAGAAACAGGAAAACGGGCAAAATGCCTCCTCATAAAAACCACGCAGACACACAGATAACGTAAAACCACCTGAGAACTTAGTTAGGGCAAAACATGAAACTTCAAGATTCCGTGATTGCAATCACCGGCGGCGGCCAGGGCCTGGGCCGCGCCATGGCCGAATACCTCGCTGGCAAGGGCGCCAGTCTGGCACTGATCGACCTGATGCCGGAAAAGCTGGACGAAGCCGTCGCCGCCTGCAAGGCCGCCGGCGTTGAAGCACGCAGCTACGTCTGCAACGTCGCCAAAGAAGAAGACGTGGAGCAAACCTTCGAAGCCATTGTGAAGGACTTTGGCCACCTTAATGGCCTGGTGAACAACGCCGGCATCCTGCGCGACGGCCTGATGGTCAAGGTAAAGGATGGCCAGGTCGAAAAGCGCATGGAGCTGGCCCAGTGGCAGGCGGTGATCGACGTCAACCTCACCGGCGTGTTCCTGTGCGGACGCGAAGCCGCCACCCAGATGATCAAGAACGGCGACCAGGGTGCGATCATCAACATCGCCTCTATCTCCCGCGCCGGCAACATGGGCCAGAGCAACTACTCCGCCGCCAAGGCCGGCGTCTCTGCGCTGGTTCCGGTCTGGGCCAAAGAACTGGCCCGCTACGGCATCCGCTGCATGGGCATTGCCCCGGGCTTCATCGAAACCGAGATGACGGCCTCCATGAAGCCGGAAGCCCTGGAGAAAATGACCGCCGGCATCCCGCTCAAGCGCATGGGCAAGCCGGAGGAGATTGCCTCTGCGGCGGCGTTTATCTTCGAGAACGATTATGTGTCCGGGCGGATGATCGAGGTGGACGGAGCTTTGCGGCTCTAGTCGTTGAGACTCCCTGGCCGGCCCTCTTGAACCGGGGGCTGGCCTTTGGTGTGGGGGCTGGTCCCGGGGTGGGGGTACCTTTTCTTTCGGAAAAAGAACTCGCTGCGCTCAGACACCTTTGTTCCTGCAGAAAAGGTACCCCCACCCCGTGACCGATCTGACCTTTGAATGGCCTTCCGCCTACTGAGCAAAAATACCCGCCACCGTAGGTCGGATTAGCGAAGCGTAATCCGACAACCCAACTCACCCCCCAACACAACTCAATCCCGCCTCAACGCTCTACTCCCGACCAACCCCCTCCAACACTCCCCCACCAACCGCCCAATCCACGGGCAACATCCCCTCACGAACGTACCGATGAAAACTGGAATACGGCCAATCTACCGCCCGCGACACGTAGCCATGCTTCACCGGGTTGAAGTGGATGTAATCAACGTGTCTCGCAAAATCCTGCTCGTCCCTCACCGTGTGCTCCCAGAACCGTTTCTGCCACACAGGCTGAGGTATCTGAGCTGTCGTTTCAGGTAGATCCTGAAAGCGCTTGGTGAATGCGGTCTTGATCAAACGCCAACGCCGTGAGTAATCGTCATCTTCGCTCGGCAGCGTCCAGATACAATGAATGTGATCCGGCAAAACCACCATGGCGTCAATGGAAAAGGGGTAACGCCGCAACACGGAGCGAAAGGACGTCCGCAAGCATGAGATCGGGGCCGGAGATTCGAAAATGGGTGCACGGTCAGCAGTGACAACCGTAAAGAAATAGGTGCCGCCGGGAACGCGGCTTCTTCTGTAGTTCATCATACGTCCTTGTATGGTTTAGACCCTTGTTTGTCGGATTACGGCCCGTGGGACCTAATCCGACCTACTGTTTTTAATCGGCGTTTGCGGTGGGCTGGGGCATCTTTATGGTGTCGGATTACGGCTTCGCCTAATCCGACCTACCACTGCGCTAAAATACCCCCCACCGTAGGTCGGATTAGCGAAGCGTAATCCGACAAAACAGCCCTAACAACCCAACACCTCTGCAGCCCCAAACAACCTCACGGTTGCCACTGGAAGCTTCGCATGGCAACTCGACCGTTGAGAACTTCCACGCCTTCTTCCCGCAAATGATGCACTTGCGTTTCGTAAGAATCCGAGCCTTGTGGGAAAGCGATCTGGCCGTTGCTGCGGATAACCCGGAACCAGGGAATTGAATGGCCGGCCGGCAGTTTACCCAGGGCACGGCCCACGAAGCGTGCCTGGCGGCCCAGGCCGGCCATGGCGGCGACCTGACCGTAGCTGGCGACGGAGCCCGGTGGTATTGCAGCGACCACCTGCCAGATTTTTTGCTCTTTGGTGGGTTCAGGCATGGTTAATCCCATCGGTTCGGGTGGTTTGTCGGATTACGCTTCGCTAATCCGACCTACATCTCCCGGCAACCCTCGCAAAGGCCGGAATCGGCGTGGGGGCGGGGTGTCTTTTGTTCTGGAACAAAGGTGTCTGAGCAAAGCGAGTTCTTTTTCCAGAACAAAAGACACCCCACCCCCGCGCCAGCCCCCAAACTCACCGAGGTTCCGGTACAGGCTCCGCTTCCTCATTCCGGGGCGCCAAAGCATCCAGCCGAGAACCCTGCCGAATCATGAAGATAGCCAGCAAGATTGCGGGCACCCCCATAAAGCCGGCGAGCAGGAAGAACTGGGCGTAGCCGAAATCCGCCACCACGATGCCGGAGAAGCCGCCGAGGAATTTGCCCGGCAGAGTCATCAGCGAGCTGAACAGCGCGTACTGGGTCGCAGTGAAGGAGGCGCTGGTCATACTGGAGAGCCAGGCGATCAGCGCCACGTTGGCGATGCCGCCGCTGAGGTTATCGGCGCTCACCACCGCGGCCAGGGTCACGATGTTGGGCGGATACTGGGCCAGCACCACAAACAACAGGTTGGTGGCTGCAGTCATTACCGCGCCCAGCAGCAGGATGTTGCGCACGCCGTAGCGCACCACCATCACCCCGCCCACCAGCGAGCCGGCTATGGTCATGAAGAAACCGAAGATCTTGGTGACATCCGCCACCTGGGTTTTGCTGAAGCCCATGAAATCCAGGTAGAAGGGGTTGGCCATCACCCCCATGGCAATGTCGGAAATGCGGTACACCGCCACCATCACCAGAATCAGGATCGCCAGTTCCTTGTAGCGCCGGAAGAAATCCAGGAACGGGCCGGCGACGGCGGCGTAGAACCAGCCGATCATCCGCGCCCCGCGGGGGTTCAGGTGCGCGCGCTTGCTGGCTTCGTGCTCGATCTTGTGGGCGATGTCCTGGGCAGCGGCGAAGTGATTCACCCTCGGCTCGCGCACCACCAGAACGGTGATGGCGCCGACGCCCACCAGCAGCGCCATCACCTCATAGGACACCTGCCAGGACCAGAATTCCGCCAGGTACAGCGCGCCGGCCCCGGCCACCAGCAGCGCCAGCCGGTAGCCAAAGATGTAAGTTGCCGCCAGGGCTGCCTGCAGGCGCTCCTCGGCGATCTCGATGCGATAGGCGTCAATGGCCACATCCTGAGTGGCGGAGGAAAAGGCCACCAGCAGGCCGCACAGGGCCATCGTTTGCGGCGCGGTGACTGCATCCACCTGGGCCATCAGATAAAGCCCGGTGGCGATCCCCGCCTGGGCCAGCAGAATCCAGCTGCGACGCTTACCCAGTAATCGGTCCAGCAGAGGCAGCTTCAACCGGTCCACCACCGGCGCCCAGAATACCTTGATGGAATAGGTGATCCCCAGCCAGCTGAAGAAACCGATGGTGGCGGTTTCAACCCCCACATCCGCCAGCCGCGCATTCAGCGTGGAGAACACCAGCAGAAACGGCAGGCCTGCGGAGAACCCGAGAAACAGCAGCGCAATGACCTGCCAGCGGGTGTAGGTGTACAGAGCGTCTTTGAGCAGCGCCAGGCGGGTTCCGGATACGATGGTGCAGCCTCCGGATCAGTCGCGGAAATTATTGAACTGCAGAGGAATCTCCAGCTCGGTTTCTTTCAGCAGGGCAATGGCCGTTTGCAGGTCGTCGCGTTTCTTGCCGGTGACCCGAACCTTGTCGCCCTGAATGCTGGCCTGAACCTTCAGCTTGGCTTCCTTGATCAGCTTGACGATCTTCTTGGCCATGTCGGTCTCGATGCCCTGCTTCAGCAGCAGGTGTTGCTTGACCAGCTTGCCGGACTTGCTTTCGCCGTCTTCGGAAATGGCCCGGCTGTCAATGTTGCGCTTGGCGAAGGCCATCCGCAGCATGTCCATCAGCTGCTCCAGCTGGAATTCCTGCTCGGCACTGATGGTGATGCCCTTGTCGTCGCTCTCGATATCCGCTTCCACGTTCTTGAAATCCCAGCGGTTGCCCAGTTCCCGTTTGGCCTGATCCACCGCGTTGGTCACTTCGTGCATATCGATTTCTGAAACAATGTCAAAAGAGGGCATGGTCGTTATTCTCCGCAAACCGTTAGGGGTATACTCTAGCCACTGAAATTAAGGGCAAAGCATAGCAAGACCCGCACCTTACCGCATCTGACAATGGACTGGTAAAAGTAGATAACAATGCCAAATCTGGATCTCCCCATCCTCGTAGTAGACGACGCAAAGTTCAGCAGTATGGTGGTTGGCCGCACCCTGAAAAATGCCGGTTATCGCGACGTACGCATTGCCAATAACGCCCCGGCCGCTCTTGCACTGATCGAGCAACGCCCGGTGAGCGTGCTGATCGCCGACTGGCTGATGCCGGAAATGGACGGCCTGGAGCTGACCGACCAGGTGCGCCAGCAGGACGAACAGAACAACCACTACACCTACGTTATCCTGCTCACTGCCCGTGAGAGTGTGGAAGCCCTGTCCGAAGCCTTCGATCGTGGCGTGGACGATTTTATCTACAAATCGGACATGACCAAGCAGCTGATTCCACGGATTTTTGCCGCCGACCGCATGGCGGACCGCCAGAACACCCTGCTGCGGGCCAATTCCCTGCTGATCGAGAACAACCGGGAGCTGGAAGCCACCAACATCATCGACCTGGAAACCGGGCTGTGCAACAACAAGTACGCCCGCGAGCGCCTGGGCAAAACCCTGCGCCACGCCGAATCCCGCAACGGCTCGACGGCCTACGTGCTCTGCGGCATCCGCAACTGGCAGGAACTCAAACGCAAGCACCCGCCGTCGGTCATGAGCGAGCTGGCGATCGGTATTGCCCGCCGCCTGAGCCATCTCATTCGTCCCATGGATGCCTTGTGCCGGGTTGGCGACAATCAGTACGCCATCGTGGCGTATTTCCCCAGCAGCGATAACTGCACCGCCACCGCATTCCGCCGCGTGTTTGACGGCATCAACCACAAGGCCCTGAAGACCACCGCCGGCTATATTTCGGTGGAAGCAGGTATGGTGTTATGCAAATCCGACGCCCAGGCCGGCACTCCCAACGTTCAGGAAGTCGAACGAGCCGCCGTGCAGGGGCTGGTCGACGCCTACGAGACCCGCCGGTTCACCGAAACCGCGCCAGAGATGAAAGCCGACGCCTGACGCACCTGTCGGATTACGGCCCTGCGGGCCTGATCCGACCTACAGATATCCCTCGGCTCACCGTAGGTCGGATTAGCGCAGCGTAATCCGACAACACATTCCGTAACACTGCGACACACTTCACAAACAGACTTGCCGGCGCGAAAGCCCTATTCTGCAATTGTGGATTTAAGCAGTATCCGCCCAATGGCGGAGGAGCCGTGTAGTACCTCCGCCGCCGTTTGGGTAACGATCCACCGGATTAACGAATTTTTCAGGCACTTTCGTTCTTTCCTTAAGTTTTGATTTCAAGCCAGCTCCCATGAGCTGGCTTTTTTGTTGCCTGCTTCCGCTATACTCTCGTGACAATCATTCCAAACAATGCGCTGTCACCATGAAAACCCTCGGAACCGCCTCCGTCGCTGCCCTGCGCCAGTATGTCCGCGCCGCTGACGCCAACGGCGTTGATACCCGCACCCTGCTCACCCGCTGCGGACTGAGCCCGGATATCCTGAACAGTGACGACGGCCGCATCGGCGGTGAACTCTTCCAGACGTTCATCCACCGTTTGTGCGAGCACAACGCCAACCCGATTCTGGGACTGGAAACCGGCGATTTCGTTCAGCCCGGCTCTTACAGCGTTCTGGGCTACATCACCATGAGCTGCGCCACCCTCGGCGAAGCGGTGATGCGGATAACCCCTTTCGAGAAACTGGTAGGCGACATGGGCACCACCCAGATTCTGCAGGAAGGCGATTACCTGCGGCTGGTGTGGACCTGCAACTACGACGACCCACTGATCCGACCGCAGATGGTAGACAACGTATTCGCCTCCTGGATCAACTACGCCCGCTGGCTGGGAGACTATTCCGAGACCAGTCCCTATGAAGTCCGGTTGCAACGACCCTCACCGGGCAGCGAGTACGAAAGCGCCTACCAGAGCCGGTGGCGCTGCCCGGTGCATTTCGGCGCAGAACAGGATTCCGTAACCCTGCACCGGGACCTGCTCACCCTGCCCCTGCGCCAGCCCGACCCGATGCTGCGCAAAACTCTGGAAGCTCACGCCCTGAGCCAGCTCGCCTCGCTGGCAAGCGACACCGACCTCACCTCACGGGTAAAACACGCCATCCAGCAGCAGCTGATGCACGGCATTACCCGGCAGGACATGGTCGCGGAACAGCTGGGCATGACCAGCCGCACACTGCAACGCAAGCTGAGTCAGGAAGGCGCGGCGTATCAGCAGTTACTGGATGAGGTCAGGCAGCAAATGGCGGAGGATTACCTGCAGAACAGCGGGCTGCCGATTCCAGAGATTGCGTTACGGCTGGGATACAGTGAAACCACGTCGTTTCACCGCAAATTCAAAGCGGTAGCGGGCAAGACGCCCGGAGAATTCCGGGCGTCCGCAGCGGCCGGTTAAAGCTTGCGACCCTTGCCGGCGGCAATACGCAGCCGCAGGGCGTTCAGCTTGATAAAGCCTTCCGCGTCTTTCTGATCGTAGGCACCCTGATCTTCCTCAAAGGTGGCGATCTTCTCGTCAAACAGGGAGTCGTCAGACTTACGGCCAACCACATCCACATTGCCCTTATAGAGCTTCAGGCGAACGGTCCCGTTGACGTAGTGCTGGGTCTGGTCAATCAGTGCCTGCAGCGCTTCACGCTCGGGCGACCACCAGTAACCGTTGTAGATCACCTCCGCGTAGCGGGGCATGATGCTGTCTTTCAGGTGCGCCACTTCCCGGTCCAGGGTGATGGACTCGATGGCGCGGTGCGCCCGCAGCATGATGGTGCCACCCGGGGTTTCGTAGCAGCCGCGGGACTTCATGCCCACATAACGGTTCTCGACGATGTCCAGACGACCAATGCCGTTAGCGCCCGCCAGTTTGTTCAGGGTTTCCAGCACCACGTGGGGCTTCATGTCCTGACCGTCGATGGCAACAATGTCGCCCTTTTTGTAGGTCAGCTCAACATAGGTAGGCTGATCCGGCGCCGCCTCCGGCGATACACTCCAGCGCCACATGTCTTCCTCGGCTTCTGCCCAGGGGTCTTCCAGGTTGATGCCTTCGTAAGAGATGTGCAGCAGGTTGGCGTCCATGGAGTAGGGGGACTTGCCCTTCTTCTTCTCCACCGGAATGTTACGCTCATCGCAGTAGGCCAGCAGCTTCTCGCGGGAGTTCAGATCCCACTCACGCCAGGGCGCGATCACTTTGACACCCGGCTTCAGTGCGTAGGCACCCAGCTCGAAACGCACCTGGTCGTTCCCCTTGCCGGTGGCGCCATGGGAAATCGCATCGGCACCGGTTTCATTGGCAATGTCGATCAGGCGCTTGGCAATCAGCGGACGGGCAATGGAGGTACCCAGCAGGTACTCGCCTTCGTAGACGGTGTTGGCGCGGAACATCGGGAACACGTAATCCCGCACGAACTCCTCGCGCAGATCCTCGATGTAGATCTCGTTCACGCCCAGCGCTTCCGCCTTGGCGCGCGCCGGTTCCACTTCCTCGCCCTGGCCGATGTCGGCGGTAAAGGTCACCACCTCACAGTTGTAGGTGTCCTGCAGCCAGCGAACGATCACAGACGTATCCAGGCCACCGGAATAAGCCAGCACCACCTTCTTGATATCAGACATACCCTTGCTCCAAATCCTGAAATCGGGGTCAGTAAAATAAGGCGCACATTGTACGGGAGAGCGGGGGTAATGGCTATTGGGCAAAAAGTAGCGCCGATGCGCGCAGCCGTTCATCCGACCCGAAGAAGATCTGTTTCAGTTCGCCGCTTTGGGCCATCACCTCCAGCGCCGCAGCAAACTTCTCGGCATGAACAGGGTCCCCGCCAGTGGCGGAGCGGTACAGCACCGCCGGCTGACCTTCCACATGCTGCTGGTAGCGGAAATGGCGGAACTTGAGCCCGCGCAGCTGAATGGTACGCAAGATATTGTGGTCACTGGCAAGAATGGCACTGATGCGTCCCATCATCAGCAGGTCCACGGCCTGCCCGACACTGGATACCGGCACTTTGACCACATCGGTGTCGTATTCAAACGCTTCGCCAAGATAGGTTCCGCGGATGTACGCCACACGTTGTCTGGCCAGTGACTTCAGATCCAGCGGATAATCAGAGGGGGCCAGGGCCAGCAGCAGCACATTGACGTCAATCACCTTGCCGACGGCCACTGCTGCCTCGTCCAGTTCCGGACTCCTGAACAGGAACGAGAACCCTGCGTCCCCGGACCTGAGCTCCAGAATCACGCGCCGCAGTGGCCGCAACTCCGCCTCAACCGGCACCCCGGAGATTTCCGACAGCCGGTTCACCAACTCAATGAGACTGCCCCGCTGCTCCCCGCTGGCGGACTCGTAGGCCCAGGGCCAGACATCGGGGATGGAGAAGGTCGCGGGCGCCGGCTCGGCACGCACCACATGAACGCCCGCGGCCAGAAACAGCCCCAGAAAACAGGAAACATAGGGAAGCAGGTTGCGAAACATAAACAGCGTTGGCCCGGCTCCGGAGTATTCTGGAAGTGTAGTTCAACAGCCAAAAAAAATGGCCCGGAAAACGGGCCATCTGTGGTAGCAAGTCCGGCTCAGACCGCCTGCTGCTGGTTAACGACTTCCTCACGGATGCCGTCCCAGCCGTCTTTGATCGAGCGCAGCAGCGAGGCAACTTCGTCCAGTTTGGTGACGTCGTTTCTCATGCTGGCTTCCAGGAGGGTGCGCTCCATGTACTCGTAAAGCGACGCGAGGCGCTGAGCCAGGTCGCCGCCTTTCTCCAGATCCAGGAACTCCCGCAGGCCGCCGACAATTTCAATGGCCTTGGAAATCAACCGGCCCTTGCCTTCGTAATCTTTCGCCTGCATGCGGGCCTTCGCCATATTGATCCGCTCCAGCGCGCCGTTGTACAGCAGCTGAATCAGCTTATGGGGATCAGCGTCCGTAATGCTGGTCTGGGTGTTGATGCGCTGGTATTGCTGAAGACCGTTCATAACCTAACCTCTTGGGATTTCAGCTAAAACTAATTCTGGTTATTCTGGGGAGCCAGAGATGCCAGTTGCTGGGTAACGTAATCGCCGCTGCTCTGGATCTGCGAAATAAGTGAGTCCGCTGCAGAAAACTGTTTGATCAGGCGCTCCTCGTAGGAGGCAATACGCAAATCCAGGCGCTCACGCTTGTCCTGAATATCCTGCAACGCATTGTTCAGACCTTCGGTGCGGCTTGCCAATGCGCCGTCACTGGCCAAAAAGTCGGTCACGGTATTGACGGTGCGTTCCGCGATGCCGTCAACGCCATCCTTTTCCGCGAACAACGCCGTCATGGCTTCCGGATTCGCTTCAAGCTGCTCAGTAAACTTGGCCTGATCAAACTCCAGCTTGCCGGTGCTGGGCTGGGTTTTGATACCAACATCCGCGAGCATACGGATCGGAGAATCTTCCAACCCCTCAGGGACCGTGGTCATCATCCGGCGGAGCTCGTTCTGAATCCCGCGAACGGTAGCGTCACCACTCAGCACGCCACCCTGCCCGGACTCCGGGTTGAACCCCGCGTACTGCTTGATCACATCCTGTAATGAATTGAACTTGTCGACAAACTCCTGGACACGGCCGGCCACTGCCTCGGAATCCTGCTCCACTTTGACAGTGGACGCACCCAGAGACTTGATATCAAAGTTAACCCCATCCACCACGCCTTCGATGGAATTGGTGGGCCGCGTAATCTCGATACCGTTGACCTCAAGCTTCGCGTCCATCGCGGCCACAGTCTCATCCATATTGGAAGTGGTGCCGTCAAAAACAAACTGAGACAACCCGGAGGCATCGGCATTATTGCCATCACCATCCGCAACCGAGATCTGGATCGCATTTTCTTCGCCGGTCTCATCCGCCGACAGCACCAGCTTGTATCCTGACCCGGTATCAACAACACCGGCGGACACCCCGGCGTTCGCATCATTAATGGACGCCGCCAGCCCTTCCAGGGTGTCGTTGCTGCCATCAACCGTAATGTCGGTGGCCACCCCCCCGACATTCAACGTTAACGTCCCCGAACCCACAGAAGTCGTGTCACGATCAGCAAATGCACCGGAAGCCAGGGACTGGGCCTGCGCCTTCTGGGTCACGTTCAGACTGTAGGAGCCGCGATTGGCCTTGGCCGGATCGACCGACACTCCGGCCACCCCTTCATTGGAGGAAGAAGCGGTAAACGCCTTTAAGCCCTCGGCCGCACTCAGCGCTTCCATGGGGCTGCGCAATCCTTCCACCGCACTGCGAATTTTGCCGTACGCGGAGATCTTGGCCTCAGTCTGGGATTGCTTGCGATCCAGTCGCTGCTCCGTGGGAGCACGCTCGGCATTGACCAACTGATCCAGAAGCTCGTTGGTAAAAATGCCCGACCCGGCACCCATTGATGTAATTGCTGCCATGATTCCGCCTCCTGAAAGGCTGAGTGACTCAGTTACTCTGTATAACGGCCAAAAGCGGCAAAACTTTGCCTTTATCCATCGGCATTTTGTTACAGAGTGTAATTTTAAAACCCGCAAAACGCATAAAGCCGCCGGACCCGTGCGGGTGCGGCGGTGCTGAAAGGCCATTATTCAACCAGGCCGCAAGCGGCAAGGTATTACACCTTTGCGTTGAATAACGTCAGCGGTTCGTCCTGCTGCAAGTTCTCTGCCAACCTCAACGCCACGTCGTCAGGGATCTGCCGAATAACTTCCTGGGTGTCCTGATCCACCACGCGCACGATGGTTTCACCCAGCTCATTATTCACTTCGAACTTCAGATCCCGCTGGACCGTCTGAACATAATCGTTCAGTTGGGTCACGGCATCGTCCAGCTGCTCCCGTTGCTGCTCATTCCTCGCTTCCAGCCTGGCGGCTTTCGACGATTCCTGAACCTGGGAGGGCTGCACCGACACTGACCGGCCAGCTGACGAGGCGGCAAACTGAGCGGAGGCATTGCTGCCTTCGTTCTGAGGTGACGCGGGCGCCCGAGCCGGAGCTTGCTCACTGGAGCGTACCAGCTTCAGATCCGGGCTGTTCAGGTTCACGTCATTCATAGCTTACCTCGCTATCCTCTAACGGCGTGAAGCTACCCTTTCACCAGGAAAGGGTAGCTGCCGTCACGATGCCCCGATTACTGCAGGAGGGACAGAACCTGGTTAGGACGGGCGTTGGCCTGCGCCAGAACCGAGATGCCGGCCTGCTGGAGCACGTTGGACTTGGCCAGCTTGGCGGATTCGGAGGCGAAGTCGGCGTCCAGGATCCGGCTGTTTGCTGCGCTCTGGTTTTCGATGGCGGTACCAATATTGGCAATAGTGCTTTCAAGACGGTTTTGCTTGGCACCGAAATCGGCGCGGGTCGAGTTGACAGTAGTCAGCGCACTATCAATAGCTGTGATAGCTGCGTCCGAGTCACCACCGTCACCGATATCCAAGCCATCTACCCCGAGAGTCGCTGACGTCATGTCAGCAAAATCAACATCAATGGTCTGACCAACATTGGCCCCGATTTGCAGAGTAACCGACTCATCGGCGTCCAGAATCGTTTCGCCATTAAACTCAGTTTCGGTAGCTATGCGGTTAATCTCAAGGGCCCGCTCCTGAAATTCGGCATCCAGCGCGTCCAGATCGGTCGCACTGTTGCTCCCGTTTGCAGCCTGAACAGACAACTCACGCATCCGTTGGAGGTTGTTTACCACTTCATCCAATGCACCTTCAGCAGTCTGCATCATTGAGATGCCGTCGTTGGCGTTACGCTGAGCCACGGTCAAGCCGCGAACCTGAGCGTCAAATCGTGAAGAAATCGCAAGCCCAGCCGCATCGTCCTTGGCAGAGTTGATGCGCAAGCCGGAGGACAAGCGCTGAAGCGCCTGATCAGAAAGACTCTGTGATTTACCCAGCTGGTTCTGAGCGTTGATTGACGCGACGTTGGTGTTGATACCGAGAGCCATATTGCTTCTCCTTCGACAGATGTCGTTATTTCATGGAAAAGGTCTGGCGCCCGTTTTTTGGTTTGAAGCGCCGCCCTGTTATCTCACTTAACGGCACCCCATGTTCTTCCTTTAGAAAAATCTTCAGAGAATTTGTCAATCATTGTAAAAAGACCAGAAAAGCGGCAATGCACTTCCGCGAAATCCGCCGGGATTCGCGTGGTACCGAACCCTCCACAAACCACATAACATTTTTTAATTCTTAAATATCAATATATTGAGCAAGGAAATAGCAAGCTGGCACGGCTTTCGCTTTCACCTCTCCCAAACGGCAATTCCATGAATGTCCGCCGGCAATGCGTTCCCATTTTGATCGGGCACGGGGTTACCGGCACCTCAGAGCAGGGAGAAACAAGATGCCTCAGATCATTAATACCAACATTGCCTCGCTGAATGCACAGCGTAACCTGAATGCCTCCCAGAGCGACGCGAACACTGCATTGCAGCGACTATCCTCAGGTTTGCGCATCAACTCTGCCAAGGATGATGCGGCAGGCCTTGCCATCTCCGAGCGCTTCCAGTCCCAGATCACCGGCCTGAATATGGCACAGCGCAATGCCAACGACGGGATTTCACTGGCCCAGACCACTGAAGGCGCGCTTGATGAGATCACGGCGAACCTTCAGCGAATCCGAGAGCTGGCCGTGCAATCTGCCAACGCCTCCAACAGCCCGTCCGACCGTGAAGCATTGAACGCTGAGGTGCAACAGCGCATTGCGGAAGTGAACCGGATTTCTGGTCAGACATCCTTTAATGGTCTGAAGGTACTGGACGGAAGCCTGCTGACACAAACCTTTCAGGTGGGGGCAAACACCGGTGACACCATTAGCGTGAGCGGTTTCGACACGCGAGGCAGCAATCTTGGTTCCGTGATGAAGGCGACCACTGATGCTCTGCAAATGGAAGATGGCGCTGGCGAAACGCTGGAAGACATATTTGCGGACGGGGGATCGGTAACATTCGATGTTACGCTGACCGACGCCGAAGGTAACGAGACTGACGTCGAGATTGCGGACGCCCGCTCGTTGCAGGATGTCCTCGGGCAGATCAATGCTCAAACCCCGACCACGGGCATTTCGGTAAACATGAACAGAGACAATGACGAATTAATCTTCTCCTCACAGTTCGGTGAGGATTTTGAAGTGGACTTTACAATTAACGGCGGCGATACCCAGACAGTTACCGCAGACGCTGATAACGATACTGTTACACTTAACGACACCGACATATCAACTCAGGACGGTGCCGACCTGGCGATGATCCTCTCCGATTTCGCCATCGACAGCATCAACGGCATCCGGGCCGAGCTCGGTGCGGTTCAGAACCGCTTCGAATCGACCATTGCAAACCTGAGCACCACTTCAGAAAATCTGGAGGCTTCCAACAGCCGCATCCGCGATGCGGACTTCGCCGCCGAATCGGCGGAACTTGCCCGCACCCAGGTGCTGCAGCAGGCTGGCCTCTCGGTACTCTCCCAGGCCAATGCGCGGCCACAGCAGGTGTTGCAGTTGCTGCAGGGTTAATTCGCAAGGTAGATAGCAGACAAAAGCCGGCTCGGATTCGAGTCGGCTTTTTGCGTTTAAGGGATGTCGGATTACGGCTTTGCCTAATCCGACCTACGAAAGCGAACACCGCCCACCAGCTAGACCCCATAGGTCGGGTTAGCAAAGCGTAACCCGACACCCCTGGCCTACTCTGCCCCTCCCGAAACTGGCACACCTTTCGCAATACTCCTCCCAAAGCACTGCAAACCATCACAAAACTGCAGACCCTTGCCGCCCGATTGCCACGGCAGGTCTTACGAGGTGTCCCATGCAAGCACAGCATCACATTCAGGCTTCAGAATCCCGGCAGGCGCATGTGGCGCGGCTGGTGTTGCAGGCGAACCTGGCCTATGGCGAATCCAACAGTGGAGCGGGCACGTTTGTTCAGCGGCTCAAGGCGCGGCATGAGTGCCGCAGCTACCTGGACGAGGCGCTGGCGCTGGAGCCGAACCACGCGGTGGCGCTGGGGCTGCTGGGACGGGTGGAACTGGATGATGGTCAGCTTGAGAAAGCCCACGCCCTGTTCAACGCCAGCCTGACCCATCAGCCGGGACAGGCGCAGCAGTACGCCAACCTTGGTTACTGGGCGATGAAGAGCGAGCGCCCGGCGCTGGCGGAGCAGTATTTCCTGCAGGCGCTGGAGATTGACCGGCAATCCGCCGCCGCTTTTTGTGGTGTCGCCCACGCCAAGCGGCTGCAGGGGCAGTTTGATGTGGCCTACCTGCATTACCGCAAACTGCTGGAAACCGGCGCTGAATGGGACTCCGTCTACAGCGGCATGCTCACCTGCGCGGCCCAGCTGGACGTGAACAAGGCCGATGCCGCCCTGGCGCAGGATGCGATCGCGCTGCTGAACAAAGACGGCCTGCCTCATCAGGAGCTGGGCCGCTTTGTGGCGGCGATCATCCGCCAGCAATACGATCTCGACAATCCCCAGGCCCAGATTGTTCTGGAAGCGGCGAGTGAAGACGAACTGCTGATCCTGGCGCTGGAAAAAACCCTGATGCCAGACCCGGCGGTCGAAGAGCTGGTCACCCTGCTCCGCCGCGCCGTGATTGCCGAAGTGGCGCACACCGCTGAACTGCGGGACGAACTGCAACCACTTACCCTGGCGCTGGCCCGCTACGCGGACCGTACCGGCTATGCACTGACCGCGGAAGACGACGAAGAACGGCTGATTGATACCATCAACAGCAGCCTCGGTGCGCAACTGGCGATGGGGGAATCCCAGGATGCCATGACCGGATCATTGCTGCTGAGCGCCCTTTACGGCGCGCTGTTCCATCAGAGTTTTGCGGTGGATCTTGGCCGCTGGAACCTGGTGGACTGGCCCCTCGCGATGCAGCCGGTCATGGCCGCCAGCTACTACGATCGTGCCACCGAAGAAGCCATCAAACAGAATTTTGACGAAAAAGCCGACGAGCTGTGTCTCGACAAGGCCGACGTACCCCAGGCCTGGCCCAGCTGGTCACAACTGGCGTACCGCACCGAAAGCAGCCTGAAAGCCCTGATGGCGGAGGAACTCAAGCTCGCCACCGACAACCTGCCGGGTACCCTGCGCATCATGGTCTGCGGCGCCCAGTCCGGCCAGCGCGCCATGGAACTGGCCCATTACCTGGATGATGTGGAAGTCATCGCCGTGGACGAGTCCCTGGCCAACATTGCCAAGGCCTCCCGCATGGCAAACGACATGGGCATCGACAACATCGTGTTCTGGCCCTGGTCCATCGCCCAGCGTTTTGTCGCCGACGGCCACAAGGTGCATTGGGTGGAAGTGGGCCGCCTGCCGTCCACGGCGATGACCGGGGTTTCCCTCGCGGCACTGGTCAGTTCAGCCACCCAGAATGGCGCCGTGGTACACATGCACACCGCCGTGGCAGAGCAGACCGAAGGCGACCGCCAGATTCGTCAGCTGATCAGCCATCACCGGCTCACAGCCACCCGCACCGCCCTGCGCCAGCTGCGTCGCATCGTGCTGAACAACAAGCACGACGGCGCGTGGCAAAGCCTGCTGAACGAGGAAGACTTTTACTCCCTCGGCGGCTGCCGCGACCGCTGGTTCCGCCCGCAGGATGTGCATCAGCTGAAAGAACTGATGGCGCTGGTGAGCAACGAGGTGGAGTGGAAACTGGTCAAAGCGCGGGATACCGATGGCCACACCCTGGCGACCGGGCCGGTACAGAAGCAGGTTCAGGCCGAGGCATTGGGGAGTGAGGTGCAGAGCCTCGTGGGCCAGGGGCTGAGCGTGTACTTTATGAAGCGGCGGTGAGGGGGTGTCGGATTACGCCTGCGGCTAATCCGACCTACGAGGGAGGTGGCAATAGTAGGTCGGATTAGGCAAAGCCGTAATCCGACACCGAGCCCCCGTCACATATACGGAATCAACGACTCCCCATACAAATGCAGATCCTCCAGGATCTGCATTTTTTCTGGCGCCAACGCCGGATCCGCCGCCAGCCGCTGCAATTCATGCCCGTAGGCCTCCAGTGAGCGCCAGCCCTTCTTCGGCTGCATCAAACGCTGGCTGCGGAAGGTTTCCCAGCGCTCCAGCTCCTCGCCCATCAGACTGCCGGGGTAGTTCCTGGCGCGATAGCGGAACAGCATTTCCGCCAATCGCTCGTCTTCAAACCGCACCTCCAGTTCACCCAGGGTTTCCACCGGCTGCTGCAGCACCCAGTTCAGTTTCTCGCGGTCGGTCTTGCTGATAAACCCGCCGGCATACAGCTGTTCATCCGGGTCGGTCAGGTCGCTGCCGGCAAAATCCTGATTGAAGGCCTCGGCAATGCGGGCGGGCAGGTCCGGCGCCTTTCTCAGAAGCGCCAGATTGGCCCGGAGCTGCTCGCCGTCCAGCTGCAACTCATCGAGTCGCTCCGGTGACAGGGTCGACAGCATGGTCGCAGGCGCCAGCACCGGGCATTTGTTCAGCTGCACCCCCTTGAGCGGAAAGCGGCTTGTGCCCTCCCCCAATTCCGCCTGGGAAGTGAATACCCGCTCACGAATCTGGTCAACGCTGGCGTTAATCAGCTCACTGGGGTCTTCCCACAGGTCGTAGACAATCACCAGATTCTTGTTGGTAGGGTGCTCCGCGACCGGGGCGACCATGGCGCAGCAACCGCGGGACGCGGGGTATTTCGCCGAGATGTGGAACACCGGCTTCATGGTAGCGGAATCCAGCATCGCCCGGGCAGAGTGTTTGTCTTTGTTGTTCAGCACGAAATCGAACAGTTTGGGTTGCTTGCCCTTGATCAGCTTCGCCACCGCAATCGTGGCCTCCACATCAGACATGGCATCGTGCGCCGCCTCGTGAGCGATGCCGTTGGCCACGGTCAGCTCTTCCAGGCGAAAGCTCGGGCTGCCGTCTTCCTTTCGGGGCCAGTTGATACCCTCCGGACGCAGGGCGTAGGTCAGCCGCACCATATCAATGATGTCCCAGCGGGAATTGCCATTCTGCCACTCCCGACCGTAAGGATCGCGCAGGTTGCGGTACAGGGTATGGCGGGTCACTTCATCGTCAAAGCGCAGGCTGTTGTACCCCACCACACAGGTGCCGGGCTGGCTGAAGGCTTCGTTGATCCGGGCGATGAACTCCGCCTCGGGAAAGCCGTCTTCCAGGGCTTTCTGGGGCGTGATGCCAGTGATCAGGCAGGCTTCGGGGGATGGCAGGTAATCGTCCGCCGGCTTGCAGTAGATCACCAGCGGGTCTTCGATAATGTTCAGGTCCGCGTCGGTCCGCACACCGGCGAATTGCGACGGCCGGTCATGCACCGGGTCCACGCCGAAGGTTTCATAATCGTGCCAGTAGAAAGAGCGGATCACCGGGAGGACTCCTGCGTTGTTTTGATGAATCGAACGCAGCGTAGTGTAATGCAAATGAACGGAAAAATCGGTGGCTGGAGGGGTGTCGGGTTACGCTTTGCTAACCCGACCTACGAAAACATACTCCGGGGCTCGTCAAAAACGTAGGTCGGATTAGGCAAAGCCGTAATCCGACAACCCGAGTAAAATCAAAACATTCCATCGCCACGGTCAATGTAGTGCGTCTGCGCCCGCGGAATCCCGCTTTCGAACACCGTCTTTGCATCCAGGGTCATACTGGTCGGCAGGTTGAGAAACACACCCTTGGCGGCTTCGATGACGTCGCCACCTTCCGGGCTTTGCCAGTCCACGCCCTCGCGCTGGAAAGAAAGGAAGAAATCGTTGGTGAATTTGGCAGGGTCGCCTTCGGTATCCGGCGCTTCACCGATGTCCAGGGTGCGCAGGAAACTCAGGGGCGCACACTGCCCGCCGTTGGCGACGCTGCAATCGGTGGCTGCATCGGCAATGCCGAAATGGCTGGCGCGGACGTTGGTGGCGTTGGTGTCGGCGTCAAAGAGCGTTGCCGGGGTGATGGTGCCGTCTTCCTGCTCAATCTGCACGCCGATGTTACCGGTGAAGGATTCCATATCCGCCGAGAAGGATCCCCGGGCCTGCCTGAAGCCCATACGGAAACCGGCCAACTCTTCGCCCACTTCCGCCAGTTCGATGTAAGGATTCAGCCCCACGAACTTTACCGCATCGCCTTTCGTGTAGTATTGGCCATCAATCCCCTGAACGCCATCGTCACGGGCAATATGGCCCAGCGCGAAGTCGGTGGCCTGAATATCCGCGCCGTCATCAATGCCCCCCAGTGTCACGGCGTCGGCATTCACACGGGTTTCGACATCCAGGGATAACGACATGCGCGTGAACTGATGGGCGTCATCGTTCAGGTTTTCGATGTTCATGAAGCCCTGCCCCTGCACCTCACTCATTTCCTGCTCGGAAATAGGTTCCAGCTCTGCCTGGGCAACGGGCACCATACCCAGGCAAGCCAGTGCAAGAACAGCGTATCCGTACGCGTTCTTTTTCATCGGTCTGTGTCTCTGATTAGTGTTTTTTGAGCCGGATACTGCGTGTTTCGACGCCCGGCTCACTGCCCGCGGTGTTATTGGAGTTCGTGCCCGCTTGGACAGGCGGCTGCTCTCAGGAGCTTTGTAACGTTATGTTTCTTATTGGCCGCAAAAGCACTATAGCGCAGGCACTGAAGCCAATAGAGTGAGCGCCGTCACACTCGCGTATAACGAAACCATAAGGAAAGAGGGAGTTTGATGTGGATCACAGATGGAGGGGGGGGGAGCAGCGGCTCCCTCTCCCGTTGCGGGAGAGGGACAGATAATCAGTCCTGCTGCCAGCTCTGCACGGCTTCCTTACCATGCTTCTCACGCCACTCGTTCAGAGTCTTGTGATTGCCGCCACGGGTTTTGACCACTTCACCGGTGTGCGGGTTCTTGTAGGTTTTCAGGGGGCGCTTGGCGCGGGTGCCCGCCGGTGCATCGGCTTTGGCGCCGGCAACTGAGGGGTCAATGGCGCTCAGAATCTGCAATACGTCTTTCGGCGCTTTATCGTATTGCTTCATCAGGTCCCGAACTTTATTTTCGAATTCCAGTTCGCTCTTCAGTGCCTGGTCCTGTTCCAGCTTTTCCAGTTCTGCAGAGAGCTTTTCCATAAGCTGTTTTTTCTGGTAGTAATCGTTAATCTTTGCCATGAATAAAAACCCTTATGTTTTATGACCAAAAGTCGCCACAAATAATAAGTTAAATATTCAGGTAAGGCAAAGTTCTTCATTTACCAACCGGTAATAAAAAAAACCAGCCCGAAAGCTGGTTTTAAATAGCGACAACTCAAATACTATTTACAATCGCAAATCCGCTTCACCCAGTGGAAGCACCCCTTTGAGATCAAAAAGCACGCCGTTGTCTTTCAGATAACCGCGCAGTTCTTGAGAAGTGAGAGCGGCGTATTCACGATGGGGAACCGCAAGCAAGACTGCATCGTATTGTCCGTTGGCCGCATTATCAATCAACGATACCCCGTATTCATGCTCCGCTTCGGCGTTATCGGCCCAGCAGTCGGTAATATCCACGGTACAGCCGAAATCACGCAACTCATTCACCACATCGATAACACGGGTATTACGCAAGTCCGGGCAGTTCTCCTTGAAGGTAAAACCCATGACCAATACACGGGCACTGGCAATGGTGTGACCGGCTTTGATCATCGCCTTGACAAGTTCGGCCGCCGCATAGGGGCCCATATTGTCATTCACACGGCGCCCCGAAAGAATGATCTCCGGGTGATAACCAATGGCCTGGGCTTTATGGGTCAGGTAATACGGATCAACGCCAATACAATGCCCACCCACCAGTCCAGGCTTGAAGGGCAGGAAGTTCCACTTCGTACCTGCTGCCGCGAGCACTTCATGGGTATCAATCTTCAGGCGGGAGAAAATCATCGACAACTCGTTCATCAACGCAATGTTAAGATCGCGCTGGGTGTTCTCAATTACCTTGGCCGCTTCCGCTACTTTAATGGAACTGGCTTTGTGGGTACCGGCGGTAATAATACCCGCATACAGCGCATCCACTTCGTCGGCGATCTCCGGCGTAGAGCCGGAGGTGACTTTCATAATGGTGGTAACGCGGTGCTCTTTATCACCGGGGTTAATCCGCTCCGGGCTGTAACCAGCATAGAAATCCCGATTGAAGGTCAGGCCAGACACTTTCTCAAGAACCGGAACACAAACTTCCTCCGTAGCCCCCGGGTACACCGTCGACTCATAAATAACAATATCGCCCTGCTTGAGCACTTTACCCACACTCTCGCTGGCCTTGACCAGTGGCGTTAAATCCGGCGTTTTGAACTCGTCAATCGGGGTGGGCACGGTCACAATAAATACCTGGCAATCCCGGATACCGTCCAGGGAGTCCGTAAACGACAACCCAGCCGAAGCGGCCAGTTCCTCAGAAGACACCTCCCGGGTAAAGTCCACGCCGTCTTTAAGCTCCGCTATGCGCTTTGCGTTGATATCAAACCCAACCACCTCGCGCTTTTCACCAAACGCCGCAGCCAACGGCAGACCGACGTACCCCAGGCCAACAACGGCAATCTTCTTCATCATGGAAACAATCCTATAAATACGAACTTTATCGCGGCTAATCCGGGATCATTATCCCCGTAAGCCCCAGACCTTTAAACCTGTTTTTCAGTGCCCGCTTGGCACCCGGATCACCGTGCACAATTCTGATCTCTGAGGGCTTCTGCCCCATACCTTCCACAAACCGCACCAGATCCGCCTGCCCGGCGTGGGCCGAATACCCGCCCACCTGATGGACCTGCGCGCGGATGTCATGGCGCTCGCCGTCCAGCTCAACCCAGCCGCCACGGGGCCCGTAATTCAGAATGTCCCGCCCGGGCGTACCCGCAGCCTGATAGCCAACGAACAGCACATCGTTGCGCTCATTCCCCAGCATCGCCTTCAGGTAATTCACCACCCTGCCCCCGGCGCACATGCCGGATCCTGCCAGCACCACACAGGGGCGGTTGGTTCGGGCCAGGTAGTCCACGGCTTCCAGATGATCCCGGTGATCGTCAATGACCGTCAGCTGCTCAAAGGACAATGGATGCCGCCCTTCGCGAACCAGTGCCATGGCCTCATCATCCCAGTATGGCCGTAGCCGGTCATAAATTCGGGTGAATTCCGCCGCCAGCGGGGAATCCACCACAATTTCCAGGTTATTCCAAGTCAAAGGCTGATTTGTCGGATTACGGCGTTGCCTAATCCGACCTACAGGTTCGCCTTCTTCACCGTAGGTCGGATTAGCGTCGCCCCGCGACGCGTAATCCGACTTCCCGGCATCAATGGAAGCATCCCCGAACTCATCAATCAGGCTTTCAATCTCATACAGCAATTCCTGCGTGCGCCCGATACTGAACGCCGGCACCAGCACCGTACCACCATCGGCCAGCGCATGCTCCAGTATCGCCTTCAAGCGGTAACGCCGGGTTTCCCGATCTTCGTGGTCCTTATCACCGTAGGTGCTTTCGATGACCAGGCGATCGGCCTTTTCAGGCGGCTGAGGCTCCGGTAGCAGCGGCGCATGGGGCGCACCGAGATCCCCGCTGAACACAATGCGCTCCCGGTCGGAACCCGCATGGGCATCGCACTCAACATACGCCGACCCCAGAATGTGCCCGGCCCGCTGCAACCGAACCTGCAGCCCAGCCTCGCCCTCATCAAATACCGAATGCCACTGACCATAGGGCACCGCCACAACCCGCGAGCGGATCAGGCCAAGAACCCGGTCGATTAAAGCACGGTCCCGGGTGAACCCGATCTTCAGGGCGTCTTCCAGAATTTCCGGCAGCATGATCGCGGAGGGTTCCGAACAGATAATCGGCCCATCAAACCCGGCAGCAAGCAGATAGGGAATGCGCCCCACGTGATCAATGTGAACGTGGGTTACGATCAACGCACGAATGTGCTCAATGGGAAAATCGATGGCGAGATTATGGGCGTCTGAGCCATGGCCTTTTTCCTCGCCCTGGAACAAACCGCAATCAATCAGAACGCCGGCGGCGCCGACGGTGAGTTCGTGGCAGGAACCGGTGACACCGGTGGTGGCGCCATGGTGATGAATATCGATCATTACAACGTCCGTGTTTGAGAAAGGGGTATTTTTCAGGTGTAGGTCGGATTAGGCAAAGCCGTAATCCGACAACCAGCTAAACCGGCAACCGCCGAACATTCCCCTCGGTAGTGACAGGCTGCGAAGCTCCGGAACCCACACACCAGACCAGATCCGCCACATCACTGTTCGGCGCATACCCGGTCGGCGCAGTGCGAAGCACCTCAATCACCGAGCGACAATCAAAGCTCTGACTCGCCCGCATCAGCTTATCGAGGGTGGCTCCCACTTCCTCCCAGGGCATGGACACCTCGCGGGCCATCATGATGCGGGGATGGGCGGTACCCTGCGGATCGTCGCCGATCAGCAATTCCTCATAGAGCTTTTCACCCGGGCGCAAGCCGGTGAACACCACTTCGATGTCGCCGCCCGGATCGTCTTGGGTTTTTTCCTCAAGCCCCATCAGGTGAATCATCTTGCGCGCAAGATCGGCGATTTTCACCGGCTCGCCCATATCCAGCACGAATACTTCACCGCCCTGCCCCATGCTGCCGGCCTGCAACACCAGCTGACTGGCCTCGGGAATGGTCATGAAATACCGAATGATGTCCGGGTGGGTCACCGTGACTGGCCCACCATCACGGATCTGATCCCGGAACAGCGGCACCACGGACCCGGAGGAACCCAGCACATTGCCGAACCGCACCATCGAAAACACGGTGCCCCTCTGGCGCTGGGCCAACCCCTGCAACACCAGCTCCGCCAGGCGTTTACTGGCACCCATCACATTGGTGGGTCGCACCGCTTTATCCGTGGAAATCAGCACAAAACGCTCAACCCCCGCAGCCACGGCGGCTTCCGCCGCGTGCCAGGTGCCGAACACATTGTTCTGCACGCCTTCAATAATATTGTGCTCCACCAGCGGCACATGTTTATAGGCCGCGGCGTGATACACGGTCTGAATACCAAACGCCTTCATCACCGTTTCGCAGCGGCGACGATGCGCCACGTTTCCCAGCAGTGGATGAAGCTCCACCTCCAGCCCTTCAACGAGGTTGATGGATTGTAACTCCCTCTCGATGGCGTACAGGGAAAATTCCGATTGCTCGAACAGCACCAGCACCCGGGGTTTGTGGCGCAGAATCTGGCGGCACAGTTCCGACCCGATGGAACCGCCGGCACCGGTGACCATCACCGCCTTCTGATAGAGACTGTCCGCCACAATGGCTGTATCCGGGCGCACCGGATCACGGCCCAGCAAATCCTCGATTTCCAGGTCGCGAATATCGTTAATGCGCGCCTGCCCCGCGACCAACTCGGACATGGAAGGCACCGTTTGCACCGGTAACGACAAAGGCTCAAGTTGTTTGAGCAGCTCTTTTCTGTCCACGCGGGTATCTGCATCCAACGCAAGCAGCAGGCGCTGAACCCTGTGCTTGGCCGCGTGTTTTGCAATGTGATCAATACTTACAACCGGCAAACCATTGATCATGGCTTTGTGGTTAGCACGCTCAAAGGTAAAAAACAGCACGGGGTGATACTCTGTTCCCTGACTCAGGGCTGAAGCCAGCTGCATACCAGTCCGGCCTGCACCGATAATCGCCACAGCCTCCTTACGGCGTTGACGAGGATGGTTAACCAACATACGCACGCCAAGGCGAGAGCCGCTGACAAACAAGAAAGCAAGTGCGCCGTAGATGACCGGTACCGAGCGCGGAACAAACACTTGTAGGAGATACCCTAGTACAATCAAAGAGAGACTGGATAGAGCGACGCCGTATATGATGGTCAAGAAAGCCTTGTCACTCAGGTAGCGAATGACCGCACGGTATAACCCCAAACGGATGAACGCCGCAATCGTAAACACAACCGTCACAGCAGCAACAACAACCTGGTCCCAGCTTGGCACCCACAGATGTTGCTCCAGGCGCAAAGCGAAGGCAGCCCAGATGGCGAAGAAAAGAACCACCATGTCAGAGACTACCGATATGATTCTTTTCTGATACCTGGGAAGATTCAGAAACGTCTCAATTACGCTCATGCTCGAAGATCCTGATTAAGTTCCATCACAACGTCCGTCATCACGTCACAGGTCTTATTCATCTCTTCCCGGGTGAGTGTAGGGTGGATCAGGAACATGAGGCTGGTTTCACCGAGCTCCCTAGCAACGGGTAGTGGCTTTTCCGGACGCCAGGTAGTGTCGTCAAACGCCCTTTCAAGATAGACCTCGGAGCACGAGCCTGAAAAACAGGGGACACCCTTCTCACTTATTGCTTTCATTATGTCGTCACGATTGCCCGACTCTACAAAAACATAGCATTTGTAAGCACCATGCTCGATACCTTTCGGCACCTCCGGAACACGCATGCCCGGCAAATTTCGCGCCGTATCCCAGATCCTCTGTGCATTACTTATACGGATACTGTGCCACTCAGCCATTCGAGTGAGCTGAATACGACCAAGTGCCGCTTGCATCTCGGTTATCCGCCAATTGGTGCCGAAGGAATCATGTAGCCAACGGAATCCCGGAGGATGATCACGTTCATAGACAGCTTCCCAGCTCTTGCCATGATCCTTATATGACCACATTCTGGACCAAAGAGCGGAGTCATTGGTAGTCACCATGCCACCTTCTCCACCAGTGGTCATGATTTTATCCTGGCAAAACGACCAGCAGCCCACATCGCCGAGTCCACCAACAGACCGCCCATTGAATTTCGCACCGTGCGCCTGCGCACAATCTTCTATCAGATACAGTCCGCACTCGTCCGCGAGCGCTCGAAAAGCTCCCATGTCACAAGGCCACCCCGCCAAATGAACGCAAACGACCGCCTTGGTGTGCCGCGTGAGGACGTTCCGAACGCTCTCAGGCGTCACGTTTTGTGAATCACGGTCAACGTCAGCAAACACGGGTATCGCGCCTGCTGTTACGATGGCCGACACGGAGGCCAGAAACGTTCTGGATGTGACAATGACTTCGTCTCCGGGACCGATATCAAGCCCCCTGAGAGCCAAATCCAGCGCTACGGTGCCGTTCGCCACCGCAATGGCATATTCAGTCTCAGCAAACTCTGCAAATTCCCGCTCAAACTGGCGCCCCTCCTGGCCGGTCCAGTAATTGACCTTGTTCGAGAGGAGGACCTCCTTTACTGCGCAGGCTTCTTCTTCAGTGAACGAGGGCCACGGCGAAAACGATGAATTCAGCATACTTGACTCAAATTAAATGACTTTTCGATTCAACGCCCGAGCCGGGCTACCAATTACAGTTGTTTGGTCCGGAACATTTCGGGTAACTACAGCGCCCATGCCCACGACCGAGAGTTTACCAACCACGATTGACTGCCTGACCGACGCGGAGGCACCAATCCAGCTGCCGGCTCCCACCTGGACACCGCCGGCCAACACCGCATTCGGACTGATGTGAACGAATTCTGCAAGCAGACAATCGTGCTCAATGATAGCACCTGTGTTGATGATGCTGCCCTCGCCCACTGAGACGCAAGCATTCACCACTGCATGGGCAAAGACGACAGAGCCCACCTCTATCGAGGCATAGCGACTCACATGGGCCGCCGGATGCACGATGGTCGCCAACTTTGCTCCAAACGCTACCAGTTGTTCCTGCTTTTGTCTTCGAATACCGTTATCGCCTATTGCGACAACCACCCCGTCAAACTCGCTGACTCTGGCAAAAAGCTCCGCACTATCCCCCTCAACTTTCCAGGGACCATTTCCATGCAAGTCTGGCCAAGCGTCATCGAAGACCACTACGGTTTCCCAGCCGGCGTCTTCTGCAGCGTCGGCAACGACTTTGCCATGACCACTTGCACCGAGCACTGCCAGCTGCATTAGTCTTTATTCCCAGTGAATCGGGACATGGTTACCTCGCCTTCGCCACTAATGCCGTCTCGAAAGAGAACTTTCCTTACCGTGAGAAAGAGAATCTTTAGATCTAACCAAAACGAACGGTTATCGACGTACCACACATCAAGCTTGAACTTGTCTTGCCAGGAGATGGCATTTCTCCCATTGACCTGAGCCCAACCTGTAACGCCCGGGCGAACGTTATGGCGACGATACTGTTCAGCCGAATAAAGAGGCAGGTACTCCATCAACAACGGCCGGGGCCCTACCAAACTCATATCGCCCTTAAGCACGTTCCAGAGTTCAGGTAGCTCGTCCAGGCTGGCGGATCGCAGAAAGCTGCCAAACGGCGTCATCCGTTGGTCATCGGGCAGCGCTTTCCCGTTGTTGTCCACTTGGTCCAACATGGTACGAAACTTCACCATCTCGAAGGGGGCGCCTTCCTTGCCGGGGCGGGTCTGGCGGAAAAAAACCGGCGAACCGAGCTTCAACCGAACCAGTATGGCGACTGCAACAATAACCGGCAGTAAAATGCAAAGAGCCAAGAGAGCCCCACAAATATCAAAAATTCTCTTCATGAAACACCAAAGCCTTTAACTCTCGAAGTTCAAGCCTCAAACAAGACATTTTCAAGACGCTTGGCCAGCTGTGCATAATCATAGTTTTCCAACGCCGCTCGTCTTCCATTTTCTCCCGAGGCATCCCGCTCTTCTGGGGTCATCCGATAGAGACCTAAAATCGCCTTGGCCAGTGGCTCAGGGCTTTCTGCAGGCACCGTTATGCCGGCCCCAAATTCAGCGACAGGGTCGTAGCCACCTGAAAACGCATGAATCACGGGCTTTCCAGAGAAGAAATACTCTGGAATTTTGTTAGCACCAATCCCGAACCGGTAGAGACTCTCGTCTTTCCATCCGATAAAACAGGCATCAAACTTTTTAAGCAGTGACGGAACCTGCGCCTTTGCAATTGCCGGAAGAAATCGGACATTAGGCAAGCACTCCTGTTCAACACGGCCCCTCAGACGATCTTTCTCCTTGCCATTGCCCACCAAAACAAAACATATTCCGGTTTCGTTCTTGAGCAACGCCGCTGCCGACAAGAAACAATCCAAAGCATTGGCAACACCAATCGTGCCAGCGTACCCCACCACAAACTGGTCGCCCGGAATGGCACCAGCAACCTCCGTATTCAATGACTCCCCCGATTCCATGGCCTTTATTGAAATACCGTTGGGAATCCACACAAACTTCTCACGCGCGAGTCCCCTGCCAACCATATGATCGACAGCACCCGGAAGGTTGGAAACAACGCGATCAGAAACCCTGTAAGCCCTGTCTTCTACCCACTGAAGGAAGCGAACAAAGGGGTGCCGCCTCGATACGCCCCCAATCTCAGTCAAAGTTAAAGGCCAGAGATCCCGTACCTCAAATGTGAGCGGCACCTTATAGTGACGGGCTAACCGTTCCGCACTCAGAACCCCAACCAATGACAATGACGAATATAAGACTGCATCCGGCTCCTGATCGATAACCCGTTTAAGACCCAGCAACCTGTATGCAAATATCGCCCAATTCAGGATACGACGGCCATTGTGCGCACCGTCGTACACGGGCACCTTAACCCGGACCACATGAAAGTTGCCTTCCGTAGACACCTGGTATGTCGATTCAGGTTGGGTTGGTGAACGGAGCAAATGATGAAAACTCGCCATAATCAGGTACACGTTGACACCATTAGCGGCGAGCTCTTTCGCTAACAGGTAGTGGCGTCCGCCCATGCCGGTTTCAGGCGTCGAAGCGTATTGGTTTATTATCCAGACGGTTTTCGCCATGCTTATTTACTTTATTCCTTTATCCATCCGGCGGCACTCAGCGTTTATTGCCCGGCGATGAGTTCGTACCAATCAACAAGTTTCTTCTCTTCAATCAGCCAATTGTATTTTTGCTCGACCGCGGCTTTCCCATTTTCACCCATAAGTTCGGCTTCTTCCGGGTGGGAAATGAGATAGTCCACCGCCTGGGCAATGGCTTTCGGGTCAAGCGGATCTACGCATAAACCGCATTGATTACTCTCAATAATCTGCCTCCAGAGCGGAAAATCAGAGGCAATTACCGGCAAACCTGCCGCCATGTACTCAAACATTTTTACCGGCAACGCATCCAGGTAATTGATAATGGGGTGCAAAGTCACCAGACCCGCAACGGACTCGCTCAGCGTTCTCTTCACACCCGCCCGGTCGAGCCATCCTATAAAATCAACCTTCCGCCAGCCGGCCTCGTCACGTATTTTCTGCTCAAAGTCGGCACTCCGAAAGTTACCTGCGAGCGCAAACCTGACGCCCTCCTGTGTTAAACCTATTGCCTGAACCATCTCCTGAATACCGCGGACCGGGTCAAGCCCGCCCAGGTAGCAGACCTGAGCTCTTTTCTGCGATCGGTAAGGACCGTCGTTAGACAGTTCACCAAGCAGAGGATAATTGTTTACATCCACTGACCGCACGCCCATTTCAAGAAACTTGTCGCGAATGTATGGCGTAGCCGCTATCACACCATCCAGCTTCCGACAGGCCTGACGCTCATACAAAGCGAACGCTTTCGAAAGCAGCCAGCGAGTAGGCTTATTCAGATATGGTTTGCCAAGCAACTGCTTAGGGACATCCTCATGCGCGTCGAAAATGACCTTTTTCCCACGTTTTTTTAGCTGCAAGCCAATCGGGATTAACTCTGGATCGTGCAGGTGATAGATCTGCGCATCGAGCTCCAGGGCTTTTCGCAAAACGCGCTTCGGGGCATGGCGGATGCGATCCACACGGCCTTTCGAGGCGCCAACGTCGTAGATTACGACACCGTTTTTTTTCTCATTACCCTGGCCATCGGCAACGACCAGGGAAACGGCATAACTTTGGTTGGCAAGGGAGGTGCATTCCTTAAGGAATATGCGGGTGTCAGTGCGCGGATGGGCGGACGTCAGATGAGCAATGGATAGGTTAGAGGGCATCATAAACCTCTTTCAAAACTATCTCCTGCGCTTCCCAACAGTACTTCTTGCGACACACAAACACGTTACTCTGGGTAGCGGCATAATCTTGGGCCAAAGAGTCAGAGACCGCCATACGGAAACCTTCCACCGTATTGTCCTCGGCAACGATGCCAACACCTTCAGCCTCGACCAACCGCTTCATTTCGTAGAGGTTAGAAGTAAGCACGGGTAGCCCCGCCATTAAGTACTCGAACATCTTGTTCGGCAAGCAATACCGATAGCTCAAACAAGAGTCTTCGATGAAAGAAATGCCATAGTTCGCCGAACTAGTGTAATCCAAAAGCACGTCTGGAGTGACAGCAGGATGGAAATAGATCGAACTATTGCGCTGGGCTTTTTGTCGGATCAATTGTTCAAGTTGGCCATAGCCCATACACACCAGTACGTTCTTATCTGATTCAAGGCCGGAGAATGCCTCTAGCAGTAACTCTATGCCGCGTCCCTTGCTCAGCCCCCCTTGGTAAAGAAAAATGGTTTGATCAGCACGAATACCCAAATTCTCGCGAAACAGGTTGCCCGAGCGTTGCTCCTTGTAGATAGGACAATTTAGTACAAGGTGGGGCTTTTTAATTTTATATAAACGAGCATATTCATTGGCAATGGAATCGCTAACTGTAATGACTCGATTCGCATAGCGAATAACAAACCTTTCCAGCCAATATTTAACTTTAATTGTGGACGAAGTCTGGTAGGGAACATCATTAATCGCATATTCATGAGAGTCATATACAATCTTGACCGATGGCCGGGTTGCCTTACAGAGACAACCGACCAGCAAAGCATTCAAATCATTACAGTGAAGGACATCCACTTTTCTATACTTGAGCGTAAAGCGAACAATGAACTCAATTAGCTTAACGACCTGTACCAGCTTGTGCTTTGACCAGTTCCGCGTGGTCAGCGGGATTCGATGAACCTTAACAGTACCCAATTCTTCGTGCACGGGGAGATCGGTTTCATGAAGCGCAACGACTTTCACATCATGACCAAAGCCAACCAACGACCTGGAGGTTTTCAGGACGCGGCTGTCATTGAGAAAATTGTTCAGAACAAGGTTTACAATTTTCATTTTATACCCATCAGGCTGCACCAACGCAAGTAGTTCACCCAACGCCAAACCCGTCCGTCAAAAGATCTTTTTCCTTCCATTACTTCATCAAACTCCTGAAAAAGCGACTCTTTATTCAAAAAGGCAATATCCGGGGCCTGATCTATCCAACCTTTAAGAACATCCGCCATGCTATTCAGCCAGGTCGATTCCGGAGTTGCGAAACCAATTTTGTCTTTTCTATCCAAATGACTATCCGGCACAATACCTCTCATGGCTTCTCTGAACACATGTTTGGTGACGCCATCCTGAGAAATCAGATAATGCTCAGGCAGAGACAGTAAAAAATCCGCTAAGGGAAGAGTCAGGAAAGGCACACGGCTTTCAATGGAAAAAGCCATAGAATTGCGGTCGCCGTGGCGTAGTAACGAAGGCAATCCACGCTGCATCAACGAATTTACCAGGGCTTCCTTGACCCTCTGCCCGCGATTCTGATCACTCATTGGAGCGCGGGCCTCCGTAAAGCGAACTCCGTTTTTCGCCAGATACTCCCCATTTAGCCACAGCGGCTGGAAGTCACGGCCCATCTTTTTTCGTACAAAAGCGTAGAGGCGATCTGGTAACTTAATTCGGCCGAGGTACTGCCAGGCCAGTAAATAACTTCGGCCCGGCGATTGCGCCCAGCGTTTTGCATACTGATGCGCTGCTAACCAACCTTCAGACTCGACCAGGCTTAACAGGCGGTGGCCCGGGTAGCCAGAATAGCCTGCCAGTAGCTCATCGGCACCTTGCCCGTCCAGTGTCACCGTAACACCGCAATCCTTTGCTAACTTGAAAACACGATATTGCGCATAAATGCTGGTACTGCCAAATGGCTCGCCCTGCTTAATCAACATTTCATCCAAATCGGCTTGCATTTCACGCTCATTGGCAATGACCTTATGACCGTTAGCTCGCATCTCATCATTCAGACCATCAACCCACTTTTCTTCTGATATCGACTCATCACTGGCAATATAACTGAACGTATTGAGTGGCATAGCCGGCTCAAGATACCGAACAGCAGACACCACCGCAGACGAATCGATACCACCAGATAAAGCAACACCCAGCGAGACATCGCTGCGCAGGTGCAGCTTCACGCTGTCCAGAAAAAGCCCCCTCAACTTCTCCACCGCCTGTTCAAAGGGCAATGTTGATACTCTAGTAAGATCGGGCTGCCACCAACGTGTTGGCTTCGATGCCAAACCTGTCTTAAGGTCAAAAGTAAAGTAATGCGCTGGCCGAAGGTGCTTCACACCGTCTACGAAGCTATCTTCTGACGAATCGTAGTCGCCATGAACCAGGTAGTCATAGGCACGCTGCAAGTTAGGTTTGGGATTTTCTTGTCGAAGGTGCAGCAAAGGGCGAATTTCGGAGGAGAAATACAAATCACCATCTTCAAGGGCATAAAAAAACGGTTTTATTCCAAAAGCATCACGAACCAGAGTTAACTTTTTTTCAGCGCGATCAAGCAACACAAACGAAAACATGCCGATAAGCCGGCGTAAAACTGCGACCCCCCAATGCACTAAGGCATTGAGCAGCACCTCAGTATCGGATTCCGTTCTGAAAACATACCCAAGTTCATTCAGTTCGTCTCTTAGCTCTTTGTAATTATATATTTCGCCATTGAAAATCAGAGAATAACGACCACAAGACGATTCAAAAGGCTGAGAGGCCTGATCACTCAGGTCTATGATCGATAATCGGGTATGGCCAAGATGAACAAATCTTTCATTTAGTTTTTCAACTAAAAATGAAGAATGATCAGGACCACGATGCATGATCATGCTCAGAGCAGAATTAATCAGATTCTCATTTTTTTCTTCTTTAACGGCACAACCCAAAAAACCACACATTAATCAGACTCACGAAAACCAAAGGGCTTGGACACAAAACCAATAGCAAACCAAAGAACAGGCCAGGAAACACCTACAGCCATATTTGCAAACAAGACAATATACATAAATATGAACATACTGTAAATAGAGACCATATTTCTACGATACGATAAAATGTCATGATCGATCGATTGCTTGCTATTCTTATAAAGCTGCATGAAAACAGCAATAAACAAAGCCAGAACGATAAAAAAACCTACCAAACCAAGGTTTGCTATCACATAGGGGAAAAAGGTGTGGAGTGTACGACCTGCGTGTCCTGTTGTCAGATAGGCAACGTTGATATTTCCAAATAAAGGAGCATAGCCTAGTTGGCTAGCTCCATGGTCCATTAAAATTTCTAAGCGCGACAGAAGAGAAGTGTTAGAGCCGGAGCCAAAGCCCAGAAGGCGAATACTGGTAATATCGAAACCTGTAACAACTACAACCAACACCAACACGGCTATAAAAATAAAAAACCCAAGAAATGCCAAAATAAACAGACGTTTCGCGAACTGAGCGGACCAAGGTAACGCCAAATTTCTTTCTAGATAAAAGAGCCAGAGCCTTTTTCGTGGAACCAATAGTGCCATCACAATAGTTATCAGATATACACCCAGAATTACAGCAGTCGCGCTGTTAGATCCGAATAACTGCGAGCCGACCAGCGCCATAAACGCTGACATCGTGTAGAACACTAACCAGAAACCGCCGTTCAGTGAACTCGCTCTGACTCCTGCACGTTTTGAGGAAAAAAGTAGATAAAAGAAAGATACACTGATGAAAGAAATTGACAGGAAGTTACCAGCCCTTTGATAGGCACCTTCAATGCCCGTCAAATAGAATAGCTGTGGATGTAAACGCTGAAAAAAATTATACAGCATCCACACTAGCAAGCAGTTAAACATCACAAGAACCAACTTGCCCAACTGCAGTTTATTCGAGCTGACCATCTCGGAGTTAAAGGTGACACTTAGAAAACAACCCACTACGTAAAAGAGAAGCATCCCTCCGGTAGTGGCTATGGTAATCTGTTTCAAGTACTCCAGGTCACCAAGGTCGACCAGTATTCTGAAAGCTATCCAAGCTATCAAAAGCAAGAAAATAAAAAAATGCGGACGAATGTATAGGTGGTCTTGCAACCAGAGAAAACCTATAAGAAAAACAGAAAAACCGATATAGGTAAAAAGCAATGGTAACGACGTACCCATGCCCCCTACATTAACAATGTTGGCGTTCAGGTAACTAAGCAAGGAGGCAACCTGAACGATTGCTAATAATGCAATCCAGCCTATATATTTATATCTTTTCGAATGCAAAATTCAGGCTCTCACTACGTTTTTATACATCAATTTCAGGTTTTCCGTTTTTAAGTAAGAGTTATGCCACAACAGAAAAAAAGTGCCTCCAACCGCATCACACCTCTCTCTCAATAGTGTAAATCTTTCTTCGGCTGCTTGGGTAATGCCTAGCCCCAAGTACACAGGATCGATTACTGTGCACTCCATTGCCACCAACGGCCTGACCCTCAGTTTCAACCGCTCCTGCCCCACTGGATCAAAGGCTGGGTATTCATGGCAGGTACCACACCGAAAGCCTGGCCTGTCCGCATAACCCAGAGTGGCGTCGTAGCTCAGGCCCGCAGCGTCCCATGCACGCATTGTCGTGGGCTGCTCCCAGCGCAAATAATGCATTCGCCCCCCCCACTGAGTTTGCTTGACCCCTTCCTTTGCACAGATGTTCTTTAAGCGGTCAGCTTCCCGTTTAATCAAGTCAGGTTTCTGGAAAGTGTCATAGCTAGGGTGCAGGCCTATTTCATGACCGCGTTCATGGATACGACGCATCAGGTTTCGGATGGCGGGGTGATCCGGCTCATAGTCGGCATCACGTGCTGGTTCGGTGCGCCCACAGATGAAATAAAAAGCGCTTTGCAGGCCATTCGCTTCGGAAACATCCATCAGCCAATCGAAGGTGTTATACGGGTCAGCAGAATTAAGCTGTTTATTAGTACCCAGTTTTACGTAAGGTGCTGTTAGAAACGCTCGGACATCTCGACGCTTGAGCACGTGTCCGGCCATCATTCGGCCAATGGAGGCCCAAGACCTAAATCCGTAAAGGCTGGGACTGTCGACATCGTGTGACACCTTGATACCGAATTGATGCTGCTTTAACGCGATATGCGGCCAAACATGCTGAATTACCTGCCCCAGTATGTTTAGCCATTCATCCACAATTGGCCGTTCAAGGTACCCGTGTTCAAAAGCGTGGGATGACGTTGCAGGAAAACGCAGGTGGCTATCCAAATCCGTACGGCCCACTTCTTCCAGGCGTGTAAGCATCCAATAGGTTAAACCCAGTATGTCATAGTGAATCAAAGCCCAGTTTTCATTCAGCTCAACCAACGGACTCGGCAATTCCGTGTGTGAGGGGGCAGGCAACTGGTCGACTATTGGTGCAGAATATCCTTCAGATGATGCGCGCCATATTTGGCAATGAAAATCCGATCTTGATTGGTGAAAAATTTCTTGAAGCTTGTCAAATTTAATCTCGCCACTACTACCCGACAGCCCCAATATCAGCGCACCCTGCTGTTCGAGAAGGTGAAACTTTTGACCAAAACGTTCTTCAATTATGGATTCCAGCCACCTAAGGGCGTTATCTGAAAATAGCATGGCCAATCCTTTCTTTAATTTCGATGATGCCGTAGTGATGGTGACAAGTAGCGCTTAGAGGATTTTTACTGGTAAGATTAGATTGTTTTTCTCTTCATTTTTCTTCTAATTATGTGCTGGGCCTTCTTCGGCACCATGCCAACAAATAATGTTCTAATGAACCCCGGGTATACAACAAATTGGCAATCTCTGGTTGAAATTAGTATCTTCAGCGCTTTCAACCATCCAAGACCTAGGGCCCTATTCAAATAAATTAATCCTCTAAGATGTTCTGACTTCAAACTAACGCCAAAAAGAGAACGCATGAATTCCGGCTCGTTTCTAAAAGCCATTTCGCAGGACGCCCAAAATTTTGCATTAACTTCCATAACAACATAATCACGCCGTTTATGACAGTACTTAAACTCTGCCAATCCCCAACCAGAGTACGAAAATGTTTTCAAAATAGCCTTTGTTAACTCAAGAAGCCTATCATCCTGAAACTTCCTCACCACAACTGCAGAACCACCTGCACTGGGGTTACTAACCAACTCATGGTGAGAAAAACTTACTTTTAATTCACCATATTCAGCAATGAAGGCAACTCCAAATGTACCCTCACTTTCTATATATTCCTGTAAAATCAGATTATGCAGCTCTCCAGCAGGGAGGTCGGAAGGCTGCCAAGCGAGACCTCGAATTCCGCCTCCTTTTTCCCACTTTTGCTTATAAAATATCGGGTAATCATTAGCCTGAAAGTTCTCAGCTTTGGTGGTGGTTTTAGGAACCGGTATATTGTTCTTCTCACAGCGAGAAACGAAACCAAGCTTGTCATAAACCTGTAAAGCTGATGGCATCATCTTAATTTCACCAACATGAACAGGACCCGATCGTAAGAGCTTTTCAGTTGAAGGGGCACCGAAGGGCACTAGCATTTCTGGCGCGCATCTGTTTTCTATTTCAGAAATATCGGCCACATCGTCGTATCCGTATTTACGCCACTGCCCCTTCGATTTATCATCGACGACGTTAGCTACAGCAATAACCTTTAGGTTTTTTGATGCACCTTTAATCAGCCTTAAGACAGATATTGCTTGGTCCGATCCAGGCTGCAAGAAATGAAGATCTTTGTCACTCACCTTAACACTATCCTTTGCGCAAACTGTCAACAGCTAATTCAAGGCTACTCAACAAATCACTATCGACTTGCTCATCCAGTGCGGGACCATTAGAAACCTTAAATTCCTTCGGCACGGAGAACGCATTAGCGATAGTTAGCCCCGTAAATACTGAGTAGTTATTGATAATTCTATCAAGTTGAGATTTAGGGTTCTTGCAAAAGTCTTCGTATGCAATACATGTTGTCTGATTTTCACTTGAGTTTTCTTTTAACCATTCCAACTCTGTGTCAACTGACTTCAAGTACTCAGCAATAGATTGACCGGGATCATCACCACTATAATTATATGAAGGAGGGAGTCGCGTGATCGATTTCATGGGATTTCCAGTTAGATCAAGCCTGCCTTTATAAAGTGACTTTGCATTTTCATACCAACCTCGCTCGACCACCACAAAACAAGCCTCGGGGAATGCGTGACGAAGCTCTCTAATGTGCGCACTGAATCCAGGCCATTTAATGACGAGAGGGAGGTGAATTGCGCTTTGAATACACTCCACCACGGCCCGAAAACTTTCTTCATCTTTTTTTACAAGCTTTTCTTTCGAAGTATCATACTTAAACCACTGCGCCCATATTTCGTTACCTTGCTGAGGAAGGTCCAGTCCTGGTGATTTTCCATAACTACTTTTGAAAGTGACTTTCCGATTTCGGTACATGTATTTTGTGAGTATAGCCATAAGAATGGCGAGCTTTGGAAAGGCCGCCATCCATCCATTTATGTAGCCTAAATGCCTGTTTGTCCCCATAGCCTGATATAAAAGTGTCGTTCCTGACCTTGCAGCACCAACAATAAATATTGGAACAAGTTTATCCTTATTACGTTTTTTTGAGACCAGGCGTGCAATGTAATTTAATGGGATCAATAAATTACTTGAAATTTCAATGAGCTTTTTTGCCCTAACCTTTGCTTTATTGCCATTTGCCATAAATTTAAAAATTCCCTTAAACTTATACCATGAAGATCGCAAAGTCGGAGAAACTGCACAGCAGTGTACACTCAGGAAGCGAGGGGCTTTCCAGCTAAATACTTATAGTTCCGATTGAATATAAATATACTGGCGTAACCAATAAAAAACTAATGGATACAAAATACAGTTCTTTAGCCATTAAGCTGAGAAAACCAACGCCGGCTTTATTGACGAACCAAATCATTCGACAGAAATAAGTTACCGCACTAACAATTGCAAATGCGAGGACCGCATCATTTTCACCTAAACTCATGTTCCAGATCAGGAAAAAGGTACCAAAACGCAATCCAAATGTAAGGATTTGTGAAACCAAAGCTTGGCCTTGAAGCTCCAATACACCGGTCAACATTGACAATGGTGACCACTGAAACTGTAGATATAGCCAAGGTGCCATCCATTGCGCGTATACACCTGCTCGCCGCCACTCCGCACCAAATATGAGCGCAAAAAGGTCCGGTCCAAAAAATAAGATCACCACCATTGGCAGCGAACCAGCCATAGCAAGACGCGAATGAAGTTTGGATACAAGATCTGCCAGATTCCCGTTGCGCTTTGACTCCGGCGCTTCTGATAGAAAGACACTACCAACAGCGTTACCTATCAGGTTTGCGGGCATAGACAAAATTCGCAAGGTGAGCGCATACAGACCCGCGACACCGGCACCATACAGGGAAACGAACATTACAGGGGCAAGTTGTAAACTTGCAGTGTTAAATACAGAGGTCCAAGTGGAGTATATCGGAAAATCTTTGTATCGGACCGCCTGCTTCCGCACTTCTTTCCATTGGCAACGTTTAAATTCCGGTCTCTTCAGCGCAGATATAGCAAGACCGCTAGCGCCGATGCCTTGTCCGGCCGCCTGCCCACCTATGAGTGCGAGAGGTCCCAACGAGTACCCCCCCAATTGAATGCCTAAAGTACCTAAAGCCTGGTAAATACGGGTTTTAGCTAGCGTTGGAAATTGCTGCTGTCTGACCGCATGCTTATGGAAAACCTGATAACTGCCGATAAAAAAAACACCCATTGGAATTAGCCATAAGTAGTGCGCCAGTTCCGGTACATTTAGGGTGGCGCTTATCGCACGGGGCCAAACCAGAAAAACGACAGCAGTGATTATTGTCGAAGCAAACACTATCAGAAGCGCCAGTAACGTAATGTTCGCCGCATCCTGATCTTTTTCAGGTAGCGGGATCGCCAGCTCATAACGTCCGGAAGCGACTACTGTCAAAAAAGTCAGTAAAGCCGTAAAAACCGCTAATATTCCAAAATCTTCTGGTGTATAAAGGCGGGTTAGCAGTGGAGCAGCTAATACCATCAAGGCTTGAGCACTTGCGGTCCCCCCCACCAGCACACTAACCCCGCGGGCGAAAACGCTTTTTGGGAGAAGTTTTGTTAACGTCGCTTTCACGCTTTCAGCGTTCCCACTACCTTCCTCTGATCATCAGCGGAAAGATAAGGGTGCATTGGCAAGCTCAATACTTGTTCTGCCATTGCATCTCCTACCGGTAAACTTACCCCTGCATTCGCCACCGCCGGCTGTTTATTAAGTGGTATGGGGTAGTGCACTGCGGTGGGAATAGCCGCTCCCTTCAGTTTGGCCTGGACCGCTTCGCGGTCATTTAGACGGATCGTATATTGTGCCCAGGCAGATAGGTTGTGCTCCTCTACGAAGGGCGTGGTATCTATACCCGCTTCGTTCAGCTGCCAGGTATAATTTTCTGCCACATCATTCCGTAACTGGATTTCTTCTGCGAGCAGATCCAGTTTCGGGAGCAATATAGCAGCTTGAAGGGTATCCAATCGGCTGTTTACACCTACGCGAAGATGGTGGTAGCGCCTGTCCTGGCCGTGGCGAGCGATCTGGCGCAGCGCGGTGGCTAGTTCATCGTCGTTAGTAAAGATTGCTCCACCGTCGCCGTAGCAGCCCAGAGGCTTACTGGGGAAAAAGCTGGTACAGCCGATCGTCGTCAGGTTGCAGGATTTTTTACCTTTGTAACTGGCTCCAAAGCTTTGCGCACCGTCTTCAATCACCGGAATGCCATATTTTTCGGCAATGGCGTTGATGGCATCGAAGTCTGCGCACTGGCCGTAAAGGGAAACCGGAATGATAGCCTTGGTGCGCGCAGTGATAGCCGCTTCGAGCAATTCCGGGTTCAGGTTGTAGGTTTTTCGGTTTATATCCACGTAAACCGGTTTTGCACCGAGCACCGCGGGGGTTTCCGCTGTGGCGATATAGCTGAACCCGGGTACGATCACTTCATCGCCCGGGCCTACGCCCACGGCCATCAGGGCGATCTGCAAGGCGTCTGTGCCGTTGCCTACTGTTATACAATGTTTGGCGCCGCAGTAGACTGTGAGCTTTTCTTCCAGTTCTGCTACTTCCGGCCCGAGTATGTATTTGCCGTGGGATAGGACTTTCTGGATGTTAGCGTCAATTTTGGCCTTAATCCTGGCTTGTTGGGCTGCCAAGTCTACGAATTGCATACGTAATTAACCTTTTGAAGTAACAATGGATATTACCGGAGCCACAAGGATTAGGCTTTCGAAAGCTGGCCATTGCTTAAGAGGTACTTGGCGCCGGTATGGCTGCAAACTGCTTCGCCGTCACCTGCATCTGGCAAGTCCAATTGCTCACCAAACTCGCTCATCCAGCCGATCTGCCGGGCAGGAACGCCCACCATCAATGCATAAGCTGGCACATCCTTATTCACCACTGCACCGGCACCCACAAAGGCAAATTCGCCGATCGTCACACCGCAAACTATGGTGCAATTGGCGCCAAGCGTGGCGCCACGTTTAACCAACGTATCCCGGTACTCATCTTTGCGCTCAATCAGTGAGCGTGGATTGTATACGTTGGTGAATACCATGCTGGGGCCGCAGAATACGCCTTCTTCCAAATGCACGTTGTCGTACACCGAGACGTTGTTCTGGATTTTACAGTTGTCGCCGATGGTGACTTTGTTGCCAACGAATACGCCCTGGCCCATGGAGACGTTTTTACCTACTCTAGCGCCACCGCAAACATGCACAAAATGCCAAACCCGGGAGCCATCTCCGATCTGGGCGCCGTCGTCTACTATGGCACTTGGGTGGATCTGGACAGACATACGTTCTCCGTAATACTGGAAGTTGAGTATTCGTGAACCTCTCCGGCGAGGAGAGGTTCTTCAAGGGTACTATAGCTTCAGGAAGGGGTGGAAATCACCGGTCAACCCAACCGGAGTGGCATTGCGGATATTGGAGACGGTTTCGATCGCCACCCTGTTCTCCTCAAGACCAAAACCACGACCGGCCAGAATTTCTTCATAACTGCGATTGTGCAGGTCGGTGAAGCCACCGGAGAACTCGATTTCTTCACCGTCTACTGTGATAGATCGATAAGTGCGTTGCCCCTGGGCTTTTGCACTGTCTGGCACGTATTTGTAGTCCACCGAGAGGAACCAGCGCACTCTTGCTTTTTCGTATTCCAGGTACCCAGCGGCCATGGTGTCACTGCTGTGGTGGACAACGTTTTCCTGAAGCTCACCGAAAATGAAGTGCAGCATGTCGTAGAAATGCACGCCGATATTCGTGGCTATGCCGCCTGATTTCTTCGGGTCCCCTTTCCAAGATTGAAGATACCAATGGCCTCGAGACGTAATATAAGTAAGATCGACTTCATGTTTGGTTTCACGCTTTTCGGCCTGAACCTTCTCGCGTAAAGCGATGATCGAAGGGTGTACCCGGAGCTGGAGAATGGTATTTACTTTCCGACCCGTGTCTTTTTCGATGTCGAGCAGGCCGTCTATATTCCAGGGATTCAGAACGAGCGGCTTTTCGCAGATGGCGTCGGCTCCGGACCTCAACGCAAAGCGCATGTGAGAGTCATGGAGGTAGTTTGGCGAACAAATGGAGATGTAATCTACAGCGTGGCCCTCGTTTGTGCGCTTCAGCTTGTCGATGTGACGATCAAAGCGCTCAAACTCAGTAAAGAAGTCCGCATCGGGGAAAAAGCTATCGATAATGCCAACGGAATCATTGGTATCAAGGGCGGCGACCAGGTCATTGCCCGTTTCTTTGATGGCTTTCATGTGACGAGGCGCTATATAGCCTGCGGCACCTATCAAAGCGAACTTTTTACTCATGCGTTTATTACTCCTTTGAGATAACAATTAGACTAATACAGAAAAGACGGGGGCCGCACTACTTAACGGGACTCGCTGCCAACTCCTGACGGACCCTACGGATAAACTCAGCCATGAATGTGGCGACAACACCAAACATCAAACCGAGGAATACTGCAAACACGATGATCAGGCGCTTTGACACCCCCTTATTATCAAGGCTTTCCCTGGCTACCACTAAAATCTCTGCCGGTTGCAACGATTCGATTTTCGCTGAAATTTCAATCCGTTCGCGAACAGCTTGAGCCGCTGCCTCGCCCATTGCTTCCTGCCCGGAGAGCCCCGCGAGATACTCGTTGATATATTTAAATCGCTGCTCCAAGTTTTGTTTCTTTCTTTCCAGAAGCTCAGTTTGGCGCTTCGCAACAAGGTCCACGAGTTTGTCATGAACACTCACTACACGTTTTGCATTATTTGGCGACGTCGTGGAAGTCAATTTGATCAGCGACGTGTTCTTGGGGGCCTCAGCGCTTACGTGAAAAGGCATCTTTGCGTTCTCAAGTTCAATGTATAGAGCTTGTTGCTCGGGATACCAGCGATTTTCGATTGTCGCGACGACTGTTGTTGCCGGCTCGAGAGGTTCCTTCTTGCCCTCCTCTACTTGCTCACCAAGCTGAACCAGGGTCGTGTATTCTTTTACGTCCCCTACCAAAAAGAGTGCGTAAGCAAACGCAAGCAGAACCACTCCACCAAATACTACGTAAAAAACGCGACGGCGCCGCACAAACATGGTTGCAAGGTCAACCAGGCTGATCTCATCATCGTATTGCTTTGAATATTGCTCGTTCTCACTCATCCCATTTCCTGCATCGCTTATTTTCCACGCTACCGCCCCACCCGGCTTTACTGCAGTGTGCTTTGGCAATAGCTCAAGTTGTCAGTTATCTCAGGCTCAGACGCCCATAAAAATGTGAGGCAATTCTACGTGACCTGACGATAGCGGCAAGTCCCGGCATGCGAATTGGCCGAATTTAAGCGTGTAATTTAGTTAACCCTTGTAATGCTGGCAGGATGTGAACACGGATTGATCGCACTAATGGGGATCATTTCGGGCGGGATATTCTACCTGGTGATTTGAGCAGGACGCCGGCAATGCCGCGGTTCCAGTGAAGTTTCAAAGCCTTATCGCGCCTTAAAAGGCCCAAACCAGTGGAATTAACGCGATCGCAAACACCGCAACCAAGGCACTAAGCGGAAGCCCCACGCGCGCATAATCAGTGAACTGATACCGCCCCGGGCCATACACCATAAGATTAGTCTGATAGCCAAGCGGCGTAATGAACGATGCCGAAGCGGCAAACATAACCGCCACGGCGAATGGCAGAAAGTTCACACCAAGCTGCTCCGAAACCGCCAGCGCGATCGGGAACATCAGGACTGCTGCCGCGTTATTGGTAATTACTTCGGTGAAAACGGCCGTCAGCAGGTAAACCAGTGCGAGCGTCACCCATGGCGACAGGTCTCCAAACCCAAGCAGCCCGCCGGCTACCCATTGCGCGGCTCCGGTCTGGGTCATGGCGTTGCCCAGCGCAAATGACGAGGCGATAACAACAAGTACCGGTAAATCAACACTACGCCGGGCCCGGCTCGCAGTCAGGCAACCGGAGACGATCATGGCGCCAGCCGCCACGAAGGCCGCCTCCATGATGCTCACCAGACCCGATGCACTTACCAACACCATCAACAGCAAGATCCCCAACGCCCGAGGGGCTTTATGAAAATCCGGCGGAGTAGAATCGTTCAGCGCGCTGACCAGGAGAAAGTCCCGCCGAAACCGGTATTGCTCAGCGAACTGGTGACTGGCTTCCAGTAATAAGGTGTCGCCCATTTTGAAGGTGATATCCCCCAGCTTACCCGGTACCCGCCTGCCCTCTCGCGACAGGGAAAGGATCACGGCATTGAAGCGGGTTCGGAAACGACTGTCGCGAATGGTTTTGCCGAGCGCGGGAAACTCCGGGCCAAGCACAACCTCCACCAGGCACCGTTGATGATTTGCAACATCCAGTTTGTGAACACTGCCGTTGGCGGGTTTCAAGCCCTGAATACGCCGCAACTCACTGGCACATTCCGGCGCGCCAACGAAATAGAGCTTGTCACCCGCCTGAAGGGTTCGGTCCGGCTCCACGGCGGTGATTAACCGCCCGGCGCGGTCGATCTCAGTAAGATAGCCGTAATTGAGCGCCCGCAACCCAGCTTCCGCAATTGTTCTGCCAACCAGCGGGCCGGGGGCAACCACTTCTACCTCTACGCCGTATTCCCGTACCAGCTCCAGCTCCTCGGTCACGCCGCCCCGGTCCGGCAGCAACCGCCCGGCGAATAGCACCATGAAGCCGCCGCCGACCACTAACAGGGGCACCCCGACCCATGCCAGTTCAAACAAGCCAAGATGGATACCCAACTGGCTTTGCAGCAAACCATCAACCACCAGATTTGTGCTGGTACCGATCAGCGTGCAGGTGCCGCCGAGGATGGCGGCATAACTCAGAGGCAACAATAGTTTTGAGGCGGGGATCCCCAGCCTCTGGGCCCAATCCTGAATGGCCGGAATGAACATGGCAACAACGGCAGTGTTGTTCATAAAACCGCTGAGAATGCCTGTGGGCGCTATCATTCGCAGCTGCGCGGCACGGGCGGTTTTAGGATGCCCCAGCAACCGGCGCGCAATCCACTGCACAGCCCCAGTCTCTTTCAAGCCGGCAGCTACCACGTACAACGTCGCAATCGTTATTACCCCCGGGTTGCCGAAACCCGAGAGAGCCTCCACAGGCCCCAGAATCCCGGTAATCAACAAAAACGCCAGGGCGGCCATCAGCACAAGATCCGCCGACACCCGTGTCAGCACCAGGCCGCAGAGCACCGCACCCAGGGTGCAGAGTGTGACAATCGCTTCCCATGCCATGATTCAGCGGTCCTCGCCGGTGTGGAAGTACTTCCTCATGCTTGGGATATCAGGTTGCGCTCAAGCAAGTACCCGATCAGCTTATCAACGCATTGATCAACAGACATGATCGACGTATCCAGCCTCACCTCAGCAAACTCTGGCGATTCATAGGGCGAATCAATGCCGGTAAAATGCTTGATCTCGCCGGCCCGAGCTTTTTCATAGAGGCCTTTCGGGTCGCGCTGCTCGCAGGTGTCGAGCGGGGTGTCCATGAACACCTCGATAAACTCACCGGCGGGAAACAGGTTCCTCACCAGGCGGCGATCACTGGTGAAAGGCGAGATAAAAGCGCTCAGCACAATCAAACCGGCATCCGCAAACAACTTACTGACTTCACCGATACGCCGAATGTTCTCAACCCGATCCTGGTCGGAAAAACCCAGATCCTTACATAGGCCATGGCGAACGTTATCGCCATCCAGCAGAAACGTATGATAGCCGCGATTGTGTAATGCCACATCGAGCGCATTGGCGATTGTGGATTTGCCGGACCCGCTCAATCCGGTAAACCACAACAGGCAAGGTTTCTGATTCTTGTTAACGGAACGTTCGGCGCGGGTAATTTTATGGTCGTGCCAGACAATATGATCAGCCAAAGCAAACACCTCGAAAATATAACAATATAAGCGCTAGGAATTTAGTCTTTCCGGCGTGCCGCGTAAAGCCGGCCACGCCACCATGGAGTTCCGCTAACTCCAGAACCTGGCAATCACACTCAGGAATTCGTTCAACTGATCCTCCGGCAAAGCATTAATACCAGCTGCCGCCTTTCGGCCGCCGCCGGTTGGGAACCGACGCGCCAGCTCATCCGCACCGGTACGATTGTTCAGAGGCGCACGGATACTCACCAGGCAGGTGCCATCACTCTGCCCGGTCACAATGGCACAGGCCTTGTCCGGGTTGCGGTTGGCCAGCTCATTGCCCAGCACGCCACTGACCCGGCGGGCCCACGGTTCGTCAGGCAGTTTTACCACCAGCGAAGATCCGGTTTCTTCCAGTATCGGCGCGGCCAAACCTTTGGCCATATCAACCGCATACCCGTCCCGTAATTTCCTCCAGGCTTCGGGCTCGGCGGCAATCAGCTCCAACGGGTCCGCAAATTGAACGAACTGCCGATACAGCTCCGCCGGGTGGAAATGCAAATCCTCCAGAGCACTGCCGTAGCCGTTGTAATTGATGCAAACACCCAATGTTTGCAGCGAGCTGGTTTGGTCTGGTGTATGGCCGGCAGCCTGCGAGAGCGACTTCGCCACGGCATTCAGGTTGTCACCAAACGCGGCAGTAATCGCCCAGTTGTGAAACCGGCCCTTAAGGTGCTGATCTACTAACAAGCTGGTGCAGGTGGTGGGATGGGTATCAATGAGGGAGGTGAAACCCGCGGCTTCAGGGAGACTTTCTCCCGGGAAGTGGTGGTCCACGTAGAACACCCGGCTGCCAGCAGTGAGCAGTTGGTCCACCGCGTCCCGATTTTTATCCAGACTGATATCCAGAATGGTCACATCCGCCGGCTCGGAGTGCGGCACTTGCTTTGCAAGGCTGACATCTCGCTTCACGCCAGTAACAAGCGTTGATTCCCGAGGTGATGCAAGGCGTAACTGAATCAGCGCGCAGATGCCGTCAGCGTCTCCGTTAAAAACGTCGTAAAGTTTCATTGTGATATCCAGTTCAGAATGACCATGCTTTTCTGAGAACGCGGCTTATACGGGTGGTTACGCCCGGCAGCGCGCCAGAGGAGCGTTGTGCGCCAATTTCCTTTATTACCTGGGCTTGCCGTGTTCGCAGCGCCTGGTCGGAATACATCACATCGGCCTGCCCATGCTGCAGTACGGTGGCAGACGGCACATTCAGATAGCCGCTGTAACCGGGGAACGCCAAATCGCGAGGCGCAGCATGGGCTACCAAGGGAATAAGTGTGCCGGCAATAGTTACCAGCGCCATCGGTTTCAGGCACGCTACCGCCCCACCGACCATAATCCAGCGCTTTGGGGTCATACTTGTTCTGTCACGGTGACGGAGATTGAAGGCGCCAAAAAGATGCCCCAACTGTATCCCTGTCAGGTAAATCTTTTGCAATGTCCCGGAAATGTGACGCAATTCTAAATTAGAACGCGGCGCTGGCAAGTGACGGTGGGGCCGATTGATCTGATGTTTTGGCCTAACTCTGTAAAACCTTGCAAAACAGGGTAGAGTCAGCCTATTTATAGCGCTGAATGTCAGAGACGGACACAGTCACTGACTGTTGCTTCTGCATGAAATCGATGAGCACGACGGCCCGCTCGTCGCCCTCGTATCGCTCGAAAATTCCATTGAGGCCTTTTAGAGGGCCACCCTCCAGCTCCACTGACTGACCAGGCTTGATGCCCCCCTGTTCAGCCACGGTATCAAGACTGGCTTTTATATGGCGCATTACGTCATCGGCGATCGGGGCGGGCCTATTGGCGAAACCAACGAGCCTCAACACCCCTCGGGTAGAGCGGAGTTTCGACCACATCGGATCCGTCTGCTCGAGGTTGACGAATAGATAACCGGGAAACAGTGGCTCTAACCGTTTTGTTCGTTTTCCAGACTTGATCTTCTCCACCTCAATTTTTGGATAGAAGCAGCGAACCTCTTGGTTCTGTAGATTCTGAAGGGCCCGCTCACCCTGGCCAGGCTTATATTGAATGGCGTACCAAGTCATCAGTGCTACTTCCCTTTGGCAATGAAATATGGATTCAGCAAGTTGCGCTTCCCGTACGAAAGCGTCCCGCCCTCGATCCTCTCAACGCTACCGCCAGCGGCAGCAAGCACTGCGTGGGCCGCGGCAGTATCCCATTCATAGGTTGGCGCCAGCCGCGGATATATATCCGCTGCACCCTCGGCAATTCGGCACAGTTTCAGGGAGCTGCCCGCCTGGACCAATTCGTGTGCCCCCAGGGCGTCAATGAACTCCTGAGTTCCGGCGTTGAGGTGATTCTTACTGGCCACCACGCGCTTCACACGCCTTGCGTCTGCCACGTGAATCGGCTGAATCTGGCCATTGGCGTCGCGCTTGAAGGCGCCATGACCAAGCACTCCCCAGAAGGCTTCGTGAAGCGCGGGCGCCGTCACCACGCCCAATACCGGTTTGCCATTTTCGATCAACGCGATATTGACGGTAAATTCATCAGAACGCTGGGCAAACTCCCTTGTGCCATCAACAGGATCAACAAGCCAGAACTGCTGCCAGTGCTTCCGATCGTCCCAGGGCAGCGCAGCCTCCTCTTCGGAGAGAATCGGAATGTTGGGTGTAAGCTGAACCAGGCCCCCAACAATGATGTCATGGCTAGCCACGTCTGCGGCGGTGATGGGGGAGTCGTCTTCCTTGTAGTTCACGCTGAAGTCGGACTGGTAGATCTGCAGCACCCGTTCGCCGGCTTCATCGGCAATGCGAATGACGTCGGGAAGAATGGCACTGTAGTGCATTGGTAGCTTCCTGCTGATGGGTTTGCGGTATTCTAACGGAGTCTTGGAGTGGGTGTTAGGGGTGGTATCGGATTAGCGCAGCGTAATCCGACACCCCAATCCCAAACACTGCCAGACACAGGTCAATTTCACCTCCGGAACTTTGAGCTAAGCTGAAGAACAGCATTCACCGAAAGGAATCAGCCATGAAACTTCGCTTCCTCGGCGGTACAGGTACGGTTACCGGCTCACGCTATCTGCTGTCCGATGACAAACACCGCCTGCTCGTTGACTGCGGCATGTACCAGGGCGTGAAAACCCTGCGCAAACGGAACTGGGCGCCCTTCCCGGTCGACCCGTCCACCATCAACGCCGTGGTGCTGACCCATGCTCATATTGACCACAGTGGCTACCTGCCCGCCCTGGTGAAGAACGGTTTCAAGGGCAAGATATACTGCACGAAAGCGACCCATGCACTATGCAAGGTGCTGCTGCCGGACGCCGGCTTTCTGCAGGAGGAAGACGCGAAGTACGCCTTTCGCAAGAAGTTTTCCAGGCACGAGCACCCGGAGCCGCTGTTCACCGAGAAAGACGCCTGGGAAGCGCTCAAACACTTTGAATCCCTGCACTACCACGAGACCTTTGAGCCGGTGAAAGGCATGGAGGTGATGTTCACGCCGGCCGGCCATATTCTGGGGTCGTCCTGCGTACACGTGACCGACACGGCCACCCAGCGCACTGCGGTGTTCAGCGGTGACGTTGGCCGGCAGGAGGATGTGATCATGCGGCCACCGGAGCCCATCGCCAAAGCGGACCTGCTGATCTGCGAGTCCACCTACGGCGACCGTGCCCATGCCGTGACCGACCCGGAAGAGGAGCTGGCGCAGATTATCACCAGAACCGCCGGTCGCGGCGGCATCGTGTTAATGCCGGCATTCGCCGTGGGCCGTGCGCAGATGCTGCTGCATCTGATTCACAAGATCATGGGCCAGAAGCGCATCCCCAAACTGCCGGTGTTTCTGAACAGCCCCATGGCCATCAAGGCCACGGAGATCTTCTGCACCCACCACAAGGAACACAAACTCAGCGCCGCCGAGTGCGAAATGATGGACAACCAGACCAAATTCGTCCGCACCGTGGAGGAGTCCATCGAACTGGATTCCGCCCGCTACCCCTGCGTGATCATCTCCGCCAGCGGCATGGCCAGTGGCGGGCGGGTGCTTCACCATTTGAAGACGCTGCTGCCCAATCCGCGCAACAGCGTGGTGTTTGCCGGGTTCCAGGCGCCGGGCACCCGCGGGGATGCCCTGGTGAACGGCGCGGATTCCGTGAAGATCCACGGCGAGTACTGGCCGGTGAAGGCGGAGATTTACAACATGGACTCGCTGTCCGCCCATGGGGATTACAACGAGATTCTTGCCTGGTTGGAACAGGGAACTCTAAAGCCGGAGAAGGTTTATGTGACCCATGGGGAGATGGTGGCGAGTGACGTGATGCGGAAGCGGATTGCTGAGAAGTTTGGGTGGGAGGTTGAGGTGCCGGAGTTGTTTGATGAGGTGGAAATATAATGAATGGGTCGAAAAAACAACGCCCTCATGCCGCATCCGCTTTTCTTAGCCAAACACTGAAGGCCAAATTTTTTCACCGCGGAAAGTTTCCATGCGACCAAAATCGAGGATAGGTGGCCCTACCCACCTCTTCAGCATAGCTCCCAGCATCGGTGCGCATATCTTCGTAATAATGCCAAACGCCATGCATCCAGACCAACCAGGAAAAGCAAAGCAACGCAGACGCGAGTAGCGTGATTGAAATCTTTAGCGCTGAGGGTTTCCAATCTCGATCATTCGTTACTTTCTCAGGGGCAATTGGAGCAATAAGTGCCCAGAATATTATCAGTACAAACAGTCCGACCAGCATCGAGCCGGGAGCGAGAAAGACGGCAGACACACCGGCATGAAATAAGGCAGCCGAGACTGATGCAGTGAATGCAGCCAGCAGGAGCAGCTTCTCGTTAGAGTTTTTGGTGAGCGGACTGCGAAAGCAGACAGAACGAGTGTGCCAATAAAAGCGAATTGCCTGAAGCACCACCAGCCCGAGAAACACAATCAGAATCCAGCCATACTCCGCTGCCCAGAGGAGATACATGTTATGTGGATGGCCAAATTTCAAACTTGAAGCGTAAATTTCTGTCAGTGGTCTCTCCGTCAGCCATGACTGGGGCCCCATACCAAAGGGGAAGTTCTGCATACTCCTTTCCCAAGCCTCTAAAAGCAATGGCAAGCGCCCTGCAGCTCCCACATGAAAAGTCCGGAATTGGCTTTCTCCGTCATACAACACCGAAGGAATAATTACCGACAACAGAAGCCACAGGAATATCCCCACAGCCAGATGATGCATAAAGATCTTAAACCACGGCAAAGCCCGTTTACCGAGTAGCGACATTGCCAAGAACGTACCGAACGCAATTCCCAGCAATGAACCGCGGCCCATGCTGTGAATGAGGACCCACCACCACAACCCCGCACCAGTTAGCACGAATAGTCGCCAGCTTCGCTTGTGTTCTAGCGGGCCAATCAGAACTGCAAGAGGAAACAGCGGAAGACACCAGGTGGCGACGTGGCTCCAATACCGAATATTTTCAAACCCATACGGTATGTGACGTCCAAAATCAGAGTTTTCGTGAAAGACCGCGAATAAGTAGATATTTATGCAACTCAAACCATAAACGGTGCAAGCAGCAGCCATGCTCACAAGAAAAACCTGAACGCAAGCCATTGTAGCGCCAGCGCCTTGCAACACTCGCCCAACCAGAGCGGTGGCGAGAAAGAAGAGCGCAAACATTCCCGACTCAATCCAAACATACTCACCCTGCCGAAACGGGAAGGCAAGGAACAGAAAGGCAGAGCAAAGCAGAATCGTAGGAAAGGCTATCTTCGCCAGGGAGAAAGAATCAGACAGACCACCCAAAGCATATGTAACCAGTGCGAGCACGCTCAGCGTGCCCATGACAACTACGAGCAAGAATCGTTGACTGTCATACGCCCCCACACTCCCGGTGCCGAGGACATCACCAAAAAGAACCAGAATCAGCGACAACAGGCCGGCTCCGCAGAAAGAATAAGCCATCAGCGGCGCCGAACCCACGCTCCAGCCTCGGGATCCGTTACATGCGCTTTCATGCGTCAAAAAAGGTCTCCCCTTGTAACTACTCTACTAATTGCGCGGCTGAATCGTGCCAGCCAGGAAACGAAAAGGCCCGAGGCGGATAACCGTCGGGCCTTTTCTCCAAGATCAGGCTTTTCTATGCCTGAATCCTATTCTTACGGTTATGACCTTGAGAAGCCAGTGTTGGAGGCACCACAAGACGCGGGGCTGCCACCGTCAACTACGATATCCCAATTGATAGCCTGAACACTTGCGTTCGGAACCATTCTTACGGTGCAATCACCAACCTCGTCTGTGCCATCGATGGTGATCGCGGCAGTGTTCGCAGCAAGAGCAGGTGCATTTTCCATAAACTTGCCTTGTTGCAGGGCGTAAGTCTCCGGCAGATCACCTGTGGCTTTGAGCTTGTCAACAGTGTCACACTCATCCAGAGACTGCATACGGTTGACGCATGACGCTACAGCCACTTGAACGGGACGAACAGAGGAGACGCTGTCTGTCCATTTAGTACGGGATACGTAATCCTGATACTGCGGAATAGCTACAGCGGCAAGAATACCGATGATCGCCACAACAATCATCAGTTCGATCAGGGTGAAACCCTTCTGAGCGTGATTCATTTGGATGTTTTTCATTATTCGACCTCAGTGTTGTCGTTTGTTCAAACTCGGACTGGCTTCGAGGACCGGTGGAATTTTCCCGCAACCGGAATGAGCCTGTGGGGCGACTTGCAGCCTGCGTGCCAGGTTTTTTTAATTCTTGGGAAACCCAATATTTTCAGCAACCTGACGTGGCGAAGTGAACTGCGTCACAACCACGCACAATGTGAAATAACGTCAATTGGCGTCACTGACTGACAAATTTGGTCATATCGACTGACACGCGACACGCAGGGCTCTGACAGCGCCTGCATGCACCAGGTCAAGCTTTACAGTTCGTGACTTTCCAAACGATTGCCGGCCATCTAAACTCTTGTTCATTCACTCTCAGCTGAGTTTCAGCCACTTACGCAGCACTCTTTATATCCTTTATGGCAACTAACAAAAGCAATGTCACGCTAACAGGTCTCGCACGTCGGTTCGTTGAGGACGGCCTGCTCGATGAAGCAACCGCAAAAGACGCCTTTCTCCAGGCTTCTCAGAATCGGATCCCTCTGATCACCTACCTGGTTCAGAATAACCTGGCCGACAGCCGTGGATTGGCTTTTTCGGCCGCCATGGAATTCGGGGTATCCGTGTTGGATCTGGGCGCGTTCCTGCCCGAAATGCTGCCTGAGAAGATTGTTGATGAGAAACTGATTCGAAAGCACAACGCCCTCCCCCTGTACAAGAGAGGCAACCGGCTCTTTATTGCCGTTTCAGACCCCACCAATATTCAGGCACTGGATGAGATCAAGTTCAATACAGGCTTGAGCACCGATGCGGTTCTCGTTGATGACGCCAAGCTAAGAGAGGCAATAGACAAGTATCTAGAGTCCCAAGACACAACGATGGGCGACTTGGACGATGCGGATCTGGAGGGTGTTGAAACTGAGGGGGGCGACGGCGAAGATGAGGGGGCTGTAGCTGCAACAGATGTGGACGACGCCCCCATCGTTAAGTACGTCAACAAAATGCTGCTTGATGCTATTCGTGGCGGTGCCTCCGACATTCATTTCGAGCCTTACGAGAAGATCTATCGGGTACGCTATCGGACCGATGGTATGCTTAAGGAGATGTCACGCCCTTCCATCAAGTTGGCGCCGAAAATCTCTGCGCGCGTAAAAATCATGGCGCAACTGGACATCTCCGAGCGACGGGTCCCCCAGGACGGTCGTATCAAAATGAAACTGTCCAAGACCAAGGCCATCGACTTCCGGGTTAACACTCTGCCGACCTTGTGGGGTGAAAAGATCGTTCTTCGGATCCTTGATCCCAGTCAGGCCAAGATGGGCATTGATGCCCTCGGGTACGAGGAAGACCAGAAAGCGCTTTATCTCGACGCGCTGAAACAACCCCAAGGCATGATTCTGGTAACCGGCCCCACGGGTTCCGGTAAAACCGTTTCCCTCTACACTGGCCTGAACATCCTCAACACCGCTGAGATCAATATTTCCACAGCGGAAGATCCGGCGGAAATCAACTTGGAGGGCATCAACCAGGTTAACGTCAACACCAAGGTAGGCCTTGGGTTTGCGGAAGCTCTGCGCGCGTTCTTGCGACAGGATCCCGATGTGATCATGGTGGGTGAGATTCGCGATCTTGAAACCGCAAACATCGCCATCAAGGCCGCCCAGACCGGCCACATGGTGCTCTCCACCCTGCACACCAACAGCGCTGCAGAAACGTTGACACGGATGATGAACATGGGGGTCCCGGCGTTCAATATCGCGACCTCGGTCAGCCTGATTATCGCCCAGCGGTTGGGGCGGCGCCTGTGCGCCGCCTGTAAAGAACCACTCCAGGTTCCCACTGATATCCTTTTGGAGGAGGGGTTCACACAGGAACAAATTGATACAGGCTTCACGTTGTACCGCCCCAAGGGCTGTGATAAATGCAATGGAGGATACAAAGGCCGCGTCGGTATTTACGAGGTGGTCAAGATTACCGACGAGCTGGCTAATATGATTATGGAAGAGGCCAGTTCCATTCAAATTGCAAAACAGGCTCAGGCAGATGGCTTCCGGAATCTTCGCCAGTCCGCCCTCAGGAAAGTGATTGAGGGTGTGACCAGCCTGGAAGAAGCCAACCGCGTGACGAAGGATTAAGCATGGCACAAAACGCACAAAAGCTGGAATCGTATGTTTGGGAAGGGAAAGACCGTAAGGGTAATAAGTCCAAAGGGGAATTAACCGGCCCGAACCTCGCCTTGGTCAAAGCGCAACTTCGCAAACAGGGCATTATTCCGGAAAAGGTCAAGAAAAAACCGAAGCCGCTGTTCGGCGGCAGCAAAAAGATTACGCCGTTCGACATTGCGATGCTTACCCGCCAGCTTGCCACGATGATGAAGGCGGGTGTTCCGCTTGTGCAAAGCTTTGACATTGTTTCGGACGGGCTCGAAAACAAAGGGCTGCAGGAGCTCGTCATGAGCATCCGCAATGACATTTCGTCTGGCACCAGTTTTGCGGGCGCCTTGCGGAAACATCCCAGACACTTTGACGATCTTTACTGCAACCTCGTTGATTCCGGGGAAAAGGCGGGCGCATTAGAGCAGATGCTAGATCGAATTGCGACCTACCTGGAAAAAACCGAATTGCTGAAAAAGAAAGTTAAAAAGGCCATGACCTATCCGATAGCTGTGGTCGTAGTTGCACTAATCGTAACAGCTATTCTGCTTGTAAAAGTGGTGCCTCAGTTTGAGGCTCTATTCCAGGGATTCGGAGCAGATTTACCTGTCTTCACTCAAATGGTCGTTGGTTTGTCTGAGTGGATGCAAAGCTGGTGGTTTGTCGTACTAGTTGCGATTATTGGTATCCTCTTTTCATTTAAAGAGGCTAAAAGACGATCGAGGAAGTTCTCAGATCTCGTAGATAAAGCGAGCCTGAAAATCCCTGTAATGGGCGAGATTCTGGACAAATCTGCAGTAGCCAAGTTTGGGCGCGTACTGTCAACGACCTTTGCCGCAGGCGTGCCTCTGGTTGATGCATTGGATTCAGTTGCAGGTGCCACTGGCAACGCTGTCTATCGCGACGCCATCCAGAAAATCAAGAATGACGTCTCCAGCGGCACGCAGCTTCAGGTGTCCATGCGTCAAGCAGGAGTTTTCCCGGTTATGGCTATTCAGCTCACAGCCATCGGGGAGGAATCTGGTAATCTTGACGAGATGCTTGCAAAAGTCGCTGAGCACTACGAAGCCGTTGTTGATGACATGGTCGATAACCTGACAGCCCTGATGGAGCCTATGATTATGTCGGTTCTCGGTGTACTTGTGGGCGGCCTCATTATTGCCATGTACCTGCCAATCTTCCAGATGGGCTCGGTCATCGGTTAATCTCTTTTGCTGTGGTGTCGGGTTACGCCTCGCTAACCCGACCTACCGTTTCTTTTTACCCCGCAGTTCGGATTTTTCATGGAAATTCTTGACGCCTTGCTGGCCACGCCCTGGCTGCTGTATCTCACGGTTATTTTCTTCTCCCTCTGCATTGGCAGCTTCCTCAACGTCGTCATACTGCGCTTGCCCAAAATGATGCAGCAGGAATGGCGCTGCCAGTGCGAGGAATTTCTGGAGCTGCCGGAAGGCCAGCGCAAACCGGAAACGCAGATCACCCTCTCCTCACCGGCATCGACCTGCCCTTCCTGTGGCCACCGTATCCGTGCCTGGGAAAACATTCCGGTGATCAGCTATCTGGTGCTGGGCGGCAAGTGCGCGGCCTGCAAGGCACGCATTTCACCGCGCTACCCGGTTATTGAAGCGCTCACCGCTGTATTCTCCGTAGTGACCGTGGTACTGCTCGGGCCGACGGCCTCAGCCCTGTGGGCTCTGCTGCTGGTGTGGTCGTTGGTGGCGATGACGATGATCGACTTTGACACCCAGCTGCTGCCGGACAGCATTACCCTGCCGCTGATGTGGCTGGGGCTGGTGCTGAACTATTTCGGGGTGCTGACGGATTTCCAGAGCGCCTTCTGGGGCGCGGTGGCCGGTTACCTGTCGCTGTGGTCGGTGTACTGGCTGTTCAAGCTGGTGACCGGCAAGGAAGGCATGGGGCATGGCGACTTCAAGCTGCTGGCGGCGCTGGGTGCGTGGCTGGGCTGGCAGTTGTTGCCGGCGGTGATTCTGCTGTCCTCGGTGGTCGGTGCTGTGGTGGGCATCAGTCTGATGGTGTTCCGCAAGCACGGCCGCGAGGTGCCGATTCCGTTCGGGCCGTATCTGGCGGCGGCCGGGCTGTTGTGCCTCTGGTTCGGTAACCAGATTCAGAGCTGGTGGTTCGGGTACCTGGGGGTCTGATGCAAATTATTGGCCTGACGGGCGGGATTGGCTCCGGCAAATCCACCGTGGCGCGCCTATTCGGCAAGCTCGGCGTGCACTGGGTGGATGCCGATGATGTGGCCCGGGAAGTGGTCGAACCCGGTACACCGGCGCTGGCGCGTATTGCCGAGCATTTCGGCACTGGCATTCTGCTGGAAGACGGCGCCCTGAACCGCGCCGAACTTCGCACCGTGGTATTTGAAAACCCGGAGGAGCGCGCCTGGCTTGAGGGCCTGCTGCACCCGGTGATCCGCGATGAACTGATTCACCAGCTGCATTCGAAAGATTCCGACCCGGGCTATACCCTGCCCTACGTGATGCTGGTGTCGCCGCTGCTTCTGGAAACCAACCAGCACGAACTGACCAGCAAGGTTGTGGTGGTGGATGTGCCCGAAGACGTGCAGATTCAACGCACCATGAACCGTGACACCAACACCCGCGAGCAGGTGGAACGCATCATTGCCGCCCAGATGCCGCGGCTACAACGACTGCACAAAGCGGACGAAGTCGTCGATAATAATCAGGAATTGAGCGACGTGGAACGTCAGGTTGGTGAGATACACAAAACGTTTGTGGTGGCCTTTGGGTAAAGCTTCAGGTAAGGCAACGGGGGCTATCTTCGGGGTGGGTTGTATTCTGGCGGTGGCATCGGCGCAGGCGGCCGACCCCGTGTTCGTGGTGAAGGACCCTGCCATCAGCGATGTGCTTGCGCCGGAAGCACTGCCGCCCTCTTTCTACGATTTTTCGCCCGATGAGTACTGGATGGAGCCCAGGGATTCTTACTGGCTGAAATTCAGTAACTGGGTGCTGCGCCAGGAACGCACGCAGGGCGGTCGCATTCAGGCCCTCGGCGAATGGGCCGACCGCACCTTTTCCGGCGCTGAAGCGGAACTCCCCAACAACCAGAGTTACCTGCGGCTGGGCTTTGCCACCGAATCCGAATACGGCGACCCCGCCCAGTTCGACCCGGAGGCCCGTTTCCGGCTGGACGTGCCCACGGTGGAAGAAAAGCTGCGGCTGGTTATCGAAAGCGAAAGCGATGAACTGATTCCGCTGTCAGAACGCCGCCGGGACCGCCAGCTGACGGAAGACGAACGCTCGGAAACCGAGGCAACGGGCGCGCTGCGCTACCTCTCGGAGGTGGGTGACGCCATTAACCTGAGCAACGACGTGGGTGTGCGCCTGCGGTTCCCCACCGATGCCTTCTGGCGGGTGACCGCCGACAAACGCTGGCGCCTGGACGATGACTGGGGCCTCAAGGCCGAGCAGCGTGTGTATTATTTTCATCAGGATGGCTGGGGCGCACGCTCCACGATTGATGTCGGGCGGGATCTGGGGAACGGCTGGGATTTCCTGTCTGCCAGCGAAATGGAGTGGCTGCACGATGACCGCAAGTTCGAAATGTCACAGACATTCAACTTTTACAAGCGCCTGAACAACCGCGCCACGCTCAGTCCCCGTGTCGGGATTCTGGGCGAGAGTAAGCCGACCTGGCGCCAAACCTCCGTTTTCACGGATATGACCTATCGTTACCGCTTACACAGCGACTGGCTGTTCGGCGAGATCATTCCGGCGCTGGAATTTCCCCGCGATGAAAGTTTCAAGGACCGCGCATCGCTGGTCCTGCGCATCGAATTGTTTTTCTCAGGCAGTATCGACCGACAATGACCTACAGCTCCCAGGACGCCCTGACACTGACCCCGATTGCCTACACCCGATCCTGCTTCAAGGACAAGTTCGGAGTGCCGCGCCAGCCCGGGCTGACCCGCCATGCCCGCGCGGATCTGGTGATTGAAGCGCCGTTTGATCGTGAGGACGCCTTTCGCGGCCTGGAGACCGCCAGTCACCTGTGGCTGACCTTCCAGTTCCATGAGGCGGTGCGCGAGGATTGGCGGCCGGTCGTTCGCCCGCCCCGGCTCGGGGGCAACCGCAAGATGGGAGTCTTTGCCAGCCGCTCACCCTTTCGCCCCAACAGCCTGGGGCTCTCGGTGGTTCGCAATGAAGGCCTGTGCCGGAAAAACGGCCGGCTGGTGCTGCAGATCCGTGACCACGACCTGATCGACGGCACACCGATTCTCGATATCAAACCCTACCTGCCTTTCTCCGATGCCATTCCCGAAGCGGCGTTAGGCTGGGCCGACAAGCCACCCACCGAGCGCCTGCCCGTGGTGTTTCTGGAAGAAGCCGCTGGCCAGCTCGATCGCCTGCCGGCGGACGCCTACCCGGAGCTGCGGGAACTGATTGCCGATGTAGTGAGCTATGACCCCAGGCCGTCGTTTCGCCGTGGTCGCGAGGAAGACCGGATTTACGGGGCCCACCTGTATGACCTCAACGTACGTTTCCGCTTTGTTCACGATTCAAGCGGAGAACGTGTCGAAGTGCTAACTGTCTGTTAAACTGGCGACTCTTTAGGCAGTTGTTCATCAGTCACAGGGAATGCGTGTCTTGCCTCTGATCCGGTTATTCAAACGAATAGGTGTACGGCCACTGGCAGCTCGGCTTCTGGTGTATGTGTTGCTGTTCAGCGTGGTGCTGTCACTGGCGGCCACCGGGCTGCAGATGATTGGCGAATATGAGCGCCGCACCGAAGACCTGCGTTCCACCCAGCAGAAAGCCGCCGAGCTGATCTCCGGCACCATGAGCAATAACATCTGGCTGATGAATTTCAGCGAGGTGGCCAACAGCCTCGATGACATGCGTGCCATGCCGGTCATTCAGCACGCCCGGGTGGTCACCTCCAGCGGTGAAGAATTCAGTACCGGCACCTATCCCGAAGGCCGGGTCATTACCCAGTCGTTCCCGCTGATTTTCAATCGCGAGTCCTTTCCGGGCACGCGGGATCTCGGCACCCTGACGGTCACATCCTCGGTGGAGCAGGTGCATGACGAACTGCTGGATCGGGCCCTGGTCACCCTGCTGTTCCAGTCTCTGATTGTGACCCTGGGAACGCTCGGGCTGCTGCTCATCGTGCGCCTGACGCTGTCACGCCATCTGGAAAGCATGGCGGATTACGCGGCCCGGCTGAATCTGGACGCCCTCATCGAACCCCTGAAACTGCGGCGCAAGGCACCGCGAACGGCCGACGAACTCAGCGAGCTGGAACAGGCGCTGAACACGATGCGGCTGCAATTGCTGGAAGATACCCGCTCCCTGCGCCAGACCACCCTGCAGTCCCAGGGTGAACGTGACGAAGCGGTGCGGGCCAATCACGCCAAGAATCAGTTCCTGGCCAACGTCAGTCACGAACTGCGCATTCCGCTGCAGTCCGTGCTGGGCTACGCCACCCTGCTGGGGGACACCCCGCTGGATCAGGAACAACGGGAATACGTCCAGACCCTGCTGAGCGCCTCGGAGAGTTTGTCTGCCATCATCAACGATCTGCTGGACATATCCAGCATGGAAGCCGGCAAACTGGTGCTGGAAGACCTGCCGTTTGATCTGCGGGAAACCCTCAACGATCTGGTACACATGCTCGGCACCCGCGCCCGGGAAAAAGGCCTGGCGCTGGAACTGCGGGTGGACGAGAACCTGCCCTGGGCCTTGCGCGGCGACCCGGTGCGCCTGCGCCAGATTCTGCTCAACCTGACGTCCAACGCCATCAAGTTTACCGATTCGGGCCACGTACTGATCAGCATTGAAGTACTGGGCCGCAAGGACAACCGGGTGCGCCTGCGGCTGGCGGTGGAAGACACCGGCGTGGGCATCAACCCCGAAGATATTCCCCTGGTGTATGAGCCCTACGTCCAGCTGGGTCAGAGTTTTCAGCGCCAGTTGCCGGGCGCGGGCCTGGGCCTGACCATCTGCCGCCAGCTGGTGAGGTTGATGGAAGGCTCGATGGACCTGGAGAGCCGCCCCGGCGAAGGCACCACGTTCTGGGTGGAACTGTCGCTGCCCGTCGCCCCTGAGGACACCACGCGGGTCCGCCCCGATACCCGCATGATACGGGGCAAGCGCATTCTGGTGGTGGATTCCTACGAGCTGTCCCGCAAGATTACGCTGGAAATGCTGTCCCGCCACGAATTGCACATAGAGGCGGTAAAGGCCGCCGGCGAGGCCCTGACCTCGGTGCGTCTTGCCGCGGACAACCGGGAAGCCTACGACGCCATCGTGCTGGACGGGTTCGTGCCGGACATGGACAGCGATCTGCTGTGCCGGCAGATTCGCAGCAATCCGTATTGGGGCGATACCCGCCTGCTGGTGCTGTCGTCCAACCCCCAGCGCGGTGATGCCGAACATTTTCGCCAGGCCGGGGCCGACGCTTTCCTCAGCAAGTCACTGCGGGAATCCTGCCTGACACCGATTCTCCATCAGCTGTTTGCCGATCGCGCCGCTGGCGAACGCCGCTTCCTGACCCGCTTCTCGCTGCAGACCGTGAGCGACATGTCCCGGCGCCGGGAACTCCCCTGTGGCCGCATGAAGGTCCTGCTGGTAGAAGACAACCCGGTTAACCGCACCCTGACCCGTCGCCTGCTGGAAAAGCTTGGCTGCGACGTGATGACCGCGAACGACGGTGAGGCCGCCGCCAGCCTGTGGCAGGTTCACTCGTTTGATCTGGTGTTCATGGACTGCGTGATGCCCCGGGTGGACGGCTTCGAGGCCACCCGCCGACTGCGCCAGTGGGAATATGACAACGGCCGGGAGCGGGTGCCGATAGTGGCGCTGACGGCCAGCGCCATGGAAGAGGACGAAGAACGGTGCCGTGTGGCGGGCATGGATTCTTTCGTTGCCAAGCCTGTCAATATTGAAATGTTGCGGGCAGTGCTGGAACAATACTGCAAGGTGTCCACACCATCCTGAGGGCACCGGCGCAACAATTCTCCGGCACACAACGAAGGTCGTCATGAACGTAGAATGCCCCAACTGCAAGAAATCCGTTGAATGGAGCGAAGATAACCCGTTTCGTCCGTTTTGCTGCGAACGCTGCAAACTGATCGATCTGGGAGCCTGGGCCAATGAAGAGTACCGGGTACCGGCCCAGAACGTATCGCCGGAGGATCTTGACCAGCTTGACTCCCTTGACGAACGGACCCGGCACTAACGCCTTATTAACAGGCCCTTACCCCATTTTAAGTTGAGCCGCCCGCACGCTGCCGTTACCATGCGCTCACCTGAACATATCGTGAACGCCGGCAGTTGCTGGCCGTTCATTCCGTTCATTGACCCATAAAGGTAGAAGAATGAAAGCAACCCGTATGTCCGTTCTTGCCCTGTCACTGGCCGCTGCACCGGCCCTGGCAGCCGATCTCGACCTGAGCCTGACCAACGATTCCGTCAAGGGCCAGGTGAATTTCTTTGGCGTGAATTCCGACCTGCAGTTGGGTACCGGCTACACCTACCACGAGGGCAGCCGTCACATCGGCAATGTGGATTTCCACGCGCAGGGCCGCACGGCGCTTGGCAACCTGCCAACCACCGCCGGCATCGGTATGCGCGCCTACGGCTGGGACGATGACCACCTCGACGGCGGCGCCGTCGCTCTGGGCGGGTTCGCCACCGTTAATATCCCGGATGTACCAGGGCTGTCGCTGACCGGCGGCCTGCACTACGCCCCCAGCATCCTGTCGTTCGGTGATTCCGATGACCTGACCAGCCTTGAGCTGCGCGGCAGCTACCGCGTTATCCGCAATGCGGAAGTGTTTGCCGGTTACCGCTACCTGAATACTGATCTCGACTCGCCGTTGCGCGGCGACGTCAATCTGGACGAGGGCGTGATGGCGGGCATGAAGATTTTCTTCTGAGCCTGACCCACCCCGGCCTTACTGCAACGGGCGCCCTTTCGGGCGCCCGTTTTCGTTTCGTGCCCTGCCTCACTCTTTGCCGTCAGTGCACTTGCTAGACTGCCAGTCTCATGTTTCGGGAATGGACTGTCACTGACATGGCTTTGCGACCTCTCTTCACAGATTATTTATCCACGCGCCGTTTCTGTCGTCAGCTGCCACTGTTGCTGTCCGCCGTGCTGATTAGCGCCTGCGGCGGCGAAAGCGCGGTGGATGAAGCCGGCTCCCGCGGGAACACCTTCCCGCCTGCCGAGAACGCGCTGGACGACTTCAACTCCGGCAGCACCGGTGATTCCAACAACACCAGCGGGCTGGCCGCTAATGAGGTACGCGTCACCATGGAAGTGCCGGCGGCGGTTGCCCCGAACGCTGAGCCCACCCGCCGCAACCTGCGGATTGTGACCCCGGACCGGATTTCGGTGTACCGCACCGACCGCAGCCTGGGCAATCTCGGCTCCGTGGACGTGAGCCGCCGCACGGAAGACAGCGGCCGTGAGTTGATCACCTTTGAAAACGGCCTCCCCCTTGCCCCGGACGTCATTATCGAGGCAGTTTACGGCAACACCCGTTTGCGCGCGCTGGCGGCGGACTCGGACCGGGATGTGAAAATAAACCCTTTTTCTGAGTACCTCGTGACCAACACCATCAGCGGGTATTCCAACAACCAGTTCCGTGAGATTCTCGATTGCGTGGACGATGCCGGTGGCGAGCTGTGCCTGAACAAGTATGTGTGGTCCACGCTGGCCGATCAGGTACACGATTTCGAGATCGATATACCCGACAACCTGAATACGGGCCAGGCTCTGGACCTGCTGGCAGACCGCGGCGACTTTGCCCGATATGTCGCCAGCATGGCCGAATACGCCGTACTGGACGAACAGTCGTCCGGACGTATCAGCGCCAGCTCCGCTGACTATAACTCGGTGTTTCTGGGGATTGAACTGGGCCAGACCTTCCGGGAATCCAGTCTGGCCGGCTCCGGCCAGTGGGGCGTGCGGACGGCGCAGGAAGAAAGCATAACCGACAACAACGGTACCGGTTACGTCTACCCCGCTCTGACCCTGACCACCTTCGACGCCTTCAACATCCGGGTGACCTCACTGGCCAACGACATTCCCTACGACCGGGAAGCGCTGATCCACCGCGCCGGCAATGACTTCTTCGCCCGCGGCGCCACCGAGTGGGAGCGCAACACCCACGCGTCATCCCCGGGGGCCGCCACGCTGGTTGACGGCGCCCGCCTGCTGGCAGGCCGCGCGCTTTACCAGAGCGTGACCGGCCAGGGCAGTTCCGAAGTCATTGGCTGGACACGCAATCCCTATTATCTGGACGCATTCGTCAGCGCCACCGGCGACAGCAACGACGCGCCCGACCGGGTGCTGAGCGGGTACTTCAGTGCCGGCAAGGCCATTGAGCTGGAGTCGGTTTCCGGCGAACTGAAGCGTCGCAGAACCCTTGAGGACCATTACCTGTCGGTGCTTGAGGTGAACCTGCTGCGGGAACAGGGCTTCAGTCTGGATCGGCTCGACGGCAAGGACTACAACGTGGTGTATCTGGCTTCACGGTTCGGCGACACCAACGAGCCGGTTGTCATTGAGACCGGCGCCGGCAGCTGGAACGTCAACGGCACCGACATCGCCCAACTGATGACCACCCGCGCTATTGCCCGCGACAGCGACGGCACCGTCAATGGACCGATAGCCGGCAACAGGAACGATAACTGGACCGTCACCACGCGCCCCTCGAGACTCAGTGTCGGTGACCGGGAGATGGGCAGATTGAATTTGGACGAGAACAATCCGGAAACGGATGAGCAGTTCTACCAACCAGATCTTGGCATCGGTGCCAGCAACCCCGATGGCTCGCTAATCGCCTTTAACTTGGACAACGATATCACTGGCGATGGCCTACTGATTGCCGCTGAACAGGCGGAGGTCCTGCCGGCCAGCGGGCGTTACCGGCTTCAGGGCTTTGCCATGGGACTCGAGGATGGCCAGAACCGCCTCCGTCATTTCGATAACGCCGTGTTGACGATCGATGACGCCGCGACCGCAACACTCAGCCCGCGGGCACTGGATGTGACCCACGCCGTCAGTGATGAAACGGTGTCGGCCCCCTTTCCCGTCAGTGCAGGGGATACCGACCTGACTTACAGTGATGGCGACGAGGGGCGGGTTACTTTTACCGCCGGCAACCTGAGTCTTGAGGGGTTCGTGGTGGCAGATCAGGATCAGTTGTTTCTCCGCCTGAGTGACACTCTTGGCAGCGAACAGAGTCTGGGACTGGTGATGGCAACACGGTTGCCTGAGTAATCTGCCGGGTCACCCAATTGGGATAAAGCCACGTATAACCTGTTATAATTCCGGTCATATCGAATGTAACGAGAGGTTGTATGTCAGCAGGTATCCGGGCGCTTTCGCTGGTTTTCCCTATGGTGGTTTTTGTAGTCTGGGGCAGTTTTCACACACCGGATCCAGACAGTTCCCGCAGCCAGAGCGACGATGACGGCTCCGAGCTGGTGTTGTCCTCCCTCCCTCCCCTGCCCGCCTGGGCCGGTGAGGACCTGCCGGATTTCAGCCGGTACCGGGACAGCACCGAACGCAAAGCCGCGTTCTTTTCGTTCCTCTACCCCCGCATCGTGCTCGCCAATTCGCGTATCCTGATCGAGCGGGAATACCTTGAGTCTCTGGCGCAGAAAGACGATCTCAGTGAATCCGAGCGCAGCTGGCTGAAGGCCCAGGCGCAACGATTACGGGTTGACGAAGAGCCGGGGTCGCAGGAACTCTTTGACCGCCTGCGCAAGCGTCTTGATGTCATTTCGCCATCGCTGGTGCTGGCGCAGGCAGCGAATGAGTCCGCCTGGGGTACATCCCGCTTCGCCACCCGGGGCAACAATCTGTTCGGGCAGTGGTGCTTCTCCAGAGGTTGCGGCCTGGTTCCCCAGGGGCGGGTCGAAGGGGCCACCCACGAAGTTGCGAAGTTCGCCTCTCCCTACCGTTCGGTGCGGGCTTACATCCAGAATCTGAATCGTCACCCCACCTATCAGGAGCTGCGGGATGCGCGACTGCACTCGCGGAACAACGGTAAGCTGGCGTCCGGTGCCGCCTTGGCGGCAGGCCTGATCGGCTATTCCGAGCGCGGCGAAGACTATGTAAAAGAGATCCGCAGCATGATCCGCTACAACAACCTCAGTTACTTTGATCTTGCGTTCAGTGACACGGTCGACGACAGCAATACCATGACACTCAAACAGCTGGCCTCGGCCACCAAAGAGACCAGCTTGCTGCCCTCACGGGGCAAAGAAGACGCTCCTGACTGACGCCTTACCCGGGGATTTCCGACAATGCTCAATTTCTTGCCCGCACCGCTGAAGGGATTTCTGGCGGCGCTGCTGATTCTGCTGAACACCCTGATACTGTTTCCGGTGCTTATCCTGTTTGCGCTGCTGAAACTGGTGATACCGATGACCGCGATCCGCAAACTGTGCACCGTGGCTCTGAACGGCATTGCGTTTATCTGGATCGGCTTCAACAACCGCTTTCTGGACCTGCTTCACCGGATTGAATGGGACGTTCGCGGAGTGGAAAATCTCAGCCGCGAGCACTGGTATTTCGTGACCTGCAATCACCAGAGCTGGGCAGACATACCCGCCATTCAGTATGTTCTGAACAGCCGGATTCCTCTGCTCAAGTTCTTCCTGAAGAAAGAGCTGATCTGGGTGCCCTTTCTCGGCGTTGCCTGGTGGGCGCTGGATTTTCCTTTCATGCATCGCCACACCAAGGAGCAGATTGCCCGCCGCCCGGAACTCAAGGGCAAGGACATTGCGGCCACCCAGGCCGCCTGCGAAAAGTTCCGCTACACGCCGGTGACCATCTTCAATTTCATGGAGGGAACGCGGCTGACGCCGGCCAAGCATGCCTCCCAGAACTCCCCCTACAAACACCTGCTCAAGCCCCGCGCCGGCGGCACCGCCTTTGTGCTGGGCGCCATGGGCGATATGCTGCACACCATGCTGGATGTCAGCATCGTTTACCCCGATGGCAATTCCGGCTTCTGGGACTTTTTGTGCGGGCGCACCGGACGCATCGTGATCGACGTTCAGGTGCGCGAAATCCCCCAGCGTTTTCTGGGGATGGATTACGAGGGCAGCCGGGAAATGAGGACGGATTTCCAGCAATGGGTCAGTCAGCTCTGGGCGGAGAAAGATGCCCGCATTGAAGCCCTGAAGAATGAAACCGAAGGCAACCGGGAAACCGTAGGTCGGGTTAGCGAAGCGTAACCCGACACTATAGGCCGGTCGGTTGTCGGATTACGCTTTGCTAATCCGACCTACGTCTACAGCAGGCCCAGCTCCCGGGCGCGAACGATGGCCTGGGTGCGGGATTTGACTTCCAACTTGGCGTTGATCCTCCGCGCGTGGGTTTTCACGGTATGCAGGGAAATATGCAACCGGTCGGCGATCTCCTGATTGGACAGGCCGTTGGCGATCAGCTCCAGCACGCCCTGCTCGCGGTCGCTGATCGGTTCCGCCAGGGGCACTGCATTGACCTTGGCCGCTGACAGCCCGTACAGCTGGCCCAGGGCACGGGTAAAATCACCTTCAGGCAAATGAGGGTAGGCTTTTTCCATCAGCTCGCTCATTTCCGAGCGCAGTTCGGCAAAGGGACTGATAAAGTGCTCCCGTGCCGCCAGACTCACCGCCTGGGCCAATAGCTTCTGCGCTGCAACAACCCCTTTCTCCCGCAGTGCCACCATGCTCTCCAGTAGCCTGAGATGCAGGTCCACCGCAAAGGGCGTTACCCGCCCGCCAGTCAGCCGGACCCGGCGGAGCGTGTCTGCGGCTTTTACGTCATCGCCGCGCGCCAGTTCAATCCGGACCTGAAGCGAATCCAGCAGGCCCGGCATCATCGGAATCAACTCCGGAACACAGCCGGTAGCGCGGTAGGGCAACAGCCGCTCCATGGCATGGCTGGCACTCTCGATGTGGCCAGTGGCCAGCCAGCAGCTGGCTTTCAGTGCCTCAAGAACCGGAACATACACCGATTCATCCACTTGCCAGGCGTGCATGGTGCGCTCGGCCCGGCCGATCCACACAAAGGCATCCTCGAACCGCCCCTGGGTTCGACAGATCAGTACCCGCAGCGCCATGGCCAGCAACAACCCCAGATCTCGGGTTTGTTCCGCGTGCCGCCCACAGGTGACCAGCAGGCGGTCTGCTTCCGCCTCGCGCCCCTGGTGCCAGAGCACCATGACCAGATTCAGTTGCAGGCGGGTTTCACCGACCCGGGTCGGTCGTGAGGTTTCGTTCATAACGGTATCGAGGCCGGTTCGCAGCAACTGCTCCGCATGCTTCAGAGCGCCTTTGCCAAGCTCGATCCTGGCATGGGTGTACACCGCCAGAATTTCCGCCCCCGAATCCTCCGCCTCCCGCGCCAGGCGCGTGGTGGCCCGGTTGGCTTCCCGGGCCTCGGCAAAGCGGCCGGCGGCACAGAGCGCGCTTGAGCGCACCATTTGCGTCACCAGTTGCCCCTGTGTCGAGAGGGCTTCGGCCGATAACGCCTGATCCGCCACCTCCAGCGCCTGCTCGACGTGGCCTTCCCCGCGAAGAATGAAGGCCCTGAGCGCATTGATGCGGCCGGACATCGCCTCACGGTCCTCTTCCGGCAAACCGTCCAGCAGCGCACGCGCCTGCCGGAACTGGCCGCCAATGGCATGCACCCAGCTGTACACCACACGCAGTCGCGCGCTCTGCTCAAGCAACCCCAGCGGCAGCGAACGACGCAGCCGCAGCAGCGATGCCGTATCCTGCCCGATCAGCAACGCCTCCGAACCCTCGGAGGCGATGCGCACCGCTTCGTCCGCATCCTCGCACATCAGCGCGTAGCGGAGTGCCTCGGGTAGCTGGTTACGCTGGCTGAACCAGCGGCTGGCGGCCAGCGCCCGGTCGGCGGCGCCGTCCAGAAACGAGCTCCTTAACCATTCGTGCAACAGCGGGTTGAGGCGGAACCAGCGGCCCCGCCCCGGCAGGGGGCGCAAGGGCAAACCGGCCTCGGCGGCCACGGAAGGCCGGAATCCGGCGTCACAGAAATGATCCGCCAGACAGCCAAACAGATCGTCGGACACCAGATCCATTTCCGCCATGATACGCAGGGTCCGCTGCTGGGGAGGTGTCAGCCTCGCCATCACCGAGTCGCGCAGGAAGCGCTCAACACTGGTGGTTTCCTGGATGGGCAACCGTGACTCCGCCAGTGCCGACAGCTCCCGCTGATAAAGTGCCAGCGGCGTTATCCAGCCATCGGTGATCGAATACAGGTGATCTACCGCCAGCGTGGTCAGCTGACTGCTGGCGAGGGCGCGACTGTAGAATTCGAAGGTTTCCTGGCGCGTGAGCTCCAGCGATTCCGGTCCGACGCGGGTAAAGCGGCCTTCCAGTTCGGACTTGTGCGTCTCAAAAGGCAGGGGTTTGCGGGAAACCAGCGCCAGGGACAGGCCTTTCGGCAATTCGGTCAGCAACTGCTCCAGCAACTCGACCACCACCGGGTGGCTCAGGCAGCCGAGATTATCCAGCACCAGAACCCCGTTACGCTCCGGGTGCTGCCAGTAATCATCCGCCAGCAGCAGAGACAGGGCTTCGCCATGATCGACAGAAGACTGTGCGTGGGCGTTGTCACCGGCCGCCTCGGCATTCAGCGCAATGCCAAGCAGGGTCATCAGGCGGGAGGGCTCGTTGTCCTGCGCCGTCAACGCAACCCATTTGACCGATTCCTGCGGTCGATTCGACTCATGAAGGGCGGACAGCAACGCGTGTGACTTGCCGTAACCACTGGGTCCCTCCAGGTAAGCAACCGCTCCGGGCGCCAGGGCTGCCTGAATGCGGCCACTCAACGCCGGGCGCTTCAGGTCATCGGAGGGTGGCGATGGAATCCGCACCCGTTGGCGTAACAGATCTCTGACCAGCTCCCCTCGATATCCGCCGGTGGCAACTGACTGGAACTCATCGTTGGCGGCACTGCCATCATCAAATGGTTTCACACTTCGCCCCGTTCAAGTCCGGCTCTCAAGCAGCGACCGGTTCGGCCACTGCACGTCCGGAAAATGCAATCGATGCACAGTTCTGTGGGTACCGTCGTCGGGTACGCCTTTAGTATGAGTGAGAGGTTAAACCAAATACGGGGTAAGCTGCAAAACTTTGACGTGACAAACCATTTGTACGTGGCGAATTTTCAGCGCGGCAGTATCAGGCTGTTTCTTGCGGGCAAAAAAAAAGCGGCGGGCATAGCCCACCGCTTTTCTGACGAACAGGTCGTCTTACCGGGTACCGGCGCGACGCAGGGCCGCAGGCGTGTACTCACGGGAGTTCCGCTTGACACCAAAGGTGTACGGATTGTTCTCTTCGTTGGTCAGGCCCAGGGCCAGGTAGCGACCGGAGAGCAGATCGTACAGGGTTTCGATGGCGTACCAGGGAATTTGCTCATCGTAGAACTGCATGGCGTGGGCTTCGGCTACGCGCCACAGTTCACCCCGACCGTCGTAGTGATCAATAACGCTGGCCTGCCAGGTGTCCTCGTCGATGTAGAAGTCACGCTGGGCATAGATGTGACGCTCACCTTCTTTCAGGGTCGCCCGCACATGCCAGACGCGGTGCAGCTCGTAACGGGTCAGGTCCTGGTTGATGTGACCGGCCTTGATGATGTCATCGTAGGACAGGTCGCGGTCCACAAGCTTGTAGGAGTTGTACGGAATGTACATCTCTTTCTTGCCAACCAGCTCCCAGTCGTAGCGATCCGGCGCACCGTTGAACATGTCGAAGTTGTCGGAGGTACGCATGCCGTCAGCAGCGGTACCCGGTCCGTCATAGGCCACCTGCGGTGCACGACGAACGCGACGCTGACCGGCGTTGTATACCCAGGCGCGGCGCGGCTCTTCAACCTGGTCCAGGGTTTCGTGAACCAGCAGTACGTTACCCGCCAGACGTGCCGGTGCGGTAATGGCCTGCTTGAAGTAGAACAGAACGTTGGGGTCCTTATCCGGCGAATAGTCTTCCAGATACGCGCGCCAGGTCAGCTCATCCTGGAACTTGACCACACTGTAGGCACCGCCCTCGGTCGGTGTTACCTGACCGACGTTACGCTGTACAGAACCGCCACGGTAGCGGGTAATGTGGTTCCAGATGGCTTCAACGCCATTGTTCGGGATCGGGAACGGCGTTGCGTCCTGGTAGTTGGCAATACCGTTGCCGTCTTTGATCAGTTCCGCGTCCGTCGCGTTCTCGACCGTCTCATCCATCACAGACTGCGGGTAGGTCGCAGTCCGGCGGGTTTCATAGACGGGAATCTTGTAGTCATCGTACTTGCGGATCATCGCAACCTGCCCCGGAGACAGCTTGTCGGCGTACTCGTCGACGTTGCTCTGATCGATCGTGAACTGGACCTCATCGTCCGGGAACGGGTTCAGGTAGATGCCGTCGTCCTTGTAACCTTCGGGCGCCTCCGTCAGACCGCCATCCCAGGCCGGGATGGCCCCACCGTTACCGGCTTTTTCCGCGCCCATCGGGGTCAGGGAATCACCAAGTTTGGCCGCTTCCTCTGCGGATACCGCACCGAAGGCATTGCCCGCAAACAGAGTTGCGGCCATGACGCCTGAGGCCAGTAGTTTCTTGTTCAGTTTCATTTAAATTACCTCGTTAAACGAATTCGTTCCGGTTCAGAAGGAGTAGGAAACGCTCGCACTCACGAAATCACGGTCAGTCAACTCGTTATACGGTTTGCCGCCGAAAAAGTTTGTGTAGCCGATGTTACCGGTAATTCTGTTCTGATATTCGCCCTCCAGCGATACACCGACTGCTTTACTACCCTCGTTAAAAGCACCACCCGGTTGAGGAGAATAGCCCTCGACATCGTGGCTCCAGGCGAGCTGCGGTGAGAGGTTAATGCCAGCGATGGCGTTAGGATAATCCCACACCAGGCGGGCACGATAGCCCCAGGAGAAATCTGTGGTGTAACCGTCGTTGGTGCAGTTCGTCGGGTTAATGTTCAGCTGCTGACCTCGAGAGCCGGAGCCGTCGCAAGCGCCGCCGGGTAATGTGCCGATACCGAAGGTTCCCGATCTGCCGTACCTGGCTTCATCTTTGTCAGGAAAATCATGAATGTAAGTGGCACCAAATTCAGTGATCAGAGACATCCGGCTGGCGCCCATGACCTGATCGAAGAATTTGATCAGCGTGAACTGAGCCTGAGATACGTTGAAACGGTCATAACCTTCAACCGCTTGCCCGGACAGATCAGCGCCGCCTGCCTCTTCAGTTCGCTGAGCCTGCAGCAGACTCGCGGGTTCACCGGTTTCCAGGTTCGGGGCCTGCAGACCGCCAAGAATCAGCTCAAAGGCATTCCACTGAATCGGCATGTTGTCCCGGAACGAGTACTCAGCACCGAGCGACCATCCACCCGGAGTTGTGGTATTGATGCTGATGCCGTAGAGATTGATATTCTCCGGGTATTCAATGAAATACTGGGGGAAGTCTCCGGTAGTGCTGCCACTTCCATCAGGCGAATTATTGACGGTGCCACTGACGTAAGGCAGCCGGCTATTATACTTGATGTAGTAAAAGCCCAGTTCAGAATCATTCAGTTCTGGCACATACCAACGCACCGCCATACCAAACTGATCTTTCTCGTCGGCTTCACGATCCCCTAGTCGATCGATTTTGAAGAGGCCAAGCTCTTCATCAAGCTGCTGGCTTTCGGCTTCACTGATGGTACCCAAAGGCCATACCGGACCACATCCATCGGCAGCGAAATCGTTGGTAGAGAAGAAGGTGCCGCAGTCATCGGGACGGATTGGCTCCCAATCTGTCTGCACAAACGTTTCGACAGTAATGTTTTCGGTTACACCTGCTGAGAGGTAGAGCATCTCAACCGGCAACAAGGCGTCTTTGAGCTCGGAGCCCGGCGCCCGGAAAGCAGGTACGTCAACAGGGTTGATTGTGTTGATACCACCCTGAATAAATGTGCTTTCACCCCAACTCAGAACCTGCTTGCCATAACGAACACTCAGAGGGACGTCACCCAGATACCAGTCCGAGAACACGTACGCATCGAGGAACTCCCCACCGGAAGCGTTATCCAGCGCATCGTCGTTCAAAGGACGGCTTCGTCCGTTTGCATCCTCGGCACGCTTTTCATCTTTGAGTTCAAAATCGTACCAGTAGCGGCCCCGTACAAAGCCACCAACACGGGTCAGGTATTCACCGTTAACCGCGTAATCCAGAAACAGCTCACTGTTACCCTTGATAATCTTTGAGTAGGTGTCGCCTTTCTCGAAGTTCAGGTTACCGTCGTCGTAGTTGTTGGTTGAGGCACCAACGGTGTCCGGCAGGTTTCTGCTCTGATCCAGGTTACCCTGGGCTATCAGGCGACGATCGGCGTCCTGGGTCCGCCATCCCGCACCCACTGAAAGCGTGGTGTTGAACTGGGCGTCTGCATCCCCGATATTGAACGAATAGGCAGCTGCCTGACCGGACATACCGGCTGCAACCGCCACGGCCAGCGGCAATTTGGTCCACTGCTGCCATTGATGTGTTCTTCTTGTCATTGGAAGGCTACTCCATTGTTGTTCTGAGTCGCTGCTCTGATTATTGGTGTTCACGATTTTTGGAGGCTTCATGCACAGTGCTCGTGATGTTGGCACTATAGCTAACGCCCTCGGGCGCTTTGATCAGTCAAAAGTATGATTTTGCTTTCATACCCTTTTTTACCACCGGGATCCCTCGCACTGAATCACTATAGACAACAAAATTGAATGCAACCACCTTGTTTTGGTTGTCTGTTTACTGAGAGTGGGAGCGAAAATTCAGCCTTGGGAGAAGCACCGAGAGGGGGACTGGTTCGCGGGAAACGCTACAAGCACATCCATGTGCGCTTGATCTCCGGCCATCCATGGCCTCCGACATTCCCGGAAAGCTATCCCCCTCTCGGCACCCATGCTCTGAGCAATGCCTGCCCGGAGAGCGTGCACCCAATGTCGGATGGAGAGGTGCCTTCCCCTTTCCAAAACTGTGCGGAGCCATGGATGGCGGAGCCCAAGCGCCCCATGGATGGGCTTGAGCGTGTTTTGGAAAGGGGAAGGCACCTCTCCAAAACACCTTGACTTAAGGGCGACCGTTACAGCATTTCGATAGCCATCGCAGTAGCTTCGCCGCCACCAATACACAGTGCCGCCATGCCTTTTTTCTTGCCGTAACGCTGCAGCGCATACATCAGCGTGACCAACAGGCGCGAGCCGGTTGAACCGACAGGATGGCCCTGGGCGCAGGCGCCGCCGTGGATGTTGACCTTCTCCGGATCCAGACCCAGCTCACGGATCGGCATCATGGCGACCATGGCGAAGGCTTCGTTGATTTCGAACAGGTCAACGTCATCCTTGCTCCAACCGGTCTTGGCGAACAGTGTCTCGATGGCGCCAACCGGTGCGCAGGTGAACTCCGACGGGTGCTGCGACTGCGTGCTGTGACCCACAATACGGGCCAGCGGCTTAAGACCGCGCTTCTCAGCTTCGGATTCACGCATCAGGACCAGCGCCGAGGCGCCATCAGAGATTGAGGAAGCATTGGCCGCGGTAACCGTGCCGTCTTTAGCAAAGGCTGGGCGCAGGCTCGGAATCTTGTCGATGTTCGCGTTGTGCGGCTGCTCGTCATCCTCTACTACAACCTCGCCTTTACGGGTTTTGACCGTTACCGGGATGATCTCGTCTTTCAGCAGGCCTTCCTCGATGGCTTTCTTGGCCCGGGTCAGAGAGGTGATCGCGTACTCGTCCATTTCTTCGCGGGTATACCCTTTCTTGTCGGCCATTTCCTGGGCGAAGGCGCCCATCAGGCGACCGGTTTCGGCGTCTTCCAGCCCGTCCAGAAACATGTGGTCCTGGGGCGCCTGGCCTGGCCCCATACGGAAGCCTTTGCGGACACCCTGAAGAACGTAGGGCGCGTTTGACATGCTCTCCATGCCTCCGGCGACCATGATGTCGTTGCTGCCGGCCTTGATCAGGTCGTGGGCGAACATGGCGGCTTTCATGCCGGAACCGCACAGCTTGTTAATGGTGGTGGCGCCGGTGTGGTCCGGCAGACCTGCCTTGCGCATGGCCTGACGGGCCGGCCCCTGCTTGAGACCGGCAGGCAGGACGTTGCCCATGATGACTTCCTGGACATCCATCGGTTGCAGGCCCGCGCGCTTTACCGCTTCGGCGATGGTGATGGCACCCAGCTCCGGGGCGGTGACGTCGGCCAGGCTGCCCTGAAAGCCGCCCATGGGAGTGCGTACGCCGCTGACGATGACTACGTTGTCTGTGCTCATAATTGAATCTCTCTTTGATTGCTTGGTTGTTTGGTCGCTTTGTCGGATTACGCTGCGCTAATCCGACCTACCTGAAGACTTGGCTCAGCGGGAAAACCGTAGGTCGGATCAGCGCAGCGTAATCCGACGACCCGCGCAGGTATGGCCTAAGGTTTGTGCGCCGCTTCCAGGTACTCCTGGGATTGCATCTCCAGCAACCGCGACTCGGTGCGCTCGAATTCGAAGCTGAGCCGTCCACCGGCGTAAAGGTCGGTGATGGCAGCGGCAGCGGAGATGATGACTTTGACATTGCGGTCGTAGAATTCATCGATCATGTTGACGAACCGCCGGGCCTGGTCGTCCTTGTCACCACCCAGAACCGGCACATTACTGATGATGATGGCATGAAACTGGCGGGCCAGTTCGATGTAGTCGTTCTGGCTGCGCGGGCCATCGCAGACGTCCTTGAAATCGAACCAGACCACATCGTCGGCGTGGGCGATCGCGGGAATTTTGCGGCCGTTTATCTCCATGGACTTGCTGTGCTTGGCCGCTTCCACCGCCAGCGCGTCGTAGCTTCTGCGGAGGCTGACGTCGGCTTCGTCGTCCAACGGGAAGTGGTACAACTCAGCCTGCTCCAGCGTACGCAGGCGGTAATCGACGCCGCCATCCACATTGACCACGTCGGTGTACTTTTTGACCAGCTCGATGGCCGGGAGAAAACGCGCTCGCTGCAGGCCGTCCTTATAGAGACCGTCCGGGACAATGTTGGAGGTACAGACGAGGGTTACACCGCGACTGAACAGGCCATCCATCAGCGTGGCCAGGATCATGGCGTCGCCGATGTCGGAGACGAAGAATTCGTCGAAGCAGATCACGCGGGTTTCATCGGCGAATTTTTTGGCCACCAGGTCCAGCGGATTTTTCTCCCCTTTCAGGGATTTGAGCTCATTGTGTACCCGCTGCATGAAGCGATGAAAGTGGACACGCATTTTGCGGTCGAATGGCAGCGACTCGTAGAACGTATCCATCAGGTAGGTTTTACCCCGGCCAACCCCGCCCCAGAAGTACAGCCCCTTGACCGGCTCTTCCTTGCCTTTTTTCAGTTTTATGCGAAGTTTCGACAAACCTTTCTGACGTTCGCTTTCGGCTGCAACCAGTTTGTCGTACAGTGACTGCAGTCGCTCGACAGCATCAGCCTGGGCCGGATCCTTCTGGAAATCCGGGCGTTCGAGGTCCTGCTGGTAGCGTTGCCAGGGAGTCATTTGAGCGGTCATCAAGGCTGTTCCCGAAGAGTGGTCGTTCATTTACGGCGGCGTATTGTGGCCGATTTTGGGATTTTTCGCCACGTCAGCCCCGCTCGCGGGGGCGAGGCGGATATTGACGGCAAGCGCGAACGACGCAATACGACGATTGGCGCAGGCTTTGCGGATGGGCGCGGGCGACCTGGAACGTTATACTCCGTCAATGGGCTGAGCTCTTCATCTTGTTAAAGGACGACATATCTTATGACGAACCTGATTCTGGCAGCCATTGCCGCATTGGTTGTTGGCGTTGTTATCGGCGTACTGGTCGGCCGTTCGGGGCAGACCACTAATCTCCGTCAGCGCCGTGTCGAGCAACAGATTGAGGAATTGCGTAGTGAGTACACCCGCTACCAGGCTCAGGTGAATGAGCACTTCATGGAATCCGCCCATCTTTTGCGCCGCTTCAACGATGCCTATCGCGATGTGAATCAGCACATGGCCCGCGGCGCGAACCGGCTTTGTAACGATGAGGACTGGATGGACGAGCTGGAGCAGGAGACTTCCCGCGCCCGACTTGAGGGAGGCCGCGATGACGGTGTGGAGCCGCCCAGGGATTACGCGCCCAAGGCGGGGCCGGAGGACAAGGGGACTCTGGCTGAGGACTTCGGACTCAAGAAGGGCGACAAGCCTTCTACCTCCCAGATCTGACCGTGTCTTCTACCTGAACCTCAGAACCTGGAGAAGCGGCTGACTGGACTTTCCTTTCCAAAACACGCTCAAGCACATCCCTGTGGCGCTTGGGCTCCGCCATCCATGGCTCCGCACAGTTTTGGAAAGGAAAGCCCAGCCAGCCACCCAAACCTCGGCGTCACCTTCCCCGCGAACCCTGATCACTAAACCGGATTATCGCAATCGATAAACCGGTGATTCACGCTGAATTCTTTTTCCAGCGCCTTGCCCAACGCCTTCACACCATACCGTTCCGTCGCGTGATGCCCCGCGGCGTAATAGTGAATGCCGCATTCCCGGGCAGTGTGGGTTGTCGGTTCAGAGATCTCACCGCTGATGTAGGCATCCAACCCGGCTTCCAGGGCGATGTTGATAAAGCCCTGCGCTGCCCCGGTGCACCACCCCACCCGTTTGAGTTCTGATTTTCCTTCGCCGACCCACAGAGGCTCACGGTGGAGCCTCTCGGAAATCTGCCGGCCGAATGCCTCAGGGCTAATCGCTTGCGGCAGCTCGCCCTCCCAGACCAGGCCGCCGAGCGGGCGAGGATTCTGGATACCGAGAACGTCGGCCAGTTGGCGGTTGTTTCCGTAGTCGGGATGGTCGTCCAACGGCAGGTGGTAAGCCACCAGGTTGATGTCGTGGTCAAGCAGCTGTTTGATGCGCTGGCGTTTCATGCCCTGAATGCGCTGATCTTCGCCTTTCCAGAAGTAGCCATGGTGGACGATGATCATGTCGGCCTTGGCTTCGATGGCAGCATCGATCAGGGCTTTGGAGGCGGTGACGCCAGTGACGATGGTCCTGATCTCGTCTTTGCCCTCGACCTGGAGGCCGTTGGGGCAATAGTCCTGGAAATTTTCTGGCTGGAGCCATTGCCCGATCGTTTCAAGAATCTCGTTTCGATTTGCCATGGGTCCTGCCTCTCTTGGACGATATAACTCCGCAAGTTCGTTGAGCGAGGCAGGTAAGGCTTTCCGGGGATGTCGGAGGCCATGGATGGCCGGAGATCAAGCGCACATGGATGTGCTTGCAGCGTTTCCCGGAAAGCCTTACCCGCCTTGCGATGTTCCAGTTCTCGAAGGCTACAAGTTCTTGAGACCGGATATCAAAGCATCATTCTGCTCTGGCGTCCCTATCGTGATTCTCAGGAAATCACTGATTCTGGGCTTGTTGAAGTGACGAACGATGATGCCCTGCTCTCTCAGCCCTGTCGCCAACGTTTCGCCCGCTGTGGTTTCGTGGCGGGCAAAGATGAAGTTGGCTTTGGACGGCAGCACTTCAAATCCGAGACCTTCCAGTGCACTGGTGACACGCTCCCGCTCGGAAATAACGCCATCGCAGCATTTCCGGAACCAGCCTTCATCTTCATAGGCGGCTTTGGCGCCCGCCAGGGCCAGGCGGTCCAGGGGGTAACTGTTGAAGCTGTTTTTGACGCGATTCAGGGCTTCGATCAAATCCGGATGGCCCACCGCGAAACCTACGCGCAGGCCGGCCAGTGAACGTGCTTTGGAGAGCGTCTGCGAGACCAGTAGGTTCGGGTAGTTATCAACCAGTGCAATTGCGCTCTCGCCGCCGAAGTCGATGTAGGCTTCATCCACCACCACGACGCGGTTCGGGTTCGCCTGCAGGATCTCTTCCACGTGCGCCAGGCCAAGATAGCGACCGGTCGGCGCATTCGGATTCGGGAAGATCACGCCGCCGTTCGGTTGCCGGTAATCAGCCGGGTTGATCTCGAAAGTGTCCGTGAGCGGTACGGTCTTGCCTTCAATGTTGTAGAGGCCGCAGTACACCGGGTAGAAGCTGTAGGTGACGTCCGGGAACAACACCGGTTCGCCATGCTGGAACAGACCATAAAAAATATGAGCCAGCACTTCATCCGAGCCGTTGCCGAGAAACACCTGCTCAGGGCTGACCTTATGGTAGTCGGCAATGGTCTGGCGCAGGCTTTCGCCTTCCGGGTCCGGGTACAAACGTAGATTGTCATTCAGCTCCGCTTTGATCGCTTCAATCACCCTGGGTGACGGACCGAACGGGTTTTCGTTGGTGTTCAGCTTCACCAGATTGGCCATCTTCGGCTGTTCGCCCGGCACATAAGGTACCAGGCCACTCACCAGAGGACTCCAGAATTTACTCATTATTCACCCTCGATCCGATACTCCGCTGACCGGGCGTGGGCCGTTAGCCCCTCACCCCGGGCCAACACGGAAGCAACGCGCCCCATGCGGTCCGCGCCGTCAGCGCTGAAACCAATGATCGACGAACGCTTCTGGAAATCATACACCCCCAGCGGCGAGGAGAACCGCGCCGTGCCGCTGGTCGGCAGCACGTGGTTCGGCCCGGCGCAGTAGTCGCCCAGCGCTTCGGCGGTGTAGCGCCCCATGAAGATGGCGCCGGCGTGGCGAATCTCTTCTACCAATGCCTCCGGGTTCTCCACGGAGAGCTCCAGGTGTTCCGGCGCAATTCGGTTGGAAACCCTGGCGGCTTCTCTGAGATCGGCCACCTGAATCAGCGCCGCGCGATCGGTCATGGAGGTACGGATGATGTCCGCGCGTTCCATGGTCGGCAGCAGCTTGTTGATACTGGCTTCTACCGCCTCAAGAAACGCGGCATCCGGGCTGATCAGGATCGACTGCGCCTGCTCGTCGTGTTCTGCCTGAGAGAACAGATCCATGGCGATCCAGTCGGGATCGGTCTTGCCATCACAGATCACCAGAATTTCAGACGGGCCGGCGATCATGTCGATGCCTACGGTGCCAAACACTTCCCGCTTGGCGGTGGCAACAAAAATATTACCCGGCCCCACAATCTTGTCCACGGCCGGAATGGTTTCAGTGCCATACGCCAGAGCCGCCACCGCCTGCGCGCCACCCACCGTGAAAACGCGATCAACACCCGCAATCGCAGCGGAAGCCAGCACCATGTCATTCACCACGCCATCCGGCGTCGGCACCACCATGATCACCTCGCTCACCCCGGCGACTTTCGCGGGAATGGCGTTCATCAGCACTGACGACGGGTAAGCGGCCTTACCACCGGGAACATACAACCCGGCCCGATCGAGCGGAGTCACTTTCTGGCCCAGAACCGTGCCGTCTTCATCCTCATACTGCCAGGATTTCTGGTTCTGCCGCTGGTGGTAATCCCGCACCCGCTCCGCGGCTTTTTCCAACGCCGCCCGCTGATCCTGAGGAATCGCCGCCAACGCGTGCTGCAACCGGTCCTGACCCATCTCCAGCTCGGCAACACTGCCGACCTTCAGGCGGTCGAACTTCTCGGTAAATTCCAGCACCGCCTGATCACCGCGGGTTTTCACTTCATGCAGGATATGACGCACCGACTCATTCACCTGATGATCCACGCTATCGTCCCAGGCCAGCAGTTTGGCCAGTGCACTGTCGAAGTCACTTTGGGAGGCGTTTAATCGTTTGATGGTGATATCGGTCATCTTGAGTTCCTGAGTCTGACTTGGTTAAGCCCGATAAGTGGGTGCAAAGCGGACGAGGCCGGCGCTGTCCAGAAGCAAAGCTTGGCGGGCTGGCGGGATCGGGTACGGCTTCCCAAAACACGCTCAAGCACATCCATGTGGCGCTTGGGCTCCGCCATCCATGGCTCCGCACAGTTTTGGAAAGCCGTACCCGACCCCTCCGTCGGACAATAGTGGACTGAACAGCCCTGGCCTCGCCCGCTCCCTTAACTTTGTCTACGTTTTTCTACGGCAGCAGACATCTTTTCAATTATGGGGTTAATCCGCCCATGTTTCATCTTCATGGAAGCGCGATTCACCACCAACCGGCTGCTGATGTGTTCAATCAAATCTCTGGGCTCGAGGCCATTGGCTTTGAGCGTATTCCCGGTGTCGACGATATCAACAATTTCGTCGGCCAGATCCAGAATCGGTGCCAGCTCCATCGCGCCATACAGCTTGATGATGTCCGCCTGCCGGCCCTGGGCCGAGTAGTAACGGCGCGCCAGGTTCACAAACTTGGTGGCCACTCGGATTCGTCCCGCCGGCGCCGGCTTATCCTTGGGGCCGGCGGTCATCAAACGGCAGCGGGAGATGTTCAGATCCAGCGGCTCGTAGAGGCCTTCACCGCCATGCTCCATCAGCACATCTTTCCCGGTTACCCCGAGGTCTGCGCCGCCATACTGAACATACGTCGGCACGTCGGTGGCGCGGATAATCAGAACGCGCACGCCGGGGTCGGTGGTGGGGAACACCAGCTTGCGGGATTTCTTGATATCGTCAACCAGCTCAATGCCTGCCTCGGCAAGCAAAGGCAGGGTTTCATCGAGGATACGCCCTTTCGACAGAGCGATGGTGATGGAGTCGGTCATTAGTCCTTCCGGTTGCCGGGCCGCGATGGTTCCGCGGCCGTTTCAATCATGCTGGCAGGCGGCGGATACTCGCGCCCAGCAACTGCAGCTTCTCTTCAATGCACTCGTAGCCGCGATCAATGTGATAGATGCGGTCCACAATCGTGTCGCCGTCCGCCACCAGTCCGGCAATGACCAGGCTGGCTGACGCCCGCAGATCGGTCGCCATAACCGGCGCGCCGGTCAGGTGGTCAACGCCCTTGATGATGGCCGCATTCCCTTCGAGGGTAATATCCGCGCCCATGCGGATAAGTTCCTGAAGGTGCATGAAACGGTTTTCAAACACCGTCTCCACGATGGTGCCGGTACCTTCGGCGACCGCGTTCATGGCGGCAAACTGGGCCTGCATATCGGTCGGAAAGGCAGGGTACGGCGCGGTGCGCAGATTAACGGCTTTCGGCCGGTTGCCCTTCATGTCCAGCTCGATCCAGTCAGGGCCGGTGGTGATGTGAGCGCCCGCTTCTTCCAGCTTCAGCAGTACCGCTTCCAGCAGGTCTTCACGGGTATCTTTCAGTTTCACCCGACCGCCGGTGGCCGCGGCGGCAACCAGATACGTGCCCGTTTCCACACGGTCGGGCAGGACGTCGTAATGGCAGCCGTGAAGTCGTTCAACGCCGTTGATCTCGATTGTCGCGGTACCGTGGCCCTTGATGTCGGCGCCCATGGCGATCAGGCACTCGGCCAGATCCACCACTTCCGGTTCGCGGGCCGCGTTTTCCAGAATGGTTTTACCATCCGCCAGCGCGGCAGCCATCATCAGGTTTTCCGTACCGGTAACGGTCACGGTATCCAGGAAGATGTGAGCGCCTTTCAGCCGACCGTTGGTTTTCGCCTTGATGTAACCGTTCTCCACCTTGACTTCCGCGCCCATCATTTCCAGGCCGTGGATGTGCAGGTTCACCGGTCGGCTACCAATGGCGCAGCCGCCTGGCAACGATACTTCCGCTTCCCCGAAATGCGCTACCAGCGGACCCAGCACGAGGATGGACGCGCGCATGGTCTTGACCAGTTCGTACGGCGCATGAAAATGCTTGATGGTGTTGGCGTGGACTTCCACGCTCATCTTTTCATCAATCAGCAGCTCCACACCCATGCGCCCCAGCAGCTCAATCATGGTGGTGACGTCGTTCAGGTGCGGCAGGTTGCCCACAGTGACCGGCTCGTCGGCCAGCAGCGTGGCAGCCAGAATGGGCAGTGCGGCGTTTTTGGCTCCGGAGATCCGGATTTCGCCATTCAGGGGCTTGCGGCCCCTGATCAGAAGTTTATCCACAATCGTCGTCCTGTAATTGGCGGGCAGTAATCAGCCCTGGCGCGCGGCCCACTCAGCCGGTGTAAATGCTTTCGGGTGCAGAGCGTGTATGGTGCCATCCATAATCTGCTGGAACAGCGCCTTATTGATCAGTTGCTGCCGTTTGATGGTCGGCAGGCCTTCGAAGACCTCCCCTACCACAACCACCATGTAATGGGTGCCATCGACCTGAACCTGAACGTCACAGTCCGGCAAGGCCTGCTTTACCAGTTCGGTAACTTCGGCGGCTTCCATAAAAAATCCTCGGGTGTTTATAAATCAGGGGCGAGATTGTAACCAATTCCGCGTCCCGGGTCAGCCGGGCGTTTTTTCGCGAAAGCCAGGAAGCTGCTCGTCCAGACCACTGAGGGAGGCCAGCGACACGAGCCGGCCACTGGCGCCGGAAAACACCAACGCCTGGCCGCGGCCGGCTGCCAGGCGTTGCCAGCATAACAGCAGTGATAACACGACACTGTGGGCAGTGCCCAGGTTGGACAGGTCCACGGTCAGGCTCCCCGGCGCCGAAGCGATCAGCGACTCGCCCTGCTGTCGCAGCGCAAGGACATTGAGCGGATCGATATCTCCACTCAATGTCAGGGTATCGCCTGTGAGCCCGACCCGGGCCGGCCCCGCGGTCATGACTTGTCGACTTCCTCTTCGAGGTTCAGGGATTTGACCGCATCTCCCCAGCCGTCAATCACCGCCTGCACCTGCCCGCGATTCTGCTCCATTTCCTGGGAGAAACGATCACGGAACGCGAGGCCGATATTGATCCCCTCAACAATGACGTTTTCCATCATCCAGCGGTCGTCGCCGCTTTTATACATGGAATAGGTGACCGGATAACGGTTACCGCTGGAGGTTTTCACCTCCATCTCCACCGATGCCCGGTCGCTGTTACCGGGGTTGATCTCCGCCTCTTTCACCTCGATCTCGAAGTCCTCTGCACTGACCAGCGCCTGCGCATAACTGTCGAACAGACTGCGCTTGAACTTTTCGACGAATTCATCGCGCTGCTCCGGCGAGGTCTGGCGGGCATAGCGCCCCATGACGCGGGCGGCGATGCGGCGGAAATCAACGAACTCCCGCAACTCCTCGTCCATGCTGGCATAGAAGGCTTCAGGGTCGCGCTCGTAGAGCCCTTTTTCCTCGTGAAGCTTGTCCACCAGACGCTGAGTGTTTTCATCCACGTAGTTGACCAGATCCTCCTCCTGGCCGGCGTGGACAGGAAACGCCAGCGCGGCAATAACAAAAGCAACAAGAAGCATACTGTGTCTGATCAAAACCATGGTTTTCTCCTGTAACATTTCGATCCTTTTCTCTCGCGCTATTTGCCCGATGCAAAATTGGTGATCAGGCGCTCGAGATTCATGGCCGACTGAGTTGAATAAAAGTTATCGCCCGCCTCAAGGGATTCCATATCTCCGCCGATGGAGATGTCAATGTACTGCTCTCCAAGCAGGCCGGATGTACGTATTACCGCGGCACTGTCCGCGGGAATGTTATCCACGTCAGCGTCAATAGCAAGTTCTACCTTCGCCTGAAGGGTCTCCTTGTCGAGAGTGACGCTGCGAACCGACCCCACCGTGACGCCCGCCATGGCAACCTTGCCCCGCGGACCGATACCGCCCACATCATTGAAGCTGGCATACAGGGTATACGTGTCGGTGTCACTTTTCGGTGACAGTCCGCTAACCTGCAACGCCAGAAACACCAGTGCGGCGAGCCCGGCAATGATAAACAGACCTGTGACAATTTCAGTGGTTCTCTGCGCCATGTGCCGCTCCTGATGAAAGCTGTAGAAATCCGTTACTGATCACGCCGGCCCTGAGCATTCAGAAATCACCGAACATGACGGCGGTGAGCACGAAGTCCAGGCCCAATACCGCCAGAGAGGAATACACAACGGTTTTGGTGGTGGCCGAACTGATTCCCGCAGACGTCGGCACGCAGTCGTAGCCCTGGAACACCGCAATCCAGCTACAGACGAACCCGAAGACCACGGTTTTGATCACGCCGTTGAGCACATCCTCGGTAAAGCTCACGGATGATTGCATATTACCCCAGAATGACCCTTCAAAGACGCCCAGCCATTCCACGCCCACCAGCATGCCACCCCAGATACCCACCACCGAGAAGATGGCAGCCAGAATGGGGAGGGCAATAAAGCCGGCCCATAACCGGGGCGCGATCACCCTACGCAACGGATCGACGCCCATCATTTCCATGCTGGAGAGCTGCTCGGTGGCTTTCATCAGGCCGATCTCGGCCGTCAATGCCGAACCGGCACGACCGGCAAACAAAAGCGCGGTGACCACAGGTCCCAGCTCCCGCACCAGGGTAAGCGCAATCATCTGTCCGATGGCCCCCTCCGAGCCATAATCACTCAGAATGGTGTAGCCCTGAAGCCCGAGCACCATGCCGATAAACAGACCGGACACCACGATAATGGCCAGCGACAGCACGCCCACGGCGTACAGCTGACGAACCAGTAGCGGGAACCCGACCGACGGGCGCGGCACGCCCGTCAGAACACCCGCCAGAAAACGGCCGGCACGCCCGACCGTCGCGATCACGTCCAGCCCCACGCGCCCCAGCGCAGCAATACCATCCATCATGCCGAACCGCCCCCCAGCCCCCAGTCGACCCCCGCCTCGGTGGCCGGATAATGGAACGGCACCGGGCCATCCGGCTGCCCCTGCAGGAACTGCTGCACACGCTCGGACGGATGCTGCCGGAGCTCCTCGGGCGTGCCTTCGCCGATAACCTGGCCATCGGCAATGATGCAGGCATAGTGGCAGATGCTCAGGGATTCGGGTACGTCGTGGGAAACCAGCACGCTGGTCAGGCCCATAGAGAGGTTCAGGTCACGGATCAGCTTGACCAGCACGCCCATGGCAATGGGGTCCTGCCCGGCGAAAGGTTCGTCGTACATGATCAGCTCGGGATCCAGGGCAATGCTTCTGGCGAGCGCGACCCGACGGGTCATGCCCCCGGAGAGCTCCGCGGGCATGAGCTGCCTGGCACCCCGCAACCCGACGGCCTCCAGTTTCATGAGCACAATGTCGCGGATCATGTCATCCGGTAGCGAGGTATGGACCCGCAGCGGAAACGCCACGTTCTCGAACACGCTCAGGTCAGTGAAAAGCGCGCCGCTCTGGAACAGCATGCCCATTTTTTCGCGGAGGGTGTACAGCGCCTTGCGCTTGAGTTTCGGCACCGACTCACCCGCCACCACAACGCCGCCGGAATCCGGCTTCAGCTGACCGCCGATCAGACGCAACAGGGTGGTTTTTCCGGTCCCGCTCGGGCCCATGATCGCGGTGATTTTGCCGCGCGGAATGTCCAGACTGACACCATCAAAAATGCGTCGGCCGGAGCGGGAGAACACTACGTCCCGCAGCGTTATGTAGGCGTCTGAATCCATATCCGATCCCTTTCAAACAGGGAGTAACAGTATGCGAAGCCGACGGGAAGCTCAATCCGTACAGGGCAAAATGTCCTGATGGCAATGATCAGTTTCCCTGAACAAAGGCCCCGGGGCGACGGGAAGTGATATACTCTCGCCAATCCAGACAGCCTCCCCATGACGATAAGGTGCAAGCCGGAAACAGCATGAGCAACAGCAGCAAGCCCACAGCCGACATCGCGCAAACGTACCGGAACTCGGCCATCCGTGCCATCGACATAGAGAAAGACGCCATCGCGGCGCTTTCCGACCGCATCAACGACCACTTTGTCCGCGCCTGCGACGTTATCATGGCCTGTAAGGGCCGCGTCGTGGTGACCGGCATGGGGAAATCCGGCCACATCGGCAACAAGATTGCCGCCACACTGGCCAGTACCGGAACGCCGTCCTTTTTTGTCCATCCCGGCGAGGCCAGCCACGGCGACCTCGGTATGATTACCGGTCAGGATGTGGTACTGGCGATCTCCAACAGCGGCAACACCAGTGAGGTAATCACCATTCTGCCGCTACTGCGACGCATGGGCGCGCCGTTGATCAGCATGACCGGCAACCCTGAATCCACACTGGCCCGCGAAGCGGTTGCGAATCTCGACGTCAGTGTGGCGCTGGAAGCCTGCCCCCTTGGCCTGGCGCCGACATCGAGCACCACCGCCACATTGGTGATGGGCGATGCCCTGGCAGTGGCGTTGCTGGAAGCCCGTGGTTTCAGCGCAGAAGACTTTGCATTCTCCCACCCGGGTGGCAGCCTGGGTCGTCGCCTGCTGTTGCGGGTCTCCGACATCATGCACACCGGCGACCGCATTCCCCGTGTGACCGGCGACACCACGCTCAGCGGTGCCCTGCTCGAAATTTCCCGCAAAGGACTGGGCATGACCACGGTGGTGGATGCCGACGGGGAGCTGGCCGGTGTGTTCACCGACGGCGATTTGCGCCGTACGCTGGACAAATCCATTGATGTGCACACCACGCCCATCCGCGAGGTCATGACCCACAACGGCAAGACCATTCAGGCCGACCATCTGGCCGCGGAGGCCCTCAACATTATGGAAGAACTGAAAATCAACGCGCTACCGGTAACGGACGAAAACGGCCATCTGGTCGGCGCCATCAACATGCACGACCTGCTGCGCGCAGGCGTTATCTGAGGAGCCAGGCATGACCGATTCCCTGCGCCCCCAGTGGCCTGCAAGAATTCTGAAGAAGGCCGCCGGCATCCGCCTCCTGGCGCTGGATGTGGACGGCATCATGACCGACGGCAAGCTGTTTTTCAGTGCCAGCGGCGATGAGCTCAAGGGTTTTAACATCCTTGATGGCCTCGGCCTGAAGCAGGTGATGGCGGCCGGCATTACCGTAGCGGTGATCACCGGTCGCACCTCTCCGCTGACCGAGAAACGCATGAGGGATCTGGGCATCCCTCACCTGATGCAGGGCCGGGAAGACAAAAAGGTCGCACTGCAGGAACTGGTGGATACCCTCGGGGTGGACGCCGGGGAGATCGCCTACATGGGCGACGACCTGCCGGACCTGCCAGCGATCCGCTTCGCCGGCCTCGGTATCACCGTGCCCAACGGCTACTGGCTGGTGCGGGAACAGGCGGATGTCTGCACCTCGGCACCCGGCGGTAGCGGCGCCGTGCGGGAAGCCTGCGACCTGCTGCTGACTGCCAGCGGCCAGCTTGAACATACTCTGGCCCCCTACAGCGCGGCGAAGTGAAGGTGTTGTCAGGATGAGCGGCAAACTGGTCTCTGCAATGATACTGGCGAATCACCCGCTGCTGCGGGCGTTCGCCCTCGGCTGCACGGCTGTGGCCCTGTTCACGTTGATGTGGCAGAGTGACGAGCCAAAAGAACCGGTGGAGGCAGCGGCACTCCGCGGCCAGTCCGAACCCGACGGCTTTGTGGTCAACGGCCGCTTTCTGTCCTATGACGATACCGGCAGGCTGACAGCAAGGTTCGAGAGTCCGCGCATTGAACAGTTCGAGGCAGACAACCTGGCCACCATGGAGTCGCCCCGCGCCCAGCTGTTCAACGAAGGCGAACCGGAGCCGTGGCGACTGAGCGCCGACGCGGGAACCGTCAGGGACGATACCGAATTACTGGAACTGGAAGGCAACGTGAAGGTGATCCGCCGGACCGAGGACAACCGGAAAGCCATCCTCACAACCTCCCGGCTGACGCTGAACAACGGCAACCGTACCGCCTATACCGATGAGCCGGTGAAGCTGACCGACTCGTTCAGCGTGACCCGGGCCATTGGCATGAAAGCATGGATTGATGACCGCATACTCGAACTCGACTCACAGGTGGAAGGACGCTATGAGCCTGGCCAACAAGCCAATCCGTAACATTACTGCCGCGCTGGCGGCCTTGTTGTTTGCTGGTTCCGCTGCGGCATTCAACCTCGATTCCGACACCCCCATTACCGTTAATGCCGATAACGCGCGGCTCGACGATGGCCAGGGCATCGCCACCTACACCGGTGATGTTGTCATGACCCAGGGCGAGACCGAACTTACCGCGGACCGGGTGGTGCTCTACCGCGATGAAACGGGCCTGCAACGCGTCGAGGCTACCGGCACCCCCGCCCACTACCGTCAACCCGCTCAGGAGGGTCAGGGCAGGACCGACGCGCAGGCACTGAACATCACCTATTCCGCCCCTGACAGCCGGCTGACCTTTGAAAAGGAAGCGGTCATCGAACAGAACGGTAACCTGTTCCGGGGCGACATCATTCATTATGATAGCGTTGCACGCGTGGTCACCGCCGAAGGGGCCACGGAAGACACCAATGGCCGTGGCCGCGTCGAGATGGTTATTCAGCCACGCAGCCAAAACAGACAGGATTCGGATGGCAGTTCTCAGGGCCAGTAATCTGGCAAAAAGCTACAAGCAGAAAAAGGTGGTCATTGACGTTTCCCTGGAGATCCGCAGTGGCGAGATCGTCGGATTGCTGGGGCCAAACGGCGCAGGAAAAACCACCTGCTTCTACATGATTGTCGGCCTGGTTCCTGCCGATAACGGCCGCATCACCATCGACAGTCAGGACATCACGCCCCTGCCCATGCACGGGCGCGCCCGCAAAGGCATTGGCTATCTGCCCCAGGAAGCGTCGGTGTTCCGCAAACTGACGGTGCGCGACAACATCATGGCCATACTGGAAACCCGCAAGGGCCTCAGCAAGGCGGATCGCGACGCCAAGCTGGAGGAACTGCTCGAGGAATTCCACATTACCCACATTCGTGACAGCGTCGGCATGGCACTGTCCGGGGGCGAGCGTCGACGGGTGGAAATTGCCCGCGCCCTGGCCATGGAGCCGGCATTCATTCTGCTGGATGAACCCTTCGCCGGGGTAGATCCGATTTCCGTCAGCGATATCAAGCATATTATCCGGCACCTTCGCGATAAGGGCATCGGGGTGTTGATCACCGATCACAACGTGCGTGAGACGCTCGACATCTGTGAGAACGCCTACATCGTGTCCGGCGGCCACATCATCGCCTCGGGTAATTCGGCTGCAATCCTCGCCAACCAGCAGGTGAAAGAGGTGTATCTGGGCAACGAGTTCCGGCTCTGACCGGCCGCCCCAATTGTCATAATGAAGACAAGCAAGTACACTCGGCAAAGAACTTGCTTGGTCTGGCAAGTAACTAGCATACAAAGATTTTTTTGCAATCAGATAAACAACCGGTGCTATCGGGTTACGGATCCTGAACCATGGTTATGAAAGCGTCATTACAACTGAAGATGGGTCAGAGCCTGACCATGACGCCCCAATTGCAGCAGGCGATCAGGCTCCTGCAGTTGTCCACTCTGGATCTTCAACAGGAAATCCAGCAGGCACTGGATTCCAACCCCATGCTCGAGACCCCGGAGGACGACGACGTTGCCGACGGCAACGAGAACTCCCAGGAAAACGACAGCACCGACCAGGGCGAGGAAACGGCGACCGCAGCTGAATCCGCCACCGACTGGGACGAATCCGAGAACGGTCCGGACTGGGCCTCGGAAAACGATATTCCTGACAACATTCCGGACGATCTGCCGGTCGACACCGCCTGGGACGACATCTATCAGTCGGCACCGGCTCCAGCGGCCCGCAATGACGACGAAAACGACAGCGATTTCGAAACCCGCAACTCGCCGGCGGAAACCCTGCAGGATCATCTGGAATGGCAGCTGAACCTCACGCCGCTGAGCGAGCGCGATCAAGCCATTGCCCACGCCCTGATGGACGCCGTGGATGAGCGTGGTTACCTTACCTCCCCGATTGAAGAGATTCACGCCGGACTGCTGGACGAAACCGAAGACGACCCGCTGGATCTCGACGAGGTGGAGGCGGTGCTGCATCGCCTGCAGCACTTTGATCCCCCCGGGGTCTTTGCGCGGGACTTGCAGGAATGCCTGCTGATCCAGCTTAATCAGCTGCCGCCCGACACGCCCTGGCTGTCTCAGGCACGCCTGGTGATCACCCATTACATCAACCTGCTGGGCAACCGTGACTACGCCCAACTGCTTCGCCGCAGCCGGCTGAAGGAAGATCAGCTGCGGGATGTGCTCGCACTGATTACCGGCCTGAATCCACGGCCGGGAGACTCGGTGGACCGCGCCGAGCCGGACTACGTGATTCCGGACGTCATTGTCCGCAAACACAACGAGCGCTGGCGCGTGGAGCTGAATCCGGAAATTGCACCACGGATACGGGTTAATGCCAGTTACGCCTCGCTGATCAAGCGCGCCGACAGCAGCGCCGACAACACCTATCTGCGCGACCAGCTGCAGGAAGCCAAGTGGTTCATCAAGAGTCTGCAAAGCCGCAACGAAACGCTGTTGAAAGTGGCCACCCGGATTGTCGAGCACCAGCAGGGCTTTCTCGATCACGGCGAGGAAGCAATGAAACCACTGATCCTGTCCGATATCGCCCAGGCCGTGGAAATGCACGAGTCCACCATATCGCGGGTGACCACCCAGAAGTACATGCACACGCCCCGCGGTATCTTCGAGCTGAAGTACTTTTTCTCCAGCCACGTCAGCACCGACGAGGGGGGAGAGTGTTCCTCCACCGCGATCCGTGCCATGATCAAGAAACTGATCGCGGCAGAAACTCCGAAAAAGCCGTTGAGCGATAGCAAAATTGCAGCCATGCTAGGAGAACAGGGCATCAAGGTCGCCAGGCGGACCGTAGCCAAATACAGAGAGGCTATGCACATTCCGCCCTCCAACGAGAGAAAGCGCCTGGTGTGACCCGACAGTATCCCGCCGGCGGAGCAATGCGCCGGCACACCGCCGGCCCCCAACAGAGGGCCTGCACGATGACAACAGGAGACGCCTATGCAACTCAATATTTCAGGCCACCATGTAGAATTAACCCCCTCCCTGAAAGATTACGTGTCAGGCAAGTTTGAAAAGCTCGAGCGCCACTTCGACCACATCAGTAACTGTCAGGTTACCCTTGAGGTTGAGAAAGTGCGCCAGCTGGCGGAGGCTACCCTCCACGTCATTGGTGGTGAAATTCACGCAAAGGCTGAAAATGAGGATATGTACGCGGCTATCGACGCACTGGTCGACAAGCTGGACCGGCAGATTCTCAAGCACAAGGAAAAGAACGTCGATCGTATGCATGGCAACGGCGCCCGCTAAGGCACTGTTTTCCCAGCATTCGAAATAATCGAGCTGCGGTACGGCTGAACGTGCCGCAGCCTTTTTTTTACGGAACTCTTCACGGAACTACAGTCGATCCATGAGCGACACGTCCCTGACCATCGAAAACATTCTCGCGCCGGAGCTGACCCTTTGTCGGGTACCTGCGTCCAGCAAAAAGCGGGTCCTGGAATTCATTGCCGAGCAGGTGAATCATCAGGATGCCACGCTCAGCGAGACCCAGATCTTCAACAACCTGATCTCCCGCGAAAGATTGGGCAGCACTGGTATCGGCCAGGGCATTGCCATTCCCCACTGCCGGCTGGAAGGTCTGGACCGGGTGGTTGGCGTGTTACTGACCCTCGAGGAAGGCGTAGGCTTCGACGCCATCGATAACCAACCGGTGGATCTGGTGTTTGCCCTGATTGTGCCCAAAGAAGCCACCAGCGAACACCTGGAGCTGCTCAGCCAGCTCGCCGAACAGTTCAATGACCGCGGTTTCTGTGACCAGCTCAGGCAATGCACCGAAGCGCGGACGCTATACAGCCGCATGACCGGAAACCCCGACTGACCATTTTCCAGCAGAGGCAACAGGCGATGAAACTGATCATAGTCAGTGGCAGGTCCGGCTCCGGCAAAAGTACGGCGCTGCATGTACTGGAAGACCTGGGTTTTTACTGTATCGACAATCTGCCTATCGGCCTGCTGTTTCCGCTGACTACCGAGGCGGCCAATCACAGCACCTCACCCGGGCGGCTGAGAAAAATGGCGGTCAGCATCGACGCCCGCAATCTTGCCGGGGAATTGTCGAACTTCGAGACCATCTATCACCAGCTGCAGGAAACCGGCGTCACCGTTGAAATCATCTATCTTGACGCCGATGAACAATCCCTTCTGCAGCGCTTCCATGCCACCCGGCGCAAGCACCCGCTGAGCGATGACAAAACCTCGCTGCGGGAGGCCATCGGCAATGAGAAGAAACTGCTGGAGCCGCTGTCCAGGCTCGCGGATCTCTACGTCGACACCACCGGGCTGTCCATGTATGAGCTCAGAGACATGGTCAAGCAGCGCATCGTCGGACGCAAGGATCAGGAGCTGGCCCTGCTGTTCCAGTCGTTCGGCTTCAAACACGGTGTGCCGCTGGATTCCGATTACGTGTTCGATGTGCGCTGCCTGCCGAACCCCTATTGGGACACCAGCCTGCGCCAGTTTGTGGGCACCGACCAACCGGTCATCGAGTTTCTGGAAAAAGAACCCCTGACCCGCAAGATGGTCGAAGATCTCACGACGTTTCTTGAGAGCTGGCTGCCGTCGTTTGCCGACAGCAACCGCAGCTACATGACCATTTCCATTGGCTGCACCGGGGGCCAGCACCGGTCGGTCTACGTGTGCGAGCAGCTCGGTCATTACTTCCGCACCAAATACAACAACGTTCAGGTCAGGCATACCGAGCTGCCGCACCTGCAAAGCCGCGAGCAGGCCTGACCCGCCATGATGCGCCGCACCGTCACGATCATTAACAAACTGGGGCTTCATGCGCGCGCCACCGCCAAACTGGTCGCCACCGCATCCGCATACGAAAGTACGGTGCGGATCAGCGGCAAGGGGCGGGAAGTGGATGCCAAGAACATCATGCAGGTGATGATGCTGGCCGCCAGTCAGGGCACCGAAGTGGAGCTGATCGCCGAAGGACCGGACGAGCAGCTGGCCATCGAAGCGCTGATCGAGCTTATCAACGACTACTTTGGCGAAGGTGAGTAAACGGCCGCCGGCCGGTTTGCTGTAACATTCACCTACAACACTTTCTCACCTGTGGCGCCTAACTCCGCTATAATGCGGAGGTTTTCTGACTGTGGGTGACCCATGACCGATATTCTGGAAAAAAGCCAGGCCCGCCAGCGTCTTCGCTCCCTCAGCGAAGCACTGGACAGTGGTGCGCTGAAACAGGTCGCGCGCATCCTGAACGGCGGCCTGAGTCCCAGCGATATCGCTCACCTGCTGGAATCGTCACCGCCCCGCCAGCGGGCCCTGCTGTGGAATCTGGTCGACAAACAGCTGGAAGGTGAAGTTCTCCAGTACCTGAGCGACGACATTCGTGGCTACTTTCTCAGCCAGCTCAACGCCCAGGAACTGGCAGACATCATCGAAGACTTCGAGTCCGATGACCTGGCGGATTTGCTGCAGCAACTGCCTGACACGGTTATCCAGGAAGTCCTGGACACCATGGACGAGCAGGACCGGCAACGGGTAGAGGAAGTTCTCTCCTACCCGGAGGACACTGCCGGCGGCCTGATGAACACCGACACCATCACGGTGCGACCGGACATCAGTATCGATGTCGTGCTGCGTTATCTGCGCCGCCACCGCAACCTGCCACCCATGACCGACAGCCTGATCGTGGTCAGCCGGCGCGATGAATTCATCGGCATGCTGCCGATTACCAAGATGCTGGTGTCCAACCCGGCGGCGACCGTGCGGGAAGTGATGGACACGGACATCGAGCCGATTCCGGTGTCGCTCTCGGACACCAAGGTGGCCACCCTGTTTGAGCGTTACGACCTGATCTCAGCGCCGGTCGTGAACGACGATGGCCACCTGCTCGGCCGCATCACCATCGATGACGTGGTCGACGTCATCCGTGAGGACGCCGACCATTCACTGATGAGCATGGCCGGTCTGGATGAAGACGAAGACACCTTTGCGCCGATTCTGAAGACCACACGGCGCCGGGCCGTCTGGCTGGGCATCAATTTGCTCACCGCCTTCACCGCCTCGGCGGTGATAGGGCTTTTCGAAGAGACCATCGCCAAGGTGGTTGCCCTGGCGGTCCTGATGCCCATTGTTGCCAGCATGGGGGGCATCGCCGGCAGCCAGACCCTGACCCTGGTGATCCGCGGCATGGCGGTGGGCCAGATCAGTGGTGCCAACGTGGGCTGGCTGCTGAACCGGGAGTTTGTGGCGGGCATTCTCAACGGCCTGCTGTGGGCAGCGGTCGTGGCCACCGCCGCCACACTCTGGTTCCAGGACATGCTGATCGGCGCCATTATCGCGGCGGCGCTGATTATCAATCTGGTCGCGGCGGCGCTGGTTGGCACCGTGCTGCCGCTGTTTCTCAAATCACGCAATATCGATCCGGCCCTGGCCGGCAGTGTGATCCTGACAACGGTGACCGATGTGGTAGGCTTTATGTCTTTCCTGGGCCTCGCCACCATTTTTTATGGCTAATCCGACGAACAGGCAGCTTTATGAATGATCAACCGGACCAAAACGACGCACCGGAATACCTCGGTCCCAGCAAGTCCCAGCTCAAGCGGGAAATGCATGCGCTTCAGGACCTCGGCAAGCGTATGCTCGAACTGAGCAATGACCAGCTCGACACCCTGACCATAAGCGACACGCTGCGTGCAGCCATTGAGGAATCGCGGCGCATACGACAGAACGAGGCCAAGCGCAGACACCTGCAGTTTATTGGCAAGGTGATTCGCCAGGAAGACGACCCTGACGCTCTCAAGCGGGCCGTTGACGCGTTCGATGCCGGCAGCGAGGAGCATACCCGTCGTCACCATCTGGCGGAGCGCTGGCGGGATCGTATGATCAGCGAGGGCGACCCGGCGGTGGGGGAATTTGTTAACTACTGCCCCGATGCCGATATTCAGCACCTGCGCAATCTCGCCCGCAATGCCCGCAAGGATCTGGATAAGCAGAAAAACACCGGACAGGCGAAGAAACTCTTCCGCTATCTGCGTGAGTGTATCGACGACGTCTCGTAGGCGCGTGCGCGGCGCCGGCTAACCGCCAGTGAGGCGCCGGTGCTCCCACACCGGCATACGGCTTCTGACGTTCGCCAGGTGATCCGTATCCAGCTCAGCGGTGACCACCCCCGGCCCCTCGTCGATCTCTGCAACCACCTTGCCCCATGGATCGCAGATCAGGCTGTGGCCGTAGGTTCGACGACGCTCACTGTTCTGACCACCCTGCCCGGGCGCAACCACCCACACCTGGTTCTCAATGGCGCGGGCACGGATCAGGGCATGCCAGTGGGCATCGCCGGTCTGCCAGGTAAAGGCACTGGGCAGGCATACCCAATCAACGCCCCGCTCCCGCAGGGCCCGGAACAGCTCAGGAAAACGCAGGTCATAACAGATCGCCAGGCCCAGATGCCCCGCCGGCGTTTGCACCGTCACCACGGCGTCGCCCGGCTCAAAGGTGTCGGATTCACGGTACTGGCCATGGGCATCTTCCACCGTGGCGTCAAACAGGTGGATCTTGTCGTAACGGCTGACTTCCCGGCCCTGGTCATCAAAGACCAGGCACGACGCCCGCACCCTGTCCTCGATGGTCGAACCGTCCGGGCGGCCCGCTATCGGGAGGGACCCGCCGACAATCCAGATTCCCAGGTCTCGTGCCTGCTCTGCCAGAAACCGACGGATAACCGGCTCCGGCGAAGCCTCCCGGCGTCCACAAGTGACCATCTGCGAGGTCGCCAGTACCGCAAAGTTTTCCGGCAGAAGTGCTACCACTGCCCCTTGCTGCGCAGCTTCGGCCAGCAGTCGACGTGCCTGTTCCAGGTTCGCCTGAAGGTCGTGGGTGCTCACCATCTGGATGGCGGCGACGGTCTGACTGGATGGACTGGATGGACTGGTCATGGGCTGACTCCCGCGCGTTGAATTCGCCGGATCCGAGACTACTCGCCGGCACCGAAGACCCGGCGCAGATTTACCTCCGGCTCGTCCCAGCTTCCGGTAACACTATAGGACGCACTGGTCAGTTTACTCAATGGGTCCCCGAGTATTTTGTCCAGCACGAAGAGCGCGCCCCCGATGGGTGCGCCGGCTCCCATCAACAAGGCCGCGAGTGGCAGATTCTGGGTCAGCGGCAACACCACTACCAGTTGCATGTCCAGATTTTCGTCGGTCATATCGGTCGTCCCTGACAGCCTGAACGCGCCGGATGGCCCCACCACCTGCAACTCCGGATCCCAGCTGAGCAGTCCCCTGGTGATAACCGCCTTCCCGGAAATAGCATCAAAAGCGACACCGGCCTCATACAGATCCGAAAAGTCCAGCCGCAGGCGTCGCCAGAGCGTGTCCGCATTCAACAGGTTGAACACCCGGAACAGCTGCGCGGTGTTGTTGCTCTCAAGGATCACGCCGTCGTCCAGGCGCAGACTCACCGATCCGCTCAGCTGCTCCAGCCCGAATCCGTTGGGACGGCCGGGCCAGTCGAGATCCAGCTGAATGGCGGTTTCTTCGTTACGAAGGGGAATCTCCGCACCGAACAGATTGCCCAGATCGGCCAGGGTCCCTCCCTTGATCTCCCCCGCAAACCGGGTGGTTTCGCGGTTCCCGACTATGCTCCAGATCATTTCGCCGGTCAGATCCAGGGAATTGAGCTGACCCTCGATGTCTTCCACCTGCAGGCGATACGGCTGCGGTCGCAACCGGAAGGACCAGGCCCCGAGGTCATCGTCATTGAGACTCAGCTGCGCAATGCGCACATTGATGTCCGGCCAGTCGCCCACCTCCAGTGCCCGGAAGGCTTCCAGCTGCTCTTCCACCGTCAGGGCCTCGGACTCGCTGTCCGCTTTGCCATCGCGAGTCAGGTGAAGGCTCTGAAAGTCCGCCGTGATTGCGTCGTCGTCCGCGGGCAAAACAATCCGCCCGTTCGCCCGCTCTGATTGGGTATTGATGACCCAGCGATCACCCAGATCACTTGCTCTGATGGCTATATCGGTCAGTAACTGCCGGCCCAGCCACAGTTCACCAAGATCCACCTCGAAGCCGCTGTCGCTGCGCAGTACATCGACAACCAGGCGATTCTCCCAGGTTGCGGCAATGCCCACCCCACCCTCCCGGGCAGGATCGACGGTAATAGTCAGCGGCGTCTCTTCCTCCGTGGTTTTTGCCAGCGGTTCCGGCCAGTTCACGGAGACGCCTTGCAGACTGGAACGCAGGGTCACGGTCGCGGCCTGGTCCGATGCCACGTCGAGCGTGGCGGTGTAGTTCGCCTCGCCTTCCAGTCCGAGATTGCCACCCCCCTCCAGACCGCTGCGCTCGAACAGAGCCGGAAAGCTGACGCGCCCCTGCTGGACGATGGACAGGGTCTTCCCAGCAGGGCCCCGGTCGAACGCCACCGTCACCGGATCCCCCAGAAAACGCGCGCGGACGGGTTCACCGGAAAAGCCGCTCTCTGTGCTGTAGCGAACTTCCCCGTTCAGCTGCTCCCACACCAGCCCGGCATCGCGATAGGTAATCTGGCCGTTGTCAGTTGCGACTGTGGCGTCCACTTCCGGCTCAGAATCCGCGTCACCGTCTCCGATCGGCAACACCAGGCCCAGGTCCAGCGAATAGTCGCCAGCAATGTCGATGCGCTCTCCGGCACCGCCGGCCATTGCTCCCAGCGGACTGTTCTGCAACCAGTGAGCGACGGCGGAGCCGGGCAGTTGCGCGCCTGCATCGACCTCCAGGGTGATGCCTTCGTTGCCAGGTTTGACACGCACTTCGCTTGGCGCCAGCGTCAGCTGTCCGGTAGTGGCCCTGTCAAGGGCGACCCGGGTCAGCCCCTCATGGACAAATACCTCCCCGCTGGCACTCTCGACAGCAGGCCAGCGCTGGTCATAACGGACCGTGGCATTGTCGAACCGGTATCGCATGGAAGAGACGAATGAGCCCCTCGGTGCATCCCGGCCGATCTGCCCGTGGCCGTAATAAACCCCACCGGTAATGTCCGCCTCGGTGATTGCTGTGGTCAGCCACGAGTACAACCCCGGATCCACGAGTCTCACCGGTACAAATTTTCCCAGCATTTCCGCCGTGCCGTCCTGAACGCCTACCCTCAGGCTCAGGTTGTCTTCGCCGTCACGATCCATCCGCAGATCGAAGGCTCCGTCAAGTGTAGCCCCGGCTCCGTATGTCATCTCAAGGTCGTCAGACCAGACCCGGGTGATGGCGTCATCCAGCTGCCACGCTACCCGCCCGTGGAACCGGGACAGCAGCCAGTCGTCACCGAACAGTTGTGGAAAGCCCAGCGTCAGGTTCGTGGTGTCCGCTTCCACCGAGCCCTGGTGGGCGGTCATCGCCAGGCGCCCGTCCAGACCGCTGACACCCGGCGCGCCCTGATGTGGCTCCACCGTGAGCCCATCCAGGGTCGCCGACAGGAAGAACCCGTCGTCGGTGTCATCGTTCAAACGGAACCTCAGGTCGTCAAGCTGTCCGCCCGGCCGATAATTCTCCAGCGCCCGACGCGCAGCGGGGGGAAGCAGACCGATGTTGGAAAGCACGCGACGAAACGGTCGCAGAGGCACGTCATCGGCGATAATGTCGACGCCGCCATCCTGCTGGAGAATGCGCAGACTGAAGGGTGACACTTCATCACCGTCCCAGGTCCACTCCAGATTGGTGAGGTGGATTTCGCCGGCGTAGGCCAGGCTTTCCAGGTCCACCGGTCGGCTCTGGGTCAATGCGGTTTCACTGCGGCGCCAGCCAAAGCGGGCGCGGATATTTTCCAGTGGTGCCAGCGATTCCTGACCGATCCCCAGCTGCAGGTAGGGTGTTTCCACGGTGCCTGTTGCCTGCTCCAGCCGGCCATTGCGGAATGTGAGCCACGCTTGCCCGCCGAGATCGAATCCCTCTACCCGGATGTCGCGCCAGGCGTATTCGTCAATCAGGCCATCGAACAACCGCCCGGAATTCACATTGACGTAGAGCTGGCCGTTGAAGCCGCCCCGGAAAAAGCGCTGGCCGAGCAGGCTGAAACTGGCAAGCTGCTGCGTCGTGCCCGGCTGCATGGCACGACCAGAGGCGAGGAAGAGGCCGCGACGATAGACCAGGTCCAGCTGCGGGATATCCACAAAACGAATCTTGCCGTTATTATCCCGTATCCCCAGATTGACCCGGGTAATCCTTACACTGGGATCGGACAGCCAGGCACCGGCCCGGTCGAGCCAAAGCTTCAGGTCGTTGGTAACCGGTTCGGGCAGATCCGCGCCCTCGACCGAGACCTCGCCGCGGGGCGTCTGATTCAGGGTGAGATCCAGGCCATCGGCCTCGAAATCGGCAAACACAATGCGCAGGCGAAACAAGGACGCCAGCGTGTCCAGCCGGATACGAAGGTGTCGCAGGGAGCCGACAACTTCGCCGCCGCCCTCGCTTCGAACGCTCAGGCCCCGGGCTTCCACGGAAGGGTCGAGCCAGTTCCATGAGGAACTCAGCGAACCGATGACGACGTCGTGGCCCAGTTCCTCGGACAACCGACGCTCGATGTCGTCACGGAAATCATCGATGTTCTGGGTAAGCTGACGACCGATGCCGGCATACAGGGCCAGCAGCACCAGCGCCACCAACAGCATCCACCACACCAGGCCGGCCAGCCTGGAAGCCAGCCGGATCGGGGTATTCTCCGGATCCTGATCGTTGCTCATGGCTGCCTACAAAAGAACCACGTCATACTGTTCCTGGCTGTAGAACGGCTCAACCTGAAAGCGAATGGTCTTCTCGATAAAGGTTTCCAGATCAGCGACGTTGTCGGACTCTTCATCAAGCAACCGGTCCACCACGCTCTGGGAGGCCATCACCAGATAGCTTTCCGCGTCGTAGGCACGGTTAACCCGAAGGATCTCGCGGAAGACTTCATAGCACACGGTTTCGCTGGTCTTGAGGAAACCACGACCATCGCAGATCGGACAGGGTTCGCACAGCACCTGGCCCAGACTCTCGGTTGTACGTTTGCGGGTCATCTCCACCAGACCCAGTTCCGACACCCCGGTTATCTTGGTCTTGGCGTGATCCCGTTCCAGCATTTTTTCCAGCATCCGGTGGACCTGGCGCTGGTGTTCCGCATCTTCCATGTCGATGAAATCAATAATGATGATGCCACCGAGGTTACGCAGCCGCAGCTGTCGGCTGATGGCGCGGGCCGCCTCCAGATTGGTCTTGAAAATGGTCTCTTCCAGATTGCGGTGGCCAACAAATGCGCCGGTGTTGATGTCGATGGTGGTCATCGCTTCGGTCTGATCGATGATCACATAGCCACCGGACTTTAACTGAACCTTTCGACTCAACGCCTTCTGGATTTCGTCTTCTACCGAGTAGAGATCAAAAATCGGTCGCTCACCCGGGTAGTACTCCACCTTGTCGGAAAATTCGGTGACGAATTCGCCGACAAAATCCATCACCCGCTGGTAGCTCTCGCGGCTGTCGATGCGGACTTTTTCGGTCTGAGGCCGTATCAGGTCACGGATGGTGCGGATAAACAGCGGCAGGTCCTGATACACAACCGCGGGCGCCTGTACCCGGCCGATGCGCTCGTGAATCGACTGGCTCAGACGGTGCAGGTATTTCATGTCGCCGATCAGGTCATCGGACGCGGCCGCTTCCGCCGCGGTGCGAATAATGTAACCGCCCTGTGCGTCCTCCTGCTCCTTCGCCGCCGTCTCCACCAGGGATTTCAGCCGCGTGCGCTCATTGTCGTCCTCGATGCGCTGGGAAATGCCAACGTGACAGACTCCGGGCATGAACACCAGATAACGCGAGGGGATCGAAAGCTGGGTAGTGAGTCGTGCCCCCTTGGTCCCGATCGGGTCTTTGGTGACCTGCACCACCAGGGATTGGCCCTCGCGCAGAAGCGTGCGGATATCCGGCACCACTTTCGGGCTATCATTGCCGATGTCGGAAGACTGGCCGTTAACCACATCAGACGCGTGAATAAAGGCGGCGCGCTCCAGACCGATGTCGACAAACGCCGCCTCCATACCGGGAAGAACACGAACGACCTTGCCTTTGTAGATATTACCGACAATGCCCTTGCGGCTGGTCCGTTCGATGTAGGCTTCCTGAAGCATGCCGTTCTCGACAAGAGCCACCCGGGTTTCGACCGGGGTAACGTTGATCAGTATTTCTTCACTCATTGTGGCTCCTTTTCAGTCAACGCTGGCCCGTTAATGCCGGCCGGTCAACGCCAGACTTTCCAAACGGGGTAACCGGCCTGTGAAAGCAGCGCCGCCGTCTCCTGAAGCGGCAAGCCCACCACAGAACTGTAACTGCCATGGATATTGCTAACAAAAATACCACCAAGCCCCTGAATTCCATAACTTCCCGCCTTGTCCATCGGCTCGCCGGTGGCAACGTAGGCGCGGATTTCGTCATCAGAGAGTGCTCGAAAGGTCACCTCGGTGATGACCACGCAGGCGGTACAGTGACCTTCGGAGGCGAGCGCAACAGCGGTCATCACCTGATGGGTCTGACCGGACAGCCGTGTCAGGGTGGCCGTTGCCTCTGCCGCGTCTGCGGGCTTGCCGAGAATCTCGTCGTCGAGCACCACGGAGGTATCGGATCCGATGATCAGCTCTCCGACGCCCGGCGTGCCAGCCCGGGCCTTTTCCCGGGCCAGACGCTCAACATACGCCCTCGGGGCTTCCCCCATCGTGACCGTTTCATCGATATCCACCGGCCGTACCGTGAACGTCAGGCCAATCTGTGACAGCAACTCGGCGCGTCTTGGGGAGGCGGATGCCAGTACTATGGTATGCACGGGAAAGTCCCTATCCCAGTTTGCGATTCAGGTTGTCCAGCAGGACACAGACCACCGGCCATACAAGGGCGCTGCTCAGGGCCGGCCATAAATAGCTGAAGCCGGCGTCTTCGCCACCAAGCATCTGCTTGATGAAATGCACCAGCATCTGGTTGATGCCCAGCAACAGGAACACCATCAGACACTGCTGGGGCATGGGGTACATACGCAAACGCTGGTGGATGGTGAGCACCAGAAACGCGATCAGCGCCATCGCCAGACCGTTCACACCCAGAGGCGTGGCCTCGAGCACGTCCAGCAGCAAACCCAGGCACCAGGCCAGCAGGATGCCGAACTGGGCCGGCGCGCGGAAGGTCCAGTAGAACACCATCAGACCCAGCCATTCCGGCCGGAACTCAAACCATCCCATGGGGAACAGCGAAATACTCAGCACCAGCGCAAGAACCACGCTCAGTGCGAATACCGGATAACTGATAACGGATAACATCAGCGTACCTCGTCCGGGTTGGCATCCACGCCAACGTTGACCGCGGGATCCCCCTGCCCGGGGCCATTGCCGTCGGCATCCGGATCACCATCGGGCGAGAATACCACCAGCACCAGCCTGCTCTGATTCAGCCGGGCTTTCGGCGTAGCGTCAATGTTGACAAAGGGTTCTCCGGATTCCTTGGTGATACCGGCCACTTCGGCCACCGGGTACCCTTTCGGAAAGCGGCCGCCGAGACCGGAACTGACCAGCAGATCGCCTTCCCGTATATCGGCAGTGTCCGGCACATGCACCAGTTCCAGCGAATTGATATCACCATTGCCGAGGAGAATGGCGCGCAGGCCGTTGCGAACCACTTCCACCGGCACCGCGTGACTGCTGTCCGATACCAGTAAAACCCGTGAGGTAAAGCTGCTGGTCTGCTGCACCTGACCCATCAGGCCCTGGGCATCCAGAATCGCCTGTCCGACGGTAACACCGTCCCGGCTACCCTTGTTGATGATCACTTCGTGGGAAAACGGGTCGGGCGACACCCCCACGATCTCACCAACAATGACGCGGTCATCCAGCACTTCCGAGGAGTTCATCAGGCGACGGAGTTCGTTGTTCTCGGAGGCCAGCGCGGCGTATTTCAATGCCCGGCGCTCGAGAATCAGTAACCGCGCCTGGAGGTCTTCGTTCTCGGCAAGCAGGTCATCCCGGGTGGTAAACAGGCCGGCGACCCAGTTCTGCAGTTCGTAGGGGGCATTACCCAGCCAGTGTACCGGTGCCAGGCCGGTACCGATGGCACTGCGCACGGAGGTGAGCTTGTCAAAACGGGCATCCGCGACAATCAGAACGGCCGATATTACGACCACCAGCAACAGGCGAAAGCCCGGAACCGGGCCCTGGACGAAGATGGTTTTAATGGCCGCGCCCCCCGCCATTAATTACCCGGCAGATACGACGACCGCCGCAGTGGTGTTCCACTTGCGGCGGCCGGGGGCGGAAGGGTGTCAGGCGTAATGCCAGTACCACGGTATTACCCCTCCTGGGAGAACATTCCGATCCCGCCGCGGTCGATCACTTCCAGGGCCTTGCCGCCGCCACGGGCAACACAGGTCAGCGGATCTTCGGCAATGATCACCGGCAGGCCGGTTTCCTCACTGATCAGCTTGTCCAGCCCGCGGAGCAGTGCGCCACCACCGGTCAGCACAATGCCGCGCTCGGCGATGTCGGAGGCCAGTTCTGGCGGCGACTGCTCCAGGGCGCTTTTAACGGTCTGAACGATCTGGGCCAGAGATTCCTGCAGGGCGTCGAGAATTTCTTCGCTGTTCAGCGTGAAGGCGCGGGGAACGCCCTCGGCCAGGTTGCGGCCACGGACGTCAATTTCGCGGATTTCCAGACCCTCGTAGGCACAGCCGATCTCGTGCTTGATGCGCTCGGCGGTGGAATCGCCGATCAGGCTGCCGTAGTTGCGACGCACGTAGGTAACAATCGCTTCGTCGAATTTGTCACCACCCACCCGCACAGATTCGGCGTAGACAATGCCGTTCAGGGAGATAATGGCAATTTCGGTGGTACCACCGCCGATGTCGACGATCATGGAGCCGCTGGCTTCCTCGACTGGCAGGCCGGCACCGATAGCGGCAGCCATGGGTTCTTCAATCAGGAACACTTCACGGGCACCGGCACCGAGTGCCGACTCGCGGATGGCCTTACGCTCTACCTGGGTGGACTTGCTGGGCACGCACACCAGTACCCGCGGGCTCGGTGTGATAAAGCTGTTTTCGTGGACCTTGTGAATAAAGTGCTGGAGCATTTTCTCGGTCACCACGAAGTCAGCGATCACGCCGTCTTTCATCGGGCGGATGGCGGTGATGTTTCCGGGGGTACGGCCCAGCATGCGCTTGGCTTCGGCGCCGACTGCAGCCACCATTTTCTGGGAGTTGTTGGTGCGGATGGCCACAACGGAGGGCTCATTCAGCACAATGCCGCGCTCACGCACATAGATTAGGGTGTTGGCGGTGCCCAGGTCGATGGACAGGTCGCTTGAGAATAAACCTCGGAGTCTTTTAATCAACATTCGTGTAGTTTCAACCTGAGAGTAGCAGTCGCAGAAAAGATGCGGCAACTTTAGCAGTGAGCACCCCTGCAGGCAAGGCACGATCGGGCCCTGAGCCTGTCAGTTAACACTTTGCCACAAAAACCTACACCCTCCCGCTGATGTCGGAATCTGTTACCATATCGCCTTTGTTTTGACTGTCGGTGCATGAGCCGCCGGGAATAACCTTTCCGAAACACGCTGTGAATACGTCCCTGTACGCTTGGGCTCCGCCATCCCTGGCTCCGCACAGTTTCGGAAAGGTTATTCCCGGCAGCTCCCATACTCCGAGTTGCATTCAACTTAAGTTACTGAAATTTCACCTACCCTGGGAGGCAATGTGACCATTTCCCGCAAGGACATCGAGAAAGTCGCCGTGCTCGCCCGCATTCGTGTGGACGAAGAGCAGGTTTCGGCGCTTGAGAAAGACCTGGGCAATATTCTGGACCTGGTCGATCAGCTGGCCGCAGCGGACACCGCCAACGTCGAGCCACTGGCCCACCCCCTGGATGCCGTGCAGCGCCTGCGCGCAGACGAGGTAACGGAGACGGATCAACGGGAGGCCTTCCAGGCCATCGCGCCGGCGACCGAGAACGGCCTGTACCTTGTACCTCGGGTCATAGAGTAAGCAAAGACAACTGAGCGATCGGACGAAAAGCGACTCAAGCAGGACGTAACATGCATAACAAATCGGTAGCAGAGCTCTCCCGGGAACTGGAAAGCGGCAAGATTTCCAGTGTGGAGCTCACCCAGCAGTTTCTTGACCGCATCAAGCGCGAAGACGGTCAGATCAACAGCTTTATTACGGTCACTGAAGAGCAGGCCCTGGCGGACGCCAAGGCGGCGGACGCGCAACGTGCGGCGGGCAAGGCTACACCCTGGACCGGGGTGCCGTTTGCCCACAAGGACATTTTCTGCACCAACGGCGTACGCACCACCTGCGGCTCGAAGATGCTCGAGAACTTCGTTCCGCCCTACGACGCCACGGTCACGGAAAACTTCCGCAACGCGGGGGCGGTGTGTCTCGGCAAGACCAACATGGACGAATTCGCCATGGGCTCGTCCACCGAGTCCAGTTACTTCGGCGCGACCACCAACCCCTGGGGCCTGAGCCAGGGTGACAAGCGGGTGCCCGGCGGTTCCTCTGGCGGTTCTGCCGCGGCGGTAGCGGCGCGGCTGGTGCCGGCAGCGACGGCGACCGATACCGGTGGCTCCATCCGCCAGCCGGCGGCATTGTGTGGCATTACCGGCCTGAAGCCCACCTACGGCCGCGTTTCCCGTTACGGCATGATTGCCTTTGCCTCCAGCCTGGATCAGGGCGGCACTATGGCGCGCACCGCTGAAGACAACGCGCTGATGCTGAATGTGATGGCAGGTTTCGATCCGAAGGATTCCACCTCGGTGGACCGCGAGGTGCCGGATTACACCGCCACCCTGAACGAGCCATTGAAAGGCCTGCGCATCGGGTTGCCGAAAGAGTATTTCAGCGACCAGTTGAGCCCGGCGATGGAGCAACAGGTTCGCAACGCGGTGAAGGAATACGAGAAGCTGGGGGCGACAGTGAAAGAGGTATCGCTGCCGAACGCCAAGCTGGCGATTGCCGCCTATTACGTGATCGCGCCGGCGGAAGCATCCGCCAACCTGTCGCGGTTTGACGGTGCGCGCTATGGCTACCGCTGCGCCGATCCGAAAGACCTGATGGACATGTACACCCGCACCCGTGCCGAAGGTTTTGGCGCCGAGGTGAAGCGGCGGATTCTGGTGGGCACCTACGCCCTCTCCGCTGGTTATTTCGATGCCTATTATCTGAAGGCCCAGAGGGTTCGCCGCCTGATCCAGCAGGATTTCGTCAACGCCTTCAAGGACGTGGACGTACTGATGAGCCCGACCACGCCGTCGCCGGCGTTCATCCAGGGTGAGAAGACCAACGATCCGGTTACCATGTACCTGGAAGACGTCTTCACCATCGCCGTCAACCTGGCGGGCGTGCCGGCCATGTCGGTGCCGGCCGGCTTTGTGGACGGCCTGCCGGTGGGGCTGCAGATGATCGGGGACTATTTCTCCGAAGCCCGTTTGCTGAACGCCGCCCATCAGTTCCAGCAGGTGACCGACTGGCACCAGCGCGAAGCGCAATAAGCCCGAGACAGGAGAATGAGTATGCAGTGGGACATTGTGATCGGGCTGGAAATTCACGTTCAGCTCGCCACCAAAACCAAGATCTTTTCCGGCTCCAGCACCGCTTACGGCGCCGAGCCCAACACCCAGGCCAGCGCCGTTGACCTGGCCATGCCAGGCACCTTGCCGGTTCCGAACGAGCAGGCATTCCGTTACGCGGTGATGTTCGGCCTGGCGGTCAACGCTGAAATCGAGCGTCGTTCGGTGTTCGAGCGCAAGAACTACTTCTATCCGGACCTGCCCAAGGGCTATCAAACCACCCAGCTGGAGCGCCCCATTGTCGGCCCCGGCTACGTGGACCTGGACCTGGCCGGCGGCAAGACCAAGCGCGTGCGCATTCACCACGCCCACCTGGAAGAAGACGCGGGAAAATCCCTGCACGAAGACTTCCACGGCATGACCGGTATCGACCTGAACCGCGCCGGCACCCCGCTGATCGAAGTGGTCACCGAGCCGGACATGACCAACGCGGAAGAAGCAGTGGCATTCGCCAGAAAACTGCACGGCATCGTGACCTCGCTGGGCATCTGCGACGGCGACATGTCCCAGGGCTCCATGCGCTTTGACGTGAACATCTCACTCAAGCCCAAAGGCTCCGCCACCCTGGGCACCCGCACCGAGACCAAGAACCTGAACTCCTTCCGCTTCATGGAGCAGGCCATCGCCCATGAAGTGGAACGGCAGATGGATATTCTGGAAGATGGCGGCACCATCGTGCAGGAAACCCGCCTGTACAACGGCGACCGGGACGAATCCCGCTCCATGCGGACCAAGGAAGAGGCCAACGACTACCGTTACTTCCCCTGCCCCGACCTGCTGCCGGTGGAAATCGATGAATCGTTCATCGAAGAGGCCCGCAACAGCCTTCCGGAACTGCCGGACGCCCGCAAGGCGCGCTTCATGGAGCAGTACGGCCTCAACGACTACGACGCGGGCCTGCTGGCCGGCGACTCGAAACTCGCGGCGTTCTTCGAGGAAGCGGTCAGCCATGGCAAAGATGCCAAGCTGACTTCGAACTGGGTCCAGGGCGAATTCTCCGCACGGCTGAATGCCGAGGAAAAATCCGTCGCCGAATCCCCCATCACTGGCGCTCAGCTGGGCGACCTGGTGGTGCGCATTGCCGACAATACGATTTCTTCCGCCGGCGCGAAGAAGGTCTTCGAGGCTCTCTGGTCCGGCGAGAACGATAACGTTGACGCCATCATCGACGCCAAGGGTCTGAAGCAGGTGTCTGACACCGGGGCGCTGGAGTCGATGGTCGATGAGGTACTGGCGGGCATGCCGGATCAGGTGGCCCAGTACCAGGGCGAGGAAGATCCCAAGAAGCGCAAGAAGATGCTTGGCGGCTTCATGGGGCCACTGATGAAGGCGTCCAAGGGTCAGGGTAATCCGAAGCTGTTTAACGAGATTCTGGTTAAGAAACTTGGGGGGTAGGCCGTCTGTTGGGTCGTGCCTGTTGGGTGCGGCCCTGGCCTGACAGCTTGGGAGAGGGGCGTATTTGATGCCCCTTCCCAAAAACCGCTACAAGCACATCCATGTGCGCTTCTCTCCGGCCATCCATGGCCTCCGAAATTTTTGGGAAGGGGCATCAAACACGCCCAACCAAACCTCTCAGAAATCTCCAAAAATAATGCCGATAACGTAGGTCGGATTACGCCTCGCTAATCCGACCTACAGGACGCTTGCTCTTTGGCGATATCGCGGAGTTCGAAGGCCTTGGCGGGTGGCTCCTCCCAAAAATTTGCGGAGCCATGGATGGCGGAGCAGAAGCGCCACATGGATGTGCCGAAGGAGCGGTTTTTGGGAGGAGCCACCCGCCAAGGCCCTCCCCCAAAGCAAACAGTCTAGGAGCCCAAGTCAAAGCCCCTCAAACAAGCCGACCCCATAGATCATGCTCATCCGCATGCTCAACAACCACCTGAACCATCTGACCAGGCACCAGATCAGTTTCGTCGTTCAGGTAAACCATGCCGTCAATCTCCGGCGCATCCGCCTTGGAGCGGCCGATGGCACCTTCCTCGTCCACCTCGTCGATCAACACGTCGATGGTCTTGCCAATCTTCGCCTGCAAACGAGCGGCTGAAATTTCGGCCTGCTTCTCCATAAATCGGGCCAGGCGCTCTTCTTTGACGTCTTCCGGCACCGCACCTTCGATTTCGTTGGCCTTGGCGCCTTCCACCGGGCTGTATTTGAAAGCACCCACGCGGTCCAACTGGGCTTCGTCGAGCCAGTCCAACAGGTACTGGAAGTCTTCCTCTGTTTCGCCCGGGAAACCAACAATGAAGGTGGAGCGGATCGTCAGCTCGGGGCAGATCTCGCGCCACTTACGGATGCGCTCCAGGGTTTTGCTGTCGTGGGCCGGGCGTTTCATGGCCTTGAGCACTTTCGGGCTGGCGTGCTGGAACGGGATGTCCAGATACGGCAGTATCTTACCTTCCGCCATCAGCGGAATCACATCGTCCACGTGGGGATACGGGTAAACGTAGTGCAATCGCACCCACACACCCATTTCGCCCAGTGCTTCGCACAGCGACTGCATCTTGGTTTTCAGCGGCCGGCCCTGCCAGAAACCGGTGCGGTACTTGGTATCGACGCCGTAGGCCGAGGTATCCTGGGAGATCACCAGCAACTCTTTGACGCCCGCGTCCACCAGGCGCTGGGCTTCGTCCATCACGTCGCCAATCGGGCGGCTCACCAGATCGCCGCGCATGGACGGGATGATGCAGAAGGTACAACGGTGATTGCAGCCTTCAGAAATTTTCAGATAAGCGTAATGCCGCGGCGTCAGCTTCACTCCCTGAGGCGGAACCAGGTCGGTGAACGGGTCATGCTCCTTTTTCGGCGGCACGAACTGATGCACCGCACCGACAACTTCCTCGTAGGCATGGGGACCGGAAACCGCCAGGACCCCCGGGTGGGTGTCGCGGATCTTGTCCGCTTCCACACCCATGCACCCGGTGACAATAACCTTACCGTTTTCGTTGATGGCTTCGCCGATGGCATCCAGGGACTCCTGCTTGGCGGCATCGATAAACCCGCAAGTGTTGACCACCACAATGTCGGCATCGTTATAGGTTGGCACCACGTCATACCCGTCCAGTCGCAGCTGGGTAAGAATACGTTCGGAATCGACCAGTGCTTTCGGGCATCCAAGGCTGATGAAGCCGACCTTGCCACTGCCGGTTACGGAGGTTTGGGGCTTGTCTGTCATAAACGCTGTCAGGTTTCCGTTCAGGTTTCGGGGGCGCAATGCCCAAGGAGGAATTGAAGGCGACAGTCTACCTCAGGGCGCAGGCGGCCTGAAGCGAAACAGCGGTAAACGTTCAGCGGAAAGTACGCATTCGCCCCCCGGAACCACAAACTTTTTGACGGCATGTTCAGAAATGTTTCACAAAACTGACACTAACAGCGACAGACATCTTGCTGATCACTATTCAAACAACTAAACTTTCAAATGGTTATAGCTAAAACCGCGCACATAAAAAGAGTCAGAATGAAACCAGTGGCCGCCAAACAGAACCTTCGCAATCAACAACGTGTCGACGTGTCGACCGATGCCACCATCGAGATAACCGACGGCGGCTGTCTCGATTGCAAAGTCACCAACCTGTCGCGCTCCGGTATTATGATTTCCTGCACTCAGGAAACGGTGAAACAACTGGTGCCCGGCCAGAAGGCACCGGTTCCCGGTAGCTGGATCCCGGTGAAAGCGCGGTTCTCTGTTCCCGTAGTGGCGATCCAGCCGGTTTCGGTGATCGCGGACGGCAATATCGTACACATGCGCCGCATTGCCCGGGACGAGTACCAGGTGGGCATACAGTTCACCGAGTTCGAGGGCAACGGTTACGACTACGTGGACGGCTACGTGAGCAAACTGCTGTCTTCTTCCGCAACGCTGTCCTAGCCCGGTAGCTCTCTCGTCTATAGAACCGCGAACATGCTCGCGATATATTCTTATAGCACCAAACTCTAGTTGCACACCTTCTTATACCCTAATCGCCTCTGTTATAGTTGCGCTATTCACACGCAAAGCCCATTCGGCACGCAAGGCGGCAACAGAATACGATGACCACATACAACCTGACCCATCTCAAGCAGCTGGAAGCTGAAAGCATCCACATCATCCGGGAGGTCGCAGCCGAGTTCGACAACCCGGTGATGCTCTACTCCATCGGCAAGGACTCCGCGGTCATGCTGCATCTGGCGCGCAAGGCGTTCTACCCGGGCACGCCACCGTTTCCCCTGATGCACGTGGACACCACCTGGAAGTTCCGCGACATGATCGATTTCCGTGACCGCAAGGTGAAGGAATACGGCCTCGACCTGATCGTTCATAAGAACGAGGACGGCATCAAGCAGGGTATCGGCCCGTTCACCCACGGCAGCGCCAAGCATACCGATGTGATGAAAACCCAGGCCCTCAAGCAGGCCCTGGACAAGTACAAGTTTGATGCCGCGTTCGGTGGCGCACGTCGGGACGAAGAGAAGTCCCGCGCCAAGGAGCGGGTGTATTCCTTCCGTGACGAATACCATCGCTGGGACCCCAAGAACCAGCGGCCGGAGCTCTGGAACACCTACAACGGCAAGATCAACAAGGGTGAAAGCATCCGCGTTTTCCCGCTGTCCAACTGGACCGAGCTGGATATCTGGCAGTACATCTATCTAGAAAACATCGAGATTGTTCCCCTGTACTACTCCGCTGTGCGCCCCGTGGTTGAGCGGGACGGCACGCTGATCATGGTGGACGACGATCGCATGCCCCTGAAGGAAGGCGAGAAGCCGATGATGAAATCCATCCGCTTCCGCACCCTGGGCTGCTATCCCCTCACCGGCGCGATCGAGTCCGAGGCCACCACGCTGCCTGACATCATTCAGGAAATGCTGCTGGCCACCAGCTCCGAACGTCAGGGTCGTGTGATCGACCACGATTCAGCCGGCTCCATGGAACAGAAAAAGCGGGAAGGGTACTTCTAAGATGTCACACCAGTCTGATCTGATCGCCGAAGACATTCAGGCCTACCTGAAGCAACACGAGAACAAGGAACTGCTGCGCCTGCTGACCTGCGGCAGCGTTGACGATGGCAAGAGCACCCTGATCGGTCGTCTGCTCCACGACACCAAGATGATCTACGAAGATCATATGGCCAGCCTGAAAACCGACAGTGCCAAGATGGGCACCACCGGTGAGAAGCTGGACCTGGCGCTGCTGGTGGACGGCCTGCAGGCAGAGCGTGAGCAGGGCATCACCATTGATGTGGCCTACCGCTATTTCTCCACCGACAAGCGCAAGTTCATCATTGCCGATACACCGGGCCATGAGCAGTACACCCGCAACATGGCCACCGGCGCTTCGACCGCACAAGTGGCGATCCTGATGATCGATGCCCGCCACGGTGTGCTGACTCAGACCCGCCGCCACTCGTACATTGCCTCCCTGCTGGGCATCCGCCACATTGTGGTGGCCATCAACAAGATGGACCTGGTGGATTTCAGCGAAGAACGCTTCAACGAGATCAAGGACGAGTACCTGGCCTTTGCCACCAAGCTCGGCCTGAAGGACATCCGCTTCGTGCCGATTTCGGCCCTGGAAGGCGATAACGTGGTCAACCGGAGCGAGAACACACCCTGGTTCACCGGTCAGCCGTTGATGGAAATCCTGGAGACGGTGGAGGTCTCCCGCGACAAGAATCTCGAACATTTCCGCTTCCCGGTGCAGTACGTCAACCGCCCCAACCTCAATTTCCGGGGGTTCTGCGGTACCATCGCCTCCGGTGTGATTCGTCCCGGTGACGCGGTGATGGCCCTGCCCTCCCGCCGGACCAGCACCGTGAAGGAGGTGGTGACCTTTGAAGGCAATGTTGACGAAGCCTACATTGACCAGGCAGTCACCCTGACCCTGACCGATGAGATCGACGTCAGTCGTGGTGACATGCTGGTCAAGGCCGAAGACGAGCCGGAAGTGGGCAACCGCTTCAACGCCAACATCGTGTGGATGACCGATGCACCGCTGGAAACCGGACGCCTTTACGACATCAAGCTGGGCCCGACGTTCACCTCCGGTACGGTCAAGAAGATCCACCATCAGACCGACGTAAACACGCTGGACCAGAACGCCAACCCGGCGGCCCTGCAGCTGAACGAGATCGGCCTGTGCGAACTGACCCTGAGCCAGCCGGTGGCCTTTGATGCCTATCCGCGCAATCACGCTACGGGCAGCTTTATCGTCATTGATCGCTTGAGCAACGTGACGGTTGGTGCGGGCATGATCGCCGGCACCGCCAGCGACGTGGAATCTCTCGAACCGGTCAGTATGGACGAGCGGGCACGCCGCCTGGCCCAGAAACCGGCCATCATTGCCTGCAGCGGCAAGCAGGCCCAGGCGCTTGCGCTGGCGGTGGAACGCGCTCTGTTTGATCAGGGCAAGACTACCGTAGTGCTCAGCGAGGACAACGCCGGTGGCCCGGACGACCGGCGCCGTACCGCCCAGTTGCTCTCTGCCCACGGCCTGATTGCCGTCGCCGTGAACCTGGGAACAGACGTGGCCAGTGCCGCAGCGTCTGCGGACAGCGATGAAGAAATTCCCGGGGCGGTGAATGAACTGGTGCAGGATCTGGTTCGCAGCAAGCGGATCTAACGTCGGGGCTCAGAGCCCGGGCTCCGGGCATGGGTGGCTGGTTCCGGGGCGAGGTACCTTTTTCTTATGGAAAAAGAACTCGCTTCGCTCAGACACCTTTGTTCCGGCAGAAAAAGGTACCCCACCCCGAAACCGATCAGACTTTGCGGATTGCTGTCTGATTACGCCTCTGGCTAATCCGACCTACAACGAAACGAGGCCTTATCGTAGGTCGGATTAGCGAAGCGTAATCCGACAATTCACCGGTCCCCGAAAATCGGTACAATGCCAAGCCCTGAAGGTCAGCCCTCAGGGCTTTGTTTTTTATTAACCAGGGAAAAGCGATTTCATGGCCATCAAGCAGCTTCGTACTCTTTTCGCCAGCCAGTATCAGCCCGGACAACCGGCACGGGTTCGCCCTGGCGAGGCCCTGTCTGAGCCCGGCGGCGACTATGAGGGTCTTCACAAGCAGATGAAGCGCCTGTTCAACAGCAAACCCGGCAAGAAATACGGCCGCTTTTCGGACGATATCGGCGAGAGTCCGTTCAGCAGCTGGCTGAAGGATTACCTGGAAGACAAGCAGTCCTTTACCGCCTTCACCGACCGCCTGTTCGGGCAATGGCAGGAACTTCTGAACGGCGCCCAGGAGGAGTTCGAGGGGCACCTGATGATTGTGCATGAAGCCCTGGCGGACTCCGAAGTGGTCTACCTGCTGGTGATGGAAAACGACAGCGCCATGCGCTTCGATGCCAAACAGACACTCGACGCCACCGATATCCTCAGCCTGTCCCGCCTGAACCTGGCGGTGCGCATCGAACTGGACGACTGGCGTGGCGAGAATCCCGGTGAGAACTACCTGACCCTGGTTCACTCGCGCGGCACCGGCGAAGGCGGCGATCTGTTTATCAAGCTGTGCGGCTTTACCAATCAGGTGGACGTGGAAAAGGAAACCCTGACCTTTCTGGACGCTGTCGAAGCCTTCGCCAAGTCCTCCGAGCCAGAAGAAGCCGGCAAGGTGCGCGCCCGTGCTTATGAATTCTGCAAGGAACAACATGCGCTGGGTGAGCCGGTCGCCATCGAGGCGCTGTCCGGTTACCTCGATGAGAGCCAACCGGAGCGTTTCAAGGAATTCGCGTCCCAGACCGCCGAGCTTCCCGAAAGCGGCGTACTGCATCCGGATCATCGCAAGGTGAAGAAACTGGTGCGCATCGCCGGTTCTGGTGGTGGCATGAGCGTATCGTTCTCATCGGATCTGGTAAATCAGGCGGTCTATTACGACAAGGACAAGGATGCACTGACCATCACCAGGCTCCCCAAAGCCCTGCGCGAGCAGTTGCAGCGCTACCTCGAGGCACGGGAGTAATCCCGTGGCTCACGTTTTTCTTTCCCTTCGCCGCAGGTCACCTAGACTGATAAGAACGTTTTAGACCTTTCTGGTGGCCTGCAATGAAAGCACCCATGCTGGTTCGGTGGTTTCGTATTGCCCCTCAAGTTCGCAGCCTCTTGCTCACGCTGTCACTGCTGGCGTCTTCAACGCCTGCACTCTCCGATGAACCGCCTTGTGTGGTTGTCAACGGCCCCACGGGCGATCCCGCCCTCACTCAGGCCAACCTGACATGGACCCGACAGCTGCTGCAGCGTCTGGAAGCCCGGCATGTCCCCTGCTCCGTTCTGAACATTGACCACTGGGCAAGGGCCAACAAGATGTTCCGGGATGGAAGCGCAGATGTTCTTTTTCCTGAAATAGTCGGTGATCCCGATCAGCCCGGCGTGACGGGCCGCCCCATTGCACTGACCCACGGCTTCGTCATTTTTACCCGTCATGAGACAGGACCATTGCACAGCATCGACAACCTGCGAGGCCTGAAAGTGGGCACCATTCGCGGCCGTTACTATCCGCAGGAACTGCAGGACCAGGCCGGCATAAACATCGAGCGGGGCAACTCTCTGGAGCAGAACATGCACAAACTGGCTCGCGGGCGCATTGAAGCCACCGTTGAATACCAGGCGGATGGCGTCGCGCTGTTGGATCGGATGGGGCTGCGCTCCACGATCCATCATGGCGAGGAGTTCGGGGTGCGGGAGCTGGCCTACCGGTTTCATCAAACCGCCAGGGGAACACAGCTGCGCGACCATTTCGACACGGTCGTGGCAGGGCTGATTGATGATGGCACCTACCAACGAATGTTCGAGGGCACCAGTCAGAGACTGATAACCGAGTGACCGAATCTGTGACGCAGAACGGTAACAAAGGCTCCGGATTCGATATGCTACCCCGCTTTAAATACCAGACGTCAGCAAGGAGTGGTGACGATGCAACTGAAACGGTCAATGGAATTGACCCCGTATGATCTCCCTCGAATAGAAAGCCCTTTCCTCGCCGCCGCGGAAGTCGGTCGGCTCATCAGCTCCGGGCGCCTCTCCGGCATGGACCTGAGGGCCCTTCTGCGAGCTCGCCCGGACAGCCGGGAACCACTGCAAACTCTGGCCACCAGACAAGTGGCGGACGGCGATCTGTTCCTGATCCACGGCCCGTTCGATCCGGGGCCGCTATCGCCGGTGATTGACTGGCGAGACAACCCGGAACTGCCGGCCGGCGGCGAATGGAAACCGTCGTCACCACTGCCCTTCGGCCTTGGCTATGCCCTTCAGGAACTGAACCATAGACAACTGACACCGGACGACGTCAAGCGCGGCCCCATTCCGGGGGCCAGCGGCACATCCGCTGAGCCTGCGCGCACAAGTGACCAGAACCCAGCCCGAACCGCGCCCACCGCCACTTCCGCCTCTGTCATGGCCACCACCCTGGCCGGCATAAAACTCGCCAATGAGTCCGGCCGGGTGCCGGAAAAAGAGCAAGAGCCGGAGATTCATGTTGAGGTGGGGATCTTTACTGATGGGACGTTGAATAATGCGTTTAACAGTCAGCAGATGGAAGACATCGTCGACAAGGAGTGCCTGATTCCGTTTGAGAATAATGAGATTGATCAGGCAGAGTGCGAGCGACGCTTGGGATTGCTGATGGGGACAAGCTACGCCAACTCGCCAAGCAATATCGCAAAACTCTCGAATCTATACACCGAGGGTGAGACCTCGCATCAGAATGGCAAAACGATCCGCGTCAGGGCCTACGCTCCGGGCCCTGGCTCGAAGACGGGTGATAATGACTCTATTTTTGGTGCAGCGACCGGAATAGGTGACACTGGAGTCATCATGCAAGTAGAGCGAGCCTTTAAAGTTGCCTCTACCCTCCTGCTGGGCCGCTTACGAGGCAGGTCTATCAGTTCGTTGAGCGTTGATATATTCGGATTCAGCAGAGGAGCGGCAGCGGCGAGGCATGCTGCCCACGAAATAAGCCGGGGGCAAGATGGGTTATTCGTGAAGCTGCTAGAAAGTAATGGCGTAACTCCTCCGAAGCAAATTGAGACTCGATTTGTCGGTCTATTCGACTGCGTTGCGGCCATCGTCAATCCAATCGCTGGCGACCTTTCTGCGAGCAACAACAAAAATCATCCGGTTGAATTATTTTTAGATCCGAAGAAGGTGAGACATGCGGTTCATTTGACTGCACGCCACGAACACCGAAAACTGTTCGCTCTGAACAGCCTCCAACGCACCGATCGGTCTATGCCAGAGAATTTTCGCGAGATCGAACTTCCCGGCGCTCACTCAGATATAGGCGGCGGGTACCCCGATATCATGCAGGAAAAAGTTCTTATCAGTCCGTTCTACCCGATCCCGCGAAACCGTCAGAAATGGCCGGAACAGACAGTTCAGTGGGATAACCTCGAATCCTTGAGACAGAAGATCGAAGAGGAAGGCTGGATAGGGAGATATAGTGCCTCGCATACAAGAAGTGACTCTCGCGAGGCAAACTGGGGTTTTGAACCTTCATTGGGAATTATTCTGAGACATCGTGCCCACCCATCTCCCGACGGTCTTACTGAGATTGCGTTACAAATGGTCAGGGAAATCCACGCCGAATACTCGCTAGTGGCATTGCGAATCATGCATGCCCTTGCTTCAAAAGCTGACGTGCCACTAGGTGCGATTGACCAGACAGATCCAACACTAAGTATTCCGAAAGAACTAAAGCCCATTTACAAATCGCTTGATGCACAAATTTCAGAGGGTCAAGACCGGCCGATGCTTCTCGGGGATCATATGCAATTAATTAAGCAAAAGTACGTCCATTTCTCGGCCCACTACAATAGCCTGGAGAGTGTCATTGCTGGCCGTCCGGCGAGACTAGAGCTTTTCCGCAATATGCGACCAAACATCCCCGCATCTAATAAAGACAGATTGGTACATCCGAATTCGGGGAGAGTTTAATGCGATTTTTCTGTATTCGAATCCAGCTTTTTATTTTTTTACTTATAACTCAAGGCTGTGCATCCAACCCTTACTACAATCAGGACGATTTCAGGCTTGTGACAGTGGGAGCGCCCCAACACTACAACGTTTGGGTCCTGGACATGAACCTCGAAAAAAGCGGCGAGCGAGGCTGGCGGCAGCCGATTGGAAGTGTTGGGTGCTGCTGGCAAGGACCGTCCGGACCCAGTGGAACGGGTTCGATGGCTGACCCATTCCCAGAACTGATCTTTTTGCATTGGTTTTCTTTTGCCGAGCAGAAATTTTACGCCCAGATGATTCATGTTCCGGATAACTTGTCCGAGCGCATGCGTGAACCAGCGCCGCAGATTACAAACGTCGATACTCGCCTGGTGCCCAGACACACGCTGACGATTGGTCTGGCGCCCGGTGGAACCATCGTCATGTGGATTCTCAATCAAGGTGGCAATGAGATTGAAGTAATGCGTATGCAAGCCGGGACTGTTGAAGGGGACCCCTCGCACTTCGAAAAGAGAACTGAGGAGTATCTCAAACAGCACGGCGACTACCTCAAAGAACACGGCCTACAACTGGACAGATGGTGAGCCGGGGCTTCTGATACATTCAAACATGGAGGTTAAATGCACGCATTAGTTCAATTCATCGTTTGTATCATGACGCTCCTTACGCTCACAGGATGCGCAGCAATTAGCAAAGAAGAATACTGGCGAGTAGCCGTGGGCGCCCCTGAGAATTACCCCGTTTGGGTGGCGGAATTGCAGATGGAAAAGCCAGGAAGAAGAAGTTGGTGGCAACCCGTTGGGAGCGTTGAATGCTGCTGGAAAGGTGGGTTAGGGCCCCGAGGAAAAGGATCAAAGGTCGATCCGTTTCCGGAGATAATTTTCGTAACCTGGTTCTCTTTTGCGGAGCAGAAGCACTTTTCAAAACTCATCGAACTGCCACCAGACTTGTTGGACCGGATGCGAGCCAAGGCTCTCGTTTATGGACCAGAGGAAAGTTTTGAAGACGTCCGGCACACTCTGATCCTTGGGCTCGCTCCCGGTGGCAGGGTGGTCGGGTGGATCCTCAATCAGCGCGGCAATGAAATAGAGGTCTTGCGAACTCAGGCACCTGAAATCGCCGGAAATCCTTACGATTTCAAAGCGGGAACCGAGCAATACTTGAGCGAACACGCTGACTATCTCAGAGAAAAAGGACTTCAACTGAACAAGTGGTAGAGCGCTCCTAAAGGAAACAGGAAATCAGCCGTGATCTCGCAAAACAACTCCAGTGTCTCTCGCAATACCTCTTTGCCAGGCGTTATCTGAAGTTCACTAACGCTCCCTACCCTGCCCAGACCACCAGTGAATTCTATGGTGCCCGGACCAATCAATTCATAAGTCAGGTCGCCAACACCTCATTAGAGTTTGGCCGTAATCTGCACCTCGAAAACGGATTGTTCATTTCAACATGGAGAACCATTGATGTTGACGCTATACCTTAGGTCCGCCGTTATGATCGTGCTGGTCTTCGGCCAAGGCTGTGCTCCCTTCTCAAGCGAACGCATCGAGGACTACCGACGTATTTCATTTGCGGCCCCTGAACATTACGAAGTTTGGCTGGTCGACGTCTTGATGGAAAAGAGCGGTGAACGCAGTTGGCGTCAACCGGGAGGTACCGTTAAATGTTGCTGGAGAGGCCCGAAGGGGCCGGCGGGCCCAGGCGCTCAAGCTGATCCATTCCCCGAAATGGTGTGGGTACATTGGTTCTCTTTCGCAGAACAGAGGTACTATGCCCACCTGATCACCCTTCCCGAAAACATCGAATCGAAGATGCGAAATCCGGGGAGGGTCATAACCAATGAGGATGTTCGTCAGTTGCCGAGACACAACATGACAGTAGGACTTGCGCCAGGTGGACAGATCGTAGTTTGGGTTCAGAGCCAAATCGGCAATGAAATGGAGGTATTGCGATCCCAGGCTGAGCCAGTTGACGGCGACCCCAGTGATTTTTCTTCTCTGACCGAGGCGTATCTTCAGAAACACGGTGACTATTTGGAAGAAAACGGCCTACAACTGGACAAGTGGTAACCGAGAGCTCCCGGGGAACCGGATCAGTCCTGATCCAATTCCTCAGCGGCCGCGGCTGTCCGATGATCATCCCAGCGGGGGCGGTTCTTGCGCAGCTCGCGAACGCCCTGCATCCAGCCAACCCCATCGACAAGCTCGCCGGTGTCCGGATCAATCGGTGGGTACGGCAGGTTGCGGTCATCGCAGTAGCGTTTCACGGTGGGCTGGCACCAGCAGAACAGCAGGCGGTTGTATTCATCGTCCGGCAGGCGACGCTCATTATAGAGCCCTGCCGCTTTGCGTTGACGCTGGGCCTCGGCCAGGATGATCGCGCAGGCGGCGGAGACATTCAGGGACTCGACCATGCCCATCATCGGAATCACGATGTGCTCGTCCGCCTGGTCCGCTGCATCGGCGCTGACGCCATCCACTTCGTTGCCGAGAATAATGGTGCACGGCACCGTAAAGTCCGCCTCCCGGTAGTCGATGGCGCGGTCAGATAGTTGCGCGGCGTAGAGCTTGTGGCCCTGCCCTTTCAGCGCTGTGACCGCGTCGTCCATGCTCCGGTGGGTATGGGTAGTCACCCAGGTGTAGCTTCCGCCCGCGGTTTTGCGGAAGGCGCGAAAGCCTTCCCGTGGCCAGACGGTGTGCATGTTGGCCAGCCCGAAGGCATCGCAGGAGCGAATGATCGCCGACAGGTTCCTGGGCTTGTGGACCTGATCGGTGAGGACACTGAGATCCGGTTGGCGGGTGTTGAGGGTTTGCTTGATTCGGGCCAGGCGTTCAGGAGTCATGATCTTTATCGGATTGGTCAAAAAACCGCATAATACCACAGCCCATCTAGCAACAAGCCGAGACAATGGTGGTTGCGGATTGATCACCCCGTTATAATACGCAGTTCCTTTTTTGCTGGCGCCACCGAACACCGACGCAATCCCGGCGCACCATCCACCAGATCACGTGAGAATCATGGCCAAGAAGCTGTACATCAAGACCCACGGCTGTCAGATGAACGAGTACGACTCTGCCCGCATGGCGGACCTGCTCAAGACCGGTGAAACCGTCGAAATGACGGACACGCCCGATGACGCCGACATCCTGCTGCTGAACACCTGCTCCATTCGTGAGAAAGCCCAGGAGAAGGTGTTTCACCAGCTTGGCCGCTGGAAAAAGCTCAAGAGCAAGAAGCCGGACATGATCATCGGAGTGGGCGGCTGCGTAGCCAGTCAGGAAGGTCAGGCCATTCTCGACCGCGCGCCCTACGTCGACATGGTGTTCGGCCCCCAGACCCTGCACCGCCTGCCGGACATGATCACCGAGTTGCGGGCCAAGGGTAACGGCGTGGGCGTGGTGGACGTGAGCTTCCCGGAAATCGAGAAGTTCGACAATCTACCGGAACCCGGCGCCGACGGCCCCTCTGCCTTCGTGTCCATCATGGAAGGCTGCAGCAAATACTGCACCTTCTGCGTGGTGCCCTATACCCGGGGCGAGGAAGTCAGCCGCCCGGCCGATGATGTCATCGCGGAAGTCGCCCATCTGGCGAGCCAGGGCGTACGTGAGGTGAATCTGCTGGGCCAGAACGTCAATGCCTACCGCGGCGAAACCCACGACGGCGACACCATGGACCTGGCGGAACTGATCACCCTGATCGCTGCCATCGACGGCATCGATCGTATCCGCTACACCACCTCGCATCCGGTCGAGTTCACCGACGCCATGATTGAGGTTTATGAGCAGGTGCCGGAACTGGTCAGCCACCTGCACCTGCCGGTCCAGAGCGGCTCCGATCGCATTCTGGCGGCGATGAAACGCGGCCACACGGCACTGGAGTACAAGTCCAAGCTCCGCCGCCTGCGCAAGATCCGCCCGGACATCAGCTTCTCCTCGGATTTCATTATCGGGTTTCCGGGCGAAACCGAGAAAGACTTTGAAGACACCATGAAGCTGATCAACGACATCGGCTTCGATATGTCCTTCAGCTTTGTATACAGCGCGCGGCCGGGCACGCCAGCGTCGGATCTACCGGACGAGACACCGATGGAGGTCAAGAAACAGCGCCTCAGCATCCTTCAGGACCGGCTGAACCAGAATGTCATGGACATCAGCCGCAAGATGGTTGGGTCGACTCAGCGAATTCTGGTGACTGGCCTGTCCAAGAAAGACCCCGGTGAGTACGCTGGCCGCACGGAGAACAACCGAATCGTGAATTTCCGACACGAGAACCCGGAGGTTGTGGGGCGCTTTATCGACGTCGAGATTGTTGAGGCTTATCCCAACTCTCTTCGGGGCGTTCCCGTGGGCTCTGAGCTGCTTTAAACCTGGTCTCGCGTTCATCGGGGCAAGGTGCATGGCGAGTGATGGCGCGACCGAGCGCTACAGGGACGTATTTACGGGCGTTTTTTGGAAAGCCGTTCCGGCCCTCGCCCGTTGCACCCAAATCAGAAATACCTACTCCCGCGAGCAACCAGGGGAGTAAACAAAACGGAGCACCTTTGAAAGCCAACGATTCCAGACAATTTGACCTGCACCCGGTCGACCAGGGCCGCCTGACCACTCTGTGTGGCCAGTTTGATGAGCACCTCAAGCACATCGAGCGACGCATGCAGGTCAGGATTGGCCGCCGCAATCACCACTTCCGGGTAGAGGGCGAAACCGAGCATGTTGCCGCTGCGGTGGAAGTCATACGGCACCTGTACCGTGAAACCGAAGCCACCAACGACATCTCTCCGGATACGGTTCACCTGTATATCCGTGAGACCGGTTTTGAACGGTTGCCCGAGGATGTCCCGTACGATGGCGCGGTCACCGTAATCAAAACACCCAAGCTGCAGGCCAAGCCCCGCGGGGCCAACCAGCAGAAATATGTGCACAGCATCCGCACCCACGACATCAACTTCGGTATCGGCCCGGCCGGTACCGGCAAGACCTGGCTGGCGGTGGCGTGCGCGGTGGAGGCCCTGAAAGACGAGCAGGTGAAGCGCATCCTGCTGGTGCGCCCTGCGGTGGAGGCCGGAGAGAAACTTGGTTTCCTGCCCGGCGACCTGGCCCAGAAAGTGGACCCGTATCTTCGCCCGCTCTACGACGCGCTCTACGAAATGCTGGGGTTCGAGCAGGTTACCCGTTTGATCGAGAAGAGCGTCATCGAGATTGCGCCGTTGGCATTCATGCGTGGGCGCACGCTGAACAACTCCTTCATCATTCTCGATGAGAGCCAGAACACCACACGGGAGCAGATGAAGATGTTCCTGACCCGGATCGGTTTCGGCTCCACCGCGGTCATTACCGGCGACACTACCCAGGTGGATCTGCCCCGCGGCCAGAACTCTGGCCTGATTCATGCCGCCGGCGTTCTCAGTAAGGTCTCGGGTATTGGCTTTACCCGCTTTGAAGCCCGGGACGTGGTCCGCCACCCGTTGGTTCAGCGGATTGTGGAAGCGTACGACGCCCTGGATGACGGGAGCATAAGCGGCCAGTGAGCGACCTGACGGTAGATCTGCAACGAGTCGTGGATGGCCCGGGAATACCTGCTGAATCCGCGCTCGAATACTGGGCCCGAGCGGCCTGGCTGGGTGACAGTCCGTCCGAGGTCACCATTCGTATTGTCGGTGGTGACGAGAGCGCGGAGCTGAACTTCCAGTACCGGGGGAAAAGCGGCCCCACCAACGTGCTGTCCTTCCCATTTGAAGCGCCAGCGGGTATAACAGTTCCGTTGGCCGGAGATCTGGTCATTTGTTCTCCGGTCGTTGAAAAAGAAGCAAAAGATCAGAAAAAATCACTTGAGGCCCACTGGGCTCACATGGTGGTGCACGGCATGCTGCACCTCCAGGGTTATGATCACATTGACGACCACGATGCCGAGGTCATGGAAGCCCTCGAAGTCCGGCTGCTGGAGCAGCTCGGGTATGGCAATCCTTACGAATCAGAGGAAACGGAAAAAGACTCATGAGCGACGATCAGTCGAGTCGCAGTCAGGGCAACAAGTCCTGGCTGGAGCGTATATCACAGGCCTTTTCCAGCGGGCCTGAGTCCGTAGAGGACGTGCTGGAAATCCTGCGGGATGCAGAATCCCAGAACATCATCGATACCGATGCCATGAGCATCATCGAAGGCGCCATGCAGGTCATCGACATGCGCGTGGATGAAATCATGATCCCGCGCTCCCAGATGGTCACGGTCAAGGCGGCCCAGGATCCGAAGGACTTTCTCGGCGAAATCATCGCATCCGCCCACAGCCGGTTCCCGGTGATCGGCGACAGCCAGGACGATGTCATCGGCGTGCTGCTTGCCAAGGATCTGCTGCCACTGGCACTGAATAACGAACTCGACTGGAACCACACCCGCGAAATCCTGCGACCGCCGACGTTCGTTCCCGAGAGCAAGCGCCTCAACCAGCTGCTGAAAGAGTTCAAGGAAAACCGCAACCATATGGCGATCGTGGTGGATGAATACGGCGGCACCGCCGGTCTCATCACTATCGAAGACGTCCTGGAGCAGATTGTGGGCGAGATCGAGGACGAACACGACTTCGACGAAGAAACCCACATCAAAGCCCGCGGCGACGGTACGTACGCGGTCAAGGCGGTCACTCCGGTCGACGATTTCAATGAATTTTTCCAGACCGAACTGGATGAAGAAGAGTTCGACACTATCGGCGGCGTCGTACTCAAGGAATTCGGTCACCTGCCCAGACGGGGCGAATCGGTTGCATTTGGCGGTCTGCAATTTACTATTGCGAACGCTGATAACCGAGTCATCCGTCTGCTGCAGGTAACGCGAAGTGAGCCATAACGAATCCCAGACCCGAAATCCCGACACCCCTCTGTCAGAGAACCGCTGGCTGCTTGCCGTCACCCTGGTGGTGGCCGGCGCACTGCAAACACTGACCTTCTCACCTTTCCACTGGTGGTGGCTCGGCCCGGTCTCCATTGCGCTGATTCTGCTGGTGTGCGTCCCTCTGGCGCCGGCGAGACTGTTCCGTGCCGGCTGGCTGACCGGCCTCGGCCTGTTCGGCAGTGGTGCGAGCTGGGTCTACATCAGCATCAGCGAACACGGCAACACTTCTGTGCCGGTGTCCATTCTTCTGACCGCGTTGTTTGTTGCCGGGCTCGCACTGTTTCACGCCCTCGCCTTCTGGGGCTGGGGAAAGCTGGCGAAAGAAAGCCGGGTTCGGCGCCTGCTGCTGTTTCCCGCGGTGTGGATTCTGGGCGACTGGGTGCGCGGCTGGTTGCTGACCGGGTTCCCATGGCTTTACCTCGGCACCGCCCAGGTTGACGGCCCCCTGAGCGGGTTCGCCCCGGTGGTGGGCGTTCATGGGCTCACCTTCTGGATCACGCTTACAGGTGTCGCCCTCTACGCCTGTTGGTGGCTGGCCCTGAACCAGCGAGCGGCCACCGCTGGCATCATCGCAGCGGTCGCACTTCTGCCCTGGGTCAGCGGACCGTTGGTCGCGAAAGTTCAGTGGACGGAAGTCAGCGGCGAGACCATCACTTTTGCTTCCATGCAAGGCAACATCCCCCAGCAGATAAAGTGGGACCCTGATTTCCTGCGGGACCAGATCGTCGTGTATCTGGGTCTGACCAGGAACGACTGGGATACCGACCTGATTCTCTGGCCGGAAACCGCCATCCCCATCCCCCAGGACAGTGCCGGCGAGATCATTGACCATATCAGCAAGGAACTGGGAGAGGACAGCACCCTCATCACCGGCATCCCCTGGTACGGATTCAGCGATCGTATTGAGGATTTCACATTCCACAACAGCATCATGGCCATCGGCAACGGCGAAGGCATGTACCACAAGCAGAAACTGGTGCCTTTCGGAGAGTACGTGCCGCTGCAGCAGTGGCTGCGCGGTCTGATCGGTTTCTTCGACCTGCCGATGTCCAGCTTCAGTCGGGGGCCGGCCGATCAGTCGCCGCTGATCGCCAACGGCAATCGCATCATGCCGTTTATCTGCTACGAAGTGGCCTATCCGGATTTTGTCGCCCGTAATGCCCGCGACTCTGACATGTTGCTGACCATCAGTAACGACGGCTGGTTCGGTGACTCCATCGGCCCGCTACAGCATCTGCAGATTGCACGTATGCGGGCACTGGAGACCGGCCGCTACATGCTGCGGGGCACCAATAACGGCAAGACTGTGATTATCGACCAGCACGGCCGGATTACCGAGTCGATCCCCCAGTTCACCCGCGACACCCTGCGGGGCGAGGTGTACGCTGCCAGCGGCAACACCCCGTACATGCTGTCCGGTTCCTGGCCTGTGCTGACCCTTGCGCTCATCCTGATCGTTTTCGTCAGAGAGCGGGTCATCCCCAGGCCGTAGGTTGGCTTACTCGGACTTGCGTGGCCAGCGGCTGGTCACCCGCTCGTAGTAGTGGGAACCGCAGGCCTCGCAGGGTTCGAGATGACTGGTTGCGGTCAGACACCGCATGTGGCCGCAATTGAGACACTGGAACATACCGGCGGTCGCCACTTCCCCGGAGATGTAATGGCCCACCTCCTGGTTCTCCAGCTTCTGCTTGAGCTCAAGCGTGTCTACCAGTGTCTTGTCGGCCACCGACAGCAACCGATCCGATAATTCATGCTCCAGCAGCGCAATGTCGAGCTGCAGCCATTCTTTCAGCCCCTCGCCGGTTTCGTCGACAAAGTGCAACAGGTGTTGCAGATCCCTCTGGAGATATTCCCCCAACAGGTCCGCCTCCTCCCGGGTCATTTCTTCCAGTTCGTACTCTACCTCGACTGCTTTTCGGACCTCTTCTTCCAGGGTCTGCAGAGAGGTTTCCTGCAACTCGTTCAGACGCGACTGCACCCGTTCCAGCATGCGGTCATATACTTCCAGGGCTTTGCCTGAGAGATGGCTTCGCTCGGTCTCTGTCATCGGTGGCTCCTTTATCGTCCGGGGCTGCGACATTGTCCTAAGTCTGGCACAGGATCTGGATTTTGGCAGACTACCTGTTAGGCCTTGTGTGCGTTAGAATGTCCGGCCCGCTCCGGACATCGTTTTAATACAGGGTTTTATTTTTCACACAAGGTAATTTGGGTAATGGCAGGAATGGACGAGCAATACAATCCACGTGACGTAGAACAGAGTGCCCGCACTTTCTGGGAAGAGAACAAAACCTTCAGCGTCAGGGAAGAACCCGGCAAACCGAAGTACTACTGCCTGTCCATGTTCCCCTACCCGAGCGGCAAGCTGCACATGGGCCACGTCCGCAACTACACCATTGGCGACGTGATCTCCCGTTACCAGCGCATGCAGGGCAAGAATGTCATGCAGCCCATGGGCTGGGATGCCTTTGGCCTGCCTGCGGAAAACGCCGCCATTGCCAACAAGACCGCGCCGGCCAAGTGGACCTACGCCAACATCGAATACATGAAGAACCAGCTCAAGCAGCTGGGCTTCGGTTACGACTGGAATCGCGAACTGGCCACCTGCAAGCCGGATTATTACCGCTGGGAGCAGTGGTTCTTCGCCCGCCTGTATGAAAAGGGGCTGGTCTACAAGAAAATGTCCACGGTGAACTGGGATCCGGTGGATCAGACCGTTCTGGCCAACGAACAGGTGGTGGACGGCCGCGGCTGGCGCTCCGGCGCCCTGGTCGAACAGAAAAAGATTCCTCAATGGTTCATTCGCATCACCGATTACGCCGAAGAACTGCTCAAGGACCTGGATCAGCTGGAAGACTGGCCGGAACAGGTCAAGACCATGCAACGCAACTGGATCGGCAAGTCGGTAGGCACGGAACTGACGTTCCCGCTGAAAGACAGCGACGATGGCCTGACGGTCTACACCACGCGCCCGGACACGTTGATGGGCGTCAGTTACATGGCAGTCGCCGCTGAGCATCCGCTGGCCAGGGCGGCAGCACAGCGTCACCGGGACGTGGCCGAATTTGTCGACGAATGCCGTAACAGCAAGGTGGCAGAAGCTGAACTCGCTACCATGGAAAAGAAAGGTATCGACACCGGATTCAAGGCCATCCACCCGCTGACCCAGGAAGAGATTCCGGTGTGGGTCGCCAACTTCGTGCTCACCGACTACGGCACCGGGGCACTCATGGCGGTGCCGGGGCATGACGAACGCGACCACGAATTCGCGCTGAAATACCGCCTGCCGATCAAGCAGGTTATTGCCGCGCTGGATGGCCGTGACATTGATGTCCAGGAAAAAGCCTTCACCGAAAAGGGCACCCTGGTCTCATCCGGCAAGTACAGCGGTCTGACCAGCGAGGAAGCCTTCGACGAAATCGCCAACTTCCTGGAGGAAAACGGCATTGGTCGTCGCACCGTCAACTATCGGCTGCGTGACTGGGGCGTTTCACGCCAGCGTTATTGGGGCGCGCCGATCCCGATGATGACCCTGGCCGATGGCACCGAGCGACCTGTGCCGGACGACCAGTTGCCGGTGGCGCTGCCGGAAGAGGTGGAAATGGATGGGGTGCAGTCACCGATCAAAGCCGACCCGGAGTGGGCGCAAACCACCTTTGAAGGTCAGCCCGCCACGCTGGAAACGGACACGTTTGACACCTTCATGGAGTCGTCCTGGTATTACGCGCGGTTCTGCAGCCCCAACTATGACAAAGGCATGCTTGACCCGGCTGCCGCCAACTACTGGCTGCCAGTCGATCAGTACATTGGCGGCATCGAACACGCAATCCTTCACCTGCTCTACGCCCGCTTCTTCCACAAGCTGTTGCGGGACGTGGGTCTGGTAACCAGCTCCGAGCCGTTCAACCGGCTGCTGTGCCAGGGCATGGTGCTGGCCGAAACCTACTACCGGGACGATGCCAACGGCGGCAAGACCTGGATTTCCCCCGCCGACGTTACCGTCGAGCGCGACGCCAAAGGTCAGGTTGTGGGAGCGGTGCACAAACAGGACGGCCAGCCAGTTCAGGTGGGCGGTGTCACCAAGATGTCCAAGTCCAAGAACAACGGCATCGATCCACAGGCCATCATCGATCAACATGGCGCCGACACCGTACGACTGTTCATGATGTTCGCCGCGCCTCCGGAGCAGTCTCTGGAGTGGTCTGACAGTGGCGTGGAGGGCGCACACCGCTTCCTCAAACGGCTTTGGCGCATGGTCGGCGAACTTACCCAGGGCGGCGAGGTGCCGGCACTGGACACCAGCGGGCTGAACGATGCCCAGAAAGATCTGCGCCGCAAGACTCATGAAACCATTGCCAAGGTCAGCGATGACATCAGCCGCCGGCTGACCTTCAACACCGCCATAGCCGCAGTGATGGAACTGCTCAATGACGTGAGCCGCCTCGGCGATAACGAGCCCCAAAGCCGTGCGGTACGCCGGGAGGCCCTGGAAGTGGCCGTGCTGATGCTCGCCCCCATTGTGCCCCATATCTGCCATACCCTCTGGCAGGCACTCGGCCATAACACGCCGGTGGTGGACGCGCCGTGGCCGGAGGCGGACAAGAGCGCGATGGTACGCAGCCAGATCCAGGTGGTTCTGCAGGTCAATGGCAAGGTGCGGGCCAAAGCCGACGTGCCGGCGGACATCGACAAGGCAAGCCTGGAACAGTTGGCGCTGGAAAACGAAAACGTGGTTCGCTTCACCGAAGGCCAGACCGTGCGCAAAGTGATTGTGGTGCCCGGCAAACTCGTCAACGTGGTGGCCAACTGATATGACCAGGACGCTGCACCCGGCCCGGGCAGTCCGCCTGTGGGGCGCGACCGCATTATGCGCTGTTCTGGCAGGGTGTGGTTTTCAGCTACGCGGTGCGCCTCCGGTGCCTCCAGGCCTGCAACCGTTGGCGGTGTCCTGCGTCGAACAGATCCCCGCAGAACTCTGCCAGTCCGTGACCGAACAGCTGGAACTGGGCGAAATTGACGTGCGCCCCCCCGAAGAGGCCGATTACGTGTTGCGCCTGCGGGGGTTCCAGCAGGATCGCCGCGCCAGCGCCATCACAGTTCAGGCGGCGGCCGCGGAGTATACATTGCGACACACCGTCAGAATTGATGTGCTGACCCGCGACGAACTGCCGCTGATTGCCGAAACCAGCCTCAACAGCAGCGAAACCTACCGCTACGACGAAACCAACGTGCTGGCCAAGCAGCGCGAAGAAGAGGAACTTCGCCAGCAACTGTATGAGCGGCTGGCGCAACAGATCATCTTCCGGCTTGCGCCGCTGACCGACGCCCGCATTGCGGAATTGCGCAAGGCAGCCGAGCAGGAGGAAGGGCAAGACAGCCGCTGACCATGAAGACCCAACCGGCGCAACTTCCCCAGTTACTGAAGAAATCCCTGGCACCGGTATATCTCGTTTCCGGTGACGAGCCGCTGCTGGTTCAGGAATGCTGCGATCAGATCCGCGCTGCGGCGCGAGACGCGGGCTTCCATGACCGGATGACCTTTCATGCCGACCAGCAGCTTGACTGGAATGCCGTGGGCGAGGAATTCGGCGCCCTGTCACTCTTTGCGGAGCAACGGCGAATCGAGATTCATCTACCGACCGGTAAGCTGGGCGATGGCCGGGCGGTGCTTGAACGGGTGCTCCAGAATCCCCCGGACGACATCATTCTGCTGCTGATCAGCGCCCGACTGGATGCCGCGGAAACCCGACGAAAATGGTACAAGGAGCTCCAGAACAAGGGTGTTCACGTACCGGTCTGGCCGATCGACGGCGACAAGTTCGCCAGCTGGCTGCAGCAGCGGGCGCGATCGAGAGGCTTACAGCTTACCCGCGGTGCACTCGATATGCTGGCGGAACGGCTTGAGGGCAACCTGCTCGCCGCCAGCCAGGAACTCGATCGTCTTGCCCTGTTCGGTGGCGACAAAACCATCGATGAGGAAGCGATCGAGCAGGCTGTGCAGGACAGCTCCCGCTTTAATGGCTTTGAGCTGGTCGCCGAGCTGCTTGCCGGCCGTGCCCCCCATGCCCGCAAGATGATAGGCGTGTTACGGCAGGAAGGTGAAAATCCACTCGGGCTGCTGGCGGTTTTGACCCGGGATCTGAACCTGACTCTGGAGCTGAGCGCCGCCCTGGCGCGTCGGGAAGCGCCGTCAGGCTTTCTCAAGCAACGCGGGGTATTTCAACCCCAACGGGCCCGCACCATCGAGCAGGCGGCCCGCCGCCTGTCGCGGACTCAATTGCACCAGGCACTGGAACTGTGCAGCAGCGTAGACCGTGCTACGAAAGGCTTCGACTCGGGCTCTCCCTGGCAGTTCCTCGAAGATATGGCCACGCACCTCAACCGTCCGACCTGATCCAGATCAAGCCTGCCACCGTCGCGCCCCTGGCGCTATTGACAGCATTTCCGGTTCCGGAGCATTGTAGAGGCGCCATCAATCAAAGGAGGTGCTTGGTATGAACTTTCAGGACGATCTCAAGAAACTGGCAGAAAGGATCAGGCAATATCGTGACGAGGCCCGGGTTCAGCTTCATCTTGCGCGGGAAGATGTAAAGGACGAATGGGATGACCTTGAAAAGGACTGGGAAAAGTTCCGCACCAAGCTCGATAGCGTCATGCACGACGCTGAGGACGCGAGTCAGGACGCGAAACAGACCGCTCAGCGCTTGGGCGAGGAAGTTCGTGCCGGCTATCAGCGCATCCGCGACCGCCTGAAGTAAAGTGTTAACCAGTTAACACAAAACTACAAAACGAGACAACAGAGACTCCGTTTCCCGGAGCCTCTGTGCCATACTTCACAGTGTAAGTGAACCAAGTGTCATTTTCTTGACCCCCTCTGGTTATCATTTGACCAAAGGTGGCCCGATAGGCAAAGGCACTTGCCGGCACTGCGAGGTATAACAAGACATGAATAAAATAAAGCTTGCCACTCTGTCTCTTTCTCTTTTGCTCCTGCCGCCACTGGTTACCGGCCAGAACACCCGGTTCAGTGACCCCGACACCGTCGCCCGTGACCAGTTCTGGGGTACCCTGCACGCTGGCGGAGGCACCTCGTTCTTCTGTGAAACCCCGTTTTCCAGCAAGGGCTTCACCATGACAGAAGGCCACATCTACCCACTGTCGGTGGTGCGTAGCTCCCTCGGGTGCGGCACCTCCCGTCAATGCAGCAATGATGATCGCTACCGTCAGATCGCCTCCGATCTCCACAACATGGTTCCGGTGACCAGCCGCGTGGAGATGCGCCGACGCAACGCCCGCTACGAACAGCTGGGGGCCGGGGCACGGGAGGATGAATGCGGCAACCGCGAAAGTGCGCAGTTCTTCGAGCCGCCGGCTCCGGTCAAGGGCGATGTGGCACGCACCGTCGCCTATATGGTCGACACCTACGGCCTGCCCTGGGTCGGCACCTCCACGGTGTTCAAGAACTGGAACAGAATGGATCCCCCGGATGACCGGGAACTCACCCGTCACCGTCAGATCAGCGAACTGCAGGGCAACGAGAATCCGTTCGTAGCCAACCCAGATGGCATGGAAAGCCTGTAGCGGCAGGTAATGGAAACGGCCACAAAAAAGGCAGATCCCGCGGGATCTGCCTTTTTTTCAGGGCCGTGGATAATCGCGAACGATCAGAACTCCTCGGCCGTTAGCGCCATCATGGAATCACTGCCGCTGCGGATACCCTCAGCCAGTGACACCGTCTTCGGCAACAGACGGTCAAAGTAGAACCGGGCCGTCTTCAGCTTACCAGTGTAGAAACCGGACGTGTCGCCCTCCGCTTTCGGAGCGGCTGCCTTGACGATCTTCGCCCACATGTAGCCCAGCGCGGTCAGACCGAACAGGTCCAGGTAGTCCACCGACGCGGCACCAATGGCGTTGGGGTTGTCACCGGCCTGCTTGATAACGTGTTCGGTGACGTCGGACAGGCGCTCAAACGCCGCAGCCAGCGGCTCAAGGTAGGGGCGCAGGTTCTGGTCGCCGCTGTTTTCCTCGATGAAGGCCGCCACGTCGTTGGCGAACAGCTCGTACAGCTTGCCCTGACTACCCACCACCTTGCGGCCCATCAGATCCAGTGCCTGGATACCGTTGGTGCCCTCGTAGATCTGGGTGATTCGGCAATCCCGAACCAGCTGCTCCTGGCCCCACTCACGAATGAAGCCATGACCGCCAAACACCTGCTGCCCCATGATGCAGGCATCCAGACCACGATCCGTCAGGAAGGCCTTGGCGACCGGCGTCAGCAACGCCACCATGCCCTCGGCGTGCTTGCGACGCTCGTCGTCTTCGGCGTACTTGGAAATGTCCAGCCACTGGGCAACGTAGGTCGAGAAGGTGCGGCCGCCTTCCACATAGCTCTTCATGGTCAGCAGCATACGGCGAACATCCGGATGCACCAGAATCGGGTCGGCCGCTTTTTCCGGCTGCTGGGCGCCGGTCGGGGCGCGGCTCTGGATGCGGTCAAGGGCATACTCACGGGCGCTCTGCAGCGATGCTTCCGCCGCACCAATGCCCTGGATACCCACGCCCAGGCGCTCGTAGTTCATCATGGTGAACATGGCCGCCAGGCCCTTGTTCTCTTCACCGACGAGCCAGCCTTTGGCGCCGTCGAAGTTCATCACGCAGGTGGCGGACCCCTTGATGCCCATCTTCTTCTCGATGGAGCCACAGCTGAAGCTGTTGCGCTCACCCAGGGAGCCGTCGTCGTTGACCATGAACTTCGGCACCAGGAACAGGGAGATGCCCTTCGGGCCTCTGGGCGCGTCCGGCAGCTTGGCCAGCACCAGGTGGATGATGTTCTCCGCCATGTCGTGCTCGCCCCAGGTAATGAAGATCTTGGTACCGGTGACGTTGAAGGAGCCGTCGTCATTCGGCTCCGCCTTGGTGCGGATAATGCCCAGATCGGTACCGGCGTGGGGCTCGGTCAGATCCATGGCGCCGGACCAGACACCGGAATACATGTTGGGCAGGTACTTTTCTTTCAGTTGCTGGCTGCCGTGGGCATCCAGCGCCAGGCAGGCGCCGGCGGTCAGCATCGGCGCCAGGCCAAACGCCATGTTGGCGCCCTGCATCATTTCCTCGAACTGGGCCACCAGGGTCTTGGGCATACCCATGCCGCCAAATTCCGGGTTACCACCCAGGCCGTTCCAGCCACCTTCCACGATGGTCTGGTAAGCCTCCTTGAAGCCCTCCGGCGAGGTTACTTCACCTTCGTGCCACTTGGTGCCCTGCTCATCCCCCTCACGGTTCAGCGGGGCCAGCACGCCACTGGTAATCTTCCCGGCTTCCTCCAGAATGGCATCGGCGGTATCCGGGTCCACGTTCTCCGCCACTTTTGGCAGGGAAGCCCAGAGTGCCGGGGCATCGAAAACTTCGTTCAGAACAAAGCGCATGTCACGTAAAGGTGCCTGATAATCAGCCATCTAAAAACTCTCCAAAATCCAGTCAGTCTGTCGGCGCGCCTCCAGCGGTCGGCTGTGGCGCTCCTCTCGGCTATGTGTCCGCTCAAGGTTATTTTTATAGGTGCGTATTCTACCCTATTGGCGAGGCTAACTCATGAAAAAAGCCCGCCTCCGGGGAGAGCGGGCTTTCTGGGTCTGCCTGCCCGCGCCTTAGATGGCGAAGGCGTCTTCCGGCATGTCCATCAGGCTGTCTGCGCCAGCCAGCATCATTTCTGCGTGGCCCTTGGCGCGCGGCAGCATGCGCTTGAAATAGAAGCGCGCTGTCTGAACCTTGGCGTTGTAGAACGTTTCCTCGGTGGTGCCCTCGACCATCTTGTCCAGAGCAACCTTGGCCATGCGCGCCCACAGGTAGGCAAATACGGCGTAACCAGAGTACATCAGATAATCCACAGACGCCGCACCCACTTCTTCGCGGTTCTTCATCGCGGTCATGCCGATCTTCATGGTGAGGTCGCCCCACTCCTTGTTGATCGCTGCCAGCGGTTCGATGAATTCCTTCAGCTGTTCATTGTCGGCGTTTTCCTTGCAGAACACGTGAACCTGCTTGGTGAAGCCTTTCAGAGACTCGCCCTGGGTCATCAGAACCTTACGACCCAGCAGGTCGAGCGCCTGAATGCCGGTGGTGCCCTCGTAGATCATGCCGATACGGGCGTCCCGTACGTTTTGCTCCATGCCCCACTCGGAAATGAAGCCGTGGCCACCGAACACCTGCATGCCCAGGTTGGCCGCTTCGTAACCGATTTCAGTCAGGAACGCCTTGGCAATCGGAGTCAGGAAGCCCAGGGCTTCGTCAGCCGCCTTGCGCTCTTCCTCGGTTTTGCCGCTGTGAACAATGTCCGCCTGCTGCGCGGTCAGGTAGATCAGCGCACGGGCGCCTTCGGCAACCGCTTTCTGAGTCAGCAGCATCCGACGCACGTCCGGGTGAACGATGATCGGATCGGCAATGCCTTCCGGATTCTTCGGGCCGCTCAGCGAGCGCATGGCCAGACGGTCCTTGGCGTACGCCAGGGAACCCTGGAAGCCCAGCTCGGCCGCACCCAGACCCTGAATCGCGGTACCGATACGAGCCGTGTTCATAAAGGTGAACATGCAGTTCAGACCTTTGTTCTCAGGCCCGATCAGCCAGCCCTTGGCGCCGTCGAAGTTCATGACACAGGTGGCGTTACCGTGGATACCCATCTTGTGCTCGATGGAGCCACAGGAAACGGCGTTGCGATCACCGGAGGAGCCGTCTTCATTCGGCAGGTTCTTGGGCACGATGAACAGGGAAATGCCTTTGGTGCCTTCCGGAGCGCCCGGCAGACGTGCCAGAACGATGTGAACGATGTTCTCCGCCATGTCGTGCTCGCCGGCAGAGATAAAGATTTTGGTGCCGGTAATAGCGTAGGTGCCATCAGCGTTCGGCTCAGCCTTGGTACGCAGGGTACCCAGGTCGGAACCACAGTGCGGCTCGGTCAGACACATGGTACCGGTCCACTCACCACTGATCAGCTTGGTGAGGTAGGTCTGCTTCTGCTCTTCGGTACCGTGAGCTTCGATGGTGTTGGTGGCACCGTGACTCAGACCCGGGTACATGCCGAAGGACCAGTTGGCGGTACCCACCATTTCGCTCATGACCAGACCAAGCGAGTGCGGCAGACCCTGACCACCGTAGTTGGGATCGGCAGTCATGGACGGCCAGCCACCTTCTACGTACTGCTGGTAGGCTTCCTTGAAGCCAGTCGGCGTTTTCACACCGTCTTCACTCCAGGTACAGCCTTCCTTGTCACCCACCTGGTTCAGCGGAGAGAGAACCTGCTCACAGAACTTGGCACCTTCCCCGATAATGGCGTCCACCATATCCGGAGTAGCATCTTCGGCACCTTCCAGATTGGCGTAGTGCTGCTCGCTGTCCAGCAGCTCGTTCATTACAAATTTGATGTCACGCAGGGGCGCTTTGTATTCAGGCATGGAATCCACCTCAGGTTTTCGGTCACATCTGCAACACGGGTTGCAGTAGTTGGCCTTGGGGTTTGCTCAGACACTGTGGCGCTATCGCACCACAGCCTTAATTAAACACTTGTTTGAAACATACGTTTAGAGGCACAGAATTGTCAATAGTCGGGTTGGAAATTTGTGTTGCGATTTGTGGCCAGTCAGAACGGAAGGAAGCACGCCAGAAGCGTCAGGAAGGGGTAAAACCAGATCGAATCAGGCTACTAGCGAGGGGGTACGGGGCGCATCCGGCTCGCTGATGCGGGCTACCGACTCATAGGCGTCAGTGGCCTGACGAAACAGGCCGGGCCGTCCCTCACCCTCTGACGCGGACAGCTCGCGGGACATTTCCGCCTGGGCCTGCAGCATGGTTTGCATCGCCTCGGCGGCGACGGCTCGGTCCTGAGCCGAGGGTTCGGCCGGCGCCATAGCGGCTGCGCGGACAACCCGCATCTTTTCAATGGTGGCCTGCGGGTCCCCCTGAACCGGGGATACATCAATGGAAACCTCACCGCCCACGGCGTACTGCGCACCATCCGGCCCGCGCTCATAGACATAGGAAATTGCGCCGGCGTACTGGCCGCCGGTTGCCTGGTGCGCCGCCTCGTGCGCCCTCACTTCCCGATCACGGGCCTTGAGCTCGGTCAGCTCCTTGAGCTGGGCCTCATCCAGCATCTGGCCATCAGGCGCTGCACTCTTTTCTGGCTCACGGGCGGGCCGTGCCTCCGGCTCCGAACGGTCATTCCGGGCGCTGCCAGCATCCACTGTCCGGGCGTCTTCGGCTGGTGCGGCAGAACGTGCGGAAGCTCCCCCGGCATACGGAGAAGCGGATGTTACAGGAGGGTAGGCAGCGGATATCATGGTGTCACTGGCTCAGGGGCGGAGAACCGTCAGTTATGCACAAGCTTCTCTCAGGCCTTGAGATCCAGCAGGGTGCCAAGGGTTTCGTCCGCCGTTTTGACGACCTGGGCGGACGCCTCGACGCTGCGCTCGTAAAGCTTGAGGTCGACGATGGGTTCTACCAGAGAGCCGGCGCCCTCGGCGGTCCCTTGCGGACCATCGACCCCACCCCGGGCAATTTTACGGGCGGCGTTCTCCATACCCATCATGCCGTCCTGGATGCCCTGAATACCGATACCCAATGTGTTGTTGATCATGACCAGACTACCTGACGACCGATAATTGACTTAAGTAAGCCACAGAAATGGTCAATTTTCAAACAAAGGATCAATATTCAGGTAACGGGCAAGATCCGCCGGCACGGGCTGCGATTGCCAGGGAATAACCCCGAGACAGGGCGCCGCGAGGTGCATGAGCAGGTAATTGAGGGTTTCCTGTTCGCAACTCATCGGTTCCTGATCCGGCCGGTTGGCCACCCAGCCCGCCAGCGTCAGGCCGTCTTTGCGGATGGCTTCGGCACTCAGCAAGGCGTGATTGATACAGCCCAGCCGAAGGGGCACCACCAGAATAACCGGCATTGATAGTTCCCGGGGAACCTGCGAATAGGTTTCACGGTCGTTCAGCGGCACCCGCCAGCCCCCGGCGCCCTCAACCAACAGCAGATCCGCAGGCCGGATCTGCAGGCCGCGGCAGAAGCCAATCAGGCGCTGCGCCGTTAACTGACGACCGGCCATGTCGGCCGCCACATGCGGCGCAATGGCTGGCTTGAGGGCCACGGGATTGACCTGGTCGTAGGGCAAGGGTTCTGTCATCGCGGATTGCAGAATCAACGCATCCTCGTTGCGAAGTCCGTAGGGCGTATCGTCGCAGCCCGACGCAATGGGTTTCATTGCCATCGTGCGCTTGCCCAGTGCCCTGGCAGCCTCGAGGATCGCCGCCGAGGCGACGGTCTTGCCCACACCGGTATCTGTTCCGGTTACAAAATAGGTTCTTCTGGCCATCGCTTAGTTACCGTATGAAATCCAGCACGCTTCGTAGGATGCCATGACATGCCCGGAAGGCGTTCTCGGATAATGGTCGAACATTGCGCGAACCCGTCCCGGAGCGGTCAGAGTGCGGCGGCGATCCGCACCCTTGTAGACGGCTCCCAGACATTTCAGTTCGCGGATAAGTGCCTGCGGCGAATCATAGTCGAGCACAACGGTTTCCGCCTCAACTGACGCCCCCGGCAACCGGTCTTCAACGCAACGCATGGTCGCCACCATGGTCTCAAACCGGTTGACGTGACGATGCCCGGGGTCGGCCAGTGCCCACGCCTGTTCAAGTTCGCAAAGGCTTCCGTCAAGGAGCGTTGAGCAATGCAGCACGCCTCCGGGAGCCAGCACTCGTCGACATTGGTCAAACACCCGCCCCGGGCAGTCGCTCCACTGCACCATCAGGTTACTGAACACCACATCGTAGGCCCCATCCGCAAACGGCAGCCGCTCGGCATCGGCCAGCACCCAGGAGATGCCTTCTCCCCCGGTCTTTCGCGCGTGTTCAATCATTCCGGGGGAGAGATCGGCAGCGGTGATCCGTGCGTCGGGATAACGCTGTGCCAGCTGGCGGGTGAAATAACCGGTCCCACACCCCAGGTCAAGGATTCGCAGCGGTTTGGCCCCGGGGCGGTGCACCGGCAGGCGCTCCAGCATCGCGGTACCCATTAATCGCTGCAAACGAGAAGCCGTTTCGTAGGTAGTGCTGGCGGCGCCGAAGTCCCTTGCGACTTCTCCCTTCGCTACCGCCGCACCGCCTGCGGTTTCCGGCCTCATTCTGACTCCCATCAGGCGGCTCCCACCAGCTCGTCCAGAAACCTTGCCATCATTTGCTGGCACTCTGTGGCAGCTTGCTCCACTGGCCAGTGCGCCATTCCGCTGACTACCCTGGCATGGTGGCAGCTGGCGATGTTTTGCCAGGCCGACCACGGCCTGACAACCGCATCCTTCTCTCCCAGCAGGTGCAATGCGGGGGTGGTCGAAGCGGCCCAGAGGGCTCTCTGATCTTCCGATCGCAGCCATGCCAGTCCCTTGTCGAGACTGGCGCCACTCACTGGTGCACCCGCTTCCAGCCAGGGCTTCAGCCGTTTCCGCGCCCGCTGTTCGTGACTGTCGCCGTTGATCATGAGCAGTAGAAAGTGCAACCAGTAACGCTCCGGGTCTTTGGCAATGCCGCGGGCAAACGCTTCAAATTCCCGCTCAGGCATTCCGTTGGACCAGTCTTCCGCGGCGGTAAAGCGCGGGAAGCCGCCGGCGGTAATCACCGCTCTTACAGCACCGGTCTGCCGCGCCGCGGCGGCTATAACGATCTGTGCTCCGAGGGACCACCCCAGCCACACCGCCGGTTCCGGGTAACGGCCGAGCAACTCGTCGGCCACATCCGATACCGAATCGCAGGTGGCCATCAACCCGTCATCCAGGGTGACCGCAATGATCTTGCCGGGCCACTGGTCGTAGAGTCCGGCGAGCATTTCACAGCGCACCCCCCAGCCACCAACAACCACCATTGTGCCTGCTTGCCTCTCGCTCATGCGGTGTGTTCCGGGAGCGGCTGATTCCTGATCGCAACCTCTGAGCGGCACGCCTCAAGGCCCGCCAGGAGTCTGTCAACGTCATCAATGGAGTGCGCCGCGCTGAAGGTAACTCTCAGCCGGGCCTCACCCTCTGGCACCGTGGGCGGGCGAATCGCCGTAACCAGCAGGCCCCGCGCCTCCAGCGCCTCACTGAGAGCAAGCGCGGACCAGTTGTCACCGACCATAATGGGCTGAATCGGGGTAGCAGACTCCATCAACTGATAGCCAAGCTGCTGGGCGCCGGTTCGGAACCGGGCAACAATACCCTCCAGATGCGCCCGCCGGTCGTCGGCCCGTTCGATCAGGTCCAGACTGGCACAGGTGGCGGCAGCCAACGCCGGCGGCATAGCGGTGGTGTAAATGTAGGTTCGGGCCTTCTGCACCAGGTAATCGGTCAGCACCTCTGGCCCGGCGACAAAGGCGCCGCTGGTGCCCACCGCCTTGCCCAGGGTGCCGATGACAAGCGGCACGTCTTCCTCGGACAACTGCTGCGCCGCCACACTCCCCCGCCCCTCGGGGCCGAGAACGCCAAGACCATGGGCGTCGTCCACAATCAGCAGGGCTCCGTGGGCGCGACACACCGCCGCCAGTTCCCTCAGCGGAGCTACGTCGCCGTCCATGCTGAAGACACCGTCGGTGACCACCAGTTTGTGCCCCGACGTCTGCGCCAGCATCCGCTCCAATGCCATCACATCACTATGCGGGTAGCGCCGCACGGTTGCGCGGCTGAGAATACAACCATCAATGATGGAGGCATGATTCAGGCGGTCGGAGAAAATCGTATCGCCTCGCCCGGCCAGCGCCGAGATCACCCCCATGTTGGCCATATAACCGGTGGAGAAGAACAGCGCGGAGTTGCGCCGTGTAAACGCCGCCAGTCGCTCTTCCAGCCGGTGGTGGGCGTCGTGATGACCGCAGATCAGGTGTGATGCCGCGCCACCCAGACCGGTTTCCGGCAGGGCACTGCGAAGGGCTTCAATATTGGCAGGGTGATTCGCCAGCCCCAGATAATCGTTGCTGCAGAACGACAACAACGAGCGACCGCCCGCTGTCAGGCTGGGTTGCTGGGGTCCGGATACAAGCCGGCGGGTACGATACAGACCCGCCTGTTTGCGCTGTTCAAGTTCTGCCGCGAAATCACGCACTGGTCAGTTCCTGGGCGTTGGTTTGGGAAGTGGCCGGGTTACGCCGATTCGCGGGTGGCGTCGTAGAACATGTGGCGGGTGGCCTCATACTCCACCGCTTCGGCAATGGCTTCCTCTTCCTGCTCCTCGCTCGCACATTGCTCGCGCTGCTCCGGACGAATACCCAGGCGACGGAACAGTGCCATATCCGCATCCGCCTCGGGATTGGAGGTGGTCAGCAGTTTCTCGCCGTAGAAAATGGAGTTGGCGCCAGCCATGAAACACAGCGCCTGCATCTGCTCGTTCATGTTCTCCCGCCCCGCAGACAGGCGCACGTGGGACGCCGGCATCATGATGCGAGCCACGGCAATGAGCCGCACGAAATCGAACGGATCCAGGTCTTCCACGTTTTCCATGGGAGTCCCCTTCACCTTCACCAGCATGTTTACCGGGACACTCTCCGGGTGGTGCGGCAGGTTCGCCAGCTGCATGAGCAGACCCACGCGGTCGTCTTCGTCTTCACCCATGCCCATGATGCCGCCGCAGCACACCTTCATGCCGGCCTTGCGGACGTTGTCCAGGGTATCCAGACGATCCTGATAGGTGCGGGTAGTAATGATATGGCTGTAGTACTTCTCTGAGGTGTCGAGGTTGTGGTTGTAGTAATCCAGTCCCGCCTCAGCCAGCTCCGCCGCCTGCTCTTCTTTGAGCATGCCCAGGGTCATACAGGTTTCAAGGCCCAGGGATTTGACCTGGCGAACCATGTCGAGCACATACGGCATATCCTTCTTGGTCGGGCTGCGCCACGCCGCCCCCATGCAGAACCGGGACGCGCCTTTCTCGCGGGCGGCCCTGGCTTCTGCGACCACCTTCTCAATTTCCAGCAACTTTTCCTTTTCCAGACCGGTGTTGTAATGACCACTCTGGGGACAGTATTTACAATCCTCCGGGCAGGCACCGGTCTTGATGGACAACAGGGTGCTCACCTGGACTTCGTTGGGATCAAAAAACTCCCGGTGAACGCTCTGGGCGCGAAACAGCAGGTCATTGAACGGTAGCTGGAACAGCTCGCGGGCTTCCTGCAGTGTCCAGTCGTGGCGGAGGTTGGTAGCGGTCATAGTTTGGCCCTGTTAACCTTTCAAGGTTTACTGGTTTACGGATTTACCGAATGATAAAGGGACTGGAACTGCTGTCAACCTTGATGCAACGAAAGGTTAACAGTGCAAGGAGAGCGGGACACTGCGTTGCCTGCCTGGATCGCCGCGCAATCAACGGCTTGTGCCACGGTTGCCACGATGACCTGCCGGTTAACCGCTGGCACTGCCGGCGCTGCGCCCTCCCCCTGGCGATCCCTGCCAGCGCGCTGACCTGCGGCGAATGCATTCGCACCCCTCCCCCTTTCACCTTCACGCTGGCCCCCTGGCGTTACCAATACCCGGTGGATGCCATGATCGGACGGTACAAATATCGAGGCCAACGCAAATTCGCACGGCCACTGATAGCGGGGTTGGCCGAGCACCTGGACCGGCACCTGTGCACCCATCCTGAACAGACGCCGGAACTGATTATTCCCGCCCCCATGCATCGCAAGCGCCGCCGCCAGCGCGGTTTCAATCAGGCCGATGAAGTGGCCGAGGCACTGTCGCAACGTCTGTCTATCCCCTGGTCAGCCCGCTGCGTCACCCGCAGCCGCGCGGCCAGACCCCAGCGCGAACTCGGCCGGGCCGACCGTCTCGCCAACCTTCAGGGCGTTTTCAGGGTCACTGACACCCTGCCCCGTCGTGTCGCCATCGTTGATGACGTCATTACCAGCGGCGCTACCGTCCGCGCGCTGGCCGAGGCGCTGGTGGCCGCCGGAGCGGCGGATGTACAGGTGTGGGCACTGGCCCGGACCCCGGGTTAAAGGTGCCCGGTAACCTGCCCGGCAAGAGCCAGACACGACGTCAGACCCGGTGACTCGATACCGAACAGGTTCACCAGACCGGGGACGCCGTGCGCTTCCGGGCCGTCAATCCGGAAATCCGTAAAACCGCCGTCCGGTCCACAGAGTTTCGGCCGGATTCCCGCATAAGCCGGTTGCAGGCGGCTGGCCTCCAGACCTGGCCACCACTGCCGGATGGCGCCGGCGAAAGCACCGGCCCGCTGCGGATCGACGGTGTAATCCTCACCGGTGATCCACTCCACATCGGGGCCGAACCGGGCCTGCCCGGCAAGGTCAAGCGTCAGGTGCACCCCCAGCCCTCCGGGTTCCGGCAATGGGTAGATGAGACTACTGAACGGGTGCCGCCCGCTATAGGCAAAGTAAACGCCCCGGGCAAGCCACTGCTGCGGCCGGGCCGACGTCGGCAGGCCCTGCCACTCCCGGGCCAGCGCAACCGCGCCCAGCCCGGCAGCATTCACTACCACCCCTGCCTTCACCTGACAGGGTGTGGCCCCTCCAACGGTCAACCGGTGCTCACCCGCCTCCGAATGGGCGGCTGCCACCGGCGCCCTTGTGACCAGCTGCCCCCCGGCTTCTTCCAGATCCGCCAGCAACGCGAGCATCAGGCCGTGGCTGTCAACAATGCCGGTTTCGGGCGAGCGGAGGGCGGCACAGGCGGTAACGTCCGGCAGTGCGGTTCTCACAGCACCGGCATCGTACAACTCCAGCTCCACCCCATTGCGTTGTGCCTGCTGCCGGATGCGCTCCAACTCCGCCAACTGGTTCTGATGGGTTGCGACAATCCATTTGCCTGTTTTCCGATGGCTGACCTGCCGCTGGCGGCAGTAGTCGTACAGCAGGCGACGCCCATGCACACATAGCCGCGCTTTCAGTGAATCCTGCGGGTAGTAAAGGCCGGCGTGAATCACTTCGCTGTTACGGGAGGAAATTCCTTCACCGAAATGTGTGCCTGCCTCCAGCACCAGCACTTCCCGCCCCCCGCGGGCAAGTTCCCGCGCCACGGCGAGGCCGACCACACCCGCACCGATGACCACCGCATCGGTGCGGAAGGTTTCCAGTTTCTGCATTGCATCCTGCCTTCAAGGCTCTGCCTGTGTCGGTGACAGTATCGCAGAACCCGAATACGGGGAAAAAGCCCGCCCCAACGGGGCATTCGCATTACGATAGCGCCGGGGAAACGTTATACTTGTCGAACACGTTATTGCAGGGAGCAAATGTGGGATGTCGGACAGGAAGCAGTTTTTAGCCGTAATGTTGGTTGCCGCGGTGTTTGTCGGCTGGTTGGGATGGAGAGGGTTTGAAGTCATCAGCCTGAACCAGAAACTGAAAGCGGACGAACTGGTGGCGAACTATCCTTACCAGCACCGTGTGCTGCGGGTAGAAGGTTCCACTGCCATCATGAGTTCTCTGCGCTCGCACGACACCTCCACACGCTATGCACTAACGACCATATTTCCGGCCATGCGACGCCTGAGCGACGACGACCGGGGCTGGCAGCATGAAGAACGGCGACTTGCCCGGGTGCAGGCCCGCGCCGGCGACATTGTGCTGGACTCCTCCGGGGTCAGACGTGTGCGCTGGGAACTGGACGAGAACTGGTACCATCTTAATAACATGCAGGCCCGCACCGCGCAGGCCAGGCAGTAATCAAGGCCCTGATCCTGACTTTATGACCGAAACCTCCAGCCATCCCTACGACGCACTCACACCGGACACCCTTCTGGACGCCATGGAAAGTGCCGGTTTTGTCATCAACGGCCGGCTGTTTGCGCTTAATAGCTACGAGAACCGCGTCTACCAGATCGGCATCGAAGACTCCGCACCCGTGATCGTGAAATTTTACCGTCCCGGCCGCTGGTCGGAAGCCCAGATCCGGGAAGAGCACACGTTCACCGCCGAACTCACGGCGGCGGATATTCCGGTAGTGGCTCCCCTCACCCTGCCAACAGGGGACACTCTGGGGCGCTGGCATGAATTCCTGTTTGCCGTGTTTCCCCAACGCGGCGGTCAGGCCCCCGACACCAGCGTCACCGACACCCTATACCGCCTTGGCCAGTGGCTCGGCCAACTGCACAATGTAGGCGCGAAAACGGCATTCGAGCACCGCCCGGCCGTGGACATCCTTACCGGCATCACCGAGAAGAACCAGCTGCTGATTGACGGCGACTGGATCCCGGCTGACCTCAGGCCCGCCTGGGACAGCCTGATTCCCGACCTTTACGACGCCTGCGCCCGTCGCATTGACGACGCCGGCGATGTGGCCAGCCTTCGGCTCCACGGTGACTGTCACGCCGGCAACATTCTCTGCCGGGAAGAGCAGATGCTGTTCGTCGACCTCGACGATTGTCGCAGCGGCCCGGCTGTTCAGGATCTGTGGTTACTGCTTAACGGCGACGATACCGAACGCGGCGCCCAGTTCGGCGAGCTGCTGGAAGGCTACGAAATGTTCCGTGACTTCAACCGCCGCGAACGACACCTGATTGAGCCGCTGCGCTGCTATCGCCAGATTGCCCACTGCGCCTGGCTGGCCAAACGCTGGGATGATCCCGCCTTTCCGCGGTTTTTCCCATGGTTTGTTCAGCCCAGATTCTGGTCCGATCAGGTACTGGCGATGCGCGAACAGCTTGCTGCATTGCAAGCACCCCCAATCAACATTCCCGGCCAATACTGAGGCCGTTTGCACTAATCCGGAGATGTTCTGATGAGCGAGAAAGAGGCCAGATTTACGGTCCGCAGTCTGATCGCTACGGCCATCGGTGCCGTTATCGCCACCGTCGTTGTACTGGAAGTCAGCGGCAGAATTGATCACGCCAACAACAAGGACAATATTCCGGTGGGCGAATTCCAGGCTATTCACGTCACGCCCGGCGAGGAATTCCGCATGTCGCCCAAATCATCGGAACTCCACGCCGCCTGCGAGCAGGGCTACCTGGCGATCGCAGCGGATATTGATCCGGACTTCCGCGGCATCCTGGTTGACCACAAGAACCGCGGCGTGCGTTGCAGTCGGGGGCCGGTTCCGGAGGCAGCAGAGGACGCATCCGGCAATGACTGACAAGCCCCACAAGCCGCCGGTGCAGGAAACCGACCGCCTGTTTGCCACCGCACGCAACCCCGAGGATTTCCGTTTTGATGCATCGGTGGCGCGGGTCTTTCCGGACATGATCCGACGCTCGGTACCGGGCTACACCACCATCATTCCGATGATCGAAGTGATCACCGAGCAGTATGTCCAGGCCGGCAGCAACTGCTACGACCTGGGCTGCTCGCTGGGGGCGTCCACCCTGGCCATGCGTCACGGCATTCCGTTTGCGGAATGCACCCTGACCGGCGTCGACAATTCCGACGCCATGATCGAGCGCTGCAAGCACTACATCGCTCTGGATGACAGCCCGCTGCCGGTGGAGCTGCGTTGCGAGGACATTCTCGAGACCCCACTTGAGAACGCCTCCGTGACCACCCTGAATTTTACGCTGCAGTTCGTGCCTCCGGGCGATCGGGCACAACTGCTCAGGCGGATTGCGGAGGCCACCCGGCCGGGGGGCGTCCTGATCCTGTCGGAAAAGATCCGCTTCGAGTCTCTGCAGGAACAGGACACCCAGACCCGGCTGCATCACGAATTCAAGCGCGCCAACGGCTATTCCGATCTGGAGATCAGCCAGAAACGCTCAGCCATCGAACAGGTGCTGATTCCGGAAGGCCTTGAGGAGCACCGGCACCGGCTGCTGGAAGCGGGCTTTGATCAGGTCATTGTCTGGTACCAGTGCTTCAATTTCGTGTCCATGCTTGCGATCAAATCCCGCGTCTGAGGAGTCACCATGGCAACGTTCGACTGGCAGCACTGCTACCAGCCACTTCTTGAGGAACTCGCGAACGTCGGGCACGACAAGTGGGCAGACACCCTCAGGGGCCAGCTCCGGCGCCGGTTTGACGAGAACCCCCATGGCGATATTGCCCGCTGGATGGGCGCGCTGAGCCAGCTCCCGAACATCGACCGCCCGAAGGTTCAGCCGGACACATCCGCCATCACCCTGAGCTGCGATGCGCCGCTTACCGATGCCCAGCACGATCAGCTGGAAGCCGGTCTGCGCGGCCTGATGCCCTGGCGCAAGGGGCCGTTCGATTTCTTTGGCACCCACATCGATACCGAGTGGCGCTCGGACTGGAAGTGGGACCGTGTGGCCCCCTACCTGGCGGACCTCCGTGGCCGGCGCATTCTCGATGTCGGCTGCGGCTCCGGGTATCACTGCTGGCGCATGCTGGGTGACGGCGCCGCCCGGGTGATCGGCATTGATCCGGGCCTGCTGTTCCTGTTCCAGTTTCTCAGTGTTAAACGCTATACCCCGGACGCACCCGTGGACCTGTTACCGGTGCGTATGGAAGATCTGCCGTCGGGGCTTGAAGCCTTCGACACCACCTTCTCCATGGGCGTGCTTTATCACCGCCGCTCGCCGCTGGATCACCTGCTGGAACTGAAGGGCACCCTTCGCCGCGGCGGCCAACTGGTTCTGGAAACGCTGGTGGTGGATGGTCCCGAGGGATACAGCCTGATGCCAGAGGACCGCTACGGGCAGATGCGCAATGTGTGGTTCCTGCCCAGCTGCGACACCCTGATGCGCTGGCTTGACCGCACCGGGTTCCGCAATGCCCGGGTGGTGGATGTCACCGACACCACCACCGACGAGCAGCGACGCACCGACTGGATGCGCTTCAACTCCCTTGAGGATTTTCTCGATCCGGACGACCCTGGCAAAACCATCGAAGGCTACCCCGGCCCCAAACGGGCGACCGTCATTGCCGAAAAACCCTGACCGCAGCGGTTTTCACCCCGGAAGAACGAAAAAACCCGCTCGAGAGCGGGTTCTTTTGATGGCTTCGACCTTATTCGCCGAACGGATGTCGCAGGGTGATGGTTTCCACCCGATCCGGACCGGTAGAAATAATGTCGATCGGCGCCTCAATCTGCTCCTCCAGGAAGCGGATATAGGCACGGGCGTTTTCCGGCAACTGCTCCAGCGTGGTCAGGCCGAAGGTGCTTTCCTTCCAGCCCGGCAACTCGGCGTAGACCGGCTCAATGTCATCGTAGGTGTCGCAACCGATGGGTGGGCGGAAAATCTCGCCGTTCGGCGTCTTGTAGCCCACACACACTTTCACCGTGTCCATGCCGTCCAGTACATCCAGCTTGGTCAGGCAGATACCGGACACACTGTTGATCTGGATGGCGTGGCGCAGTGCCACCGCATCAAACCAGCCACAGCGGCGTGAACGGCCGGTGGTGGTGCCGATCTCATTACCCTTGACCGCCAGGTGCTGTCCCATGTCATCGAACAGCTCGGTCGGGAACGGACCGGAGCCGACGCGGGTGGTGTAGGCCTTGGTAATACCCAGTACGTAATCAAGGAACAGCGGGCCAAAACCGGATCCGGTCGCGGTGCCACCGGCGGTGGTGTTGGAAGACGTCACGTACGGATAGGTGCCCAGGTCAATGTCCAGCAACGAGCCCTGCGCACCCTCGAACAGAATGTGCTCGCCGCGCTTGCGGAAATCGTGGAGCATGTCGGTGACATCGGCCGCCATGGGCAGGATTTCCTCACCCATCTGTTTCAGCTCGGCCAATGCAGCATCGATATCTTCGGCTTCTTCCTTGAAATACTCGGTCAGCACGAAGTTGTGGTAGGACATGATTTCCCGCAGCTTCGCCTCGAACGCCACCGGATTGCACAGGTCGCCAAGACGCACCCCGCGGCGGGAGACCTTGTCTTCGTAGGCAGGACCTATACCGCGGCCGGTGGTGCCAATCTTGTCATTACCCTTGGCGCGCTCACGGGCCTGGTCGATACGAACATGGGTGCGGAGGATGATCGGGCAGGCCAGACTGATGCGCAAACGGTCACGCACGGCCACGCCATTGGCTTCCAGCTCACGCACCTCCTTCAGCAGCGCTTCCGGGGAGAGCACAACGCCGTTCCCGATCAGGCAATGGACATGCTTGCGGAGAATGCCGGAGGGAATCAGGTGCAGTGCGGTCTTCTTGCCCTCGATGACCAGCGTGTGTCCCGCATTGTGTCCGCCCTGGAAGCGCACCACGGCAGACACCTTGTCGGTCAGCAGGTCAACAATCTTGCCTTTGCCTTCATCACCCCACTGGGTGCCCAGCACAACTACATTTTTACCCATGATTCTCTCTCAATTCAGCTCAGTTGATCCACGACCCACTGGCCGTCACGCTTTACCAAAATTCTGTCACAGCCCCGCATCGCGGGATCTGAGTTCACATCCTCGGGCAGCGCCCGCACCACGGTTTCCGTCATTCGCAGGGCCGAGATGACGCCCTCCAGTGCCGGATCCGTGTCTGTTGGCGCCCATACCGCACCCGCACGGCGGGTTGCACGCTCACCGAGGGACACCAGGGCGCGGATATCGAGGCTGAACCCCGTGGCCGGGCGGGCCCGACCGAAATCACTGCCGATGGCGTCGTAGCGGCCGCCCTTGGCCACCGCATCACCGTGACCGGGTACGTAGGCCGCAAATACCAGGCCGGTGTGGTAGTTGTAGCCCCGCAGCTCGCAAAAATCGAAGCCGAACCGGATTTCCGGGAAATCCCGGGTCAGCATGTCCGCCACACGCCCCAGCTGGTCCAGTGCGGCGGCCAACGCCTCGGGGGCACCGGCCAGAATCCTGCGCGCCTCTTCCAGCGCTTCCGGTCCTCCGCTGACACGGGCCAGCGCCCGCAGGCGACCGCCCGCCGAATCCGGCTCACACTCGCCAAGCAATTCATCAAGCTCCGGCACCGACTTGCGGGCCATGGCGTCAAAAATGGCCGCGGAGGTCGCCCGATCAAAGCCGGCCTCGCCCATCAGCGTTTCGTAAATCGAGACATGGGCCAGATCAAGGTGCACCCGTGGCAGGCCGGAAACCCGCAGGGTCTCCAGCATCAGGCTGATCACTTCCATATCCGCCGATTCCGAGGCACTGCCGAACAACTCACAGCCGGCCTGAATCGGCGTTCGGCCCGTCAGCATATGCCGCGGCCGGGTATGGAGCACATGACCGGCATAACACAGGCGGGTAATGCCATCCTGACCCAGGGTGTGAGCGTCAATCCGCGCCGCCTGCGGTGTCATATCCGCACGCACCCCCATCATCCGGCCAGTCAGCTGGTCGGTCAGTTTGAAGGTCTGCAGTTCCAGATCATGGCCGGTTCCTGTAAACAGGCTTTCCAGGTATTCGATCAGCGGCGGGATGACCAGTTGGTACCCCCAACGCTGGCAGGTGTCCATTACGTCCCGGCGCAGGGATTCAATCTGTCCTGCCAGCGGCGGAAGAATGTCTTCCACGCCATCCGGCAGCAACCAGCGATCAGATACTGTCATGAGATTCCGTTGTCCGTTCTGCCCCGCGTCGCACGGAGGCGGCGGGAATGCACAGGATTTAGGGCGAAGTCGGGAGCAGGAGAGAAACCCGACCCAAAACCGGCAGAATTTTACACTGTTGCCAGACACAAAAAAACCGGAACACCGAGGTATTCCGGTTTTGCACGCTGGTGATGGCGCTTAGCGGCCGCCCTGAGGATCCTTGAGGAAGCGCAGGAAGTCACTGTTGGAGTCAATCACCATGATGTCATCCTTGCTGGAGAAGGTGTTCTGGTATGCCTGGAGGCTACGATAGAAGCTGTAGAAATCCTCGTTCGAGCCATAAGCGTCGGCATAGATACGCGCAGCCTGACCATCACCCTCACCGCGGGTCTCTTCAGCGTCGGCAAAGGCCTCAGCCAGCACCACCGTGCGCTGACGATCGGCATCCGCGCGGATACCTTCAGCCAGCTCGCGGCCCCGGGAGCGGAACTCCTGGGCCAGCTTCTCACGCTCGGTCGCCATGCGCCGGTAAACGTTCTCGCTCACCTCACCCGGGAACTCGATGGCCTTGACCCGGATGTCGAGGATCTCGATACCAAACTCGGAGATGGCGGTTTCGTTGGCACGATCACGCAAGGTATGCATCAGCTCGTCCCGCTGACCGGACACCACCTCCACCATGGTACGAACACCGAACTCGTCCCGCAGCCCGTTATCCACACGGGACAACAACAGCGACTGGGCACGGTACTCGTCACCGCCGGTGGCGCGGTAGAACTGATCTACGTCGCGGATTTTCCAGGCGATATAGGAATCGACGTCCAGCGGCTTTTTCTCGATCGTCAGGTACTGACGCGAGGGCAGATCCATGGTCAGTACACGAATGTCGAACTCACGAATCTGGTCGATGACCGGCACCTTGAAGTGCAGCCCCGCCTTCATGTCGGTTTCCACCAGTTCACCAAAGCGAAGTTTCACGCCGCGATGGGTTTCCGGAATGATGTACACACTCGACAAAACCAGCAGGACTACAATGAGAGCCCCTGCGAGGCCCACTACACCTTTGGGTCCCATAATTATCTGCTCCTCCGAATGCCGGTTTCCTGACGCCCACGCAGCTCCTGAATGACCTGATCAGTCAGGGTCTGGATGTTGACCTGGTCATCAGAACCGTCCGACGACGTGTTGCTTCCCCCGGCCCCACGGCCCTGGGTCAACCGATCCAGCGGCAGATACATCATGTTGCCACTGCTTTCGGTATCCACCAGCACTTTGCTGGTGCTGGACATCACACCCTCAAGTGCCTGCAGGTACATACGCTCGCGAGTCACTTCCGGTGCCGCCTGATAGACGTCAAGCATTGCCAGGAAACGGGACGTTTCACCGTTGGCCCGCTCGATCACTTCTTCCTTGTAGGCCAGAGCCTCTTCAATCATCCGCTGGGCTTGACCCCGGGCTTCCGGAACCACTTTGTTGCGGTAGGTCTCGGCTTCCTCTTTCACACGTTGCTCGTCCTCACGGGCGCGCTGAACCTCTCGGAACGCGTCCTGAACGGCATCGGGTGGCTGAGTGCTTTCAACGTTGACGCGCACAATCTCAAGACCGGCGCCATAATCCCGCAGAAACGTCTGCAGACGCTGCTCGACACGAACCGCCAGCTCGGCACGACCCTCAGTCAGCACCTGATCCAGCGTCGAGCTGCCAACTTCGTGGCGCAGGGCGCTGTCTGTGGCAAACGCCAGCGCCTCATTCGAGTCACGGATATTCAGGACGTAGGCCTTGGCATCACCGACACGGTACTGCACCTGCAGATCCACGGTGACGAGGTTTTCATCCTGGGTGAGCATCTGCCCGCTGGATTGCGCCGTGCGCACGTTGGTGACCCGCACCTTGGTGACGTCGTCAATCAAGGGCACCTTGAAACGCAGGCCCGGATTCTCGGTGCGACTGAACTCACCAAAGCGCAACACCACGGCGCGCTCCTGTTCGTCAACCGTATAGAATGACTGGAAAATGACGTAGCCCACCACCAGGATACCGGCCAGTGCCAGAATGGCCCCAAAACCGCCGCCACTGCCAGTGGACGAGCCGCCACCGGAACCGCCAGAGCGATTGCCCTTGCCGCCCAGAAGCTTGTTGAGTTTATCGAGACCCTTTTTCAAAGCCTCGTCGAGGTCTGGCGGACCCTGATCATTGCCGCGACGACCACCACCGGTTCCCCAGGGATCGTTGTCGTTACGGTTACCACCCGGTTCATTCCAGGCCATAATGCTCTCCGTTCCTGACTGATAGAATGGCTGCAAATACTAGGGATTTATTAGCGCCCCGGCAATAGCGATACCGTTTACTCTGTTCCTGTTTCTAATCTAAGGTCCTGCTCACGCATTTCCGCGCGGCTCAGTAACTGCTGCCAGTCGCGATTTTGCAGGCGCACCTCCAGAACCGTGTCACCACTGTCGCGGTGCTCTTCACTCAGTACCGACCCTGCCTGATGCAAAAGCGCCCTCAGCTTGCCGTCATGAGGCCCCAGCAGCACGTAGTGATGCACTACGTCTTCCGCCAGGCGTTCCACAATGGCATCAAACAGCCCCTGGACACCCTCGCCACTGACCGCCGACAGCCACACTCTGACCGGCAATCCGTCTTCATTGCGCTCGATTCGCGGGGTGAAATCATCCAGCAGATCAATCTTGTTGAAAACCTGAAGCATGGGAATTTCATCCGCGCCGATTTCCGCCAGCACCTCCTCGACCTGCTCCATATTCTCTTCCCTGCGGCTGTCATGACAGTCGATGATATGAAGCAGCAGCGTTGCCTGGGTCGTTTCTTCAAGTGTCGCGCGGAATGCTTCTACCAGCTTGTGGGGCAGATGGCGGATGAAGCCTACCGTATCCGCCATTACGACCGGCCCGATATCGGGAAGTTCCAGGCGACGCAGTGTGGGGTCCAGCGTGGCAAAGAGCTGATCAGCAGCGTATACGGACGAGGTGGTAATACGGTTGAACAGCGTCGACTTGCCCGCGTTAGTGTAGCCCACCAGCGATACCGTGGGGATATCTGCGCGCTTTCGGGCCCGACGCCCCTGGTTGCGCTGACGGCGGACCTTCTCGAGGCGCTTGTGGATAGACTTGATACGCTCCCGCAACAGACGGCGATCCGTTTCCAGCTGGGTTTCACCGGGACCTCGCAGACCGATACCACCTTTCTGACGCTCAAGGTGTGTCCAGCCCCGGATCAATCGCGTCGACATGTGCTCAAGCTGGGCCAGCTCAACCTGAAGCTTGCCTTCATGGGTACGGGCCCGCTGCGCGAAGATATCCAGAATCACCCCGGTGCGATCAAGCACCCGGCACCTGAGCTCACGCTCGACATTTCGCTCCTGAGAGGGGCTGAGGGCATGATTGAACAACACCACGTCCGCCTCATTGGCAGTGACGGCATCGCGGATCTCCTCAAGCTTGCCTTCTCCCACAAACAGTCTGGGACTCGGCTGTTTCCTTGACCCGGTCACCAGGCCAACGGGTTCCACACCCGCAGAGGTGACCAGCTCACGAAACTCATCCGGATCTTCCGTCTCATCGTGAGAGGAGAAATCAATGTGGACGAGAATCGCCCTTTCACCGACGTCGGGACGCTCAAACAAGTGGCAAAAACTCCTTGATACTCAGGTTGTCAGGGACATAAAAACAAACACCCGCGCTCCTCGGAACCGCTAAGGGTTCGTCGGAAACGCGGGTGGCTAAACCGGAGAGTCCGGGCAATTCAGTCTTCTGCCTCACCCTCTCCGCCGGGAGCCTGCGGCGGAATGCGAACATTCCTTGCGGGAACCACGGTGGAAATCGCGTGTTTGTAGACCATCTGGCTGACAGTGTTTTTCAGCAAAATCACAAACTGGTCAAAGGATTCAATCTGGCCTTGCAGCTTGATGCCGTTAACCAGAAAAATGGAAACCGGAATGCGTTCCTTGCGCAAGGCATTGAGGTAAGGGTCTTGTAAGGAATGCCCTTTTGACATGTGTTTTCTCCTGTTTATATGTAAGTGCAGATCGTCATTTTTCAGAATTAAATGTGGTGCGAAGTCTGATATTTTTCAAGGCTACCTCAGCGATATATGGGTCTTCACTGACAAGCCAGGTTACATCGGACCATTTGCGCAACCAGGTTAACTGCCGCTTGGCAAGCTGGCGGGTCGCTGCTACCCCTTTGCTGATCATGGTGTCGTAATCGCCACCACCTTCGAGATATTGCCAGGCCTGTCGGTAACCGACGCAGCGCATGGAAGGCAAGTCCGCACTCAGATCTCCCCGGGCCATCAGCGCCCTGACTTCGTCAACAAGACCTGCTTCCAGCATGTTGATGAAGCGTTGGCGGATTCGCTCGTGAAGGACTTTTCGGTCGGACGGAGCAACAGCAAGCTGCACCACAGTATACGGAAGCGACGGGGTTTCGTCTGCCTGCCATTGTGTGAAATAGGTGTAATCCTCGACATTTGCGACACCCGGCCCGGAATGCCCGGTGTCAGAAGCCTGCACCTGCCACAACTCGGAAATCGGCTTGCCGGTCAGGCGAATCACCTCAAGGGCCCGAATCAGCCGCTGCCGGTTGTTGCGGTGAATCAGTTCCGCAGCCACCGGATCACGCGTTTTGAGCTCATCGTGCAGCACCGCCCAACCGTGCGTTTCCGCTTCCTGCTCCAGGGCCCTGCGAAGCGCCGGGTCGGCTGAGGGCAGATCCGACATGCCATGGAGCAACGCCTTGAAATACATCATGGTACCGCCGACCAGCAGCGGGATTCGGCCAGCCCGGGTGATCGCCGCCATTTCCTCCAGCGCGTCGCGGCGAAAATCCGCCGCCGAATAACGCTCGGCCGGGTCACAGATGTCAATCAACCGGTGGGGGGCGCGGGCCAGCTCGTCCGCCGAGGGCTTGGCGGTGCCGATGTCCATGCCCCGGTAAATCATCGCCGAGTCCACGCTGACGATGTCGCACGGCAACTGCTCACACAGCGCCATTGCCAGGTCGGTCTTGCCGGACGCGGTGGGCCCCATCAGGAAGATGGCCGGTGGCAGCGACTGCTCTCCGGACAGAGTTTCACTCATGATGACCTCAGCGACCCCTCAGGAACAGCTTGTCCAGCTCGGACAGCGTCACGACGGTCCAGGTCGGGCGCCCGTGGTTACACTGACCACTGCGCTCGGTCGCCTCCATATCCCGCAACAGCGTGTTCATTTCGGGAATCGTAAGCTGACGGTTGGCGCGCACCGACCCATGACATGCCATGGTCCCCAGCAACTCGTGGGTCACCGCTTCCACACGATCGCTCTGGCCATTCTCGATCAGATCCGCGAGCACGTCCCGCACCAGCTGTTCAGTATCGGCGCCGCGCAACAGCGCCGGCACCTGACGGATCGCCAGGGTTTCCGGTCCTATACGCTCCACCTGAAGCCCCAGCTGCTGAAGTTCGCCGGCGTGAGTATCCGCCAGCGCCGCTTCTTTCTGGCTCACCGCCAGGGATACCGGCACCAACAGGGGTTGGCTTTTCAGATCCTGCGCCTCCAGGGCCCGTTTCATGCGTTCGTAGGTAATACGTTCGTGGGCCGCGTGCATGTCCACCACAATCATGCCCTGCCGGCTCTGAGCGAGAATGTAGATACCGTGCAGCTGGGCTATGGCATAACCCAGTGGCGGCTCGGCCTCGCTGTCCACTGGCGGTGTCGGCTGCCCGGCCGCCAGATCATGGACGGGCGCCTCATTCCCACCTGGAGCCATGCCACCACCGGCATTGAGCGACTGATAAAACCCCATCTGGTCCCGCACCTGCCACTGGTTCTGCGCGGAAGAAGCGGCGGAATCTCCGGCCCGGGCTTCGAAGACCGAGGCGGTTTCCCCCCAGCTACGACCGGAGAGTGGCCCCGGCCCTGTAGCGGCGCCGCTGGGGGCGGTGACGGAGTTAAAGCCACCGGTTGCCGTAACGTCCGCCCCTTCGCGAACCGCCGACTGCGCTACCGCACCACGCAAGTGGTCATCCGGGCGCACGTCCGCAAGCGCCTTGTGTAGGGTGCGGAAAATAAAGTCATGAACCAGTCGCCCGTCACGGAACCGCACTTCGTGCTTGGTGGGGTGCACGTTCACGTCCACCGTCGCCGGATCGACCTCGAGATAGAGCACGAACGCCGGATGGCGGTTGTTATAGAGCACATCCCGGTAGGCCTGTCGTACCGCATGGGCGACCAGACGGTCGCGGATCACACGGCCATTCACGAAGAAGTATTGCAGGTCCGCCTGGCTGCGGGAGAACGTTGGTAACGCCACCCAGCCCCACAGCCGCAAACCGGTCGCCTCCGCATCAATGACCACGGCATTGTCGATAAACTGCTGCCCGCACAGGGCACCGATACGGCGCTCCCGGTCCAGCGGGTTGGCCGCCGGGCGCAGGCTCTGGATAACCCGCTGATTGTGGCGAAGGGTGAAGCCCGCATCGAAACGGCTCAGGGCCTGGCGGCGGATACACTCGTCGACATGGTTGAATTCGGTCTTCTCGGTACGCAGGAACTTGCGCCGGGCCGGTGTATTGAAGAACAGATCCCGCACTTCGACCGTGGTCCCGACCGGGTGCGCGGCCGGTGAGATACGGGCGTCCATGTCACGGCCCTCTACTTCAACTCGAGAGGCCGCTTCCTGGTTCTCGGTACGGGAGGTCAGGGCGAGTCTCGAGACGGAGCTGATGCTGGCGAGAGCCTCGCCACGAAACCCGAGTGACGCTACCGCCTCCAGGTCATCAAGACTCTCGATCTTGCTGGTAGCGTGGCGACTGAGCGCCAGGGGCAGGTCCGCCTCACCGATACCGAAGCCGTCGTCCCGCACCCGAATCAGCTTTACACCACCCTGCTCGATATCCACATCGACCCGGCTGGCGCCTGCATCCAGGGCGTTCTCTACCAGTTCCTTGACCACGGAAGCAGGTCGCTCCACCACTTCGCCGGCAGCAATCTGGTTGGCAAGCCGTGGTGACAGCAATCGTATGGCGGGCATATGTCGGGGAAACCTCTTGTTCAGGATGCGGGAATGCGAATGGTTTGCCCTACCATAACACGGTCGTCGTTCAGCTCGTTAAAGCGCATCAGCTCGCTGACGGTGGTCTGGTTTTTGCGCGCGACTCCGGACAGGGTGTCACCTCTCTGGATACGGTACTGACCGGCGGTATTGGCGCCCTGCCGGCTACCTTTCTGGTAGGCCAGCAAGGTACCCGGTGGCGGTGTTTTCGAGAAGTACTCGTAAATGCCGTCGAATACCGCATTGGCCAGTTTGCGCTGGTAGGCCGAACTGGACAGGTTCCGTTCTTCCTGCGGATTGGAGATAAAACCCGCCTCCACCAGCAGTGAAGGAATGTCAGGGGACTTCAACACCACGAACGCCGCCTGCTCGACACCGCGTTTGTGCAGTTTGGTGACATTACCCAGTTTACCGAGAATCGAACTGCCAACGCCGAGGCTCGAGTTAATGCTGGCGGTCATGGACAGGTCCAGCAGCACCCCCGCCAGCATTTCATCCCGGCCACTGAGCGACACGCCGCCGGCACCACCGATCAGATCGGAACTGTTTTCACTCTTTGCCAGCCAGCGCGCAGATTCACTGGTTGCGCCCCGCTGGGACAGCGCGAATACGGAAGCGCCCCTCGGCTGCGGCGTGCGAAATGCATCCGCATGCATGGACACGAACAGATCGGCATTGTGCTTTCTTGCGAGCAGGGTGCGGCTCCGCAAGTCAATGTAATAATCGCCGGTACGCGTGAGCTTGGCGGTAAATCCGGGTTTCTGATTAATCAGCCCCTGCAGGGTTTTCGCCATCGAAAACACCACGTCTTTTTCGCGGGTACCCCTGGGACCGATTGCTCCGGGGTCCTCACCGCCGTGGCCGGCATCAATCACAACAATAATATCGCGCTTGCCGTTCGGGTTCTCGGCCACCGTGGGCTTAGAGGCTTTCTGGGTTTTCAGACCGCCTTCATCAATCAGATCCACCACCAGCCTATGCCCGTACTGCTCATTGGGCTCAAGCTGGAAACTGCGGGGCTTGATGTCACTTTTCAGATCGAGCACCACGCGCAGATCGCCGCCGTTCCGCCGCGCGCTGCGAATACGCTTGATCGGGCTGTCGGACAGGTCGAGCGCCGAGAAATCCGTCTTCAGGTCGACGTTTTTCAGGTCGATCACCAGCCGGGCCGGACCGTTCAATGAAAAGACTTTATGATCCACCTTGCCAGCGGTGTCCAGCACCAGACGGGTATGGTCCGGGGCCGGCCACAGCCGTGCGCCTTCGACGCCAGTGGCAGCCCACAACAGTGACGGCCACATCAGAAACGCGATCAAGCCGCCGGATGCCAGCCATTTTCCTACTGCCTTGATGATTCTCATACTGCGTACCCGTTGTTGTTCTGACCCACTAGCGCGCGGGTGTGTCCGTTCCGGCATGGTCCAGAGCCGCCAGCAAACCACCGCCGGCGATGGTGCCTGCGACGATGTGTGCGGAACGCCCCTCACCCTGCCGGACAAGGGTTATCTGCAGGTCCGGCGCTGGCAGAATGCCCTGCCCACGCTCCGGCCACTCGATCAGGCACATTGCGCCGCCTTCAAAATAATCGCGAATGCCCATGTATTCCAGCTCTTCCGGATCACCCAGCCGGTAGAGATCAAAATGATAGGCCGTCGGAGAGAGATGCTCGTACGGCTCCACCAGGGTGTAGGTCGGACTCTTGACTGCGCCTTCGTGCCCAAGACCGCGCATCACTCCCCGGCTCAGGGTGGTTTTCCCCATACCGAGATCGCCTTCCAGAAAAATCGTCACACCCTGGCCTGCGCTTTTGACCAGGCTCGCCAGCCGTCTACCCAACGCTTCGGTTTCCGCCTCATCGGCCAGAAAAAACCGGAGGTCGGGCTGTGTTGATTGCATGACTACATCCACCCCAATGTTCAGTGTCTGCTGCGAACCTGCTCGGCTTCCGCCAGCAACTCCGGAAGCGCGTCAATAACATCCATCGGCAGCAGCCCCATATAGCCTTTGCGAGTGGCGGCGCGATCAGCGGCGGCCAGGTGCAACGCGGCACCCATCCGGGCGGCCAGCGCCGGGCGATCGAATTGACCGTAGAGCGCACCGATAATACCGGAAAGCACGTCTCCCATGCCGCCGGTCGCCATCCCGGGATTGCTGCCGCTGGCAAGACAAGGCTGCGCATCGGCAGCAGCTATCACGCTACCAGCCCCTTTCAGCACGATCGTTCCGCCGTAGACCTGTTGAAGCCTGGCCGCCGCCTTGATCCGGTCCGCCTCGATTTCCGCAACCGGGCATTCCAGCAGCCTTGCGGCTTCGCCCGGATGCGGAGTGAGAATGTGAACGTCATCCTGAACCGCCACTCGCGACGCCATCAGATTCAGTGCGTCCGCATCAAGCACACGAGGCTTGCCACTGGCGATCACCTGCTGCAGCATCTGCTGCCCCCATGCGCCCTGCCCGATGCCCGGGCCGCAAACGACCACATCGGCAGCCTTGAGCAATGCCGGCAATTCGGATCCGTGAATTAGCCCCTGCACCATGATGGAGGGGCATCGTGCCAGAGCCGGAGCCACATATTCAGGGCGGGTGGCCAGCGTAACCAGACCTGCGCCTGCGCGTGCGGCCGCCTCGGCGGCGAGAATGCCGGCACCACCAAAACCTCGTTCACCGGCTACCACCAGCACGTGCCCGAAACGCCCCTTATGGGCCGTGACCGGCCGGCGCGGCAAACTCGCCTGCAGGGCTTTCCAGTCGGTCCGGCCGGCCAGGGGCGTCTGCCCGGAGTTCTCCAGCCAGGGCTCCGTACCCAGTGGCTCGAAACAGACATCGCCACTGGCTTCCGGCCCCTGCCCGGTAAACAACCCCGCTTTCAGACCGATAAACGTAACGGTCAGGTCAGCCCGAACCACCTCGCCGGCTGCAGCACCTGTGGTGGCGTTCAGTCCCGACGGCAGATCCACCGCCACGACCGGTACCGGCACGAGCAGGCAGTGTCGAATCATTTCTGCCACCGGTTCCCTGGGCGCGCCGGTCACACCGGTACCCAGCATCGCATCGACCACCAGTCCCGCTGAGGCAAACTGCTGGTCGCGTTCCGCTTCCGACAGCGCCTTCAGTTCCAATACCTCAACGCCATCACGGCTGGCTTTCTGCCAGGCCCTGCGGGCGTCGCCCGACAATTTTTCCACGGGCAAAACGGCCACGCAGGACACCTTCAGGCCATGGCGATGGGCCGCGGCGGCAACCAGATACCCATCACCGCCATTATTTCCCGCCCCGCACAATACCAGAATCCTGCCTGGCTCGGGCCACCGCTGTACCAATCGTCGGAACACCGCGGCGGCCGCCGACTGCATCAGCTCAAATCCATCAACACCCTGCTGATCAATCACATAGCGATCGATCTCCCGCACGGCATCCGCGGAATAAAGGTCTTCTGGTAGACTGTAGCGATCAGTCGGAGGCATACACCCGCGCTCCAGCTAAAGAAATCAGTTTAAGAAAATTGGCCAGATACCTGTAAAGCATAGCAAAACACAGAAAAAGGTCATAACTTAATCAGATTAAAATTCCGTACGCTCACGCTGCTTGCACGAACATGACCGAGAAATCCGCCGAAGCCATTGAAAACCTGCCAGATTCCATCCGCACCTGGGCGCAGGAACTGGGCTTCAACGATGTGGGCATCACCCACCCGGACACCGGCGTGCACGGCGAGCGTCTCAGAAGCTGGCTGGCAAAAGGCTACCACGGCGAGATGGCGTACATGGGCGACCATGGCGACAAGCGCTACACGCCCACCTCCCTGGTGCCCGGCACCCTGCGGGTGATCTCGGTCCGTATGGACTACCTGGCCGCGCCGGACAACCCGAAACAAGCACTCACTGACCGGGAGCGGGCCTACGTCACTCGTTATGCCCTCGGCCGGGACTACCACAAACTGATCCGCAAGCGCCTGGCGACACTGGCCAAACGCATTGACGAAGCCGTCAGTGGTCACGATTATCGTGCGTTCGTCGACAGTGCCCCGGTTCTGGAACGGGCGCTGGCCCAGCGCGCAGGGCTGGGCTGGATCGGCAAGAACAACATGCTGATTCACCCCAAGGCCGGCTCGTTTTTCTTCCTCGGTGAAATTTTCACCAGCGCCCCGCTGCCGGTGGACGAGCCGTTCGAGACCGACCACTGCGGCAGTTGCAGCGCTTGCCTCGACTTATGCCCCACGGACGCCTTCCCCGGCCCCCATCAGCTCGATGCCCGCCGCTGCATCAGTTACCTGACCATTGAGCTGAAAGGCAGCATTCCGGAAGAATTGCGCCCCCTGATGGGCAACCGCGTCTTCGGCTGCGACGACTGTCAGCTGGTGTGCCCGTGGAACAAGTTCAGCAAACCCACCCGGGAGCCGGACTTCCAGCCCCGCCACGGCCTGAACAACAGCGAACTGGCCGAGCTGTTTCTGTGGACCGAGGAACAGTTCCTCAAACGCACCGAAGGCTCGGCCATACGCCGCACCGGTTACGAGGGCTGGCTACGCAATCTGGCCGTGGGCCTCGGCAATGCCCCCTCCACCATACCAGTCATCGAAGCCCTCAAACAGCGAGCCGACCACCCTTCGGAGATGGTGCGGGAACATGTGCAATGGGCCCTGAGGCAGCACGGTTTATAGTTTGAAGAAGGTGGCCCGGTAGTGGCGCAGCTCGTCGATGGAATCGCGAATGTCGTCCAGCGCCAGATGACTGCCTTTCTTTTTCACACCCGCCAGCACATCCGGCTGCCACCGCCGCGCCAGCTCCTTGATGGTGCTGACGTCGAGATTGCGGTAGTGGAAGAAGTCTTCCAGCTCCGGCATGTACTTCACCAGAAAACGCCGATCCTGGCCGATACTGTTGCCGCATAGCGGTGATTTACCCGGCGCCACATACTGTTTCAGGAACTCGATGGTTTCCAGCTCGGCTTCCCGCTCCGAGGTTTTGCTGTCTTTCACCCGCTGAGTCAGACCGCTCTCGCCGTGGGTCCGGGTGCACCACTCGTCCATGGCGTCCAGCAGGCTGTTCGGTTGATGGATGGCGATCACCGGCCCCTCGGCCACCAGGTTCAGCTCCGAGTCGGTAACTATGGTCGCCATCTCGATGATTTTTTCTTTTTCCGGATCCAGACCAGTCATCTCCAGGTCGATCCATACCAGGTTGCTCTCGTCCACCATGTGTAATTCCTCGAAACTGTCGGGTTGGTGCAGGGTACTGGCGGGTGCCACGGTCCGGGACTGTCGGAGGCCATGGATGGCCGGAGATCAAGCGCACAGGGATGTGCTTGTAGCGTGTCCCGGAGCGTGGCACCCGCCAGTGCCCGTAAAGTCAGATACATTCTCAGAGGTTGATGCCGATCGTGCGGGCTGCGATCCTCAGGTTAGCGTATGATGGCACAGCAAAACCTACCCTTCATCAGGATTTCAGCAACTTCTCTATGGCAAAACGGCGACTGAACAAACAGCAGCAATGGCGTATCCAGAAAATTCAGGCGGAACGCACCGCGCGGGTTTCACGGAAGGAAAAGGCCATTGAGGAACTGACGGAAGCCGGCGAGCTTGGGCCCGAACAACAGGGGCTCATTATTGCCCACTACGGCCAGCAGCTGGATGTAGAAGCTCTGGAGGGCGAGTATCAGGGGCACGTTGTGCGCTGCTTCGTGCGCGCCAACATCGACGGCCTGGTGACCGGCGACAAGGTGATCTGGCGCCCCGGCAAAAGCGAGACCGGGGTGATTGTTGCCCGATGTGAGCGCACCAACCTGCTGCAGCGCCCGGACAACTTCGGCGCACTGAAACCCGTGGCCGCGAACATCGACCACATCATCCTGGTGATCGCCCCGGAACCGGAGCCCCACGACAATCTGATTGACCGCTATCTGGTCGCTGCCGAAAGCACCGACATTCCCGTGGTGATCCTGCTGAACAAGACCGATTTGCTGACAGACCGCAACCAGCAGGCCATTGATGAGCTGCTGGAGCGCTACGAGACATTGGGCTACAAGGTGGTGCGTACTTCCGCAATGGCCTCAGGCAGCACGCCGTCACCGCAGGTGGAAGATCTGGTGCGAAACCAGACCAGCGTGTTCGTGGGCCAGTCCGGCGTCGGCAAGTCGTCGATCATCCAGACGTTGCTGCCGGATGAGTTGCTGCGGGTAGGAGCGCTGTCGGAAAGCACCGGCAAAGGCACCCACACCACCACCACCGCCAAACTGTTCCATCTGGATATCGGTGGCGATCTTATCGATTCTCCGGGCATCCGCGAGTTCGGGCTGTGGCATATGACGCCCCAGGAAATCGAGTACGGCTTCCGCGAGATTCGCGATCTGATCGGCCACTGCCGCTTCCGCAACTGTCGTCACCTGGGGGATCCCGGCTGCGCCATTGACGCCGCCGCAGAAGACGGACGCATCAGTTATCCGCGCCTGAAAAGCTTCCACCGAATCCTGAAAGACATGGCCGAGCAGCAATCGCGGGGACTCAGACTGGACTGACCCCGGCCTGCGCCGTCACCAGTTCAGCTCGCCCTCGGCAGGTTCTTCGCGCTCCTGCATCCAGTCACCCTGCTCAAGACTCTCCATCGTCGCCTCCTGCTCCGCCTCGGTGGGCTCGGTCAGATCAATCAGCGGCTCATCGCTTTGCCCTGCGTTGCTCTGGATGCCATCCGCGGTCTTCTTGTTGAGCACAATGATGGAAATGCGGCGATTCACCGGTGCGGTAGAGTCGTCTTTGTCGAACAGAACCGAATCGCTGAGGCCCACCACCCGCGCAATCTGCTGGGACCTGACCCCGCCAGCCACGAGCGCCCGCCGTGCCGTGTTGGCGCGATCCGCGGACAACTCCCAGTTGGTGTAACCTGGCCGGCCACCAAACGGCGTTGAGTCGGTATGGCCGGTAATACTCAGCTTGTTGCTGACCGAGCCCAGCGGTTTGGCCAGCTCGAACAGAATGTCCTGCGAGTAGTATTTGAGCTCGGCGCGACCACTGTCGAACATCGGGCGCTGGGAACGGTCCACGATCTGGATCCGCAGCCCCTCACTGGTGATGTCGATCAGCAGCTGATCTTTGAATTCCTGCAGGGTTTCACTCTGTTCGATGCGCTCCTGCAGCTCCTGGAACAGCTCTTCCATCTGCCGCTGCTCAAGGGTTTCCGCCAGCTCTTCCACCACCTGATCCTCGATCTGGATGTCGCTGCGCTCGATGTCCTGGGTGCTTTCGTTAATCACCGAGGCACTGCCCTCCAGGTCGACCGGGTTCGGGGACCCACCCTCCGTAAACCCGACCGGGTCCTTGAAATAGCCCTCTACCGCCAGTTTCTGCTCCGGAGTTGCCGTCGCAGTCAGCCACAGCACCAGAAAGAACGCCATCATAGCGGTGGCAAAGTCGGCAAAGGCAACCTTCCAGGAGCCGCCGTGATGGCCCCCGGCAACCTTTTTCTTGCGTTTGACGATGATCGGTTGTTCTTCCACTGACCTGCTCCAACAGCCCCGGGTTTCGTTACGTCAGCTACGTTACTTCGAGCGCACGTGGTCGTTAAGCTCCTGGAACCCTGGCCGCTTGTCGGTGGGCAATGCCTTGCGCCCGAACTCGATGGCCATTTGCGGCGCCTGCCCGGACACTGTGGCTACAACCGAGGCTTTCACACACTCGTAGGCCTTCAGTTCATATTTGGCCGCATGCTCAAGGGCGATTGAGGTCGGGCCAACAAAACCGTAACCCATCCAGATCCCGAGAAAGGTGCCGACCAGCGCCGCAGCGACGCTCAGGCCGATTTTTTCGGGGCCTTCCGTGAGGAAGTTCATGGTAATCACGATACCCAGCACCGCTGCGACAATCCCCAGGCCTGGCAGCGCATCGGCGATCTTGTTGAGTGCATGGGCCGGCTCTTCGAGTTCGTGCTGGCGGCTGTCAATCTCATTTTCCATCATGCCTTCCAGTTCGTGGGTGGCCATGTTGCCGGAGCTGATGATGCGCAGGTAATCGGTGATAAACGCCAGCAGGTACTTGGATTTCATGATGGCGGGGTAGCGGGTAAAAATCTGGCTCGATTCCGGGTTATCGATGTCTTCTTCGATCGCCATCACGCCCTGTTTCCGGGATTTGTCGAACACATCGTAAAGCAGACTGAGCAGGTCCACATAAAAGGCCTTATTGTACGGAGAGCCGGTCAGCAGGCGCATGCAGCCCTGAAACACCTCTTTTACCGTATGCATCGGGTTGGCAATAATGAAGGAGCCAACGGCCGCCCCCCCGATGATCAGTACCTCGGTCGGCTGCCACAGCACCGCAAGGTTACCACCGTGGAGAACGTACCCGCCGAGTACACTCGCAATGACTACAACTGCACCGATAATAAGCAACATGGGAAGAGCACACGCCTTATGTAGTAGTTTTGACTGACCCGATCATAGCAAGCGCCGATGCCAACCGCGAAGCTGAGAAACAATTTCTATACACGCGGCTGTATTTGGTAAACTTCGCGCCTCTGAGCGCAAAGGATACGGTTTAATGTTCGACAAGCTTTTTGTTATGAGCCAGTACGTCACCCCACAGCTGGCGCTTTCCAGGCTGGCAGGGCGCCTAGCCGACAATGACCGGGCACCGGCGCTCAAAAATCGTGTCGTGCGCTGGTTTATCGACCGCTATGGCGTAAACATGAGCGAAGCGGTGGATTCCGATCCCGAGGCCTACCCCAGTTTCAATGCTTTCTTTACCCGCGCCCTGAAACCCGGCCTGAGACCGATCGACGGCGGCAAGTCGGTGCTGGTCAGCCCCGTTGACGGCGCCATCAGCCAGCTTGGGCAGATTACCGGCGACCGGGTCTTCCAGGCCAAAGGCCAGTCCTTCAGCCTGACTGAACTGCTGGGCGGTGACGAGGAGCGGGCCCAGGCCTTTACCGAAGGTGAGTTTGCCACCATTTACCTGTCCCCCAAGGACTATCACCGCATCCACATGCCGTTGGCAGGAAGGTTGCGGGAAATGGTATACGTTCCCGGTAAGCTGTTTTCCGTCAACCCGGTGACCGCCGAGAACGTACCGAATCTCTTCGCACGCAATGAGCGGGTTGCCTGCATGTTCGACACCGACGCGGGGCCCATGGCCATGGTATTGGTAGGGGCCATGATCGTTGGCAGCGTTGAAACCACCTGGGGCGGCGTGGTGGCTCCGGGCACCGGCCTGGTCACCACCACCCGCTATGACGATCAGCCAGAAATCCGCTTCGAGAAAGGCGAAGAAATGGGCCGCTTCCGCCTCGGCTCCACCGTGGTGCTGGTCATGCCCAAAGGCACCGTGACCTGGAACGAGGACGAAGCCCCCGGCGAAAGGGTACGGATGGGCGAAGCTTTCGGCACCGTCGCGTCCTGAAACCGGTGACCCCGGCGCCGCCCGGGGTCAGGCAATTTCCGCAGGAAACGCCAGCACATCCGCGATATCGTTGGTGCCGAGCTTGAGCATCAACAGCCGGTCCAGCCCCAGAGCCACACCGGCGCAGGCAGGAATCCCCGCTTCCAGAGCGGCCAGGAACGACGAATCGATCCTCATCTCGGCCTTGCCGGACTGGCGGCGGATCCGGTTGTCTGCCTCAAACCGCCGACGCTGCTCGGCGACATCGGTCAGCTCCCAATAGCCGTTACATAACTCGATGCCATTCACGTACAGCTCGAACCGGTGCGCCTGAGCAATACCGTCCTGCTCACTGACCCTTGCCAGCGCCGCCTGGGATTCCGGGTACCCGGTAATAAAGACCGGCCCGACTTCGGCCAGAGCCGGCTCCACCAGATAACTCATCAGCAGATCCAGGCACCCGTCGCGCCCCAGCGTCATGACCTGCCCCGGCTCCAGCCACTGCTCGCACCGCCGCATCAGCTCGCGGTCCGTTGCCAGAAAAGGGTCCAGGCCGGCGAACTGTTGCAAGGCATTGCGATAACGCAAAACAGCCGGTCGGGCGCACCCCAGCCAGCCCACCACAAGATCACTGACTTCCGCCATCAGGTCGCTGTCAGTAAAGCCCGGGCGATACCATTCCAGCATGGAGAATTCCGGATTGTGGCGGGAGCCCCGCTCACCGTCCCGGAACACTCTGGCGACCTGATAGATGGCCCCTGAGCCGGCGGCCAGCAGGCGCTTCATATGATACTCGGGGGAGGTTTGCAGCCAGCCACCACCGCTGCCGCCGGCCAGCGGGGCGGTAGCGGCCCGGACACCCTCCAGATTCGGATCGGTGACGCCATACCGCCCCAGAACCGGCGTTTCCACTTCCAGCACGCCTCTGTGCGCAAAAAAGCCGCGCAACCAGGCCAGCTGGTCTGCGCGGCTTTTCAGTGCGCTCAGTGAAGCGCGTGGCTGCCACTGTGCTGCATCGGACACGAAAGTAACCTAGCTGCTCTTGACGCGGTTAACGTACTCGCCGGAACGCGTATCCACCTTCAGCACTTCACCGATGGTGATAAACAGTGGCACGTTGACCACAGCCCCGGTCGACAGGGTAGCCGGCTTGGACCCGCCCTGAGCGGTGTCACCTTTCATGCCCGGATCGGTATCCACCACTTCCAGCTCTACAAAATTGGGCGGCGTCACCGACAGCGGGGCGCCGTTGTACAGGGTCACCGTATAAACGTCCTGTTCCTTCAACCACTTCAGGGAATCACCAACGGCCTTGGCGTCTGCCGGGTACTGCTCGAAAGAACCATCGGTCAGCATGAAGTGCCAGAACTCGCCATCGGTATAGAGGTATTCCATGTCCTGATCGATAACGTCCGCTGCCTCGAGACTTTCCCCGGACTTGAACGTACGCTCCCAGACGCGGTTGCTCATCAGGTTGCGGAGCCTGACCCGGTTAAAGGCCTGGCCTTTACCCGGCTTGACGAACTCGTTCTCAAGAATCACGCAGGGGTCACCATCCAGCAAAACCTTAAGACCGCTGCGAAATTCGTTGGTAGAATATGAAGCCATGAAATGTTCACCCGAAAAGATGCAATTAGAATTTCAAAGGTCGCTATGATACAGCGAACCCCCACCCGTATAGAAGCCCGCCCGGTTGATAACGACGCGCCCAGCTGGCAGCAACTGCTGGCAGGGTCAGTCACTACGCCGCAGGCATTGCTGGAGCGACTGAATCTGGATCCCGACCGATGGCTGGCGGGGGCCAAACAGGGCCACAGACTGTTCCCCATTCGGGTGCCGGAGCCCTACCTCGGTCGGATCAAGCCTGGAGACCCGTCTGACCCGCTGCTCCGCCAGGTGCTGCCACTGGTCGAGGAAGGCCTGCCGGCAGAGGGCTATATAGCAGACCCCCTACAGGAAGCTGGTGCAACGGCAACCACGGGTTTGATCCGCAAATACCGCAGCCGCGCCCTGCTCATGGTCACCGGCCAATGTGCCATCAACTGCCGCTACTGCTTCCGGCGTCATTTTCCTTATGACGAACACCGGTTATCACCGGCCGACCGTGATCAGGTCGTACAGACGCTGGCGAACGACACCCGCATCAACGAGGTCATTTTCAGTGGCGGCGACCCGCTGGTGGCCAACGACCGGTTACTGGCGGCCTGGGCCGACGCGATCGGCAGCATACCGCACATCCGGCGCTTGCGAATTCACACCCGCCTGCCGGTGGTGATCCCCCAGCGGGTCTGTGATTCGCTGCTGGCCTGGTTGTCGGCCACCCGCCTGCAAACCGTGATCGTACTGCACATCAACCACCCTGCCGAACTGGACCGACAAACCCGCCAGGCACTGGCCCGGTTGCGCGCCTGCGGGGCCACCCTGCTAAACCAGAGTGTCATCCTCAAAGGCGTCAACGATGACGCCGCCGTACTTGCCCAACTGAGCGAAACGCTGTTCGATGCAGGGGTGCTGCCGTATTACCTCCACGCCTTCGACCCGGTGGCGGGCGCCCATCATTTTGACGTCAGTGACGACGAGGCGCGCAGCCTGGTCCGGACGATGCTGGCAGAGCTGCCCGGTTTTCTGGTACCCAGGCTGGTCAGGGAAGTGCCGGGCAAAGCCGGGAAAACCCCCATCGACCTGTTTGCGTGACCGATTCGGCAAAGATGGCCTAAAATCACTTGTGAAACTTTGTCAACGCGTGATTTTCTCGCTTTTTGTTCTGCTTTTGCTATTTTAGAGTTCTGTTCGGCTAACGATAAAAAACTGTATTTACGGCGTTTTCTGACGAGGCAGAGCAGCCCTGTAGCCAGCGCTCGCCGTATCTGACAACATTTCGGGTACCAGCTGTGCCCCATTTACCTGGCGTGTACTCATGGAAGGAATGACTCTGAAACCTGATCTGCGGGTTCCTGAACAGAAAACGGCAAGTCTCTCATTCTGCGAGACCTCCCCGAAAGCATTCCGGGACTGGATCAAACAGCTTCCGATGGCCAACATCGGTGAGGCGTCCCGCCAGTTGTACCACGCCATTATTGAACTGAATCACCTGTTCATCGCGCCGCAGCAACGGTTGCAGTTTCTCGAGCTGATCCGCCCCAAGATCCACTTTGTCTGTGCCGAGCTGTCGCGCCATTATCTCGGCCTGGCGGTGGCGTTGCCGGAAAAACAGCGGAAGATTGCCAACCTGTCCCAGGCTCTGCAGCTGCACTGCGCCAGCGGTTATAAACTGTGTGTCCTGGAGTTGCTGGATAACGGTGGTCTGGACAAGAACCGCAAGGCCGTCGCGACTGCCTCCCACCGGGCCATCTCCGAGCTGGCAGCAACGATTGTCCGGGCGCATCAGCTTTATTGTCCCAGCCCGTCCCACAGCTGGCTGGAGTGCCACCGGCTGTTCCGGTTTGCCCACCGCAACAAACTGGCAAACCTCACCGTGGATGACGACACCCTCGTGCACCGTCACAGCAGTACCGTTGAAGACAGCTACAAACGGGTGCTGCTGCTGGGTTGCGCACGACCGAATCAGCTGCGCCAGAACGAACTGCTGCAAACCTACGAGCTTTTCGAGACCTGGACCCAGCATACCGAGTGTGGCCCGGACATTGGTGAAGACAGCCTGTTTGTGGTCAATATGGAGCGCGATGCACCGCCGGTTTACCGCAGCCTGCTGGAACAGAAACCCGGCTCGGACACCTTCGGCTTTGATACCCGCAACCTGTCCCGAATGCTGGCGGAGACCCTGCACTCAAGTGCCCGGACCAACGATAAATCCGCGCCCCTGCAACTGCCGCATCGAGTCAGCGAAACCCTGCTCACGCACCTGAGCCAGGCGCTGGGCATTCTGGCAAAACGCAATTTCAACCGGATCTCCAGCCAGGGAACTCTCGAGGTCTGCGTGGGCCTGACGGCCGCGCACTTCTTCATCTCCGGGGAGAAACAGTTCAGCGAGTTCGTCAGCGGCAATGACAACGGCCACAACGATGACGAAAACCTGTTTATCCGTGCCTCCCGCAAAAAGGAAGACGCCTGGGCCGGCGCCCACGATGCGGCACCGGCGGAAGATCGCCTGACGTCCGCAGACACCCCCATCAACTTCCGCGGCAGCCGCGGCCAGGTCCCGCAGGCGGTAGCTGACAAGGCCCGCCCACCATCACACCAGGCACTTCTCATCAATACCAGCCCCGGCGGCTATTGCGTGGCCTGGGAAAGCAATGTTCCGCCATCCCTGCAGGCGGGAGAAATTCTTGGTGTCCGTGAGCAGTCCAATCATCCGTGGAGTGTGGCCGTAGTCCGCTGGATCCGCCAGGTACGCAATCAGGGCACCCAGATCGGCATCGAACTGCTGGCACCAAGCGCGTCGCCCTGTGGCGTCAGACTGATCCAGAAAGTCGGCAACAGCAGCGAATACCTGCGTGGCCTGCTGCTGCCGGAGATCAGCGTCGTCAATCAGGCCGCCACGCTGATCACCCCCCGACTGCCATTCCAGTCCGGCAGCCGTATCTCCCTGCTTCACGACGGCCGCGAGGACAACGGCCAGCTGCTCCGCAAACTCTCCGCCACCGGCAGCATCAGCCAGTTTGAACTCAAACTGCAGAATTCCGGCACCACAGCGGCCGGATCGCCGCCACCGGCGGCAGGAACCAACGAGGATGAATTTGACTCTCTCTGGCCCTCGCTGTAGCTTCAGGAGCTCCGGTGCCATTGACGGGGAGGCACTTCCACGGCACTCTCCGACACGGCACCCGCCAAAGCACTCTCCACGCGTATCACGAGACGTCTGACGAATGCAGAAAAAGAAAACGACCGTACACCTTCTGATTCTTGATCCCTCACAGAACGACGCAGAATCACTGGTCAGCCTGCTGAGGAACTCCGGGAAAGCCACCCGGGCCCACCGCATTACCTCCGAAGAAGATCTGGAAGAAACCCTGAAAGGCGGAAGCTGGGACCTCCTCCTGGCGCGGGACATCGAGCAGGAATTCAGCGCAGACGACGCCCTGGCAATGATACGCCGCATGGACAAGGACATCCCTTTTGTTCTGCTGACCGGCGAATACAGCCGCGAACGAACGGTGGCCATGATGCGGGCCGGTGCCCAGGACACCGTGCCGTTCGACTACACCGACCAACTGGTTCTGGTGGTTAACCGTGAGCTGGCCGCACTTGAAGATCGCAGGCGCCGGCGGATTCTCGAGTCTCACCTGAGGGAAGCCGAACAACGCTGCCAGCTGCTTCTGGAAAGCTCCAAAGACGCCATCGCCTACATCAACGATGGCATGCATATCTACGCCAATCAGTCGTATATGGAATTCCTCGGTTACGACGACATCGATGATCTGATCTGCATCCCGGTACTCGACACGCTGAATCCGGAGAGTCAGGACAAATACAAAGAGTTCATGAAGTCGTTCACCGAGAGCGGGGAAGACGGCATGACTCTGACCTGCGTTGCCCGCCGCAGCGACGATCAGGAACTGAACGTGGTGATGTCCGTTTCCGCCGCAACCTACGACGGCGAAGCATGCACTCAGATTGTGCTGCAACCGGAACACAGTGATGCCGAGCTGGAAGAGAAGCTGCGCCAGATCAGCAGCCAGGATCTGCTGACCGGGCTGTATAACCGTCAGCACCTGATGGACGCCCTCGGCCAGGCTGTGGCCAAAGCCGGCAAGGACAACGAAAACGGGGCGCTGGCGTACATCGCGCTGGACAACTTCATGAGCCTGAAGGGCCAGGTAGGCATTGCCGGCGCGGATCTGCTATTAGGCGACCTGGCCAATATGCTGCGCGAACACGCTCCGGAGAACGCCATTCTGGCGCGCCTGAGCGACGATGCTTTCTGCCTGCTCTGTCAGCCGGGCGATGATAAGGCACTGGCCGGTCAGTGCGAGAATCTCTGCAAGGCGGTGGAAGATCACCTGTTCGAGATCAACGGCCGCACCGTGCAGCTGACCCTCAGCATCGGGGTGGCAGCTATCACCGAGAACTCACCCAAGGCACCCGACGTCATGGGGCGGGCGCATACCGCATCGGCCGACCTGAAAAAACAGGACGGTCACACCCAGGGCAACGGCGTGCTGGTCTACAATCCGGCCGATTACGAGACCCTGGACGAAAGCAACTCGGCCGAAGCCATCCAGAAAGCCCTGGACGAAAATCGTTTCCGGCTGCTGTTCCAGCCGATCATCAATCTCCGGGGCGAAGGCGAAGAGCACTACGAGGCCTTCGTACGCATGCTGGACAAGGACGGCGAAGAAGTCTCCCCCTACGACTTCCTGCCGCCTGCCGGGCCCACCGACATGTGCATCAAGATTGACCGCTGGGTAATCCTGCAGACGATCAAGCAACTGTCCAGCCATCGTTCCCGCGGACACGACACCCGCCTGTTCCTGAATATCACCGCGGAAACCCTGGAAGACAAAACCTTTACCCCGTGGCTCAGCGTGGCTCTCAAGGCCGCCCGTCTGCCCGGTGACTCACTGATCTTCCAGATCCGTGAAGGCGACGCCAACAACTTCATGAAGCAGGCCAAGGAGTTTGCCAAAGCGGTCCACGAACTCCATTGCAAGGTCTCGATCTGCCAGTTCGGTTGTGCCCTGAACCCGTTCAACACTCTCAAGCACATCGACGTGGATTACGTGAAGATCGACGGCTCGTTCACCGAAGAAATCCAGAAGAACGAGGAAGCCAAGGAAGAGGTCAAGGAGATGGTCAAGAGCCTGCAGAGCTCCGGCAAACTGACCATCATTCCGTTGGTGGAGAATGCCGGCGTGCTGGCGACACTGTGGCAGGCGGGTGTCAACTACATTCAGGGCTACTACCTGCAGGCACCGGTGCCGGAGATGAACTACGACTTCGGGGATCACTGATCCCCGGCGCGTCAAATACCCTGGTTGGTTTCGCTTTCCCGGAAGCCGATCAGGTACAGGATGGCGTCCAGCCCCAGCGTTGAGATCGAGTGGCGGGCCGATTCCTTGACCACCGGTTTGGCGCGGAACGCCACTCCCAGTCCGGCCTGACTCAGCATCGGCAGGTCGTTCGCGCCATCACCCACAGCGATCACCTGCTCCCGCGAGATGTGCTCCTTTCTGGCGATTTCCAGCAGCAACTCGGCTTTGCGGTTTCCATCCACGATCTGCCCCGACACCCGGCCGGTGACCTTGCCATTCTCGACTTCCAGCTCGTTGGCGTAGATGTAATCAATGCCCAGCTTGCTCTGCAGGTGGCGCGCAAAGTAAGTGAAACCGCCGGAGAGAATGGCGGTGCGATAACCCAGCGACTTCAGGCTGCGGATCAGGTGCTCAGCTCCTTCCGTCATTTTCAACCGCGCCGCAATGCCCTCCAGAACGGACTCATCCAGCCCCTTGAGCAGCGCCAGGCGTTCGGCGAAACTCTGGCTGAAATCCAGCTCGCCCTGCATGGCACGCTCGGTAATCTCTGCCACCTGATCGCCAACACCGGCTTCCCGGGCCAGCTCGTCTATCACCTCGGCCTCAATCAGCGTGGAATCCATGTCAAAGACCACCAGCCGCCGGTTGCGGCGGAAAATGGAGTCTTCCTGGAACGCAATATCGACGTTCATCTCGCCGGCGATGTGCAGAAAATCCGCCCGCAACTGTTCGAGATCGGAAGGCGTGCCACGCACAGAAAACTCGACGCAGGCAATACGATTTTCTGACGGATTCAGGGACGGGCGCGCGGAAAGCCGGGTGATATTGTCAATGTTCAGGCCGTGGCGTGCGGTGATCGCCGACACCTTGGCAATCTGCTCCGCCTTGATGTCCCGTGACAGCAGCGTGACAATGTAACAGGCGCGATTCCTGGCCTCAGCCCAGGTCTGGTACTCCTGCTCGGTGATCGGCGCAAACCGCACCTGCAGATCCAGCGCATGGAGGCGAAACAGCAGGTCGCGGATCACTGGCGATGATTTTGACGCGTCCGGAATCTCGATGAGGATGCCCCAGGTGAGGTGGTCGTGGATCACCGCCTGGCCGATGTCGAGAATACGGACATCGTATTGCCCCATGATGCCGGTGATTTCCGAGGTCAGGCCGGGCTTGTCACGCCCGGACACATTGATCAGAACCAACTCACTCACTGTCGGTGAACTCCTCTTCAATGACGCTGCCGGCAGCCGGGATCACATCAATCGCATCGACACGCTGTAACCCGCGGGGCAGTTTGTGGCCGCGACGGCCACGCTCCCCGATGTAGTGCTCCAGATCACTGAACTGCAGTCCCATCTTGCGTTTGCCAGCGCGAATTTCCAGGTTGTCGTCTTCCGCGAACACCGCCACTGCGACCACGAATTCCTCACGGTTCTGGACCCGCGCCGATGGAATGCTGATGATCTTGTTGCCTTTTCCTTTCGCCAGTTCCGGCAATTCATTGAGCGGGAACACCAGCATCCGCCCCTCATTGGAGATGGCGCCAAGGAACAGTGGCTTGTCGGTCGCCGGCACCACCAGCGGCGGCATGATTCTCGCGCCCTTGGGCACGCTGACCACGGCCTTGCCGTTGCGGTTCTTGCTGATCATGTCCTCCAGCGAGGTGACAAAGCCGTATCCGCCATCGGTCACCAGCAGCACCTTACGGGACGGCTCGCCCATCAACAGGCCGGAAAAGGTCGCGCCGGACGGCGGGTTGATTCGCCCGGTCAGCGGCTCGCCCTGCCCCCGGGCTGAGGGAAAGCTATGGGCCATCAACGCGTAAGCCCGCCCGGTAGAATCCAGGAAGACCGCCTGCTGATTATTGCGCCCCTTTGCGGCCATGGCGAAACGGTCACCGGATTTGTAACTCAGACCCTCCGGTTCGATATCGTGGCCCTTGGCAGCACGAACCCAGCCTTTCTCGGACAGCACCACAGTGACCGGATCGTTGGACACCAGGTCCACTTCACTGAAGGCGCGGGCTTCTTCCCGCTCGACAATCGGTGAGCGGCGATCGTCACCGAAGGTTTCGGCATCGGCCTGCAGTTCGGACTTGATCAGCTCCCGCAGGCGCTCTTCCGACCCCAGAATCGCCTGAAGCTCGTCCCGCTCAGCGGACAACTCATCCTGCTCACCCCGGATTTTCATTTCCTCGAGCTTGGCCAGATGACGCAGCTTCAATTCCAGTATCGCTTCCGCCTGATCCGCCGAGAGGCCGAAACGGGACATCAACTCGGCCTTGGGCTTGTCCTCCGTACGGATAATCTCGATCACCTCATCGATGTTCAGATAGGCGATCAGCAAACCCTCGAGGAGGTGGAGCCGCGCCAGAACCTTGTCGAGACGGTGTTGCAGGCGACGGGTCACGGTAGTGCGACGGAAGCTCAGCCATTCCGTCAGCATGGTTTTCAGGCCCTTGACCCCGGGACGGCCATCGTTACCGATGACGTTGATGTTCACCCGGTAGGTTTTCTCGAGATCGGTGCTGGCGAACAGGTGCGCCATCAGCCCGTCCAGATCCACCCGGTTGGACCGCGGCACAATCACCAGGCGGGTCGGATTCTCGTGATCGGACTCATCGCGCAGGTCCGCCACCATCGGCAATTTCTTGGCCTGCATCTGTTGCGCAATCTGCTCCAGCACCCGGGCACCGGAAACGTGGTGCGGCAGGTCGGTTACGATGATTTCGCCGCTTTCGCGCATCCAGCGTGCCCGCATCCGCAACGAGCCACGCCCGGTTTCGTACATCTGGCGGATGTCCTTGCGGGGGGTAATGATTTCCGCCTCGGTGGGAAAATCGGGGCCTTTCACATGTTCGCAGAGATCGTCCACGGTGGCATCGGGCTGATCAAGCAGGCGAATACAGGCCGCCGTCACTTCCCGGACGTTGTGGGGCGGGATGTCCGTCGCCATGCCGACGGCAATCCCCGTTGTACCGTTAAGCAGCACGTGGGGCAGTCGGGCGGGCAGTACTGACGGCTCTTCCATGGTGCCGTCGAAGTTCGGCACCCAGTCCACGGTGCCCTGACCCAATTCGCTCAGCAACACATCGGCGAACGGTGCCAGCCGGGATTCGGTGTAACGCATGGCGGCAAACGACTTGGGATCGTCCGGAGACCCCCAGTTACCCTGGCCATCCACCAGCGGGTAGCGGTAGGAAAACGGCTGCGCCATAAGCACCATGGCTTCATAGCAGGCGCTGTCCCCATGGGGATGGAATTTGCCCAGTACATCGCCCACGGTGCGCGCAGATTTCTTGTATTTCGAGGTGGACTTGAGTCCCAGTTCCGACATGGCGTAAACAATGCGCCGCTGAACCGGTTTGAGACCGTCGCCCACATTCGGGAGCGCACGATCGAGGATGACGTACATGGAATAATCAAGGTAGGCCTTTTCCGTGTAGTCCCTCAGTGAAACCCGCTCAAAGCCTTCGTCCGTCGTCTGAAACTCTGGCATGGATGCCTCTTTTTACCTGTTGTGAATTCTGCCGGCGCTTTCTGCCCGTCAACCGGAACTGACCGGTCCCGAGTTCGAGGGCACATTATATGGACGCAAGCGGTCATACACCAATAACCACCGCGCAATAGTTGGTTGCGAAAGGAACCCGGATGACCTCAACAGCCATTTCCAATAGCGGAATTCCCGCATGGAGACTCTGTAATGGTGGCCGTATGCTCGCCTGCAGTGGATAGATGACCGTTTTTCACCCTGAGCAAGCGGAACACTATGAAACCGAATATGAAAGCCTGCGGGCAAGCCATGGTTACCGCCCTCGTTAATGCGGTGTTGGCGCTTACACTGATGCTGCTTGTGGAATTCGCCATCAGCGGTACCTTTCAGGTGGCCGAACCCTACCTGTGGGCGGGGATGCTGATCTGGCTGGTAATTTTTGTTGCCCAGTTCTGGCGTCAACGCCATCTTTGTCGCTCGGACGAGCAGCGCTCGCTGAAACCAACGCGGGAAACCACAGATCTTCCCTGACCACGCCGAGGCCCGGGCATTTCGGGGCCGTACGCAAGCCGCCCCGGGCATCACCTCGGTTCTGGCTGTGATTCGCGGATGACCTCAATAGGCAGAAAGGCCGGTTCCGGGTATGAACCGGAACCGGGCACTGTTGAGGGGCATGGAACTTACTGGCGGATACCTTCGACTGAGATTTCGATATTTACGGTTTCAGAGGCCTTGCCCAGGTCCATCGGAATACCGAAATCAGCAAGTTTCAGTTCGGTTTCTGCCTCAAAGCCCATGCGGTAGCCACCCCAGGGGTCTTCACCGTGGCCAAGCAGTTCCGCTTCCAGGGTAATTTCGCGGGTGACACCGCGTAACGTGAAATCACCGATAATCTCGGCTTCTTCGCCATCGTCGTCCAGCACGATACGCGTGCTTTTGAAGGTAGCTTCCGGGTACTCGTCGACGTACAGGAAATCCTCACTGCGCAGGTGCTTGTCGCGCTCTGCGTGATTGGAATCCACGCTGCCAGTGTCAATTGTCACTTCGACACTGCTGTTCTCCGGATTCTCGGCGTCATATTCGAACTGGCCATCGAAGTCGTTAAAGCGACCGTAAAGCCAGCTGTAACCCAGATGCGAGATCTTGAACGTCACGAACTGGTGGGCGCCCTTCTTGTCGAAGGCGTAGGTGCCGCTGTGTTCGGAAGCCTGAACGGCTCCGACCAGAGACATGGACACCGCAGAAGCCAGCAGAAGTTTCTTCATGGTTTTCTCCCTTTTGATGTAATAGCCCGGTCAGGGGCGACTCGATAATCGTCTGAAACGCCGGCCCTACCGGCCGACACCCAGCATCCGGCGCAAGGTGTCATCCTTGTCCACGACGTGGTGTTTAATGGCTGCAAGCCCATGGGCACCAGCGGCAATGACAATGGCCCAGGTGCTCCAGTAGTGAATGTCTCCCGCAATGTCCTCCATCCCCTTCACCCGACCAGTCACTGACGGAACATCAAACCAGTTGAACACGCTGATGGCTGACCCGTCGGCGGTGGAAATCAGGTAACCGCTCACCATCACCACGAACAACAGGGTATAGAGCAATCCGTGCACAAGGTGAGCGACGCGTACCTCCCACCGCCCATGGCTGGGCAGGGGGCGGGGCACCGGGTTGGCGAGTCGCCAGAGCAGGCGGAACACAATCGTCAGGAAAAGAAGAATGCCGATACTCCGATGAATGTCCGGCCCAAGCCGATACCACTGATCGTAATAGGACAGCCCCACCATGTAGTAGCCGAGCCCGAACAGGCCAAACACGGTGACAGCCACCAGCCAGTGGATGGCAATACTGACCACCCCGAAGCGGCTGGGCGAGTTGCGAATCTGCATGAAGAGAAAAACCTCACTCCCTGAATGATTTGATGTCCTGAAACAAAAGTCTAGAAAGCCGGGAGCCCAAAACCAACCAAAATGTTTTGCACGCTTACGTCAGAATTTCTGACCATCAGCTTCGAGTAAAGTTCAGCGTTACGCAACAGGCGAGTCGTCTCGGAAAACCGCTATACCTAAGGTCTGATACGGGTAATACGGATTGTTGAAAACCATCAGCACGATAGACTTTGAGCATACTTCACGCCCGGCCAGGGTGGACCATTGACCGAGAGGCTTAAACATGGAATTTGAATTCGACGAAAGCGTTGTAGTACCCAGTAACAATTGATGGGTTAGCGGCCTGCCCCGGCCGCCAATGCCCCTTCCCTGCTCCATGCCGATCGCGTCCTATCGCGATCTTTTGCCAGTTTTTGACATTAACTGGTAGCAATATCACCCCATTTTTGGCAATCTCCCCTCAACAGGGCCACACGAGCCGTCATTAAAAAGGCACCTGTAACCTCTGTTTACAGTTCGGCCAGCTCAGGCTGTTGTCGTTGCATTCGTCTATAGACTCAGAACCGCCTATGTCGCGAACCCTTCCTGAAACGTTGGCAGCACCGGATGTTGACTTGCTGTCCCCCATGCTCAACCAGGAAGGTGACTCGTGGACGGCGGACTATCAGGGCCTGACCCTGCGCACCGCACTGCAGCCGATATACAGTATTTCCCACAAGCGGGTGGTGGGTTATGAGGCACTGATTCGCGCCTTCGATACCGACAACGCAGCGGTTTTGCCCCTGCATCTTTTCGGGCTACCCACGTCCAGCGCAGAGAATCTGCTGCTCGACCGCCTTTGCCGCTATCTGCACATCCGCAACTATACCGGCTTCCACGATCAGCTGAACTGGCTGTTCCTGAACGTTTCCCCCCAGGTGGTTACCAGCGGCACCCAGGCCGATTCATTTTTTGGTCAGCTGCTGGAAAAAACCGGGTTACCGCCCCACCGCATCGTGATGGAGATCGTGGAGCAGCCCACGGACGACGCGGACCGACTGCGGGAAACCGTCGCCTACTATCAGAAACTGGGTTGCCTGACTGCCATTGATGACTTTGGTGCGGGCCACTCCAATTTCGAACGCATCTGGAACCTTTCACCGGACATCGTCAAGCTCGACCGCAAGCTGCTGACGCGGGCTACCGATGATCACAAGGCCCGACAGATCCTCAATGGCATTGTGTCGTTACTGCACCAGTCTGGCTGCCTGGTCTTGCTGGAGGGAGTGGAGACGCGGGATCAGGCGCTGATCGCCATCGATGCGGGCGTGGATTTCGTTCAGGGCTTCTATTTCAGAAAACCGAGCATTCTGTTGGCGGAGATCCCCACGGAAGCAGAGGATTTTGATCATTTGCTGAATGAGTATAAAAGCCAGAGTCTGGTCAAAAGAGACCCGACTCAGCAACTCACGCAGTTTTTCTCCGGTTATTTCCAGAGCACCATAGAAAAGCTCAATCAGGGCATGGCCGTGCAGCACGCCTGCACGCAATTGCTGGGCCACCCCACGGTATCACGCTGCTACCTGGTGGATAACAAAGGCGTACAGATTGAAGACACGCTGGTGTCCGACGCCATGGCAGACAGCCTCGACCCTCGCTTCCGCCCTCTGGAAAGCACCACCAGTGCTGACTGGTACCGCCAGCAATACCTGCGCCAGGCCCTGGCCCAGCCGGAACGTTTGCAGGTGACCACGCCGTACCTGTGCATCACCGGCGCCTATATGTGTGTCACGCTATCCCAGGGGTATTACCATCAGGGTGAACTGCGGGTGCTGTGTTGCGACATTCTGGCCAACCCTACCGACGGTATCAGACGGCTGGACTGATACCGTAGACCACGCTGATGACTGCGACAGTCAGTAGGCCGATAAACAGGTTCATCGGCACCCCTACTTTGACGAAATCCGAGAACCGGTAGCCCCCGGGCCCAAACACCATCATGTTGGTCTGATAACCCAACGGCGTGGCAAAACTGGCCGAGGCCGCCATCATCACCGCAATGACGAAGGGCTCGGCAGGCACCCCCAATGAGGTGGTCATCGACAGCACCACCGGAATAACCAGCACCGCCGCCGCGTTATTGGTTATCACTTCGGTCAGCACCGACACCGTGAAGTAAACCAGCAGAATGGTCAGTAACGGATGACCATCGCTGACCCCCAGAATCCCTTCGGCCACATACCCCGCCGCCCCGGTCTGCTCAAGCGCTGCACCCAGGGCGAAGGCAGCAGCAATGGTCAGCACCACCGGCACATCCACGGCCTTCTGGGCCTGCCCCACGGAACAGCAGCCACTGAGAATCATCAGCGCAGCGCCCAGCAGCGCTGCGTTCAGCATGCTGAGGAAACCACAGGCTGCGGCTCCTACCAGTACCAGCAGAATGCCCCAGGACAACCAGGCGCGATCGTGTCGCGGTGTCTCGGTTTCCAGATCGTTGATCAGCAGAAAATCCTTGTTGTAACGCTGGCGCGTTACAAACGCCGGGCGCGCCTCCAGCAGCAAGACATCACCCGGTTTCAGCCGGATATTGCCAAGATTGCCGGACACCCGTTCACCGCCCCGGGCGACCGCCAGCACCACGGCACCGTAGCGGTCGCGAAAACGGGCGTCACGGATGGTCGACCCGAGCACCTCCGATTGCGGAGACAGTGCCGCTTCCACCAGCCTTCGTTCAGCGCGGTCCTTGCTCAGGCTTGGCTCATCGTCGTGAACTGAGGGAACAATACCGTTAATGCGCAACAGATCCGATATTGCCTGGGTGTCGCCCGCGAACACCAGCCGGTCTCCGCCCTGCAACCGCTCCTCCGAGGGAACCGCGGTGACCACGCTGCCGTCGCGCTCGATTTCCACCAGATACAACCGCTCCAGCTCCCGCAGCCCTGCCTCGCCAACACTTTTGCCCACCAGTGGACCATCAAAGGCCACGGCCACCTCAAGGGTAAACTCCCGCATGGAACCGAATTTCTGCTGGTCCTTGCGATCCGGCAGAAACCGCGGCAAAACCAGGAGCATCACGGCCACACCGACCACCGCCACGGGCAGGCCCACCGCGGTAATGGAAAAGATTGAAAAGCCCTTTTCTCCGGTTAACTGCTGATACTGCCCGTTCACCACCAGGTTGGTGCTGGTGCCGATCAGCGTCAGTGTGCCGCCAAGAATGGCCGAATAGCTGAGCGGGATCATCAGCTTGGAGGGGGCGATACCGATTTTGCGTGACCAGGCGTGAATCGCCGGAATCATGGTGGCGACAACAGGGGTGTTGTTAAGAAAGCCGCTCAGCAGGGAGACTGGCAGCGCAATGCGAGCTTGCGCCGAGCGCACGCTGCGGGGCGAACGCAACAGGTGATTGACGACCAGATCCACACCACCGGAATGATGGATGCCAGCCGCCACTACGAACATGGCCACCACAGTGATCAGACCACTGTTACTGAAACCCGCCAGGGCCTGATCGGCGGTGACGATGCCACTGGCGCTGAGCACAACCAGCACCCCCATCATCACCAAGTGGGGGCCGAACCGCCCCACACTCATCAGTATCAGCGCCACACCTGCCAGACTCAGCGCAAACCAGCCCTGCCAGTCCATACATCCTGCATCCTAACGATAAAGGACGCAGGATAACGGCTTTGCCGAATACTTAGAAAGAATAAAGGATGCTTTTTAAAGCACTTTCAGCAATATCAAACTTCGATGTCGGCCATGTTGCCGTAGGTTTCCAGCCACACACGACGATCCGAAGCGCGCTTCTTGCCCAGCAGCATGTCCATGCGACTGTCAGTGTCGTCACCGTCTTCAATGGTGAGCATGACCAGACGGCGGGTGTCCGGTGCCATGGTGGTTTCACGGAGCTGCAGCGGATTCATCTCGCCGAGACCCTTGAAACGGGTGGTCTGGATCTTGCCGCGGCGGTTTTCCGCCGCCAGCCGGTCGAGGATACCCTGCTTCTCGTGCTCATCCAGCGCGTAGAAGGTTTCCTTGCCGAGGTCGACCCGGTACAGCGGTGGCATGGCCACGAACACATGGCCGGCTGCCACCAGCGGGCGGAAGTGCTTGACGAACAGGGCACACAGCAGCGTGGCGATGTGCAGGCCATCGGAGTCCGCGTCCGCGAGGATGCAGATCTTGTTGTAACGCAGGCCGGCGAGATCGTCAGAGCTCGGGTCGACCCCAATGGCCACAGCAATGTCATGCACCTCCTGGGAGGCGAGGATCTCACCGGAATCCACTTCCCAGGTGTTGAGGATCTTGCCTCGCAGCGGCATGACCGCCTGGAATTCGCGGTCCCGGGCCTGCTTGGCCGAACCACCGGCGGAGTCGCCCTCCACCAGGAACAATTCGGACCGGGCGGTGTCGCTGCCGGAACAGTCGGCCAGCTTGCCAGGCAAGGCCGGGCCGGAGGTCACCTTTTTGCGGGCCACCTTCTTCGAGGCCCTCAGCCGCCGCTGGGCGTTGCTGATAAACAGCTCCGCCAGTATCTCCGCCACGTCAGTGTGCTGGTTCAGCCACAGACTGAAGGCGTCTTTGACCACCCCGGAAATGAAGGCGGCCGCTTCGCGGGACGACAGCCGTTCTTTGGTCTGCCCGGAGAACTGGGGCTCCTGCATCTTGAATGAGAGCACATAGGCGCAGCGTTCCCAGATATCCTCCGGAGACAACTTGACGCCCCGGGGCAGGATGTTGCGGAATTCGCAGAACTCCCGCATGGCCTCCAGCAAACCGGTTCGCAGGCCATTCACATGGGTGCCGCCCTGGGCCGTCGGAATCAGGTTAACGTAACTTTCCATCACCGCTTCACCGCCTTCCGGAAGCCACTGGATGGCCCAGTCGACCGCTTCCTTGTTGCCGGAGAAACTGCCGGTGAACGGCTCCAGGGGGACGGCCTCAATATCGGCCAGCGCCGTACGCAGGTAGTCCCGCAGCCCTTCCTCGTAGCACCACTCGTCCTTTTCCCCGGTTTTTTCCTGCAGGAAGGTTACGGTCAGACCCGGGCACAACACCGCCTTGGCTCGCAGGTTATGGCGCAAACGACTGACGGAAAAGTTGGGGCTGTCGAAATACCGGGTGTCGGGGGTGAACTTCAGGCGGGTACCCGTGTTGCGCTTGCCCACGGTATCCACCACTTCCAGCTCGGTGGCTTTTTCGCCGTCCGCAAAAGTCATGCGGTGCAACTGGCCGTCGCGCTTGATGGTCACTTCGAGATGAGTAGACAGGGCGTTCACCACTGACACCCCGACCCCGTGCAAGCCGCCGGAGAAGTTGTAGTTGCCCTGGGAGAACTTGCCGCCTGCGTGCAGGCGGGTCAGGATCAGCTCAACCCCTGGCAGCCCTTCTTCCTTGTGCATGTCTACCGGCATGCCACGGCCGTCGTCTTCCACGCTCAACGAACCATCGCTGTAGAGCACCACATCAATCCGGCGGGCATGCCCGGCCAGCGCCTCATCGACACTGTTATCAATCACTTCCTGCGCCAGATGGTTGGGGCGACTGGTGTCGGTGTACATGCCCGGACGCTTGCGGACCGGATCAAGACCACTCAGGACTTCAATGGCATCGGCGTTGTATTGTTGCTGGCTCATAGGCAGGAAGGAACTCCGCGGATTTGTTATCAAACTGGCCCATAGCTTAGGGATTCGCAGGGAAAGATCAACGGTTGTTTTGTGCCGGTGTGATGAGAGGATCAGCGCTCGCGGGTCAGCGTTTCCATACCGGCACCGGACACACTGATGCGTTGCCAGTCCGCGGGGGTCACTGCGATCACCGCACAGGGCGTGGTCAGCACCTGGGCCACCATGGCATCCGCTGCGGGTTGCCGGACGTTGACACGCACCTCCAGGGTCCCCTCACGGATAGCGGAATCCTCAAGAGTAACCCCATAGCCGCCGGTAGGTTTCTGGCCGAGGCTGACCAGCACCAGGTGTTCGCGCTCGAAATCCACGGCTTTCAGAGAATCCAGTGGCAGGTTCCGGGTGGGCAGGCCGGAAAGCCGGTCCACCTGCGTCACGTTGTCGATGTAAACCAGTCCAGGCGCCGCCAGACCGCAGTGGTCAGACTGGGTAAGCTGACGGGCAAGCGGAGCACCCTCCGGGGTCTCTGAGCGATTCGCCGCACATCCGGCCAGCACAACAGCCGTCATCCCCAGGCCGAGCAGACATCCTCTTAACGTTCTGGTCACCGGTTTACCTCCACGGCCCGCGTCGGTTCGTCAGACGCTGCCGGTTGCGACTTCAGCCGATAGCCCTCGAAGCCGTATCGCGGCAGTCCCATCGCTTCGATCGTCGGGCGCCTGAAACTGGTGCTCAGTGTGACATCCGTCAACGGCTCCTCACCAATGACAATTTTTTCAGGCAGGCCGTTGACCGGGTATTCGGCGCAGGCCTCGCCGTTTTCACAGATCAGCCCGTTGTTGTCCATGTCGGTGCCGGCCACCAGAAAATACTCCCCGGGCGGAACATCATCAAAGGCATAGCGGTATTGGCCGTCAGAGGCCTCGACCACGGTTTGCAACACCGTGTCCCGGTTATCATCGGCACTGACCAGCAACACATAGTGGCGCCCGGCATCCAGATCGTCCGGAGAACCGCCGAACTGGAGGGTGACCGGAATGGTCAGGGGGCTGGCGGTGGGTTCCGGGTTAGAACTGGTGTAGGTAATAACGATCTCGTCCCGGTAGGATTCTGCCGGATCGAGGCCGGCTGTATCGACGGTAACAGTAACTGGCACCGAGCCGTCAATTGCGCCAGGCTCAAGGTCGACATCGGCAATCCAGGGGGCGTCAGAGCTGACATCGGTCACGGTGATCGGAGCGGTCGACGGGTACCGGGCCAGCTCGAACTCCTGTTGGTTAACAACACCGTTGAATTGCAGGATCGACGGAGTCGCGGCGAGGATGATCGTGGTCTGGCCGTCCTGAGCCGCATCCACTGCCCTCAGGGCATCAATCATTCCCATGCCGTACTCCGTGCGGTTCGGTGGCGTGCGTGTCAGCTGTCCATTTGCCATCAGGGAGAAAAACATGTCCGGCGTCATCTGCGGCTGCACGGATTTCATCAGCGCATAAATCCCCGAAACGTGGGGAGCGGCCATGGACGTGCCCTGCAGACCAGCGTAACCCGCGATGAACGCGCCGCCGTCGTCGCTACCCCAGGTGCTGGCAATCACATCAGCCACCCCGTCCTGATTGGCATCGCGACTGGCATCCCCACCCGGCGCCACCAGATTGACTGAAGCACCGATGTTGGAGTACGACGCCCGCACCCCGGCTCCGTCTACCGCACCCACGCCAACCACATTGGGGAAGGCTGCGGGATAGGTGGCTTCATCCGTGCCCTGATTGCCTGCCGCCGCGACCACGAGCTGCCCGTTGCCGTTATCCCAGGCGCGATCGATCGCCTCACGGAGGCTCTGGCTGGGGCCCAGGCCCCCAAGGCTGAGATTGATAACATCGATTTCGGCGCGTGACGACGCCCAGTTGATGGCAGCGATCAGATCCGCCGAACTGCCGACACCGTCCTCACCCAACACCCGCACCGGAAGAATATTGGCCTCCGGGGCCACTCCAATAACGCCGATGGTGTTGTCCACAGCGCCGGCAATTCCGGCGACATGGGTGCCGTGGAAGTTGCTGCTCTGGGCGCGGCCGTCCCCCGGGTCGGCGGGGTTGTTATCAGGACCCACGGAATCACCAAAACGGCTGTCGATATCCAGGTCGGCTGACACGTAATCCATGATCTGTCCGGGAAGCAGTGTCACGTTGGCGGCGAGATCCGGATGCCAGTCGCCACTATTCGAAGGGGTATTACGGAAGACCCCGGTGTCCATTACCGCAATGCCGATCCCGCTACCACCATCGGGAGCCACCTGCCAGGCCAGCGGCAGATTGATCAGCGGGTAGTTCCATTGGCGATCGTAGAAGGTATCGTTCTCCGGCTGGACCACCTGGGCACTGTAAAGGTAATTCGGTTCTGCCGCGGCAATGTCAGGGCGCTGCCGCAACTCACGGATCCACGCGATGGTGTCTTTCCGCGCCGCAGCGGGCGCCTGCGCGGAGAGGGCCGAGATCGGCGCCGCGTCTGTCCGGCGCAGGTGCCAGGCATTGCCACCCAGTTTACTTGCCCGGGCGGCCGACATCGCCCGCGCCACAGATCCCGGGTCCTGCGCCGCCAACGCCGCCGGTGCGACTGTGACGACTGCTTCATCCATCAGGAAATCTGGCTCACTGTAGCGGGTATTCATCACGCTCAGTGCCCCTTCCCCGGTCACCGTCAGCACGTACCGGAAAGGTGCGCCGCCAGAGGTGGTCAGTTCAATCAGAAAGGGACCGTCTCCGGCGCTGTCGGGAAGATCGATCGAGATTGGCATAAAATCGGAGGATCGTGACTCGCTTTCTACAACCTCTCCGCTGTTGGCATCGACAATCCTCAACCTGCGCTGGGGCGGTTCGGTGCCGGGCGGAAAAAACGCCTGCGGTGCTCCGAATACCTGAAAACTGACCCGGTCGCCTTCGGACAGGCTGGCCGCGTACAGGTCGACGGAGTCGGCAAAAAACTCGAAAACGTCCTCTGTCTGGGTATTGTAGGTTCCACTGGAGGCACTGAGATAGCCGCCAACCACCGCGGTGTTGGGTAGAATCTGGGCGTCGCTTCCGGTGTCGTTGGAGCCGCTCACCCCGAGACGAATATCATCGGCGGTGTCCACATCAGCGCGCGAACGGCTTTCCATGGAAATAATGCCCGACAGGTCCGGCACGGATTCGCCGGAAACGCCGTCACCACCGCCGCCGCCTCCACCACATGCGGAAACCAACACCCCTGTCAGAAGGAGAACGCCCACATCCCGCACTGCTTTCACTCTCTGCATGTACCCGTTTCCAGTCGCTATTGCATGGTCAGTGCTCAAGGATACAACACTGAATATCACAATATCTGACGTGTTCTGTTGTCCTTACGTTCCAGATCTTTACCCGGATGCAAAAAACCGCCGACAGGTTACCCCACCGGCGGTTTCAGGTGTGTTAACTACAGCCGGTTTACAAAGCGTAGAACAACATCGGCACGAAAGCCGTAAGCAGCAACGTGGGGCCCATGACCACCAGCGGCAGCAGCAGGCGCTCGTAACGGTGCCAGAAGGAACCGGTGCGCTCGGCGGCCAGCACCTCGGTTTCGCCAACCACCTGACGGGTCAGCAGGTGGTTAAGCGCCACCGGCGGACTCAGATAACCCAGCTCGAAGGCCACCAGGCACACGATCCAGAAGTGCAGCGGATCAATACCCAGCTGAATTGCCGGCTGGGCGATGGTCGCCGACACCAGGATAACCGCACCGAACGGATCCATTACCATACCGATCACAGTCAGCATGACCACGATCACCAGCATGGCAATCCACGGACTGGTCAGGCTTTCCGGGAACAGGGTGTGGACAATATCCGAACGCTCCAGAATACCGCCCAGACAAATGGAAAAGCCGATCAACGCCAGCAGCGCGCCAATATGAACGGCTGAATCGCTGGCCGCGGCGGTGCTGCGGGTCCAGAACGCCCGGGAGCGGCTCTGCCCTTCGTCCCGGCTGTCCTTGCCGGCATCGAGGTAGACCAGTGCCAGCATGACCAGCGGCAGGATCATCGGTGCGCTGTACTCATTGAAGCCCAGGCCGAGAATGATCCAGATGCCGAGAATCACCGCCAGCGCAACGGCAGCGTAGGGCGCAAGCGGCCTGAACTGCCGCATGGACTCACGGAACGCACCCGGCGCCGGGCGCGGCCGCCAGTTACCCTGGGTCTTGCAGACAACCACCGAGAACAGCGTGGCCGAGAACATGAACACCCAGAAGCCCCAGCCGTACATCTCGGACGTGGTGACCTCCTTGTTCAGGGCTGCCACCACCACAATCAGCAAGCAGGGGTTGAGCACCACACCCAGACTGCCGGACATGGCGGTGGTCGCCAGCGACAACTGGCGCCCGGCGCCGGCCCGACGCAGCTCATCGTAGACCACACCACCCACGGCGAGGATAAAGATGCCGGAGGCCCCGGTGAATGCGGTCGGGAACGCCGTGGCGAAGATCATCACGGAGGCCAGCATCGGCGCCGGCAGCTGATAGGGCTTGATGATATTCAGCAGCAGTTCGGGAATCCGCGTCTGCTTCAGCGCCATCCCCACCAACACGTAAAGACCGATGTTGATGAACATGGACGACAGATTCGTCATCATGTTGAAGTAGATCGCCAGCCCCGAGGAATATCCGTCCACGAAGAAGAAGTAGCTCATGGCGATCAGACCCATGGCGCAATACAGCGGCACCACCAGCCCTGAAGACGCGTTCAGATTGCCCGGCTTCATGCGCTCCGGGACGTTCACGAAGCGCACCAGGTTGATCACCATGAACAGGCCGAACACCGCCGACCAGGCATATTGCAGGACTATGCTGTCCTCCGTTCCCGGCGAGTTCGCGAGCCTGTCTATATAGGAGTAGAGCGAGAACACCATCAGCCCGTTGACAGCCAGTTGCACACCCTGGCTCAGGCGCCATTCGGCCCGGTTTCTGGGCAGGCGCAGGGCAATGTGATCCGCATCCAGCGCCGAAATTGCCGCCGCCATGGCGAACATGGCGATAAACAGGAACTTGGTCAGCTCTATGTTATCCAGCAAGAACGAGGCGAACCCCTGCTCCACCGTCTTGAACACTGACAAGGCCGCTGTGGCATGCTTCTGGTTCTCTGCAAACATCAGATGTTTCTGCTCGCAGAGCGAGACATTGCGCTGCAGCGACTCGCGGAGCGAATCCTCATTCGGCGGCGAGCTGAAAAGGTCATCCGGGTCAGGTTCGTACTCGTCGATCCGTTTCTGAACCTCTGCATCCACATCCAACAGCATGTTGCAGGTCGGTTCAGTCGCGTCCGGATCGAGCAGATAGTAATTCGGCCAGGTCTGCTCCCCCACCCAGAGCATTCTGGAGTGGAGGGAGTTCCCCATGCCAAGCAGGAGTGTGAAGATCAGGAGCAGCAGGAGAACAACCCCGTGCGAACGGTGCACGGGGTAGAGTGTTCTGGATCCTGCCGCAGATAATGCTTGCCAGTTCATGAAGGATCAGCCTTAGTTATTATTCGCGATCGCTTGCGGTGCATTCAGACGCAGACGGGTTGCTGGAGCATCGGATCTTGCTGAGCAGGCTCATCATCTTCGGATGGTAAACCTCGTCCGCACCGTCAGTGCCATCACGGAGCTGCAGGCGGTTATCACGGAACATTTCCTGGTAGCCCTCAATGTCGCTGTCCGGAATGTTGATCCAGTGTTCATCCGGAATCGCCTTTTCCTGACCGCGAATCAGATCCATCGCCTGGCCGTACATGCCCCAGGCCACCTCGCGGGATTTTTGTGCAGTCTCGTCATCCAGAACGCCTTCGCGGGCGATAACCTGAATCGTTAACTGCGCCAGCGGGTAGTCAACAATACCACCCTCGTCGCCCACGCCCTTGTAGAGTTCCAGCGCCTCATAAGCGAATGCCGGCGCGTAGGCGGTGTCCACGGAGCCGTTGTTGAACTTGCCGGCGAAGTTGGTGATGTCTGAAGGTACAACTGTGGCCTTCACATGGTTAACCATATGGATCGCGTCTTTCTGGTAATCCAGGGTGGCCATCCGCTTTCCGGCCAGCTTGCCGGCAGTGTTGATGCTACGATCATTCACGAACAGGTAGCCGGCGCCCACAGGCACGATCCCAAGCACTTCATAGCCGCCTTCTTTCATCAGTGACGCGGCTTTGGGCTGCGCCAGGGTGGCCAGAACCGTTTTCAGGTCATCGTAGGTGGGAATGGCACCCACGGCACTGATACTGCCCGCGAACTTGTTGAACGGGCGGGTACGCAGGTCGGTAGCGGCTACCGCATCACACTGGCCGGAGTTGAAGTCGCCGACGGCTACACCTTCATCGGTATAGGGCCGTAACTCGAAATCAACGCCGTGGGATTTCATTTCAAGGGCGTAGTCCTTGACCATGTTGTACATGTCACCGTTCGCGCCGATGACATCGAAAACACACATCTTGACAGATTCTGCGGAAGCAAAAGGAGCCGCCGCAACGAGTGACAGGGCAACAAGGGATTTACGGAACATAACTGACCTCCGGGTCGTTCTTGTGTTTGTAAGAGTTTTCGTTGATCGGAACCGGGCGCCTGCTTAAAGCAGGTCGTCCAGATCCATAGACTCTGCTTCCTCTTCGCTTTCCGGGCTCATCTTGCCGAAATGGCGACGTGGCGTCCGATAGCCGTAATTTGCGCTCCAGTGCTTGTCGGACGAGAACTGGATAACGTCGCGGGCGACTTCGTCCAACAACCGGTAGTCATCCCTGACCACGATGGTGTTGTCTGCCTCGGCGAAACGCGCCACCACATCGGCCAGCACTTCAGGTTTGCCAAAGGTTTCGGCAGCCACCGCTTCCAGGGCCATCGAGACACGGAACCCTGCAGCGACAGACAGCTTCGAACTGTTCTCCAGAACCTCCCAGGGATCGGGCCCCAGGTCGGGGCGGGTATCAGGCAGCAGCAACCAGACCAGACTGCGAATGGCGTTAGGCAAGCCGCCCCACTTCTCATTGTCCAGACAGGTGGCGGCCTTCTCGGCCTGCGGCGCAATATTACGCGGCACGCCCGCCATGGCACCGGAGTTGGCGTCGTTGACAATCGCCTGCAGGCCGGTCAGAAGCCCGACCATAAATGTCAGTTCGTCCTGCTCTTCAAACAGGAAAGGACACTCCAGTTCGTCCGCACCGGGGTCGAAATCGTAAGCTGCCATGGCACGCTGATAGGCAATATGACGACGCTTGGCCGTTTCCGCGTTCAGGCGCTTGGCCCTTTCACGGGCGTCCTTGGCTGCCGGAACGTTGCCTGCGTAATCCTCGCGCAGGTAGTCCAGCTCGGCTTCCCAGGCACGGTATTCCGAACAGTTACCCGCCAGCAGCATCAACAGCGAGCCGGTGCTGTCTGGCGCCTCGGTAACGCGTGAAAACGAATACAACAACGGATCTATACCTTCGCCCAGGGCGCAGGCCATTTCCGCGTCAGACATTTGCATGACGTAAGGCGTCGCTTCGCCTTCGGAGTAATTGGAGAGCACCACGCCGGTGGTGGTGTAAATCGGATTTGCCGAACAGCCGGCCAGCAGGACCAGTGCGGCGAGGGTGAGCAGCTTGTTGCGCATGGCGACCACGCACCCGACGGGTTTAACCAGTGAAGAGATCATAATTCGCCCTGTGTTCTACGTTGTTTTTATAAGTCAGGGGTGAGGAGGTACCAACACCCCATGCACCTTCGACGGTTGAGAGAATGCGGCGATTCTTGTCTGACAAAAATGGCTCGAATGCCGATCCAGTTATGCCGATCAGGCCAATGGCCCGGCAAGAAGGGAAGATTACGAAATTATATTGATATAAAACAATAACTTCAGAAAAGATTTATGCGACGTACATTTGTACCAATAGTGAAACATTTTGGCAGGGTGTTGCTTTTGCCCGGTGGCGGACTAATCCGCCAGCCCCATCATCGCGACGACCTGGTCTGTCAGGCCATCAAGAGTCAGCCCGCCGTCCGGGCGATACCAGGTCACCGTCCAGCTCAGTGCTCCGGTCAGCATCCGGCGCACCACGAAAGGTTCGGCCTGCAGACTGCCCTCTTCCTTTACCGCTTCCAGCACATCCAGCCAGAGCTTCTCATAGACATCCCGCAGCTTGAGTACTTCGGCCCGGGCTGGTTCCGACAGGCTGCGCCATTCGAACACCAGCACCGCCATCGCTTCTCCGGTCAGGCCGTTGATGGACTCGAGCTCCGCACGGATCAGCGCTCGCAGCTTCTCACGCGGGGTGTCAACCGCGTCCATCGCCGCTTGCATCAAAGCCGTGTTAAGGCGGATGGTTTCCACCATCACTGCCTTGAGAATGTCTTCCTTGGTGCGGAAATGATGGAACAGGCTGCCTGACTGTATACCAACCGCCGCTGCCAGATCCCTCACCGTGGTGCGCTCATAGCCTTTGTCCCGAAAAAGGCGGGCGGCCTCCTTTAACAGCCGCCCACGGGCTCCGGCAGGATCGGAGACCAGATTGTCGGCAATGAGGGAGCGGAGGATGGCATCTTGAGTCACAGGCTTTTCCAGGCAAAGAAACGGATCTGTAATTCTACCCGCAATTTGCCTGTTTACAAACCAAGCGCTTGCTTGGTATTGTCATTTCATCATAAGCCAATCTCCGTTCGGGAAGCGCCACCCGCCCCCGCACGGCCAAAGGTAACAGGGCACATACCATGGCAGATTCTCGAAAAACCGTTCGCATCGGCTGCTCCGCTGCTTTCTGGGGCGATACTGAAACCGCGGCGGCCCAGCTGGTCAGAAAGGGCAACATTGATTACCTCGTAGCGGATTATCTGGCGGAAATCACCATGTCGATCATGGCGGGTCAGAAGATGAAAGATCCGTCCCAGGGGTATGCACGGGACTTTGTCCAGACCGTGATGGCACCTCTTCTGGGTGATATCAAAGAACAAGGCATCCGTGTGCTGGCCAACGCCGGCGGCGTCAATCCGCTGGCCTGCCGCGATGCGCTGCAGGCGTTATGCGAAAAAGCCGGGGTAGAGCTGAAGATTGCGCTGGTACTGGGCGATGACCTGCTGATGAAACAGAAGCAGCTGGCAGAGTCGGGCATCACCGAGATGACCACCGGCCAGCCGATGCCGCCGATAATGGTCAGCCTCAACGCTTACCTGGGCGCACCCGGTCTTGTAGCCGCTCTGGAACAGGGCGCGGACATAGTTATTACGGGCCGCGTGGCCGATAGCGCATTGGTACTGGCGCCCCTGGTGCACGAATTCGGCTGGAGCTGGAGCGATTACGACAAACTCGCCCAGGGCAGTCTGGCCGGTCACCTGCTTGAATGCGGAGCCCAGTCCACCGGCGGCAACTTCACTGACTGGCAGGAGGTGGCCGATGGTTACGCCGATATGGGTTTCCCGATTGCGGAAGTCCGTGACGATGGTCACTTCCTGATCACCAAACCCGAGGGTACCGGAGGCAAAGTCAGCCGTGGCACCGTGGCCGAGCAGCTGGTGTATGAAATCGGCGACCCCCGCGCTTACCTGTTGCCCGATGTGACCTGCGACTTCACCGAGGTGGAACTGACAGAGACCGGAGCAGACCAGGTCACAGTCCGGGGAGCCAAAGGACGGCCGCCCACCGATAGCTACAAGGTCTCCGGCACCTGGCCGGACGGCTTCAAGTGCACGGTCACCTTCCTGCTTGCCGGCATCAACGCCAAAGCCAAGGCGCAGACTGTCGCAGATGCGATTCTGGCCAAAACCGCCCGCATGTTCAGCGAGCGCGGCCTGCCGGACTACACCGAAACCAGCGTTGAATTGCTGGGCACAGAAGCCACCTATGGCGACCACGGCCAGCGCCAGGATTGCCGGGAAGTGGTAGTGAAAATCAGCACCGCCCACGCCAAAAAAGAGGCACTGGTTCTGTTTTCCCGCGAGATTGCCCAGGCCGCCACCGGCATGGCCCCGGGCATTACCGGCATTGTCGGCGGCCGCCCGACCGTATGGCCAAAAATCCGCCTGTATTCGTGCCTGGTGCCGAAAACCGAAGTCGCTGTCGTGGTTGATCTGGCCGGGCAGACCCACAACGTTGAGGTCATCACCGAAGGTGGCTTAGACCCGACTCGGCTGGCCGCACCACCGGCACACCGGGAACTGCCGGCGACCGACACCACCGTTGCGCTGATTGACCTGGCCTGGGCCCGCAGTGGAGACAAGGGCGATCACAGCAACATCGGCGTCATTGCCCGCCACCCGGACTACGTGCCATTCATTGCAGCCGCGTTGACCGAATCCGCGGTTGCCGAATGGATGGCCCACACCCTGAACCCTGAGACCGGCAAGGTGACCCGCTGGCCCCTGCCCGGCTTCCACGCCTTCAACTTCCTGCTGGAGCACAGCCTTGGTGGCGGGGGCGTCGCCAGTCTGCGCATTGACCCGCAAGGCAAGGCCTTCGCCCAGCAATTACTGGAATTCCCCGTGCCCGTTACCCGGGCCGTTCTGGAGAAAGGACAACGTTCATGAGCTATCAATCCATTTTTCACCCTGACCTGTTCAAAGGCCAGACCTTTATCGTCACCGGCGGCGGTTCCGGCATCGGTCGCTGCACCGCCCATGAGCTGGCCGCACTGGGTGCCCGGGTGGCGCTGGTCGGTCGCAAGGTGGAAAAGGTCGAAGCGGTGAAAGCGGAAATCATCGAAGACGGCGGCATTGCCTCCGCCCACGCCTGCGATATCCGCGAGGAAGAATCGGTAAAGGCCACGGTGACGGCGATTCTTGAGGAGCATGGCGGCCTCCATGGCGTGGTCAACAACGCCGGCGGCCAGTTCCCTTCGCCGCTCGCCGGCATCAACCAGAAAGGCTGGGAGACCGTGGTGCGCACCAACCTCACAGGCGGCTTCCTGATGGCACGCGAAGCCTACACCCAGGCGCTGTCGAAAACAGGTGGCGCCATCGTCAACATTGTTGCTGACATGTGGGGCGGCATGCCCGGCATGGGCCACTCCGGCGCGGCGCGTGCGGGCATGGTGAACTTTACCCAGACCGCCGCCGTGGAATGGGGCACCTCTGGAGTGCGGGTTAACGCCGTTGCCCCCGGCTGGATTGCCTCCAGCGGCATGGACAACTACCCCGAGCACATGAAGCAATGGATTCGCAGCCTGGGCGACAACGTGCCGCTCAAGCGCATGGGCACCGAGAGCGAGGTCAGCGCCGCCATCTGCTTCCTGCTTAGCCCCGGCGCCGCCTTTGTCAGCGGCGACTGCCTGCGGATCGACGGCGCCGCGTCCCAGGGTGGCCGGGTATGGCCATTCCCGAAAGCGAAAAACAACGAACCGTTCAACGGCTTCCACCGCGCCATCACCCCGAAAGTGCTGAGCGAAGACTGAGGAGCGCATAATGCAGGTCATCGAATCCACCGTAAGCCCCCAGTCGGAGGACTTCCGCGCCAACGCTGAGGCCATGGAAGCCCACATCACCACCTTCAGGGATGTCGAGCAAAAGGTGCTGGACCTGGCGGAAGCAGCCCGGGACAAGTTCACCAAACGGGGCAAACTGCTGCCCCGGGATCGCATCAACCGGTTGCTGGACCGGGGCACACCGTTTCTGGAGCTGTGCTCTCTGGCGGGCTACAAGATGCACGACGACAAAGACGGCAGCCTCTCCGGCGGCGGCATCATTGCCGGCATCGGCACCGTCAGTGGCATTCGCTGCCTGGTGGTGGCCAGCAACAGCGCGATCAAGGGCGGCACCATCACTCCGGCCGGCCTGGACAAAACCCTGCGCCTGCAGCAGATCGCCATGGAGAACAAGCTCCCGGTGGTCTCGCTTTCCGAGAGCGGCGGCGCCAACCTGAACTACGCCACCGATATTTTCGTGCTCGGCGCCCGCGGCTTCGCCAACCAGGCACGCATGTCCGCCGCCGGCATTCCCCAGGTCACCGTGGTGCACGGCAACGCCACCGCCGGTGGTGCTTACCAGCCGGGCCTGTCGGATTACGTCATAGCCGTACGCGACCAGGCCAAGATGTTCCTCGCCGGCCCGCCGCTTCTGAAAGCCGCCACCGGTGAAGTGGCTACGGATGAAGAGCTGGGTGGCGCGGAAATGCACGCCCAGGTCGCCGGCACCGCCGAATATCTGGCTGAAGACGATGCCGACGGCATCCGCCAGGCCCGCAACATCCTTGAGGCCCTGCCCTGGAACGAACAGCTGCCACCGAAACGGGAACTGCAATGGCAAGAGCCACTGTATCCGGCGGAAGAGCTGCTGGGCGTGATCCCGGCGGATTCCAAAAAGCCCTATGACGTTCGCGAGATTCTGGCGCGCATCGCCGATGGCTCGAAGTTCATGGACTTCAAGAACGAATTCGACGATCAGACCGTGTGCGGCACCATCCGCATTGAGGGTCACTCCGTCGGCATCATCGGCAACAACGGCCCGATCACCCCGGCCGGCTCCGCCAAAGCGGCCCAGTTCATCCAGCTCTGCGACCAGGCCGGCACCCCGCTGCTGTTCCTCCACAACACCACCGGTTTCATGGTGGGCACGCACTCGGAACAGAACGGCATCATCAAACACGGCTCGAAAATGATCCAGGCCGTGGCCAATTGCAGGGTACCAAAAGTCGCAATTGTGATCGGCGGTTCCTATGGTGCAGGTAACTACGCGATGTGTGGTCGCGGTCTGGACCCGCGATTCATCTTCGCCTGGCCCAACAGCCGCACCGCCGTCATGGGCCCGGCCCAGGCCGGCAAGGTGATGCGCATCGTGGCGGAGGACAAACAACGCCGCAGCGGCATGGAGCCGGATCCGAAGACACTGGATTTTCTGGAGCAGGCCACGGCCAAGAAACTGGAAGACGGCTCCACGGCCCTGTTCGGCACCGCCCGGCTCTGGGACGACGGCCTGATCGACCCGCGGGACACGCGGCGGGTGGTGGCTTTGGTGCTGGACGTTTGCCGGGAGGCCGAGGCGCGGCAGTTGCGGCCTAATACGTTTGGGGTGGCTCGGCTTTGATTTTGGTTTGAGCTTGGGGGAGCCCGCCTCGTGGGTGTCTGGTTTGGGTGCAGGAACCATTTGGAACGGCCTGTCCAAAAACCGCTACGAGCACCCGCACGCGGGTCCGGCCAGCAATCACAGATTGCTGTCGTTCGGCTGTCGCATGAAGCTTCGCTTCATAAACGCTCGGCCTCACCCATGTGCGCTTCTCTCCGGCCATCCATGGCCTCCGAAATTTTTGGACAGGCCGTTCCAAACGGTTCTTCCGGGCCAAGCGATAACGCCTTTGAAGAGCATGAGTTTCAGAGAACGCAGGACAGAGTGAACAAACGTAGGTCGGATTAGCCGCAGGCGTAATCCGACAACCAAAGCCCAGCGCAATCCGCCAATCTGTCGGATTACGCCTGCGGCTAATCCGACCTACGAAATCACAAAACCGGCAGCATGCTGTACCGAATTCGCAGACGAGCGGGTGTGTGAAACGCCCTCCAGAAAATCTCGGAGGCCATGGATGGCCGGAGAGAAGCGCACATGGATGTGCTCGTAGCGGTTTTCTGGAGGGCGTTTCATGCACCCGCCACCCAAGCTAACAAACGTGCACCGATCCATCGAAGGCACGGACTACCTATCAGTAGGAGAACAAAAGAATGAAATTCACAGCCGAACACGAAGCCCTGAGAAAAACCGTCCGCGACTTCGTGGAGAAGGAAATTAACCCCCATTGCGACGCATGGGAAGAAGCCGGCGAGTTCCCGATTCATGACATTTTCAAGAAACTCGGCAACCTCGGCCTGCTCGGTGTCCAGAAGCCGGAAGAGTACGGCGGCATGGGCCTGGATTACAGTTACAACCTGGTGGTCGCGGAAGAGCTGGGCACGGCCCACTGTGGCGGTGTGCCGCTGGCCGTTGGGGTGCAAACCGACATGTGCACCCCGGCGATTGCGCGTTTTGGTTCTGATGAACTAAAACGCGATTTCCTGGCGCCAGCCATCGCCGGCGACATGGTCGGCTGTATCGGCGTGAGTGAAGTGGGCGCAGGCTCAGACGTTGCGGGGATGAAAACCACCGCCAAGAAAGACGGCGATGACTACATCATCAACGGCTCCAAGATGTGGATCACCAACAGCCCGAAAGCCGACTTCATCTGCCTGCTGGCCAACACGTCGGACGACAAGCCTCACAAGAACAAGTCGCTGATCGTCGTGCCCATGAAAACTCCCGGCATTTCCTTCAGCCCGCACCTGAACAAACTGGGCATGCGCTCATCCGAAACCGCCCAGATCTTCTTTGACGACGTGCGCGTGCCCCAGCGCAACCGTATCGGCGCTGAAGGTACCGGGTTCATGATGCAGATGCTGCAGTTCCAGGAGGAGCGCATGTGGGGCGCCGCCAACGTCATCAAGGCGCTGGAGAACTGCATCAACATGACCATCGACTACTGCCGCGAGCGCAAGACTTTCGGCCAGCCGCTGATCGACAACCAGGTGATTCACTTCCGCCTGGCAGAGCTGCAAACCGAAGTAGAAGCCCTGCGCGCCCTCACCTATCAGGCCTGTGAACTGCACATTGAGGGCAAGGACGTAACCCGCCTGGCGTCCATGGCCAAACTGAAAGCCGGCCGCCTGGGCCGCGAAGTAACCGACAGCTGCCTGCAGTACTGGGGCGGTATGGGCTACATGTGGGACAACCCGCTGTCCCGCGCGTTCCGGGATGTGCGGCTGGTGTCCATCGGCGGCGGCGCCGACGAAATCATGCTGGGCATCATCTGCAAGATGATGGGAACCCTGCCGGGCAAGCGCAAAGACTGACATCTGGTGCCAGACCGGCCGCCCGGTTCCAGACAACATACGTGGAGTCATAACATGAGCCAGCTACCACATTGCGAAACACTACTGCTGGAAAAACAGGGCCCCGCCCTGCACGTCACCATCAACCGCCCGGACGTGCGCAACGCCATGAGCCTGGAAATGGTGGCGGAACTGTCAACCCTGTTCACACAGGTTGAAACCGACCTCAGTATCCGCGCCGTCGTCATCCGTGGGGCCGGCGGCCACTTTTGCGCCGGCGGCGACATCAAAGACATGGCCGGCGCACGGGGCCAGCAAGCAGCCGACGGCGAGACCGATCCGTTCTACCGCCTGAACCGGGCATTCGGCCAGATGATCCAGCAGGTCAACGAATCGTCCAAGGTCGTCATCGCCGTCACCGAAGGCGCGGTGATGGGCGGCGGCTTCGGCCTGGCCTGCGTGTCGGACGTCGCCATCGCCGGCCCCACGGCCAAATTCGGCATGCCGGAAACCTCCCTCGGGGTTATCCCGGCACAGATCGCCCCCTTTGTGGTTGAACGCATTGGCCTGACCCAGGCCCGCCGGTTGGCATTGCTCGGCCTGAGAATCGATGCGAACGAAGCCTGCAATCTCGGCATCGTTCACCAGGTCGCTGCATCGGAGGCGCAGATCGAGGAATTACTCGGCCACGCTCTTGAGCGGGTTCGGTTGTGCGCGCCGAAGGCGACAGCAGAAACGAAGGCGTTGCTCCATCGCGTGGGACACGAAGCCATGAGTGGATTGTTGGACAGCGCTGCGGAAAAATTTGCCGCCGCTATTCGCAGCAACGAAGGCTCTGAGGGCACCATGGCGTTCATGCAAAAACGTCCGCCAAAGTGGGCAGGCGACCTCGAATGATTGCGGGAGCAGCTGTGCCGGGGGAGCGCTTCCAGAAAATCTCGGAGGCCATGGACGGCCGGAGAGAAGCGCACATGGACGTGCTCGTAGCGGTTTTCTGGAAGCGCTTCCCCGGCACAGATGCGGACAGGCACCAACACAAGAGAACACCACAATGCTAAAAAAGCTCCTAATAGCAAACAGAGGCGAAATAGCCGTCCGGGTCATCCGCACCGCCAAAGCCCTGGGATACCGCACCGTGGCGGTCTACTCCGAAGCAGACGCCAGCGCACTGCACGTGCACGAGGCCGACGAGGCCGTTTGTGTCGGCCCGGCTCAGGTGGGCGCTTCCTACCTGAACGTGGACGCCATCCTCGAGGCCGCCAGAAAAACCGGCGCCGACTGCATCCACCCCGGCTACGGTTTCCTCTCCGAGAACGCCGGCTTTGCCAACGCCTGCAAAGACGCCGGCCTGGTCTTCGTCGGGCCGCCAGCCAGCGCCATCGACCTGATGGGCAGCAAGCGCCGCTCCAAGATCGCCATGCAGCAGGCCGGCGTTCCCGTGGTTCCCGGCTACGAAGGCCCTGTCGGAGGTAACAACGCCAGCGACGACGAACTCATCAGCGCCGCGGCTGACATCGGCTACCCGCTGATGATCAAGGCCTCCGCCGGTGGCGGTGGCCGCGGCATGCGCCTGGTGCAGGAGGAAGCCGAACTGGCGGACAACATCAAACGCGCCCGCTCGGAAGCCCAACAGGCCTTCGGTGACGGCGAACTGATCCTCGAGAAAGCCGTTATCGAACCCCGCCATGTGGAAATCCAGGTCTTCGCCGACCGCCACGGCAACGCCGTCTACCTCGGCGAGCGCGACTGCTCGGTGCAGCGCCGCCACCAGAAAGTGGTGGAAGAAGCGCCCTCCCCGTTTGTCACGCCGGAACTGCGCCAGGCCATGGGCGACGCAGCGGTGAAAGCCGCGCTGGCCTGCTCGTACGAAGGCGCCGGCACCGTCGAGTTCCTGGTGGACAAGGACCGCAACTTCTACTTCCTGGAAATGAACACCCGCCTGCAGGTGGAGCATCCGGTCACCGAACTGATCACCGGGCAGGACCTGGTGGCGTGGCAGTTAGCCGTCGCGGAAGGACAGCCCCTGCCCCTTCAGCAGCAGGATATCCAGCTCAATGGCCACGCCATCGAGGTGCGCCTGTACGCGGAGGATCCGGCACACGAGTTCACTCCACAAACCGGCCCATTGTATGCTTTCCAGCCGGCACTGGGCGAAGGCCTGCGGTACGACACCGGCGTGCGCTCCGGCGACACCATCACGCCGCATTACGATCCCATGCTGGCCAAAGTCATTGCCTGGGGCCAGAACCGCGACGAAGCCCGCCGCCGGCTGATCCGGGCACTGGAAGACACCACCGTGTTCGGGGTGACCACCAACCGCTATTTCCTCAGCCGCATCATCGCCAACGACACCTTCGGCGCGGGCGAAGCCACCACCGCATTTCTGCAGCAGGCCTTCCGGGACGATCCGTCGCTGGCGCCCTTTACCCCCGGCATCCGCGAACTGGCTCTGGCCGCCTGCGTTCTCGATCATGGCATTTCAGGCCAGAGCGGCTGGAGCAATGCCCCGACTACCATGACCCCGATGAAGCTGGACACCGGCGACGGAACTGCGGAACTTCTGGTGCGCAAGACCGGCAATACCGTGTCTGTCAGCCACGGCGACAGTCATTACCAGCTCGTCCTGGAAAGCCTCGGCGATGGCCTGTTATGCATCATCGACAACGGCGTACGTCACCGATGCCAATATCACCGCGAAGGCGATTCCCTATATTTGCAGGCATTCGGGCAAGCCTGGGCGGTGCGGGATGTGACCCACCAGCCGGCAGCGGGTGCCAATGGCGCCGGCAGCGGCAAGGTTCAGGCCTCCATGGATGGCGCCATCATTGATGTGCTGGTAGCGCCCGGAGAAACCGTCCAGCAGGGCCAGACACTGGTTATACTGGAGGCCATGAAAATGGAGCACCCGGTCAGGGCCGATCGGGATGGTGTGGTCGGCGAGGTGCTGGTCAGCAACGGCGATCAGGTCAAGCGCAGCCAGTTGCTGGTGAACATCTCCGCGGGCGAGGCGGCAGAACAGGAGGCCAGCGCATGAGCAGCCTGAACAAACGAACCGTGTTCATCACCGGCGGCAGCCGGGGCATCGGCCGCGCCATTGCCCTCGCCTGCGCGCGACAGGGTGCGAACGTGGTGATCGGAGCCAAGTCCGACACCCCACACCCGAAACTGCCCGGCACCATTCACAGTGTGGCCGAGGAAATTCGCGCCGCCGGCGGGCAGGCTCTGCCGCTGGTGCTGGACGTGCGGGATGAGGAACAGGTGCGGCAGCGGGTGAACGAGGCCGCCGAGCATTTTGGCGGCATCGACGCGCTGGTGAACAACGCCGGCGCCATCCGCCTGACCGGGGTGGAGAATCTCAAGGCCAGCCGCTACGACCTGATGCATCAGGTCAACGCCCGTGCGGTGTTTCTGTGCAGCCAGGCGGCGCTGCCCTGGCTGAAGGCGTCGAGCAACGCTCACATTCTGAGCCTGTCGCCGCCGCTGAATCTGGACACCAAATGGTTCGCCCAGTACGGACCCTACACGACAACCAAGTACGCCATGACTATGCTCAGCATGGGGATGGCAGAGGAATTCAAACGTTACGACATTGCCGTGAACTGTATATGGCCGAAAACCCTGATTGCCACAGCCGCCATCGAGTTTGAAGTGGGCGGCCCGCAGATGATGGCCCAGGGTCGCAAGCCCGAGATCATGGCCGATGCCGCCGTCAGTATTCTCAACCGGCCCGGCACCAGCCTGACCGGACAGGCACTGATCGACGAAGACGTCCTGAGAGAGGGCGGCGTGACCGATTTCGAGCAGTACCGATACGCAGCCGGCGACAAGCCGCTGCTACCGGATCTGTTCCTGGATTAGCCCCGGCGGCGGATGGTGTCCCGGGGCAATAACAAGACCACAACTCAAAACCCTTACGGATAGCACCATGAGTCAAGACAACGTTTCAGCCCGTGACATCGTCCGCAGCATTCCCGGCATCGTCCGCCGCTTCCCGGCCATCGCCAAGGGCTACTATTACTACTCGGTCAAGAACGAGAACAAGGAGCTGACCCTCGGCGTTCTGGTCGAGCGCAACGCCGAGAAATACCCGTCCCGCCCGGCCATTGCCTACGAAGACCGCAGCATCAGCTGGTCCGAGTTCAATAACTGGGCCAACCGTATTGCCAATTTCCTGCTGGCCCAGGGGCTGGTCAAGGGCGACGCCATTGCGGTGTTCCTGGAAAACCGCCCGGAATTGCTGGCCGTGGTCGCCGGCGCCGCCAAGATTGGCGTGTCCTGCGCCATGCTCAACACCTCCCAGAAAGGCAAGGTGCTGGAACACAGCGTCAACCTGATCAAACCGCGCATGGTGGTGGTCGGCGAAGAACTGACCGAGCCGTTTGACGCGGTGAAAGACGACCTGCAGACCCGCCACGGCACCCCCTTCCTGTACCTGGCGGATGCCAATACCCAGAGCATGTTCGGCGACGCGCCGGAAGGCTACGTCAACATGGCGGAAAAAGTGAGCGCCTACAGCGGCACCAACCCGGTGCTGAGCAACCCGCCCCGAATGGGTGACACCGCCATCTACCTGTTCACCTCCGGCACCACCGGTCTGCCCAAGGCCGCACCCGGCAGCCATCGCAAGTTCGTGAAAGCCTATGGCGGCTTCGGGTTGATGTCGCTGGCAATGGAACCGGAAGACGTTCTGTACTGCACGCTGCCGTTGTACCACGGCACCGCCCTGCTGGTGTGCTGGGGCTCGGTGCTGGCCGGCGGCTCGTCCATTGCCCTGCGCCGCAAGTTCTCCGCCAGCGCCTTCTGGGACGATGTGCGCCACTACAAGGCCACCACCTTCGGTTACGTGGGTGAACTGTGCCGTTACCTGCTGAACCAGCCGGCGAGCGAGCAGGACCGCAACCACAACCTGACCAAGATGATCGGCAACGGCCTGCGGCCGTCCATCTGGAAGGAGTTCAAGCAACGTTTCGGCATCGAAACCGTGGCGGAGCTCTATGCCTCCAGCGAGGGCAACATCGGCTTCTCCAACTTCTTCAATATGGACAACACGGTTGGCTTCTCCACCGCCCCGTACAAGCTGGTCAAATTCCACGAAGGCACCCGCGACCCGATCCGCGACAAGAAGGGCTACATGAAAGCCGTCCGCAAGGGCGAGCCCGGCCTGCTGATCGGCGAGATCACCAAGAAATGGTCCTTCGAGGGTTACACCCAGAAAGACGCCACCGAGAAATCCATCCTCCGCGACGCCTTCAAGAAAGGCGATGCCTGGTTCAACACCGGGGATGTGCTCAAGGAGATCGGCTGCGGCCACTTGCAGTTCGTGGATCGCATGGGGGATACCTTCCGCTGGAAAGGCGAGAACGTGTCGACCACCGAGGTGGAGAACATTCTCGACGGCTCCGGCATGGTGGAAGAGGCCATCGTCTACGGCGTGGAAATCCCCAAAACCAACGGCAAAGCCGGCATGGTGACGCTGGTGCCCCAGAGCAACGGCAGCGAATTCGACATCAACAGACTGTTCGCCTACCTGAAGGAAAACCTGCCGGCTTACGCGATTCCGGTGTTCGTCCGCGTGACCCACGCCATCGAGAAAACCGGCACCTTCAAGTACCGCAAGGTGGATATCCAGAAAGCCGGCTATTCCCTCGGCAAAACTGGCGAAGAGGTTTATGCCTGGCTGCCTCGCACCGATGGGTACACCAAGCTGGATAAGAAGCTGGTATCCGAGATTGATGCGGGGAAGGTAAGCTTCTGACGTTTGGCGGTGTATCTTGGTTTGGGCCCTAGCCTTCCGATGCTGGCGTTATGCCCTATCGGGTGGGGCCTCCCAAAAACCGCTACGAGCACATCCATGTGCGCTTCTCTCCGGCCATCCATGGCCTCCGAAATTTTTGGGAGGCCCCACCCGATAGGGCAACCGGACATTGGCATTTATTTTGAGCCTTAAAAACTGTAGGTCGGATTAGGCAAAGCCGTAATCCGACAGCCCAAGTTAATGAAAGAAACATAATTGTCGGATTACGGCTTCGCCTAATCCGACCTACGAAAAGTGCAGAGTGGGTATATCTTGAAGTGCGAGGGGTGCCGGTGTGAGCCCCCTCCCAAAAATGTCGGAGGCCATGGATGGCCGGAGATCAAGCGCACACGGACGTGCTTGTAGCGTTTTTTGGGAGGGGGCTCACACCTGCACCAACTCCCAGCTATCAGGCTACAGTGATCCAATTCCAAAGTTTAACCGACCTTAAGCACCACCTTCCCGGTAGCACGGCGTTCAGTCAAGGCACCCAATGCCTTGGCATAGTCCTCGAATTCGAACACTTCGCTGATCTTCGGATCAATCTTGCCGTCGGCGTAGAGCTTCATCAGCTCCATCATGTTCTGGGCGCTGGCCTGCGGCTCGCGCTGGGTGAAGCTGCCCCAGAACACGCCGACCACGGAACAGCCCTTGAGCAGGGTCAGGTTGGCGGGAATCTTGGGAATGTCGCCGGCGGCGAAGCCGATGATCAGGTGGCGGCCGTTCCAGGCCATGGCGCGCAGGGCCTGCTCGGTGAATTCGCCGCCGACCGGATCGTAGATCACATCCACGCCCTTGCTTTTGGTGAGCTTTTTCACCGCCTCTTTCAGGGGCTCTTCGGTGTAATTGATCAGGTCGTCAGCGCCTGCCGCTTTCGCCACCGCCAGCTTTTCCGCGGAACTGGCTGCGGCAATTACGTGGGCGCCCATGGCCTTGCCCAGTTCGACCGTCGCCAGGCCCACACCGCCGCTGGCACCGAGCACCAGCAAGGTTTCACCGGGCTGGATGTTGGCGCGCTGCTTCAGGGCGTAGTAGGAGGTGCCGTAGACCATGGAGAACGCCGCGGCCTTTTCATCCGGCATGGCGTCGGGTATCGGCAGCAGGTTCTGCTCCGGCGCGACGATTTCCTCGGCGAAGGCACCGTAACCGGTCAGGCCGGCGACCCGGTCGCCCGGTTTGAACCGTGTGACTTTCTCACCCACTTCGATCACTTCACCGGCCATTTCGCCGCCGGGTGAAAACGGCAGAGACGGCTTGAGCTGATACTTGTTTTCGATGATGAGGGTATCCGGAAAGTTCAGGCCCGCCGCCCTGACGCGGATTTTCACGCCATGCCCTTTCACCTCAGGGCTTGCAACGTCTTCAATCACCAGCTTTTCAGCCGGACCGTACTCTTTGCAGAGGATGGCTTTCATTCAGTGACTCCATTGTTTTTTCGGTAACGGAAATGCCTCCTGTGATTTCCATCAAGCTAAACAGAGTCAGGGCATGAAGCAAATAAAGATCTCTTATCCAGCCGCATTAGGCTGACTTATAGAGGCGCCGTCTCAGAGCATCGTTCCGGCAAACGCAAGTGCACCGATAAGGCAAATCGCGGCCACCAAAAGACCTGTGCGTATACCGGTTGGGAAGGCTGCCGGTGCTTCCCTGCCGACCGCCGGATCGTCATGGTTCACCAGTTTCTGATCCTGGCTTGACCGACGGATCAGCTCAATCATTTCCTCGCACTGCTGGCGGGAAAAATCCATCGGATTGAATCGCTCAAGGTCGTGTGATGCCAGAAAGCGCCGCACGTCGGCGGAGGCCGGTACATATTTCATCGACCAGTTGGTGAAGGTCCGCACGGCCAGCGGCTCCTCAATGAGGGTCCTGACGTTGCGGTGGCGGTCATCGGCGACGATGCGCTGATAGGTCTTGCGAACCTCGGCTTCTTCGCCTTCCAGATACTGGAAGAAATGACCATCGCCGTAATAGAGTCCGCCGACCAGTTCATTTTTGGCGTTGTTGCGCCGCGAGGTCATCAGAATCCTTGCAACGTGGGGCTCCACACCTTGCTCGACGGGCTTGGCCTCAAAGGTGGCTTCACTGGCATAGGCCAGACGCATCAACGACATGGTGGGACTCCGTAGAACGGGAAAACGGTAAATTGAGCTTCAGATACGCTTGAATACAGGGGTACGGATCACCCCGCGGCCCGGGGCCGGGGATGAATCGGCGCTGAAATTAGGCTATCCTTCGCGCACTCAACCCGATCAGTCCGCCGTTGTTTCCCGCCTTTCAGGGTCTGCTATGTTCGACATAATCTATCTTCTTGAAATGATTGGTATCGTGGCGTTTGCCATTTCAGGAATGATTATCGCGCGTTCAAAAAATATGGACCCGGTGGGCGTGTTCACCATCGGTTTCATTACTGCCCTGGGTGGTGGCACGCTGCGGGACCTGATGATGGACAACCATCCGCTGTACTGGATCAAGCACCAGGAACAGCCGATCCTGATTCTGGCCATGGCCATTGTGTTCAGTTACTGGCACCGCGCGGAGCGAATCCGCGAATCGCGGATCGTGTTTCCGGACGCCATCGGCCTGGGGATATTTTCGATCCTCGGTGCGCAGCTGGCTCTGGACCTTGGCCATTCCTGGTTCATTGCATCCCTGCTCGGGGTGATGACCGGCTGCTTTGGCGGCGCCTTGCGGGATACACTGTGCAACGAGGTGCCGTACATTTTTCGCAAGGATCATATTTACGCGTCAATATCCTTTGCCGGGTGCTGGCTCTACTTTGTCTGCCAGTGGTTCCTGGAAAGCGAAACCACTGCCCTCACCGTTGGCCTCCTGTTCATCGTGATTGTAAGAGTGCTGGCGGTTCGCTTCGACATCCGGCTGCAACGAGACCCCTATCAACATGGCTGAGTACACACCGTAACGATGAACTGTCAATCATCCCTTGGCCTGGGCCGCCTCAGCCGGTAAGATTGCCGTTTTTTCACCCAATTCAGTTTTATCAATCCCGTTCAAACCCTTAATCCTACCCAGCACTCAGTGAGGCAGACCCCCGTCATGCTTGAGCGACTATTTCAGTTAAAAGCCCATGGCACCAACGTTCGTAGAGAAGTGGTGGCTGGTATAACCACCTTCCTGACCATGGCCTACATTATCGTGGTCAACCCCAGCATGCTCCAGGCAGCGGGCATGGACTATGGCGCCGTATTCGTTGCGACCTGCCTGGCCGCCGTCATCGGCACCCTGATCATGGGCCTGTGGGCCAACTACCCGATCGCGCTTGCTCCGGGCATGGGCCTGAACGCGTTCTTCTCATTCACCGTCGTGGGCAGCATGGGTTACAGCTGGCAGGTAGCGCTCGGTGCCGTGTTCATTTCCGGCTTCCTGTTCTTCCTGCTAAGTATTTTCAAGGTCCGGGAGTGGATCATTAACAGCATTCCGCTGTCCCTGCGCTTTGGCATTTCCGCCGGTATCGGCTTCTTCCTGGCGCTGATCGCTCTGAAAAACGCGGGCGTTGTGGTCGATAACCCCGCCACGTTGGTGGGTATGGGCGATGTCAGGGTGCCGGAAGCACTGCTGTTCTTCGGCGGATTTGCGCTGATCTGTGCGCTGGCATTCCGCCAGGTCACCGGCGCGGTGATGATCGGTATCATCGCTGTCACCGTCATCGCCATGATGCTGGGCATGGTTGACTACAACGGTTTTGTTTCCGCACCGCCGAGCATGGCCCCCACCTTTATGCAGCTGGACCTTGCCGGAGCCTTCAACATCGGCATGATCAGCGTTATCTTCGCGTTCCTGTTCGTGGACCTGTTCGACACTTCCGGCACCCTGATCGGCGCTGCCCAACGGGGTGGCCTGCTTGACAAGGACGGCAAACTGCCCCGCCTTGGCCGTGCACTGATGTCCGACTCCGTGGCCACCATGTCCGGTGCGGCCATGGGCACGTCCACGACTACCAGCTACATCGAATCCACCGCGGGCATTTCCGCCGGCGGGCGTACCGGCCTGACCGCCGTGGTGGTCGCCGCCCTGTTCCTGGCGTGTCTATTCCTGTCCCCTATCGCCAGCGTAATTCCGCCTTATGCCACGGCACCCGCGCTGTTGTTTGTGGCGGTGCTGATGACCTCCGGTCTGAAACTGATTGACTGGGAGGATGTTACCGATGCCGCGCCGGCAGTGGTCACTGCCCTGATGATGCCGCTGACCTTCTCCATCGCCAACGGCATTGCCCTCGGCTTTATCACCTACGTGGCGCTGAAAGCGCTCGCGGGCCGCTGGTCTCAATTGAACGCCAGCGTGGTTATCATTGCCGTTGTGTTCGTATTGAAATTCACGTTCCTGGACGCGGCGTAAGCCGCCTCCAGCGATTTCCGGATCATTTATGGATTACTTCTCAGAGAGCATCAAAAAGGCCATCCGCACAGTGCCTGACTGGCCGAAGCCCGGCGTCGCGTTTCGTGACATCACCACGGTGCTTCAGGACCGTACAGCGTTCCGTAAGCTGATCGACGCCTTTGTACACCGCTATCATGGCCAGAGCATCGATGCCGTTGCCGCGGTCGACGCCCGGGGCTTCATTATCGGATCCGCGCTGGCCTATGAGCTCAATGCCTCACTGGTGCTGGTGCGCAAAAAGGGCAAGCTGCCCTTCGATACGCTGGTGGAAGATTACGAGCTGGAGTACGGCACCGCGTCGGTAGAGCTCCACAAAGACGCCTTCAAACCCGGTGACAACGTGGTGCTGGTGGACGACCTGGTTGCCACTGGCGGCACCATGCTTGCCGCCGCGCGGCTGATCCGCCGTATAGGCGCGGAGATTGTGGAGGTAGCCGCGATGATCGATCTGCCGGATCTCGGTGGCTCCCGCAAGCTGCAAGAGGAAGGATTGAAGGTTTATACGGTGTGTTCTTTCGAGGGGGAGTAGCCTCCTCCCTGCCTCACTATGGCGCAGTCGGCTTCAAGCTCCAAGCCGACTGCCATTTCCCCGCCAGCGTTTACCAGCCCTCCAGAGGAATTCCGTTTTCTTCGAGATAATTGCCGTTACGCTCAAGGTAGTTTTCACTTGCTTGCTCGAACTTCGCCGGATCCCCTTCGATTTCATTGGCTTTCAGGCGGTCGAGCTCAATCTCGTTACCAACCTGATTCTTAGCCCAAACGACTATCTGCCCCCCCGGCGCCAAGCCGAACGTTAAGATGTTCCTTGGTGCTTTAAACTTTCCCTTGGAGGTGAAGTAGATTGCGCGATCTTGCATCTTTTTGCGCCAGTCAGGAGATATTGAGATTAGCCGCTGATACATTTTTTGCTCCGCGTAAGAGAACCACTGAACCGCGACATAGTTTGGGAAGGGCTCCAAGCGTCCGCCAGGCCCTCTGGGGCCATCCTCCCCCACCCAACAACATGAAACAAAGCCCGGAGCCTGGTGCCATGCCCGAACGCCCGATTTTTCAAACTCCATGTATTGCACCCATATGTCATAGTGCTTCGGAGCAGCTACCTGAAAATACCAAGTGATTTCGTGCGTCTTCGGTGGCGTCAGACTGCACCCAGTAGAAAGTAGTAACAATAGAAGCAGACTCCCCTTAACTTTGAGACGCATCGTTTAACCCCGGGTCTAGATTTGGATGAATGATTCTATTTCTATCAGCAGTGGCCCTGAACGGATGAATCTCCTGAAATGGGAACTCGTAATTTACCAGCGTGTCGTTCACGACTGATTTCATCAGGTTGTAATGATCTGAATGATGAAGGTAGCGCTGAAGGAGCAGATATGACTTCGGTTGATCAAGATCGATAGCCGTTTTCCCGCCCTTGATTTGCCGATTGTACTCCTCAAGGATATCCTCGAGATCGCGCGGCAAAGCAATGTCGTTCATGCTTTCAGAGATTTCAGATAGCGGCACACCTGTTTCCCGCGCAAGTCTATGCATAATCCTCAGCGTAACGTTAGCGTAATCGCCCAGCACAAAACGCCTCATTCTCAAGCTAAGCAACACTTGGCCATCCGGCAGGGGATGCTCAAGTTCGCGTTGTTCAATATTAAGACTTGGTTGCTCCCCGCTCGGCAATTCCTTACTGAACTCTCCAATCCAGCCGGCCTGCGCGGTTCTATTGCGCAAACTCTCTAGATTGTCCCATTCCATCGTCTGGGTGGGCCAACGAGCTTGGCTTCCGCGGATACTCAACACCGGCATAAGCAAAATATCTTCGACCTGCCGGGCTGGATAGCCCCCTCCTATGTCTGAATGAGACCCTGGTAGCGAATATTCCTGAAAGTTTTCAGGCAGTTTCCCATCACTATCCCGGAGACTGTTCATCGAGAAATTGGCTCTCTTTTCATGACGCGCAGTTAGGTGAACAGCTCGCTCAATGGCAGACGGGTCGACGAAGATATTTACTGGCGAAGTGCGCTCGTCACCCGGAGAGAAATCGAACTCTGATAAGTTGGCGATGCCAGCCACGGTATCGAACAAACCAACGAATCGTATTTTCGTGCTTATCGGCCAGCGTAGGCGTTCGGACCCAAGCGCTGTTGCAAGAGCTCCCTTCTGCCCCTTTAAAATTTCGTTAACGGCATGTCTTGCGGCGGCCGCCCCCCGACTGAAACCGAACAAATCCAGGGTTAACTGGTAATCTCTGCCTTTGCTGTTTGCGTCTTTTATTTGCAGGGCAAGGTCGACGAACAGCTTTTGGACTTGCTGGGGCACCCCGGTCTCCCCAAGCCCCGTTGCCATCCCGAAAACCGAGTCCTCACCCCGCGTTTTTGTGCCCGCGCCGGGTGAGTAGACCTTGATGAAAATCGGGCCATAATCCCCCTCCTGCTGGCTTGAATCCCAATAGAGTTGCCAAAGCTTCGCCACATTCGTCGGCGCTCCGGCATAGCTTTCCCCCATCAACAGCCTCAGCCGCTCTTCGCATTCAGCGCGTCGGGAGGGGTCCTCTCGCATGGGAGCCAGGCATTGCTCCTCCACCCGGCGTTGAAATTCGCGAATATTGTCGACGTTGTTCAACGTGCCATCCGTGAACAGTCCGGCAACAATTTCCAGCGGCGGCTCCTCAGAAGGGCCCTGCTTTTTCGGCTTCACATCCGCAACGACGTGGGGTGCCGTTGCCATTGATACCGCTGTGGCGTTGCCCGACGCCCCATTTACGCTAAACGATTCTGGCCGGCGGTGTTCCCGCTCGATGCGCTGGCGTCGAACTTCGGCGTCAATATCACCGGTGCGGGCACCACCGATACCCATGGCGGATTTCAGGTCGCAGGGTTTTACGCCGTTGCGGTTGAGGGCGGTTACCGCGTCACGGACACCATGGCAGGACATGGGGCGCTCCTCAAACACCCAGCGCCCCGGCTGCCCCGGGGAATCCTCCGGCCGCCAGCTCACCACCGGCGAAAACAGCTGGCTTCGTTCTGACTCGCTGTACACCAGCAACAACTCGCCCGCCGCTACCCGGGCACATAGCTGCTCAGCCCGAAGGCGCGGAGAACGGCTGTAATCCACCAGGCTGTGGGGGAGCGTCAGCCGAGCACGCTCATGGGAGTAATAAGAGGAAAGTACGGATTTGACCCTGTCGGCCGCGAAAAAGGGGGTTTCAATCAGCGGCAAGTCCTGTGCCGTGAGCTCCCGGGGGTATTTGAGTTGCATCACTGTCCCTGTCGTTCTCATCAATCGAGGCATCGATCCTTCGACGCCGAACCGCCCGAAAAGCTAATGAACTTTGTCAGCTAGTGCAAGCAAAACGGTTTCCGGTTTAGACTCAGTCAATAGTTCAAGGAGAAAATTGCATGCCCGACTATCAACATCACTGGAAAGACGGCACCCCCGTTCACCTGCCCCTGGGCAAAATTGTCTGCATTGGCCGCAATTACGCAGAACACGCCCGGGAACTGAACAATCCGGTCCCGGATGAACCACTGCTGTTTATCAAGCCCTCCACGGCTGCGGTTCACATTACCCGCCCGCTCGATTTTCCCCGTGACCGGGGCGACGTCCATTTCGAAACCGAGCTGGCCGTGCTGATCGGACGCCCACTGACCTCCGCCTCGGCCACCGAGGCAGAGGCGGCCATTCTCGGCTACGGGCTGGCGCTGGACCTCACCCTGCGGGAGGTACAGAGTAAACTGAAAGAGAAGGGGCAGCCGTGGGAACGTGCGAAGGCGTTTGACGGTGCCTGCCCGCTGTCGCCGTTCGTGGGCGTCGACAAGGTGCGCAAAGATCACCTTACCTTTACCCTCGATATCAATGGCCAGCGCCAGCAGACCGGCGACACCCGGGAAATGCTGAACCCCGTGGTGCCACTGATTGCCCACATGAGCAGTCAGTTCACGCTGCTGCCGGGGGATGTGGTGCTCACGGGTACGCCCAAAGGCGTCGGCCCACTGGTATCCGGGCAGATTCTGTCGCTGGAACTGGAAGATGCCCTGTTTGTCGAGACCACTGTGCTCTAGCACCGGTTGCTGTACGCTGGTCCAACAGACCGTCAGGACGTATATCAGGCATGGCAAAAAAACCCGTTACATCCCGCAGTGGACGATTCATCAAACTCGCTGGCATGACCGCCTCCGTGGCCGGGCAATACGCCGGCCAGAGGGCGCGACGCCTGTTTCGGAGTGAAGAGGACAGCGAGGGCGCCCGCACCGAAAGTTACACCCGCATGGCAGACCAGATCGCCGACACCCTGGGCGAGCTGAAAGGCGCAGTGATGAAAGTGGGGCAGATTGCGTCCCAGACCCAGGACTTTCTGCCCAAAGAATTTTCCGATGCGCTGCAGCGCCTGCAGAAAGAAGCGCCCCCCATGCCATTTGAAGTGATCGTGGCGCAGGTGGAGGCGGAGCTGGGCCGGCCGGTTTCCGAACTGTTCGAATACCTGCAGGAAACGCCCTACGCCGCGGCCTCTATCGGTCAGGTTCACCGGGCAAGGCTTCGGGACGGCACCGACGTCATTGTCAAAGTACAGTACCCGGGGGTGGACGAATCCTGTGACAGCGATCTGAAGCAGCTGCGCCTGGCTCTGAAGCTGGGTGGCCTGCTGAAAATGCCGAAAGAGCATGTGGACCAGCTGTTCGCCGAGATCCGCGTTCGCCTGAAAGAAGAGCTGGACTACGAGAACGAGGCCCGCAATCTCGAGGAATTCCGCCAGTTTCATGCCAAGGACGACTGGATCATCATTCCCCGGGTGTTTGCCAGCCACTCCTCACGGCGCGTGCTGACCATGGAACTGGTCGAGGGCGACCACATCAGCGCCATTACCCCTGGCAAGTACAGCCAGGAGACCATCAACCTGATCGGCCATCGCATTTTTACCATGATGGCGGATCAACTGTTCCGCTTTCAGTGCATTCACGGTGACCCCCATGCGGGCAATTTTGCCTACCGGCCCGACGGTTCCATCATCCTCTACGATTTTGGCTGCGTGAAAAAACTGAAACCGGAGATCATCGAGGCCTACCGCAAGGCACTGGTGTCTGCGCTGGAAGAGGATTACGCCGCCCTCGACAGCCATCTGATTGATCTCGGTGCGCGCGTGGAGTCGCAGCCGGCGGTGGATGAGGCGTACTACGCCATGTGGCGAGACATCCTTATTGTGCCGTTCAGCCAGGATGAACCCTACGACTTTGCGGAATCCGACATCCACAAACGGGTCGCCGCCAAGACCACGACCGTGTTCAAGTATCTGGACTATTTCAAGCCGCCGGTGGAGAGCATCTTCATTGACCGGATGATTGCCGGACACTACTGGATGCTGAAGCGGCTGGGGGTGCAGGCGGCGTTTCGCACTGAACTGGAAAAGTACCTGCAACAGACCCGGGGCTGATGCGCGACGGGCCACTGGCGGGCTCAGAAGTACCCGACCAGACGGCCAAGCAGCAGCACGGAGCACCAGCTGACCAGGGAGATCAATGCACAGACCCTCAGTTCCCGGGAGAGCGGCCGGTGACCGATTTCCGACAGCGGATGCCGGACCGTAACGAACACAACATTGATCAGGGCCATCAGCAGCAGCGTCAGCTTGCTCAGGAACCAGGGGGATGCCAGGTATTCGGCTGCGCGGGTCAGGAACAGCAGCAGTCCGGTAACAATCGCCAGTGCCAGACCGGCGGCTACCGTTGTTCTCAGCACTCGCCAGAATGGCAGTAATGACACCCCGGGCCACAGGCCGAGCAGCCTCAGGTCCAGCGGAATGATACCGCCTACCACCATGGCGATCCCCAGTACATGGCCGGCATTGACCAGCGGATAGAGCCAAACGGACTCCCGCAATGCGGTGGCCACCGCGGTCTGCTCCAGCAACGTGGCGAGTTCCTGCACACCGGTCCCTGGGCTCAGGAGCGACGATCCGGGTACAGATTGTATTCCTCGCCATCAATAACGATGCGCTCAGCCTTGACCAGTCGCTCCCCCTCCCTGGCAGAACGGTGACCGTGAACCGTCAGCACACGGCCGTCAGATAACAACTCATCGGTGAGACCGGCGCGCTCATTGCGCCAGGGTTGTCCCACCTCAATCACCCACTCTTCACCCTCAACATCGAGGGTAACCTCGCCATGCGGATTGCCCAGACGCTTTCCCGTGACCGTACCGGTGATTTCAAATTGCTGGTCAGTGGCCCACCCCCAGCCGTGATGGGCGGTGACCGTGGTGGAACCGAGAACAAGAAGTGCGAACAGCGGGATTGCAAAAATAGCGCGGATTGTATGCAACATGACCTGCCTCCTGCATCGGACTGTCACCTGAGCGTAGCTCAAGTCCCGAATCTGAGACAGAACATCCCACCCGTTGGTTCAGACTATCTCAGCCTGGCCACCCACTCGGCTACGCCCTCACAGGCACCCTTGCGGATAATACGGGCCCGGGAGACGGACGCCGGCTCGCCCGGATCAATGACGGTGATGGGCACATCAAAACCCGTCTCGTATACCAGGCCCGCGGCCGGATAAACCTGGAGAGAGGTTCCGACAATCAGCAGGTGATCGGCGGTACGGACCACTTCCGCCGCCTTGTCCAGCATGGGTACTTCTTCTCCGAACCAGACGATATGGGGGCGGAGCTGGGCGCCGTGGTCACAGGTATCACCCGGACCGATATCCCGGTAACCGATGTCATACACCAACTCCGGGTAGCGGGAACTGCGGGCCTTGGTGAGCTCGCCGTGCAGATGGATCACGCTGGACGAACCGCCGCGCTCATGCAGGTCATCCACGTTCTGGGTGACCACAGTAACGCGATAGCGCTGTTCCAGTTCGGCCAGCAGCCGGTGGGCCCGGTTCGGCTGGGCGGATTGAAGCTGGCGGCGGCGCTCGTTATAGAACCGCAGCACCAGCTCCTGATTGCGGGCGAAGGCTTCCGGCGTGGCCACATCGTACACACTGTGCTGCTCCCACAGGCCGCCGTTGTCACGGAAGGTGGAGAGCCCGCTTTCGGCACTGATACCAGCGCCGGTCAGTACCACGATGTGATCCTGCATCAGTCGAAGATCTTGCCCGGGTTCATGACGCCGTTGGGGTCGAATACCTGCTTGATGCCCCGCAGATAGGCAATCTCTGCCTCACTGCGGGTGTACTGCAGGTAGGGCTTCTTGGTCATGCCCACGCCGTGCTCGGCCGACACGCTGCCCTGGTAGCGCTCGACAATCTCGAACACCCACTTGTTGACCTGCTGGCACTTCTCGAAGAAGTCTTCTTTCGCCATGTCTTCCGGCTTGAGGATGTTCAGGTGCAGGTTGCCATCGCCGATATGACCGAACCAGATGATCTCGAAATCCGGATAATGCTCGGTCACTACCGCGTCGATTTCCTGCAGGAATCCCGGCACTTTGGACACCACCACGGAGATGTCATTCTTGTAGGGCGTGCGCGGCGCGATGGATTCGGAAATCCGCTCACGCAGCTGCCACAGGTTCTGGGCCTGGGTTTCGCTCTGGCTGATCACGCCATCCAGCACCCAGCCGTTTTCCACGCACTGTTCGAACAGGCTCATGGCGTCGTCCATCACCTGATCGGACACCGCCTCGAACTCCAGCAAGGCGTAATACGGTGCCTCGGTCTCGAACGGCGCCTGCACCTGACCGTGGGCCAGCACATGCCCCATGGCCTGATGGGAGAAGAATTCGTAGGCGGTCAGATCGATCTGCTTCTGGAAGGTCTGCAACACATCCATGGTGTTAGTGAGATCGTTCAGCCCCAGAACCAGCACGGTCAGGTTGTCCGGCTTGCGGGCGAGCTTCATGGTGGCTTCGGTGATGAAACCCAGGGTGCCCTCGGCGCCGATGAACAGGTGCCGCAGGTCGTAACCGGTGTTGTTCTTCTCCAGATCCTTGTTGAGATCCAGCACATCACCCTTGCCGGTCACCACTTTCAGGCCGGCAACCCAGTCCCGGCTCATCCCGTAGCGGATAACCTTGATACCGCCGGCGTTGGTCGACAGGTTGCCGCCCAGCTGACTGGAACCGGCGGACGCAAAGTCCACCGGGTAGTACAGACCGTTCTCTTCCGCGAAGGTCTGCAGCTGCTCCGTCACCACACCGGCCTGGCACTTGACGGTGCGGTCACTGGCGCTGAAATCCAGAATCTGATTCATGTTATCGAACGCCACCACCACTTCGCCGTTGGCGGCCACCGCACCGGCACTGAGCCCGGTGCGACCGCCCGAGGGCACCAGCGCAATCTGGTTGTCATTGGCAAACTTCACCAGCGCCTGCACCTGCTCCGTGGTTTTCGGCAGCGCAATGGCCAGCGGCTTCGGCGGATAGATTTTGGTCCAGTCCTTACCGTAGTTTTCCAGGTCGGCGGGGTCAGTCAGCACCTTGCCCGGGGCGTCTCCGGCGGCAACCAGCTCTCTAAGCGAAGCAATAATCTGTTCAGAATTCATGGATTTCGACGTCTCGTAAGGGTTCGGCGGCCGGTCGCGGAGAGGCTGATTGCTGGTCAATCACCCGGCAGTTGATCAAGGCAATCCGACGCGCTGTGAAAATCTGCGTTTATGGTATCATACCGCCCCTGTTCTGTGAGCCAGCCTGACGATCACTGGTTCCAGGTCATTTCACGTGACGAAAGGTTCGGAAGCAAGCCCATGTCAAATACGTCTCTCGAAAAGAGCAAAATCCGGATCCTGCTGCTGGAAGGCGTGCATCAATCTGCTATTGATACCCTGAATGCCGCAGGCTACACCAACATCGAGTATCTGACTCACTCGCTGGCCGAGGAAGACCTGATTGAGAAGATTGCCGATGCGCACTTCGTCGGGATCCGCTCGCGCACCCAGCTGACCGAGAAAGTATTTGAAGCCGCCAAGAAGCTGGTGGCCGTGGGCTGTTTCTGTATTGGCACCAACCAGGTGGATCTGCAGGCCGCAACCCGCCGTGGCATTGCGGTGTTCAACGCGCCTTTCTCCAACACCCGCAGTGTTGCCGAACTGGTGCTGGCGCAGGCCATTCTTCTGCTGCGCGGTGTACCTGAGAAAAACGCCAAGGCCCACCGCGGCGAGTGGCTGAAGTCCGCCAAGGACAGCTACGAAATCCGTGGCAAGAAGCTGGGCATCATCGGCTATGGCAACATCGGCACTCAGTTCAGTGTGCTGGCCGAAGGGCTGGGCATGGACGTGTACTTCTACGACGTGGTTTCCAAGCTGCCGATCGGCAACGCCACTCAGGTGGGCACCCTGCAGGAGCTGCTGAACATCTCCGATGTGGTGAGCCTGCACGTGCCGGAAACACCGGCCACGAAGTACATGTTCAAGGCGGAACAGTTCGCCCAGATGAAGCCCGGTTCGATTCTGATGAACGCGTCCCGCGGCACCGTCGTGGACATTGACGCGCTGGCCGATGCGCTCAAGAGCGGCAAGCTGCTGGGTGCCGCCATTGACGTGTTCCCGGTCGAGCCCAAGTCCAACAACGAGGAGTTCATTTCCCCGTTGCGCGAGTTCGACAACGTGATTCTGACTCCGCACGTGGGCGGCTCCACCATCGAAGCGCAAGAGAACATCGGGCGCGAAGTGGCCGAGAAGCTGGCGATGTACAGCGATAACGGCACCTCGGTCTCCTCCGTAAACTTCCCGGAAGTGGCACTGCCGTCGCACCCGAATCAGCACCGCTTGCTGCACATTCACGAGAACGTGCCGGGCGTCATGTCCGAGATCAACCAGGTGTTCTCCGAGAATGGCATCAACGTGTGTGGCCAGTACCTGCAGACCAAGGAAGACATTGGTTATGTGGTGGTGGATGTAGACAAGGCCTACGGTGAACTGGCACTTGAGAAGCTGCGTCAGGTCAAGGGCACCATTCGTTGCCGTGTCCTGTTCTGACCCCGTTCGGGTGACCAGCGGATAACAAAAAAGCGGGAGCCAAGGCTCCCGCTTTTTATTCCGGCTCTGTCACCTCACTGCCATCACTGCGGTGCCCGCAGCAGCAGGTTAGGTGAGCCCTCCCTGATGTCACCCAGCACGTTGGCGCTGGCCTGCTCCAGGATGGCAGCACCCACCTGAGCGGGCGTCAGCTCGCCCTGCTCTCCCAGCACCAGGGCGGCAACGCCCGCGACATGAGGCGATGCCATTGAGGTTCCGCTGATGGTGTTGGTTTCGGTGTCGGCCTGGAACCAGGCTGCGGTGATATCGGATCCCGGTGCAAACACATCAACACAGGAGCCAAAATTCGAAAAGGATGAGCGCTGGTCGTCACGGGTGGTACTGCCCACGGTGATTGCAGGCTCAACCCGGTTGGGCGACCCCGAACACGCATCGGCATCGCTGTTGCCAGCCGCCACCACAAACGTCACGCCCTCGGCGATAGCACCACGCACGGCATTATCCAGCGCCGCCGAATCGCCGCCGCCCAAGGACATGTTGGCGATGGCCGGCGCCTGATGGTTCGCCGCCACCCAGTCGACCCCGGCAATGACATCGGCGTTCGAACCGCCACCCGAGCAATCAAGCACCCTTACCGCCGCCACCGATGCGGCCTTGGCGACGCCATATTCCGTTCCCACCGCAGTGCTCGCAACATGCGTGCCGTGGCCATTGCAGTCGGTTGTGTCGGTCGGGTCGGCTTCGCCGCCGATATTCAGGATCGGGCCGATCAGTGGCAGGCTGCCCAACCCGAGAAGGCCGGCGTCGTTGGCTGCGAAATTGCGCCCTTCGATTATGCGCCCCGAAAACTCGGCGTGACTTTGACGTATTCCGGTGTCGATGACATACACGTTTGTGCCGTTGCCGGCAGAGGCGGGATACTCATAAAACTGATCAAGAGGCAACACCGCCTGATCGATTCGATCCAGTCCCCAGGTAGCGTTTTGCTGAACCTGAGTATTCGCCGCCACAACACGATCCGGCTCTACAGCCAGCACACCCGGCAGGGAAGAGAGCAGGCTGGCCTGGCCTTCGGTCAGCGTGACCGCCGCCCCGGTGAGCGCCGTTCCGTACAGATGCAGAATGTCACCACCACCCACCGCCAGCAGCAGTGACTCGACACTGCCCTGCAAGGTCGAAAGCCCGAGCAGTTCCGGTAAACGCTCATCAAGGAGAACGATGTAGCGTCCGGGCAATACGTCACCCGGGTTCAGGGCCTCGGAGGTTGAGGCACCGTCAGCCGCGCCGTCACTGCCGGTCAGGCCAAGCCCGCCGAGCAGACTGCCATGGAGCGCTGGGGCCGAAACCGCAAGACCAATGCCAAAACAGACAGTGGGGATGAGTCGACGTTTCATACAGGCATTCCTTGTTTTTAGTTATCGGAGTCTGAGGCCGTGACAATCTGTCACAGCTCACCCCCGGAGATACATGTCAACGGAGGCCAAACTGTGACGCAGTTAACATTTTGCGAGCCATGAACAACGAATCGTCACTTGAGAATCCTCAAATAACGTCCATGGTTATAAAGGGATGGCAAGTTTGGATTCGCCCACACGGTCAAAACAGGAGTAGCAGTATGTCGTTGAAGGATTCCCTGTTAAACAAGCTGGAAACCCAGACAGAACGCTGGAGCAAGCAGGTGGACAGCCTGCGTGCCGATGCAGAACACAAGATGGCGAAGGCAAAGGACGAACAGGCCGAAGCGGAAATTCAGAGGGAGTTTTCCGAAAAGGTGCAGAAGCTTGAGGACCGCATCGAAGAAGCGCGCCAGAGACTCGGGGAGGTCAGGGATTCCGGAGAAGATCAACTCCGCAATCTGCGGGAGCGCATTGATGAGTGGCTTCCCAGCAACACCAACTGAGTGCATCAAAAAAGCCCCGCCGCAGAAAACGCGGCGGGGCTTTTTTTCCAGAGCCTCTGGACCGGTTACTGCATCGGGACCAGCGTCAGCTCCACACGACGATTCTGCTCTCGTCCGGAGGCCGAATCGTTTGATGCGATCGGATACCGCGGACCGTAGCCAACTGCCCGGGTACGCTTGGGCTCAATGCCCTGATTCAGCAGGAAATCCCGAACCGAGCCGGCGCGGCGTTCGCTGAGCAGCTGGTTATAATTCTGAGAGCCGGTGCTGTCGGTGTGGCCTTCTATCTGAATAATGGTTTTGTCGTATTCCTTAAGTACCACGCCTACCGACTCCAGGGTACCACTGAAATTCGGCTTGATGGTCGACTCATTGGTATCGAAGGTGATATTGCCCGGCATCACCAGCTCGATCTCGTCGCCATTACGCACCACCCGCACGCCGGAACCTTCCAGCTTGCGACGCAGCTCCGCTTCCTGCTTGTCCATGTAATAACCGATACCACCACCGACGGCAGCACCGCCGGCACCGCCGATCAGTGCACCCTTGCCACGGTCGCTGCTGCTGGACGTTGCCGCGCCGACGGCGGCGCCACCGATGGCGCCAATGATACTGCCTTTGGTGGCGCTGGAGGTTTTCTCTTCGCCGGTGTAGGGGTCGTAAGTCATACAGCCGCCCAGACCAACAGTCGCAACCGCGAAAGCGAGAACAGTTTTCTTCACAGCATTCTCCTGAGATTGTAGTTCCTAGCAGGCTTCCGAGAGAGGCCCTGCCTGGTCATTCAAGAAAGTGTCAATAATGGTATTGAACACCGTCGCTTGCAGATCTTGCGCTTCATTCACCAGATGATGACGACCATCCGGTATTCTGAGTTCCTCCACCGAGGAAAATTTGTTCCTGATAATCCGCAGATTGTGCTGCCAGTCGACCGTCAGGTCTTTCTCCCCCTGGATCACGGTCACCGGAAAACTGATCGGGCGGGCCGACTCTATGTGAGGTACCCACTGTCTCAGGGCACTGACCCAGTCCACATGAACCGCCCGCGCCTGCAGCGGGTCGTGCTCCCGCAGAAACTGCAGAAAGCGCGTGTTACCGCTGTTCTGACCGAACACCCGTCGCCAGCGGGTCAGAAACGGTCTGGCAAGGCTGTGCAGCACCTTCGCACCGAGCCAGCCCATGGGTCTGATCAGCGGTGCCAGCAACACAACCTGGCGGAAATCCGACGTCTGCTGATCATGGTGATTCGACAGCAGGTAATCAATCAGGATGGCGCCGCCCGTGCTTTGTCCGACCGCGTACCACGGCTCACGAACTTTGCCTTTCACATCGGCGATCACCTCCGACAACACCGCCTGGTATTCCAGGAAACTGCCGATGGCTGCCGGCGTACCGCTGGACAGGCCGTGGCCAGGCTGATCATACGCCAGCACGTCAAACCCTGCCCCCAGGCAACGATCAATCAACTGGCTGTATAGTCCGACATGATCAAAGTAACCATGGAGAATGAATACCGTGCCCTTGCTCTTGCCACTGTCCGGTGAGCGAAAGTAATGCACCATCACCTGATGCCGCCCGGCACTGACATAGCCCTGGTGATACGCCACCTCGGGATGCTCCACCCAGAGATCGAGGCCGTAGAAACGGCAGTAAGCGATCATCTCATCACTCAGGTTGCATTCGGCCGCAGGATCAAACGGCTCCAGCCGCTCCAGCAGTGAGCTTCGGTCCCAGTCAGGAATTTCTATGGTATCTGTTTTCCAGTACACGTAGAGTTACACGCTTGTCATGAATGTGTCGGAAAGAAGGCCCCGGAGGCCCTTGCTCGTCTGAGCGTACGACACTAGGTTAGCACACCACCGTATACTCCCGGGCAGAACCTGTTCATTCTCACGGAGAAATTCATGCTGCAAAACGTGCTTGAAGCCACCCTGCGTCAAACCATGAGCCGGATCATTCGTCCATGGCTTCACCCTGCCATCCCGGTGCAGTTGCAAAGAACTATTGTGGCCCAGGCTTACCGCAGCTCCGTGCCCCCCCGCGGTTGCAGGTTCAGCACCACGACGGTCGGCAGTATCCGTGCAGTCCGTACCGAATACGGCAAAACGGGCCCGGGCATCGTGCTTTACTTCCATGGCGGCGGTTACATCATCGGTTCGGCGGCGACGCATCGCGGCATCACCGGGCACCTGGCCAGAGCCAGCGGACGCCCCGTAGTGGCGCCGGACTACCGCCTGGCGCCGGAGCACCCATATCCGGCCGCTGTGGACGATGCCGAGGCTGTCTACGAAGGGTTGCTGAGAGAAGGCTATAAGCCGGGCTCCATTGCCATAGCCGGAGATTCCGCCGGAGGCGGCCTTACCGTCGCTCTGGCCATGAGGCTGCGGGATAAGGGGCGCCCTCTGCCTGCCACACTGGCGGTCATGTCGCCCTGGGTCGACCTGACTCACGAACACCTCTACTCACCGGAGCGCGAACCGGTTCTGCAATCGCGCTGGATCGACAAAGCCGCGCGACTCTATTGCGGGCCGGAGTCACCCACCAATCCGTTCATCTCACCGGTTTTCGGGGATCTCAGCGGACTGCCGCCCTTACTGATTCAGGTCGGCAGTGAGGAAATCCTGCTCAACGACGCCCAGCGTCTCGCCGAAGCGGCGAGGCAGCAAGGTGTTGAAACCACACTGGAGATCTACAACAGCCTCTGGCATGTGTTCCAGGTGCATGCCGGGCAGCTCGATCGGGCGACCCAATCGCTCAATGGTATTGCCGATCACATCAGGCAATATCAGGCAGTGTAATCTCGCCACGCACCAACGCCTCTTTGCGGGTTCTGGGCCACTGCTTCAGCTGCCATTCCAGCCGGGAAGCAACGCTGCGATCAACCACGGCCACCGAGTAGACCAGCTCCAGCGGCCCCTTGCCCCTCAGGCTGCGGGCTCCCTTCGGCGCCCCGGCCTGATGCTCGGCAAACCGCCGGGGCACATCGGTAGTGATCCCCGTGTAGAGTGCACCCCGTGCCGTTCTGATCATATACAGGTGCCAGTGGCTCATCACCCCTCCACCGGCGCCAGTTGCGCCCGGGTTTTACGCTGCTGGATCCACAGCCCGGCGACGATCAGCACCAACCCGACATAGGTCGAGGGCAAAATCACTTCACCGAGAATCATGGCAATGAAGACCAGTGACAGAAAAGGCGAGATAAAGATCAGGTTGCTGACGCGGGAGGTGTTCTCTGCTTTTTTCATGGCGTAGGACCAGAGCACGAAGGCAATCCCCATTTCAAACACACCAACATAAACCGCTGCTGCCACCGCCGGCCCATCGGTGAAATCAAAACCGTCTGTCAGCGCGCAAATCAGCAGAATAACCGGCAGGCCGCATAGGAAATTCAGAAACAGCCCGACCACCGGATCCCGGGTGTCCCGGGTAGCGATGATCCAGTACGAGGCCCAGATGACCGTACTGCCAATTGCCAGCCCCACCCCCAGCGGATCCGAGAAGCTGAGCGACAGAACATCGCCGCGCGTGGCAATGACCACCACCCCCGCGTAGCAGACCAGTCCAGCAATGACATCCAGACGCCGCAGCCGCTGCCCCAGAAAGGGCACCGACATGTATGCCAGCACCAGCGCCCAGGTGTAATTCAGCGGCTGGGCTTCCTGCGCTGGCAAGCGATCAAACGCCCCGAACAGCACAAAATAGTACAGGCACGGATTGATCAGCCCCATCCCCACCGACTGCAGGTATTGCTTGCGGGTCAGGGAGAACACCAGGTGCCAGCGTTTTTGCGCCACCAGAATCAACGCCATGACCCCCACCGACGCCGAACAGGCGATGGCCAGCATCTGCACCGGGGACAGTTCCCGTAACGAGAGCTTGAACGCGGTGGCCACCGTTGACCACAGCAATACGGTCGCCAGCCCGTATAGCATGGCCTGCTTCTGGTTAGCCATCGGTTTCTCCCGACCCGGCGTCCAGCCAGCGGTAAAGGGTTCGCCGATTGACCCCGAGAATCTGGGCCGCCCGACGCTTGTTGCCTGCCACGGCCTTGATCACCTTGCTGACGTAATCCTGCTGAACCGATTCCAGTGTTGGCCAGCCCGCGAGATTATCCGGGTTGGCATCAACCGCTCCCGGCGGAGACTCGGCCTGGCGTCTGCGGATGCGCGCTGGCAGGTGTTCGGGCTGGATGATGTCGCCGTCGCAGAATGTCACCGCGCGCTCGATGGCGCTGGCCAGCTCCCGGACGTTGCCGGGAAACGGGTAGTCCATCAACATTGTCGAGGTCACCTCGCTCAGGCGCATGAAGCCACGGTTATGGCGGCGAGCCGCCTCCCGGAGGAAGTGCATTGACAGAATGTCGATGTCATCGCCCCGCTCCCTCAATGGCGGAACCACCAAAGCGAGGGTTTCCAGCCGATAGTACAGATCTTCCCGGAACGAGCCGGCTTCCACCGCCTTGAGCAAATCCACATGGGTGGCAGCGATGATGCGCACATCCACGGTGTCTTCCTGATCGGCGCCGACCGGCTTGATGGTGCCTTCCTGTAATACTCGCAACAGCTTTGCCTGCAGCGCCAGCGGCATCTCGCCGATTTCATCCAGCAGCAGTGTGCCGCCGTCGGCCTCGGCAAACAGGCCTTTGCGGGCCTGCCGGGCACCGGTGAAGGCACCCGCCTCGTGGCCGAAAAACTCGCTTTCCATCAGCTCGTGGGGAATCCCGGCACAGTTCACCGGCAGGAATGGCTGCGCCTTGCGCTCGCTTTCGTTGTGAATGGCGCGCGCAACCAGTTCCTTGCCGGTTCCGCTTTCCCCAGTTATCAGCACGGCGGCACTACTGCGGGCGACCTGACGAATCTCGGTGCGCAGACGGCGCATGGCGGCACTGTCCCCGACCAGCCCCAGGGAGGTGTCATCATCACTGCGGGACTTGTAGCGTGCCAGTTCACTGGTAATCGCTGCCTGGGACAGCAGGCGGCGAATCTTCAACCGCAGGTGATCCGTTGACAGCGGTTTGGTGAGAAAATCATCAGCGCCCGCCTTCAAAGCCTCGACCGCCTGATCAACAGTGCCAAAAGCGGTGATGATAATAAACGGCACCGAACGCCCGGCGGCCTGCAATTCTCGCAGTATCGACAGGCCATCGTCATCCGGAAGGCGCAGGTCGGAGACAATCAGGTCCGGCACCTGTGACAGGGCTTTCGTCCTGCCCTCGCTGGCAGTGGCAGCGGTGTCGAGCCGGTAGCCGTCCAGCTCCAGCTCCTCCGCCAGCAGCAGCCGCAGACTGGCATCGTCTTCAACCAACAGAATGGTGGGTTGATTCTTACTCATCGCTACTCACCTCCGCCGCCCAGAACAGGCTCATACGACAACCACCATATTGACTCTCCCCCACTTCGGCATACCCGCCATGCTCCTTCAGCACACTGCCAACCACCGCCAGACCAAGCCCGGTGCCTTCGCCAGCCGGACGGGTACTGTAGAAAGGTTCAAACACGCGTTCCCGTACCGCCGGGTCAATGCCCGCGCCGTCATCCTCCACGCGGACTTCCCATTGATTGCCACTGCGCAGCAATGACACCTCTACCCGGCCGTTGCTCGCCTGACAGGCATTACGGATGACATTCACACACGCCAGCTCAAGCCGTGTGGGCTCTGCCTTGATCTCCGCCAACTGATCCAGACCATGAGTCATTACGCTGGCCGCGGCGCATTTGGGATCGTCACCTATGCGCTGGGTCACGGCTCTGAGCACTGCGGCCAAATCCGTGGCACGTCGGGAATCCGGCACGTGGCGGAAGCAGTCCAGCAGTTGCTGGATGATCAGCGTCATCCGCTCCACCTGATGCTCAATGTCATTCAGGTGGCGCTCCTGGCCGTCTGGCAACCCACCACGCCGCAGTATATTCGCGCGCCCCTGAATAACATTCAGCGGCGCGCCCAGCTCGTGGGCCACACCACCAGCGACACGGCCAATCATTGCCACTTTTTCCTGGTATTCCAGCTGCTCGGCCAGCTCCCGCTCGCGGGTCACCCGCTCGCTGATCTCCATCTCAGCCGCTGCCATACGCTCTCCCATATCCCGGAGCCCCTCGTGAATCTGCCGAAGCTCACGAGGACCGCCCGCGGGATCGTCGACACGCCAGTGCCCGGGTTTCATGCGATCCATAATCTCCAGTAAACGGCTGACGTGGCGGCCCACGGCGCCATAATGGCCCAGCACCACCACCAGGATGACGATCAGCGACAGCGCCGACCAGATCACAATCGCCCACAACCGGCTGGATGCCACCAGCTTGTGAAAATCGCTGCGCTTACGGGTGATCTGCAACAGTCCCTGAATACGACCATCCTCCGCGACCAGAGGGGTAAACTGCGAAAAAACGGACTGCCCGTCGACCTGACGAAATGCGCCGCCCAGCTCGCCACTGGCAATGACCTGCTCGGCGCTTTCGCTGCTACGGACATCACTATCGGCGACCCCCAGGCTGGCCACCTGATTACCGGCCTCATCAAACACGGAAGCACCGTATACCCGGCCTATGCGGAAAATGGATTCCAGAGATTCTCCCATCACGATCTCGTCACCCTCCGACATGGCTCGTGACAGGGGGCCGCTCACTGCCCGGGCAACCAGCTCAAGGTCTTCCCGCAAGCGATCATTCAGATTCCGTTCGACGGCACTCAGGCCGATATAAATCGCCAACCCGCTGAACAGCATGAGAGGCACTACAAGGCTCAGAACCAGGGTCAGACGCAGAGAACGAAACATCTTCCCTGCCCTCAGAACAGGTCGCTGCATGACGTGTACTCCGACAAAATGTCACACACTTTTGCCACATGTGGCATTTAGCCTCAACCGGCATTACGTGCATTTAATTCCCCGAAAAACACAACCTTATGTTTTTATTGAGATTTATATTTTATTAAAACCTGGCACGACACTTGAACTGAACTTCTACACCAACACAAACCCCGAACAACCCTCGGGGTTCATGACAGCGGCTGGCATCGGGGAAGAATCGGTGATTGGCCCACGAACCGAAGGAAAGGAGTAACCTTATGAACAAACTACTTACCTCACTGACTGTATCCATGGCACTGCTCGCGGCCGGTCCGGCCCTGGCTCAGCAAAGCCAGCAACAGGACCCAGCCCAGACCGGGGAGGAAGGCTACAGCGATCCGGCGGCTGCGGGCACTCAGGACACAAACTACGATGACGCGGAACTGAAAAAGTTCGTTGAAGCCCAGAAGGGCATTAACGAGATCCGTGATGAGTATATGGCGAAGATTGAGGACGCAGATTCCCAGTCGGAAGCGCAGGAACTGCAGATGGAAGCCAACGATAAGATGGTCACCGTGATCGAGGACGCTGACCTCGACATTCCGACTTACAATGCGATCGCCACCGCCTATAACAGTGAACCCAAGGTACGGAACCGCATTGACTCACTGATGTAATCATCCCCCTGCGATTATCGTCAGATCAAAGCCCCGCAACCGCGGGGCTTTTTTCGTTACGGCATCCCGGCCAAGCACGGCCTCAGCCATCTTGTGGTACCTTATCTTCAGGAGCTTATGCGAAAAAACGTCCCTGGAGACATAGCGATGCCATCATGGAGCCCGCGGCTGACTCCATTGCTAGCCCTGATGCTGATTACTCTGGCTGGCTGCTCGGAATCACAAACGGAAAAAGAGCCCGAGGCTGCTGGGGCAGACATTGAAGCACCCGAGTACCCGGTAACCTGGCGTTTCGCGCTGGAGGAAATTGAAGGCAGCGTGCAACATGCCTACGCCACCGAGTTCAAGGAACGCATTGAAGCCCGCTCTGGCGGCAATATCGAGCTCGATATTTTTCCCTACGGCTCCCTTGGAACCTCCGCGGAGCTTACCGAATTGACCCGCAACGGCTCCGTCCACCTGGCGTTTGCCTCGCCGGGGCATCTGGCCGATACCATCCCGGAAGTGGGTGTTTTCACGCTTCATTTTTTGCTGTCAGATGACAACGAGGTCAATCGACGGGTTCTGACCGGTGACGAACTTGTGGCGCTGTTCAGCGAGAGTTACGCCGAACACAACATGAAAGTTCTCGGTTTCGTTCCTGAGGGCTGGATGGTCTGGACGGCCAACAAACCACTGCGCTCCCCGGACGATTTCGCCGGTTTCAGGATCCGCACCATGACAGCGGACATTTCCGCCGAAGCCTATCGCGCTTACGGCGCCGACCCTCAACCAACGCCCTACTCCCAGGTCTACAACGACCTCCAGCTCCAGCGCATCGACGGCCAGGCCAACCCGGTGTTCGCTATCGAGGAAATGGGCTTCTACGAGGTCCAGAGTACGCTGACGTTTGCCCGCCCGGCGCAGTTCATTGCCTCGGTCATTTCCAACCACCAGTGGTACGCCGACCTCCCGGCAGACCAGAAGCAGTGGCTCAACGAGGCGCTGGCAGATGTGTCCGAACAGATCTATCAGACGCAGTCCGAACTCAATGAATCGAGGCTGGCAACCATCCGTGAAGCCGGCGACATCTCCGCGGTCGAGCTCACGGACGGGGAAAGGGCGCGTTTCCGGGAAGCCAGCCTTCCTGTCCGCGACCGGTACGTCGACATCGCCGGAGAACGCGGCCGGAAAATTCTCGAGGCGATACTGGCCATGGTGGCACGCGAAGAACAGGAACTCGCCGCCGGCAGCAACGGCGGTCACCGCTGACTACTCAGGAACCAGCCAGTTCAGCGATGACTCTGCGGCCAGTCCGTCATCGCCCGACACCTCCGCCAGCATCTGATCAAGGCGATCGCCGAATCCCCAGGGCGGATTGACCACGAGCAGGCCAGACCCGATCATCCCTCGCGCAGGAGGCTGCCGGAGGCGTATTTCACTGCACAGCACCGATGAGACCGGCCCCTGCACCACCGCATCTTTCAGGGCCTGCTCCAGTCCTGACGTCAGTATCGGATACCACACCAGGTACACCCCATGACGGCACTTGCGCCAGGCACGCGCCAGGGTGTCAGCAACCTCCCGGTACTCAGACTTGATCTCGTAGGACGGATCCACCAACACCAACAGTCGCGGCAGAGGCGGCGGCAGTTGCCGTAACAGCCCACGCAGGCCGTCCTCCCGGAAAACACGGGTGGCGCCGCGACCGCCCCATGCCGCCAGCTGCTCGCCTTCGGCCGGATGCAGCTCGAACACGGCCAGGGTATCCTGATCCCGCCGGAATTGCCGGAACCACTCCGGTGACCCCGGGTAACGATGGAGCTCATCCGCGCTCCCGTTCAGGCCCTCAAGCACGTCAATCAGCGGCAACCAGTCATCGTTTTGCAGATGAGCGCGGAGGGCCCAAAGCCTACCCACCCCACCCTCTGCCTCTGCCGTTTTCCGCGCCCTCTCACTGCGCAAATCGTAGAGCGCACTGCCGGCATGGGTATCAAAGCAGGCTATGCCGCTGGGCTTTACCTGCATCATGCGCAACGCGAGAACCTGAGCGGCGTGCTTGTGAATATCGGCAAGGTTACCGGCATGAAACCCGTGAAGATAACTGAGCATGAAACATCCTGAAGCGGTTGATCGTCGTATCACGGCATTAGGCCCGAAGAACTGAAAGGGAGCAAGCCAACTGGGGCAGCGCCGCCCGCCCTGCTATGATGCCCCGGCACCCGTGTATTCAAAGGAGGCAGTCTTGTCCACCAAAGCCAGCTCCGGCAACGCCACAGAACAACTCTATGCCTTGATCGCCAATGAAGAGGATGCCCGGGTATGCAAGGACATTCCCGAGGAAGCCTGCCGGGAAGTACCGCGCAATTTCTTCCTCATTCTCGCGAGCAATGTGCTAACCAAACTGGGCGACTTGCTGCTCAGCCCGAAGACAGTGCTCGCGTGGCTGTTGAGTTCGGTCGGGGCGCCGGCGCTGGTGGCATGGCTGGTGCCGATCCGTGAGTCCGGCTCCATGGTGCCGCAAATGGCGATTGCGGCGTGGGTGCGGCGCAAACCGGTCCGCAAATGGTTCTGGATGCTCGGCAGCTTCGGTCAGGCCCTGAGCGTAATGGCCATGGCGGCCAGTATCTGGTTCTTCGACGGCTATGTGGCCGGAGGCGGCCTGATTGCGGCACTGGTCGCTTTTTCTCTGGCCCGCGGGTTCTGCTCCGTATCCATGAAGGATGTGCAGGGCAAATGCATCCCCAAAACCCGGCGCGGCAGGCTCTCCGGGCTGGCCACCACCATCGGCGGATCTCTCACCGTGGCACTGACGGCCCTGCTGTTCTGGGACCGGGGTGATCCTGGCATTGGGTTCTATACCGTACTGCTGCTGTTGGCCGCCAGCCTGTGGGTCATTGCAGGCATCCTGTTTGCCAGCATCGAGGAATATGACGGTGAAACCGGTGGTGGCGATAACGCCCTGAGAGAAGCCATCAGCAGCCTGTCGCTATTGAGGGACGACGCCCCGTTCCGCCATTTTGTCATCACCCGGGCGCTGTTACTGTGCTCCGCGCTGGCCTCCCCCTATTTCGTGGTACTGGCGCAGAAAGAGGCAGACAGTGACTGGTTGCTGGGCGTGTTTCTGCTCGCCAGCAGTCTGGCCAGCTCCCTCAGTGCCAGCTTCTGGGGCTGGATGGCAGACACCTCGAGCCGGCGCGTGATGATTCGGGGCGCCGCGATCGCCAGCTCAGTCTGCCTGTTGGTGGGTGGCATTGCGCTCTTTGCGGGGGAGCAGACCGGGGGCCTCTGGTTTTATCCGATCGCATTCTTCATCCTCAGCATAGCCCACGCCGGGGTCCGGCTCGGGCGCAAGACCTATCTGGTGGATATGGCCGGCGGGAACAAACGCACCGATTACACCGCCGTGAGCAATACCGTGATCGGCATCCTGCTGCTGGTTACCGGCGGTGTGACCGCGCTGATCTCCTCCATCTCAGACGTTGCCGTCATCCTGACCCTGGGCCTGATGGGCCTGGCTGGAACCGTCAGCGCGCTTCGGCTTCGGGAAGTGACCAACGATTGACCACACAAACTTTGAACTGCGTCACACCAATCAATGTTTAGGCCGGGCGTTTCCGTAAAATATCCCTAGACGCAGAAGTCCCGCACGCTGCGGTGGAAGTGACAGACAACAGGGATGTGTTGTTTCGTGCAGTAGTTCAGAAGTCGACCCCATTGAGGATTGAACATGCGAACAAACACAGCAATTCCGTCAAACCATGCCAATCGATTGATCCATACCGCTTTCGGGTGGTACGCCCTGACCCGCGAACAATCCGACCTCGGCCCCTTCCTCAGTCAGCAGGAAGCGTCCAGCGCCCTGAGTCGTCATATCCGGATCTACCGTGGCATCAATGTTCGTGGCGACAGCGCACCACACTCCGGCCTGTCGCTTCACGACTCGGCAAACTGCCAGAAGTCCAACTGCGCCTTGTGCGCCGAGGCCTACGTTCTGCGCCAGACACTGATTGCATCGTGAACGGCCAGTACCGGATGGCCGGGGAACCGCAGGAGCTGCTGGTACCGCACCACCGCCGCGCTCGCGTCGTCATCGCGCTTTCAGTGTTCATTGTCGGACTGATGGCACTGAATTGGGTTTCCAGTCTCTGAATCAACTGAACCCGAGAAACATCAAAAAAGCCCTGACCAATCGGTCAGGGCTTTTTTTTGCCCATACGATTCCGGGACACCGGCATCAGACAGACACGTGGGAGGCAGGCCGCGGGAGAGAGAACCTCAGGGTTTGGATTGGCCAGCACGCCATTACTCATTTGTCATATTAGCAATGACACTTTTGAGTGACGCCGCCGGCCGCCTGGGGGCATCGAAAGAGTGACTGCAGGGGCAGAGGTATGACCAGACTCAAGGTATTGTTTTCAAATATTTTTCAGAAAAAACCACGCTCCGTGGCTGGCCACCTCGCCGATCTGGTGTGAACGATGGTCGGCAAACCGACACCAAAAAACAGAAGAACGCGACCGTTTCATGACAGGCAAATACACCAATAAATTATTAAATCTGCCATTTGGTCAAGGAACTGGGTCACGTATCCACCCCTTTACGGGGCCTTGCCATCATTCAGTGCCAACGCTCCCTTCACGATCCGGTAGATCAACCATATCGAGATACCCAGCAGGATGAACCAGCCAATAATCAGCGCCGCGGTGACGATACCGATAACCGTCCACAACAGCCCGATCCAGAAGGTACGGATCTGCCAGCGAAAATGCGGTTCGATCCAGGTTCCGGTGACGTCGTCCATCTTGACGTAATTGATGACCACCCCCACCAGCCCGGTGATCCCCCCCAGGAAAAACGACAGGCCTTGAAGAATGTAAACAACCACTGCCAAATTACGGGCGGAATCCGACCGTCGCGCAACGGGGTCGGAATCGGCGGGTATGAACTCGTGATCAGCCACTGCTTGCTCCTGTGCGGGTCAACTGCCACAGTCTACCACCGGGCCGGGAGCCGAGAAATGACTACCTGACTCAGTGTTTATCCGGACGATAACCCACCCGGAAACCGCCCCAATGACGACCATTGACGTATATCGGCACGGAAAGATCGTGCATGATCTCGCCGGTGTCACGGCGATAGGTCTGCAGCAGCATGTTCTGGGTATGGGTGCCGCAGCGGGCGCCGGTGCGATCATTGAACAACCGCTTGCTGCGACTTCTCACCAGATCCACCTCCGGATCACCCGTGGGTGCGTGGGCAAAATCCCGGTTATGGGTTGGAACATACCCGTCCGGCGCGGTGGCAATGGCAAATACCACAGCCCCATTTGAATCCTTCACCGACTCCTGAACCGACGGCAAAGAATGATCGGTGAACTGGTCAAATGGACTCGAATATTTCTGGGGCCGGGTATTGGCAATGGGTGTACGCTTTTTATCAAACAGCGCCCCCTCGGCCAGCTTGCCGTCATGGATCGCCGCTTCAAACAACTGACCAATCCGGTCTGCGCCCGCGCGTGCCTGCTCATAGAAGAACCGGTGGTAACTGGCCTCACTATTGAGGGCAAACGCGGCGTTCGCCTGCTCTGCCAGCTCCATCAGTGTGGCCGCCTGCTCAGCCAGCGACACCACACTGCGGTCACTCTCGGAAATCTGGTCGCGGACCGTTTCGATGGCGGCAAATACCCGCTCCAGACTTTGCTCATTGTTCTGATCACTCTCGGCGATCCGCGCAACCTGCTGCTGCAACCGGTCCGACTGATCGCGGATCTGGTCCAGCTGCTCACCCACGCTTTCAACGGAGCTCAGGCCCGCCTCGACGCTGCGGGCAAGATCCTCTATGCGGGTTACGATCAGGGTGGTGTCGGTACGGATCTCCTCCAGGGTCTCCGCCACCTCGCCGGTGGCCTGAGCCGTGCGCCCCGCCAGTTGGCGGACTTCATCGGCCACCACGGCAAATCCCCGCCCCTGATCGCCTGCGCGCGCCGCCTCAATAGCGGCATTCAGCGCCAACAGGTTGGTCTGCTCGGCAATACTCTGGATGGTGGTGGTCACACCCTGGATGCGATTGGACTTCTCGTTCAGCTCCTGGATCAGCCTGAGATTCTCACCGGACTGGCGATGCACTACCCGAACGCTCTCGATAGCTCCGGAGAGAGAGTGTCGGCCTTCCACACTGATCTCGCTGGCCTGTCGGGCCAGCGCCGCAGCCTCAACAGCCTGGCGGGATGATTCGCGCACCGTTTCAGTAATCTGACCGGTGTCATCCGCCATCTGTGCGGTTTCGTCCACCTGGCGATCGAGACGCAGTTTGAGCTGGTCCGCCGCAAAAGAGACCTGGGCAGCTGAAATGGCGCTCCGGTCTGCACTGCCGGAAAGGGTCTCCACCAGTGCCCGTCCGGCCGCGGCCTCGGCAAGCAGGCGGGCACAGCGCCCGCGCAACGGGCTGTTTTCAGGCAACTGACCTTCGTCCAGCGCTTTCAACCCACGCTCTACCGGCTCCAGAACGCGAAGCACAAGATAGGCCGAAGCGGTTACCAGTCCGACCACCACCCCGACCAGCACCGAGGCGAGGTCCAGCCCCATCAGCGGCGCCACCGCTGCGGCACCAACGAGAACGCAGGCGGCCAACCCTGCCCCAGCCATAAGCACAGGACGTTCAAGGAACCCCATGACAACCTCATTTTTATCATTATCAGCGAATACAGCATGCCAGCAGCAGCCTTAAGTGAGAGTAAAGAATTGAAACCGGATATTAACTGAGACTTTAGTTGATCACAGAGTGAGCTCTCAGTCCCGGAGCGGCGCAACGCGGGTCGTAAAATCGTGTCAAAAATCTTTTACGTTACTGTCACCTCAGTGAACCCGGCGTGTCACATAACTTCGCGATGCTCTCCCAGGACGCCCTGCCTGGTACTGCTTATCGACCAAAAGGGCGAAACCTTTTACACCTTTTTCATAAACGGCTACCAAGGAGAGAGCGATGGGACACCATCCGGTTGAAGACAGCAACAACAGCAACAACCGCCCGTTTGAAGACATTATTAACGCCCGGCTATCCCGCCGGCGCCTGCTGAGCGGAACTGCCTCGGCGGCCACCGTCAGTGTACTGGGTTCGTTTGGCCTGGCCGCATGCGGCGGCAGCAGTAGCGGCAGCTCCGACAGCCCGGCGAATACCGGCGGGCTGACCGTCAGCCCGGACAACCTCGGCTTTCGCGCTGTGCCCACCAGCCTTGAGGACCGGGTCATGCTGCCGGAGGGTTACCGGGCGGATGTTCTCTTCGCCAAAGGTGACCCACTGATCAGCGGCCTTGCGCCGTTCCGCAACGATGGCACGGACGTCGACTACGACAACCGTTCCGGCGACGAACACGACGGCATGCATTTCTTCGGGCTGAACAGCAGTGGCCAATACGATGCCAGTGTGTCCGACCGCGGTATTCTGGTGCTCAACCACGAGAATCTTGAAGACAACACCCTGCACGAGACCGCAACTGCGAAGCAGGATGCCATCGATGCCAACGATACGGTCACCCTGAAACGGATTGTCGACCGCGAAATGAACGGACACGGGGTGTCCTGTGTGGAGGTTCGCAAAACCGACGGCCAGTGGGCGGTAGTGCTCGACTCCCCTTACAATCGCCGCCTTACCATCTTCACCGAGATGGAAATGAAGGGACCGGTTGCCGGAGCGGAGTTTGTCAGAACACGGCTGTCACCCGACGGCCGCAAGCGTTTCGGCACCATGAACAATTGCGCTAACGGCTACACGCCCTGGGGCACTTACCTTGCCGCCGAGGAAAACTGGTACGCCTATTTCGCAGCGCTGAGCACCGAACAGGTCAACGCCCTCACCGACAAAGAACGGGCCTGGGTGGCTCGCTACGGTATCGGGGCTGCCTGGGCCTACCGGCAGTGGGACCTGGTACCCGGCGATCAGTACGCCCGCTTCAGCATTGCAGCGAATGGCGCCGCGGCGATTGACGATTTCCGCAACGAAGCCAATGCTCATGGCTACATCACCGAGGTTGACCCGTTCCGACCGGCCCAGAAGCCGCGGGTAAGAACCGCGTTTGGCCGCTTCTCCCACGAGGGCGCCTGGGTTGCGCCGGCAAAGGAAGGCCAGCCGGTGGTGATCTATTCCGGCGACGATTCCCGCCGCGAATACATGTACAAGTTTGTCTCGGCGACACCCTGGGATCCCGCGGATGCCAACGCCGGACTGGCAGCCGGTGACAAGTATCTGGACGAGGGTACGCTGTACGTCGCCGTGTTCAACGACGATGGCACAGGTTCATGGAAGGAACTCAGCATTGACAACCCGGAGCTGGCAGGCGCCCAGAGTTACCAGCTTGATGGCAGCACCAGCCTGGATTTTGATTTCCAGAATCAGGCCGAGGTTCTGGCCAGTGCACGCCTGGCCGCCGACGTGGTCGGTGCAACCCCGATGGACCGCCCGGAATGGGCGGCGGTCAACCCGCTCAATGGCAACGTCTATCTGGCGCTCACTAACGGCAACGCCGACAACCGGCCGGCGGATGATCTGGACGGGGCCAACCCTCGCGCCGTGAACGCCAACGGTCACATCATTCGCTGGAAGGAGAATAACGCCAACCACGCTGCCACCACCTTCGAGTGGGACATTTTCCTGTTCGGTTCCTCCGCCGATGCAGAGGCCGACTACAACGTATCAGGCCTCACCGAGGAGAACGAATTCTCCAGCCCTGACGGCCTGTTCGTCGATCCCCGCGGCGTGCTGTGGATTCAGACCGACGACGGCTCCAGCGGAATTCGCAGCACCACCAACAACCAGATGCTGGTGGCTATCCCCGGCACCGTCGGCGAGGGGCAAGCGGTGACGGTCACCACCGCCGATGGCTCCGGACAAACATCCATTGAGACGTTCGTGGGCCAGAGTGCAGAAGCCGTGCAACTGAAACGTTTCCTCGTGGGTCCGAGGGGGTGTGAAATCACCGGCATCACCATGACAGCCGATGCCCGTTCGCTGTTCATCAACATTCAGCATCCGGGTGAAGGCGGTGCAAAGGAGGAGTTCAACCGCGACGTCAGTACCTGGCCCGCGACCTCCGGTGACGCGACCGCCGTTGGAGAGGCTGATAACCGGCCGCGGTCGGCCACCATCGTGATCTATCGTGAGGATGGGGGCGAAATCGCCGTCTGATCCGGCAGGCACAAAAAAGCCGACCACCAGGTGGTCGGCTTTTTCAGTAACCGGCGATGACTTATTTATCGTCTTCGGTCGCCTCGTCCCAGCTTTCTTCCATGGAATCACCGGCTTCGTCAGCCGCCTCACCCATTTCTTCGCCAGTGTTCTCGGCACCTTCTTCCATTTCACCCATGGCGCTTTCGTCCTGGCCGGTCATCTCTTCAGCGCCTTCTTCCATGGAATCGCCAGCGTCATCCATCATCTCGCCCGCGTTTTCGCCGGCTTCTTCAAAATCGGCACCTTCGTCCTCCTGACTGCAAGCTGCAAGACCCAGTGTCATCATCAAAGCCAATGCACTCAAAGTAAGCTTGTTCATACCATGTCCTTTCGTTGGCGAATGTATACGTCGGAGACAAGTGTATTGCGGTCGGCAGGTAGACGCAATTACTGGGGCATTACTCTTTTGTTAGCTCTGACAGCAAGTTAGCAGAGTTTCCAACCCGCTCATCCAATTCCCCCGGATATTTCTGTGCCATCGAGCATCACAATGTGATCCAGCCGCAGCAGCTGCCCCCGCCCGATCAGCACGAACTCACGACCGGCGCGATTGAACAGATCACGGATAACGTCATGCACAATCCGGATTTGCCCGGCATCATCCCGATAAACGATCTCCAGCAGCTGCCCGGAAAACAGATACTCACGGAGCAATTGCTGAATCGACCAGTGGATGGACTCCGTATTGCCGGAAAGATTCTCGCTGGCCATGGCTGGCTCGTCCCTGTGTGTCGTGACCAATGCCACTGAGTCTGGTTCAAAATCCCACAACCCGCCAGTTTTACATGGGCCTCCGGTCGCCTGGCCCGAAACGACCAGTTTTCATCTTAACTGTTGCACTGTCAGATTGTCCGACATAAAGTTAAGACACTTCCTGATGACTGGAGCCCGACAATGAATGCAAAAACCCGCGACAATCTGCACAGCCAGGCGACACAGACCGCCATTGAGAGCACCAATGCCCCTGCCAGTTCGTCAAAGCCCGGCAAGGACTGGAAAGACCCCAAGCGTTACCTGTGGCTGATGGGCCCGGCATTGCCCGGTATCGGCCTTGCTGCCCTGGCCGGCTACGCCGTGGCCCCGAAAAAACTGCGTTCACTGGCCTGGACCGGTCCCGCGCTGGTACACGGCATCATCCCGGCACTGGATCGCGCCATCGGTGAGGACAAGAGCAACCCGCCGGAGTCAGCGGTGAAAACCCTGGAGCAAGACAAGTACTACGACCGCATCGTGAAGGCCTTCATCCCCACCCAGTACGCCATGACCTTTATGGGTGCCTGGCTGGCCAGCCGCAAGAACACGCCGCTGTCTGACAAGATCGGCATCACGCTGACGGTCGGCGCCATCAACGGCGTTGGCATCAACACTGCTCACGAACTGGGTCACAAGTCCAACAAGCTCAACAAACTCATGGCCATGGCCGCGCTGGCGCCCACCGGCTACACCCACTTTGTGGTTGAGCACAATTTCGGCCACCACAAGCGTGTCGCCACGCCGGAAGACCCGGCCAGCAGCCGCATGGGCGAGAGTTTCTGGAAATTCCTGCCCCGCACCGTGGTCGGCGGCATCAAGTCGGCTGTCAAGATTGAAAAAGCGCGGCTGGCGCGCAAGGGCAAGAGCTTCTGGACGCTGGACAACGAACTGCTGCAGGGCTGGGCCATGAGTGCCGGCTTCTTCGGCGCCACCACGCTGATCTGCGGCCCGCGCGCGGTGCCCTTCCTGGCGGCCCAGGCGGTGTACGGCGCCAGCCTGCTGGAGACGGTCAACTACGTGGAGCACTACGGCCTGCTGCGCCAGAAAGACAGCAAGGGCAAGTACCAGCGCACCCAGCCGGAGCACAGCTGGAACAGCAATCACATTGTGACCAACCTGTTCCTGTACCAGCTGCAGCGTCACTCGGACCACCACGCCCACCCGACCCGCAGCTTCCAGGCACTGCGTCACTTCGAGCACGCTCCGCAGTTGCCGGGCGGTTATGCTTCGATGCTGCTGCCGGCGTATCTGCCGTCCTGGTGGTACGAGATGATGGACAAGCGGGTGATCGATCACTACGAGGGCGATCTGAGCAAGATCAACTGGGACCCCGACCGCAAGGAGGCGCTGATGAACAAGTACGCCGACTATGCAGCGGCGGTAGCGGCTGAGGCCAAAGCCCGGAAGGGCTCCTCTTCTGAAGCGGCTGCCTGAGTAGAGTTCCCGGCTTGGGAGTTTGCGGTCAACTGGCCCCTTCTCCCGGGACACGCCGTGAATACGTCCATGTAGGCTTGAGTGCAGCATCCCTGCTGCACACAGTCCCGGGAGAAGGGGCCCGTCGCCCGCTGTCCGGCCTGTAGGGCAATTCCCCGACTGGGACAAAGGCGGCAGCATTCCCCAGAGTCCGGGCGCAGTCGGCCGGGAAGACCTGCAACTTCACGGTAACTGAATCAGAACCATTCGGACTTCATGTTCAGACAGGTGTCGTCCTCATTCCGCAACAACACCAGATCCTGCGCCACCGTTGGCAATTCCCAGTGGAAGAAGTACTGGGCCGCCTGCAGCTTGCCCTGATAGAAATTCCGCTCATCGTCCGTGTTGGCTGACCCCAGGGCGTTAGCCGCGGCGTTGGCCTGACGGAGCCACATCCAGGCCACGATGATGTGACCGAACAGGTGCAGGTAGCAGGACGCGTTCGCCAGGGTTTTGTCCACTTCGCCGCCCATCAGCGATTTACCCAGGCTCTGAGTGACTTTCACCGCCTGCTGCAGGGTTTCACTCAAGGACAGCGCCCATTGCTGGCAGCGGTCGGTGGTGGCCGCTTCCAGGTCCACCTGCATTTCCTGCATCAACAGCTGCAGGCCATGGCTCTGGTCCTGCCAGATCTTGCGGCCCAGCAGGTCCAGCGCCTGGATGCCATTGGTGCCCTCGTGGATGGGGTTCAGGCGGTTGTCACGCCAGCACTGCTCTACCGGGTATTCGCGAGTGTAGCCGGCACCACCGTAGACCTGAATGGCCAGGTCATTCGCCTTGGGACCGTACTCGGAGGGCCAGGCCTTGATCACCGGGGTCAGCAAATCCAGCAGTTTGCCGGCCTCCATGCGCTTCTGTTCATCGGGATGGGTGTGCTGGTCGTCCATCAGGCGGGCGCCGTAAAGGCACAGGGCCAGTCCGCCTTCGCTGTAGGCCTTCTGGGCCAGCAGCATGCGGCGAACATCGGCGTGATCGATGATCGGCACCTGCGCCGATTCCGGGTTCTTTTCACTGGCCTTGCGGCCCTGCAGGCGGTCTTTGGCGTATTCCAGGCTGTGCATGTACCCGCGATAGCCAATCACGGCCGCACCGAAACCGACGCCGACACGGGCTTCGTTCATCATCTGGAACATGTATTTCAGGCCCTGGTGGGGCTCGCCGACCAGGTAACCGTGGCAGGGCGCATCGTCACCGAAACTCAGCGCGGTGGAGGTGGTGCCACGGTAGCCCAGCTTGTGGATCAGGCCGGCCAGGCTGACGCCGTTACGCTCGGTGGGGTTTCCCTCCTCGTCCACCAGGAACTTGGGCACGATGAACAGGGAGATGCCTTTCACGCCTGCTGGGGCGCCTTTGATCTTGGCCAGCACCATGTGGACGATGTTGTCGGTGATGGACTGTTCGCCGCCGGAGATGTAGATCTTGGCGCCCTTGATCAGATAATGGCCATCCTCGGTGGGTGACGCCGAGGTGCGGATGTCTGCCAGGGAGGAGCCGGCGTGGGGCTCGGTGAGCGCCATGGTGCCACTGAAGCGGCCGCTGAGCATGTGCGGCAGGAACGTGGTCTGCTGCTGCTCGTTACCGAACACCCGGATGAGGTTGGCGGCGGCCGTGGTCAGGAACGGGTAGCCGGCGGTGCCGGGGTTGGCGGCGGTGAAAAAGCCATTGCAGGCGGCCATGACCGATTCCGGCAGCTGCATGCCGCCGAGCTCGTAATCGTAGCGGCCGGCGATAAAGCCGGCTTCGGCGTAGGCGTCGAACGCTTCTTTGACCTGGGGCAGCATGTCGACCTGGCCGTTGACGAATTTGGGTTCGTCTTTGTCGGCAGCGCTGTTGTGGGTGGCGAACTTTTCCCGGGCCATTTTGTCGGCGGTTTCGATGACGGCATCGAAGGTGTCACGGTTGTGTTCGCTGAAGCGCTCGCGGGTGATGAGGCTGTCGGTGTCGAGGACTTCGTAGAGCTGGAACGCCAGGTCGCGGCGGTCGATCAGGGTGTCGGTCATGTTGGTCTCCTGTTTGTTGCGGATAGCCTCTCATACCTCCGTTTTTCTGGGAACCGGCATTTATGACATAATCATGGTGAATATCGCCAACCAACTCTGAGCGACCGGTGAACAAGAGTCCGGCGACCGGGCGTGAAAGGGGTAAGACTTCCCGAGACACGCCGTGAATACATCCCTGTAGGCTTGAGTGCAGCATCCCTGCTGCACACAGTCTCGGGAAGTCTTACCCCTTTCACCCCCTGCCTCGGAGCAAGCATGCAAACTGTTTCAGTTATCGGATTTGATGGCGCGCTTGCCAGTGCCATTACCGGCATTATTGATCTGTTTCGATTGGCTGGTGTGACTTGGGCACGGATCAACGGAGAATCGCCGGAACCGCAATTCGCCACTCGTCTGTTAACCCGAGACGGCGCGCCCTGCCGTTGCATCAATGGGCTGACCATCCTGCCAGACGGCGCCTGGAACGATCGAAGCCCCGCGGAAGGCAACGCCGATCTGGTCATCATTCCCACCATCGGCGGGCCAATCGAGCGGGTGCTGAGCCACAACCCGGAGCTGATTGCGTGGCTGGGTGGCTTTCAGTCTTCCGGCACGGGGCAGGTTCAGGTGGCCAGTAACTGCACCGGGGCGTTCATGCTGGCCGAGGCGGGTTTGTTGAACGGACGGCAGGCAACCACCCATTGGGGGTTCAGTCATCAGTTCCGGCAGCGCTATCCCGCGGTGGATCTGCACCCGGACAAGCTGGTGACGGTGGATAACCACATTGCCTGCGCCGGGGGCGGAATGGCCTGGTGGGATCTGGGGGTTTATCTGGTGGAGCGGTTTGCCGGGGCGCAGGTGGCGCGGGAGCTGGCCAAGGCCTTTGTGATTGATGTCGGGCGGACCAGTCAGGCGCCCTACAGTGCGCTGCAGGCTCGCCGCTATCATTCGGATGCGGCTATCCTGAAACTCCAGGACTGGCTGGACCGTCATTTCAGCGAGCCGGTCACACTGACCGAACTTGCTGTGTCAAGCGGGCTGACAGAGCGGTCGCTGATTCGTCGCTTCAAAGCGGCAACGGGCGACACGCCCACCGGTTACTTGCAGCTTCTGCGTATTGAGGCGGCGCGCCAGCGGTTGGAGAATTCAAGGGTGGCGGTTGAAGAGGTGACCCGGCTGGTGGGGTATGAGGACGTCAGTTCGTTCAGCCGGCTGTTCCGCAAACACACCGGGTTGGCCCCGGGCGCCTATCGCTCCCGTTTTGGACGGTAATGTTGGGAAACTAATCTCTGGCGCGGGTTATGCATCGGTTATCAGTGAAGGCCACTGTAGGGCCGGTAACGTAAAGAATACCGACACAGGTGTAAAAATGGGGAGGTTCGCCATGAACGCACCGATGAGACAGAGCCAGGCAGACATCCTGAGCAAACTGTATGACATGAAACAGAAACAAATTGCCCAGGCAACTCAGCAAGGAAACAGCCTGCGCTGTCAGGTACTTGCAGCAGAAGCCGAGGCCATCTTCAACGCCTTGCAATCGGTGCGCTGAGGCACACCCACGCCACGCTCAGGAGCCGTATTTTTTCAGCCGACGGCTCCAGCGTTGCTTCGCATAACGGCGGAGATTGGACACATTATCGGTTTCGTCCATGATCTCGGTGCCCAAAAGTGTCTCCAATATGTCCTCCAGCGTCACTATTCCCAGCCAGGTGCCCAATTCGTCATACACCACGGCCAGGTGCTGACGCTCCCGAAGCATGTCCGAGAACAGAAATTCGATGTTGGTATTGCCTTTGACGCGTTTGATCTTCCGCATGTGGTCGAGGAGATTCACATCCTCCTCCATGGTGATCAGATCGGCCCGGTGAAGGTAGCCAAGGGCCTCCCCGTCTTCATCAATCACCGGATAGCGTGAGAACGGTGACTTCTTCACCATCTCGCGGAACTCCGCCATGGCAATATCCGGCGCCACAAATTTGCAGACGGTTCTGGGGGTCATCACCGCGCTGACCTTGATTTCATGGAACCTCAGCACATTCTGGATCATCCTCCGCTCGTCTTCGTCCAGCGCCTGCTGATCGCGACCGATTTCGGCAAGGGCACTGATTTCTGCGCGGATATCGACATCGGCCTCGCCGGAGCCGATTCGGCGGGTGATCTGTTTCGACAACCAGATGAACGGCAACAGCGACTTGATCATGACACCGAGAATCGCCGGCAGACGCGGAGCAATGGTGCGCCAGTATTTTGCACCAATGGTTTTGGGGATGATTTCAGAGAGAATCAGAATCGCCAGGGTCATGATGGCGGAGGCGGCCCCCAGCCAGGCCTCACCGAACACGACAGCAACCTGGGCACCAACGCCCGTGGCCCCTACCGTGTGAGCGACGGTATTGAGAGTGAGGATCGCCGACAAGGGATCATCAACGTTGTCCTTGAGCTTGCGGAGTCTGGCAAAAAGCTGCGGGCGGTCTTTCTTGAGCGACGCAATATAGCTCGGCGTGACCGACAGCAGCGAGGCTTCAAGAATGGAGCACAGGAAGGAAAAACCAATGGACAGAACAGCGAACGCAACCAGGAGCGTCATAAAAACCTTGTGGGCATTGAGATTTTGAAAGTCTATCGTAGGACCGCGGAGCTTTACAGCCCCGCCGCCACTTCGGTTCCCTGGCGGATAGCGCGCTTGGCATCCAGTTCTTCGGCCAGGTCAGCACCTCCAATCAGGTGGGCCCGGATACCGGTTTCCGCCAACTGGTCGTACAGGGTCCGGAAGGACTCCTGGCCAGCACAGATAATCACGTTATCCACTTTCAGCACCCGGCTTTCCTTGAGCTTGCCGTCCTTGTCGCGGACAGAAATGTGCAGACCGTCATCGTCGATGCGCTCGTAGCTGCAGCCCCGCAGCATCTCGACATCGCGGTGCTTGAGACTGTTGCGGTGCACCCAGCCGGAGGTTTTGCCCAGGCCGCCCCCAACCTTTCCGGTTTTACGCTGCATCAGGTAGATCTTGCGGGGTGATGAGGTGGGTTTGCGCTCCGCCAGCCCACCGGGGCCTTCAAACTCGGGATTAACGCCCCACTCCGCCTGCCATTCTGCAACGCTGACCTGCTCGCCTTCCGGATGGTGGTCGAAGTCATGGGTCAGGAATTCGCTGACGTCGAAGCCGATGCCACCGGCGCCGATCACGGCAACACTCTGGCCCACCGGCTTGTTATGGCGCAGCACGTCCAGATAGCCGAGCACCTTGGGATGATCGATGCCATCGATCTTCGGCGTTCTCGGTTTGACGCCGGTGGCGATGATGACGTCGTCAAAGCCCTGCTCGGCCAGCTCTGCGGCGTCAATGCGGGTATTGAGTTTCAGGTCGATCTCCAGCAGCTCGATCTGGCGCTGGAAATACCGCAGCGTTTCGTAGAACTCTTCCTTGCCGGGGATGCGTTTGGCGTAATTGAACTGGCCCCCGATCTTGTCGTCCGCCTCGAACAGCGTCACCCGATGACCGCGCCTGGCTGCCGTGGTCGCAGCCGCGAGACCCGCAGGCCCGGCGCCAACCACCGCCACGCGGCGAACCACCGGCGCAACGGTCAGCACCAGCTCGGTTTCGTGACAGGCTCTGGGATTGACCAGACACGACGCACGCTTGGCCTGGAAGACATGGTCGAGACAGGCCTGATTGCAGGCAATGCAGGTGTTGATCTCGTCGGCCCGGCCCTGCTCGGCCTTGCGCACGAACTCGCTGTCCGCCAGCAGGGGCCGCGCCATGGACACCATATCCGCCTTGCCGGCAGCAAGAATCTCTTCCCCTTTCTCCGGGGTGTTGATGCGGTTGGTGGTGCAGACCGGAATATCGACTTCACCATAGAACTTGGCCGTGACATCGGCAAAGCCACCCCGGGGAACTGACGTTACGATAGTGGGCACCCGGGCCTCGTGCCAGCCGATGCCGGTATTGATGATGGTGGCGCCGGCCTGTTCGATGGCCTTGCCCAGAGTCACGATCTGATCCCAGGTCTGCCCGCCTTCGACAAGATCCAGCATCGACAGTCGATAGATGATGATGAATTCCGGGCCTACCGCCTCACGCATCCGGCGCACAATTTCCACCGGCAGCCGCATGCGGTTCTCATACGGCCCGCCCCACTTGTCGGTGCGCTTGTTCGTGCGCTCACAGAGGAACTGGTTAATGAAGTACCCCTCGGAGCCCATCACTTCGACGCCGTCATAGCCGGCAAACTTCGCCAGTTTGGCGGCATCGACGAAATCGTTGATCTGACGCTCAACGCCTTTGGTAGAAAGGGCCCGGGCCTTGAACGGACTGATCGGCGCCTTGGTGGCAGACGCCGACACAATCAGCGGCTGGTAGCCGTAGCGACCGGCATGCAGCAACTGCAGGCAGATCTTACCACCGGCTTCATGCACGGCGCCGGTGACATGACGGTGCAACAGCGCCGTGGCTCGGTTGTTCATGGTGGAGGAGAGTGGCGCCAGCTGACCGACGAGGTTGGGCGAATAACCACCGGTGACCATGAGGCCCACTCCACCTTCGGCACGTTCAGCGAAGTAGCGGGCGAACTTGTGAAGATTCCAGAACCGGTCTTCAAGTCCGGTGTGCATGGACCCCATCAACACGCGATTCTTGAGTTCCGTATAACCGAGGTCGAGGGGCTTCAGCAGATGCGGATAGGTTTGGTTCATAAGTCGTCTCGTGGCGTTCCGTCGGAAAGCTCCAATGGTATCACAGCGTCCTGCGACCAATGTATGACACCCAGCAGGCCAATAGCATCGATTAATGGCCAGCTGACTTGACCTGCGGGGCCTGCCACGTATCATCGGCTCTCGTGTCTTACTAACGGAGCACCCATGACCGAGAGGTCCGACGTGTTACACCAACCCGGTTTTTACCCGGCAACCGCCGACGTGTATCTCCACCGGGGCCGTCTTCCGTACTTTCCCGACCCACCCCGTTCCGTCTGACCTTTTGTCACTGGCCGTCCTCTCCGGCGGTGTCGCACCAGCCGGTGCAGAACAGGTGACCGGAGGCTAAACTCAGGCAACGTTTGAATCTCCATCCATGAAAGAGAAAAACCAATAAAGAGGTTGCGATGTCGCTACCGCTGGTCGTTTTACTGCCCTTTCTGGGCGCATTGGCAGCCCCCCTGTTTGCCCAGGGCGGACGCACGGCAATTGCCATTGCCGCATCGGTACCTGCGATAGTTGCCCTGGCGGCACTGTACCCGCACTGGCAGACCCTGGCTGACGGCGGTGTGGTGCTGCACAGCTATCAATGGCTGCCAACGCTCGGGCTCTCGTTCAGCTTCAGGCTGGACGGACTATCACTACTCTTCGCTCTGTTGATTCTGGTCATCGGCCTGCTGATCATTCTTTATGCCCGGTATTACCTGAAGGCGAAAGAAAACGTTGGCAAGTTCTACGCCCTGCTGCTGTGTTTCAAGGGCTCCATGCTGGGTATCGTGCTCTCCAACAACCTGCTCCTGATGATGATTTTCTGGGAACTGACCAGCCTGACCTCGTTCCTGCTGATCAGCTTCTGGACCCACAAGCAGGACGCCCGCCGTGGTGCCCGAATGGCGCTCGCGGTAACCGGCGGCGGTGGCCTCGCGCTGCTCGCCGGCATTCTGATTATCGGCAACATTGTCGGCAGTTTTGAGCTTGATGATGTGCTGGCAGCCGGGGACCAGATCAAGGCACATGCCATGTACCCGGTTGCCCTGACGCTTGTTCTGCTTGGCGCTTTCACCAAATCGGCCCAGTTCCCGTTCCATTTCTGGCTGCCGCACGCGATGCAGGCACCGACACCGGTATCGGCATATCTGCACTCGGCCACCATGGTCAAGGCTGGCATATTTCTTATGGCCCGGCTTTACCCCGCACTGGCAGGCACCGAGCAATGGTTCTATATGGTCAGTTTCACCGGCATGGCTACCTTGCTCATTGGCGCCTATGTCGCCATGTTCAAACACGACCTGAAAGGCTTGCTGGCGCATTCCACGGTCAGTCATCTGGGCCTGATCACCCTGCTGTTCGGCATGGGCACTCAACTGGCGGCGGTGGCGGCGGTCTTCCATGTGATCAACCATGCCATTTTCAAGGCTTCCCTGTTCATGGCAGCAGGCATTATTGACCACGAGACCGGCACCCGCGACATGCGGCGCATCAATGGGCTCTGGCGTTATATGCCCCACACCGCCACGCTCGCAATGGTGGCAGCTTCGTCGATGGCCGGGGTCCCGCTGCTTAACGGCTTCCTGAGCAAGGAAATGTTCTTTGCCGAATCTCTGGAGTTGAACCTCCCGGGGCTCTGGGCCTGGCTGCCACCGATTGCTGCAACGTTCGCAGGCATATTCGCGGTGGCCTATTCGGCCCGCTTTATCCACGATGTTTTCTTCAACGGCAAACCGGTCGATCTTCCAATCTACCCGCCTCACGAACCACCCCGCTATATGAAGATCCCGGTGGAAATCCTGGTGTTCGCCTGCATCATGGTGGGTGTTTTTCCCGCTGTGTCGGTCGGACCGTTGCTCTTCATGGCAGCCTCGGCAACGCTTGGCGGTGAGGTGCCCGATTACACGCTGTCTATTTACCACGGCTTCAATCTTCCGTTACTCATGAGTTTTGTCGCCTTTTTCGGCGGTTTGCTCATGTACAGCCAGCGTCAGCGCTTCTTCGATTTCCACGCGCGGTTCCGGGAAATTGACGAGAAGGCCGTATTCGAAGCTGTTGTTCTGCGCATTGTCGATCTGGCAAACAGATTTACCACGCGCACCGAGAATGGCTCGCTCCAGAGATACGCCATGCTACTTTTAGTGAGTGCCATTGCAGTGGCCGCCATGCCGCTTCTTGGCCTGGGTATTTTTGTTGGCGAGAACGGCCTCAGCCCGGTAGATTTGCCAACGGCTATCGCCGCCGGTTTACTGATTCTCTGCGCCCTGACAACAGCAGCCCTTCACCGGCAGCGATTCTATGCGCTGGTTCTTCTGAGTGTCGTGGGCCTGATTGTGGCCCTGGCCTTCGCCCGCTTCTCGGCACCAGACCTGGCCATGACCCAGCTTTCCGTTGAAGTTGTGACCATCGTTCTGCTCATGCTTGCCATCTTCTACATGCCGACGTGGACGCCGATTGAAACACCGCTGAAACGTCGGCTCCGGGACATTGCCATTGCGGCGATTGCCGGCATTGGCATGACACTGGTTACCCTCGCCATGCTGACCCAACCGTTCAGTTCGATTTCTGATTTCTTCCTGGAAAACAGCAAATCCGGCGGTGGCGGCACAAATGTGGTCAACGTGATTCTGGTGGACTTCCGCGGCTTCGATACCCTGGGCGAGATCACCGTTCTGGCCATTGCGGCCCTGGGTATCTACGCCATGCTCAAGAACACCCCCCTGACCCCGCCGCCGAGCGATGGCGAGGGCCATGCCTGGACAAGGGATGCCCATCCGCTGATGCTGCGGTTGATTGCCCGGCCTATGCTGCCGCTGGCGCTGATGGTGTCCGCGTTCATTTTCCTGCGGGGCCATAACCTGCCTGGCGGTGGTTTCATCGCCGGGCTGGTCACCTCGGTTGCCCTGATCCTTCAGTACATTGCCGCTGGCATGAATTGGACCGAGGACCGGATTTCCTTCCGCTACCATAACGTGATCGGTCTGGGCCTGTTGTTCGCAACCATTGCCGGCGCCGGAAGCTTCGCTTTTGGCTATCCGTTCCTGACCTCCACGTTTGATTACATAACCTGGCCTGTGGTTGGCAAGTTTGAGGTTGCGTCTGCCCTGATATTTGATCTGGGCGTCTACCTGACTGTTATCGGCGCCACCCTGCTTGCGCTGGTAACTATTGGCCGGCTGTCCCCCCACTCCGCCATCAAGAGCAAGAAGGAGGGTGCATAATGGAGCTTGTTTTCGCACTGGTTATTGGCGCCCTGACGGCATCCGGTGTTTATCTTATTCTGCGGGCTCGCACCTTCCCGGTGGTGGTCGGCCTGACCCTGTTGTCCTACGGCGTGAACCTGTTTCTGTTTTCCAGCGGCCGTCTGGCAACGGGGAAGCAACCTGTCCTCGGCACCGCAGCCAGCTATTCCGATCCACTGCCCCAGGCGCTGGTACTGACTGCAATCGTAATTGGCTTCGCCATGACCGCGTTCGTTGTCGTGCTGTCTCTGCGCAACCTGGCCGACAACGAGGACGACCACGTGGATGGCAAACAGCCCTACAAATCACCTGCCCCGGAAGAAGAAGAGGAGGTTACCGGTAAATGAACCACTGGCTTACCGCTCCTGTTCTGATTCCCCTTTTAGGCGGCATACTCCAGGCCTTCATGGGCTATGCGCCCATCAGTCTGCGCCGCACATTGGCACTGGCTACCACCGTTCTGATGCTGGTTTCTGCCATCGTTCTTCTGGTTTTGGCGGACGACGGCAGCTACCGGATCTATGCGTTCGGCAACTGGCAGCCTCCGTTCGGTATTGTCCTGGTGCTGGATCGCCTGGCGGCCCTAATGCTGATCCTGACGGCCGTTCTGGCCCTGTTCTGTCACATCTATTCGATCGGCGGTGCCGACGAGGGCAATCGCCAGTTCCATGGGCTGTTCCTGTTCCAGCTGATGGGGCTGAACATGGCCTTCCTGACCGGTGATCTGTTCAACCTGTTCGTTGCCTTCGAGGTACTCCTCATTGCCTCATACGGCTTGTTGATGCATGGCGGGGGCACGGTCAGAACCGTTCCCGGCCTGCACTATGTTGTACTGAACCTGGTTGGCTCTGCGGTGTTCCTGATCAGTGTCGGCATGATCTACAGCGTCACCGGCACACTGAACATGGCGGACCTGGCGGTCAAAATCCCCCAGGTTTCCGGCGAAGGACTGAACATCGTCAAGGCCGGAGGCATGATGTTACTGGTGGTATTCGGTCTTAAGGCCGCCATCCTGCCGCTGTGCTTCTGGCTTCCGCGGGCCTACTCGAAAGCCACAGCACCGGTCGCCGCCCTGTTCGCAGTGATGACCAAGGTTGGCATCTACGCCATTTTGCGAGTGTATCTGCTGGTTTTCGGCGACGAGGCCGGCGAACTTGCCAATCTCGGCATGGACTGGCTGTTCCCGATTGCCCTGGCTACCCTGGCCATGGGGGTTATCGGCGCGCTGGGGTCCGGCAGTCTGAAAACACTGGTCGCCTGGCAGGTCATCATTTCGGTGGGCACCTTGCTGGCTCCGATTGCACTTGGCTCCGAGGCTGGCCTGTCTGCTGCCCTGTTCTATCTGTTGAGCACCACCTGGACAGTTGGTGGACTGTTCCTTGTCTCGGAGCTGGTCGCTAACCAACGAGGTTCGGCCCAGGACCGGATCATTACCGCCCCAAAAATGAAGAACCGGACCTTCCTCAGCGTGCTGTTCCTGGTCGGGGCTGTTGCCGCGGCTGGCCTGCCGCCGCTGAGTGGCTTCTTTGGCAAGGTCTTGATCCTGCAATCCGTAGAGCCGGGAACCGAAATGGCCTGGCTCTGGTCAGTACTTCTGGTCGGCAGCTTCCTGACGGTGATTGCCTACAGTCGCGCTGGCAGCATCGTTTTCTGGCGCACAGTGGATGGCCATCTGGAGAAGCCAGACCCGTTAAACGGTCGGATTTCTGTTGCAGCCGGTGCACTGACCGCACTGGCGGTGGTGATGGTTGTCCTCGCCGGCCCCATTACACGGTACACCGATGCAACAGCAGCCCAGCTGCACAATAACGACGCCTATATTGAAATCTTGCAGACCCCCATGGTCAGGGAGGATAGCTAATGCTTGATCGCCTCAGTTTTCCCCAGCCCTGGCTAAGCCTGGCGCTCTTTACCACCTGGCAATTTCTGAGTGACGGCGTCAGTGGAGGCAGTGTAATACTGGGCCTGATCCTGGCGTGGGGTATACCGCAGATGACCCGGGGCTTTTGGCCTGATCCACCGGCATTCATCAAGGCCTGGCTAATGCCCGCGTACCTGTTTCGAGTTCTCTGGGATATTGTTGTGGCCAGTTTTCAAGTGGCGAAACTCATTCTCAGCCCGCGTCCGGTTCGCCCGGCATTCATCTGTTACCCGCTGGAGCTGGAACATCCTCTCGCCATCACCATCCTGGCCAGCACCATATCGCTGACGCCCGGCACCGTGAGCGCTGATGTCAGCGATGACAACACGCAGCTCCTGATTCACGCCCTGGACGCAGACGATGACCAGGAAGTTATCGACACGATTCGACATCGTTACGAGAAGCCGCTGCTGGAGATGTTCCAATGATACTTACCGCCCTCTACATCACCATTGCGATGGTCATGCTTTCGGTGCTTTTGAACGTGTACACCCTAATCAAGGGCCCGGACTCGCCGGATAGAGTTCTGGCGCTGGACACCCTTTATATCAACGCCATTGCTCTGATTATTCTGCTGGGCATCACGCTTGGAACGCGCATGTACCTGGAGGCTGCGTTGCTTATTGCCGTTATGGGATTTGTAGGGACCGTGGCCATGGCCAAATACCTGAAACGAGGCAGCGTCATTGAGTAAATCCATGCCAAGCGCGAACACCCCCTGTGGAGGACACATCGGATGAACCTATTCGCTGAATACGCTATTTGCCTGCTGCTGCTCATCGGCGGTGCCTTTACCCTGGTCGGCGCCATTGGTCTGGCCCGGCTACCGGATTTTTTTACCCGCCTGCATGGCCCCACCAAGGCAACCACTGTTGGAGTAGGCGCCATCGTGATCAGTTCAGTGATCTACTTCAGCATTCTTGGGCAGGGCATTGGCATTGAAGAAATCCTGATTACAGTTTTTCTGTTCATGACAGCGCCCGTCAGTGCCAACTTCCTGGCGAAAGCTGCCATGCATCTGGAAGTAAAAACCACAGATAATACCCGGGGTAATCCCTGGGAGCAGTGAGTCAGGGAATCATTCCTGAGAACTTTTTGTGCCAAGGAGTCGTATTAAATATTTCTTATAGAAACCGCCGTTAACCGCCGGACGTTTTAACCTGGGTCTTAAAGGAGCACCCTTGCATGATGTTACTGGCTGTGCTTTCGGGCTTTTTACTGGCGGTCGCGGTACCAGCGCTCCACCGTGTGACAGGCAACTACATCGGCTGGGTACTGTCGCTGCTACCCGCCCTGCTCACTGCCTATTTTGCCAGTCTGGTCCCGACGATCAGCGGCGGTGAAAGCCTCCTGATTCGAAACCAGTGGATGCCGGGCCTCGGCGTAACCCTTGACTTCATGGTTGATGGCCTGTCACTGGTCTTTGCCCTTCTCATCAGCGGTATCGGGACGTTCATCCTGATCTATGCCGGTTCCTACCTGAAAGGCCATAAGGACCTCGCCCGTTTCTACGTCATCATGCTGTCGTTCATGGCGTCAATGCTCGGCCTGGTGTTGTCTGATAATCTCATTACTTTTTTCGTGTTCTGGGAATTGACCAGCATCACGTCCTACATGTTGATCGGCTTCAACCATGAGGACGCGGAAGCCCGAAAATGTGCCCTGCAAGGGCTCTTCGTAACAGCGGGGGGTGGTCTGGTGTTAATGGCAGGCCTGATTCTGCTGATCTTTATCACCGGCAGCTACTCTTTTTCCGAAATCCTCGCGTCCGATCTGGCTATTCACGAACACGGTTATTACACCGCTGCGGCGGCTTGCATTCTCATCGGCGCATTTACCAAGTCCGCCCAGGTACCTTTCCACTTCTGGTTACCGAATGCCATGGCTGCGCCCACACCGGTTTCGGCCTATCTGCATTCAGCAACCATGGTCAAGGCCGGTGTCTATCTGATGGCGCGTCTCAACTCTTCCATGGGTGAAGATGTGCTCTGGAGCTATTCCCTGATGTTGTTTGGTGCTGCAACCATGCTTACCGGCGCTTATCTGGCGTTCAGCAGCACCGGCATCAAAAAGGTGTTGGCGTATTCCACGGTCATGGCCCTGGGTACCCTCACCATGCTGATCGGAGTTGGAACGGAAAAGGCAATCATCGCGTTCGTGTGCGTTCTGGTGGCCCATTCCCTGTACAAGGGTGCCCTGTTCATGCTTGCGGGTGCTCTGGATCACGAAACCGGCACCAAAGACATTACGAAAATGGGCGGGCTCTGGCGCAGCATGCCCAGGACTGCGCTCATTACCGGCCTCGCTGCACTGTCTCTGGCGGGGCTTCCCCCGCTTTTTGGCTTCGTTGCCAAGGAACTGATGTTCGAGTCGGTGATCAACTCACCCTTGTGGCCGTGGGGATTGCTGGCGGCCGCTGTCGCTTCTTCGATCCTGGTGGTGACCGTGGCGGGGCTGGTTTTCCTGAAGCCGTTTTTCGGTCCCGCCCGCACTACCCCGAAGCAGCCTCACGACGCGCCCTTCGCCATGCTGATTGGCCCGGCCGTATTGACCCTGCTGGCCCTGATATTTGGTGTAGCGCCGTTTTTGCCGGCAACGTTCATGCTGGACGCGGCCGTATCCTCAGTCTATGGCCACGGCGTAGAGACCGCTCTTGCCCTGTGGCACGGAGTCAATGTCCCGTTAATGCTGTCTGGCGTCAGCCTGCTGGCCGGCTCACTGCTTTTCATAGCCTGGCAGCGACTGCATCCGACACTCCATGCCATCAACACAGCGGGCAGCCGCGTTGGCCCGGAGGCGGGGTATTTCCGGTTCATGCTCGGGATTACCCAGATAGCAAACTGGCAGACACGTGTGTTGCAGAACGGGGTTCTCGGTATCTACCTGCTGATCCTTGTGCTTGTGACCTTCGTTCTTACCGGCTACACACTGCTAACCCGGCACGGCTTCCAGCTGGATTTCGACTTCAGCAATGGCTACTTCTACGAGTTTGGCATAGCGCTTCTCATTGTCGCGGCGACTGTCTTTGCCAGTGTTACCCGGTCCCGGTTGGGCTCCGTGGCCTCCGTCGGTGTGCTTGGTTTCGGGGTGGCCCTGATATTCATCCACTTCAGCGCCCCGGATCTCGGGATCACCCAGCTGCTGGTGGAGACTCTCACTGTCATATTGCTGGTGCTGGTGCTCTTCAAACTGCCACCATTCGTCAGCCTTTCATCGCCCTGGGAACGTTACCGGGACCTGACAGTCGCAACCTTTGCTGGCGCGATCATGACCCTGCTTATGCTTGCGGTGCTGGATATCCAGTACTTCGACAGCATCTCCAGCTATTACATTGAAAACAGCTACAGCCAGGCCTTTGGCAAGAACATCGTCAACGTGATTCTGGTGGACTTCCGGCAGCTGGACACATTGGGAGAGATCTTTGTTCTGGGCCTTGCCGCTATGGGTGTCTACTCGATGGTTAAACTCAGGGCGGAGGACCAGCACAAGTCATGAAGACCAACACACTCATACTTCACACCGCGGCCCTCGCTATCATGCCACTGCAATTGATGTTTTCGGTTTTCCTGCTCCTGCGCGGGCACGACGAACCTGGCGGTGGTTTCATTGGCGGGCTGGTGGCGGCAAGCGCCTTTGTGCTCTATGCCTTCGCCTTTGGCGCAGAATCAACCCGCAAGCTACTGCGTGTCAGCTCCCGGGATCTTCTGGCGGCCGGATTGCTGTTCGGCCTCGCCTCAACCATCCCTGCCTTATGGTCTGGCCAGGCCATGCTCACCGCTCATTGGTGGGAAATTCCGCTGCCTGGTGAAGGCTATCTGAAGTTATCAACCGTGCTGGTTTTCGACATTGGCGTCTACCTGGCTGTCCTGGGCACGATAATGACCTTTGTGATCAGCCTGATGGAGGCCGAAGAATGACGCGAGCATTCATTCACAGGGAGGGGGCACAGCAATGGAAACCATGATGGCCTACGTCGTTGGACTGCTTTTTGCGGCCAGCATCTACATGATGCTGAGGCGCTCTATCGTGAAACTGGTCATTGGCCTGATCATCCTCAGCAATGCTGCGAACCTGCTGATTTTCGTTGTATCCGGACTGACACGAGGCGCACCGCCGTTGATCCCTGAGGGCGCAAACGAAGTCGTGGGGGCAGTGGCTGACCCGCTACCCCAGGCCCTCATTCTCACCGCCATTGTGATTGCGTTCAGCGTCCTGGCGTTCGCGGTGGTTCTGATCCGGCGTGCCTACGAGGTGGTTGGAACCGATGATCTGGACGAGATGAAGGATACGGATACTTGAACCTGGCACTTGTTCTCCCGATCCTGATACCCCTGACCGCCGGAGCTCTGTCCCTGGCATTCTGGCGCTCCATCCGCATGCAGCGAGCTCTCGCCGTCGTTGCTACAGGACTTTTGCTGGCGGCCGGTATCTGGCTAATGCACTCTACCATCGGGCAGGGCTTCCTGGTGGTGGAAATGGGCAGTTGGCCAGCCCCCTTCAGCATCGTGCTGGTATCGGATGTTCTTGGCGCCATCATGATTCTGCTCACCGGCATAATCGGTCTCGCCATCGCGATCTATTCGCTGGCCTCGACTCCCAGGGGGCACGAAAAGTTCGGCTATTACCCGCTGATGCACCTGCTGCTCGCCGGCGTAGCCGGTGCCTTCCTGACGGGCGATATATTCAACCTGTTTGTCTGGTTCGAGGTGATGCTGCTCGCTTCGTTTGCCTTGCTGACCCTTGGCGGGGAACGCGCCCAGATGGAGGGTGCCATCAAGTACGTGACCCTGAACCTGTTTTCGTCGGCCATCTTTCTCTCTGCCGTCGGCTTGCTGTACGGCATGGTAGGCACCCTGAACATGGCGGACATCGCTCAAAAGGTAAACAGCGTTGACGACCCGGGCATGGTAACCGTGGTGTCCCTGCTGTTCATGGTGTCGTTCGGCATCAAGGCGGCGGCGTTTCCGCTGTTTTTCTGGCTTCCTGCTTCCTACCACACCCCGCAAGTCGCCGTTTCAGCGCTGTTCGCGGGGCTGCTGACCAAGGTCGGGGTGTACGCACTTTATCGGGTATTTACACTGATTTTTACTCAGGATGTCGCGTACACCCACACCATACTGCTCTGGGCCGCCGCCTTCACGATGCTGACGGGCGTACTCGGGGCCGCGGCGCAGTTCGAGTTCCGGCGCATCCTGTCTTTCCATATCGTCAGTCAGATCGGCTACATGCTTCTGGGTCTTGCCTTGTTCACGCCGCTGGCACTGATCGGTGGGGTGTTCTATATCATGCACCACATCATTGTGAAGACGAACCTGTTCCTGGTGAGCGGCATCACCTATCGTCTGTTGGGTAGCTATGAGCTGAAAAACCTGGGGGGCGTTTACCGTCAGCGCCCTTACCTTGCTCTGCTGTTTCTGATTCCTGCATTATCGCTCGCCGGCATCCCTCCTTTGTCGGGCTTTTTCGCCAAGTTCATCGTGGTGCGTGCCAGCCTGGAAGCCAGCGAATATGTGATCTCGGCGATTGCCCTGCTGGTTGGCTTGCTGACCCTGTATTCAATGATCAAGATCTGGGCGGAAGTGTTCTGGAAACCGCTGCCAGACCATGGAACGGATACGAGCAGGCCCAATGGTCAGGTGAAAGGCCAACACAACTGGGCCTATTATGTGCCTGTGGTCGGACTCGCGGCATGCACGCTGGTTATCGGTCTTTATGGTCAGCCCATTTACGTCCTGGCCGAAACCGCCGCAGATCAGTTAATGAACCCGCAACTGTACATAGAAGCGGTTCTTGGAGGGCAGTCGCAATGATCGGTCTGTTCTGGAATCTGCTGCTGGCCATCGCCTGGGTGGTTCTCAGTGGCAGCGTCACTGCCATGAATCTGCTGGCCGGTTTTTGCTTTGGCTATATCGCGCTCATGGTACTGCAAAACCAGGTGCCCGCGTTAAAGGGCTACTCCCGTAGGATTCCGCGATTAGTGGCTTTCCTGATCTTCTTTCTCAAAGAACTGGTGAAATCGAACTTGCGCGTTGCTTACGATGTCGCCACACCGGTTTGGCACATGAAGCCGGGTGTTATCGCGTTTCCCCTCGAGGCAAGTACCGATATGGAGATCATGTTTGTCAGCAGCGTTATCTCCCTGACTCCCGGTACGCTCAGCCTGGATGTTTCTGATGATCGGCGGGTGTTATTCATCCATGCCATGTTTCTGCAGGACGAGGAGCAACTCCGGAATGACCTGAGGGAACTGGAACACCGAATCTTGAGGGTAATGCGCTAGGAGACCACCATGCTTGGAATCGCCATTAACATCGTTTATCTCATGCTGTCCCTGGCGCTGCTCTTTGCTTTCATCCGGTTGACCCGCGGCCCTTCCCTGGCCGACCGGGTCGTCGCGCTGGAACTGATTGCATCCGTCGTGGTTGGCTACGTCGGGGTTCACGCCATTGACACCGGGGTATCCAGTTTTCTTGATGTGGCTATCGTGATATCCCTCACGGCTTTCCTCGCCGCGATCGGGTTCGCCAGATTCCTGGAGCGGGGAGGCGTCAAAGATGAGTGAAATCTTCGTTTCTATTCTTTTGCTGGCAGGCGCTTCGTTCATGGTGCTGGCGGCCATCGGCATTGTGAGGCTGCCTGATCTGCCAACCCGCATGCATGCATCCACCAAAGCAGGAGCAATGGGCGCGATTTTGACGATGGCCGGGGTGGCACTGCATTTTGCCGACAGCGCGGTGGCCGCTCGGGCAATCGCCTTCATCGTGTTTATTCTTTTAACGGCTCCGATAGCTGCTCATGTCATCGGCAGAGCGGGCTACTTCACCGGCATAACGCTCTGGAGCGGAACAACCAAAGACGAACTGCGTGAGAGATACGATCCCGACAGTCACAAGCTTTATAGCGGACTTGAGAACCAACCGAGACGAGCAGTCTCATGGAAGGAGGATGAGGGAGGCGCAGACTGATTATTTTGTCATTGGAAGTGCAAGAAATTCCCGTATAGTAGGCTCCCAAACTTATTCTAGGAGCCCAGCACATGCTGAAAGTAAATGAATACTTTGACGGCAAAGCCAAATCCATTGCCTTCCAGACCTCCACTTTGCCCGCTACGGTCGGGGTCATCAGCCCCGGCGAGTATGAGTTCGGTACCAGCAAAAAAGAAACCATGACGGTGATCAGCGGCGCCCTGACGGTCCTGCTGCCTGGTATGCAGGAGTGGATGACCTACGGTGCCGGCGAAAGCTTCGATGTGGCCGGCCAGGCCAGCTTCAAGGCAAAAACCGATATCGACACCGCCTACCTCTGCACCTACGAATAACCAACCCCGCGCTGAACCGCAGAGCGAAACAGGATCATCGTAACACCTGATTTGCTCTGCGTTTTTGGCCTTTTTGAGGTTTCCGTTTCCTGCAAAGTGTGTCAGATTTACCTCTGTTTCTCGTATAACTTCAACAACTGAGAAAGAGGTACCGAGTAATGGCACAGACCCGAATTCTTCCGCCAGCGGACAACGCCCATCAATACCCGCTGCTGATCAAGCAACTGCTGCTGTCCGGCCCCAGGTACTCTCCGGACCAGGAAATCGTTTACGCCAATCGCAGCAAGTACACCTATACCGATCTGGTGGAGCGCATTCATCGCCTTGCCAATGCCCTCACCGACGCCGGCGTGAAGCCCGGTGATACGGTTGCGGTGATGGACTGGGACACGCCCCGCTACCTGGAGTGTTTTTTTGCCGTGCCCATGATCGGCGCAGTGCTGCACACCATTAACGTGCGCCTGTCGCCGGAACAGATCGTGTACACCATGAATCATGCTGAAGACGACGTGGTTCTGGTGCATGATGACTTCCTGCCCATATTGGAAGGTGTCAAAGACGAGATCAAAACGGTCAAAAGCTACATCCAGCTGACCGACGAGAACACCGCCAAGGCCACTGATCTGGCGACCGCCGGCGAGTACGAATCGATGCTGGCAAACGCCGGAACCCATTTCGATTTCCCGGATTTCGACGAAAACAGCGTTGCCACCACGTTCTACACCACCGGCACCACCGGCAATCCCAAAGGTGTGTATTTCAGCCACCGCCAACTGGTGCTACACACCCTGGCCATGACCGGCTCGCTGTCCGCTTACGACGAGATGCCTCTGCTGCGCTCGTCGACGGTTTATATGCCGGTCACGCCCATGTTCCACGTACACGCCTGGGGGGTGCCCTACGCCGCGACCATGATGGGAATCAAGCAGGTCTATCCGGGCCGCTATGAGCCAGAATTGCTGGTGGATCTGCTCAAAGAGCACAAGGTGTCCTTCTCGCACTGCGTACCCACCATCATGCAGATGATGATGGGCACCGAATCCATCAAGACCGCGGACCTCAGCAACTGGCACGTACTGATCGGCGGCAGCGCGCTCACCAAAGGCTTGTGTGATGCCGGCGCCAGGCTGGGCATCAGCATGTACACCGGTTACGGCATGTCCGAAACCTGCCCGCTGCTCAGTGCCACCCACCTGAAGCCGGAAGATCTGGAACTGCCGCTGGAACAACAGACCGCCAAGCGGGTGAAAACCGGTATTGCGGTGCCCATGGTCGAACTGGAAATTGTGGATCCGTCCGGCAACCCGGTGGCCCATGACGGCGAAGCCAAGGGCGAAGTGGTCGCCCGCGCACCCTGGCTGACCCAGAGCTACTTCAAAGAGCCGGAGAAAGGTCAGGAGCTCTGGCAGGGTGGCTGGCTGCACACCGGTGACGTCGCCAGCATGGAGCCGGACAACACCCTGGTGATCAAGGATCGCATCAAGGATGTGATCAAGACCGGCGGTGAATGGCTGTCATCACTGGATCTGGAAAACCTGATCAGTCAGCACCCGGCGGTTGATGGCGCTGCGGTGGTGGGCGTACCGGACGAAAAATGGGGAGAACGCCCCCACGCGCTGGTCACGCTGAAACCGGGCGAAGACGCCTCTCTGGAAGACATCCAGCAGCACCTGAAGCAGTTCGTCGACGCGGGCGAGATCAACAAGTGGGCCATTCCCGCGCAGATCGATTTCGTTGAGGATATTCCGAAAACCAGCGTGGGCAAAATCAACAAGAAGCTGATCCGCGACCAGCTGAATTAAAATCGAGGGGCCAGATGAGGGCATTCATCTGGCCCCTTTATTACCTCAAAGATCTTCGGGGAGAATCAGCTCGTAAACCATTCCCAACCCGTTGGTAAACCCACCCAGACCATTTCTTCCCCCCCGGTCCGACGTGAAGTACATCCGGCCGCCATCCGGCGAGAAAGCGATGCCAGCGATTTCGGAGGCGTCCTGCCCGACAATCTGCAACAGTGGTTTCAGGGTGCCATTGGGCAGGATGACCACCACCTGCATATCGCCCCCATCCTCTGCCACGAGAATGTCTCCCTGCGAGGTGACGAAAAGATTATCGACGCCGGAGAGAATGTCATTGGGCGCAACGGCGGTGGCCCGGTCATAGAGGACTTCAATGGTCTGGGCCAGCGTGTCCACCGCCCAGATCCGGTCATCGCCCTTGGTCGCAAAATAGACGACCCCCTTGAAGAACCAGACCCCTTCGCCGCCGTCGAAGACCGTTGACTCAGGCATCCGGTTCTGGTGCTGGGGCTCATGGGGATTCTGGACATCAATCCAGGTAATCGCCTGGGGGGCATCCAGAGCAGCCGCCACACCGCCCCCACCCACTGCCAGAACCTGCAAGCGACCCGATTGCAGCGCAGCCCTGTCGCTGCCCTCTGGCCAGTCAGAGGGATCCGGAATCCAACGGTAAAATCGTCCATCCGGCATGTCTTCGGTGAGATAGAGAATGCGCTCACCCGGATCGATGGCAATTGCCTCGTGGGAGAAATAGCCCAGAGTCGGTCTCGGCACCCCCTCACCGGGCTGGTAAGGATCACATTCCCAGACCTGGCCATTGGGGAATTCCTCGCACGACAGCCACGTTTGCCAGGGCGTTACACAGCCGGCGCAATTGAATGTCGTGCCGGTGAGAATAGTATAGGAATCAACTAGCGTGCCATCCGGGTCAAAGACCAGCGTGCCCACCTGGGCAAGACCTGGCGTGAACTCCTCAATGACATTGGTAAGGTCCGCCAGCCGGGGAAACGTGAAGCCAATACTGCCTACGCCGGGCACTTCACTGTTGCTGATGTAGATCCAGCCGCCGTTCTCACGGGATACCACACCACCGCCGTCCGGGAAGATGTGCCAAGGTCGATTACCAATGCCGCCCGTGCGGGGGCCACTCACCGCCATGCCTTCCGGCTGTGGCAGCTCACCATTAATTGCCACAATACGGGTGGCGAACCCCTCTGGCGTGCGAACACCATGAATGTCCGGCTCTCTCAGCGGGCCAATATTTCTGAAGCGACCCAGAAGTCTCTCGGTGGTCTCGGGCAAGACATCCCCGGCGGGCGCCTCTCCTGCATCCGTTGACGGCGGCAGGATCGAACCGGACGAGCCGGAACCACCACAGCCGGACAGCCAGGAGGCAGAACCCACCGCTCCAGCCGTAAAAAACAGGGTTCTCAGAACGTCGCGGCGCTTCCAGCGGTCACCCACGGGAATAATGGATCGGGACATCATTCACTCCTTAACTTACGGCATTACGCACGGGCGGTTGGAGCAGGGCGGTGCGAACGGCTCTTGGCGCCGATCGGGCACGGTCCTGATAGATGCGGCTATTCCCGCTATCGACTCCGACCACCTTGCTCATGCCAGGATCAATTTCCCCGAGCTGGTCGGAACTGGAAATGCTCTGCACATAAAGAAACTCCGCCTGAGTGCGCTGGGTCGTCACGTCGACAAGAATGAAACCCGGTGATTTGAGCTCCACATACTTCATGTGAGGGTTGGCCAGCTGAACCGCAGCTTCAGCGAGCACGGCAATCTCTGCGGGAAAACCCGGTGAAGTAACTGAAGGCGTTACAAACTCCGCGGCAAGCGGTCCGGTCAGCGAGTTTTCCAGCAGATTACCCGAGTCCGCGTAGACCTCATTGGCCCAGGAGGTGTGTATATCACCGGTGAAAAACACCGTGTTATCGATGCCTTCCCCGGCGAGAGTCTGCAGAATTGCTTCCCGATCGGCCACATAGCCGTCCCACTGATCCACATTCAATGACAGCAACTGGCCATTGAATGCGGATATATCCGCCAGCCCCAGTGTGCGGGCCGCATCCAGCGTCCGGACAAGGTTCAGCTCGGAAAACATGACCTGCTGACCAATCATCCGCCAGTGCGCACCGGATGCTGCTAGCCCTTCCCTGAGCCAGCTCATCTGCCGCTCACTCATTATGCGTCGATCATCGTCGAAACGGGCGGGATCCGCAGGGGAAGAGGCCTGCATGTCCCGTCCCTCCAGGCGGGTGTCCAGCATGAAAAGATCAACCAGGTTTCCGAACTCGAAGCGTCTCCAGATCCGACCAACTTCGGTACTCACCTCGCGGATGGGCAACCACTCGAAGTAGGCCTGAATGGCTGACGCCCGTCGGTCAGCCCAGGCGCCTTCGGTCGCCTCGTCATGATTTTCTGCACCGTCAACGTAACTGTCGTTGGCAGACTCATGATCATCCCAGATGCAGATCATCGGAAACTGCTGGTGTACTGCTTGCAGATTACTGTCGGTTTTATACTGAGCATGGCGCTGGCGATAGTCCGCCAGGTCGAGGATTTCATGTGCCGGCAAGGGTTCGCGCCCCGGGAAGTCACCGTATTCGCCGGGCCCGTATTCGTAGATGTAATCGCCCAGGTGCAGAATAAAGTCCAGGTCACTCTGTTCGCTGACGGCTTTATATACAGAAAAAAGACCGAAGGCATAATTCGAGCAGGACACCACAGCAAACCTGGCGCGCTCTGCCGATGTGCCCGACTCCGGAAACGTTCGGGTTCTACCCACGGCGGAAGCCTGGTCACCGACCGAAAACTGATAGTAGTACCAGGTGTCGGGCATCAGCCCCGCCACATCCACCTTGACGCAGAAATCCTGCTCGGCTCCGGTTGTGGCGCTTACAATGCCGATTTTCTCCTGCATGTCGCGGTCACGTGCAACCGTTACCCGGACCGGAATGGTCCCTGCGTCTCGGGCAAGGGATTCCGTCGGGGTGATACGGGTCCACAGAATCACTCTGTCTGATAGGGGATCGCCGGAAGCTATGCCATGATTGAACGCGACCGCCGGAAAGGACTGGCTGTCTCCCGCCACGTCGCCGGGGGTCGAATCCACACTTGCGCCATCAGGTGTTGAGGAGCTACCCCCACAGGCAGAGAGTGCGCCAAGAGAGGTAGCGGCAAGGCCCTTGAGCACCACACGCCGTTGTTTGTCCATTCTGCTCTCCGGTTTATTGGACTGAGGCCGATAGGGATCGACCACATTTTGTGATGGAGATCACAGATTGGTGACAGTCTATTACCCGTGAGTGACAGGTACACCGCACATCGGGCCAAACGCGCCGCGCTGTTTGTGTTCGGGGAGGGACCTAAATACCTGAGAAGGTGAAATCCACGTCCGGTCTGCGACCGGCAATAATATCAGCGATTGCCGCCGCCGAGCCGCAGGAATGGGTCCAGCCCAGGGTGCCGTGCCCGGTATTCAGGTACAGATTGCCAAAGTGGCTTTTGCCGATATACGGCACATTGGAGGGCGTCGCCGGGCGTAAACCCGCCCAGAATTCCGCCTCATCCCAGTACGCCGCCTCAGGCATGATTTCAGCAGTACGGCGAACGATGGCGCGGCAACGGGTGTAGTCCAGATTGCGGCTGTAGCCATTGAGTTCGGCCGTTCCTGCCACCCGGATACGATCCCCCAGCCGCGAATACACCAGCTTGTATTCGTCATCCGTCAGGCTGACTTTGAAGGCCGCGGCCTCATTCTTCACCGGCACGGTGATGGAATACCCCTTGGCCGGATAGATGTTCAGGAACAGGCCCAGCTGACGCGCCAGTATTGCGCTGAAACTGCCGAGGCTCAGTACGTACGCATCGGCTCGCTGGGTTTCGTGCCGTCCCTCGCGCAGGATTTGTATTCCCAGAATGCGCTCACGGGTCCGCTCGAAACCCAGTATCTCGCTGCCATACATAAACGTAACACCGGCCTCTTCGGCCTTAGCGGCCAGTGCCTGTGTGAACTTTCTGGCGTCACCCGACTCGTCTTCGGACGTGTAGGTTGCCCCGGCAATCCGCTCGCGGATCGGGGCCAGAGCAGGTTCCAGTTCGACCGCACGGGCGGCATCAATCACCTGGCGGTCACAGCCGAGGTCACGCATCAGCCGGGCCGGCTCAAGTGCAGCGTCGAACTCTTTCGGGTTGGTGTAAAAATGCAGGATGCCCTTTTCCAGCTGATCGTATTCGAGGCCGGCCTCCTTGCGAAGGGCCTGCAACTGCGCTCGGCTGTAGGTCCCCAGGTTCACCATCTGGCGAATATTGTGAGCGGCGCGCGCGGAGGTGCATTCCTTGAGAAAGGCCATGGCCCAGCGCCACTGGGCGGGGTCCAGGCGTGGCCGGAACAGCAGCGGGGCATCCGGCTGGGTCAGCCAGCGCAGGATTTTCAGGGGCGCTGAAGGGTTGGCCCAGGGCTCGGCATGGGACACCGAAATCTGACCACCATTGGCGTAGCTGGTTTCAAGACCGGCCTTGCTCTGGCGGTCCACCACCGTGACTTGATGGCCCTGCTGACGTAAAAACCAGGCGGTGGTGACGCCAACCACACCTGCACCCAGCACCAGTACGTGCATTCCTATCCTCCGCTACGCGTTTGCCCTGTAAGAGCCTTTGTGGATCAGCCCCATTGTACCGCCGGAAACCGGCATGAGGTGTTATACCATCAGCCACCGGCCCGCTTGACGGTCCAGCCTTTGGCCTGCAGCAGGGGCACGAGGATATCCCGTTGATCGCCCTGGATCTCGACAATGCCATCCTTGACAGTGCCACCGGTTCCGCACTTGGCCTTGAGCACCTTGGCAAGCGCCTTCAGCTCTTTTTCCGCCAGCGGAATGCCGGTGATGAGGGTCACTCCCTTACCTTTGCGGCCTTTGGTTTCACGACTAACACGTACTATGCCATCGCCGGCCGGCGGGGAAGGCTGACCACAGGTGCAGTCAGCGACGGGGCGGCGGCAATCCGGGCACATACGGCCCTGCTCAGTGGAGAAAACCAGACCGCCGGCGGATTTCGACTTCATGCTCACTCCGATTCTGCTGAGTAACGTCAGGTCTCCGGGTCAGTCCCGCGGGAACCTATTCCAGCCCGGGAGGGTACTTGGAAAACATGTCCGCGACCACTTCGTCTATCAATTCGCGACGGTGCTCCGGTGACTGGTCCTCGTTGAGATAACGACGGCTGGCCGCCCGCCAGATCACCCGTTCGCTCTCGGCGTCGGCAAGCTCAACCACCAGCTTGCCTTCCTGCACTTCGCGAATGGGCGGTGCCGTGGCCACACCCCAGCCGAAGTTGCCATGCCCGAGGCCCAGTCCGAGCCCTACTCCGGAGCGCTCGAGCCGTTCCTCTTCGACAATTTCCCAGGTCACCAGCAAATCGGCGTCATCCGCGCTGACCTTGGTCATGGCCTTGCGGTTCAGTTCACGCTCCACCGCTGCCCGGATGCGGCTTCCATCCAGTGACTCAAAGGCCGCATCGTCACTCTGAGTCTCCGCGAAGGCCCACGACGAATAGTTTCCGAATACAGTGCCGGAATCGTAGTCCGTTACCGATTTGCTGGCGCATCCAGCCAGAAGCAGCAGCATCAGGACTGCCATCACCAAGCGAATTGTCATAGTGCACCTCATGTCTGGTTGCTTTAGTCCAGTATACGCACACCCCATGGTCAGGGATGTAGCGAAGGCTCCCTACCTTTCAAAACGGTAATCGAGTTGCAGGGCCTCGCAGAAGGCCGCCAAGTCTGCCGTCTCGTCCGCTGGCAGCCGTACCCGCGCCGAAACCTCAGTACCGTAACTGATCGATTCCACCGATGCGCCATGGGTCTCGCACCAGTGTCGCAGCGGCTGTTCGTCCGCAAACCCCATGCTCACATCTGCTGTTTCCATGGTCTTTTGCGCAATCCGATCAACGGCCGAAAGAACACTTTCCGCCGCGCCGGCGTAGGCCCTGACCAGGCCTCCGGCCCCGAGCTTCACGCCCCCGAAGTAACGGATGACCATGACCAGGACGTCGCCCATGTCTTTATGCTGGATAACATTAAGAATGGGTTTACCTGCGGTACCGGAGGGCTCGCCATCGTCGTTCATCGCCGCTTCAGCTGCGGCTCCCGGCCTGCCAATCTGGTAGGCCCAGCAGATATGCCGGGCGTCCGGGTGGTCCTTGTGGGCCTGTTCAAGCCAGGCTTTTACCTCGTCACGGCTGTCCACCCGGGCCACGCGGGCGATAAATCGGCTTTTCTTTATCTCCGTTTCCCGTTCAAGGTATCCGGCAGGAACCGGGTAATCCTTACTCATTCAAAGTTCCCCGCCACTCAGCTGATGTCGGTAAAGACCGGCAGGGTGACGGTCACCCGAAGTCCGCCTGACGCACCGATCTCTGCGCGGATCTCACCATCGTGGGCCGCCACGATGTCCCGGGCAATGGCCAGCCCGAGCCCCCAGCCGTTGCCGCCCCGGGACTTGTCGCCGCGGTAAAACGGCTCGAACAGATGGGGCAGCATCCGGGGCGGAACGCCCGGCCCCTCATCCTCGATGGCCATCACCAGTGAACCCTCCCGCTTGTGCATGTGAAGGTGAACCGCATGACCCGGGCTGGTGTGATCCAGCGCATTCTGGACAATGTTGTCGAAGGCCCGCTGCAGCAGCCCCTGATCCCCCAGCACCGACACCCCCGGGCAACCGGGTTCAACCACCAGCCGGCAGTCCACGCCCCGATGCTCGGCGTAGTCGGCCGCATCCTGCAGCACATCGTTGATGATCGTCACCGGCTGAACCGCCTCACGCGGGATATCCCGGCCCTCCTCGGACACCCGATAGAGCGTGAGAATCTGTGAAGTCATGGCTTCGAGGCGCTCGTTCTGCCTGAGGATGCTGGCCATCAGGTCTTCATCCATGCTGTTTTCGCTGGCCAGTTCAATGGCAATGCGCTGCCGGGTGAGCGGCGTTCTCAGGTCGTGTGAAATGTCCCGCAGCAGGTGTTTCTGCCGGTCCAGCAGGCTGCACAATTGCTCGGTCATGGCATTGAAGGCCGCCGCCAACTGCCCGACTTCGTCCCGCCGACCGGCAATGCGCTCGCTGACCCGCAACTGGGTATTGCCGCCGGCGATGTCCCGGGCGGTGGTCTCCATATGCCGGAGCGGCCGTGACACCAGTCGCGCAATCCACCAGCACGCCAGGGTTATCAGCACAAACGCCAGCGCCATTTCCAGCACCCGGAAAAAGCGCGGATCGAGCCAGCCCTCTCCGTCCATCCGCGGCCAGGCCACCAGTCGGTAGCCTTCGGCAACATCGATCACCGCCGGGCGCTGGCGATACCAGCCTGACTCCAGACGCTCGCGGATCGACGCTGGCAAGCGGCCCTCCTGTTCGTCATTTTCCACCAGCAGCAGATGCAGCTCGAGGCGCTCGCCCTGCCCCCTCAGGAATCGCCAGGCCGCGCCACGCCCCTCCTGCTGCCTCACGGTAAGTGCCTCCAGCGCCAACTCTCTCAGCCCGACCTGGCGCTCGATGGAGGCCCGCTCACGGTCCATCAGCGCACGCGTAGCGACATTGCTGATGAGCATGGTGATGGCCATGGCCAGCCAGATAGACAGAAAAATCCGCCAGAACAAGGGGAACATCATGCGTTTTTTCATACCGGCACCCGGTAACTGTATCCCAGACCGCGCACCGTCTCGATTCGGGGGGGCTCGTCATTGCCGAGCTTCTTGCGAAGATTGCTGATGTGCATATCCAGGGTGCGATCATGGGCTTCCAGACGCCGACCCAGAGCCCACTGCATCAGGTCAGTTTTGCGCACCACGCTGCCGGCATGGGCGAGCAGCACCTGCAGCACTTCGTATTCGGTCGCGGTCAGCTCCAGTGGCTGGTCATTCTGGTAGATCCGCCGATGGGCAGGCTCGACACGCAGATCACCGTAGATTCTGGAAGCATCCACGTCCACGGCCTGGTCCCAGGCGATCCGGCGCAGCAGGGCCTGCAGGCGGGCGACCAGTTCCCGGGGGTTACAGGGCTTGGGGATGTAATCATCGGCACCAACTTCGAACCCGACGATGCGATCGGTTTCATCACCACGGGCGGTCAGCAGAACCACGGGCAGGTGAGTTTCCGCCCGCAGGGCGCGCAGCACATCCAGGCCGTTGATGTCCGGCAACATAATATCCAGCACCACGATATCGCAGTTCTGGCCTCGAGCCAGCGACAGCCCGTCGTTTCCGGTGGCGGCCTCCCGCACACTGAACCCCTGACTGGTCAGATAGCGGGCCAGCAATTGCCGCAGTTCATCGTCGTCTTCAACCAGCAATACCCTGTTCTGCATGCACATCCTCCCGTTTAACCAGACCCAGTCTAACACGTTGGCCTGTGGTGTCTTTTTCAGGCAATTTTCCTTTGCACAACCTTTACACGGCACTGACACCGGCTGACAGGTTTGTCCGTTAGCATGGTCATCACGGTCAAAGGGCTGCACCCGCCGCCCAATCAACGAGCAAGAGGTAACAACGATGAGCAAACGCCAAACTTCCCTGTTTCTGGCCAGTGCCGTCCTGTCGGCTGCGCTGCTGGCCAGCCCGCAGGCTTTCGCGGGCAACCATGGCGACAAACACGGCGGCCACCACGGCAAGCACAACACAGCGGAAATGTGTGAGCAGATGCGCGAAGGCGCTGGCAAGTTCAGCCCGGAGAACCGCGAAGCCCGCATGAAGAAATACCAGGCGAAAAAGGAAAAACGCCACGCTGACATGGCGGATCGGCTGAAGCTGACCGACGAGCAACGGCAGATCTGGGACGATATCCGCCAGGAGAAAAAAGAGAAACGCGCCGCGAAGATGGAAAAGTGGCAGGCGAAAATGCAGGAACGCTGCGCCGATCAGTAATCATGACGCTTTCACTGCCGGGGAAGTTTGCACCCAACAGTGATCAGATGCCGGGTTCTGGCGTATGGTAAATGGGTACCACCAAGGAGATTGCCCGACCATGGCCGAACCCGGCTCCCCTTTTCCCCTTCTTCGTTTCTGCACGTCCATCGAGGACATCCCGGAGAGTGACTGGGATGCCTTTTGCCCCGGCACCTACCCGTTTCTGAAGCATCGGTTTCTGCGGGCGCTGGAAGCAAGTGGCAGCACGACCACCGAGACCGGCTGGACACCGGCTCATCTCACGTTCTGGCTGAACGGTCGGCTCGCCGGAGTAGCACCGGCGTGGCTGAAGAGCCATTCCCGGGGCGAGTACGTGTTTGACTGGGCCTGGGCCGACGCCTACCAGCATTACGGCGAGGACTATTACCCCAAGCTGCTGATTGCGGTGCCCTTTACTCCCTGCCAGGGTCCACGCCTGCTGCTGAGCGACACCCTGCGCAGCAGGCTGACGCCGGAGTTGCTCCACCAGCTCCTCGACAGTGCCTGCGAATCACTCGGGGCGCACTCCTGGCATTTGCTGTTCCCGGACGCGGGCGATCAACAGCTACTCCAGCGACCCGGCGGGCTTCACCGGCTCGGCTGCCAGTTTCATTGGCACAACCGCGGCTATCGGGTGTTCGATGATTTTCTCGCCGAGCTGACCTCGCGCAAGCGCAAAGCCATTCGCAAGGAGCGCCGGCAGGTCAGCGAATCCGGCGTGTCGTTCCGGCACTTCTCCGGTACAGATATGCCGGATCACGCGCTCTCTGCGTTCTATGTGTTCTACCAGGCCACCTACCTCAAACGCGGCCAACGGCCCTACCTCAACGAACGTTTTTTCCGCCAGCTGTGCCGCGAAATGCCGACCCAGCTGCACATCGTGATGGCAGTAAGGAATAACCGCATGATCGCCGGCGCGCTCTTTCTGAACAGCGACGACACCCTGTACGGGCGCTACTGGGGCTGCCTGGAAGAATACGACTTCCTGCATTTCGAGACCTGCTATTACCAGGGCATAGAACTGGCCATTGAACTGGGCCTGACTACGTTCGATGCCGGCGCTCAGGGCGAACACAAACTCATCCGCGGTTTCGAACCGGTGATCACCCACTCATGGCATGGCGTCCGCCACCCGGGGTTCCGGGAGGCAATTGAACGATTTACCCGGGAGGAGGCCGACCATGTGCACGACTATTTCGAAGACGCCAGAAGCGCATTGCCCTTCCGGCAGGAGAAAACCGGTTAATATTTATACTGTCTTGTAATAACCTGATCGGGGATTACCTGATCGGGGATTACCTGATATTTTCGCAAATCCAGATTCAGGCAAAGGACCAGGGCGACACACCATGGATACGGATCAGCTACTCAGCCTCATCGAGAATGACGGCGCCGCCATTATGCTATCTGTCATCGCCATTATTGTGGCGGTGGCGACGCTTATCTACGCGGTAAACGCCAGGCGCACCCAGACCCACCTTGACGACCAGCTCAAACAGCGCACCGAAACGCTCTGGCGAGACATGGACGAGCTGAGGATCAATCAGTTCAACGGCACGACTCCGCCGATGCTCGCCACCGGGTCAGCCACTGCGGAATCTGATCAGTTTGCTGTCGAGAAAGCAGCGTACGATGTGATCTGGCCCCAGTTGTGGTTACTGCACGATCGCCTCGGCATGTTCCTGCGCTCAGTAGAAGCCGGTGAAACCGCCGGGGAGCTGAGACTGGAGGCCCGGAATGCCGCATTGGAGGCGCGAAACGCGCTGAACCGCAACCGACCGTTCTGTCACGAGGAGGTGGATTCGCTGGTTACCAAAATGATCGATACCGAGATCAAGGCGCACCTTGCCGCCTGTCAGTACATGGACCTGCTCAAAGACACTGCAAGCTCCGATACCTCCCATGACCGCAACATACAGCGAGAGAAGTTTCACCTGTTGTACGACGGGGAGGCACGGGAGTTGATGAATCAGGTGGTCGCCGTTATCCGACGACGTACCCTCAGGACCAGTTGAGTGAGAGGCTTTTTCAAGCTATCCGCCTGGTGTTTCAGTGGCCTCCTCCTGCTGCTGACCGGCCCCCTGTTGCTGGCGACCAGCGGTACCCTGCAGAGCGCCGAAAGCTGGCAGAGCGCGTCCCGGGACAGTGCCGGCATCGCGCCCCTGGCCTCAGAAACCGAGGAAGCCATTATTCAGGTCTACGGCGCCCGGGCCTGGAGCTGGCGCGGCTACTTTGCGGTTCACACCTGGATCAGCACCAAGGAGCGGGGGGCTGACCAGTATCTTGTTCACGAGGTCACTGGCTGGCGCCGTTACGTGGTCAGCTCCCGACCCGGTGACCCTGATCGCCGATGGTATGGCGCCGAGCCAGTCCTATACGCCGACATTCGCGGTGAAGACGCGGAAGAGCTGATCCCCGCCATATACGACGCGGTACATACCTACCCCTACCCGACCGAATACGACGCCTGGCCGGGACCGAACAGCAATACCTTCGTGGCCTGGATCATCCGCGAAACCCCAGGACTTGAAGTGGCCTTGCCCAATCATGCCATTGGCAAGGATTACCTGGGCGACCGTATGGCCGCGCCCGTTCCCGGTGGCTCGGGCTATCAGATATCCCTCGGCGGCTATGTCGGTCTGTTGGCGGGCGTTCGCGAAGGGCTGGAAGTGAACGTGCTGGGCCTGTCGCTCGGCGTGAATCCTCTGGGCCTTGGCATCAAGTTACCGGGCATCGGGGAACTGGGTTTGCGCAACACCAATCCAATGTCCGAAACCGCCCCCTGAGGCGAGGATCGTTCCTGACAGACCGGGGCTGCACCCCTCAGACGAGGTATCGGACGGCTGCCGCCGCTGCGATACCGGCGCCAATGGCCGGCAGAGGTTTGCGCAATACCAGCATGACGGCCGCGGTGGTGGCCAGCGCGGCCCGGGCACCCGCGTCGCCGTCAAAGGCCATGGGCACCACAATGGCAATCAGTACCGAACTGGCCATGGTGTTGATAAAACTTTCGATGCGCGGACTGATCCGCACAAACGACATCGCGAACACGCCGCCATAGCGGGTTGCCAGCGTCACTACCGTCATGATGACGATAAGCAGCAGTATGCCGGAGGTGGTGGTTTCGACCGTCATACCGGCTTCCTGTCCAGCCAGAACAGGCCGACCACACCACCGGCCAACGCGCCCACCACCACATGAGTGTGCGGAGGCAAATACCAGTAGGCCACCAGCGAAGCAGCGGCGGCAACTCCCCAGGCCGTCAGTATCCGTGGCGACTTGGAGCCACCCAGGGCCATGGCCAGCAGGAAGCAGCCGAGTACCATATCCAGCCCCAGGCTTTGCGGGTCCTGGAGCAACCGGCCGAAGTACACCCCCATCAGGGTGCCGATAATCCACGCCAGCCACAGCGCCAGGCCACCGCCAAGAATCACTTCAAGGTTGCGGCGGCCACGCTGGTACTCCTGGGCAGACACCGCCCAGTTGGCGTCGGTCAGCAGCAGCAACACGCCATAGCGCTGTCTGGGCGGCAGATCCTTGAGCATGGGGTACAGCGAGGCGCCCATCAACAGGTGGCGGGAATTGATGGCGAACACCACGGCAATCAGCGGCAGCACCGAGACTTCGCCCCCCCACATGTCGACGGCGGCAAACTGGGACGCTCCGGCAAATACCGTCGCACTCATCAGCAGAGCCTGCAGTGGCTCCAGGCCTTTCTGGGTGGCGGCCAGACCAAAGGCAGCGCCAAACGCCACCACAAACAACGAGATGGGAAGCAGCCTGACAAACTCAAGGCGCACCTTGGCTGGCTGGAGCTGATAAGGGTAGGAAGCGACAGACATCAACGGAAACTAAGTCAGAATCCCCCGCCAGCGTATAGGTAGTTTCCGAAGAAGCCCGTCATCTGCGACTAATGCACTATGTGCACCCGACCGTCCGCCGCGGCAAACGGATTGTTGAAGCTGCTGCCCTCGCCCTGCAACTCGGCTTCCGGATGGTTCAGTGCCATCAGTTCCTTCATTTGCACCGTATCAGCCTTGGGCACATCCACCATGATCAGGTGGCGCCCGGCTTCGATATCACCGTGGTATTTGCGGATGCGGTAGTTCTCGGTGCCGATACCGCCAAAACCGCCCAGCCAGCCACCCGCAATGACGGCAAAAACCCCCATCGCCACGTAGGCCGACAGTGGCCAGCCGAAGCCGCCCCACATCGCCATGGGCACGACAAAAAACAACGCAAACAGACTGCCTATGATCATGCCCCGTTCAACGAACCGTGGCAGGTCGGTTTTATCGAGCACGCTGGCGGAGTGCAGGCGATGGGTATACAGGCCCGCCTCGTCCTTGCTGAAGATGTGAAACCGCCAGTCAGTAATACCACGCTCGTGCAGATCTTCGGAGATGCTTTCGACACTGTCGATCGTGTCGACCAGATAAAAGAGCCGTTTCATAACCTTTCTCCACTCAGAATCCCTGAGCCAGACGCTGTAGGTTGATTATAAAACAGCCAACACCCCTAACCCGATGATTGCTAGAACCGTTTTACGATAAGCAGATCCGGGATATGGCACCTGAGTCTAACAACTTAAATTTTATCGTTGACGTTAACGTAAATCGCGGCTAGTTTATTTTTCGTCCAGCCCCAAAAGGGCACTCCGGAAAGGAGCACCGGGACGCCTGAAATCAAACCGCCGGCCAAAAGCCGGACGACAAGAACAAGATACCCGCTCATGCCGAGATCCGGCCAGGTGGGAGAGGATTTCACACATGCCACATGATTCACGCACCCCCAACGGGCTGCGTCCCGTCAGCCTTGATGATGTCTGGGAAAAAGATTCCGGCACTGTCTACATGAACGGCAGCCAGGCCCTGGCCCGCCTTCCCCTGTTGCAAGCCCAGCTTGATCGCGCCAACGGCCTCAATACCGCCGGCTTCATTTCCGGCTACCGCGGCTCGCCCCTGGGCGGTTTCGACAAGGTGCTGTGGAAAGCCCGCGATTATCTGAAAAAACAGAACATCCACTTTCTGCCGGGCATCAACGAGGACCTGGGTGCCACGGCGGTCTGGGGCGCCCAGCAGGTCAACATTTTCGAAGGCGCCCAATACGATGGCGTGTTCAGCCTGTGGTACGGCAAGGGCCCGGGCGTCGACCGCACCGGCGATGTCTTCAAACACGCCAATGCAGCCGGCACCTCCCGTTTTGGTGGCGTGCTGACCGTGGCCGGCGACGACCATGCCTGCAAGTCGTCCACCCTGCCCCATCAGAGCGATTACGCCTTTCTCGATGCCGGTATGCCGGTACTGAACCCGGCGGGCATCCAGGACATTCTGGACATGGGCCTGTATGGCTGGGCCATGTCCCGCTTCAGCGGCTGCTGGGTGGGCTTCAAGGCACTGGCGGAGAACATGGATTCGTCCATTTCCGCCAACATGGATCTCAGCCGCATCAACATTCGCCTGCCGCGCGAGTTCCCGATGCCCGAAGGCGGGCTCAATTCCCGCTGGCCGGACAAGCCCATGGCGCAGGAGGAACGCCTGCACCGCTACAAACTGGAGGCCGCCAAAGCCTTCTGCCGCGCCAACCGGCTCGACCACACGGTGTACTCCGCCCGCCAGCCGAGATTCGGCATCGTCACCACCGGCAAGGCCTATCTGGACGTGATTCAGGCCCTGGCCGACCTGGGGCTGGGCGAGGAAGAACGCGAGACCATCTGCCTGACCGTCTACAAGGTTGCCATGCCATGGCCGCTGGAGCCGGAAGGCATCTACGAGTTTGCCACCGGCCTGGAAGAAATCCTGGTAGTGGAGGAAAAGCGCGGGCTGATCGAGGATCAGCTCAAAACCCAGCTCTACAGCTGGCAGGATGGCCAACGGCCCAATGTCATCGGCAAACGGGACGACCACGGTCACGACCTGCTGCCGACCATTGCCGAACTGACCCCCGCCATGGTGGCCCGCGCCATCGCCTCCCGGCTCGATGGCCGCTACTGCAACGACACCCTGCAGAAACGCCTGGACTTCCTCACCGAAAAAGAACACAGCCTCGCCAATCCGCGGGAGCGCCTGGAGCGCACCCCGCATTTCTGCTCCGGCTGTCCCCACAACACCTCCACCCAGGTGCCGGAGGGCAGTCGTGCCCTGGGCGGCATTGGTTGCCATTACATGGCCACCTGGATGGAACGGGGCACCGACACCTTCACCCAGATGGGCGGCGAGGGTGTGACCTGGCTTGGCCAGGCGCCCTTTACCAGCCAGAAGCACGTGTTCCAGAATCTCGGCGATGGCACCTATTTCCATTCCGGCGTGCTGGCCATTCGCGCCGCCATTGCCTCCGGCGCCAACATCACCTACAAGATCCTCTACAACGACGCCGTGGCCATGACCGGCGGTCAGCCGGTGGACGGCACTCTCAGCGTGCAGCAGATCAGCCATCAGCTCTACGGCGAGGGCGTTCGCCGCATAGCCGTGGTCAGTGACGACATCGACAAGTACCCGTCCCGCGCGGACTTTGCCGACCGCACCACCTTCCATGACCGCGACGACCTGGACGCGGTTCAGCGGGAACTGCGGGAGCTCGAAGGCTGCTCGGTGATCATCTACGATCAGACCTGCGCCGCCGAAAAACGTCGCCGCCGTAAACGCGGCACCATGGCCGATCCCGACCAGCGGGTGATGATTCACTCCGACGTGTGCGAGGGCTGTGGCGACTGCGGCATCCAGTCCAACTGCCTGTCGATTCTGCCCAAGGAGACCGACGCCGGCCGCAAGCGCACCATCGACCAGTCCGGCTGCAACAAGGATTTCTCCTGCGTGCGCGGTTTCTGCCCCAGTTTTGTCACCGTCAAGGGCGGCAAGCTGAAGAAGCCTGCCGGCGTCAGCGCCGACGTCGACTTCCCCGCCCTGCCCGAGCCAACGCCGGTGTCCGGCAACGACCCCTACGGCATTCTGCTCACCGGCGTGGGTGGCACCGGGGTGGTGACCGTCAGCGCACTGCTGGGCATGGCGGCTCACATTGAAGGCAAAGGGGTGTCGGTGCTGGATCAGACCGGCCTGGCGCAGAAGTTCGGCGCCGTGGTCAGCCACATCCGCATCAGCGACCGCCAGGACAACATTCACGCGGTGCGCATTCCCGCCGGCGAAGCGGACCTGATGCTGGCGTTTGACCTGATGGTCGCGGCCACCGACGACGCCCTGGCGAAACTGGACACCCGTTTCTCCCGCGCGGTGGTCAATGCCGAGCCGGCGATGCCCGCGGCGTTCACCCGCGATCCGGATATCCAGTTCCCCGGCGAATCCATGGAGCAGAGTGTGCGGGAGGCCTGCCGCGCCGACGGCAGCTGGTTCCTCGATGCCGGTGGTCTGGCCAAGGCGCTGATGGCCGATGGCATGGCGGTGAATCTGTTCACTGTGGGCTTCGCCTATCAGCAGGGCCTGCTGCCCCTGAGTGCCCAGTCCATCGAACGTGCCATTGAGCTGAACAACGTGTCCGTCGAGAAAAACAAGCAGGCCTTCCTGTGGGGCCGCCGCGCTGCCCATGATCTGGAAAAGGTCAGAGCACTGGCTTTCCCGGCACCGAAAGCTTCCGGTGCACAGACGGTTCAGGTGATGGAAACCACCGATCAGTTGATCGAACGCAACAAGGCCCACCTGACCGACTATCAAAGCGCCGCACTGGCCAGGCGCTACGAAAAACTGGTCCGCGCTGCCGAGAAAGCCATTTCCGGCAGGCTAGGCCGCGACCCGATGCTGTTCCGCGCCATTGCCGAGAACTACGCGAAGGTGCTGGCGTACAAGGACGAGTACGAAGTGGCCCGCCTGTTCAGCAATGGCAGCCTGCGCAAGCAACTTGAGGAAGAGTTCGAGGGCGAAGTGGAGCTGGAATTCAATCTGGCGCCCCCGCTGCTGAGCCGGGGCAGGAACGGGGAACGACCGAAGAAAATGAAGTTTGGCCCCTGGATGGAAACCGTATTCGCCCTGCTGGCGAAAGCCCGGGGCCTGCGCGGCACCCCGCTGGACCCCTTCGGCTACACCGCCGACCGCCGGCTGGAACGCAAGATCATCCGGGAATACGAGGCCGACGTGGCCTTCCTGCTCCGGCATCTGAGCGCGGATCACGCCGAGGCCGCCCGCAACCTGGCCAGCCTGCCGGCAAAAATCCGCGGTTACGGCCCGGTGAAAGAGCACGCTTACCAGGCCACCCGCAAGGAGCGCAATCAGTGGCGGGCCGAGCTCAACCCCCAGGCACGGGAACATCAGCAAATCGCCAACGCGGCGGTCTAAACTATAAACAGGGCGGCCGGCACCTACCCAGGCCGGCTGCCCACTCCATCAAGTCGCCGCCGCAGGCCTCACAAGGGCAGCGGTGGCCATGGACGAGAGGCAAAACGCCATGAACGTATTCAGCCATCCCGAGTTCGACAACCACGAACACCTGTCCTTTTTCTGTGACCCGGAAACCGGACTGAAAGCCATTGTGGCCATCCACAACACCTCCCGCGGCCCGGCCCTGGGCGGATGCCGCATGTTCCCCTACGCCACGGACGAAGAAGCCCTGCGCGACGTGCTGCGGCTGTCCCGGGGCATGACCTACAAGTCCGCCCTGGCCAACCTGGACCTGGGCGGCGGCAAGTCGGTGATCATTGGCGATCCCCGCAAAGACAAAACCGACGCACTCATGGAAGCCATGGGCCGCCATCTGGAAAGCCTGGGCGGCCAGTACATTGCCGCGGAGGACTCGGGCACCAGCGTACCGGACCTCAAAGTGATGGGTCGCCACACCCGGCACGTGGCCGGCATTGCCGCCCGCACCGGCTTCGACGGCAACCCCAGCAACGGCGACCCGTCGCCGGCCACGGCCTATGGTACGTTCATCGGCCTGCAAGCCGCGGTGAAGCACAAGCTGGATCGTAGCGACCTCAGTGGCCTGAAAGTCGCCATCCAGGGCGTTGGCAACGTCGGTTTACGGCTCGCCAGACACCTGAAAGAGGCGGGCGCAGAGCTGTGGGTCTACGACATCCACGAGGACAACATGCAGCGGGCAGTGGATCAGCTGGGCGCCAGACCCGCGTCCGCGGAGGACATTCTGTTCCTGCCGGTGGATGTGGTGGCCCCCTGTGCCATGGGCGCGGTGCTGAACGACGACAGCATCCCGCAGCTGCAAGCTCCGATCGTTGCCGGCGCCGCCAACAACCTGCTGGCGCGCCCGGAACACGACGCCATGCTGCGGGATCGGGGCATTCTCTATGCCCCGGACTTCGCCATCAATGCCGGCGGTATCATCGATGTGTTCTATGAGCGCACCGGCGCCACGCCGGACACCGTGCGCGCCCATGTGGACACCATCGGCGACACCCTGACCGAGATTTTCAACCGTTCCAGCCGTTCAGGCCGCCCCACCGGGGCCATCGCCAACGAACTGGCGGAAGAACGGTTCCACAAGCATACCGCGGGTGCCGGGCTGGCGCCTGAGCGGTTGGCTTGCACCGGGTAACCTGACACCGGTGCATCCCCCTTGGGAGCTGCAGGCTTCTGCAGCTCCTCTTTTTAATCCCTGACAAAAACAAGTACCGCAGGAGATCGTCATGTCTGTCACTTCATCAGGTTCGGCCACCTATCCGGGGGCGCTGGAAGGCGCCAACGCCAGACGCGGCCTCTGGTCGTCGCGCCTCGCCTTTATTCTTGCCGCCACCGGCTCCGCCGTCGGCCTCGGTAATATCTGGAAATTCCCCTACGTTACCGGCGAAAACGGCGGCGGCGCCTTTGTACTGGTGTACCTGCTCTGCATTGCCATTGTCGGCATCCCCATCATGATGGCAGAAGTCATGATCGGCCGGCGCGGCGGACGCAGCCCGGTCAACAGTCTGCGCCTGATTACCGAGCGCGACCGGCTGAAACCGGCCTGGAAACTGGTGGGCGCCGCCGGCGTTCTGGCGGGCTTCCTGATTCTTTCGTTCTATTCGGTCATCGGCGGCTGGGCCATCTCCTATGTTGGCACCACCGCCAGCGGCCAGCTCGCCGGCCAGTCTGCCGACGCGGTTGGTGCCATTTTCTCCGGGCTGCTCAGCAACCCCACGACGCTGCTGGCCTGGCATACCCTGTTCATGGCGATGGTCATGGTGGTGGTCGCACGTGGCGTGCGCGCAGGGCTGGAGCGGGCGGTCAGCATTCTGATGCCGGCCCTGTTCGTGCTGTTGCTGGTGGTGGTGGGCTACGCCATGACCACCGGCCACTTTGGCCAGGCCGCGGCGTTCCTGTTCCAGCCGGACTTTTCCAAACTCACCACCTCGGGCATTCTGGTGGCGCTGGGCCACGCCTTCTTCACCCTGAGTCTCGGTATGGCGGTGATGATGGCGTACGGCTCCTACCTGCCGAAAAACATCTCCATCGCCAAAACCTCGATCACGGTGTCCGTCATCGACACCGGCGTGGCGCTACTGGCCGGCCTGGCCATCTTCCCGATTGTGTTTGCCAATGGCCTGGAGCCGGGCGCCGGCCCCGGTCTGATCTTCCAGACCCTGCCCCTGGCGTTCGGCCAGATGCCCATGGGTACCCTGTTCGGCACCCTGTTCTTTGTGTTGCTGATCTTCGCCGCCTGGACGTCGGGGATTTCCCTGCTGGAACCGATTGTGGAATGGCTGGAAGAGCAGAAGGGCATGAACCGAGCGATCAGCACCCTGGTGGCCGGTATTGTCTGCTGGGCGCTCGGTATTGCCTCGATCCTGTCCCTGAACCTGTGGGCGGACGTGGCCCCACTGGGCTTCATCCCGATGCTGGAAGGCAAGACCATCTTCGACCTGCTCGACTTCTTCACCGCCAACATCCTGCTGCCGCTGGGTGGGCTGCTGGTGGCGCTGTTCGCCGGCTGGGTGATGTCCCGCCAGGCCATGGAGAACGAGCTGTCGCTGTCGCCGGCGATGTTCAACCTGTGGTTCGTGACCGTTCGCTTCATTACTCCGGTGGCGGTTGCGGTGGTGTTTATCTACAACCTGCTGTAAGCCTCCAGGGAGGCGGTGTCTGCCGTCTCCCTGGGCCTTCCGCCCCCCCTCTTCTGAACTCCTTTTCTCCTCTTTTCACACCGTTTTACAGCTGTGACCACATTCTGTCCCTTTCTAACCGGCCGATTGAGTGGGCTATCCCGTAAAGTTGATCGTGTAGAACAATGAATCAGAGAGGTCACACCATGTCAGCAGTAACCGCATCGTTTCCCGTACGCCGCCAGGACTTCGGTTTTGAGGAAGTGCCACGGCACTGGGTCGACAGTGACCCGTTCATGACGCACCTGTTCAATGCCCTGTCTGCGCTGTTTCCGGATGGCGAGCGTTTCTTCGTGGACAGCGTCCGCGCGGTACGCGACCAGATCAATGATCCGCAGCTGCAGAAAGACATTGGCGCCTTTATCGGTCAGGAAGCCATGCACGCAAAAGAGCATGGCCACTTCAACGAAGGCGCGATCAATCAGGGTTTTGACATCAAGAAGCTGGAAGGCTGGACCCGCGGTTTCCTGTCGGTGAAGAACCTGCCGCTGCTGAACAACAAGCGCGTGCATCTGGCCGCCACTGTGGCCCTGGAGCACTTCACCGGCATTCTGTCGGCCCAGTTGCTGAAGCGCGAGGATCTGGTCAACGCCATCGATCCTTCCATGCGCACCCTGTGGGCCTGGCACTGCGTGGAAGAGAACGAGCACAAAGCCGTTGCCTTCGACACCTATGAGAAGCTCTACGACAAGGGCGTGGCAGACTACGCCATTCGCATGGGCACCATGGCGCTGATCACCGCCCTGATCATGGTGGCGATCCACGCCTTTATCGTGGAGCTGATGCGCGAAGACAAGCAGTTGCTGAACCTGCGTTCCTGGGCCAAAGGTCTGAACCGCGTGTGGGGCCCGAGAGGCATGTTCACCGCAATCATTCCGGAGTACCTGGACTACTTCAAGCCGAACTTCCACCCCTGGCAGCACGACACCGAATTCCTGCTGCATAAGTGGCGCAAACAGCTCAAACTCGCCTGAGGTTCGCCCCGAACCCCGAACCCGTTACAACCGCTCGAGCGAGGCCCTGAGGGTCTCGCCGATGCGGGCGTTCAGTTTCAGCGACACCAGTTCATCGGCCCGGGTACGCCCCAGATTCAGCGTGGCGATGGGCTTGTTCCACTCGGTGGCGTAGCGACAGAAGCGGAACCCCGAATACACCATCAGCGACGAGCCAATCACCAGCAGGCCATCGCTGGCCTTGAGGGCATCCAGCGCGGAAACCACCCGCTCCTTGGGCACGAAATCCCCGAAAAACACCACATCCGGCTTCAGAATACCCCCGCACTTCGGGCAATCCGCCAGCCGGAAATCCGCGAAATCCACATCCAGATCCGCATCCCCGTCCGGTGCGGTATCGGCGGTGTACTGTCGGAATCCGGGATTGAGATCGGCACAGCGGTCGTGCACCTCATCCCGCGGGCAGCGATAACCACAGCTCATGCACAGCACCTCATCGGCGCGGCCATGGAGATCGGTTACCGCCCGGGTACCGGCTTGCTGATGCAGCCGGTCCACGTTCTGGGTCACCACCCGATGGCTGTGGTTGAGCCGTTCCAGTTCGCAGATGTAATTGTGCGAGGGGTTGGGCCGGGCATTCCGCATCACCGGCCAGCCGATCAGGCTGCGGCCCCAGTAACGCCGGCGGGTGTGAAGGTCTTCCATGAACGCGTTGTGCTGGACCGGCTGCTTGCGCTTCCAGGCACCGTCACCATCCCGGTAATCCGGAATGCCGGAATCGGTACTGACCCCGGCACCGGTCAGAATCATCAGCTTCGGGTAGCGGTGAATAAACTCGGCCAGCAGCGCCCCCGCCTCGCCCGACTCGTGCAGCACCGGCGGCTGCTCCGGATCAGGCAGGCGCTGGCTGGAGCGGAATGGTCGGCTTCGATGGGTGGTCACAGGCACACAAACTCCGGCTTTCAGCCCGGCTTGCGGGCCACGTAAACGGTGTTGAACGATTCCCTGTTCTGGAACGGATTGAAGAAACTTACGACGTGGCAGTCCACATCGATGAACACGTCCCGCAGTACCGCCATGAATGCCTCATCTTCGCCCTCGTTGGACCACATGGCAAACACGCCCCGGGGCTTCAGCTGACGTGCCATCAGGCGAAGGTTGTCGGCGGTGTAGAAACTGGCGCTGGAATTGTGCAGCAAGGCCCGCGGCGAGTGGTCAATGTCCAGCAGGATGGCGTCAAACTGCTTGCCCGGCTCCGCGGGATCAAAGCCCCCGTTTTCCGGATCGGCGATGGCCAGCTCAAAGAAGCTGCCGTGGATGTAGCGGTTGCGTGGATCGGCATTGAGGTCTTTACCCAACGGCACCAGCTCCTGCTGATGCCAGCCGATCACCGGCTGCAGGTACTCCACCACCAGCAACTCACTGACACGCTGGTGCTTGAGGGCGGCCACGGCGGTATACCCCAGCCCAAGACCGCCCACCACCACACTGAGGTTATCCCCCTCGGTTTCGCCCAGCCCGATGTCAGACAGCGCGACCTCAGCGTCCACAAACATGCTGGACATGAGGAATTCCTCGCCCAGTTTCACCTCATAGATGTCCCGATCGCCAATGGCCGGAATGCGTCTTCGGCGCAGAGTGATCTCACCGATCACCGAGGGCTGGCTGTCTATTTGTTCGAAAAGCAGTCCCATTTCTTACGACTCTTCTGGTGTGGGGGCTGGTTTTACTTGGGAGTTGCCTCTACCAGCCTGATAGTCCGTGCAGTCGCCGGTGGGTCGGGCCGTCCAAAACACGCTCAAGCCCATCCATGGGGCGCTTGGGCTCCGCCATCCCTGGCTCCGCACAGTTTTGGACGGCCCGACCCACCGGCTCTTTGTTCTACTCCCCTGTCCGCCCCGGGATGTCTTTACTGAAACACGCTGCGAGCGTATTACGCATTTTTTCTTCGCCCAATTTTTCCATCAGCTCGATGTTTCTTTGGGGGATTTCGTCTACGTCCGGATAACTGTCAATTGCCGCTTCCAGGCTAGCTTCCCGTAACAGGTGGAGCATCGGGAACGGGGAACGGTTGGTGTAGTTCTCCGCCGCGTCAGGTTCCGTTTCAGCGAACTGATAATCTGGATGAAAGCTGGCGATCTGGTAGACGCCTTCCATATCCAGGTAGGCTAACAGACCATCTGCCGCGTCCAGGAATTCATTGTAGAGGCCAAAGTCCCGAAGCACACCCGGATGAATCAACAGAGTGGTTTCGATCTCGGGTTCGTCATCAAGCCGCTGAAGCTCGGCGTGCAGCGCCTGCAGTAACTCATCTTCCGTCACTGCCTCCGATACCACAAACCGAACCCGGTTCCGAACCAGTTCCCGTTTGGCAAACGGACAAAGGTTATAGCCGACAACAACGTCTTCAACCCATTTACGGGTCGCGTTAATAATCTCAATCTCATCCATGCGGTTATCTCTTTAAAACTTGAAGCCCACTGAGAGGCTTGAGTGGGCGGGCGGGGCGGCCTGTTCAAAAATTTGCGGAGCCATGGATGGCGGAGCAGAAGCGCCACAGGGATGTGCCGAAGGAGCGGTTTTTGGACAGGCCGCCCCGCCCGCCCACAACCACCACAATCACCACAATCAAAGTCCCGGAGACCTTAAACGTACCCCTGACTCCGCAAATAATCATCATAAGACCCGCTAAAATCGGTAATACCATCCGACTTCAACTCAATAATCCGAGTAGCCAAAGAAGAAACAAACTCCCGATCATGGCTGACAAAAATCAGCGTCCCCGGGTAGTTCTCCAGCGCCAGGTTCAGCGCCTCGATGGACTCCATATCCAGGTGGTTCGTCGGCTCATCCATCAGCATCACGTTAGGCTTCTGCAGAATCAGCTTGCCAAACAGCATGCGCCCCTGCTCACCACCGGAAATCACCCGCACGGATTTGCCGATATCATCGCCGGAGAACAGCATCCGCCCCAGCGTGCCGCGCACCAGCTGCTCACCACCGGTGGTCCACTGGGCCATCCAGTCCGACAGCGTATCGTCGCTGGCGAAGTCCGCGGTGTGGTCCTGGGCGAAGTAGCCCACCTCGGCGCTGTCGGTCCACTTCACCTCGCCGCTGTCCGGGGTGTAGGCACCGGCCATGCACTGCAGCAGGGTGGTTTTACCAATGCCGTTGGGACCGATGATGGCCACCCGCTCGCCGGCTTCCACCTGCAGGCTCAGGTTCCTGAACAGCGGCTTGTCATCAAACCCCTTGCTCATCTTGTCGAGGGTGACCGCCTGGCGATGCAGCTTCTTGCCCTGCTCGAAACGGATAAACGGGCTCACCCGGCTTGAGGGTTTCACCTCTTCCAGTTGGATCTTGTCGATCTGGCGGGCGCGGGAAGTGGCCTGCTTGGCCTTGGAGGCGTTGGCGGAGAAACGGCTGACGAACTGCTGCAGCTCGGCAATCTGCGCCTTTTTCTTGGCGTTGTCCGACAACATGCGCTCGCGGGCCTGGGTGGCGGCGGTCATGTATTCGTCGTAGTTGCCCGGGAACAGGCGCAGCTCGCCATAGTCCAGATCCGCCATGTGGGTGCACACGCTGTTGAGGAAGTGGCGATCGTGGGAGATGATGACCATGGTGCTGTTGCGGGCCACCAGGATGTTTTCCAGCCAGCGGATGGTGTTGATGTCCAGGTGGTTGGTAGGCTCGTCCAGCAGCAGCACGTCCGGGTCGGAGAACAGCGCCTGGGCCAGCAGAACCCGCAGCTTCCAGCCCGGTGCCAGGGCGCTCATGGGACCGTCGTGCTGCTCCAGGGGGATATCCAGGCCCAGCAGCAGTTCGCCGGCGCGGGACTCGGCGGTGTAGCCGTCCATCTCGGCAAACTGCACTTCCAGATCCGCCACGGCCATGCCGTCCTCCTCGCTCATTTCCGCCAGCGAATAGATACGGTCGCGCTCTTTCTTGACCTGCCAGAGCTCCTCGTGGCCCATGATCACCGTGTCCATGACCGAGCAGTCTTCATAGGCGAACTGGTCCTGGCGCAGTTTACCCAGGCGAATGTTCGGCTCCAGCATGACTTGGCCGGCGGACGGCTCCAGATCGCCACCGAGAATTTTCATGAACGTGGACTTGCCGCACCCGTTGGCGCCGATCAGGCCGTAGCGGTTGCCATTGCCGAATTTGACGGATACGTTTTCAAAAAGGGGTTTGGCCCCGAACTGCATGGTGATATTGGCGGTGGAAATCAAGAAACTGACCTGCCTGGTGAGGGCCGGATACGCCGGCAGAGAAAAGGCGGCATTGTACAGATTTAATACGGCAACCGTGAGGCCGCAGAAACACGGATAAAAAGCACTTGCCTCCGGCCCGCAGGGCGGGCAGCATTCCTACCCTGAAGTATCCATTCATTAGAACCAACAGGACCATACCCATGACACAGGCAACCGCACGCCACATCCTGGTCGACAGCGAAGCAAAATGTGAAGAACTGAAGCAGGCCATCGAAGGCGGTCAGGATTTTGCCGAAGTGGCAAAGCAGCATTCTTCCTGCCCGTCGGGCCGCAACGGCGGCGATCTGGGCTCTTTCGGCCCGGGCCAGATGGTGCCCGAATTCGACAAGGCCGTGTTCAGCAGTGACCTGAATACGGTAATCGGTCCCATCAAGACCCAGTTTGGCTACCACCTGCTGGAAGTAACCAGTCGGGGCTGATGGGTAACGGATCCATCCTGCCCAACCCTCGCAGCGGCCGGGTCCTTCAGGCACTGGCCGCTGCCGGCGTTGTTCTCATTGTTCCGCTGTTTTTCGTTGGCGGGCCGGACTGGTCGTCGACGCCGCTGGACCGGGCTTTATGGGATCTTGGCCATCTCATCTTTTTCGGGCTGGCCACCTACGCGGTTCAGCCCTGGCGCTGGCTGCAGGGCTGGCGCCTGTGGCTGACAGTCACGATCGTGGTGCTGGCTATCGGGATCACCATCGAGTTGCTGCAATCCGGACTGGAACGCCAGGAAGACTGGCGCGACGTACTCCGCAACCAGATGGGAAGCTGGCTGGTGCTGGCCTGGCACCCCATCCTCACAGCAGGATCCCGCCACCGCAGTCCAAACCGGGCGCTGGCGCTGATTTCGCTGGCGCTGGTAGCGTTTGAACTGGGCGCTGCCGGCGTGGTGGCCGTCAGGCAATACGAGATCAACAGCCAGCTGCCACAACTGTATGACTTTGCTCACGAGCACCCCACACGCTTCTGGCGTGGGCCGGTGTCGCCCTCCCCGCTGCATAGCCGGAACAACGAAAGGGCCGGTCGGCAGAGTCTGGAAATTTCACTGAACACCAAACTCTACTCCGGCGCATCCCTTGATAACTTGCCGGCGGACTGGCGCGGCTATGACCAGCTCAGGGTGTCGTTATTCAACCCCCATGACCACAGCTTCACCATGACGATGCGCATCAACGATGTCGCCCACGAGCGTAACGCCAACACCTACAGCGACCGCTTCAACACGCAGCTGGAACTGGAACCCGGGCAGAACAGCTTCACACTCAGTCTCGACACAATCAGAGAGGCGCCGCGCACCCGCAACATGGATATGTCGGACATCCGCAGGCTGGGCATTTTCGTCATCCGGCTGCCCCAGCCACGCACCGTTTACCTGACGGAGCTGCGACTGGACTGACCCAGTGACCAGGGGTTGCTGGTGAGGGTTTCCACACCCGTGTCGGTCACCACGATGGTTTCACTGCAGCCAATCCCCCATTGCCCCGGAATCCGCAGACACACCGGCAGGTGAAACACCATACCCGACTGGAAACGGGAAGATTGCCCCCGGGCAATGAAGCCGGACCCTTCCACCCACGATGGCGGGAACTGCGCGCCGACGGTGTAACCGAATACGCCGGAGAAGAACACTTCACCCGCCAGTGGTGCCAGAGCCTGTTCCGCGGCCTGGGCAGCGGCGTCAAAACTGACGTCCGGCCGGATCGCATCCAGTAACGCATTCACCACGCGCCGGCAGCCGTCAAACACCCGTTGCATTTGCCGCGTCGGTTCGCCTGCCACCACAGTCTGCATCATCGGGGCGGTATAGCGCTTCCAGGCAGCGCCGAATTCCAGGAACACCGGGTCGCCCTGCTCGATGGCAAAGCGTTTGTGATTGGTGTGGATAATGCTGCTGCGGGTTCCGACGGTGACGATGGGCTGCATGCTCATAAACTCACTGCCTGCCGCCAGCAGCGCCTGCGCGCCAACCGCCGCAATTTCGTTGTCACTCACCCCTTGCCTCACCGCATCGACGGCCGTTTTCAGGGCAAGTCCGGTAATGTGGGCGCTGCGGCGCAGACAGGCCAGCTCCGCCGTCGACTTCACGATACGCACGCGCTTGAGGAGCAAGGCGCTGTCGACAAACCGGATGTCCGGCAGGCGAGTGCGGATGCCCTCAATCACGCCGTGGCGCAGGGAGCCGTGCCAGAAATCGATCCCCACCCGCTCTTCGTACCCGGACAGCGCCTCGACCAGCGGTTCCAGCACCTCGCCGATGCCCTCCCAGCGATACCCCGCCACCCGCTCCACCCGGGTGGTGACCATGGCAGGCCCCATCTCGATGGACGGCACCTGCAGCAGCAGGCTGGAGGGCGTGACCACCAGCGCCACATGCACAGATACCTCGAAGGTGCTGTAGCCGGTCAGGTAAAAAATGTCGGAAGGGTCGGTCAGCAGCAGCGCGCTGATATCGTCTTTGCTCATGCCGGCGCGCACTCTGGCCAGCCTGAGCTCAAATTCACCCGGCGGGAACGGACATTCCGCACCCCGTGCGGCACTGGACAGCGCGGTCTGGTAGGCATGGAAGTCCACTGGGCACCCTCCTGGAAAAGCTTCCTTCCAGAAGGGTGGACCCAAAACTTCCGTTGTTCAACTATCGGCCGGGAAATCAGTTCCCGGGGCTGAGAAATCTCACCATCTGGTTGCCAATGGATTCGATCGGGTCGGTGATGGCGCGCTGGATACTGTTGGTGACTACCCGTGAGAACCGGGAGCCCGCCTCACTTTCGAGGAAGTCAATGTACAGGCCCAACTCCTGTTCACTGATGTCCCGGTAGGTGAACAGGTAGCTGTCAAACACCTGCTGGTTCACCATACCCTCAAGCATGCCGCGCTGGTTTTCGATCTGTGCCTGTATCTGCTCGAACGAGGCCGTATCACCGCCCTTGAGGGCAGACAAGGCGGTGGCCAGGCCCAGCTGGACGGCGATCGAGGTGTCCACCGCGCTCTCGGTAGCCCGCGAGGCTTTATCGAAACGGTCGAACATCTCGACACGCTCACTGCCACGGAAGCGCTTGTTCAGTTCCGGGGCCCGGGCCTGGATCTCCGCCCAGGCGTCAGGGCGCGACGCGGCAATTTCCGCAGTGGCGATTTTCTGCGCCAACGGGGTATCGTACCAATCCATCACCGACTGCAGTTGCGCGTCGTTGAGAGTTGACTCCAGATCCGCGACGATCTGCGCCTGAATGTCCCGGGCGTTGAAACTGCTGCTGACCATGTGACCGATGGTGTCTGCGGCAAACGGCGGCACCCGCCCGCTCTTCTTGAGTCCGTCGCGGATGCCCTGGCTCATCATTGCCGGGTACTGGGCGACGATGTCGTCGATGGGAGACACCTCCAGAACCGCGTCCGCCGAGGGAGCTGCCTGAGCCGTACCCCACAGCAAAGCGACGGATACTAAAACGGGTTTAATTTGGGAAAATACTTTCATGGCCTATCATCCGAAGAGATTGATTGCCGGTTTATGCCACGGCGAAAGCGCCCCCTGCAAGCGATACGGCGTGCCGTTTGATGACAAATTGGTATGGTTAAAGGAGGGTTTCGGTCCCCCGGCCCATGACTAAGCTCCGCAAACGTCTTAATGTCTGGAACTCACGACTGAAGTGGTACGGGCTCCCGGTCCTCGGGCTGGTTATTGCCACCTGGGCGACCCTGAGGTTCAGTCTGCTGGAGCCGGATCCCCCGATACAGCAGGAAAACGTGTGCGAGATTTTCCGGGAGCAACCGGCCTGGTACGACTACGCCAAACAATCCCAGGAGAAGTGGGGCACGCCCATCGCCACGCAAATGGCCTTTGTGTACTACGAGTCCTCGTTTCGCAGCCACGCCCGCCCCCCGCGAAGCACCCTCTGGGGCTTTATCCCCTGGACGCGCCCGACCACGGCTTATGGCTACGCCCAGGCACTGGATCCCGCCTGGGGTGAATACCTGGAGGCCAATGGCGACGGTCCGTTCATCGTGCGCACTCACATGGAGCATGCGCTCGATTTTGTGGGCTGGTACAACCACCTCACCCACCGACAGCTGGGCATTCCCTTTCACAGTCCCCGCAAGCTGTACCTGGCCTACCACGAAGGCCGCACCGGTTACGCGCGCAGCAGTTACAACGCCAAGCCTCAGGTGGTGGAGCTGGCCGCACGGGTACAAAACCGCGCTTTCCGCTATGACCATCAGCTGAAAACCTGCGAGCAGGAATTCCAGTGCTGGCGCTGGTATCAGTTCTGGCCGTTCTGCGGCTAGCGCGGCGGAACGGTGGGGCCGGGCTCGATCAGGGACTGCAGGGATAGCAGCCGCTCCACCAGATACTCCATCACAATGCGGACCCGCGCCATCTGCTGGGTATCCTGATTCACGTGCAGCCAGAGGTCGACGCTCTCGCCTTCCAGCGGCTCAGACAGGCGCCGAAGTTCCTTGCTGCTCTCGCCCAGATAACACGGCAGTACAGCCACCCCCGCACCGTTGCTGGCAAGAGCGTACATGGACTGCAGACTGTTGCAGCGAATCACCGAGGGCACCTGCTTCAGGTGTTTGCGATACCAGCGGCCGGTGGCCAGATGGCTGAAGGTTTCATCCGGAATGATCCACAGGCACTGTTCGGGATGGTTCTCGATGTCGATGCCCCGATTGCGCCGACAATACTGCGCGGACGCGTACACCGCCGACTCAACGGCGGCGATGCGCTCCCCCTCAAGCGTGGCCTGCGGTTTGTTCTCGGGGCGCAGGGTCAGATCTGCTTCCCGGTGGCTGAGATTGGCCACGTCGTTATCGGTCAGCACTTCCAGCTCGATGTCCGGAAACTCCCGCACCAGCTCCGACAGTATCGGGCTGAGTAGCTGATTCATCATTGCGTCTTCGGCGGCGAGCCGAACCTTGCCCACCGGCGCCGAGTCCTGGCCCACCAGCTTGCGCTCAAGATTCTCCATTTCTACCGTCAGGCGCTCGGCCTCACGGAAGGCGGTTTCGCCCACCGGCGTCAGTTGCAGGCCATCACGGGAGCGTTCAAAAAACTGCACCCCCAACGCCTCTTCCATCTGGTCGAGTCGTCTTAACACCGTGGTCTGGTGCACACCCAGTATGTCACCGGCTTTGGCGAGCGTTCCGCCTATTGCCAGCGCATGAATATATCGAAGATAATCCCAGTCCATAGTTACTGCATATTTGCAACGCGGGTACGGATTTTAACGTATTCACGTTGCAAATAAGAACCCTTAGAATTGTGTGTAAATTAAAGATAGATCCCTAACTAATCCATCCAATGAAAGTAAGGAGGAAGGCGCTATGACTCAGAAGCATATCGCAACCGTTCAACCGCTGCCGTCCAGTATCCTCCACAATAGTGCTGAGGTCAGGCGCCAGTATACCCGTGCTGCCAGCAGGCAGGCGGTTCAGTTTATTGGCAGGAAACTGCGGATTGCCGGTCGTAAAGCTCAGGCGGCCACCCCGGACATGCCCCAGGTAATGCAGAGCGGTCACTGAATACCGTTTGAAAACCCCGGGCGGGGGCTGAAAGACGCAAGGATGTGAAAAGGGATTTTACAGGCGCCGGTAGGCCCGCTAATGCGGACCACCGGCGTTTTGCGTTGAGGGCTCAGAACTCCCAGACCACTTTCGCTTTCTGCCCAAACCACTCATCCATCTTGCGGGTGTAGTAGTTCTCGATGACATTACGCTTGATCTTCATGGTCGGCGTCAGCATACCGTTTTCCATGGTCCACGGTTCCCGGACCACCACCACGAAAGCCAGTTTTTCATGGGCTTCGCACTCGGCGTTCACGGCGTCCAGCTCACGGGCCAGCTCCTGCTCAAGCTCCGCCCGGCTGCCACCGCTGTCCAGCTCTTCCCTCGCCTCTTCGGACAACAGCACCATCAGGCAAGGCTGTGGCTGATTGGCTCCGGCAACACACACCACTTCGGCTTTCGGGTGGTTGAAACGGTTCTCGATAGGCACCGGCACCACGTACTTGCCTTTGGAGGTCTTGAACAGATCCTTGACCCGCCCGGTAATCCGCAGGCAGCCGTCGCGGTCGATTTCGCCCATGTCACCGGTCTTCAGGAAGCCGTCGTCGGTCACATCTTCCCGGGTTTTCTCATCATTCTTGTAGTAACCGAGCATCTGGCCGGGACTCTTCACCTCAACCTCACCACCGTCGCCCAGACGGTGCTCGACGCCCGGATTGGCCATGCCCACGGTGCCGACTTTGGCCTCGCCGGGGCGGTTGGCGTGAGAGTAACCGAAGTTCTCGGACATACCGTAGACCTCCAGCAACTCCAGACCGAGGTTGCGGTACCAGGCAATGATTTCCGCCGACAGTGGCGCAGCGCCAGTCAGTGCGGCGCGGCAATGATCCAGGCCCAACTGCTTCAGCACTTTCTTTTTCACCACCGATTTGAGTATCGGAATGTTGAACAACAGCTTCTGCTTCTTCGGCGGCAGCTTGGCGTTAACGCCCAGGTAGAACTTCATCCACAGTCGCGGTACCGAGAAGAACAGCGTCGGTCGTGCCCGCTGCAGATCCTCCTGGAAGGTATCCAGCGAGTTGGCAAAATACAGATGGAAACCGTAATACAGCGACTGGGTCTCTACCGCCGCCCGCTCGGCGACGTGGGCCAGGGGCAGATAGGACAACATGCGTTCATCGGAGGATACCGGGAAGAGCTGTTGCAGGCCGTCGGCTACGGAAATCATCGTGCGGAAACTGTGCATCACGCCCTTGGGGCGGCCGGTGCTGCCGGACGTGTACACGATGGTTGCCAGTGCATCGGGATCCGGCAGTTTGGGCTCCGCCGGCTCGCATTTGCCGATAATGTCCTGCCACCTGGGGGTGTCATCCCGCGGTGACATTGGCAGAGAGATGATCGGCAGATCCGCCGGAATATGGCCCTTGATGTCATTCCAGCCATCGGCAGTGCCATCCAGCTTGCCAAGAAAAAGCAGCCTGGCTTCACTGTGTTCAAGAATGTACGCGGCAGTGTCACCATTCAGGGTGGGGTACAGCGGCACCGACACGTGTCCGGCCGCCCAGATGGCCAGATCCGCAAGAATCCAGTGCGCGCTGTTCTTGCCCAGAATGGCAAGATTGCTGCGTTCCGGCAGATCCATCGTGTTCAGGTGAGCAGCCATCCGTGACACCTGATCCGCTGCCTGCTTCCAGGTGATGTCTTCAACCCGCCCGTCCGGAAACGGCTGGGTCAGATAAACATTATCGGGAGTATTCTTCGCCCAGTAATACAGGCAATGGAGAGACGTCTGCTTATCACGTTCTACGGCCATGTACGGCTCCTTGTTGTTATTCTATGAATAATCGGCTTGTTATTGTTTCACCAGCATACTACCGGTATTCCAGGTTTCCTCAATAGCCATGAATACCTCCGCAACTGACTGATTCTTACTTTATTGCGACCCACAGCGCAATCCGGTCGTGACAGTTACTCCGGATGGTCTACAGTTAGCTGCGTAGCGTAATAAAAAGGACCACTCACTGGAGGTGCCTATGAAAACAACAAGTCGCTCATCCCTGATATTCCCCGCCTGGGGCGTAATTCTCATCGGCTCTGCCGCTTTCCTCTACTGTGCGTCGGCCGGACTCCTGACCCCGTAGGCCAAAACCGGTTCCGGCCATCGCCGGGCGGCCACCGATCCGTGTATGCTCTGCACTCCTTCACAGCCACGGATCGATGACCATGCACGAATTGATACTTTATCACTACCCCATGTCGCCGTTTGGCGAAAAAGCGCGGGCGATGCTTGGCTACGCCGGGCTACCCTGGCAATCAGTCACCGTGAAGGAAATGCCGCCCAGGCCGGTGCTGGACGCTCTGGCCGGTGGTTATCGCAAGATTCCGGTCGCCCAACTGGGCGCCGACGTGTTCTGCGATACCCGCAGCGTGGCCAGGGAGGTTGCCCGCCTCAGCGGCAAGCAGGAGCTGATTCTCGAACAACAGCCGGACGATGTTCAGGCGTTTGTACAGGAAACCGATCTCAAGGTCTTTCTCGCCTGTGTGATCGCCGCCAGTGACGGCCGCATGCTGAAGAAACTGATCCGTGAAACTTCACTGTTCAATGCCTTGCGCTTCCTGAAAGACCGCATCGCGATGGGTCGCAAATCACGGGTAAAAGCCATGAAAGGGCCGCGAGCGAAGGCCAGGGTTCTTTCCCATATGGCGCAGATGGAGAGCATGCTGGACCAGGATTTCCTGTTTGGCCCCTCGCCCTGCATTGCGGACTTTTCGGCTTATCACGGCCTGTGGTTTGTGTGCGATCTGGCCGGCAAGCCCTGGCTCAGGGACTATCCCCGTGTTGCAGCCTGGATGAAGCGCATGCAAGCCTTTGGCCACGGCCAGCCTGCCGAAATCAGCGGCGACCAGGCACTGGATATCGCCCGCAACGCCGATCCGCGGATGCTGGAAACCACGTCGGAGCATGCGCTGACCGGGCAGACCGTTGATGTTGCGCCGGACGATTATGGCCGCGAGCCGGTGCGAGGTCTTCTACTGTTCGGTGATAACCGAACCACCATCCTCAAACGGGAACACGCCAGAACCGGTACCGTTCACGTGCACTTTCCGGCGCGGGGATTTGCGATAACGCCGGCATGATCTGCCGGCGGGGGACGGGCCTGATAACTGTATACATATACAGCCCCATTGCGCTACACTCCTGCCATACGTAACGACTTTCCCGCGCCGGCCCACTGGCGCGGGACCCCATTGGAGAGATTCATGGCTGTACAAGCACTGTATTACTCGGAAAGGGATGGACTGGAGATGGCGCTGAAAAACCCGGATACCCTGCTGTTTTCATCCAAAGCGGACGCCGATGCCAGAGACAAGGTGCTGGAACTTGCGGAAGAAATCACCCAGTTCCTGCAGGCCCGGGTAGAAGGCCTGGACGAGGCGCTGGCAGAGAAAGCGGCGCTGGCGATCGCCGAAGAAAAAGACCTGTTCGGCAAAGCGCTGAAGAAGCCCTCCTTGCTGAACCAGAACACACTGACCGACTAACCATGATGGCGCTCACGGACGAGCGCAATGGATCAGCGGCGGAATCGGGTCTCCAGCACTACCGCCGAATTGGTGCGCTCCACCCCCTCCAGGTTGCCGATCTCATCCAGCACTGAACTGAGCTCTTCCAGCGACTGCGCCTGGACAATGGCGATGAGGTCATACTCTCCGCTGACGGAAAACAGCTGCGCCACCTGACTGATATTGTCCAGGGCCGCATTGGTTCGAGAGGTCAGCTTCTGCACCACCTTGATCGAGACATGGGCCTCGACCTGATTCGCCGCAAACGACTCGCCCAGCTGCACGGAATACCCCTTGATCACGCCGTCGCTTTCCAGACGGGCAAGCCGGTTCTGTACCGTCGATCGCGACAAGTGCAGCGCCCGGGCAAGGTCTGAGACGCTCGTCCGGGCGTTCTGGCGCAACAGTAACAACAGTTTCTGATCCTGCTTTCTCAGCATAATGCCACCCTGACTTATCATTTTGATAAATCTTTCCATTATTCCGATCATTTTGCCACTGCAAACCGACACCGCCACCTTACATACTGACCCCATTATAAAAAACCGATTCCGTCATCAGGGGACAGCCCATGATCATTCGCCCGATCCAGCCTCAGGACCTGCCAGCCTTACTCGCCATTGCAAAGGAGTCTGGCCCCGGGTTTACCTCCCTGACGGATGACCCCCATTTTCTCCAGCGGAAGATCGCACACAGCGTTGACAGCTTTGCCCGGGCAGTCAGCAAACGGATGGATGAACTGTATCTGTTCGTTCTCGAAGACGATGACAGCGGCCAGGTCATGGGCACCACCGGCATCGAAGCCAGCGCCGGCCACGAACGCCCGCTTTTTCACTTCCGGCGCAGTGCCGTTGCGGGCAGCGGGCACGAACGGCTGACGCGATGCAATCACTACTCGGGGTGCTCCGAGCTCTGCAGCCTGTATCTGCGACCCGCTTATCGTGGCCCGGTCTACCGCCGAGCCCATGCCGGAAAACTGCTGTCAAAAGTGCGCTTTCTGTTCATGGCACAACACCCCCAACGCTTTGCGCAGACGGTTATTGCCGAGATGCGAGGCGTTGCCGATGACCGCGGGCAGCCGCCGTTCTGGAGCTGGCTACGGACTCAGGCCGGCAATCTGGATTTTGCCAAGGTTACGCGACTGGCGGCGACGGGCAATGCCCGCCTGCTCGACACCTTGTTGCCGGCGCAGCCACTATTTACCGCATCCATGAGCGCCGGCGCGCGCCGAGCGATTGGTCAGGTGCATCAGCACACCCGCCCCGCCTTGAAGCTGCTGACGGAGGAAGGCTTCCGGCACGCCGGTTTTGTCGATCTGTTCGATGCCGGCCCGACCGTGGAGGCGCCCCTCGGGCGCATTGCCAGCGTTCAGCGCTCGCAAACCTGCCAGGTTCAGGTGGTGGATGACAACATGCCCGCCATCACCCGCAATCAGCCGGGCAACCGACATCGGGCCATCCTGCTGGCCAACACCGGCAGCCGTGATTTCCGCGCCGCGGTCACCGAGGCAGCGGCCTGGCTACCGCACTGTCAAATGCTGACCGTGCCCCGCTCCCTGGCGGACAGGCTCAGACTGGAAACCGGCGCTCCGGCCCGTTTCTTGCCTTTGGTACAAGCCGTGGGCCAGGTCACGCCGGATACTCACTCACCCACTACGGAGGCCTGCTATGCACACTGATCGCGACCGGCTCTTTCACCATCTGTGGGAGGACTACCGACGGGTGACGCCCTCGGCGGACGCCATCCACCGGATACTGGGTGCCGAAGAGGGCCAGCGCATTGTCAATGACCACATTGCCCTGCGCACCTTCAACCTGGCCCCGGTGGGGCTGGATGCCCTCGCGGAGCATTTCACCTCGCTCGGTTATTACGCCGGGGGTGAGTATCATTTTGAGGCCAAGAAACTCTATGCCCGGCATTTCGAGCACCCGGACCCGCTGGCCCCCAAGGTGTTCATTTCGGAACTGCTGACGGAACAATGCTCGTCGAACTTACAGACCATCGCCCGGGCGCTGGTGGAACAGGTCGATCCTGACAGCGTCAAGGCGGACAACTTTCTGTATTCCGGCCGTCACTGGCGCCTGGATTTTCCGACTTACCAATCTCTGCTGCAGGAAAGTGAATATGCCGCCTGGCTGGCTGCCTGGGGGTTTCGCGCCAACCATTTTACCGTGAGCATTAATCAGCTCGGCCGTTATCACAGCGTGGCGGCCATCAACCAGCTCCTCAAAGCCCATGGCTATCGGGTTAATGATGCAGGCGGCGAGGTCAAGGGGTCCCCCGAAGAACTGCTGGAGCAGTCCTCCACCATGGCTGACCGTATACCGGTGGCATTTGCCGGCCAAACAGAAACCATCCCGAGCTGCTTCTACGAGTTTGCGCTGCGTTATCCCGACGCCTCCGGAAAGCTGTATCCGGGCTTTGTCGCAGCCTCGGCCGACAAGATCTTTGAAAGTACCAACTCTGGCTGACCGCTCAGCGATTCCCCGCCGGCCAGCCCTCGGCGCCAAGAAGCGGAACGAAGCGCACGGCGCCCAGGCTCTCACGCCTGAATCCGGAACGAGCTCGGCGGGTCACCCGCACCAGCTCCTGGCCGCCGAATTCGGAGCCAACCGGCATTACCAGCCGCCCCCCCGGGGCGAGCTGATTCTGAAGTGCTTCCGGAACCTCGGGACCGCCGGCAGCCACGATGATGCCGTTGAACGGAGCTGCCTCCGGCCAGCCCAGGGTGCCGTCGCCGCAGCGCACGTGGACATTCAGGAAGCCCTCTGCCAGCAGCACCCGACGGGCTCGCTGGACCAGCGCCGACAGTCGCTCGATACCGAAGACCTCAGCCGCAATGCAGGCCAGCACTGCGGCGCCGTAGCCTGAGCCGGTGCCAACGTCCAGCACCTTTTCGCCACCCTGCAGCCCCAGCGCCTCAACCATCAATGCCACAATATAGGGCTGGGAAATGGTTTGTCCGTGACCGATCGGCAAGGGCCCGTCGTCGTATGCCTGTTCGCGAATGTCTGCGGGTACGAACTTGTCTCGCCGCACCTTGCGCATCGCCTCCAGAACCGCAACCGATGAGATACCGCGACCGCGGATCTGGTGATCCACCATGGCCAACCGGCGAGCGGAAAAATCAGGTGCGTTCATCCCGTAAACCCGACGTAATGGGAGAGTTTTCAGATTACGCCTGCCATACACGCCCGGTGTTGACTTCGGTCAATATCGCGCAGGTATAGAAAACCGGTGCGGCGGGTCAGGCTGCGCTTTTGCCTCGGTTAATAAAGGGCTAGGATATCCAGGGGTAATTAACGTTTTCAAGCCGGAGAGGAAGAATGACCTCAGGGTCCATGGCAGTAAGAGGGATACTTCTGTCAGTACTGTGCTTGTGGTCACTGGGCGGCCTGGCGAACGATACTATCCGCACCCGCATGGGTGCCATCGACCTGAACTTTCCCGTCAGCGCGCTGGGGCGAATGCTGTCCACCGACCGGACTCTCTCCAGCTTCTACCGGCAACGGGATTACACCCTGGCCTGGACCCGGGAGACTGACCGCATCGCCCTGCTGAACGCCATCGCGGCGGCGGAGCGCCATGGCTTATCTCCTGCCGATTACCATTTCAGCCGGCTGGAACGCATGGCCGCCATCGATCCCGCCGAGCTGGACAGAGACACCGCCGCCGAAATGGACCTGCTGCTGACGGACAGCGCACTGCTTCTGGCGTCGCATCTGCTTGATGGCAAGGTGCACCCGGAAAGCCTGCAGCCCCTGGCAATGGCGAACGGTCGCGACCAGCGGGTCGACCATCTTCTGGCCCGGATTCTGGCGCAGCGGGAGGTTGAAGCCGGGCTGAACCAGCTGGCCCCGACCGAGCCGGGTTATCAGCGGTTGCTGCTGGCCCGGGAGGAAGTGAAAGCGTTACTTGGCAAGACCTGGACGCCGGTCGCTGATGGCGCGACCATGCGACCGGGCACCGAGGACCCGCGCCTGCCGCTGATTCGCCAGCGACTGGCGGTCCTCGGTGACCATCCGGCGCCGGAGCGCGACAGCTCCCGGGATCCCGGCTCTTTTTACGACAACACGCTGGTTTCCGCAATCCGACAATTCCAGGCCCGCCACGGGCTGGAGGATGACGGGCTGATCGGCGGAGACACACTTGCGGCGCTCAACCTCACACCGGCCGAACGGCTGGCACAGATTGATGCCAATCTGGAGCGGTGGCGCTGGCTCCCGGGGGACACTGAAGACACCCGTATCACCGTCAACATTGCCGGTTACGAGCTTCGCATGGTGCAGCAGGGCAAGGTAGTGTTTCGCAGTCGCGTTATCGTCGGACGCCCCTATCGACCGACACCGCTGTTCCGCGACAGCATCCGGCATCTGGTTCTCAATCCCAGCTGGACCGTACCGCGGACCATCATGATCGAGGACCAGTTGCCGGTCATCCGGCAGAATCCGGATTATCTCCGGACCTCGGGATTTTCTCTGTACCGCGGCTGGGGGCCTGACCGGGAACCGGTCGATCCGGACAATGTCGACTGGTGGTCACTCTCCGAAGACTATTTCCCGTTCCAGCTGATCCAGGAACCCGGCCCGGGCAATGCCCTGGGGCAGGTAAAGTTCATGTTCCCGAACCAGTTCGACGTCTACCTTCATGACACGCCGGCGCGTCACCTGTTCTCCCGCAGCCAGCGCTCTTTCAGTTCGGGCTGCATTCGCGTGGAAGACTCACTGGAACTGGCCACCCGGCTACTGTCGAATCAACGCGGCTGGTCACCGGAGCGCGTGGACAAGGTCCTCAGCTCCCGTGAATTGACAACGGTCTACCTGCAGGAGCCGGTACCGGTCCACCTGGAATACTGGACAACCTGGGTTGACGACACAGGCACAGTGCAATGGCGGGACGATATCTACGAGCACAACGGCCCACTGATTGCAGCACTGGCAACCTCGATTGATGCTGGCGCCGGCATTCGGCTCCACCATGCCAGCGCCAACCAGTGAGCGGCATGCGCTGCTTACCTAGTGAGCCGCGCCCCGCAGCATAGCCTGCATCAGCTCGTTCGCGTCAAATTTGGTCAGCGCCTCATTGGCACCGACCTGGTTGGCATAGCTCAGACTCATCTCACTGTTCAGGGAGGTGTGCAGAATGATGTAGGGTTGCCTGAGCGCGGTATTGTCACGGATGTTGAAAGCCAGTTCATAGCCATCTAGCCCCGGCATTTCGATATCGCTCACCAGTATATCCACCGGGTTATCGCTGCTGTGCGCTTCCAGCAACATGTTCAGCGCATTCTGGCCATTGGTGGTGACCTCGTAGGAGATACCCTTGCTATCGAGCACATCGGACAGCTGCTTGCGCGCCACCTGAGAGTCATCCACCAGCAGGATGCGCTGGGCCCTCAAGGTCTCACTTTCCACGTCGGTCAGCGCCGCGGCCTGGGCGTCCACGGCGGCGGGATACACCTTGGAAAGCAGCAGTTCTACATCCAGCAGCTGTATCAACTCCCCGTCCAGATCAATCAGACCGGTAATAAACGCCTGATTACCCAACGCTGAGGGCGGGGATTGCACCTTTTTCCAGTCCGCCTCAATAATTTTGTTGACGCTCCGCACCACAAAGCCGATTTCCTGGCGCTGGATGTCCGTCACGATAATGGAGCCAGCCTGTTGTTCTTCCGCCGTCAGCGGGCGGCCACCCACGGCGGCCGCCATGTCGATTATCGGCACCGCCGACCCACGAAAGGACATCGTGCCGAGCACTGCGGAATGGCTGTGGGGCAGCTTCGTCAGGCGGGCAAACGGCAGAATTTCGCGAATTTTCAGGGTCCCTATGGCGAACAGTTTCTGGCCTGTGAGGCTGAACAGCAGCAGCTTCTGGGAATGGGCGGTTTGTCTGGACATAGAGAGCGCAGATCCTGTAGCAAAGGCGAATGACAACAACACTCTAGCAGAGCCTTTCTGACGATGCGTATGCGTACACTACGCACCTGTCAGGCCGGCCCGGGAAAGCCAGAATGCCACAGCGTGAAAAAATCACTGTATTGATTTCGTTACACCTGCGGCAGTGCCGCAGCGCTACAAGCCGCTGAGATAACCCGGCCCGTTCAACTGCTGCATCTGGCGCTGGACCCAGGCCGCGCGTTCCCAGACATAACGGGAGGGGGCCCCGGCACGCAGCACTTTCGGATTAGGCAACACGGCAGCCAGGCGGGCCGCCTGAGAGCGTGAAAGATCGCGGGCACTGATGCCAAAATAGGCACGGCTGGCAGCCTCGACGCCGTAGATACCGGGGCCAAATTCAGCGACGTTGAGATACACCTCCAGGATTCGCTGTTTCGACCACAAGGCTTCAAGCCCCAGCGCCAGCGCGGCTTCCAGGGTTTTTCTCACGAAACTCCGGCCATTCCAGAGAAACAGGTTCTTGGCGGTTTGCTGGGTGATGGTGCTGGCGCCCCTCAGCCCCTCTCCCGCCTTGTATTCGTCCAGTGCCTGGCGGACAGCGGCAAAATCGACGCCCCAATGCTCCGGAAACCGCTGATCTTCGCTGGCGACCACCGCCAGCGGCATCCACCGTGAAATCCGCGAGTACTCTATCCACTGGTAATGCACCTTAGCCTCCGGGGCACCCAGACTGTGGGCCAGCATGAAGGCGGTGGTCGGCGGATTGACGAATTTCAGTAGCAGTAGCATGGTCACTACCAACGACAGGATTCCAGCGACAAACCAGGCGAAATAGCCACCGAGCCGGCGTGGGAACGATTTCTTGGCCAAACGGGAACTCCCCTGCACCTGCAACTAAGCTTGAAAGTGACCAGTATGTCGTTTAACGCGCCCCGTTTGAATTACGGCTTCGTCAGGCAGGTTTCACTCATCGGGCCCGGGGCCACTGTCGTATAACCACAACATACCCGCTTCAGGGTCGGGAGAATGGTAGAGCATCTGCAATGTGACCACGGCGTGCGGCTGCTGCTCACGCCCAACCGTTCGCTTAGCTGGCGCGGCAATGTGCGGGTCTGGCTGGCATTGTTTGCGGTGTCACTGGCGATTTCCGTCGGTATGGTACTGGCCGGTGCCTGGGTCATTTTACCCTTCGCAGGCCTGGAAATGCTGGCACTCGCCACCGGCATTTACTGCACCTCCCGTGCCTGCCAGGCCCGGGAGGTTCTGGCAATAACGCCGGAGCTCGTCACCCTGGAAAAAGGGCGCCAAACCAAACACTGTGAATGGCAACTCCCCAGGGCGTATACCCGTGTACGGGTTGACCTGCCACGGCACGGGTTCACGCCTCCCAAACTGTTTCTCAACCACCGCGGCCAAGACGTGGCTGTCGGCGGATTCCTCAATGTGGAAGACACGCAGATCCTGCTTCGGATTCTCGAGGGCAGAGGGGTGGTGCTGGACCGCCAGGCACCGGCACCAGATATGCCGTTCTGGTACTGATGCCCGCGCCCGAACCATTCAGCGGGTTGAAAGGATCGATTGCAGTTTCTGGGTCAGCTCCACCGCCTCACTGCCGAGAGCAGTGAGGTAGCCGCCGTCTTTCTGGGTAATCAGACCTTTCTCATGCAACCGCTCCGCCGCCTTAACGGATTCCTCAGGGGCGGAGTGCTGGTGTACCTTGATCCCCTCCTGCGCCGAGGTGGAAGGAAACTGGGCCAGCAGGTTCAGTTCAGCAAGGTAATCGGGGGAAAAAGCCATGGTCGATCCTCGTCATGAATTTGGAGCTTCCCTGTAAGTTCTATACGAGGATTGGCAATTCCACAACGTATTTCATTCACTCGCCGGGGCATAGCGGCTGATGCGTCCGTCAAGCTCGCCGGCGCGGCGGGCATCGTCAAGGGCGCCCTGCAGAGCGGCCACAATACCGGGGTCTGTTTCGTTACTCAGAGCCAGATACATCGGGGTTTCGCGGAAAACCAGTACTGGCTCCAGGCCAGAAATGCCGTGCTCTTCCTCGGCAACCTGAGGGCCGACCAGACCGTCGGTCACCCACAGGTCGGCCTCTCCCAAAGTCAGTCGCCGTGGATTGACGTCGCCGGACATGCTCATCACCACATCGAAGCCCTGGTTAACCAGATAATCGGACATGACATCGCCCTTGTACCCGGCAATGCGATAGGGTTTCGCGTCTTCCAGGGAGTCCAGACTGATCTCGGAACCCGGCGCTGCGAACAGCGTCCATTTGATGGGCGCCAGCGGCCCCACCCACTGGAACTGGTCCTCGCGCTGATCAGTGCGAGCGGTGCAGAACAGACCGTGATTCTCACGGCCCTGCACCCAGTCGTAGGCGTAGCTCCAGTCTCGCATTTTTATCACGTAGTCGTAGTCGACCCGCGCCAGCATCGCTTTCACCATCTCGCTGCAGATGCCGGTTATATCATCCTCACTGTGGGCATAGCCCTTGCCGGTCGCCGACTCGTTGTAGGGGGGATAGTTTTCCGTAAAGATGTACAGCCGTTCCGAGGCGTTTACCAGTGTCCCGGCACCGGTGAGCAGCAAAGCCAGCGTGCCGCATGCCGCCGTGCGGAGAGCCGCGGAGACGAGTGATGTCATCAGGGTAAGCATTATCAGTTCCTTGTTGACGATTCTTTTTTTCGCGCTCCGCATATAGTTGCGGAAGCGATGCTCTGTCACATATTGCTATCGGATATGGTCGTTTATGCCACCCCGACATGATTACCTGTTCGCGGGGGAATTTCAGTGACAAAACGTATCTCACCGTGCAACCGGGCAAATTTTCAATGTATTGATGCGCTATGTCAGATTTTCAGTTAAAACGTCAGGACCTACAGAACAAAAACAATGTGGTCATCCAACATGCCTGACGCCGGAAACTCGTCTTCCCCTCCGTTCGATTTCATCATCGTGGGTGCCGGAACCGCCGGCTGCCTGCTGGCGAACCGCCTCAGCGCCAACCCGGAGAACCGGGTACTGCTGATAGAAGCCGGCGGGCGGGACAACTACCACTGGATCCATATTCCCGTTGGCTACCTGTACTGTATCGACAACCCCCGCACCGACTGGCGCTTCCGTACTGAGCCCGCGGCGGGACTGAATGGTCGCTCGCTGATCTATCCCCGCGGCAAGACCCTCGGGGGCTGTTCCAGCATCAACGGCATGCTCTACATCCGAGGCCAGCAACGAGACTACGACCACTGGGCCGAGGTGACCGATGACGACGCCTGGCGCTGGGAAAACTGCCTGCCGGATTTCAGACGCCATGAGGACCACTACCGTCTGGACGATGGCGGCGATGCAGACTACGACCACGAGCAGTTTCATGGCCACGGCGGTGAGTGGCGGGTGGAGCATCAGCGCCTGCACTGGCAGGTTCTGGAGGATTTCGCCGAGGCTGCGGTGCAGGCTGGCGTGCCGCGGACCCGGGACTTCAACCGCGGCGATAACGAAGGCGTGGACTACTTCGAGGTCAATCAGCGGGCGGGCTGGCGCTGGAACACCTCGAAAGCGTTTTTACGGCCGGCCGCCAAACGCCCCAACCTGACCGTTCGGCATTCCACTCAGGTACTGGGGCTGGAAATGAACATCCACAGCGGTAACGCACCCCGCTGCACCGGCGTTCGACTGTCGGCACCGGACCGCGGAGAAATCGTGGTTCGCGCAACCCGGGAGGTGATTCTGTCGGCGGGCTCTATCGGTTCACCCCAGCTGCTGCAGCTGTCGGGGCTTGGCCCTGCCGAATTGCTGAGCCAGCACGGGATTCCGGTTGGAGCCGATCTGCCCGGGGTGGGCGAAAACCTGCAGGATCACCTGCAGATCCGCTCGGTGTACAAGGTGCACGGTGCCAACACCCTCAACACCTTGGCCAATTCGCTGTTTGGCAAGGCCAGAATCGGTCTCGAGTATCTGCTCAAACGCTCCGGCCCCATGAGCATGGCGCCCTCCCAGCTGTGCATCTTCACCCGCAGTTCCGCGGATTTCGACTACGCCAACATTCAGTATCACGTGCAGCCGCTCAGCCTGGATGCCTTTGGCCAGCCGCTGCACAACTTTGCCGCCATCACCGCCAGCGTGTGCAACCTGAATCCCGCCAGCCGCGGCACCGTGCGCATCCGCAGCCGCGACCCCCGCGAGGCCCCGGCCATCGCCCCCAACTATTTAAGCACCGAAGAGGACCGCAAGGTGGCGGCGGACTCCTTGCGGGTCACCCGGCGGATCGCCCGGCAAGCAGCGTTTGCCCACTACCAGCCCGAGGAGTACAAGCCCGGCGTTGAATTCCAGACCGATGACGAACTGGCCCGCCTGGCCGGTGACATCGGCACCACCATCTTCCACCCTGTGGGCACGACACGCATGGGCCGCGTAGACGACCCGATGGCGGTGGTGGATTCCCACCTGCGCGTGAGGGGTATTCATGGCCTGCGGGTGGTCGACGCCGGTATCATGCCCACCATCACCAGCGGCAACACCAACTCGCCCACGCTGATGATCGCGGAAAAAGCCGCAGCGTGGATACTGGCGAACGAATAAACGGGAGAGGGCATCATGGACAACGGCGAAAGTGCCACGGGCAAAATGGATCTCAGAACACGGCAACGAGCGACCCTTGCCCGTCTGGACAGGTTCTCCCGCATCACCGATACGGCGTTTCGTATTCCCTTCACCCGTATCCGCCTGGGACTGGACCCGATCATCGGCCTGGTGCCGGTGGTCGGAGATGTCATCGGGCTGGTGCTGTCACTCTACGTGTTGCTGGAAGCTCACCGGGCCGGCGCCAGCAAGCGGGTCAAAACCCATATGATCAAGAACATGCTGATCGAAACCTTCGGCGGTATGGTACCGATCGTCGGCGACGCCTTCGACATCGTCTACAAGGCCAATACCCGCAATACCCGCCTGCTACGCGAGCACCTGGAAAAGGAGCTGAAGGTGGAACCGGCATCACGCTTCCCCTGGAAACAACTGGCTTTCCTGGTCGTCGTGCTTGCAGTGGTGACCGGCCTGGTCATTCCTCTACTTCTTGGCTGAATCCGCAGCGGCGACCACCGAGCGCCCGATGACCCTGAGTGATTGGGGCCGGCACACAACCTCCAGCGGCGTTTTTGTCGCCACATCGCCATCGGCGGTCACGGTTTTGGGCTTGTGGGTAATTACATTGCAGCGGCTGCCCTTGAGGTGGACCACAGTACTGGTGCGACGCGGAGATGTCCGGGTAAAACGCAGCATCAGCGCGGTTAACAGCAGTTGAAGCAGGGGTCTCGGTCTGACCGCCACCAGTTCCAGTTGGCCGTCGTTGGCGCAAGCCTCCGGAATCTCGTTACCCCCCCCGAAAAAAGCGCCATTGGCAATGGCAATGGACAGCCAGCGCCCGCTGACAACCCCCTTGTCACAGCGTATGTGTGCGTGAAAACCGCGTTTCTCGCTCAGCCTGCGGATCAGCCCCAGACCGTAACTGAACCGGCCGAACACCTTTTTGCTGGAGTCATCCGCTTCGCAGACCGGCGCTGTACCCAGCCCTATGTGAGCCACGTTGAGTAACAGCTGCTGCCCGAATTCGGCGACATCCACAGTCTGCACGGAGCCTTCGCTGATCAGCCTGCACAGGGCCTCTGGCTCCTCCGGCAGGTCCAGGTTACGGGCGAAATCGTTAGCCGTCCCCGACGGCAGGACTGCCAGAGTCGCCTGCCGTTCCAGACACAGCCTCGCGCCCAGATTCACCGAGCCATCCCCCCCGGCCACCATCACCACATCACCCTGCTGCACTCGCCGGGTCCAGTCATCGTGATCGAAGTCATGGCACACCGGATCATGGATTCCCGCTGCGGCGAGTCGCTCCAGCCAGAAGTCCCGACCACGCTGTCCGTCACCCGCTTTGGGGTTCGCCACCAGCCAATAGGTCATAGCATTCGATCCCTCTTGTTTCGCCATTGGTCAAAACCTTAACCCAATGGTGGGGCCGCGTCCCGACACGCAGCATTACCGTTTGGACAGCATGAGCTAGCGCCAGGCCGGACTATCGGCCTTACGGGTGACCACCAGGGCGACCCCGGTAATCGATACCAGACCACCGGCCATTGCCAGCACCCCGAGGCGTTCGTCGAACAGCCAGAATGCTTCCAGCGCGGTAACCGGCGGCACCAGGTAAAACAGACTGGCCACCTGAGATGCGGCACCCTGGCGAATCAGCCACATCAGCAACAGGATGGCGCCAATGGACACGCCGAAAACCAGCCACGCCATGGACAGCTGTAACTGAAGCGTCCAGTTCACTTCCCGGGACTCCAGGGCAAAGGCGCCGATGGCAAAAAACACGGCCGCTGCGCTGTACTGGACCAGAGTACCGGCGACCAGGTCGGCCTGTGTGCCGTGGCGCTTCTGGTATACCGTGCCCAGGGAAATACCCGCCAACGAGAAACCGGCCCAGACCAGGCTCCACCAGGGAAACCCGGAGGCGTCGCCCTGGTCACCGGCGAATTTCTCCATTAACACCAGAGTAACCCCTACCAGCCCCAGCAACAGCCCCAGCCATTGCCGACCGGAAACGCCTTCCCGCAGGATCACCACAGCGGCTGCCGCAGTCACCAGGGGCTGCAACCCGACAATAAGAGATACCAGGCCCGAGGGCATGCCGCCCTGAATAGCGTAATAGACCCCACCGAGATAGCAGCCATGCACCAGCAGGCCGGTAACGGCCAGATGCCCGGCCCCCCTCCAGCCCGGCCAGCGGGTCTTCATCAACCAGGCCAATCCGGCCAGCAACGCCAGAGTTATCAGCATGCGGATCAACAGCAGCGTAAAGGGCTCAGCGTAGGGCAGCCCGTACTTGGCGCCGATAAAGCCGGTGCTCCAGAGCCAGACGAACAGGGCCGGAACGAAATAACTGTAGAAAAGTGAACGCATGAATGTCACCGGGCTTAAACAGAGTCAGGATCTGATTACTGTAGTAGTTAGCAGGCAAACAATACAGATACAGAGAGGCGCTTTCACAACCGGCACAGCCTGCCACCGCCTTTCGCTGGGCGCGCTGGAGGCAAACCGCTATCATCTGCGTCATGAAACTCTCGCGAATCCTCAGCAACCAGAATGGCGTGAGCCGCAAACAGGCCAACAGGCTGATTGCCGCCGGTCTCACGACGGTGAACGGCCAGGTGTGTAACGAAGCGGCAAGAGAAGTGGACCGCTTTGCCCGCGTTGCGGTGGAAGGCAGGACCGTGCAGGCCGGCGAGCCAGCAATTTTCCTTATGCTGCACAAACCCGCGGGCTACCTCAGCGCCACGGAAGACGACGAGCATCCCACCGTACTGACGCTGGTGGCCCCGGACCTGCGCCCGGGCCTGCACATCGCCGGCAGGCTCGACCGGGCCTCCACTGGCCTGATCATCCTCACCAATGACGGCCACTGGTCGCGCCGCCTGACCGAACCCCGAATCAAACTGCCCAAAGTATACCGCGTGTCGACCGCCCACCCGATTTCACCGGAGACCGCACAGCATTTTGCCGAAGGCATCTGGTTCGATTATGAACAGCTGCGCACCTCCCCGGCCCGGCTTGAAACCCTCGGGGCCACTGAAGCCCGGCTGACCATCTACGAGGGGCGCTACCACCAGGTCAAACGCATGTTCCATGCCGTCGGGAACCGCGTGACGGCGTTGCACCGGGAGCAGATGGGCGCTATTCGGCTGGATACCACTCTGCCGCCAGGAGCCTACCGCTCACTGAGCCATCAGGAGACAACCAGCGTACCTGAGTGACATTCTGACGCTCACTCAGAATACCTTTGCCGAGCCGTCATGGCCCGCCAATTCGCTTACTTATCAAAGCGTAATGATGCGTCAACAAACCATACACAGCCTTTTAAAACAGTTACTTGAAGTCGCCCTCCCCCTCGATCCCCCTACCGGCCCCGCTCACCTGTTTGTGCTTTCTCACAACCTGTGCCACGTTGATAAGCGAAGCCATTAAAGGAGGAAAGGATATGCTCTATTGGGCTGTTGTGTGTCTTGTGATCGCAATTATTGCTGGCGTACTGGGCTTTGGAGGCATCGCCGGGACGGCGGCGGGCATTGCGAAAATTCTGTTCTTTATCTTTCTGGCACTTCTGGTGATATCGCTGGTGGCCAATGCCATGCGGGGTAAGGGCCCCAAAGTATAGCGAAGCGCCAAGACGGAATAACGCGTACTCTGCCAGCTGCTCACGCTGAACCGAATTGCACGAGCAGTTGGCAGCGCATCCCCCCTTCTCACCACGGTCCTTTCTGCCCCGCGACCGACCTGCCGACTGAAAACACCATCACATTTGCGGATACGGACACCAACCGTTACGTTTCAATACGACCACAAGGACGTATACTTGCGGTCATAAGTTGAGCTCAGCACGATTCTGGCCAGACGTGAGAACGTAATGACCCGCAGTAGTATGTTCCCTACCGCGCTGCTTGCAGCCACATGGTTGATGATAATGAGCTTTCCGGCAACCGCCGACAGCGTAAAGCGTGTGGTGCACCCGGACGGTTCCGTGGAATACACCAACGTCAGAAGCAGCGAGCGGCCGCGCGCCTCCAGCAAGAACGAAGTCGTCTACCGCTACCGCGACAATAACGGTGTCATGGCTTACAGCAGCAGCCGCCCAGACGGGGCAGAGTTTGATGTCATCCGCTTTCATTGTTACGCCTGTGACCCGGAATCAAAGGTGGACTGGCGTACAACCCCGCTGTTCCTCAAACCCTACCGCAGCGAAATCGAGACCGCCGCTCGTCGGTATGATATTGATCCGGCGCTGGTTCGCGCCGTCATTCATGCCGAATCGGCTTTCAACGCCACAGCCATCTCGCCGAAAGGCGCGCAGGGGCTGATGCAGCTGATGCCGGGCACGGCGCGGGAGCTGGCGGTCGATAATGCGATGAATGCAGAGGAGAATATTCACGGTGGGGCAGATTACCTGGCCCGGATGCTCAAACGGTTTGACGGCGATACCCGCCTGGCCACCGCGGCGTACAATGCAGGCCCTGGAGCGGTGGGTCGCTATGGCGGGATACCACCGTATGCCGAAACCAAAGCCTACGTGGAACGGGTGGGCATCCTGCACGAGCGCTACGCGCGCAACTAGGATCCGCGCTCATTGCGCGGTCCGGTCGCCTCGTCGGTGCCGAGACGTCTTGCCACCCACCGGTGATAAAGGCGAGCCAGGGTAGGCCGGATGACCGGCAGGCCGATCAGCCATGCCAGGGGTTTCAGCACCGGCACGCGGGACATCAGCAGGATGTAGGCGTCCATCTCCCGGTGGATCCTGCCCTGCTCGTCCTTGACGTGCAGTTCCCGAAGGGCCTTGGCGGGGTCAATACCTTCCTGGCGCAACTCATCGTCACGCCCGGTAATATCGAGCCACTCGACCGACTCTCCGGTCTTTCCCGCCAGCTTTTCATACCACCGGCGATCCTTGATGCAGGCAGGACAGGAACCGTCATAGAAAACCACCAGTTTTCCCGCTGCACTGACCATAGGCACCTCCTTACCGGCGCCAGGGATTTACTCGGAAGCCGCTATCAGGCTCGCATTCCCGCCGGCGGCGGTGGTGTCCACACACAGATGGCGCTCAATCACGAAACGCTGATCCAGCGTATGTTCAGTGATCAGCGGCAATAGCGCACCATCACGCTGTGCCAGCGCCTCACGGTATTCCCGCAACAGGGACTGCTCGGCACAACTCACCGCCGCGGTGAAGCCACGGGCCTGTGCCAGCGCCGAAGGCTCCAGCAAGCCGTTAACTCCCACCACGGGCAGACCGGCTTTAGCCGCCTGCGCTACCGTGTCTTCCACCTCCGGCGCGATCACCACCACTTTGTTGCCCTGAGACAATGCGGTCGCAGCCTGCTCCAGTGCCGTCTGCTTGTCGGGGCCGAGGCACAGCACCACACCGCGGGCGTGATTGCTCAGCCGGTTCAGCTCACCGGTCGGCCCCGGCAACTCTTCGGCCTCGGCGTCCAGCGGCGCGGGCACCTGACCGAAGATCGGTGTCAGCGCGTCAATCCGCGCCTCCGGCTTCGGCGACTGCTGATCCTTCAGGCTACCGATCAGGCTTTCCAGTTTTTTGATGTCGATCGCTTTCGCGCTCGCATCGGCCGGGCGCTCAACGGTGTCGCCTTTCAGGAATCGACGCACATACTGTGGGCCGCCGGCCTTGGGACCGGTGCCTGACAGGCCCTCACCGCCAAACGGCTGAGAACCGACAATGGCACCGATCTGGTTGCGATTGACGTAGGTGTTGCCCACCTTGATGCGGCTGGCGATGCGCTCGACGCGGCGGTCAACCCGGCTGTGGATGCCGAACGTCAGGCCGTAGCCCTTGGCATTGATCGCATCCACCACCTTGTCGATGTTCTTGGCCTCAAAGGTAGCCACGTGCAAGACCGGGCCGAAGATTTCCTCTTCGAGTTCCTCGATGCCGCTGACACCCAGTACCGCCGGTGACACAAACAGCCCGGTTTCCGGCACCTCCAGCTTCTTCAACAGGCGGCCGTTACGCTCGAACTCGTCACAGTGGTCGACGATTTTCTTACGGGCGTTTTCATCAATGACCGGCCCCACATCCGTGGACAGCAGCCAGGGATCCCCGATCCCCAACTCTTCCATGGCGCCATAGAGCATTTCCAGCAGGCCATCGGCAATGTCCTTCTGTACATACAGCATGCGCAGTGCCGAGCAACGCTGACCGGCACTCTGGAACGAGGACGCCAGAACATCCCGCACCACCTGCTCGGGCAATGCAGTGGAATCGACGATCATGGCGTTGAGGCCGCCGGTTTCAGCCACCAGCGGTGCATCCGGCGCCATGTTTTCCGTCATTACCGTGTTGATGCTCTGGGCGGTTGCCGTGGAACCGGTAAAGCACACGCCACTCACCCGTGAATCAGAGGTCAGTGCCGCCCCTACGGTCGCGCCGGTACCGGGCAACAGCTGAATGGCGTCACGGGGAATCCCGGCCTCATGCATCAGTTCCACCGCGCGCACCGCGAGCAACGAGGTCTGTTCCGCCGGTTTGGCAACAACGGTGTTACCGGCGGCGAGGTTGGCCAGAATCTGGCCGGTAAAGATTGCCAGTGGGAAGTTCCACGGCGAGATACAGCACATCACGCCGCGGGCGTTGCCGCTGTCCTTGTAGCGGATCGCTTCATTGGCGTAGTACTGCGAAAAATCCACCGCTTCGCGGATCTCGGCGATCGCGTCCAGCAGGGATTTACCCGCCTCCCGGGTGGTCAGGGCGAACAGCTCGTAAGCGTGCGCCTCATACAGATCCCCCACCTTGCGGACACAGGCTGCACGCTCCTCCACGGCGGTTTCGGACCAGGTCTTGAAGCCGGCAGCGGCGGCGGTGATGGCCGTACCCACATCCGCATCGGAGGCCTGAGTCACGTGCCCGACCAGATCGTCCGGGTTGGCGGGGTTACGCACCACCTGGACCTCGGTGCCGGCCACCTCCCCGGCGATGAGCGGGCCGCCTTTCCAGCGGTGATCGCGATAGGCACCGCGGCCTTCATCAATCTGCTGCACCGTGACCGGATCGGTGATGTCCCATCCCCTGGAATTACGGCGCTGCTCCCCGAACAGCTTGTACGGGTGCACAATCGCCTTGCTGGAGATGGTGCTGCCCATTTCCTCCACGCTGAGGATCGGGTCCTTGGCAATCTCTTCCGGGGTGATGCTGGTATCAACGATCTGGTTCACGAACGAACTGTTGGCACCATTCTCCAGCAGACGACGCACGAGGTAGGCAAGCAGGTCCTTGTGGGGGCCGACCGGCGCGTAGATACGACACGGCACACCACTTACCTTCAACACCTCATCGTGCAGTGACTCCCCCATGCCGTGCAGGCGCTGAAATTCGTAATTGTCCACGCCCTTCACCTGGGCCAGCTCAAGAATGGCCGACACCGAATGGGCATTGTGGGTGGCGAACTGAGGGTAAATCCGGTCGGTCATGTTCAACAGCTTGGTGGCGCTGGACAGGAACGACACATCGCTGCACGCCTTGCGGGTGAAAACCGGGAAACCGTCGAGCGCCATCACCTGAGCCCGTTTGATCTCGGCGTCCCAGTAGGCACCCTTGACCAGGCGCACCATGAACCGGCGATCGTGTTTTTCCGCCAGGCCGTAGAGCCAGTCCAGGGCGAACGCCGCGCGTTTGCCGTAGGCCTGAACCACTACGCCAAAGCCATCCCAGCCTGCCAGCTCGGGATCGGCCACCAGCTCTTCGATCACATCGAGTGACAGGTCGAGGCGATCCTGCTCTTCCGCGTCGATGTTGAAGCCCATATTGGCCGCTGCGGCTTTTCTCACCAGTTTGCGGGCGCGGGGCAGCAACTCCGTCATTACCCGTTCCTTGTTGCCGTACTCATAGCGCGCCAACAAGGCAGAAAGCTTGACAGAGATGCCCGGGTTCTTGCGCACGTCGCCCTGACAGGTCTTGGCGATGCTGTCGATGGCATTGGAATAGGAGTCGAAATACCGCTTGGCGTCTTCATCGGTACGGGCGGCTTCCCCGAGCATGTCATAGGAGTAGGTGTATCCCTTCTCCATGTATTCCCGGGCTTCGTCCTGGGCTTCGTCGATGTCACGGCCCAGCACAAACTGACGGCCCATTTCCTTCATGGCCTGGCCCGCCACGGTGCGGATCACCGGCTCGCCGAACCGCTTGAGCAGCTTACGCAGGGTGTCGCCTACGGTGTTGCGCTCCGAATCCTTGAGCAGGTTGCTGGTCATCAACAGCGCAACAGTCGCCGTGTTGATCAGCGGTGAGGAAGCCTTACCCACATGGGCGCCCCAGGCGCCTGAGGTGATCTTGTCTTCAATCAGCTCATGGATGGTCAGGTTGTCCGGCACCCGCAACAGCGCTTCGGCCAGACACATCAGCGCAACGCCCTCTTTGGTGGTGAGGCCGTACTCCGCCAGGAACTTTTCCATGATGGTGGATTTGGCATTCTTGCGGACGCTGCGCACCAGATCAGCCGCACGGGCGGAAATGGCGTCGCGCTCCGCCTGGGACAACTGAGCGCCAGCAATCATCTCACGAATGACGGTGTATTCGTCCGCGAGGTAGTAATCACGAATGGCTTGCCGGCTGTCTGCAAGCTCGGGAGTCACTGATTGCTGCGGTCTCATAGATGTACCCTCTCAGTTGTTTGTCTTTCCCGCATTCTACCGATAACGGCAAAGACGATTTCACTGTAAGAACCGGTTCGGCACGCCATTCTGGCTTTTTTTATTAATAGAAACTCACCAATTGCTTAAATAAAATTAAATTTTCAGGAAAAAAGCCTTAAACTAAAAAGCCGATGACGTGAGAGCCCTTGCGGCACCTTACGCTCATACTGATAAGCATAGCGCCCTTGGCAAGGACTTGCCCGGTTGCGTAAACATTGCACGCTCTCGGGGGTTTACGACCCGATCCCGACAAAAGATCAGGGTTGTGAGGGCAACGTTTCATCGATCAGGACAAAAGCACATGGTCGAACTGGACCGAATCGATTACTCCATTATTCGCGAACTGCAAAAGAATGCGCGAATCACCATCACCGAGCTGGCCTCCCGGGTGGGTCTGTCGAAAACTCCGTGTCAGGTGCGTATGCGCAGGCTGGAGGAACAGGGATATGTGACCGGTTATACGGCGCTGGTAAATCAGACCAAGCTGGGGCAGAGTCACATCGCGTTTGCCCAGGTCACGCTCAATGACACCAGCAGTGACGCGTTGGCGGCCTTCAATACTGCGGTCAAACAGATTTCAGCGGTGGAGCAATGCCATATGATTGCCGGCAACTTCGATTACCTGCTCAAGGTGCGGACCGGCAACATGGCAGAATACCGCCAGGTACTGGGAGAAGAAATTTCCGCCCTGCCCCACGTGTTGCAGACCAGCACCTTCGTGGTCATGGAGAATGTGCGGGACGCCGGGCTCTGAGCCTCAGCGGCCGGACAGTTTCTTGCGGGTCTCGAGGCGGCCTTCCCGGCGGATTTCCGCGTTCTCGAAACGACGCTTCTGCTCATCCGTCTCCGGCGTCACTGCCGGCACGTCGACCGGTCTGTCGTTTTCATCAAGCGCCACGAAGGTGAAAAACGCCGAGAGAATATGGCGCACATCGCCGGTGTAGCTGTTCTCCGCTTCCACCCGTGCGCCAATCTCCATGGACGAGCCCCAGCTGCGGTTCAGGGAAAGACTGAACAGCAACGTATCGTTGCCCTTGGCAGGCGCGCGGAAATGAATGGAATCCACCGCCGCGGTGACGCACACATGGGCGGAGTGGCGCTCCGCCACCACCAGCGCCAGCCGGTCGCATTTGGCCATGATCATGCCGCCGAACACGGTGTCGTGGGCATTCATGTCGTTAGGAAACACTTTGTAGACGTGCTGATCAATGGCAGAGGCGGAAACGGGTTTGGAAGCTCGAGCAGTCATAACCATCAGGCCCGGCCCAGGAACCGACGCTCTTCCACGTTGATCCTGATCCGGTCTCCGGTGGAGATATGCTCGGGCACCTGGATCACCAGCCCGGTGGTCAGCCTGGCCGGCTTGGTGCGAGCCGTCGCAGAGCCGCCCTTGACCGACGGATCGGTTTCCTCGATCTCGAGGTCAACCGTAGGCGGAAGATCCAGCGCGACTGGCGCATCACTGACCAGAATGACCATCAGCCCCTGGGTATCTTCACTGATGAACAGCAGCTCCTCAGCGATGCCTTCCCGGTTGAGGCTGTACTGGGTGAAATCCTCAGTGTCCATGAATACGAACTCATCGCCGTCTGAATAGGAAAACGACACCGGGCGGCGAACCAGATCTGCCAGATTCAGCATGTCGGAATCCTTGAAGGTTTCGTCCAGCTTGCTGCCCGTTACCACATCGTACATGCGCATGCGGTACAGGCTGCCGCCGGCGCGACCCTGCGGAACCGAACGCTCGATGTCCTTCACAAAATAGGCGCGGCCTTCGTACTCGACGGCGGAGTTCTTTTTGATTTCACTGGCTTTGGGCATGACTGAAGCTTCCAAACGAAAAATGGGACAATAGGGTTGCTGATATATCATGAAGCCGTGCGAGAATCGAGTGAGACAGAGGGAACACGATGAAATCTTTACTGCTGAATGCCGACATGGGGGAGAGCTTCGGCCCCTGGGTGATGGGACTGGATCACGAGGTGATGCCCCACGTTGACCTCGCTAATGTTGCCTGTGGCTTTCACGCCTCCGATCCTGACGTCATGCGGCGCACGGTTCGCCTCGCGGCTGAACACTCGGTCGGGGTCGGTGCCCATCCGGCCTACCCGGATCTGATGGGGTTCGGCCGTCGTTCCGTGGCCTGCTCGCCGGCGGAAATCGAGAATCTGGTGCTGTACCAGGTCGGCGCTCTGGCGGCCATGTGCCGTGCCGAAGGCACCGAGATCCGCTATGTCAAACCCCACGGCGCCCTCTACAACGACATGGCCCGAGAACCGGAGATTTTTTCCGCGGTGGCCGGTGCCATTCGAGCCTTTGACCCCAACCTGCCGCTGATGACCCTGGCCACCCGTGACAATGCCGCCCTGCGGGACCTGGCGGTGGAGCATGGCGTTACCCTGTGGTTCGAAGCTTTCGCCGACCGCGCCTATGACGGTCACGGCCGGCTGGTGTCCCGGGCCGAGCCCGGAGCCGTCCATCACGATCCGGAGGTCATCATTGATCAGGCCCGGCGTATTGCCACCGGTCAGCCATTGACCGCCAGTGACGGCAGCGAACTGCTGCTTGAGGCCCACACCCTGTGCGTGCACGGGGATAACGCCGAATCGGTGGCCTCGGTGCGGGCCATTCGCCAAATGCTCAACGCCCTCCAACACCCGGCATGACGCCCACAACGCTGCCCCGCCTGGAACGAGCCGGCCTGGATGGCTGGATGATACGGCTGTTCGACAGCATTGAAGAGAACAATCTGTTGTGGCTGGCCGCGCTGGCTGAGGAATGCGAAGCCGCCTTCGGCGACACCCTGGTGGATCTGGTGCCCTCTTACACCACGTTGCTGGTGGTGTTTGACCCGCTTCGCATCACACCCTGCAAGGCGAGACAGCAGCTGATCGGCCTCCTGACCAGACTCACTCCGGCCGAGGCCGACGGCACCGGAACACTCCACGAGCTGCCCACCTGGTACGACCTGCAAACCGGGCCTGACCTGCGACGGGTCGCCGATCTCTCCGGTCTGTCAGTGCCTTCGGTGATCGAAGCTCACAGCAGCCGGGAGTATCGCGTGTTTGCTCTTGGTTTTGCGCCCGGTTTCGCCTTTATGGGCATGCTGGATGAGCAACTGACCTGCCCGCGGCTGGACACCCCGCGCCAGAGAGTACCGGCTGGCAGCGTAGCCATCGCCGGCCAGCAAACGGCAGCCTACCCGCTGGTCACCCCCGGTGGCTGGAACCTGATCGGCCGCACCCCGGCGCGGTTGTTCGATCGCGGTCGCGACGGTTTCAGCCTGCTGCGGGTGGGTGACCGGGTGCGCTTCGTACCCGTGGATCAGGCCACGTTCGAGGCCCGGGGCGGAGACACCACGCCCGCAGGCACGGAGGCGGGCGAATGACTATCACCAGCCAGCCCGGGTTTCGCGTCTTACGCGCCGGCCCGCTTGCCTTGCTGCAGGACGCCGGGCGCTTCGGCGTACGACATCTGGGGGTCACCCAGGGCGGGCCGGCGGACCTGCACGCCTGGGCCTGGGCCAATCGCCTGGCTGGCAACGCCTGGGGGGCAGCCGTGCTGGAAATTACCTTTGGCGGTCTGGAACTGATGGCCGAACAGGACCTGACGGTTGCCTTGACCGGCGCCGACCTGGGCACCAGGCACAACCGGCAACCCGCGCCGTTGTGGCGAACACTGGCCATCACCGCCGGCGATACACTCAGCTTCGGCACACCGCAGAACGGCATGCGTACCTACCTGGCGGTCAGCGGCGGGTTTAGCGGACAGTCTGTAATGGGAAGCGCCGCCTGCGTCGTCCGGGAGCAGCTGGGAGGATTTGACGGGCAGGGAAACAGCCTGCGCGAGGGCGACGAGCTGACCGTCTTCCGTGCCGAAGCCACACCGACTCAACAGCAGGCGCCGGAAGCGGAACAACAGGAATACCGCCAGACGGCGATACTGGATCTGCTGCCGGGCGCCCAGATCGCCTCGTTCAGTGGCAGAAGTCTGTTCGATGCTTTCAATGCGGACTGGCAGGTGGACCAGCGTGCGGATCGCATGGGCGTTCGAATGATCGGCCCCAAACTGCAATGCGCCATTGGCTCGCTGGTGTCAGAGGGCATTTCACTGGGGGCTGTACAGGTGCCGCCGGACGGCCAGCCCATCGCCCTGCTGAACGATCGCCAGACCATTGGCGGTTACCCTCGCCTGGGCAACCTGACACCACTGGCCGCCAGCCGCCTGGCCCAGTGCCAGCCAGGACAGACGGTGCGGCTCAGAGCCGCCGGCATTGACCGCGCACTGCATCAACACCGGCGCTTTCTGGAAGGGTTTCGCTGATTCAGCCCTGCAGGCCGAGGTTTTCTGCGTCCTTCACAATGCAACGGTCAAGCAGTGACAGGTAGTCGGCCTTGGCCTTGACCTTGGTTTCCCGGTGGGCGCGCATGTTCAGGGTTTTGAAGTGGCTGGCCAGCTCGGTTGCGCGCGCCATCAGCTTGTCCTGTGCAACAACTTCATCCAGGAAACCCGCTTCCACCGCCCCGGCCGGGCTGTAGATCTCGGCGTTGACCACCGAACGGTAGAAATGCGCCGGAGCCAGGCGGTGGCGGGCAATCTCGATGCCCGCGTGGTGCATGGTCATCCCGATGGCTACCTCGTTCAGACCCAGCTTGAAGGGCCCTTCGATCCCGATGCGATGATCCACGGACAGCAGAATAAACGCGCCCTTGGCGATGGCGTGACCACTGCAGGCAGCAATCACCGGTAACGGAAAGGCTGCCAACCGGCGGGTCAGTTTGGATCCCACCGTGACCAGCGCGGCGGCCTCGTCCGGGCCTTTCTGCATTTCCTTGAGATCATAGCCGGCAGAGAATACCCCCGGCTGCCCGGTCAGAATGACGACCGCCTTGTCCTGCTCGGCCTGATCCAGCGCCGCATTCAGCCCTTCAAACACCTCATGGCTCAGTGCATTCGCCTTGCCGTTGTTGATCACGATGGTCGCGATGCCGTCGTTCAGTTTGTAATCTACCAGGTCCGTCACGGGCCAATCCTCTTGCTGAGTTCAGTTTTTGGTGGGGTGAACTTTGCCAGCTTCCGGCGCCGCTGACCACTCCGGGCTGAAGTTGCCCACAAAAACTGTGGATAAGTTTGTGGGAACAGGGCGCACAGCTTTCTGAAACCCTGTAACCACGCGGGATGCGACAATATGACCGTAAAATGAACGGCTAGCCGTTCCGGCCACTGACGCGTTGTTCAAAAGCTGGACAATTCGTCCTGAAGGTCACGTTTCAGCTCGTCCGGTTCGGTGATCCAGAGCGTTTTATCCAGGCCCGGAAACACACCCACATCCAGCCCGTCGTTTGCCAGACCAGGCACCCATTTTTTGAAGAAATCCGGCAGTGAGATGCTTTTGGGCGAAAGCTCGTCGGCGCCCTTGGCGTACTCGGCCGCAAAGGCCGCCCCTGGCCACACCGGTAGATACTCAATCTCGCCGTCGTCGGAGGCGATTTTCAGGAAGCGATTGTCGGCGTTAACCAGAATCCAGATTTCACGCTCCTCGCCCACCTGGCTCAGAAAGTAGTCGTACCGCTCTTCACCATCGAGCTGGAGTACGGCGTTCAGTTCGTCGTTGGTCATCGTTTTGGCTCTCTGTTGTCGACCTGCATTACTGGACCAGGCAATCCATCATGGTAAGCGTAACATCCCGGAAAACAGCTTCAGAGCGGATGACTTCCGGGAAATTGCTGTAAATGGCACGCTGGCACAGGGAGTTACGGGACTCACTGCGCTCGACGCACTCCGAGTGCGCCGGGCTGCCCTGTGGCTCGCCTGTGGTGTCCTCGCAAAGTTCGGGAATCCGGGAAAGGACCCAATCCACGACCGCACCCCGCTCGACCGGTTTTTCGGCGAGATTGGTAAAACGGGTGGTGTCACCGGGGTCCGGCTTTTCTCTGGTCACATCCCAGGCCACAAAAATCAGTGCGGCTGAGACCAGTATGACCGTCGCTTTGGGAAATTTCATTGAAGGGGTTCCGGGCGAAAGGGAGATTCGGGCCGCCCAGCATACGCCAAATGGCCCAGTCTCAGAAGACCAGCGAACCTGCACGGTCCCGGATGACCCCATGCAAGCGCTTCACCTTCCGGGACTCGGGTGAGTCACCGGAAGATCGAAAATCGGAACCGGGGAGCATGCCACCGCGATGCCCCCCTTGCTGATCAGGCGGTCCCGACTCGCTGGAAATTTGATCGCAGCAGCATCGGGCTCGACGCATGGTGTGGCGTCATTGAGGCAACGTCCTGCGCGCTGGCAACCTCAAAAATGTGGTATGCCTCCGGGCCGAACGGGTCGAGTGCCGTATCCAGGTACTGATAACTGTCCGGTACCGGATCACCGGAATACGCCACCTGAAATTGCCGCTCACGGGTCGGAATCGCAATGTTCAGCGGTTGCTCAACCCACACGTACACACCTTTCTGTGGCATCAGGTACTCGCATCTCACAATGCGAGCTCCCTCGCGAAGTTTCAGGGTTGTGGGCTCTTTTCCGCACTCCAGACGAAACTTATGGATCGTTTTCATGATCGGCTCTCCTGTCATGGACACACTTGCATCATCCACCAACAAAAGATCGAACAAAATAAAGTTTTATCTTAATTATTAATCGTATTTTTCGATCTAATCCGTCAGTTCCGGCCGTTCTTTCAGTAATTCGGCAACCGCCTCGTTATGGCTGCCCCGGGCGCGGGTCACCGCATAAAGCGTATCCCTGACGTCGGCGATACATGCCACGTGAACCACCTGGTACTGTCGGCATACCTCCGCGCGAATGGACGTAGGCGCCGCAAAATAACCCAATCCCTCGCGACCAAACACCTTGATCAGGGCGCTGTCGTCCACCTCGGCGACCAGTTTTACCCGAATACCCTGACTGGAAAACCAGTTCATCAAAGCGTTGATATAAGGGGCATCAAGCGAGGTCGCAAGAAACGGCTGGCCATCCAGACTGGCCGGGAAATTGCCAGAGAGACTGCCAGCCAGCTCGGGCGCTGCAAACAGTGACATGGAGGAACTGGCGAGCCGATAACTGCGGAACTGGCTGGCTTCACGGGAATCCGGCAGGCAATCGGTCAGTACCACATCCAGTTCCCGCTGGCCAAGACGCTTCAACAGCGCTGCGGTATCGCCGGTGCGGCAATTCAGGCGGACCTCGCGGCTCAGCGACAGTGCCGGTGCGGTGAGGCAGTACGCGATCAACTTGTGAATGGATGCGGCTATCCCCACCGACAGACTCAGGGGGCGGTTCTCCGGCGGCTGGCGGAGAACCTCTGTCAATGCCTGGGCCGTCTGGAACATGTCATCGGCGTAGCTGAACACGGTATGCCCGAAGTCCGTCAGCTGCAGCGCGCGGTTGGCACGCCGGAAGAGCGCATTGCCCAGCGCGGATTCAAACGCCGCCAGTTGTCCGCTGAGGGTCTGGGGCGTTAGATCCAGATGCTCGGCCGCGCGGACAATGGCACCTTCCCGGGCAATCACCCAGAAGTAATAGAGGTGGCGTAAATTCAGTTTATCCAGGTCCGCCATCGCTCATCCCACCGTAGGGCTGTGAAACAGGCTGGCGGAAGCGTCAGTGTAGCTCGCGAGCCAGTGCCTCAGATCATTCAGCGGCAATGGGCGGCAGAGCCAGAACCCCTGCAACCGGTCGCAGCCCAGATCCCGGAGCAACAGCGCCACCCGTTCATTTTCAACACCCTCCCCGACAACACGGTAGTCCAGGCTGTGGGCCATATTGATGGCGGTTTCCAGGATCAGTCGCGAACTGGCACTGCTGGCAATGTCGGCCACCAGAGAGCGGTCGAGTTTCAGCTCCGTTGCCGGTAATTCTTTCAGGTAGGAGAGCGATGAATAGCCGCTGCCAAAATCGTCGATGGAGAGCTCAAGCCCGGTGTCCGCAAGCGAGGCCAGCGCGACCAGCCCCTTCTTCGGGTCTTCCATGGCCGCGGTTTCGGTGAGTTCCAGAGTAAGGCGTTGCGCTGCAATGTTGTGGCGCCGTAGCGCCGACTCGATCACCCGTTTCAGCTCCCCGGACCCGAGATCCCGCGCAGAGATATTGATGGACAGGCTCAGGTCCGGGTAATCATCCGACAAGCGCGCCAGATCGCGGACACCCCGCTCGATCGCCCAGCGCGTCAGTTGCCGGATCACTCCGGTTTCCTCTGCCAGCGGGATAAAATCCGCCGGCATGACCCAGCCTCGCTCCGGGTGATGCCAGCGGATAAGCCCCTCAAGACCAACTACCGTGCCACTGTCGAGGCAGAGTTTCGGTTGGTAAAAGAGCTCTGTACGGCTCGCCTGCAATGCTTCCCTCAGATCAGACATCAGCGTGAGCCGGCTTTTACTGTAGATGTCGAGTTCCTCCGAATAGAAACCGGTGCCGTGCCGTCCATGGGGCGCGATCGCCATGCCGACGTGGGCATTGCGGATCAGCAGGGCCGCATTATCACCGTGTATCGGGTAGCTGGCGGCGCCGAATTTCGGGTGAAGTTCGATGGCCAGATTATCCATGGAAACCGGCTCCGCCAGCTCTCTCAGCGCCTGGTTCAGGCCCGCAAAGTTGTCCGTGACCTTGTCGGCATTCACCAACAGGCCGAAGCTGTCGCCCGACAACTGATACACCAGCTCCTGCCGCCCCTGATCGTCCGACCGCCGTTGCAGAAATGGCAGCCCTTCTGCCAGCAGAATCATTTCCCGAGCCAGGCGCCGTAGCAAGCGGTCACTGCGACTGAGCCCCAGCGTACGGTTAATTTCATCCAGACGCGCAATGCGGGCGACGCCGACAATGTAATGCCCCCCGGGATCGCTCTGCAGCTGTTCATTGACCATACGTTCAAAGCGGTTGCGGTTGGGTAAGCCGGTGACGGGGTCGTGGGTCATGGCTTCGGTCAACCGGTTCTGGGCGTCGCTCCGGGCTTTCTCCTGGCGCAGACTGTCGGCCTGCGCGCGAATTTTCTCCTCACGCTCCCGATACAGTCGGTCGGCCAGCGCCAGAGTGAGGATGAACGCTTCCAGCCCGGAGCCAATCTGCATGGCGTGTTCGGTCAGGAAGTTTTCCGGAAAGAAACCCAGCGCCCGACCGGACGTGGCCAGCACGCCGATGGTCAGAGGTGTCCAGGCAATCGTGAAAAACGCGCCGGCGCGGACCCCGGCCGCCCAGGTGATCGGACCGGCCACGAACAGCAGCGAGAAAAATAACAACGCGGAAAAGGCGGACAGCAGGATCGCCGCGTTGTAATCCAGTGTCAGCGCTGCAAAAAAATTAATGACCTCAAAAATGATCATGCCGCGCAGCGCAAGATCAAGTTTCGGGCTGTGAGACGGTATTTTCAGCAGTTCGCGGCAGAACAACACCGAGAACAACGCCAGCACCGGCATCGACAGCAACAGGGCGCGGGCATGGAGAGCGGGCGACTCCGGATACAGCAGCTGAAAGCTGTAGCCTTTGATGGACGCAAAAAACAGCAGATAACCGGCGATTGCCAGCGCGTAATAGAGGTAGAGCTTCTCCCGCAACGTCAGAAAGACCGCGAGATTGATCAGGATAATGACCGTCAGGCTGCCGTAGTAAAAGAAGTGAAACTTCTGCTCATTGGCCGCGGCACTGAAGAAATCGTTGCCGCGCCAGATGTTGAGCGGCAGAATCATCGATCCTGCCGTCTGAACACGCACGTACACCGTTTGCACCTCACCCGGCCGCAGATCCAGACGCAACAGCATGTTGGGGTGATCGATTTCGCGCGGATAGAAGGCGCGGGCATCCCCTGTCCTGACCTCCCGCACGGTTTCATCCTCGGCGATAACGTAAAAGATCACGTCATCCAGCTGCGAATAGGCCAGTTCAGCGACCAGGTTGAGACGCTCCGGGGTCTGATTCTCCAGCCCAAATCGTAACCAGTATGCGGATGGGGTAATCCCGAACGTTGCACTTCCCGAAGCAACCGGCTGCCACTGCTCGTTGCCAAGGCGAGCCACCTGTTCAAGCCCGGCCTCTCCTTGCGGGTCTTCCCACACGCTGAAATGAGAGTCGATGGCGGAAGACGGAGAGACAACAATCGGCTCAGGGGCGGCCACCACGAGCGTGGGGGCGCCCAGTAGCAGCAACATCAGCAGCCCCGTACAACCCCGTATCAGAAGTACCATACGCGCACCCCAACGTTGGCCATGGGGATTTCCTCATGTTCTTAGAAGTATGACATTTGCTCCCATCCTAGCGCCGAAAGCGAGGCAGTTCGACCTCTTTTCGTGTAGCAAAATGTATAGGCGCGAGGTGCAACTGGCAGGCAGTATTCGGAACTTTCCTCTGTGTTTCAGGTAATTCCGGGCGGAACGTCTAACCGAAATAATCCTGCATCCAGTCAACCAGGGTGGTCACTTCCACCTCGGCCAGGGGCATCTGTTGGAAATCATCGCCCACCTCATCCTCGATGGTGATGAACTGATACAGCATCATGCCGGGCTGGCCGTCGTGCAGGATCAGGGTGATGCGCCGGCGGGTGCGCAGGCAGTCGATGGTCATCACATCGGCAGGAATGCCGGCATCGCGCATACCCCGGCGCACTTCCACCACCGGATTGATATGCTGGTGGGCAGCCTGGATGCGGGCATGGGCGTCACTGGCCATGTCGGACAGCGTTTTCAGGGGATCTTCAGGCATTAATCAGGGCCTCCTTCGGCATGTCAGCTTTCAAGCAGCCGCGCCCTCACACGGGGCAACTGGGCGGGGTAGTTTTCCTGGATGAAGGTGACCAGCCCCTCACGGACGGCACACCTCAGGTCCCAGTTCCGGCTGGAGTTTGAAGCGCTCATCAAGAACCGCACCTGCATCGCCTGGTCGCTGGAATCGGTGACCTGCACCGTTGCCAGCTTGCCATCCCACAGATTCGACACCTCGAGCAAACGATTGAATTCCTGCCTCAGCGGTTCCACCGGCATGGTGTAATCCACCCAGAGGAACACGGTGCCGAGCAGGTCGGCCGTATTCCTGGACCAGTTCTGAAACGGGTTCTCGATAAACCATTGCAGCGGGATCACAAGCCGGCGCAGATCCCAGACCCGCAACACCACGTAGGTGGCTGTCACCTCTTCGACCCAGCACCATTCTCCCTGCACAAACAGCACATCGTCTATACGGAACGGCTGGGTCAGCGCAATCTGCATACCCGCCAGCAGGTTGCTCAGCACTGGCCTTGCCGCGAAGCCGAGAATCAGGCCGCCGACGCCCGCTGACGCGAGCAGGCTCGCGCCCATATGCTGGACGGAGTCAAAGGTCATCAGCGCCGCGCCGAAACCGATAATCACGATGAGGATGTTCAGGGCCCGAACGAGAAACCGGGTCTGGGTTTCGACTTTGCGCGCGCGCTTCCATTGCCCTTCCAGCACCGGGTTCAGCGCGACAATCACATCACCAATGGCGGACGTCAGCCGAACGGCCGCCCAGGTAATGGCCAGAATAAGCAACAGGGTGGTGACTTTCTGGATCGCTGCGATCAGTGGCAGCTCCGCGGGTGCCGCCTTCAGTGCGCCCGTCAGCGCCAGCAGACAGAACACCACACCGAGTGCCCCGGCCGCGGCGTCGAGGAACAGCCGTAGCACCGTTCGTGACTGGGAGAAGTGGCGAAACACCGCCAGCGCCAGCCGGAAAATCCCATAAGTGGCCACCACAGCAAGAATCGCCGAAAACCCCGGCATCAACCACGCTGCAACACCGGCCTCTAACGCCTCCAGCATCCGCCCTCCGCAAGCCTGCCATTGTCCCCTGAACGCGCAGACCCGCCACGGAATCCCGCTGGCTGACTGCTCTCTGGAAGCCTAGACCAGGCCCTGCTCCTGCGCCATCGCCATGGCCGCCCTGGGCCCCGTCCACAGCGACGGCAGGATGATCAACGAGACCGGTATTGCGGTCAGTACGATGAACTGCTGCAGTACGCCGATCTGGCCGGCCCCCATGTACAGCAGGATGGCTGCCATCAGTGCCATGGCGCCGCCCCAGAATACGCGAATCCAGGGGCTGGGCTCATCGTGGCCGGCCCCGACCATGGCAATGGAATAGCTCATGGAGTCGCCGGTGGTGGCAACAAAAATGGTGGTCAGCAGCAGGATCGCCGCGGCCATCCAGGTGCCACCCGGCAGTGCCTGAGCCACCGTCAGGGTCGCCACATCGAAACGGAAACTGTTCAGTGCTTCGGTCAGGTCGAAGGTCCCCGCCAGCTGATGATAAATGCCGGAGCCGCCGAGCAGGGTGAACCAGATCGTGGTGGCAACTGGTGCCAGTACCGCCACCGCCAGAATCATCTCCCGGACCGTGCGGCCGCGGGAAATCCGCGCAACAAACACCGCCATCATTGGGGTATAGCCAATGAACCAGGCAAAGAAGAACACCGTCCACCATTTCATCCACCAGCCCGGTGCGGTCTCTGCGGTCATGGTGGCCATGGCAAAGAACGACGTGACGTATTCGCCCATGGACTGGGTGTAGGTATTGGCCAGGAACAGGGTCGGCCCAAAGATGAAAATAACCGCGGCTATCGCCAGTGCCAGCAACACATTGAAGCGGCTCAGCAGCTGAATACCTTTATGAAGGCCGGTCATGGCAGACGTCATGTACACGCCGGCCAGAACAATCAGCACCGTCAACTGGGTGCCATAACCGTCGTTCACACCAAAAAGCTCGTGCAGACCAAAGCTCATCTGGGTGGCCAGAAATCCGATCGGCCCCACGGTGCCGGCCACCACGGCGATCACACAAAAGGCATCAATGACCCCGCCGAGGCGCCCCTGAATCACCTTTTCACCAAAAACCGGATACAGCAGGGTTCTTGGCTGGAGCGGTTTGCCCTGGCCGTAATGGGCGCGGGTCAGCACCAAAGCCGTGAGGGAACCCAACACCGCCCAGGCAAGAAAACCCCAGTGGGTAAACGACTGGGCCATGGCCGGCGCTACCGCAGCGGCCGTTGCGGCTTCGGTGTCAAAGGCTGGTGGCGTGACCACAAAGTGATAAACCGGCTCACCGGCGGCAAAGAAGACGCCACCGCCCGCCAGCAGAGTACACATAATCATCGACAGCCAGCGGAAACGACCGATCTCCGGCCGGTCCAGACCACCGATCCGCGCCGCCCCTGCCCGGCTAAGCGCCGTTCCCACGGCGATGAAAAAGGTCAGCAGCAGCAACACCTGAAAGAACGAGCCGAGGTAGGTCGCGGTCCAGGTAAAGCCACTACCAATGAGCTCCGCAACGTATTCGCTATTAACGATGGAGGCACCGACGAACAGGAGAATAAAGCCGATGGTAAGCACCAGCACCACCGGATCGCTGCCCCCGAGGAGGCCGGATCTGGCCCGCGGGGCGGGGCGCGATTGTTCAGTCATAAATTGGGTCTCCCGAAGAAAAAGCCGGGCAGGCTACAGGAAATACCCCGCGCAGGCCAGCACCCCCGGAGTTGCCCCAGGCCGTTCTTAACAGGAGTCCGGCGCCCTGCGGTGTTTCCTCGCCGAGGTCATGACACTGCCTGCGGTCAGTTTGAAGGCCGGCGAAATGTCCATGCCCCCACTCTTCAAAGCCTTTGCGGTCCATTTATTACTGGTGTTAAGCAAATGGTAGCGACCCACAGCGCCATAGAACTGGCTGTTGCCATAGAGGCCGGGCTTGAGCCCGACCAGGTTGCCCTCACGATCGCGGCTGAAGCTGGCGGACACAAACTCCAGCAGAGACCCGACTTCACCGCCGGCAAGGCAGGTAACGATAATCTCACTGCCGGGAAAGTAGGTCTCCGGCGGGGCCGGCAAGGATACAACGTGCATCACAGCCCCCCTGGACCAGAAAATCGCCCGGAGGGTGATGGCGGGGGTCACTTCACGGGCCTGGTAATAGCCCGCATCGCCCCAGCCCAGCTCGTAAAAGCGCGCCCGAGCGAACCGTTCTCCGAGCTGTGGCAGCCTCAATTCCAGGGCACGGGCGTCAATGACCAGCCCCACATGCCAGCCATGGTCAACGATATACAGCGCACTTGATGGATAGCGGCTCTCTGTGGAAACCGTCTCGATGGCGTCAGGCTTCGCCGCACAGCCGGACAGAACGAGTGCCAGCAGCAGAACACTGAGTGTTTTCATCGCGGGCCTCTGTTAACAGATAAGAACAAGGGTAGCATCCGCCACCCAGGCAGCCGTCTCAATCCGCCATGTGCTAGGGTAAATGCTTTGTTCTCTGGAGCCCCGGACCATGCGCATCCGAATTACCCATCAACGGATAACCATTGCATTGCAGCTGATCCTGCTGGCTGAAGCCATATTTGCGGTCTGGGGCCAGAGATGGTTTACCGCTTTTCTCACTGCCATGATCATCCTGATCACATTTTTTCCGGTGCTGCTGGAACGCCGGTTCCGGATCCACATCCCGCCCGAACTGCAGCTTGCCGCCATCGGGTTTGTTTTTGCGTCCCTCTTTCTCGGCGAAATACGCGATTACTACACCCGCTTCTGGTGGTGGGACATGGCCCTGCATACCCTGTCCGGGTTTCTGCTGGGCATTGTCGGCTTCCTGCTGGTGCACGTCATGAATGAAACCGAAAAAATCCAGGTGCATATGAAGCCCGGATTCGTCGCCTTTTTTGCCTTTCTGTTTGCTCTTGGCGCCGGTGCCCTCTGGGAAATCTTTGAATTCACAATGGATTCCGTGTTCGGCATGAACATGCAAAAGCCGATGCTGGGCGATCCCTCCGGCCTGACAGACACCATGTGGGATCTGATTGTGGACGCGCTGGGCGCACTGGTAATTTCAGTTCTGGGCTGGCGTTACCTGAAGAACCCGGACGCCAGGTCTTTCCTTGAACGCTGGATTGACTCCTTTATTGAACGCAATCCCCGGTTTTTCCGGCGTTGAGCGCACGTTCCATGCGTCCGGGGGCGGTTAGCTCTGCCCCGCCCACCGCAGTATTTCCGGGTATTCCAGGGTATGCACCGCGGCGCCACCCCCGGTTTTTTCCGTAAGCGCAGCGACCTGGTTAGCCATGGCCGCCGCCACCGTGGCCGCTTCAACTGCGCGATACTTCCGCAGGGGTCCGATCAACGCACGGTTGGCCACGGGCATCAGCGCCATGCCCAGCGATTCGGCCGTGCGCTGCTCCTGGCGATCCCCCAGTAACAGGCTGGGGTGGTAGATCGACAGATACGAAAAGTGCAATGCCCGCACCGCCTCTTCCAACTCCCCTTTCACCCGACTGTAGAACATCGACGAAGATGGCGAAGCGCCCACCGCTGACATCAGAATCAGGGCCCTGGCGCCGGCCATTCTGGCCAGCCTGGCGGCGGTCAGGGCATAACCATAATCCACCTTGCGGAAGGCCTCCCTCGAACCGGCCTTGCTGATAGTCGTTCCGATACAGCAGACCAGTGCATCAACGCCGAATATCGCGGCATGAGCTTCCATCTCATCGAAATCGATCACATGCTGCGCCAGTTTCGGGTGCTCCAGCGAGAGCGGCCGCCGCAGCGGAATCACTACGGAGGTCACCTCCGGTCTGGCTAGCAATTTTTCCAGCGCCAGATGCCCGGTCAGGCCGGTAGCGCCAAGGACCATTACTTTCATCGTTTCCCCACTGCAGGTTTCTTTTTTTATTCAGTTCGGTGACGGCTTGATCCGGGACTCAGCGCCCCTGGGCTCCGCGGCGCAACCAGTCGTGTACGAACGCAAGTTTGCGTTGCGCCATCTCCGAAAGCACAAAAGGATACAGATCCGACAGCCCCATGGAGCGATTGACGTGGTTGACCCGCATGGCCAGCGAAGCCGCCACGTGAATCAGTAGCGCGGAGTCCGGTTCTGAATACGGGTCCCAGCCGCGCCCCGGCAACTCCGGTGAGGTCAGGCCGGAGGCCACGAAGCTGTCGGTAATGTCCGTCAGGTGCAGCAGATGCGCCGCCGTTTCAGCCCAGTCCTCATGGGGGTGTGACGAGGCGTAACTGGTCAGGTAAGACTGTTTCCAGCCTGCTGGCGCCCCCTGGTAATAATGCTGCTGAAGTGCGGCGGTATAATCCGCACGCTCGTCACCGAACATCTCCCGGAATGCCTCCAGAAAATCCTCGCGCAGACTGAGCCGCCACCAGAGCATGTGCGAAATTTCGTGCCGCATGTGGCCGACCATGGTGCGGTAGGGTTCCTCCAGTGCTTCACGGCGGGTAGCTCGAACCACCGGATCGGCCTCCGCCACGCTGATGGTCACGACGCCGTTGACATGGCCCATGGCCACCGGTGTCAGTCCCTCCGCAAGCATATGGAAAACCGGGCGCGTGCCCGGATCCTCTGGCCGGAACCAGTGCCACCGGCCGAGGTTGTCCAGAACCCACCGCTTCGCTGCCTCGGTTTTCGCCCAGTTGGGCATGGCATTGGGAATGCTCGGATCCGGGGCCAACGCCGTCATGGCACAGGCGCGGCAGAAAGTGCCCTGCTCCGGCGCGATCCAGTTGCAACCGATGACCTCACGATTGGCACAGAAAGGCGGCATGGGCAGGAACGCTCGCGCCTGAGGGTCATAAGCGACAGGGGTGCCATCGGCGGTCGCCAGATTGTCAAACCAGAGGGGTCCGGAACCAACAGGATTCGCAAAAACCATCATAAAGCGGGTGCTCCCTTTCGAACGGCAGAGTGCGTGAAAAAAGATAGCCGCTACCACGAACCTATACCCTTTGGCAGGCAAAGACCAACAGAAATGGAACGCTTGCATTACTCCTGTTGATAACCAACCGTGAAGCAAATTCATTTGCCTCATCTCCAGCACCTTCCTAGGATGATCAAAGCCCTGAAACCAAAACAAAAACCCACGCTTGAGATAACCACCCCATGACCTTCAGCTCCGTCCTCATTGCCAATCGCGGTGAAATCGCCATTCGTATCGCCCGTGCCTGCAACGAACTGAACATTCGTGCCGTCACCGTATTTGCTGAAGACGACGCTGCCGGCCTGCACACGCGCAAAGCCGATAAGGCGGTGCCGCTGGTCGGACGCGGCGTGAAGGCCTATCTGGATATGGAGCAACTCGTTGCTGTTGCCAAGGCCCACGACTGCGATGCCGTTCACCCCGGTTACGGCTTCCTGGCGGAACATGCTGAGTTTGCCTCCCGCTGTGCGCAGGAAGGCCTGAGGTTCATTGGCCCGGCGCCGGACGTGCTGGAACTGTTCGGTGACAAGTCTGCAGCCCGGGCCCTGGCCGAGCGCTGCGGGGTGCCCCTGATCAACGGCATCAACGGGCCCGTCACCGCGGAAGACGCCGGGGCCTTTCTCGCCGAGCACGGCGCCTTGATGCTCAAAGCGCTTGCCGGTGGCGGCGGGCGTGGCATACGGGCGGTGACCAGCGAAAGTGAACTTGCGCAGGCTTTCTCCCGCTGCCAGTCAGAAGCGCATACAGCCTTTGGTAATGGCGAACTCTATGTTGAGCAGCTGATTGGCCGCGCCCGCCACATCGAGATTCAGATAGTGGGTGACGGCACAGGGGCGGTCACCCACCTCTGGGAACGGGACTGCAGCCTGCAGCGGCGCAACCAGAAACTTGTCGAACTGGCCCCCAGCCCCGGTCTGGACCCGGCGCTCCGGGATGCCATGATCGACAGCGCGCTGGTGATGGCCCGGGCGGTCAGCTACCGGGGCCTCGGCACTTTTGAATTTCTGGTGGATGAAGACCGGCCCGGCCGGTTCTATTTTATGGAAGCCAACCCGCGGGTGCAGGTAGAGCATACGGTGACCGAACAGGTAACCGGTGTTGATCTGGTGCAGACCCAATTGAAACTCCTGCTGGGCCAAACTCTGGCGGACCTGTCCCTGGAGACCGCGCCCGCCGTGCGTGGCGTTGCCATCCAGGCCCGCATTAACGCAGAAACGCTCCATCCCGACGGTACCGCCACTCCGGCCGCCGGCACCCTGTCCGCCTACGAGCCGGCCGCAGGCCCGGGGCTGCGGGTCGACGGCTGCGGGTACGCCGGTTACACCGTCAGCCCCGCCTACGATTCCCTGCTGGCCAAACTGATCGCCCACGGCAGTGACTACCCCTCCGCCCTTCGCCGCCTGTACCGCGCGCTGTGCGAGTTCCGGCTGGCGGGTGTGGTCAGCAACATTGGCCTGCTGCAGAACCTGTTGCGCCATCCGGAGGTGGAAGCCTGGAACCTGACCACGCGGTTTGTCGAGAGCCACCTGGATGAACTGATTCCGGAAGCCGGCCACGAAACGCACCCCCGATTGCATGTCCGGGACACGACCACCGCCCCGGCAGCGGTTCCGCCGGTGGCATCGGCGCCCGCAGGCACGGTCGGCATTGACGCGCCGAGCGCGGGCACCGTCGTCAGCCTGACGGTCGCGACAGGAGACGCCGTGGCAAAGGACCAGGCTATCGCGGTACTGGAAGCCATGAAGATGGAATTCGTGGTCAAGGCAGGCCAATCCGGCATTGTGCGCACGCTCGCGGCCGAGCCGGGCGCCATGGTGAACGCGGGTCAGGCACTGCTGTACCTGGAACCAGCGGAGGTGGACACCGGTGACGTTCAGACCGAAGAGACCGTCGATCTTGACTACATCCGCGCCGATCTGGCCGAAGTCTTTGAACGCCATGAACAGCTGACCGACACCCGTCGCCCGGAGGCGGTCGCCAAGCGCCGCAAAACAGGACAGCGAACGGCCCGGCAGAACGTGGAAGACCTGCTCGATCCCGACAGCTATAACGAGTACGGCGCACTGGCTCTGGCCGCACAACGCCGCCGTCGCTCCCCGGACAAACTGGTTGAACTGAGTCCCGCCGATGGCCTGATCACCGCCATCGGCACGATAAACGGCGACACGTTCGGCCCAGAGGCCGCCCGCTGCGCCACCATGGCCTACGACTACACCGTTTTTGCAGGCACCCAGGGCCTGGCCAACCACCGCAAAGCCGACCGGATACTTGCACTCGCCGAGCAGTGGCGCATACCGCTGGTGCTGTTCGCCGAGGGGGGCGGTGGCAGGCCCTCGGATACCGATGCTAACGGCGTGTCCCATCTGGACTGCCAGACCTTTGTCAGCATGGCCCGGCTTTCCGGCAAGGTGCCGACCCTGGGCGTGGTTTCGGGCCGCTGCTACGCCGGCAATGCGGCCCTGCTCGGCTGTTGCGACACCATCATCGCCACCCGCGATGCCAACCTCGGCATGGCCGGCCCGGCGATGATCGAAGGCGGCGGGCTGGGGAGCTACACACCAGAAGAGGTCGGGCCGGTTTCAGTAATGGGCCCCAACGGCGTGATCGATGTCCTGGTGGACGATGAGGAGGAAGCCGTGCGCGTTGCCAGACAGTATCTCTCCTACTTCCAGGGCCCGCTCAGGGACTGGACCTGCGGGGACCAGCGCAGGCTTCGCCACCTGATTCCTGAAAACCGCATGCGGGTTTACGATATCCGGGAAGTCATCACCACCCTCGCTGACGACAACAGTGTGCTGGAACTGCGCCAACAGTTCGCGCCAGGGCTTATCACGGCTTTCATTCGCATCGAAGGCCGCCCACTGGGACTGATCGCCAACAACCCGGCCCATCTCGGCGGTGCGGTAGACGCGGCGGCGGGCGACAAGGCGACGCGTTTCATGGACCTGTGCAACGCCCATAACCTGCCCATGCTGTCCCTGTGCGATACGCCCGGGTTCATGGTCGGTCCCGAAGCCGAGAAACAGGCCACCGTCCGCCGCGTCTCCAGCATGTTCGTGGCCGCCGGCAGGCTCTCGGTACCTCTCTACACCGTGGTTCTGCGCAAGGCTTATGGCTTGGGCGCCCAGGCCATGGCGGCCGGTAGCATGCTGACCCCCGCCTTCACCGCGGCCTGGCCAAGCGGAGAATTCGGCCCCATGGGCTGGGAAGGCGCAGTGCGCCTGGGTTTCGCCAAAGAACTGGCCGCCCAGCCAGACGACGCTGCCCGCCAGAAAATGTTCGATGCCTTCGTGGCTAAGGCTTATGAACAGGGCAAGGCCATCAACGTGGCCAGCCACCTTGAGATTGACGCCGTGATTGACCCGCAGGAAACCCGGGCCTGGCTGGTACGGGGGCTGAATGCCACCTCTGGTGCCAGAACCGGTGAGACAGGACAGTAAAAAAGGACCCGGGAGGGTCCTTTACTGGAGTGAAGCCCTGGTTCCTGCAGGGGCGTTCAAAGTATGCCCCCTGCCAATCCGGCTTCGGAAGTTGCGATTTTACGCCTCAGCGGCGCTTTCCGGCTTTTTCGAGATCTTCTCAACGTTCAGCGCGATCGACAGCGCCAGGATCAGGAACTCTTTCGCCAGCGAAAGGCCGATGACTCCAAAGTAGGTGGATGCAATGGTGGAAAGGAAGACACCGAACCCACCCCTGTAGGCGGTAGCACCCAGAATGAATGCCATCACAAGGCCAATGAACCATGACAGGAAGATCAGGCCATCCCAGGAGGTTTTGAGCCATTCGAATACCGGAAACTCTGTGTTCGCAGAGGGCTTGAGTGATTTGCTGGCGTTACGCATGTCGGCCAGACGAAGCGCAGATCCTTTCCAGATCGCCCATGGAATTGTAAATACGCGCAAGACGCATACGATAAGTGCTTGCAGGACTGCCGGTACCAGGGCGCTCTTTAATTCCTTCATGTTTTCTCCTAATAGTTTTTACGCGAATCAATTCGCGGCATGAAAGCTAGCAACATTTCCCTGCTTCAGCGAGTCGGCAATGGTCATAAAATGTAAAATACTCAACAAGCTACACGGACTGTTTGAGAGAACGCCCAAAAACAATGAACAACAAGGAAACCACTATGGAATTCGTCAGAACCCCCGAAAAGCGCTTTGAACGGCTGCTGGACTATCCCTTTGACCCCCACTATGCAGACCTGAATGGCCTGCGAATGCATTACGTGGATGAGGGTCCCGGTGATGCCAGCCCTGTATTGATGATGCACGGCGAACCGTCCTGGTCTTATCTCTATCGCCACATGATTCCGGTGTGCGCCGCTGCCGGCCATCGGGTGATTGCACCTGACCTGATCGGCTTCGGAAAATCCGACAAACCCACATCCAGCGACGACTACAGCTATCAACAGCACATGGACTGGATGCAGCTCTTCATCGATAAGCTCGGACTGAACAACATCACTCTGGTGTGCCAGGACTGGGGCTCCCTGCTGGGATTGCGGCTGGCGGCCGAAAACCCCGACCGCTTCCGCGCGATCGTGGTTGGTAATGGAATGCTGCCCACCGGCGATCAGAAAGCCCCGCCCGCGTTCAGGGTCTGGAAAAATTTTGCCCTGCACAGCCCATGGTTCCCGATTGCCCGGATCATCAATACGGGCTCGTTTCGTAAACTGGGACCGGATGAGCTGCGAGCCTATGACGCCCCCTTCCCCGGCAAGAAATACAAGGCGGGCGCACGGGCATTTCCGCGGCTGGTGCCAATGCGTCCGGACGACCCGGCCAGTGAGGCCAACCGTAAAGCGTGGAGCGCTCTGGAGCGCTGGGAGAAACCCTTTCTTACTACTTTCAGCAACGGCGACCCGATCACCCGCGGCGGGGATGCGTATATGCAAAAGCGGATTCCAGGCGCGCAGGGTCAGCCCCACGTCACCCTCAAAGGCGGTCACTTCCTGCAGGAGGATTCACCGGTACCCTTTGCGCGGGCGATTAACAACCTGCTTGCAACCATGGGCTGAGCAACCCGCTTCATCGACGCCGCGGGGTGCGCCAGCGCGGCGGTTTACCAGAAGGTGAGGCAGTACGAGGAATCGTCTAAACGGCATTAAGGGAAATTTAGGTTTATTTGTTCGACAAGCGCCGGGCAGTCGCCTACTTTTTAACCGATGCCCTCTTAGCAAAGGAGGCTAAGACCATGAAAACTGTCATTCCGTTTATTCTTGCAATCCCTCTCCTGGCAGTATCTGGAAACGCCCTCGCTGGCAGCGACAGCGGCTTTTACCTCGGAGCCTCGATCGGCGAGGCACAACTCGACTTCGACGACGATCTGCCTGACATCGACGACGTTGACGTAGACATTGATTTCGATGACGAAGATACCGCGTACAAGATTTTCGCCGGGTACAACCTCGGCCTGATACCGCTGGTGGACCTCGCCGTTGAAGGTGCCTACGTCGATTTCGGCAAGTTCCGCGGCAGCGTCGGTGAGATCAGCGACTCCGATTTCGAGGTTGATGGCTGGACAGGCGCCGCACTGGCCGGCGTCAAGCTCGGCCCCGTTGGCGTGTTCGGCAAGGCCGGCTTCATCAGCTGGGACGGCGACCTCGACAACATTGGCGACGAAGACGGTACGGATCCGCTGTATGGCGTGGGAGCGCGGATAACGCTGTTCTCGTTCCAGGTTCGCGCCGAATACGAGCGTTACGAGCTCGACAACTTCGACATCGACTACTACTCCGTAGGCGCCGCCTTCACGTTCTGACCCTCCCCACCCGGGCGGTACTCAAGGTACCGGCAGTCCCGGCCAACTGCAGGACCGCCTCCTGGTCCAGCACTCCTCCGAAAGACATCCGGCCTGCACTAACGCGAAAAGATATCGGCAAACTGACGACCAAAGCGCTCAATCCACTCTCGCGCCGCGGTTTCACTGTCCAGTTCCCGCCCGACCCGGCAAAGCTCCTGGCGAAAGTGTTCTATCTGGCAGACCTGCTCTACCATTTTGCTTTTAAAGGACTCGGTTTCATCGCTGAACCGAATCCCGACCCGGTAGCCATCGGCAATACGCCTGCACCTTATAACCAGTCCGGAGATCCTGTAATCCGGCTGCAGTGAGGGGATGCCCAGCTCCACCGGCTCCCCTGCGCGAAGCTCTCGCTGAAGACTGCACGCCAGACCGCCCTGGCCTATGTCGCACAAGCTGGCCTGATCGCCCTGGGAACTGTCCACGGCGAAAACAAGAATCGGAAAATTCGTGGGGTGGCGTATGAAGCGTCGCATCGTCCTTCTCCCTGAGCCCTCTCATCCAGTATAGCTGCGCCTCTCGCGACAGTGCTCGCCAGGCTGACCGCAAGTTCGGACGGTTTGCATTTCCTCTCGCAATATTCATCTTACGGACACAAAGCCGCTCTATACTGAATCTTATGAGGGAATATGCAGATTGTATGAACAGGAGGGAACCTTATGACCTTGTACGTAGATCGCCAGGGCAGTGAACTTGCCTACCGGGCCGGTCGTAAGCTCCGCCATCTCCGCAAACAGGCCTACCAGCTCGTGTGGCCGGCAGACCAGACCCGTCCGGTTTTTCTGGTAGGCAGCGGCCGGTCGGGTACCGACATTGTTGCCTACAGCCTGAGCCGCTGCCGGGACGTTGAGCTGGTCAACGAGGACAACCCCAAAGCCTTCGAGAACTGGCGATTCCGAAACCTCGATGACATTGAAAGGGTCATTCATGCCAGCCGGGCTCCGGTTATCGCCTTCAAGCCGATTGTCGAGACCCTGAAAACCGGCATTTTTCTTGACCGCTTCAGCCACAGCAAGGCAATTTTTCTGGTTCGCCACCCCTACGACGCGATCAATTCCATGGCTCGATTCTTCGGCGAGCGGCACGTCGACACCGTGAACGCCTGGGTCGCCACCGATTTCGCCGAACAGGCGACGGCGCCTGCGGAGCTGAGGGAATTCATCAAAAACAAATGCAGCGAGACACCCGGTACGGCCGATGCCGCTGCCCTCTACTGGCTCCTGTATAACGACTCCTATCGCTTCCTGGGACTGAGCGATAACCCGGCGGTGCTGTTGGTGGGCTACGAGCAAATGGTGCAGAACCCCGAGACCACCACCCGGACCCTGGCGTCTTTTGTCGGGCTACAGTGGTCGGAGGGCATGATGGCAGACATTTACGACCGGTCAGTCCGCAAGCACGACAAGCCGGAACTGGATGCGGAGATTGAAGCCCGGTGTCTGAAGACGTGGGCGTATCTTCAGGGTTACCAGAATCCCCCCATGCAGGCCTGAGCCCTCGATTCTGGCACGGTGAATTCTAATGCGCCAACAGGCTGTCCATATCCACACTCACCTTTGCCCGAAGGGCGGGAATCTGCTCGGCCGCAAGTGGGCGGGAGAAAAGATAGCCCTGACCGTAGGTGCAGTGCTGTCGATGCAGAAAGGTTAGTTGCTCACTGTTTTCGATGCCTTCCGCCACCTGATCCAGGCCCAGGGCAGTGGCCATATCAATTATGGTACGGGTTATCGTCGCCCCTTCCTCACTTGCTGGCAGGCCATCAATGAACGAGCGGTCAATCTTGAGGCTGCTCACCGGCAGACGGCGAAGGTAAGACAAGGAGGAGTAGCCCGTCCCAAAATCGTCGATGTTGATCGCTATGTCACGCTCCTTCAACCGTGCCAGATTCAGCTCCACGGTCTCATTGTCCCGCACCAGGGAATGCTCGGTAATTTCGATGCGCAGCAGCTTTTCAGGAACGTGCGAAAACACCAAACTCTTGAGCAGCTCCTCCGAGAATCCGGGCTGCACCAGTTCAGCCGGAGACACATTAACGGCCACAGAGATATCCCAGCCGGGCTCCGAACACCACGCCTGTAATTGTCGGCAGACTTCCTCGCGCACCCACCGGCCAATTGGCAGGATCAAGCCATTTTGCTCGGCCAGTGGAATGAACCGCTCCGGAGAGATTTGACCAAGCTCGGCCGAGCGCCAGCGCAGTAGTGCTTCTACGCCGGTCATTTTGCCGGTGGTCAATGAGAAAATGGGCTGGTAGAGCATATAGAATTCGTCTCTTGCCAGCGCGCCCTTCAGACAGGACTCAATTTTCAGAATCTCGGAAAGCGCATCCGAATCGGCAAGATCGAAATAATGCACAGGTTCGGACAGGCTCTCCGGGCTTACCCGAATCGCCGCCGAAGCCTGTTCTATTAAAGCGGCTGCATTGCCACCCTGATCGGGAAACAGGCTGCCCCCGATCCGGACTTTCATATAATGCTCCTGCCGCCGGCAACGATAGGGAAGCTCAAGCGCCTCATGGATCTGGTGGGTGACGTCTTTTCGCTGGTATTCACTTTGCACGGGAAAGATCAGCACGAACTCATCGGCCTGCAGGCGGGCCACTGAGCCGCCCTGAGGGCAGTTTTCCTGCAGCCGTTCAGCCAACTGCTGCAGCAATTCATCGCCAGCCTGAGTGCCCAGGCTCTGGTTGATCAGGCGCAAACCGGTCACGTTGAATAGCAGCACGGCTACCTGCAGGGCTTCCATGGCGGCCAGTTCAAGCAGCTGGCTCAAACGGTCCATCAGCAGCTGACGATTGGGCAGCTGGGTCAGCGGATCGTAATAGGCGGAACGCTCGATTGAACCCTTCAGCGCCAGCAAGTCCGCACAATGGGCGATCTCATTCTCTATCAGGTCGGCAAACTGGCGCAGGCGGGTGCATTGTTCGTCGTCGAATCGTCTTGGCTGGTGGTCCAGCACACAGAGCGTGCCCAGCGGATGGCCCGACGGACCGCGCACGACCGTGCCTGCGTAAAAGCGTACGTAGGGCTCACCGGTGACCAGCGGATTACCGGCAAAGCGCGGATCCTCGCGCGTGTCGGGAACAACCAGCGGAGAGTCCTGGTTGATGGTGTGACCGCAAAAAGAGATATCGCGCGGGCACTCGGTCAGATCCCAGCCCAGCCTGGATTTGAACCATTGCCGGTCCCAATCCACCAGGGTGATCAATACAATGGGAAATCCGAATACCTCCGCCACCAGGCTCGCATAACGGTCAAAACGCAGCTCCGACGCGGTGTCCAGAAGCCGGAGGCCATACAGCTCTTCCAGGCGCGCCCCTTCACCCTCGGTTATCTCTGGCGGTATGTAGGCGTTCTGATTCATGGTCAAGCCGGGCCTCCATGAGAGTCCTTGCTACCAGTATATGGCATGAGAGAGCCGGTGCCACACTGGATAAACAATGGCACAGGGGCCATCATTCATCAAACCGGTTTCCCTGGCACACCTGATTGCATAAGAGGACCAATGGAATTCACTTTCCTCGGCACATCCGCCGGAACACCAACACGGTCGCGCAATGTGAGCGGCCTGGCCCTGTGCCACTCCGGCCCCAAACCCTGGTACCTGGTGGACTGTGGTGAAGGCACCCAACACCAGCTACTGCGCACCCGTTATTCGGTCATGCAATTGCGGGCCATATTCATCACCCACATCCACGGCGACCACACCTTCGGCCTGCCGGGGCTCCTGACCAGTGCCTCCATGCTGGGCCGCACGGAGCCTCTGGACATTATCGCCCCTGTTCAGGTGCAGACTCTCATCAACGCCGTGATCGCCAACAGCGACTCGAGCCTCAGCTACCCTCTGAACTTCATCGATTCCGAGGCGCCGGATTTCAACTGGCAGGATGAGCAATTGACGGTTACCAACGTGGCCCTGTCCCATCGTGTTCCCTGCCGCGCCTACGTGTTTACCGAGAGGAACCTGGAGCGGCAACTGTTGCAGGACAGACTCAGGGAGGATGGCGTCGCACCCGGCCCGAGCTGGGGCCGGTTGCAGAAAGGCGAGGACGTCACCCTGGAGGACGGCCGCCTGCTCAGGAGCGAAGACTACACACACCTTCCCCGCCCCGCCCGCCGTATGATCGTCGCCGGCGACAACGACACTCCCGAGTTGCTGGCCAACGCCTGCGACGGCAGCCATGTACTGATTCACGAGGCGACCTACACCCGGGACGTGGCCGAACGGGTCGGCCCCTGGCCACAACACAGCTCCGCTGAGCAGGTAGCCCGGTTTGCCCAACAGGTCCTCCTGCCCAACCTGGTGCTGAGCCACTTCAGCTCCCGCTACCAGTCCGGGGCGGGCGGCACGCCCCATATCAGCCAGCTGGCGGCCGAGGCCAGGCAACACTATCGGGGCGAGCTGTTTCTGGCCCGGGATTTCGATACCTATCGGTTAGCAAAGGACCTGTCCCTCGCTCCTGTGCGTGACAATGCATAAGGTCGCGTGAAAATGGCGGCTTTCAGCAGTTTGGTCCAGACTAGGATGTGAAAGTGACCATCCGTTACTACAGAGCGTCGGGGGCCAACCATGAGAAGGATGCATGGGGAGTATCGCCGGCATTTGCGATCCGGGATCAGGGTTCCGGTGGTTCTGAAGTATGCCAATCACACCATTGAAACCAGAACGCTGGATGTATCGGCCAGCGGACTACGCCTGAAACGGCCAGAGCGGGTGTATATCCGCCCCGGCGAGGTCACTGACGTCGATTTCCGCGACAAGTCCGATATGAACGTAGCGGCAACCGTGGCGTACACCGGTAAGTCCCACATCGGTCTGCAGTTTTACCGCAGACGCTTCTCCGACCACGAACTGAGCGAACTCTACGACCTTGCCCCGTCCTGGCAACGCCTGGTCGCCAAGAGCAAGCGCTCGCTGTGGAAGAACAGCCGCCGGTTTGCGGTGTTTCTGGCCAATACCTACCTGCGCCCCCTTGTTCATGCCCTGGCCCGGCCGCATTTCGTGTTTGCGGTGTACGGCAACAGACAACAGGCCGGGTCCTATTTCACGCCCGGCATGGCAAAGCGCATGCCGCCCAATCTGGTGCTTGGTTTCATTCGCAATCAGGATATGCGCGGCCTGCTGGTGGCGTCACAATTTATGGAGGAGGAACTGGAGGAGAGTTCCGAAAAAGTCCGCCTTTACCTGGATCAATTGCAACGGGACTACCCCGATGTGCAGCGGATTGCCCTCGTGGGACGGCTCCCCAACTTCGTCATGAAAGCCGGCATCGAAATCACCGAACCGCTGGTGGAAGGAAGCCTCGGCACGCGGTACATGATCTGGGACGTGGCGCGACAGATGCTCGAGCGCCCGCAATACAGCCAGCAGACCAGCATTGTCGTGCTGGGCGGTGCCGGGCGCATCGGCAACGCCGTGTGTCAGGATCTCACCGGCTTGTTCGACAGGGTCATCGGGTTTGATCCGCGCTACGAAGAGGACAGAGAGATTGCCACTGAGCGGGGCACGATATTGCAGACCTCCTCACTGGCCAATCTGCTGGACGAAAAGCTGTACATTGGTTTGACCCACCAGGGCGATGCCGTACTGGAGCTCGAGCACCACATAAGCCCGGGCGCCCTGATCGCAGATGACACCCACCCCTGTATCAGTCTCGCGGCCCGGGAACGGCTGCAGAAGCATCAGATCGCGGTGGAAAAGGTGGTGCTTTCACACGAGGAATTCCTGATGTGGCCGCGCATGCCGGCGTGGAGCAACCGCGCTATTCCGGGCTGCCTGGTCGAAGCCCTGGTGCTGCTACGGCAACCGGGGGTCGGGGAGCGCGACTTTACCGAATTCTGCCAGGAAGCCGAATTTCTCGGCTTTACCGGCCGCCTGATCAGCCCCCTGGACGAATAGGATGAACAGGAATGCAGCATGATGAATCGCAACCTTTGGGCAGCGGGATTCGTGGCGATATCGCTGTTCCTCTCCCTTGCCGTCAGTGGCGCGGAACTGACGGTTGAGGGGGACGCGGGTCATTACAGTCTCAACAGCCACCTCGAATATCTTCTGGACGATGTACGAACTCTCGGCGAGGTGGTTCAACAGGAACCATGGCAAAAAAAGCACGACGACAGCGTTCTGAACCTCGGATTCACCGACCAGGCAGTATGGCTCAGGGCCTCTCTCAGCATCCCGGAGCCGCTGATCCGGCAGTGGTATCTGGTGGTGCCCTATCCGCTTCTGGAAGAAGTGGATCTCTATGTATTGACTGACACACACAGACCAGCGATCTACCACACCAGTCGCCATGAGACCGAAAACCGCCGGGAACAGGCCCACAGCTACCAGGTCGCCCTGCCCTTGCCCCGGGACCTGAGCGGCCAGGTGGACATTCTCCTGAGGGCGAGTTCAGCGACCTCACTGCAGGTGCCCGTCGAGCTTTGGCGTGAAGACCATCTGCTGGCCCGATTCTCTCAGCGGAGCCTTTACTGGGGCGCCTATTTTGGCGTGATGGGCGCACTGGTGATCTACAACCTGTTCCTGTTTCTCTCCATCAGGGATTCGGCCTACGGCTATTATGTGCTGTACATCATCTCAATCAGCGTGCTGATGCTCTGTATCTCCGGTGCAGGGAGTGCCTGGCTCTGGGGCGGGCAGCCGTTGCTGACGCGATACGCCTTGCCCATCAGCACCGCATTTGCGTCGCTGTTTGCCCTGCTTTTTGCGCGCAGCTTCCTGAAATGGCAGGATATTTCTTCCCGCTGGGATCGCAGCATGAAAATCGCGGCCGTACTGGCAGGGGTGCTCATCGTATACACCTGGGCCGACCCCATTAACGGGGCGCTGTTCGCCGGCCTGCTGGGCACTCTGGTCCTTGTGCTGCTCATTGTGGTGGGACTGGCAGGCCTGAAAGCGGGAGTCGTTATCGCCCGTTATTTCGTGCTGGCCTGGACTACCTTTGCTCTGGGGGCGTCCCTGTATTTGCTGAACGTCTTCGATCTTCTGCCAGTCAACCTTGTTACCAACCATGCCATGCAGGCCGGCTCCGTCGCTGAGGTGCTATTGCTTTCCTTTGCCCTGGCTCATCGCATCAAGGATGAACGGGCGCGCAAACTGGACGCGCTGCGGAGCCAGCAAATGGCCGAACGCCAGGTCCGGGATCTGGAAATGCAATCCCTGGAGCAGGCCATGCACGATTCGGTCACCAGGATGCCGAATGCGTCACTGCTCAATCAGCAGCTGCATACCATGATGAGTCAGAACAAGCGGGTCGCACTCACGCTGGTGCACTATCCACAGGTCAAGGACATCGCCTCCAGCATGGGCCACAACCTGGCAGAAGAGATGTTTTGTCAGTTGATAGAAAAACTCAACCAGAGGCTGGCGGGGGTGGAGGGTGTGGTCTGCCTGGAAACCCGTCAGCCCGCCTACGTAGCAATTCCTGACTTCGGATCCGCCGCATTCCTGATCGACCTCAAGCACTTGGAGGGACCCCTGGAGCCCCTCATCGGGCACATGGTGGGCAATCACGAACTCTCTGTTCACGCCGTCAGGCTGCCTGTTTTCATGAATCTTCACTGCGGCGTGGCGGTAGCGCCGGAGCATGGCGACTGCGCGGAAATCCTCTATCAACACGCCTCGGCCGCACGGGACCGCAGTGAATCCAGCAAGGTGCCAGTGCAGATATACAACAACGCGATCTCCGATTTCGCGCGGCGCCGACTGAACCTGGTCACCGCCTTGCCGCCCGCGATTGAGGCCGGGGAGCTGGAACTTTACCTGCAGCCGCAAATGAACAGTACCGGCCAGCAACTGGTGGGCGCCGAGATACTGCTGCGCTGGAACAGTCCGCGGTTTGGTCCGGTGCCCGCCGGGGAAGTGATTGAGATTGCCGAAAATGCCGGCTTGATGGATCTGCTTTCGCGCTACATTGTGACTCAGGCCTGGAAAACCATGCGGATCCTGCAAGCACAACAGTTGAACATTACCTGCAGCATCAACCTGTCAGTTCAGAATCTCACCAACAGCCACTTTGTGGCCTTTGCCCTGGCGGGGATCCGGGAGCACGCCATCCCGATGAACCGCGTCAACTTCGAAGTAACCGAGACCTCCATGATGCACAACATGGAGGCGGTGATCGGGTCGCTGCTTCAGATTGCCAACAGCGGGTGCAGGATTGCCCTGGACGATTTTGGTACGGGGTACTCCTCGCTGGCCTATCTGAGTCGCCTGCCCATTCACGAGCTGAAGATCGATCGCTGCTTCATAAGCCAGATGTATTCCAACCAGAATGATCTGGGCATTGTCCAGAACACCCTGAAACTGGCCCGAGCACTCAAACTGGAAACCGTGGCCGAGGGCGTGGAGGACAATGCCACCAGGGAACTTCTCAGCCAACTGGGCTGCCACCGCCTGCAGGGCTACCTGTTTGCCAGACCGATGCCACTTGAGAAATTCTGCCAGTGGGCAACGTCCCAGAACTGCTGAGGAAGATACTCTCGACTATCGCCGGTATTGGTTTCCTGACGAGACCCGCGGGCAAAGCCCGCGGGTCTGTTCCGTGCCAACAACCTGAACACCTACTTCTCTACTCCGAACTTCTCGTGTTCCCCAAGGTCTGGCTGCTCGCCTTTCACCCTGGCTTTGGCCGTTTTGGCGCTCTTGACCATTTTGCTGCTGTCGCTGTTCCAGTGCTCGCCTTTCTCGACCTTGATCTCCAGCATCCCCACATTTGGCGACTCCTTCCCTTCCGGGAACCAGGCGGAAACGAAAGCATTCCAGTATTTATCGATCAGGCCCTTGTCCCGGATGGCCCGGCCGACGCCGGTGAGCGAGACATACACGTGGTTATCGGGGTCCGAAAACGAGATACAGACATCGTTATCACTCTCCAGTTCAAATACCTTTTCCGACTCCAGATCGGTGTAGAACCACAGAGTGCCATCGTACTCATCCTGCACCAGCACCATCGGCCGTGACCGAAGCTCTTCGCCATGGCGCGTTGTGAGCATTCCCGTCTTGATATCCTTGATGAGATTCCAGATTTTCTGCTTGTGCTCCGGACTGGACATATATCCTCTCCTATCAGCGGCTACGAAGTATCAGCCTGCAATTGAGCATTTCAAAGGCGTGCCTGCCTTTCCTCCATCAACGCTTACGACATAAAAACGAAGCGGATTTCCCGCTCCCGCTCCCAGGCAACGAAAGTCCGGCCCGGTGGCTGTTCGGTTTGACAGCCACCGGGGCCACTGCTACCCCATAAGAGTAGCTGATCAAAAAACACCCAGCACAGACGAGCCACCGACAGGCTGGCAATTCAGGAGGAGCCCCGCCATCTGGTGCAGTGATGCGGCCAAAGCAACACCAAGAGGGACCGAAATATGGCTGACAATAACCACGCTAAAGGACAGACAGATCGACGGCAATTTCTTAAACGCTCCCTGGGGGCGGTCGGGGTCGCCAGTCTGCCGTTACCGATCACTCAGGCCTTGGCGGCCAGCGACGGAAGCGGAAACCTCGCGCCTGCAGTGCCGGACTGGATGAAGTCGCAGGGGGATCCGATTCTCTCACCCGCCTATGGCCAGCCCTCAGATTTTGAAGATGGGGTGGTGCGAACTCCCACGGACCTGACGCCCACCAAAACCTCATCCTGGAGCTTTACGCCCCTACAGGATCTGAATGGCACGATCACCCCCAATGGCCTTGTCTTCGAGCGCCATCATGGCGGAATACCGGACATTGATCCTGAACAACACCAACTGATGCTGCACGGGATGGTCGAGAAGCCGATGATTTTCGATATGGCGGAGATCAAACGCTTCCCGCAGGTCTCGATGAAACGTTTTCTCGAGTGCTCCGGCAACACCCTGACCGAATGGAAACAACCCACCGGCAAAACCGTTCAGGACACCCATGGCCTGCTCAGTTGCTGTGAATGGACGGGCGTGAGACTGTCCACCCTCCTGCGGGCGGCGGGTGTCAGGGACAAGGCCAGTTGGATTCTCGCCGAGGGTGCCGACGCGGCGGCGATGACCCGCAGCATTCCCATGGATAAGGCTCTGGACGATGCACTGGTGGCCTACGCCCAGAACGGGGAAGCGTTGCGACCCGAGCAAGGTTACCCGTTGCGGCTGATCCTGCCGGGATTCGAGGGCAATACCCAGATCAAGTGGTTGCGCCGGCTTGAGGTCAGTGATGCGCCTTACATGACCCGGGAGGAAACGTCCAAATACACCGACCTGATGCCGGACGGCAATGCCCGACAGTTCACCTTCGTAATGGAGGCCAAGTCGGTTATCACCTATCCGTCCGGCGGGCACACCCTGCCCGAGAAGGGCTTCTACGAAATCCGCGGGCTGGCATGGTCTGGCCACGGCAAGATTACCCGGGTGGACGTTTCCACCGATGGCGGCCGTAACTGGACCCGGGCAGAGCTCGAAGGACCGGTTGAGCCCAAGGCACTGACGGCATTCCGGCTGCCCTGGCGCTGGAAAGGTGGCAGTGCGCTGCTACAGAGCCGTGCCATTGATGACACCGGATACGTCCAGCCCACTCGCCAGTCGCTAATCAACGCAAGGGGGCTGAGTTCCGTATACCACCTGAACGCCATCCAGACATGGGAAGTCAGCTCCGATGGAGGGGTCAGCAATGTTCATGTTTAAAACCATCACATCCATTACACTTGCGTCCCTGCTGGGGGCAGGCATGGCTATGGCTCAGGAGGAAGAGTACGGACTGGGCCGGGAAGCCACTGATCAGGAAATTGCAGGCTGGGATATTGATGCACCACCCAGTGGCGACGGTCTGCCCGCTGGCTCAGGCAGCGTGGCGGATGGCAAAGAGGTGTATCAGAACCGATGCCAGAGCTGTCATGGCGCCGACGGTACAAGCGGCCCGATGGACCGGATTGCCGGCGGAAAGGACACGCTGGATACTGACGCCCCGGTCAAAACCGTCGGAAGCTACTGGCCCTACGCCACAACACTGTATGACTACGTTTACCGCGCCATGCCGTTTGACTCGCCACAAACCCTGTCGCCGGACGACACCTACTCGGTCACCGCCTATGTGCTTCATCTCAATGGCATAGTGGACGAGGATACAACGCTCGACGCCGACTCACTGCCCGACATCCGGATGCACAACCGGGATGGCTTTGTTCGCCCCGACCCACGGCCGGATGTCGAGGGCAGCACGTGCATGAACGACTGTGAGAAGGAATCAACCCAGTAAGCACTCTTTGGCTTCGTTGATACGAGCAGCCAGATAGTTGCTGCCACCGTGGTCGGGGTGAAGCTTCTGCATCATCCGTCGGTGCGCTCTGATAATCTCCTCGCGGCTGGCACCGGGCGCCAGCCCGAGAATGTCGAGGGCCTCGCTTTTGGTCAGAGGTCCGCCGGCATTGCCTGAACTGGCACCGTCGCCCGGCTCCCGTTCATCAGCGCTGGTGTCGTCGTCAGCACGCCAGGAATCTCCGAAACGGCGGTCAAGGTAGGTTTCAAGCAGCCGGGCGGAATCCTCGTCTTGCTTCCGGCAATATCGCAAGAGTTCGAGGAACTCGCTCTCACTGAGCTCCGCCAGCTCTCGCCCGGCCATGGGGCCTTTCAGGATATTGCCAGTCATGGTGCCGGAGTCATGGTCCAGGGTCATCTCGAGTATATCGCTGGACACGTGGGATTGATTACCCGGTTTAGCCTTTGCATCCCCCCTTGCCGATCCTGCCGCGTGGCCCATCAACAGCGACGGCAGCACCCGGCGCAGCAACGGGAAAAGAAACGCCAGCAATGCGAAAACAAAATGCAGCCGGCCAGTAAGGGCCAGCAGAACCACCACACCGGCACCGGCGAACAATGCCAGCTTGATGATCGCGGGCTTGCGCTGGCTGGGTGGCTGGCTGCGTATCCAGACCCATGCGACAACCGACAGAACAATAACCAGTAGCGTTAACGGCACTCAGACCCTCCAGGCCCGCCGGCCCATTGATGGATTGCAGGTAAGTCGAAACGAGCGCTATCGGATCTGCCGCGTCAGGCGCCTCACTTCTGCGGAACTGCGGCTGGAGAAATCCTGCAAGGCCCTGGCTCCTCCGGAAGCATAGACCGCAACCGCGGCCATAAGATCCCTGAGAACCTGCGGGCTGTTGCGATCGAAGGGGGCGTAGGCGCCGCCGGAGAGCTTGCTCACCTGCTGGAACACCGCCCTGGCATGGGCATCGCTGCCCTCATGGAACATGAAGACCGGGGTTCGCAGCATGCCCAGTTCACCGGCGGTGTGACAGAGCTCGTCCACCGGCTCCTCGCAACAATCCCCGATAAACACGACCGCTTTGACCGGTTCTGCACGGGTTTCCTTCATGGCGTGCGCCAAAACCCGGCTTATCTGGGTACGTCCACCCAGACAGGAAACCCCGTTCATCAGATTCAGCAGCTGAGCGGTCTCGGTGACAAACCCGGTGGCCTTGAATTCGCCAAAGCCACGGTAGTAGCACAGCTGAATGGAAAGGCCGCCCGAATCCCGGGTCGCCATGAACAGTTCACTCTGTAGGTGACAGGCCTGATCCCAGGTGGCTTCACGACTCGCGGTGGCGTCCAGCGCAAAGACCAGCCGGCCCCGCCCGCCCCCCTGTTCAGGCAGCGTGCGGACCTGGTGGATAAACTCATCAATGGCCTGTTTATCGGATTTTTTGCGTAGCTCTTTGTCGGACATAAACGTCGGAAAACCGCCTGGGCTGGTCAAACTGTTACTACAATCCTAGGACAAAGGCATCGCAATTCACAGGCCCGAAAACGGGGGCAACATCGTGCTGAAGGGGCGTTTTGCCCGAACCACAAGCCCGCCGCGCCCCGTTCAGGCCTCCAGTTTCTATCCGCTGCACCGCCATTCGAAGCTAACTGGCCCGGGAATCTTCAGGCAGGGCTGTTGCTGCCGTGTCATAAGCGAACGGCTCACCCTCTTCATTCCGGAGCTGGTAATCGTAAGCCGCCTGCAGGCCCCGCTCCTCCTCTGCCTCTTCTTCAGAGCCACGATCGATGTAGCGCGGATACAGTGGCGACAGCAGCGCCACTACGATGCCGATGGCGGCGAAGGTGGCAAACGCATTGCTGTATCCGATGTTGTCCACCAACATACCGACCACGGGGGAACCGGCGGCCTGGCCGAGCGAGACGGCCATGAAAGGAAGGACCGGCCCCATAGACAGGCGCCCGGGTAACAACCGGATGCCGGTCATCAGGTAAAGGCCCGTCAGGGTCATGTAGGCCAGGCCAAACACCAGCCCGGAGAATGTCGCAAGCACCAGTTGCCCCGGACTGGCTGCCAGCAGTACCAGGCTGGCAGCGAGCATCATCAGCATCAGTGCCTGCGTGATCGGCGGGTTGTTACGGTCGGCCAGGTCCGCCGCCACCGCGCCCCCGAGCCCGGCGATACCCACCGCCAGCCACAGCCACCCGGTTTGCGAGGACGGCAGGTCGCCAAGATTGACCACGAGATCCGGGGCAAAAATCCAGTAAGCGGCGGAAATAAAGCCCATCATGAAAGCAAAGAGCGAGAGCCTGAGCAGACGCCACCACTGCAGGGCGCTGATCGGAGGCGGTGACGCTGCATTTGCCGGGGTAACCCGGGACACCGAAGGAATCACGAACCAGGCGGCGATGATGCCCATCACCGCCAGAACGGCAAAACCCATGTACGCAAAGCGCCAGATCCCGGCCATGAACAGAACCGCCGGCACGGCAAGGGCCACACCCACACTCGTACCGGCGTTCATGACCGAGCTGACCCGCCCGTGCATGGAGCGATCCACCAGCACCTGCATGGCGGCGGTAAGCGCCGGCATCATCAGGCCGGTGCAGATGCCGCAGGCAAACACACCAAGGCCAAGGGAAATGGCGCCGGAAGCCTGGCTTATCAGCCCCAGCCCGACGGCACCAAACCCGCCGGACAGCACCGCCGTATTTCGGGCCCCGAGGCGATTGGCAGCAAGGGGGGCAACCAGCGTAGCCAGCAGGAAACTGATGAGGGGTAACGCACCGATGATACCGATCAGATAAGAGGACAACTCCAGATCGGCACGAATAGGCGGCACGAACAAGCCGAAGGCAAAACGCGCAAGCCCGTAACTGATCGCAATCAGCGAGGCGCCGAAAAGAGCGAATCCTGTGCTCGATACGGACTTCACGATACCTTCTCCAATAGTAACGCGCTTAACTACCCGACCCTCTCAGCGTAGGAGCCGTTTTTACTGACAGCAAACCATGTTGATAAAGTTTAACCCGCCAGCGCGGTGCGCACCTTCTTGCTCAGGTGGCCCATGTCGACCCGGCCCAGAACCTGTGGGCGCAGTTCGTTCATTACACGGCCCATGTCCTGCATGCCCTGGGCGTCGGTTGAGCTGATGGTCATACGGATCAGGGCGTCCAGATCATCCTCGGTCAGGGCGGCCGGCATGAACTCCTCGATGATCACCATTTCCGCCCGTTCCTTGTCACCGAGTTCCTCGCGACCGGCCTCATCGTACTGGCTGGCTGCATCACGGCGCTGCTTGAGCATCTTGTCCAGCACTTTAAGAACGTCATCATCGGACAGATCGCGGCGCTCATCAATCTCAATCTGCTTGACCGCCGCCTGGGCCATGCGCAGGGTGACAAGCCGCGTCTTGTCCTTTTCCTTCATCGCGGTCTTCACTGCGGCGTTCAGTTTTTCCTTGAGCGTTGCTTCCGTCATTGCCGGCCTCCTGTTCAGTGTATTTATCTATGGTTTATAGGGGCGGCCTCTAACAATTGCAAAGGGCTTTGAGGCTGCCCGACTTCTCAAAAAAGCGACTCAATAGACGATGGCGGTGAACCAAAAAGCCATTTGCAGCCTACACTGCTAACCTGCTCATTATTTTGATGCGAACGGAGTTTCTGCATGATTACAGTTCATCACCTCAACAATTCCCGCTCACAACGTGTTCTCTGGATGCTGGAAGAGCTGGGCGTGCCCTATGAGATCAAGCGCTACGAGCGTGACCCCAAAACCATGCTGGCACCGGCCAGCCTTAAAAAAGTACATCCTTTGGGTAAGTCGCCGGTGATCACCGACGGAGATCTCGTGGTGGCGGAATCCGGCGCCATTATCGAGTACCTGGCCCATACCTATGGCAAAGACTCCATGCTGCCTGAGGCTGGCGGTCAGGCGTGGCTGGATTACACCTACTGGCTGCATTACGCCGAAGGCTCTTTGATGCCGCCTTTGGTGATGCGCCTGGTGTTTCAAAAAGTGAAAACCAGCCCGATGCCGTTTTTCGTCAAGCCAGTAGCAAAAGGCATCGCCGACAAGACCAATGAAACTTTCATCGGCCCGATGATCAAAACGCACCTGGATTTCGTCGAAGCCCACCTGGCGAAGAACACCTGGTTTCTCGGGGACAACCTCAGTGCGGCGGATATCCAGATGAGCTTTCCGCTGGAAGCTTCGGTAGCCCGAGGTATCGTCGGCAACAACCGCCCCCATATCACCTCCTGGGTGGAACGGATGCACGCCAGGCCGGCGTATCAGCGGGCGCTGGAAAAGGGCGGAGAATACGATTTCGCCTGAGTTGCGCCAATCAGCTGTTTGACCTGTGCAGGGCACTGACGCCCTGCCAATCCTCTGAATCCTGCTCCGGCTCGGGCATACCCCTCCCGCTATTCACACCAGCACCTTCCCCACAACCCCGAGTAAAAAACCCGCCAGCGCACCCAGCGACGGCGCCCAATGCTTCTTGAGCCTGGCCTGGGGGGCTATGTCCTGAAAGATGATGTAAAGAATGCCGCCGGCGGCAAACAGCATGATGCCAGAGACAATCTGTGGCGCGTCCGACAGAAGAAAATAACCGGTGGCGCCAGCGACCGGCCCCAGCAACGCCATCAGGGCAAACCCGCCAACCAACTGGCGGCTGCGGTAATGGGTGGCCCGCGCTACCTCGCGGTAGGAATTGAATCCTTCCGGAAGGTTCTGCAGGGCAATGATCCCGGCCAGCAGAACGCCGCCCTCACTGGACACGGAAAACGTCGCCCCCAACGCCATGGCCTCGGGCACGAAATCGGAGAGCATGGCCACCAGTTGGCTTGCCGGAGTGTCGTTTGCCGACAACCACATATCCAGACCCATGAAGGTGATACCGCCAGCGGCAAAGCACGCCACAATCAGGGGTAACGAAAGATTGTGGGTGCCCTCCGGCACCAGAACCAGTGCCACCGCAGCCAGCAACGCGCCTCCGCCAAAGGCAATCACACTGTGACGAACCTCGGTTTCCAGCCAGCGCGGATGAATCCGTTCAACCGAGGCAAGCGCCGCGCCCACGGGCATCGCCAGCCCCGCCATCAGAGTCAGCAGAAGAATCTGGAGCAGTCCGTTCGTTTCCAGCATCTCAACCATGCACAATACCCACCCTGTTCCTCGTTTCCGTAAATTGAACAACGCTTCCATACTCGAACATCGCCGGGCAAACTCAAGTCCCGGCCACATCAGCAACCGACTGAGTTGTAGAATGTGGAGACCCGGTCACCCCATGCCGTTCACTGATCACAAGGAGCAAGGCCCCATGGCGCAGCAACCCCCGGTCATACTTATAACAGGCGGTGCTCAGGGCATCGGTAAGGGCATTGCGGCCCGTTTCCTGGACCATGACTGGCGAGTGGTGGTCCTTGATGAAAATGCAGACGCCCTCAAGGCGTGCAGGGAGGATTTCGGCAACCCCGATAACCTGTTGCTGCTTTCAGCGGATGTGTCCCGCGAGCCCGACGTCATCGCCGCCGTGGCCGAGGCCGTTGACTGGGGCAATGGGCTGGACGCACTGGTCAATAATGCGGGGATCGCAGACCCGGACACCGGCCCCATCGAATTGCTTGAGCTTGCCCAGTGGCAACGGCGAATGGACGTCAACCTGACCGGCGCCTTTTTGATGACAAAGCACTCGGTACCTCACCTCCGCCAGCGCCAGGGCAGCATCGTCAATATGGCCTCTACCCGTGCCCTGCAGTCCGAGCCCAATAGCGAGGCCTACGCCGCCAGCAAAGGCGGCCTGCTGGCCGTGACCCACGCACTGGCCATGAGCCTGGGCCCGGATGTGCGGGCCAACAGCATCAGCCCCGGCTGGATTGATGTACGTGCCTGGCAGGCCAATACTACCCCGGAACCACAGCCCCTGTCGGACACCGACCACAAGCAACACCCCAGCGGGCGCGTCGGCACACCCGGCGACGTGGCGGCCATGGTGGCCTACCTGGTCTCGCCGGAAGCTCGCTTTGTGACCGGCCAGAACTTCGTGATCGACGGCGGCATGACCCGCAAGATGATCTACGAGGATTAGCAGGGCTACCGGCAGGCGCCGAAGTTACTGGCCACTTTTCAGGTCAATCTGCTTCGAACCTTCAGAGGCGTACTGCCCACTTTTACCTTTGCCCACATATTCAACGGCCCCACCGGATTTCAGAAAAGCAGCCGTCTGCTCCTCAATCGTGGCACTCGTTAACGTCGCTTTTACGGGTTTCTTGCTCATCATCTTCCCCAAGTTAGATCCTGGCCTGGTCGCCAGCATCAATCCTTCAGTATATCTGAAACAGAAAAAATTTGAGGTAAGCGAGCCGTTGGCTCCCCGAGAATTCTTAAAATATTATAATAAACACAACAATACACTTTACATTCAATGCCTTACAAACCAACAGGCCAACTTATAACGGACCACCTGACCCTCATGTAATTGTCGAAAACCAGGTTGTGTGGCAGGTTGAAATGGCAGTTACGCAATAGCGCAGCGACGGAGTGCTATTGCGCCATTCAATTCGTCCAACTTTTATGGAAAAGGACTATCGAAATGAATGAAGATACTCTGGAAGGTAACTGGAAGCAGCTCAAAGGCAAAGTAAGAGAGAACTGGGGCAAGTTGACCGACGACGATGTCGAGGAAATCGGCGGCCGCAAAGATAACTTTGTTGGGAAAATTCAGGAAAAGTACGGCCTCAAAAAGGACGAGGCGGAGAAAGAGTGGGATAAACTCACTAAGTAAGCCTTGTTAACAAGCGCTGCTTTTGAGGAATACAGACGACGTTCTGTATTCCTCGGGCAAACTGTTCAGGCGACAACCGGCCTCCATGGCCGGGCCGGCACTAACTACCGGAACACCTTCAGCAATACGCCCCCCTAACCCGACAAAAATCTTCTGGTTCACCCGGTGCCGCCCGGATCGGGGCTTCGCTCGTCAAGCCAGGTGCCGCAGTATTTACAGTAATTAGCGTCGATTTCATGCCGATGTTTACCGCACCCCGGGCAGGCTTCATCTGAGTAACGTTCCGCCCGCAGGGCGCGAATAACTTCCGCCGAAAAAACGCCCACGGGAAGCGCGATAATCGAGTAGCCCGTCAGCATAATCATCATGGAAAGAAACTGCCCCCAGGGAGTAATCGGCGTTATATCGCCATAGCCCACGGTCGTCAGTGTCACTATTCCCCAGTAAATGGCCTTGGGAATACTGGTAAAACCCGCTTCGGCCGGCTCAATGAGATAGAGTAACGAAGAGAAGATGGTCACCAGCATCAGTACTGTGAACAGAAAAAGCAGGATCTGGTCCCGACTGCGAATCAGAGCGTCCATAAGCAGGCGGCCCTCGCCCACTAACGTCATCATCTCCAGGACCCGGAACAGGCGCAAGGTACGCAGCAGGCGCACTACTACAAGGATTTGTGCACCCGGGAACAATAGCGCCAGCCAGGTAGGCAAAACAGCCAGAATATCGATAACACCGTAAAAGCTTTTCAGATAAAGCCAGGGCTTTTCCAGGCAGTAGATTCGCAGGGCCAGTTCAACGGTGAACAACAGCGTTACAGCCCATTCCAGCACATAGAAGAGCTCACCGAAGCGGGCATGATATTCCGGAACACTGTCGAGGAGAATAATCCCGACACTAAGGAAGATCAGCAAGGCCAGAATAATGTCAAAGCCCTTGGCCAGGCGGGTGTCTGATTCAAAAATGATTTGAAACAGGCGCGTTTTGATTCCCAAACCGCCCGGCTTTTCCGTCGCCATCTACGCTGCCCCTTTAAGTGTTATTGGACATCCGCCGCTCCTGCTACCCTGTCAGTTCTCCTCCGCGGCCTCGCCCACACTCTGCTCGGCGTTCTGCCAGGCCTCCGACAGCTTTTCAAAAGCGTCGTTGAAGCCTTCCTTCATGGACTCCCAGGTAAAATCGGCGCTGTCCTGCATGCGCTCCTGCCATTCCGTTACCCGTGCCCGTTCCCGCTGCAGAGATGCCAGCGCGGTCTGCGCCTGGGCCCTGGCGATCTTGTCAGCCTCATCCCACTCTTCCTGCAGGCGATTGTCCAGGGTCGCGATACGGTCATCAATGGCGCCGAGCACGTCGTCAATGTCGGTCATCAACTGCTTCCGCCGCTCGGCGGTGAAGTCCGCCAGTTCCTCATTGAGGCTCTGCACCTCCTGCCGCAATGACTCTACGGTCGCCTCGCTGTCATCCTCTTCGGCCTGTGCCAGTGGCATGACCATGGCCAGCAGCAGGGCGCTGACCAGAACTCGCAATGGGGTTCGCACTATCTGGATCCTCTTCTGCATTGATATTTAAAATCTCAGTCCTCAAGGCCACCGCCGGTAGACCGGAAGCAGCCCTCGGTGTGGAAGCAGGACAACAGATTTGTCCCGACTTTTACACTGGGCTTTAATAATCAGTTCATACGATGATACCAACCGGAGGACTTCTCCGCATGGAGACATGACGTAATGGTCACCAACCTGCCTTTTTCCCAGGCTTGTGAGAACAACAAATCGCCGATCCTCGAGAAGCTCCGTGAGATCTTCGATACGCCGGGCACCGTGCTGGAGGTGGGCACCGGCACCGGCCAGCACGCCGTGCATTTCGCAACGGCCATGCCCCACGTGCAATGGCAACCGACCGACCATCCCGACGCGGTGGGTACCTGTCGCGCCCGGCTGGCGCAGGCGGCATTGCCCAACATCCTGCCGGTGATGGCACTGGACGTCGGCACGGCCCATTGGCCTGTCGACGCCTTCACCTGGGCGTTCTCAGCGAACACGGCACACATCATGTCCTGGCGCGAGGTGGAACAGATGTTTCGCGGTATTGGTGAAGGCCTGTCAAAAGACGGCGCATTTTGCCTGTACGGCCCGTTCAACCACCAGGGCCGGTTTTCCAGTGACAGCAACCGACAGTTTGATCAACATCTGAGGGCCCGCGCCTCCCATATGGGCATCCGGGATCTGGTCGATCTGTGCGCACTGGCGGAAGCGGTGGGCCTCGCCCTGGCGGAGAACCACGCCATGCCGGCGAATAACCGGTTGCTGGTGTTCAGCCCAAGCCGTTCGACTGAAGCCACTGGCTGATCTGCGCCTGGTTCATGGCACCACTCTGGCGGGCCACCTCGCGGCCGTTCCGGAACAGAATCAGTGTGGGGATACTGCGAATACCGAACTGACCGGCCGGCCCGCGGGCCTGTTCGGTGTTCAGCTTGGCAAAGCGCACCTTGCCCCGCCAGGCTTTCGCCGCCTGCTCGAACTGCGGCGCCATCACCTTGCAGGGGCCACACCAGCTGGCCCAGAAATCCACCAGCACCGGCACATCACTGCGCGCTGTATGGGCCGCAAAGCTCTGGTCGCTCAGCTCCAGAACCTGATCCGGCCACAACGGCTGTTTGCAGGCGCCGCAATTGCCGCCGGACGACAGTTTATCCACGGGTACGCGATTCACTTTGTGGCAATGGGGGCAAACGAGGTGTCGGATGTCAGTCATGAGGGATCGGTCTCTGAGTCGCTTCTTGAGAGAATAATCAGGGCACATGGCGAGAAATCAAGCGCATCGCTCCCCTGCCAGCTCTGTTAGCCACCTTCCCAAACCGCAGGTGACGAAACCAACGGCAAGCTGTCCTGATTCTTTCCGATAAGCCTGCATTGGAGGTCAGGCACAGAATCCGTTAGCCTACTACCCTGATTTCCAGGGATATGATCAGGCCTCCCCGAAAAGGATATTCATGAAGAAGAACTGGCTCCCCATTCTGGCGTGCGTCCTCGCCTTTGCTGCCGGATACGATGCTCTGAATCGCGTTGGGGAAATTCTTACTCTCCAGGACATTCCAGATCATTTCTCCTCCCAAACGGCGGTGCTGAGTTCCATCTCAACAGATTACGTTTGCACAGGGGCAGGACGATCCCGCATCTGTCGGCACCAGGCCCACGTGGTTAGCGAGAGCGGGGACAGCTACGCGGTTTTTATGCGGCCTTTCTTCGACAAAGGGCTGGATAGACTGTACGGCGTACCGGAAGACTCAGAAGTGGTGTTAAGCATCAAAGGGAACTACGTGTATGCCCTGGAAATCATAAGCGCAGAAAGCAAGCCAGGTGACCTGAGGCAGCTCCCGCTGCCGGAACTCAATCGGTGGCGGTCGGACAGCCTGTACAGCGCAGCAGGTTTTCTCCTTCTTGATGGTCTGATTATTGTTCTGCTTTGGCGCAGGATAAGAGCGATGTCGCCCGAGGAGACCAAAGCATTCGTGAAGTTCACTCTGATAGCCTTTGCTATGGCGATGGCCTACATCTTTTTCCCGATGGGCGACCTCCCTCCTCCCGAAGAACTGCAGAGCCGGGAGATCACGTTCAGTCATGTGTCGCGAGAGACCGACTGCCCACCAATATGGCCAACTCACCCGAGACTCACCTGCGACTACACGCCCTACCTTGTCTCATCAACCGGAGAACGCTGGGCATTCGGCCCCGGTTACAAACTCGGAGGACTGTTTGTAATCATCCCGCCGCCAGGCACAACTCTCTATCTGGGGACCTACCGCGACGCCGTCTATCGCATAGAAAGAACGCCTTCCTGGGCAATCAAGCCGGAGAAAACCACCCCGGACTGCAGCACCAGGCTGGTACCGGTGGAGGATGAGGGCGTGGTTCATTGGGTCTGCAAAGGTGAAAGGTATCATCGCCCTGTAAACCACGAACAGAAAACCAGCCCCTCCCATCAGATATTTGATCGAAATCTGGCGCAGCGATACGAAATGTTAAAAGACAGACGTACGACCCTCATGTCGTATGACGCCGTCAAACAGTTTCATCAAACACTCAGTCAGTCCAGGAATTACCTCGCGGGTACGATATTGATGTATTTGTTGTTCAGCATCATGCTGTTGGTCGCGATACAAACTTTCAGGCCCCGGAAACGGCGTGTTTCCCAGGGTCGATAGCAGCTGCGAGCGCCACTGAGCCCAACCCATGACCATCAACCGTGAACGCCTGGCGGCCCTTGCGGCCGAGCCCCACTTCTACCGGGGCAAGTACCGAAACCTGGAACGCACAGAGCAGCATGGCCTGGGGGATTTCCTGCGCTGGCAACTGGCCCCCGGCCGCCGTTTTCCGCCGGGTAAACGCTACACCCTGCTGCGCCCCGATGGCCACTTGCTGATGCATCCGCCGGCAACGCCGCAACTGACGTGGCTGGGGCATGCCTCGTTTCTGTTCCAGCACAAGGGCCTGAACGTACTGACCGACCCGGTGTTGTCGGAACGTGCCAGCCCCTTCCGGTTGATCGGGCCGAAGCGTTTCACACCACCCGCCCTGACGGTCGCGGATATGCCGCCGATCGACCTGGTTGTGATTTCCCACAACCACTACGACCATCTCGACGAGTCCACGGTGCGCCAGTTGCACCGACGGTTCGGGTCTGAGCTGCGCTTCTGCATTCCCATGGGACTGCGCCGCTGGTTCGAAAAGCGGGGTATCCACAACCTGGTGGAGCTGGACTGGTGGCAATCCGCGCCCCTGCCCGGCAACAACGAGGTGTTCTGCCTGCCCGCCCAGCACTTCAGCGGACGAACGCCCACCGACACCAATGCCTCGCTCTGGTGTAGCTGGCTTCTGGACATGGACGGCTTCCGGTTCTATTTCGGCGGTGATACCGGCTACGGCAAGGTGTTTCGCCACATCGGCGAGCTGTTTGCGCCCGTTGACCTGGCGCTGCTCCCCATCGGAGCCTACGACCCGCGCTGGTTCATGGCGCCGGTGCACGTAGCGCCGGAAGAAGCTGTCCGGATTCATCAGGACATTGGCGCCCGCCAGTCCGTCGCCATGCATTGGGGCACGTTCGTGCTCACTGACGAGCCCATGGACGAACCACCCCGGCGTCTGCGGCTGGCGCTGGAGCGGCAGGGCCTGAGTGAGTCGGAATTTCGGGTGATGCAGCACGGAGAGGTGTGGTCGCCGCAGTGATCGGCGCGGGCTGAACACCCCCTGACTGAACGCTAGAGCCTGATAACGCCGTTACCCTGAGCGTGCAGCCAACGCCGCCAATCCGAACCCAACATGGTCAGGCCCCCAAGGTAATTTTCATCCACCAGGTAATATGAGAGTGTGCGGTCACCCCGGTTGAAGTTGTGCATCAACCGCACCAAAAAGTTCCGCCGGGTCGGTTTGGACAGCAGGAAAAAGACAAATTCACCTGACTGTGCCCGCAGGCTCCCTCGCCCCTGTATCTCGGAATGCCGCCACTTGTTACTGGACAGTTTCAAAAGCTGGTCGATGTCTGTTAAGCGCTCCTGATCAAGAGCTTGAGCGACGACCCAACGATTGACCGGGTGCGGTTCAAAATACAAACCCGATTCGTCACGCTCCAGCATCTCCATCTGCTCGGCAAGCCCCTCATTCAGCCACGCAGGCGCATAGGGGACGATGGTATCGACAACCGCGTGACTCACCTCATGCTTGATCGTCCTGAAAGTCAGGCCTCTGTCTTCCTGCATGTAAACAACGATTTGATGCTCGGCAGGGATGTACAGACCGTAGGACGCCACTCCCAAGCCTCTGTCATTGTTAACCAGGTAGTTCCGGTAAACCGTATAATCTTTCAAAATCAATATATTGACCGGCACCGTCCGATACATGTCAAAAGACATTACGCGGTCGAAGAACTCATAGACATTGTTCACGCCATCAACAATGTTCTGGTTTTCCTCGTCACTGAGCTCGACGTCAACCGCTTCAACTTTAATATCGAACCGCGTCCAGTCCGATGCGGTTGGCTTCACGTTGACCACTTCCTGCTCAACGCGATGATCCTGTCGGTCGCTAAAGTGAACCTTTCCGTTCTCATCCACCCATTTATAAATCTTTGCGCTACCGGAGTTCGCAATGATCATGAGGATTGAAAACACAAGAGCTGGACTGACGGCTTTCCCTGACCTTTTAAACACTGCGCGTTACCCATCGAAGACATGGAAGAGTGATTATCAGTAGCAAAAAGGTACAGCGAAAGACTCGCCCTGCCAATACGAACCTCCGCAGGCTGAATTGATCAAACCTGCAGAGTAAGACGCTGAAGCCGCCACGGCTCACCAACGGAGCCTGACAGGCTCTCAGTGTAATGACATCAGCCTGTCTGCAACCTCGACAAGGGTATCCCCCGTAACGTCGGCGGGCAGAAAGACATCCCCAGGCCTGCATTCAAGGCGGGCGCACCAACCCGACAGTGCACCGGCCCGTTTCGCGCCATGGCAATCCCAGGCATGCACGGCAACCAGTGCCAGTCGATCAATGGGCGTATCCAGACGTTTTGCGGCGAAACGGTAGATATCCGGATGAGGCTTCCAGACACCCGCGTCCTGCGCAGTAACTACGTGATCAACAAATCCAGCAAGCCCTGCTCCTTCAAGAAAACGGCGCGTTTTGTCAGGGCTGTTAACGGTCAGGCAGCCAACGGTCACGCCCGCCTCCGAGATTTTCTTCAGCGCCGGCGCGGCGTCGTCGAAGGTGGGCAACGTGGAGAAGCCCTCGACCACATACTCAATATCACGCTCACTGAGCGCGTATTTTGTTTCCGTGCGGAGTGATTCTCGTGCAACGGCATCGAAGGGTGCCGCGTCACCGGCGAGGGTCAGTGCCATGGCGTCGCGTTGAAAGCGCAGGAACCAGGGCTCCAGGAGTATCGCTGGCTGGCCAACCTCTTCCAGCCGAGCTGCCAGTGGATGCAGATCAATCAATGTCTCCAGGACATCAAATAAAACGACGTTCGGTGGGCCAGCCATGACGAGCCTCCCTTTGCCGTTGAAGGTATCAGGAAGTGTAGTTCAAATGATCGCCAAATGCTGACCGGAAGTGAGTCCAGGCGACGAATACAACCTTTCAACCCTGCCAGTGCGCCTTGCTGCATTCATCCATCGGAAAGAAATGCTCGATCCGCAGATTCTGCGCGGTCACATCCAGAGGCGTGCCGATGGTTGCGATGGTGGAGAAGATTTTGAGCTGTTGCTCCCCCAGATTCAGGGTAAACGGAATCGCCGGGTAATCCAGGTGCTCCGCCACGTGGCTTTTCCAGTTCTGAGGTACACCGGGCACCGTCAACGCCTGTTCCAGTAAACGGTTGGGCTGATCCCGAAAGGGGCCGGCGAGGTGCTCATGGTAGACACGCTGCAGCATGTGGCAGGCGAAATTCTCCCAATCGTCCATGAAGGGCTTGATGCCATGCTCATCCAGCAGCGACAGCAGAAAATTCGGCCGGGCCGGAAACTGAGCCCCCAGCGCCACCATTCTTGCCATCAATGCCTGCATGGCCTGGTTGGCCATCACCAGGTAATACTCGTGGTCGAACACCACCGCGGGGTACGGCAGGTGCGATTGCAACAGGTGCCCAAGCGCCTCTCTGATCATCGCCATGCCGGGCGCGCTCAGATCCTGGTCGGAGTAGACCTGGCTGTAACCCGCCGCCGACAGCAGCCGGTTGGTTCCGGCCAGGTCCGCCTGCAGCATCTGCGCCAGATGCAGAACCATGCCTTTGCTGGGCTGGCTGCGGCCGGTTTCCAGAAAGCTGATGTGCTTTGAGGACACCTCGCACGCAAGGGCAAAATCCATCTGGCTCAGGCGCTTGCCCTGCCGCATTTCTCTGAACAGCGTACCGAAGGCGCTCATGGGGCTTCCTGTCAATTCCGAGTGTTCAGCCATTATCGTAGCCCAGGGTGGGCTGGACCATTACCTCACAGGTAATTGAGCTTATCACCGCCCGGGTAGAAGCTTTGTAGCGTAGTTCAACCCATTGCGAAACCCGATTGAGGTGATCCCATGAAAAACCTGGTTCGTCGATTCAGCGTGAAACAGATCCTTCTGAGCGATGTCGTTCTCTCCACGCCCCTGGCGTTGGCGCTCATTCTGGCTGCGGAGCCTATTGCCCAATGGGCGGGCGGCCCCGGAGCAACCTTCTATCTGGTGGTCGGCATTGTGATGCTGCTGTGGTGCGTGGATATGGCCGCCACGGCCTTCAATGAACGGTGGCAGGAGAAGTACCTGAACGTGATGATTGCGGCCGATGTTGTCTGGAGCCTGCTGTCGCTTGCCCTGATGGTGGGGTTTGCAGAGAGCCTGCAGCCCCTTGGCTGGGTGCTGTTCGCCCTGAACGTGCTGGTGCCGCTGGACATGGCCTGGATGAAGCGGGTGGCTGGCAGTAAGCCGCACCAGCCTGCGTTCGGATGATTGCCCAATCTCCAGACTGATAATGTGTGGCTGAGCATACCCCGCCAGCCACACTGGCCAGCACTGTCGCCTTAAAACCACCTCGATATCGCCCCTGTCCTCTGCCTGATTTTGCTTGCGATGGGCCTGATCAGGAGCATTGCCCAATCACCGAAATCTCGGCGGAATATCCAGCATCAGGTACTTAACCACATTGCCCACAACCAGTTGGCTATTGCCTGCAGTGACGGCCAGCGGGTTCATGGTGCTGGTTTTCGCCTTCAGAATTTCAGACTGCCCTGTTTTCAGATTAAACAATTCAACGAAGTGATCCTCTTCCCCCTCCCAGGTCTTGAGTTGGCCGGTCAACGCCACCGACCCGGTATCCCGGTTCAGAATTCTGGCGTTTCTCACCCGAGTGAGCTGAGGCGATTTGGACTGAATGAGAGTGAGGTCTGATGTTGCGAGACGCCTTACCCCCTCCAATGCTGTTATCACCAGAAGCTCATCCCCCTTGTCCGAGAAGGCCATGGCCTTGATGTGATTCCGCCGATCGCTTTCTGCACTCTCGATCATCAAGTCGAGACCCCGGTATTGCCCTGATTCCAGCACTTTCCAAAGACAGACCCGGCCTGTCGAGGAGCCTGCAGCCAGAACACTGTTTTCCTGATCCAACGCAATCGCTGTTGCCGACCCGTCACAGCGCATCGCCGCAGAATGGAAGCGCCGGCGCTCGACATCGTAAACCTTTACAACTCCGCGCTGGAGAACAAACAGGGCGCCGCCGGATTCCGACCAGATGACCGGCCCATCCACTTGCTCTAGCGTTGTCTCCGTCTCGCCAGACTCACGATTCCAAATCACCGTTTCGCCAGCAGAGGTGGCGACCAGTGCCCCTTCCGGGCTGACCGCAATATGATTGACCCGGTAATCGTGGCCGTGAACAAAACGCGCGCTGCCGTTCCTGGTGGTACTCGCTGAATGACCAGATTCAAAGCCGGTCAGGATTTCCCCCGTCGCGGCGTCATACTGAAGGGCAGTAATGTAATCCCCATCCAGTTGGGCAGGAATTCGAAGCGTTTCCCAGCGGGCGTCGGTTGCCCCTTCACCAAGACCAAAACGAATCAATGCAGCGGCAGCGACCAGCCCAACCAGAAGAGCCACAAACACGACTTTCATCGAGAATCCTTTTTGTAAACTTTGCATTCAGAGGCTCCTTGCCAACTTGTTTCTCAGATCTTCAACAACGGATTTGTCCGGGCCGGCGACGGCGATGTAAACAAAGGAAGATTCCGCTCCCCGCTCGACACATTTCAGGGCAGCGCGATTCGCACCGGAATTCCCGTAGCTATAGGTTCCGTTTCGCACCACCGACGTAAATTCGTAGGCATTGAGAGCCGCCAGAGCGCGTCCGGCACAGGTTTCGGCAGAGACCTGAAGGGATTTGTGGTGGGACCACAGGTGGGGCGGGAAAGTCAGGTTTGACGACTCGCTGGGAGCGGCCGCATGTTTGAGCAGCTCTTTCTGCTCCATCGCCTCTGACAACCAGTACTGTCCAACAGAGTTGATGACAACACCAACGAGGATCGCACCAAAAAACACCGGTACCCGAGCCCGGTAGCGATTCACCAACCCGAAGATAGCCACCGCGACACCAAAGTCGAAGAAGAACCCGATGAGAAAAGCGAGCTGATTCAGACCGGAAACCGAAGCCGATCCAGCGGCTTGAAACACCCAAGTGATCAACAGCGAGCCAACGCTGTATATCAGGGCAGCGCCAAGGGGTTTCCGGAATTTTTGAAGGTATCCCAGGCAAGCGTAAAGCAAGACAAGTTTGGTGGTGAGCAACAGCAACTGATCTCTCCCTGATCATCCGACAGGCAACAGCCGGCCTGTTTAAAGCCCTGCATTATACACGCTGGGGAGTCACCGACATCGTTCAAGATTTGGACCACGATTGGTCAGGGCGGTTACCACTCCCTATGCCTCATTCGCCTTACGATAACTGCCCTGATAATCAAACATCCGCTCCTGCACCTGCCAGAAGTGCTTCTGCTTGCGGGCAATCACGAAATCCGGTGCCCGCAACAGGGCCTGACTTTCCAGCACCTCATCCACCCTGCTGAACACTTTTGGCGCCCGGCCATTCGCCAGACGGCGCCCGAACAGTTTGTTGAAAACGCTGCGCTGGGCCGGCTTGCTGAAATCAAACGATTCGCGGAGTTCCTCCCCGTCTTCACTGTGATAAGTGAGCCTCAGCTTGCTGCCATCAGCAACCAGCGATAGCCCGGCGCACCGGATCACCATGGCATCCTTGAGCTTCAGGGCATCCCTCAACTGATCATCCGGGTCGATGATGGCTTTGTGGCACTGGTGGCAGTTACGGGCGGCAATGTCATTCTCGCCACCGCAGTGGGGGCACTCCTTGAAACGGAAACGGTAATCGCACTGCTGTGGCCGCCCGTTCTGCGCGGCAGGATTTTCGGCGTCTGCAGGCTCAATCAGCCCCTGACACCGGCGCCCGTAATGCTCAACCACATGGCCGTCATCGTCGGTTTTGCCCCAGAAGATATTGGCAAACCCACAGCACGGGCAGAACACCTGCACCGGCTCACTGTCGGGGTTGGGCTTCGGCTCCCCTACCTCCGGGTGATGCAGATTCATAGGGTTGCCCGCGTAATCAATCACCAGGCAATCCTGCTTGCCTTCGTCCAGCCGAAGACCGCGGCCCACGATCTGCTGATACAAACTGACAGACTGGGTAGGCCGAAGAATGGCGATAAAGTCCACGTGGGGCGCATCGAAGCCGGTGGTAAGCACGGACACATTCACCAGATACTTCAACTGCCGCTGTTTGAAGCGCTGAATCAGCAGATCCCGATCCTTCAGATCGGTCGCGCCGGTCACCAGAGCCGTTTCGTGCTCCGGCAGATAACCGGTGATTTCCCGCGCATGGTCCACCGTGGCCGCAAAGATCATCACCCCCCGGCGCTCAGCGGCCAGCTCCATCACCTGCTCAATGATGGCGCGGGTCACCCGCTGGTGTTTGCTCAGCAGCTGGTTGACGTCTTTCTCTGCGTATTCGCCAAAGCGGTCCTGCGCCAGTGCCGAGAAATCGTACTGTGCCACCGCCGCGTTCACCAACTCCGGCCGGGTGAGATACCCCCGATTGATCATGTAGCTCAGCGGCAGTTCAAAGATGCAGTGCTGGAAGGGCTTATCCTCTTCACTTCGAACAAAGCCCCGATAGTGATAGCGATAGATCCAGCCCATGGCCAAACGATAGGGTGTGGCGGTCAGGCCGAGCACTTTGAGAGCGTCGTTCTGCTGACGCAGCAGCTCGATGATCCGTTGATACTGACTGGTTTCCTCACCGCTGACCCGATGGCACTCATCGATGATCACCAGCGAGTATTCATCCCGGAACTGATCCAGATTGGCCGATACCGACTGCACACTGGCAAAGGTCACCTGGTGCCGGCTTTCCTTGCGCTTCAGCCCGGCCGCGAAGATGCCCCCGGTTAACCCATAACTCTCATATTTGGCGTGATTCTGCTCTACCAGCTCTTTGACGTGAGTCAGCACCAGAATCTTGCGCCGGGCAAGGCGCGCCAACTCGGCAACGACCAGACTTTTACCGGCACCGGTGGGCAGTACGATGACGGCAGACTCATCGGACTTGCGGAAATGGTTCAGCGTGGCCTCGACCGCGTCCTGCTGGTAAGGCCGGAGCTTGAAAGGAGCATTCATTTTTCAGTGCTTAATCGTCTTCAGGGTGAAAAGTGGGCCATACTAGCAAATGCTGTTGTCGTTACCTGTAAGCTAAAAAGTACATCTGTCCCGGTTTTTCCTGTCCGTACCCTACATGGCCCGATAAAAAACCATGAACAGTACAGCCCCAGAGCTACCCACCACACCGGATCCCGCTGACAACGGACTATCCAGCCAGGAAGCCAGTGCGCGCCTGGAGAAATTTGGTTACAACCAGCTGCCCGCCCCTCCCATGCCAGGTGTGGTGGAGCTTTTTGCGCGGCAATTCCTCAGCCCTTTCATTTACATCCTCCTGGTTGCTTCCGGAGTGTCATTTGCACTCGGCCAGACCCCCAGCGGGGTTTTCATCCTGGTCGTCCTGCTGATCAATGCAATTATCGGCACGGTCCAGGAGTTTTCGGCCCAGAAGGCGGCCGCCGCGTTGAAGCAAATGATGAAAGGCACAGCCCATGTACTTCGGGATGGCCAGATTATAACCGTTGAAGTCGAAGAGATCGTTCCCGGTGATGTGGTTCTGCTTTCCTCCGGCGACAAGGTGCCGGCTGATATTCAACTGCTCAGTGCCAGCAGCCTGGCAGTGGATGAGTCCATGTTGACGGGGGAATCCCTGGCGGTCGCCAAGAATGCCTGTGCGGCAAGCGACGACAGTACGCCGCTCACAGAGCGAGTTGACCAGTGCTTTGCGGGCAGCATCATCACCCATGGGCGCGGGCGTGGCCGGGTAATAGCCACCGCCTCGGATACCCAGCTGGGCAAGATTGCCCAGGGAGTCACCGGCAAAACGTCTGCCGAACCGCCTCTGATGATCCGGATCCGCAAGTTCACCTACCAGGTGGCCTTTGGCATTCTGGTGGCCATTGCCGCCCTGGCAGGCCTGATGATCCTGGATGGCGGCTATTCAATGGAAGAGATGGTTCTGATGTCCATCGGCCTGGCGGTTTCGGTGATTCCCGAGGGTCTGCCCGCCGCACTGACCGTTGCCCTCGCCATCGGCATGACCCGGATGGCAAAGCGCAATGTCATCATCCGCAAACTTGTGGCGGTGGAAGCCCTGGGGTCCTGCACCCTCATCTGCTCCGACAAGACCGGCACCCTGACCGTCAACGAACTCACTATCCGCAAGGTGATGCTGCCTGATGGACGCCAGTTCGAGGTCACTGGCGAGGGCGTAGCCCCGGGCGGGGAGATCACAGGCCATGGCGGAGCCCAGGTGGATACGGGCCCGGAGACACTCAGGGAGCTCTGTGTTGCAGGCGTTCTCGCCAATGAGAGTCACCTGGATTACAGCGGCGGCGAGTGGGTTTCCCAGGGTGATATCGTGGACATCGCCTTCCTGGTCATGGCCAAGAAGCTGGGTATGTCCATCACTGATCTGCGAACCCGACAGGAGCAGGTAGCCCTGATCCCCTATGAGTCGGAAAAAGCCTACAGCGGGGTGGTTAATCGGATTGGTGATCAAACCGTCATTTATGCCAAAGGCAGCCCTGAAAAGATGCTGGCCATGTGCAACCGGATGGCAACCTCTGACAGCTTTACGGTAATAGACAAACCAGCCCTCGAAAGCCAGTTCACCGAGCTCGCATCCCGGGGGTATCGGATTATCGCCCTGGCGAAGAAAACCTCGTCACCCGGCGACCATGAAATGGCCGATATGATCTTTCTCGGGATGGTCGCCATGATCGACCCGCTCCGCCATGAAGCCTTTGACGCCATCGAAAAGTGCCGCACCGGCGGTATTGAGGTGGCCATGGTCACCGGCGACCATCCGGCGACTGCAAAATCGATCGCCCTGGAACTGGGTCTGTGTAGCGCAGACTCAACGGTGGTTACCGGCCCAATGCTGGATGAAGCCAGCACCCGGGGCCAGGAAGCCGTCGACCAGCTCATTCGCCCGGCCCGGGTATTTGCCCGCATAGAACCCGCCAGGAAAGCCCAGATTGTCGACAGCTTCATGCGGGACGGGCATTTTGTCGCGGTCACAGGGGATGGCGTCAACGATGCACCGGCCATGCGGCAGGCCCACGCAGGCATCGCCATGGGTAAGCGCGGCACGGATGTGGCCAAGGAAACCGCAGACCTGATCGTTACCGATGATAATTTTTCCTCCATTGTCGCCGGCGTCGAGCAGGGGCGGGTGGTTTACAACAATATCCGCAAGGTGATCGGGCTGCTGGTTGCCACCGGCTTCTCGGCGATCCTGCTCTTCTTCCTCTGTGTACTGGCCGGTCTGCCAATGCCCATGATCGCGGTACAGCTACTCTGGCTTAACCTGGTTGCGAACGGCTTCCAGGACGTGGCCCTGGCGTTTGAACCGAAGGAGGGCGGCGAGTTGACAGTAAAGCCGCGCTCGCCTCACGAGCCGGTGTTCGATAAACACATCATTGAGCATGTCCTGGTGGTGGGATCATGGATGGGTCTTGTCGCCTTCCTCAATTTCCAGTGGACGCTCGAACAGGGCCAAAGTATTGAGGAAGCCCGTAATCTGACGCTGATGCTGATGGTGCTCTTCGGCAATATCCACGCGCTGAACAGCCGCTCGGAGTTCCGCTCGCTTTTCAGTATTCCCCTGCTGGGCAACCCTTTCCTGATGCTGGCAGTTCCCGTCGCCCAGCTCGCCCACATAGGTGCCATGTATACCCCGGGGCTCTCCGATGTCCTGCAGATCCAGCCGATTTCAGTGAAAGAATGGTTGCAGTTGCTCGCGCTCGCCATGAGCCTTCTCGTCGTGGAGGAGCTGCATAAGATCCTGATCAGGAAGCGGCGAAGCCGAGCTATCAGGAAGCCTTTTTCATAACCGGTGCCAACCATTTGCGCTTGGCCTTCTCCACCAGATCTCGAGCATCGTGATTCCAGGGGTGGAAACTGGGGCTGTAGTACTTGAAGTAGGACGGCAACAGCTTGCGTAAAACGCCGGGCTTGCCCCACATGTAATTGAGTCCACCCAGCCAGGACTTCAGATTCAATAGTTGGCCGTCTTCTTTCATAAGCTGAACCAAGTGAATCCCGGCGAACAGCGGGAACATCACACTCACAGCCATCATTTCCGTCACCCGAACAAACTCGCTGCCGCCAATGGTCTTGTAGACATCGAAAGCCACGGCCTTGTGCTCGGATTCCTCAATCGCGTGCCAGGCCCAGATGGGTGCCATGCGCGGGTCCATGTCCTCCAAAGCGTCGTACTTCAGGAGAAATTCCTCGGCCATCAAGGCGGTGAAATGTTCCACGGCCACAGTGTGGGCCAGCTGGCGCTCGGGGCTGAATTGGCTGCGCATCCAGTTCATCAGTCCCTGAATCTCCCGCTCCAGGCGATCGAGATTGATACCGCGCTCCTGCATATAGCCGTTGAGGGCCTTGTGTTCCTTCGAGTGGTGAGCCTCCTGGCCAATAAAGCCACGCACCGCCTCTTTCAGTTCGGGGTCTGTAATCTGTTTCTGGTAGTGGCGTACCGAGTCGATAAAGAAGCGCTCTCCGGGCGGGAAACTGGCAGACAGAGCGGCCAACAGAAGCGTTTTGGCCGGATCGTTGTCCCACCAGTACTTGGGCACGTTGTCGGCCAGATCAAAATTCGGCTTCCGGACTTCGGGGATTATCCCCTTGGGCGTGGTAGTTCGAGCTGTATTGTGCGCCGAAATCGGGTGAACGTTGGCTTTTGTTTTATTGGCAATCATTGAGAGCCCTCGGGAAGGAGGTTGTCGATAAATTGATCATACTGGCGGGGAGTCTATTGCCGTAAGAGGATAAGGGGACAATGTACTTGTCATTGGTGGCCAATGAAGCGAATTCATCGAAAAGCACGTGCCGCTATCTCCAGCACCTCATCCGGGTCAATGATGGCTTTGTGGCACTGATGGCAATTGCGGACCGCAATATCATTCTTGCCGCCGCAGTGCGGGCACTCCTTGAAACGAAAACGGTAGCAGCTCGATGATCCTTTGATACTGACTGGCTTCCTCACCGCTGACCCGATGGCACTCATCGATGATGACCAACGAGTATTCATCCCGGAACTGATCCAGACTCGGCGATGACCAGGTTTTTACCTGCACCGGTTGGCAGCAAGATGACGGCAGACTCGTCCGATCATCGGAAATGGTCTAGCGTGGCGTCGACGGCTTCCTGCTGGTAAGGCCAGAGTTTGAAAGGAGCATTCATTTTTCAGGGCTTAATAGCTTTCAGGTGAAAAGGCGGCCATTGGAGGAAGCAGGAAACCCCGCGCCCTTGAGTAATGCGATAGGGACCGTCAATAAGCCAACCTAATAGTCAGATCCAGATTCTCCCCACCGTACGAAAAGCTGGCGGCCTCGAATGAAGGCGCACTCATCCCAGCCTCTGCGCCGCTTGAAAAGCCATAACCTTCCGAGGGGACCCCTAGAAAGTTAGTGTTGAGCTTACCATCCATATTCTCATCATGGATGACGGCCAACGCATACGTTCCTGGAGGAATATCGAGGAAGCTACAACGTGCCTTCGTATCTAGAATTTTCATCATCATAATATGGGTCGCGGACTGCAGAAACTCAGCAGGGAAGCCCTCTGGCGATTCGAAAAGTGCGCAAGCTACAGTTCCTTTGCTGTTTTCAATGTTCGGAATTTCCACATGAATTCCTGGGCATGATGGTTGGGCGAAGACAATGGCGGGAAGACTCGCAAACACCAGCACAGATCCCAATGCTACATACCTACCCCCTATGGAGTAACGAATCACGGCAAGCATCGAGGTGAAGGTCAATGCGGATTTCCGATTATTTGACTTACTCCTCAGTATGCTCATAGCTCTGATCTCCCTGGCTTGGGCCTCCACTCTCGCTAGGGGAAGGAGACCATCTTTTGCTGGCTTTCGTCCCAAAGTTTGAGCCGGAAGCTGTGCAGGCTCTGCCGCAAGGTCAAAGGCTCCCTGGCGCGCACAGCGGAGACATCGTTGTAACACTCGGGCAAACGATAATTGGGAATTAGGGCATTGAGATGGTGTATATGGTGATACCCGATGTTCGCCGAAAACCAGCGCAAAATATTCGGCAATTGATAGAAGGAGCTGCCTTCCATGGCGGCCCGCAACGCATCCCATTCCCCTTTTCGGGCCCAGTAACCGCCTTCGAACTGGTGCTGAACGTAGAACAGCCAGATACCGCCCATACCCGCCAACCACAGCACAGGTAGCTGAATCAATAAATAAGTCTGCCAACCGATCGTTTGGGCGGCGATCAGGAATACGCCAACGATAGCAAGGTTCGTGAACACTACACTCTTTCGCTCTTTGCGCTGAACTTTCTTGCTCGGCAGCCGGTTGCTGAGCAGGAAATTGAAAATGGCGCCAAAGCCCAAGAGCACCACCGGATTACGGTAGAGCCTGTAAAGCCAACGCATAAGCCTCGGCGACTGTTTGTATTCGCACAGGGTGAGCGTCCAGATATCACCAAAGCCTCGGGTATCGAGATTGGCGTAGCTGACGTGGTGACGAAGATGGCTGAGGCGCCAGTCGTCGAATGGCGTAGAGACGAGGACCCCCAACACGCGCCCTACCCAGGTGTTGGTACGCGTTGATGGCAGGAACGAACCATGGACACAATCGTGGAACAAAATGAAAAGGCGGACCAAGAACGCGGCCGCCACCACCGAGAGTGCCAGTGTCCACAAATAGGAAAAATCATGCCGGACAGAGAGGATCATCAGGTACCACAAGCCGGCGTAAGGAACCAGTGTATTGATAAGCTGCCAAATCGCCTTGCCACGGCTGGGGGTGCGATACGGCTGCAGCTCCGGACGCGCGTCCGGCCATGAGGAGTTGGCTTGCATATCGCCTCCATTCGATTTATCACGATAATCGGGCCATTGAGACCCTTCGCGCTCAGCGCAAGCAAACGCCGATCAAAATGCGTTTAATCCTTGGAACTCAGTTTTGATTACTTATTAACCATGATATGCCCTTTGAACCCGCCGGACAATCGCGCGCCGGTACAGGCTTTCCCACTCCTGGAAGAGCTGGTCAAGTGCAATGACAGCATGAAGGAAATACGTGATGAAAAAAGGCAGGCTCAGGCGACTACCGCGCATATCCAGCGGCAGATCCGACCTGGGGGCACCTTTGCTGATGTGTAGATCCAATGCCTCCACCCAGGCATCGAGCTCCGGGGCATTGTGGGCAGGTCAGGCAACCAGCTCTGCCCTGGGGAATTCGGCTTTGAGGCAGGCAATCAGTGATTCTTCATCATCACCAAACTGGACATGACAAACGCCCCTATCCGTGGTCGCCATAGCCACCAGGATTCAAATAAAGCAAGAAGGCAAACCTTCAATGATGCCCACCCGGCCCATGGGCATGGCCGTGTGCTATCTCTTCCGCATCAGCATCGCGTACTTCAATGACTTCGATATCGAAGGTCAGGGTTTTACCGGCCATTGGGTGGTTGGTGTCGACATCGGCAAACTTGTGGCCAACCTTGGCGACGAGCACATGGCGCGGGCCCTGCTCGGTTTGCACCTGGGCGATCATGCCGGGTTTCCAGCGTTTGGCCCCCATCAAATGCTTGATCGGCACACGCTGCACGGCGTCGGCCTTGCGTGGACCGTAGGCTTTATCCGGCGTGACGGTGACGCTGAAGGTATCGCCGGCCTCGCGGCCCTCCAGGGCTTCTTCCAGGCCCGGGATAATGCCGCCGTGGCCATGCAGATAGGCGTTCGGCTCTGCGCCCCGGGAATTTTCAACAACGTTGCCCCGGTCATCACTGACGCTGTAGTGAAACAAGACCACCTGATTCTTTTCGATTGGCATAGGGTTCTCTGCGACGGTTAAAAGTCAGCCATTATATAAAGCCAAACCCCCTGGCGTCATTTCGGGCAGTGAGTCGCCCTTTCTGATTCAACGAGTTCACAGATACCGGCCACCGGCACCAACCACCACCACAATCAGCCCAAGAATCAGATTGGTCCCCACCAGCTTGCGGATCTGCCCCACCTGGCGCCCGCCTTCCTGGGGATCCTGGTTGGCAACGGCCTGCTTCAGTCGGCGAAAAGGCGCGAAATAGACGTGGAAATACAACAGTATCATCACAATCCCCAGCCCCTGCATCAGGTGAATGTGCCAGCCGGCGCCCGCCATGCCGCCGAACACGCTGAAGATCATCCAGTAACCGGTCGCCAGCAACAGGATCACCGCCGCCCATACCCACCGGAAAAACCGGGACAGGGTGGCACACCAGAGCGCGCCCCGCTGTGAGGCATCAATCACCTCGATCACCGCCGGCCGCATGGCCATGTAGGCGAAAAACATACCGCCAACCCAGATCACGGCAGAGAGAACGTGCAGTGCGATTGCCAGACCCATAAAGCGACTCCCGGAAGAAAGATGTGAGTGATGAGCATAAGCTTCGTCTGCCGCAAAACCAACTCCTTCGACCCGTGGCCGGGGCCATAAACCTGTCCCGGTTTCCCGGGGCCGGACACCGCGCTTTACTCTGCCGTCTCGCTGACAGAACTGAAGCAAGCCTGCCCCGCAAGTCTTCTCGCCCTCAGTGCCTTGCCTTGCTCACCACGTCCGGCGCTGCTGCCTCACCGGATGTGCCGGCAAGAATGCGGTCTGCATCCAGTGAGGCAATGGGTACCCGGATGTCCCTGGGCACATCGCCACTCAGTTGCAGCTCGAGATAGCGCAGGGAGTGGGTGCGGCTGACCAAAAGCTCCGGATCGGCGTTGATAAAGAGCTTGCACATAACGGCCTCCCTGGGCGTGCTTGAGAGTAATTGAGTGCGCTGAGGGGCCGGAGGACTGGCCCCGGTTGCGCTATTGGTCCAGCAGCTTGAAGAACTGCGCAAGCCAGGGCGGATAAGCCGAACACTTGCGGCCTTCAAGAACACCCGCCGCCGCCAACAACTGGGCCCCGTGGCAGATCGATGGCGCGGCGGGTATTAAAGGGTTACTACAAGGCTCTGGGCATTCAGACACCCGCTGCGATCTCGCCGATTGCAGCAATCGCCTCGTCCCGCTCCGCTTTCGATGCGTTTGGCAGGAAGGTATAGGCCACCGCGATGACGGCGCCACGGGCACCCGGCCAGGCAATGCCGATATCGTTGGCATTGCCCACGCCGTTCGTACCGGTTTTCTCGCCAACCAACCAGGACGACGGCATACCGGCACGCAGCCGGGCGTCTCCGGTTTTGCCTTCGATCATCCAGGAGGCCAGCTGATGCCGGGAGGACGGCGAGAGTGCATCCTCCAGCAACAGTCGCTTCAAGGTTCTCATCATGGCCAGCGGCGTCGTGGTATCCCGTTCATCGCCCTCGTGATCGTGCTCATTGAGATCGGGCTCGTAACGATCCAGCCGGGTGGTATCGTCACCGATGGAGCGGAGAAACGCCGTCACCGCCTCGGGTCCGCCAACAAAACGCACCAGAACGTCCGCAGCTGCGTTGTCGCTCCAGGCCACCGCCGCCTGGCATAGCTCCGCAACGGTCATTCCCGGCCCACCCAGCCGGTTTTCCGTCACCGGTGTCCAGCCAACCAGGTCTGACTCCTTTACGACAAGGCGGTGATCAAGGGTTGTATCGTCACGGTCCACCCTGGCCAGCACCGCCGCGGCGATGAAGAACTTGCCGGTGCTGTTAAACAGAAATCGTTCATCGCCCCGATGACTCGCGATCGCACCGGTAGAGCAATTCATCAATGCCACACCCAGCCGGCCGCCATAACGGCGCTCAAGCTGCTGTAACCGGAGCGAAATACTGTCCAGCTCGCTTCGTGACGACGCGGCGCCCGCGAACGCAGTAGCTGGAAGAGAGACGGCCGCACCGGCCGCCGTGATAGAAGTAAGAATCTGACGTCGAGAAAATGTTGCCATGAAGTTTCCAGGCGGAGGTTAGCGAGGTTGATGGCGCTGATGACCCTGGCCTGTCTGGGCTTTAGCGCCTCTTTGCTTGAGGCACACAGCATCCGTTCTGTGTTTTCCCAGACAATCTTAGCCGAACGGTCAGGCACTTTGCACCGGCAACCCTGCCGGACAACGGCCTCTTACAACGCCGCATCCAGCTCATCGATCGCTTTTTTCAGCGCAATCTTGGCCTCGGCATGTTTGCCCTGGCTTTCATGATTTTTTTCAGATTCCTTGTAACTTTTACTCGCTTTGCGCTTCTAATTGTTGTTAATCGCTCGTCAGGGTATGCACCTCAGAGGTGGTGGGCTCAATCAAACATAACAAGCCCGTCTCCTTGCCAAAGGTCCGATGCAATTCATCGGATGCGTTACAGGAGGGCAAACCATGAAACATACGTTGATGTATTCCGCGTCCCTGTCATTACTGCTGGCCGTTTCTCCTTCATACGGTGATCAGTGGGAACGGCAACTGAACTACGAGGAGGTCGCCCAGAACGTATCGGGCACCGAAAGCTCCGTCAGCCATGATTGGTCAGACGTGCAAGCCGACCGCCGGATGCAACTGGAGCGAGGCGCAAACCAGGAAACAGCCTTTGATATCGAAAGCCTGCCACCCACGGCCGCCGGGCCGCAGGAAAGCCGCGACAGGAATGTTGATTGGCTGGAGGTCGAGATGAATCGTCGGAGGCAACTGGAACGCGGCACATTTTAAGGCGCGATTGTTATTCCCATGGGTGCGAATCGCCAGGGCTATGGTTCTGGCGATAGCATCAGGAAATCCGGGAGAGATCCGGCCCACCGAACAACCAGCCAAGAACCGCCAGATTGAGAATCACATTGAACCAGAAGGCCACCTGAAACGAGGTCTTACGGGTTTTGTGGCGAAAGAATTGTTGACCCACCAACGCCCCCGGCCAGCCGCACAGAAGCTCGAACAGATGCAACCGCCCCTCAGGTACCCGCCGATTGCCGCGTTCCGCGGCCCCTTTGTCGACCGCGTACATCAAGAACGTAATCAGGCTCATCACCCCATAGGCGACCGGCAAAAGCAGCGGCACAACCCCCTGAAGATACAGCACCACGGCCGCACCTCCGACTGCGGCTGCAATCAACAGAGCCACCCAGACCCCCGTCGCTACCGCTGCGCGGTGCCGCGCCACGCCGGCGTACTGGAAACTGGCCGCTCTTAACCGGCCCTTGTTGTCTTTTGTCTGCGCGTAAACCACCTTGCGGCTGGCCGAAGGCCTGCCCTGCCCCTGATAGGCGCTGATATGGGCAAACAGTCGCTCGCCCCCGTTTTCCGGGGTGATAAAACCGAAGCCCTTGGCGTCGTTCCATGATGTGAGTGAGCCTTTGTGATTCAATGCTTTTCCGCCCTGGAATGGTGAATATGACCGAGAAACGACTAGAAGACAGATCTGTCCCGGATTTCTCGATTCACGAAATTATATCTGCCTATATCACCATTTTCGCAAGCATGCTAAAAGACTCCTCCCGGCAGTAGCTCGGGTATTCTTCTCATCAGGATCTCAACATGTCAGATAAATTTTTCTTCAAGGGCCGGCAGGACGCCCGCCAGCACCACACCGCTTACGGCGGCTTTCAGACCAACGCCAGCCAGAAGAGTGGCAGCAGGAAGTACCCGCTAACGCTGGTGGTGACCAGTGAAGCGCGCAAGCAGGAGGTTGAGGCACAGGTGGCCAGGGCGAAGCTGCACGCGACCATTTCGGTGGATACCCGCGAGGGTGCCGTTGAATCCATCAACGAGCTCACAGCTATTCTGAATAAAGGCGGGACGGTCACCACGGAAAAATCGCCCTCCCGAAACGACGTCTGCAGTTGCGGTAGCGGACTCAAATTCAAAAAGTGCTGTGGCTGACGGCAACCACGGCATAAAGGGGAATGGCGATGATTGTTTGCGGAGTTGAGCTGACGGGCAGCGATGCGGTGGTGTGTTTGCTGAATATGGACAGGGGGCAGTTCAACCTGCCGGAGTGCAGGGTGCGCAAACTGTCACTGCCGAAAAACCATAGCCGTGAAGATCTGCAGCGGTTCCAGGCGGCCTTTGCGGAGTTAATGGCCGAGTACGGGGTCGCCAGTGTCGCGATCAAAGAACGGATGCCAAAAGGCAAATTTGCCGGTGGTGCCATCAGCTTTAAAATGGAAGCGGCCATTCAGCTGATCACTGGTACTGAGTTAACGGTGACCACGCTGCCCCCGGCACTGATCAAGTCCACCCTGGCATCCAACCCGCTGCCCATTGCCTTTGCCGAGACGGGGTTGAAGGCCTTTCAGGAAGCGGCGTTTATCACCGCCTACGTGGGACAGCTGCAGAACCCGCGCTCCTGAAAGGTGTGTGATGACTGCGCAGCCGGGACAGATTGATTTCCCGCCATCCGCCTTCAAAACTGGCCAATTGAAACCCACAACAACAAGCCCGCACCCGTAAAAAGAAGCACTGCAAAATGGACAGCCAGATGCTTCCGGGCAGTTGGAGCAGGCTTTCTGTTGAAACTGAAGTAATCCTCACCAAACAGCCCAACGCCGCAGCCCTCACAGTAGTTCTTTGAGTAGGAAACTCTGAGCGCCGATGGCTCAAACGTTTTCCGACAACTGTAACAACTAGGCTTGATCATCTCGGGCTCCGGGCAAAAAACTGGGCATCGTGTTTTCATGCGTCACATACAGTGCGATTATAATCGCGGACTCAGCCAGACCCACTCAATTTTCGAACGCCAAGCCTCGGGCCTATCACTGTGAGCACCCTCCATCGAAGCAAACAAACCCGAGCCAAGCCAGTCCGAAAAGGCCTGCACCCGAGGAATCTGCACAACCAGGGCTACGACTTCCCTGCCCTCATAAAAAGCCACCCCGCTCTGGCGTCCCATGTGAAACCGAACGCCCATGGCGATCTTTCCATCGATTTCGCCGACCCGGTGGCGGTAAAAACCCTCAACGCCGCGTTATTGAACCGGCACTACAACATCGCGGAATGGGACATTCCAGAGGGGGCACTTTGCCCTCCCATTCCGGGCAGAGCCGATTATATCCATCACATAGCGGACTTGCTGGGAATCGGGCCCGGGCCTGAACAGCCCCACATCAAACTGCTCGATATAGGCACGGGAGCCAATGGCATCTACCCGCTACTGGCCTGCCAGATTTACGGCTGGCAGTGTGTCGGCAGCGACATCAACACCCAATCGCTCGAGAACGTCGCCAGGATTATCGCCCACAACCCCACCCTCAAAGACCGCTTCACGCTGCGCATGCAGCCCGATAAAAACCACATCTTCGAAGGGATCATTCAACCCGGGGAGTTCTTTGACGTCAGCGTATGCAACCCACCCTTTCATGCCTCGCTCGATGACGCACTGAAAGGTAATCAGCTTAAGCGCAATAACCTGGCGCGTAACCGCGGTGAACACCAAGCAAAAACCAAATCCGCCACGCTGAATTTTGGCGGGCTGGGCGCAGAGCTTTGGTGTAAGGGCGGTGAACAGCTGTTTCTGAAAAAGCTGATCCGGGAAAGCCAGGCGTATTCCATGCAATGCCGCTGGTTTACCAGCCTGGTTTCCAAAGCCGACAATGTTAAACCTGCAAAGAAGTTGATTCGTAAACTCGGTGCTGTTGATGTACGGGAAATCGAGATGAAGCAAGGAAACAAAATTACCAGGGTACTGGCCTGGACATACCTCTGAGCCGCTCCCGAGTTGGCGCATGGTCATAAAACCTGAAACCCGCGCTGTCCCGGCTTAACGAACTTTCTGAAGAGGCCTCCATGGCAAAGCCAAAACGCATCTACCTCGCCGGCCCGGAAGTCTTCTTCCCCGCTGCGGAACACCAGGCCATCGTCGCCGAGAAAAAACGCCTGCTCCGGAAAAACGGGTTCGAGGGCATCGACCCATTGGATACCGCGCTGACATTTTCAGGTAATGAGGCAAAACTCAGGCGCGGCCATCGGATCTACCGGGCCAATCGCGAACTGATGGACAGCTGTGATGCCATCATCGCCAACCTGACGCCCTTTCGTGGCATCAGCGCCGACCCGGGCACCGTCTTTGAGGTGGGCTATATGGTCGGACAGGGCAAACCCGCCTTCGGGTTTACCCTGGACAACCGATACTACCGGGAACGGGCAGGCGACGCCGAACTGGACGAGCTGGGCCATGCCATTGAGGACTTTGAGATGCGTGACAACCTGATGATCGAAGGCGGAATCCATGGTGCCGGCGGCCAGCTGTTCGTGGCAGAGCAGCCAGGGGAACACCGGTTCTTCTCGGCCGAGCTGTTCCGCCGCTGTGTGAAGGCCCTGGCCAATGTCTGAACAGACCCCACTTCAGACCCTGTTAGACACCCTCCCCCAAACCGGCCGCGTGGAATGGATCGGCATCCGCCCCGCCCGGGGAGAGGCCATGGAGGCACTCAACAGCGTAGCGGTCACACCCGGCAAAGGCCTGGAAGGTGATCGGTTCAAGGGCCGCGAGACCAGCAAACGGCAAGTGACCCTGATCCAGAAAGAGCACCTGTACGCCATCGCCTCCTGCCTGCAACGGGAGGCCATCGCACCCGAGGTGTTCCGGCGCAACATTGTGGTGTCTGGGCTGAACCTGGTGGCGCTGAAAGGTAAGCGATTCCGCATCGGCAATGTGGTGCTGGAATACACCGGCCTTTGCCACCCCTGCAGCAAAATGGAAACCACGCTGGGGCCCGGCGGTTACAACGCCATGCGCGGGCACGGGGGCATTACCACGCGGGTGGTTGAGGCGGGGGATATTGCCCTTGGGGACGAGCTTCAGGTTTTGTGACAGCTCAAACCGGCAGAGAAAAAATACCGCGAGCCGCACATAATGGGGTGGCAGCTTCCTGGCAATCGATGTAAGCAGTGACCAGTTTTGGAAATTGCTCGCTGGCAAGTTTCTCCAGCCGGGGCTTGATGGCCTGGCAGACACCGCAACTTGCTCCCCCCAAAAGGAGCAGCGCCGCCGGGCTGGACCGGAGCAATTCCAACAAAGCCTCTTCTGAGCAGATTTTTTGCACAATTACATCCTGGCGGATACTGAATAACGCCCCGAGCGGCTGCCGGTGAGCCGAGGATCTCGCCGTTGTCATCCGCCGGAGCCGGAAAAATAAATCTATCCCGGTTTTCGGGATTTCGGATCAATCAAAGTCGGGCAGCTCTGGCTTGATTATCGGCTTACCTGCCTCCTGCCACGCCTCAATGCCCCCGGCAATGGACTGCACGTGGACATAACCCATTTCTTTCATAGCCTTGGCCGAGAGCGCAGAGCGACCACTGTTCTTGCAGTAGATCACCAAATTCAGCCCCCGATCTTCCAGGGCGGGATCGTTGGTCAGTTTGAACTCCAGGATGCCTCTGGGAATATTGATGGCGCCGGGAATGTGGCCAGAGTGAAACTCATCAGCCTCCCGAACATCAATCAACAAATCCGCCTGCTTGATTGCCTCATCAGATTGGTCCAGAGGTACTTCCCGAATATCAGCCTTCGCGGCCTGAACCATGTCATGAACAGTTTTCATCGTGAAATCCCCCTTGTATATTTCGTAAAAAAGCCGCTACCGCATGGGCGGTAACGGCAGCACGGGACTTACAGGAGCGACCGGTTCCGCTCAGTTACAGAGACCTGGTGCAGAAGTAGAAGTCCTTGCACTCATAGTCACCGGATTCCACGCGCGCATTAGCGCCTTCTGCGGTCTTCGCCGGCGGAACAATGACTTTGTCCCCTTTCTTCCAGCTCTCTGGAGTGGCCACACCGTGTTCATCACTGGTTTGCAGGGCCTCCAACAGGCGCAGGAATTCCGGAATGGAGCGGCCGTTACTCATCGGGTAGTAGACCATAGCCCGCATAATGCCTTCCGGATCGATAATGAAGGTCGCACGTACCGCAGAGGTATCGCCTGCCCCCGGATGGATCATGCCATATGCCCTGGCAACGTCCATCTTCAGGTCCTCGATGATCGGGAACGGAATTTCAACACCCCAGTTCTCCTTGATGTTACGCATCCAGGCAATGTGAGAGTGGATGCTATCGATGGACAGGCCCAGCAGTTCGCAGTTCATCTTTTTGAATTCAGGAGCCGCCTCTGCGAATGCCATGAATTCCGTGGTGCAGACCGGCGTGAAGTCAGCCGGGTGGGAGAAAAGGACCAGCCACTTGCCCTTGTAATCGCTCAGTGATTTTTCACCATCGGTCGTCAAGGCTCTGAAATCCGGGGCCGGCTCATTGATGCGCGGGAGACCCGCGACAGGTGCTGCTTGAGTGTCCATCGTAATATCCTCTTGATGTTGGGTTGTCAGTTGACTGTTTCAAGATATAGCTCGCGACATATTCTTTCTAGATATTAATATATATCCAGATGATATATGCAGCCTATCACTGACTCAGGGCCAATAGAGGGCAGCTTTTCCCTACTTCCTATCAAGCAATACCAGAATAATCCGACCCAGTCAGAGTGATACTGATCTACATCAGCAATAAGGCGAAGTTCGTTTGGCGGCCCAGCGTTCCCGAAAAAACAGGCAATGTTGCCGTCGACCACAACCGTGCTTTCTGACTCGTAGAACAGCGTAACTCACCTATACTCTCTGAAGCGTGAATAAGCCACCTTCACTGAAATAAAGGGGACCAGACAATGATATTCCGGCAACTGTTCGATGAGGTGTCATCAACATTCACCTACCTTCTGGCCGATGAGAACGAGAAAGAGGCAATCCTCATTGACCCTGTTTTCTCGCAAACAAAAAGAGATCTGGCCCTGATCGATGAGCTCGGGCTGACCTTGTCCCTTGTTGCGGATACTCATGCTCACGCTGACCATATAACTGCCGCCTGGCTGTTGAAACAGAAAACGGGCTGCAACATAGCCTCTGCCAAAGCTATTGGGGCCGAACATGTGGATTTGCCGTTGGAGGATGGTCAGGAGTTCGGAGTTGCGGGCATGACACTCCAGGCACTCTCCACACCCGGGCACACGGACGGGTGCATGAGCTATCTCATGTCGGACCAGACCATGGTCTTCACCGGAGATGCATTGCTGATCCGCGGCTGTGGTCGGAGCGACTTTCAGCAGGGCAGTGCCCATAAACTCTTTGAGTCCATCACGAGAACACTGTTTGCCTTGCCAGATGCCTGCCGGGTGTATCCGGCCCATGACTATCAGGGCCGGACCCAGAGTTCGATCGGGGAAGAGAAAGCGTTCAATGCCCGTGTTGGAGGTGGTGCGAACGAAACGGATTTTGTGGAGTACATGAAGGCCATGAGACTCCCTCATCCCAAGAAAATAGACGAAGCCTTACCCGCAAACCTCCGAAGCGGCTGTCCTGAAGATGGCAAATTACCCGCAGAGCCCGACTGGGCCGATATCCGGCTGACCTATGCCGGCGTTCCGGAAATTGACGGAGAGTGGTTTGAGCACCATCTTGATGAAATAACCGTACTTGATGTGAGACTCGATGAGGAGGTCAAAGACAGCCCGCTTACGGAAGCACTGGTGGATCTGCATATTCCCCTGGACCAATTGAGGTCACGGATAGGAGAGGTACCCGCAGGCAAGCCTGTCGTTGCTCTGTGCCGCTCTGGCCGGCGATCCTCTATGGCAGTCAACATTCTTAAGGAGAACGGCTTTGAAAAGGTCGCCAGCCTGAGTCGTGGGCTCCTCGCATTCACACGAATCTGATGAAACAGGCTCCGACTGTGAAAACCGGGACAGATCCATTTTCTGGCCGCGGTGCCGGCCTTGCGGATCGATGTCGAGGGTTTTGACGTCGTGGAGCATGTAGAAAGCGTGGCCGAAAAATTCCAGATCCTGAACTTCGGGAAGGGTTGCTGCTATGACGCCAATATCTCTCAAAACGACTTGTCTGAAATCGAACAGTGCCTTGCTATCGTAGTTATCCCCAGTGGGCAAAACACTGGCTGTATACCTCAGGCCTATTGATACCCGACCCGTCGCGATCCCGGAGTTCTTAAATGAAAAAGTACCTTGCCCTTTCTACCCTGATCATCGCATTGCCCGGCTATGCGCAGGTCGCGCCTCAGGAGGGTATCAGCGGTGAAATCTCAATAAATGCGGTGGTTATCTCTTCAACGTCCAACTTTAACGTCGATGGCGATGCCACCATCAACTCCCTTGATAACAAGGCACAAAGTGAGCCAGATGTCCTGATAGCGCCACTTGGCAACGTTGCCTACACCTTTGGCGAGAAACTGGAGCAGCAGATCTATTTTGGCACCACAAGGGAAGACATTGCCGTCGGCACCCTGGCCGTTCAGCTGGGATATAACCACAAACTCAGCTCCGGTACGGTGGTGGATGTTTCCTTTTTACCGACGGTGATATCCGGAGAAACCTGGCAGAATCCCTATCAGCTCAACACCGCCCGAAAAGAGACAGACGTTACCGGCAATGCCTACCGCCTGCAGTTGAAGAGCATCTCGGGATCCGGCTTCAGTGTCGATCTCGCCTACGCCACCTCAGATGTCGAGGACGATCTCAACGCCGGCACGGATCTGGCTCGCGATGCCAACACTTACTATGCCAAAGGCAGCTACCGCTTTACGGTATCGCCTACCAGCTTTGTCACACCGTCCGCCATTTACATCCAACATGACGCTGATGGTAGCGCCAGCAGCTTCGAGTCCTATGGTGCCGAAGTCAGCTGGGTCAATCTTCTGGGTAGGCAAAGCCTGGTGTTAACGGCGGGGTTCGCCAGTCGGGACTACGACAGCGCCAGTGCGCTGTTCAATAAAAAGCGTTCGGACGACAAGTTCAGCCTGTTCGCAGCCTACGAATACGCGGAATTCATGGGATGGAAAGATTGGTCGTTCATTTCCTTTGCCCGCTATGGCGACACCCAGTCCAACCTGACTTTCTATGATGAGTCTTCCTATCTGTTTGCCGTTGGTCTTGACTACAAATTCTGAACAGGCCGGGTCCCGCTGTTTATTGCCCGATTGATCAAGCTCTGCTCGATTAAAAACTGAGTCTGTCATTGCGCGCCAGAAATCTGCTATTGAGGGTAATCCACAACGGCTCGCCAGAGAGGGGAGCTGCCTCCGGGAGGCCTTTCTGAGCATGCAGATGCAAGTGCGGTTCCGAGCTGTTTCCCGAGTTGCCCATCTGTCCCAGCAAGTCACCGGTTGTTACTCTGTCTCCGGTGACAACAGCAATGCTTCCCTGGCGTAAATGCGCAAGAATCGCGAAAAAATCCCCGCAATTGATAGCCACATAGTTGCCAGCCATGTGGTCACGGTCCATTTCAGGAACAGGCATATCTTCTATTCCATCAACCACCAGGGCTACTTCGCCCCCGCATGGCGAGAGCACCGGCACGCCAAAGGTTGTGTATCTGGCGGGATCTGTCGGCTGCCAGCCATTCTTGTGAAACCCCAGAGGGCCGATACGGAATATATCCAGGGCCTTGCTCTGACCGCGCCACGGGCGAAAACGCTCGACTGTCTGGTCCAGGGTTTTGAGGTGCGCATTGATCATCGGTGCGCTGCCGCCATGGGCAATGAGGTAGTGCCCCGGGGGAAAGGGCGGAGCCAGGTCCACCACCGTTTCCGCAGGCAGCACTCGACCCTTGATCGCGTGCCATGCCAGGTAACCACCGGGCAAAGCCAGCACCGCCACCGCCAGGATCACGACCGAACTCGCCGCTGACGCCCGCCATACGCCAGTGCCGGGGACACCTTTTCGGAACAGATGGGTAGCCCCGATAAGGGCCAGTAACAGGCCGTAGGCGTAAGGCACCCAAAACGGCGGCACGGCCCACAGAAACGCAAGACCAATACCCAGCAGCACGGCCGCTACCGAAATGAGCTGAAGCCCCCACGCCAGCCAGCCCGACGCCGGATAAAATGCCACCCATGCCAGCAGCGCCAGCGGCAGAAGAACCTGTGTGAGCATTACCATCCAGGACATCGGTCAGGCCTCTTTCCTGTTCCAGCAAAGAACCAGAAGAACGGCAGCCAGGAGATTGCCGGTCATCATAAAGGGATACATGTCTGGCGAGATTCGAAGCCATAACCCCAGCACAATCACCGGATAACATCCTCCACCGGCCGCCGGAGAGAACGCGGCATCTGCGGGCCACGGCCAATCCGCACAATAAGGTCCGGGCGCCGGTCACCAATGCCAATAGCGCGGGCAAAATCAGGGCGCAGTTTCGCCACCTCCACCGGCTGGTTAATAAACGCCGTGAGCAGACCCAGGGCCGCAGCCTGAAGAGCCAGGCGTTGGTAACACCGGCCGGCCTCAATCCAGTGGGGAATGTCATCTGCCTCTGAATATAAGACGGCAATCGCGGAAGAGCTGTGGATGTGGCGGCGATCTTTTTTGTTCTGGTTCCTGGCCGAAAACGAGCCCCTCATCGCCAGCAATCCGAGCCAGCGGGGCACGGCTGGGTTGCCCATGACAGGCCCGTAGAGCCCGTCGCCGGAAAGCACAGCCTCCTTGCCGTTAAACCGGATCCAGGCTTTAAGCTCACGAGCCCATGCAGGGTCGGCAAACTGGGCATCGTTGCCCTTTGCGACAAAATCTGCGATCAGGTCTTTTTGATCGGCGCGGGTCATCAGCAGCACCGACACGCCGTTACCCTGTCCCGCTGCCTGAAGCTGCTCCAACTCTTCCTTCGTGAGCGGCGCCCCGTCATACTCTGAACGGCTGCACTGGCGCAGGGGAATCGCCTCGAAAAGGGCAGACCGCACGGCCGCCGCCTCTTCAAAATCAATCACCACCCCGGATGTCGATGTATCGAATCGACAATGCGCCTCTAGCCCCGCGGCTTGCGCTGCAAGCAGCAAATTCTCGGTGGCGCACCCCAGGCTGGCGTATAGGTGGTGGTCATCCGGGTCCACTGCCGGGCAACGTCTGGACAGATCGGGAAGAACCCGTATGCGATTGGATTCAAGCTTGAATATCCACGGCTGCGTATTATGACTGGACGCCGCCAGAGTGGCGTACCGCACCAGCTCGCGATAGTCGCGAGGAGAGGCGCCTGGCTGACTATGGCACCAGGTTTCACTGACCATGTCCGAAAAGTTCATAGCGCCTCCAGACTCGAATCAGTGAAGTGTAGGCTGTGAACTTTGCCTCTGCTAGCGGCGGTTGAGGCAATCGGACCTTGACAGGCCCGAGCCGTGAAAACCTGCCAATCAACACGTCAGCTGCACCAGATCCGGGAACAGCCCGGCAGCTGTCTCGTCAAGCGAGGAACTGTAAGGCGGTGATTTTTCGCTGAACGCGAATGTCAGACTGTTGCTGCCCATCGAGACACCAGGCAGAGCAAGGAATATAACCAGGAACGCGAGGCAAAACGACGCGATGAACATTTCCAGAAGATGCTTATTCACCAAGGATACCTCTGAGGAGCTCTGTGCTTGCATGAACAAGTCATCATGGCGCTAACACGTCAGTTTCGATTATAGCGTGGAAATACCGTCGATCTCGGTAACCGTTTTGGCATCCGCCCGCTCGATGATTTTCACGAGGGTGGACTGAATCGTTTCATCTTCCCGGGCGTCACCGTCACTCACAAACGTTTGCTTCTGAGGATCGGCACCCTCTTCCTCAGCATACGAGACAACGACCTCGGTGGCTGAATCCGGCGCTTTACCAAAGTTCGCTTTACCAAAGTACTCCAGCGAGACCAACGGGTAGCCGTGAAAGCCCTTCTTAACCTGCTTTGCAATGCGCTTTTTTGCTTTATCCAAATGCATAGTAAGGCCTGTCACTGCGTTTGTTTTCTGGGTGCCACATGAACATCCAGTCGATACCGATCGCCAATTCTGCGTCGTTACATCCTCCTGGAAACAGATCTTTACCGACACTCACCCAGCACGTGATCGTGCTGGAAACGAGTCCAGAGAAACGCTACAGGTTACCCAATTAGCCAGACCGGGTGACTAATCGAACGCTCCCAGATACTTCGAATTTCATCCAGTTGCTTGCCTGGAGTCGCAATTCGTCGCTCCACTTCCACAGTTTTCCGAAAAAATAATGTAACCGTAAGCAGGAGCAAAACAAAGCCGGCGCCCAACGAGACCGCGCCTGTTCTTCCCACCAATTCTGTCAATTGCTCCTCACTCATGAATCACTTCCCTGACCTTATCATCAATAACCACGATGCCGCTGCCATTGGTGACGCCACCACAGGGACAATAAATCTGAAGATCATGTAGCCAGCTCCCCACCGTCACCAAAGTTGCCAAACATTCTTCATAAAAACAGACCAGCGATTAATAGCACCGCAAAACACCCATACAAAAACAAAGGAGGCAGCACTGCCCATAAAGTCAGTCGAACAGGCAGTTGAGTCGATATATCACCAATCTTTCCCGCTGCTCGATTGAGCCGACTTGAGGGAGCAGACCGAAGTACCAGAAACGTAAACACGTAGCTGCTCCTCATTAATCGGCCTAAGGGATCGTTACCCCATACTTTTCTGTGTTCCAGCGCGGAGGTGCCAGGGCATGAAATTTTTTCTTCAATTACCGTCACCCTGGAAAATGCGAAAGTAAGGATCACCAATAGCGAGAACAAACCCAGGGCAATAGCGCCAGCACCGACGAATGCGGCAATGATCTGAAAATCGTCACTCCTCATCCGTCACCTCGTATATAACTTCACCGATATCTTCACCGGTATTCCCTCCAACTACCCCTCCTGCGAAACCACCAGCGCCAGCCATTATGATCCCACAAGCAATTCCACCTAATCCGCCTGTTCCGAGGCCGATCACCCCGCAGACCAATGGTCCGGCGAAAGCACCAGCACTGCCACCTAGTGCAGAGCCAGACAACCGCCCACCTTCGACGTACTTAACACGTCTGCATTCTGCTATGCGCCCGTTTGTGCAAGCCGCATGAATTTTCACTCCCGAGGCAGCAACATCCAGCCCAATCGAGAGATAACCAACACCCTTTGCATACTTGGCTCCCGTCGCCAATCTTTCGTAATGAGTAGCATACCCGGGTATGCCTCCAACCCCCGCAGCCTTCCAATGATGCACAATGCTTTTCGACGACAGTCCCAACGCCCGCTTCAACTTCGCGTCATCCTTCAGTGACATACCCTGGCGCGCCACGCTTCCAAGAGAAAAATCCAGCTCTTTGAAAAGCGCCTGCCGTTTCTCGAAAAAGTCCGGATGATTGAGATGACCATGCTTGCGGTAACTGTCCTGATGAAGCCGCTCAATGTTATTCAGCGTCTTCTCAATACTACCAATCTGCTTTGACACCATCACTGCGCCAGCACCCAGACCCGCCGAACCCGTTGAAGTGACGGCCTCCAGCAGATCGTGATACTTGACGATAAACTGCGCCTCGTCCTGGTCCAGCGCCCGCACCTGGGCATTTACCTGTGCTGCCAACTCCATCAAGTCCGCTTCTTCCCGGGTGCACGCCTTGCCTTCGGGGTCGCCCAGCACGATCATCTCACCGGGCAGCACCTGACCACTCAGGCTCGGATTCAAACGATCAAAGTGATCTGGTTTGGCAGAGGCATCACCGTAGAGGGCAGCCAACAACGCAGTTCTGCTCATAGGGCTTTGAACCACATGGAAGCCCGGCTCTACTGTGGCTTCTTTTACCTCATCCCTTGAGCTCTGGGCGGCAGTGCCAGACACGACCGGTCCGCCTGCCGATGCGCTGCCCGCGCTACGAGTGAGCCCTTTAGAACCAGGAGATCTAGGGGCTCCACCATCAGCATTACGAGCATAAGATCCGTCCGCCCGTGGAGCAGGCTTTGATGGCGCCGGAGAGATACCCGAAAACGGCGCGGGCGTGAACGTATCACCAATAACGACCCTACCACTGCCAATAGTAACGCCACCACAAGAAATAGCACTGCCAGTCACCGCAGCAGGAATGCCGTTGATCAGAACAGTAGCCGAACCGGCGGCTATCGCTCGGGGATGGGGTGGATGCTTTGGTTTGGAGTGTGGCGCGAGTGGGTCGCCAACGCGGGCGACCGGTTTGCCATCAATCAGCACATCGGGGGAGCCGGCAATGACCGGGGTGGGCGGAAAACCTTGGTGATCGGTTCCCAAATCACCCAACAGTACGACGTTCTTGCTCATTCCTTTGTTCCTTCTTTCCTTGAAGAATCATCCTTAGATTTCAGGGCACCGTCACTGGCACCACTCGACGTATAGTATACAAAGACTTCCCGGACCCCAACCTACATAACGGCTGCGGGCGCCTTATCAAACCGGCAGTTCAATAATCTCACCAACCACACCGTTTTCGCTCACCTGCAACCGCCCCACCGTGATCGGCAGAGTAAACCGTCGGGGCCCGGCGCTACCTGGATTGAAATAAAGCACATCGCCAACCCACTCATTACGAGGTTTGTGGGAATGGCCGGCGATGACCACGCGGAAACGGCCTTGCGGATCGAGATCGAGGGTTTTGACGTCGTGGAGCATGTAGAAAGCGTGGCCCAGAAATTCCAGCTCCTGAACATCAGAAAGGGTTGCTGCCCGACCGGTTTTGTCGATATTGCCACGGATCGCAACCACGGGCGCAATCGCCTCCAGTGCTTCCAGAACCTCGTCTCGCCCCACGTCACCGGCATGAAGGATCAGATCCGAGCCTTTCAAAACCTCCAGGGCTTCAGGACGCATTTTGCTGTGGGTGTCTGCAATCACTCCGATTTGCATGCTTACGCCCCTCATCGTTCCCATAAGAGTTCTAAGAGACTTCACTCAACATTAGCTCAGACAGTACCATCGGCAGAGTATCATCCTCGGGAGCGTCGCTGAATCATCAACTACCGCACTCAAATGGAAATGGCGAAACAGGGACTGTGACATGAAGAAATTTGCCTTACTACTTACCCTGGCAATTACCTCGGAAACGGCCTGCGCACAAGCCGACCAAACCATTACCGCAGTATTCTCCGGCATGAAGTTCCAGGTGCCCGGCGCCCCCGTGATCATCGGTGCTTTGGGCCAGAGCAACGACATTCTACTGATAAAGTATTCGAACGATCCCGGTAAGCGCTACATCAGTTTCAGTGCCGAGAATTCACTGGATACTGGCGGCTGTGAAGTGGGCACTTTCTTCGAAGCCATTTTGGAAAAGAGTTCGGAGGGTGAGTGCGAAAAATCTGCCGTTAAGTCATTCCAGAGCGTGTTTGTCGAAGGAACCAGCTCAGGCGCTTGGAACGGAGAGGATCGGGATTACTATTACTTCCTCTCAGATAGCGAAAGGTCTTTTGTCTTTTTCAGCTCGGAGAGTGGGCATCTGGTTAAGCTTGAATCCGATTTTCTTGAGGCTCGGGGTTTCAGGGCACTGCTGGGAGATGCCACCAATCCGTGAGCCCAGAAGCACGAAAACTGAAAGTGAGCCGAAATCCCGAGGTGAGGAATTAACACTCGAAAAGTAGATGTGTTCCAGTTTCCTGTTATAGATTGGAAATGCTGTTATCTGGGCGCAACATGAACGCCCAGCAGACACTATTGGCCAATTCTATGCCCTTAAATTCACCCAATATAGATCTGTCCCCGTTTTCTCAAACGATATACCGGGCCATCATGCCCGGCTTCCAGCACCCGGCTCAAACCGTTCCTGCAGCCATGCCCTGATGTCATCAGACTCGTACAGCCATCGCTCACTGCCATCATCCTCACGCATCTTCAGGCAGGGCACCTTGATCTGACCACCGCCGGCTTCCAGCGCGGCACGGTGCTGCTGGTCATGCTGGGCATCTCGGGTTTCAATGTTCAGACCCAGCCGGGCGATTTCCTTGCGTACCTTGATACAGAATGGGCAGGCCCTGAACTGGTACAGGGCGAGATCCTTGCTGGCCTCGTCGACGCGGGCCTGCTGTTCAGCGCTGCGGGTAACGCCCTTGGGCGTGCTGAGCTTTTCGCTGAGCAGCATGAATGGCGTCAGAACAAGGCGCAGGGCGCGGAAAAAATAACGAATAATGATTCTCATGGGTAACACTCAAACTCTGGAATGAAGGTAATCTACCGGGTGCCGGCACTTTGGCTTGATTTACGTACGTCGCAGCCGGTGGTGAGGATAACATTTTCGTACCGATTGGATAGGCCGCTGAAGCGGTGCTCTTCCTCATTTCCGCTACTATCAAGGTAAGTCGGTGTCAGAGGCGCAGCCGCTATGGGACTGTCGATAAAACAATCGGAATTTACAGCGGAAGACTTTGACCGGTTTGCTGCCAAGGTGCGAACGGACCTTACCGCACTCACCCGCCTTCTGAACCGGCCCGGCTTTGGTGAGGGAGAATCTTCCATTGGTGCCGAGGTCGAATTCTACATCGTGAACCCGGACCTGCGCGTTCAGCCGATCAACACAGAACTAGCCGCCAGCGTTCAGGATCCACAAATGACGGTGGAGCTCAACCGCTTCAACCTTGAATACAACCTCAGCCCCCAAGCCTTCAAAGGGGCCCCCTTTGCCAGAACCGAGCAGGAACTGCTGGAGGCCATGCAGCGAATCAACCAGCACGCCGCGCCATTGAATGGCGAACTGGTCCCCATCGGCATTCTACCCACGTTGCGCCAGTCCGATATGGGCGCGAAGGCGATGACCGACGAACCCCGCTACCATGCGCTATCCAACGCCTTGATCCGGCAACGGGGCGAGCCCTTCAGCATCCATATCGGTGGCAATGACGTCATCAACCTGGAAGCGGACGACGTCACCATGGAAGGGGCGACCACCTCGTTCCAACTGCACTGGCGCGTTCCTGCTTACCGCTTTGCCGACTACTTCAACGCCGTGCAGCTGGTAACGCCGATTGCGCTGGCGCTGGCCAGCAATTCGCCCAGCCTGTTCGGCCACCACCTCTGGGACGAAACCCGTATCGCCCTGTTCAAACAATCCGTCGACAGCCGGTCGCCCAACCACAGAACCTGGAAACACCCGCCACGGGTCTATTACGGCAACGGCTGGGCACGCAGCGCCTGGGAGCTGTTTGCCGCCTCGGCCTCCCTGTACCCCCCCATCCTGCCATTGATGTCGGAAGAAGATCCGATGGCGATTATTGATCGGGGAGACGTCCCGGAACTGGCCGAACTGCGACTGCACCATGGCACGACGTGGCCCTGGAACCGGGCCATATTTGATCACAACGACGGCGGCCATCTGCGCATCGAGATTCGTTCCATGCCGGCCGGACCCACGGCGGTGGATATGTGCGCCAACGGGCTGTTCGTGGTCGGAGCGGCGTTGGCGGTACTCGAGGATATCCGCCACCTGACGTCGATACTTCCCTTTCATTACACCGAACACAATTTCTATCGGGCCGCCAAATACGGCATCGGAGCAGACATCATCTGGCCCCACAAAGACCAGGTACAGTTACAGGATACCCCCCTGTTGAACGTTGCCCGTGACCTGCTACCGCGCGCCCGGGAAGCCTTGCAACGAACCGCAGTGGACGAGTCGGAAATCCAACGCCTGCTGGGAATCATCGAAGGCCGCATTCAAACCGGGATGACGGGCGCCCGATGGCAGCGCCAGATCACCGAGTCTTTTTTCAGGACCCAGACTCCCGACGAGGCGTTCAAGAGTATGCTGTCTCTTTACATGGGCAATCAGAAGACAAACACACCCCTGCACGAATGGACCTTGTCGCCGTGAGCCACTCGAACACCCTGGATTATCTCAACAACCCGTCACCCCAGACCCTGGGCCGCTCGCCCCTGGAGTGGCTGAACCGGCTGCAACGGCCCACGGTGATTCGCGTTGCTGGCCGCGATCCTTCCAGGACCCGGGCTATGGCAACGCTGCTTCACGGCAACGAACCCTCAGGGCTGTTCGCGATTCACCGATGGCTACTGGAGCAGCACACCCCGGAGGTCAACCTGCTGTTCCTTCTGGGCGGCGTCCTTCCCGCGAAAACCCCGCCAATATTGTCGCTGCGCCAACTGCCAGACGGACGTGATCTGAACCGGTGCTTCAAAGAACCGTTTGAAGGCGAGGAAGGCGCCATTGCCGAGGCCATGCTGGCCGAGCTTCAGACAGCCAACCCCGAGTGCCTGCTGGACGTGCACAACACTTCAGGCACGGGCCCTGCCTTCGCCGTGACCATCACCAACGACGCCGCCCATCAAGCGCTGGCGTCGCTCTTTACTGACCGGCTGATCATGACGGATCTTCGCCTGGGGGCACTGATGGAATATTCCGAGCAGGAGGTGCCCACAGTGACCATCGAGTGTGGCGGGGCTCAGGATGATCACGCGCACGAACTGGCGTACGAAGGGCTTGTTCGGTATGCCTCGCAATCTGACGTGCTATCGCTGGAGAAAGCGGAATGGAACGTTGCGGTTCTGCGCAACCCGATTCGAGTGGAGTTGGCACCCGATGCGACTATCGAGTACCGGTTAACGCCCAGTGGGCAGGCAGACCTCACGTTTCCGCCCGACATCGAACACCGCAATTTCGGGATTGTGTCGCCGGATGAGCCTCTCGGATGGGTTGGGCAAAAAGGCCTGGACGTTCTCACGGCAATCAGCCACAACCGCACCGAGAACATGGAACAGGTGCTGCAAATCAGAGGTGGGCGAATCTACCCTGCCCAGGCCCTCAAAGCCTTCATGATCACCACCAACCCGGCGATTGCGAAGAGCGACTGCCTGTTCTATGCGGTCAAAGCAACGGGCGATCCCATTTTTTAGACCCTAGCGAGCCGCCTTTAATCGTAACTTAACCATCAGAGTCACCTCATCCCCTAGACAGGAAATTCACAGATTGGCATATTATGCCAATGTAATTCCGACAGGATCACTCTAATGGCAACGAGAAACATCGTACTCACTAACCATCAATCCCAGGTAGTCGACCACTTGGTTGCCTCGGGCCGTTATCAAAATGCGAGTGAGGTACTTCGAGCCGGCCTGAGAATGGTCGAGGAAGCAGAGTCCCGCTACGTCACGAAAATGAATGACCTGAGAGCCGCCATCGATGCGGGCCAGAAAGACCTGGAGGCCGGCAGAACCAGAACATTCACTGGTGACGCGTTCGCTACTTACCTTTCGGAGCGTACGGAGCAAGCCATCAGGAAGAAACGGGATACCTGATTACGATGAAACCATGGAAGGTTATTCTCACAGATGCTGCTCTATCAGACCTCGACGCTATTCTCGACACCACCCTGGAGGAATTCGGCACACTGCAACTGAAACGATATACCGAGCAAATCGAAAGGGCGATCAGAGAGCTTGAAGAAGCCGGAAACCTCGCGCCGCTCCTGAAACACAGGTCTGACATTCGGTCCGGAATCGCTACCTATCCGCTTGCAAGGGAAGGCAAAGCTTCACCCCATCAGTTTTATCTCAGGATGGAAAAGGATACGCACAATCAGTCCATTATCATTCTTCGGGTCTTGCACCAAAGGATGGATCCTGAGGCGCACCTCTGACCGTCAAACTATCTGATGACTGGTTGCCAGCAGAATAAATAAGTCTGTCCCGGTTTTCCTATTCTCTTGGCAGATTGCTTGCGTAAAAGCCTGAAGCAAAACGGACCGGTCCCGGTGATTGACCTGCACCTGGTTCATGAAAGTCGCCGGGGAGTCGTATCGAACCAGCCTTTAAAGGCCTTATAAAACGCGCTTGGCTCGCTATAGCCAAGCAGCCCGCTCAGTTCCTCCAGGTTGCAATGCTTCTTTTCCAGGTAATACCGGGCCCTCGCCTGGCGTACACCGGACAGCAGCACCGTAAAATTCACCCCCTCCGCCGACAGCTTGCGGTGCAGTGTCTGGCGGCTCATGTCGAGCTGTGAAGCCACAAAGGCAGAGGTCACAACCCCACGATGCAGGTTGTCTTCAATCACCGTTTGCACAGCCTGTGAGACGCAGCCATTCCGGCTCAGGGTTTCCCGGATGCTCGCTGCTTTTTCCAGCAGAATGTTCTTCACCAGTTGATTGGATGAGAGAACAGGCCGAGCCAGATCCTCATGGGAAACCACCAGATAATCCGCCTCGGCCCCAAACTCGCAGTCCTCACCGAAAATAGCGCGGTACGGCTCGGGGCTGGCCACTTCGCAGTGGCGAAAGCCCGCCTTGACGGGACGCACGACGGTGCCGGTCAGGTAGCTTGCCCAGGTGACGCCGGCACTCATGCTGCGGCTGATGGCGGCCTCGTGGTCGTGAGCCGCGTCCCGAAAGCCGTAGACCAATTTCAGGCCGCGGGGATGGTTTACCGCCTCGATGGTCTCGATCTCGCTCATCACGGGCAGGTATTCCAGGAATAGCAGGATCGCCTCGCGCAGGGTCGCCGTGGTCTGGGCCAGATTGGACAGCACCCCCCTGGCTCCGGCGTGCAGACGGCCACCGATCAGTAAGCCGATCTGGGCCGGCGCGCCGCGTTGGTGGGCCAGCTTCCACAACGCCTCTATAACCGTCGCCGGCGGCCGATAGTCGACATCATGCAAGGCCTCACGCGAGGTGCCCATGACCTCAAGGTCTGACGCAAACGCAAAGCCCTGCTCGGCCAAGCCGTCGTAGAGGTCCAGTACCAACGCAGATGACACCGTGGGGCGTGACCGAATTCCCATTTCCAAGTCTAAGATCCGTTGTGAGACAAATTGCCAGTCATTAGTGACATTAAACCATTACCGCAACGGCCTCCAGCCCCTATCATTTGATGCTGATCGTTCAATGAAAAACAACAGCCAAACGGAGCGCCAGTAATGAGCGGACAGGACGTTATCAGCTTTCCCCAATTTGCAGCCAAGATCCCCCAACTGGTTTCCGGCGTGACCGGTCTGATCAAGGGGCTCAAGGTGGGCGACACCACCGACAAAACGAAACCGGTGGGGCTGGGCAAATGTCTGCAGGATAGCGCACGCGCGAATCCCGAAGGAACCGCCATCGCCTTTGAAGGCCGCGAGATCAGCTACCGCCAGTTTGACGAATGGACCAACCGCATTGCCCACTGCCTGCAGTCGGCCGGAATCGGCAAAGGCGACGCCGTTGCCGTCATGATCGAAAACCGCCCCGAACTTCTGGCGGTGATCACCGGCTGCGCCAAGATCGGCGCCGTCAGCGCACTGGTCAACACCTCACAGCGGGGCAAGGTTCTGTGCCACAGTATCAACCTGGTGAAGCCGAAAATGGCGATCGTCGGGGAGGAATTGATCGAGGCGTACCAGGATGTGGAATCCACACTCTCGCTGACGGCCAATGACCGCTATTTCGTCGCCGACAGCGACGGCCTGACACACCCTGCAAGCGCACCGCAAGGCTGGCACAACCTGATGCAGCTGGCCGGGCGCGCACCCGATGCATCCCCGGACACCGTCGAAGCCATCTTCCCGGACGATCCCTGTTTCTACATATACACCTCGGGCACCACCGGCATGCCCAAGGCGGTGGTGTTCAATCACGGCCGTTTCATGAAGGCCTATGGCTCCTTCGGTTTTGCCGCCGTCCGACTGAACAGCCAGGACCGCATGTACGTCTGCATGCCGTTCTACCACGCCACGGCCCTGGCGGTGTGCTGGGGCTCCGTACTGGCGGGTAACGCGGGCCTGATCATCGCCCGGCGCTTCAGCGCCAGCCGATTCTGGCAGGACATCCGTGATCACCGCGCCACGGCCTTCGGCTATGTGGGCGAGCTGTGCCGCTACCTGATGGATCAGCCGCCCTCCCCCCAAGACGCCGCCAATCAGGTCCGGGTGATCGTCGGTAATGGTCTGCGCCCCACCATCTGGAAATCCTTCAAACAACGCTTCGGAATTCCCCAGGTGATGGAGTTCTATGCCTCCAGCGAGGGGAACATTGGCTTTACCAACCTGCTCAATTTCGACAACACGGTGGGGATGTGCCCCTTCCCTTACGCCATCGTCCGATACGATCAGGAAAACGAGACGCCCGTTCGCGACCGCAAGGGCCGCATGGTTCGTGTGCGCAAAGGCGAAGCCGGCCTGCTCATCGGCGAGATCACCGACAAGACCCCCTTCCACGGGTACACCGACGCGGAAAAGACTCAAAAAAGCATCCTGACCGACGTGTTCCAGAAGGGCGATGCCTGGTTCGACAGCGGCGACCTGATGCGCGACATCGGCTTCAAGCACGCCCAGTTCGTGGACCGGTTGGGCGACACCTTCCGCTGGAAGGGCGAGAACGTCTCCACCACCGAGGTGGAACGGATCGTGGACGGCTGTGACCACGTCAGCGAAACCGTGGCCTACGGCGTGGAGATTCCCCACACCAACGGCCGCGCCGGCATGGCGTCTGTGCGGCTGGATTGCGACATCGCCACCTTCGACTTCCAGGCCCTGCTCGCCGAACTGCGCCGGGACCTGCCGCCCTATGCCATCCCCCTCTTCCTGCGCATTAGCGACAATGTGGAGAAAACCGGCACCTTCAAGCACAAAAAGGCGCCGCTGAAACAGATGGGGTTCGATATCCAACAGGTGAAGGATCCCGTTTACGTCTGGCTCCCCGGCACCGACACCTACGTGCGGTTAACCCAGGAGATCCACGAGGCGATTCTGGCGGGGCATTACCGGTTCTAAGGCATGCCTAAATTTCAGTTCCACCGTGGCCTACGGCGGCCCTGGCTGATTGGCCGGGCCGGAGGAGCGCCCTCGGCCCGGTTTTCATGGGCGATCCCATTTTTTAGACCATAGCGACGCGCTTTTAACCGTAGATAGCCCGCTCTCTGGCATCCCGTTTTCGATCAGGGTCTTCCTGGCTTCGCATGGCAGAAATGGCATCGAGGTAGTCAGCGGGAACGCCGGTTTCTTTCGCACCAACGATAACGTGATTCAGATACCAGGAGTGAGGCAGCAAAGAGGGATCCGTTGACGTTGCACAGTAGGTGAAAGCGTCAATGGAATTGCCGAGAGTATCCGTAACCGTGACCCGTTTTTCATCGTAACCGAAGCCCAACCCCTCAGCCCTGTCCAGCGGGCCTTTCTCGTCGCGCGGTATCTCAAACAGTGCGCCAATGACGAAGTCCTCCGGATTTCCGGTAAACAGTGCGTCGCATTTTGCGGATTTGTCTTTCCTGCTCCATTTATGAAACCGAAGGGAATGCTCAACCAGCGTGAACATACCGATTCGCTCTGCGCCTGGAACCCTCGCTCTTAATCTGAGGAGTGACATATTCGATCCGTAAGCAAAATACTTCATGCTGCCTCCTCTCCAGCCGGGGCTTGATGGCCTGACAGACGCCGCAACTTGCGCCCCCATACAAAAGCAGCACCGCAGGGCTGGACTGATGACCGGTTCTCCATGCGATTTCACGAGATTTTACTCCGGTTACCCCCTCAGTTCATAGCAAGCTCATCAACGCTCGGCTACCATGGCGCGCTGCCCGGAGCCTCGGTTCAGCGGCAGGCAATACTCCAAAATAATCAATTAAATAAGAAGGAACCTACCGTGCGAAACGCAAGGATTCTGGCGGTGCTAGCCGCTCTACTCTACCTCACCGGCTGCGCCTCCGGCGCCCAAATGGGCAACATGGTATATGACGGGCCAGCGAAGGCCTACGACACGGCCCTGGTAGACAACGTGGATGTCACCAATGTTTCAGGCGGCGAAGAAACAAACCCCGCATGGACCTCCGAAATCGACAACGACGCCTTCGCAGGTGCCCTGAAACAAACTCTGCAGAAACAGGGACTGCTCTCCGGCTCCGGCCGCTATCAGCTCGAAGCGCTCCTGCTGGAAGTTGACCAGCCCATCTTCGGGCTGGACTTCGAGGTAACCACACAAGTGAAGTACATCCTGACTGACCGTGATAACAATGGCGCGGTAGTCATGAACGAGACGATTGTCGCCCCCTACACCGCTACCATTGGCGATGCGTTCGCCGCCATCAAGCGTCTGAGGCTGGCCAACGAAGGATCCGGAAAAGCGAATATCCACGACCTGGTTGAGAAACTCTCCGAACTGCAAATCCAGCATGGCGAAATCTCCCTCGCGCAATAAGATTTCCGGGATTCAGCACTACTACAAGGAAGCACCATGAAGTATCCACTGCTAGTCACACTGGCCGTCATCGCGATGACGTCTACCGGTTGCGCATCGGTGATCTCCGGAACCGACCAGAAACTCACTTTCAACAGCGAACCTGAAGAAGCCACCGTTACGGTTTCCGGCCGCGTGCTGGGTAAAACGCCACTGACGGTTCCGGTGGACCGCGGCTCCAACCAGTCTATTACCTTTGAAAAGGAAGGCTACGAGACCTACACCGCTCCGCTTTCCACCACAACCAACCCGTGGTTCTTCGGTAACATCGTGATCGGAGGGCTGCCGGGTTCCACTACCGACGGCGTTTCCGGTGCCATTCACGAGTTTTCCCCGGACCAGTACTTCGTCACACTGAAGCCTGATATCCCGACGGGAATCTCGACCTCCAAGCCGCGACAGATCAAGGAAATCATCATCGCGTTCAGCGGAGAGTTTCGCCATCAGTTGGCGAGCGGTGGTGGTGAGAAGGTGGACACCATCGTGCAACTGCTGGGTGTCGATGCCTCGGAGAAAGACACCACCATCCGGGCACTGAACCAGCTTGCGCTCGCCAATGAGAACGATCTTGAGCTGGCTAAGACGATTATTGAGGTTTACGACGCTCAGTAAAAGCCCGTTCTCTGAACCAGAGCAGAGGCAGCCTGAATGCCACCCTTGACAATAATCGGAATAAAGGCAGAAAGCCGATGAGTAACTCAAAAAACGCAGAATTGGAGCACACCGTTTCAGAGTGGACGCAAAATGCGCAATCAGCCGAAACACCGGAAGACCTCTATCAGGTGACCTCTGCGATGGTGGATTACGGCTCGCCGATTAAGTTCGACCTGGGAAAACTATATGGCTCTTCGCTGGTCCTCTTCCTACTGGCTGCCGGTGCTTTCTACATGAACTTCAACGCCCAAAACTTTGAACAATGGATGGACTCACTAAGCAGGGCCACCGGATTTGAAGCTGGACGGCTGGCCACTTCCATTATCGCAACCCTTGCGGTTGCATCGTTCATTCTGTTCAGCATTGCCAACAAGAAAGATGCGCTGATTGATCGCTTGGCGGCGACAATTATGGATCGGGCAGCACTGATTCAGTACAACATGCGCCGAATCGATAGTGGACCCATTGTATCCCTGATCAAGAACTTCGGTGAATTACAGCGAGGCAATTATGAACGGGACATACGCCAATCCTACGAGGGACATTATTCAAGCGAGGATCACAGCTTCCAGTACAGGGCGTTCCGACTCCATTACGTCGATGAAATCAAAGAGGAAGTCTACAATCAGATGGACGATAAATGGGAAACCGAGACCAAATATGAGCATTACGATCGCAGCGGAATTGTTCTCGACTTCCCATATGCGGCTGGCATCCACATCTGCAACAATTTTGAGACAACGTTGTACGGAGCGCCCTACAAACCGGCATCGCTGGAATTTGATAAGAAATTCCATTGCCGGGGTCAAGACGGAACGACACTAGCTCGATTCCTGAAGCCGGGCGTTGTTCAGACGCTTTCCGAAGCCGCCCAAAAGATTCCAAAGCTGACCGTCGAGATCAATAAAAACCGTCAGCTATGCCTTGGATGCGCTCGGGTCCACGTCGTTCAGACAACTCAAAAGCTGACCCCAGACACCAACCCTAAGGTAAACCCCAAGGGGTTCGATGAATTTATTCGCGCTCAGACCCAGATGCCTGACCTCGACCGTCTGCTTGCTCTGGCTCACACACTGATCCGGTACAGCGATTCGAACTTTTCACGCAAATCCACCTAACCTGAGCAAGGAGCACACAACCATGGAAACCAACACCATTATCGCCCTGGTAGCGGGGGCTTTCCTCCTGATCTTCATTATCACTACCTACAACGGCATCATTAACCGGAAGAATGCCGTCAAGCGGGCCTGGTCGGATGTCATCACCCAAGAGCGCCAGAAGAACAAGATTCTTCCGGAGCTCCAGAAATCGGTGGACCAATACACCGGGTTTGAATCCGGGCTGCAGTCGAAGATTACGCAGCTTCGCTCAAAGCTCAATGAGCTACAGGACAATGCCCCGGATGCCGCAAAGCTCCAACAAGTCGAAAAACTGTCTGAAAAGGTCATGCATGGAATTCAGGTCAGCATGGAAGCATATCCGGATCTGAAAGCATCCGAGCTGTTCAATAACCTCATGCGAGAAATCAGCGAACAGCAGGAACACATCGGCGCTGCTATCCGGATATTTAATTACAATGTCGAGCAGTTCAACAACGGTATCCAGAACTTCCCTGCCAATATGGTTAACGGAATGCTCAACAAGGAAGTACAGCTCAATACTTTCACTGACACCGAAGCAAGCGAAGGATTCGAGTTCAGGCCCAACCTGTAACTGCGGAGGCGACTTCCCAGCTCCGGGTTTTCGCAAGCCGGCACCGTGGGTTTTGGCGCCTTGCTCTTTCTTAAACCACTAGCCTTGCTCTTTCTTAAACCACTATACGGTGCGCCATGCACTCGTGATGAAAGCAAGGATGCAGGTCGGCACGTATAAGAAAAATAAATCTGTCCCGGTTTTCGATCGTTCGGTTAGGTCGCAAAGCGAACATTCAGATGGTGCGTTAACGCCCGCAGCGCACCGCTCAGCCGTCCTAAGCGCCTGGTCGGAGAAAACGCCAAATTCTATAATTGTCGCGTACGGCTGCCCTTTCACTGGATATTGACGACGAACGGGGCGCTCTTGGCGATACAGACACGATCCTTCATCACGTAGCAGCGAACCCAGTGAGAACCCGTGTATAAGGTTTGCTCTTCGTGACGCTTGCCCGTGCCAATGGTTCTGGCCGCCCCAATCTCGCCTCGAAGCCCTTTTTGCAATGCAGCATAAACACCCGTGTTAACGATCTGCCACTTGATGATGTCGTAGTCGGAAATCCGGTGAAGATCCACCTCAAAATGGATGTCCCGATATTTTGGCACCGGTGGCGCATTGTTTGAGAGAGGTGTTGTTGGTGTGCCCTTGCCGATCTTGGCTTTGATAACCACTTCAGCACCGGGTTGCGTAGAGAGCGGGAATGAAGGTTTCTCTGCGTGGGGCACCTTAAAGATATCTTTCGGATTAACGCTTTCCAGAATCCGCTCAAGATTCCCACCGCCCTGATAGTCCCGACGCACCTGGGCCTCAGTCACAACACGCTGCCCCAACAGCGTCTCAAGCGCCGTCACCTGAGCCGCAAAGTCCTGTGCATCCAGAACCTGGCCAAAATCCTGTCTCGCCTTTTCCAGCCATTCGAAGAAGGCATCCTGTCGCTCGGGATGATCCGGCCATTTGTCGGCAAAATTTTCCGCTGGATTGACCGGGTTCCGGATGACGTAAGTGGATCCCGATTTATGGATGTGGTTCTGCATGTGATTCAGGATGGACCGCAGAGCCTGCTCGACCGTGTTCTCATTGTTGTAGGCTTTGGCTGCCAGGGTGGTGATGATGATGGAGATCGGCTTGTCATCGCCGTTGCCGTTATCGAGAAACATCTTGTCTCGATGGCGCTTGAGAAGCTGAATCGTCTGTTGGAGGGGAGTCTTGATGTCATAGTCGGAAATATCCTCGACATCGGCCTTACGGGCTTCTGCGATGACCATTCGCCGATTCTGGTAAGCGGTCTTCATTTGCTCCCGAAACCAGTTGGCGTAGCCCTTTGGATTACTCTTCGGCCATTTCCCGAAGGGGGTCTCGTAGTCGTGGTGGGTCTGGTCAGTGATGCTGATGGCGTGCTCGGTCTGATCGACGTCGCTATAATTCCGACTTTCAAGCATGGCCCGCATACCCTGGGCATCGGGCTTAGCCGGAAGGACGTCGAGGTGAAAGCGAGCCTGATTAGCGTAGTTCAGGGTCCAGCAACGCTTGCCTTCCTCCGGACGCTCATTAAACGATTGTGCGTTGGCGTATTCCTTGACCTCCTTACCCACATGGTATTTCAAATCCCGTTGGGCCCAGACCGATGGCGTGTGATCAAGAGCGCATACGATGTCGATGTCGTACTCGTCCGCGTCCGTCATCGGCTTGATCACGGTGCCCAGCTCAAACGATCCCTGGGGGTACACTTTTGGGTCGTAGTTGCGAAGCTCGGACGCGTCACGCTGGAGCCAGGTGCCGACCGATTCATAGCGGGACTTGGCTTCTTCAGCCTTGGTTCTAGGGATATCGAGGGCGGCACAGGTTTGTTCAAGGATGTCATTAATCGGAGAGGAAGGCAGGTTATTCAAGGGCGAGACCTCCAGGGTCGGTGGGAATTCTTATGATCTGGGGTCGCAGGCGACAGATACAAGGCATTACAAATTTACGGCATGAATCTTTTTTCATCAACACATTAGCAATCAGTAACTTATACGAATAGGATGCGATTAACTGGATAAACTTTTGACGGAAAGAACGAGCAAGCCTATGAAAAGGAGAAGTTGGGGTGCGTTGATCCGGAGCTGGATCTCTATTTTTTTTGGCCTTCGGCCAACAAACCTCAGCGCCGGGGTGAAGGCACTAAGCTTGGGGGTCGGATTGCTGCTGGCACTGGTCGGTTCGTTTTGGGCCTGGGGCGTGTTTTCAATCCCGGTTCCCGGAACCGACATCGTGGTCGATGGCAGTATCTCTTCAAGTGAACCAGCGTTTTGGATCCAATTCGTTCTGGCGCTGGGAGCATTGGTCTGCTTCATCATTGCAATCTTCTTCTTTGTCTCTCACCACCGGTCTCAGAGCAGTAAGCGCATTGTGTGCATCGAGCACCTCAGCTACGAAACCTCACAAATTCGTGGGATTTTGAAAGACCTGCCAGCACCTTATTCCGGTGTTCGAGAAGAAATGGTGCTCATTGATGGCCGAAACAAATCTCCCAAGGACCACCTGAGATTCCTTGAGGCAAAGATGTCTGAGGCGAAGGACAAGATCACCCACGGTTCCGGGCCGAATAATTACCTGCCGATGTACGGTGGTATCGCAGCTGTTCCCATGGTTGTGCTCGCGGGGTTTGAATGGGGCAATCAGAACAAGATCCACATCCGAGACTACGATCGATCCTCGGGGGTTTGGCATGACAATGAAGAGCCGGACAACGGCATACTGCTTCAATCAACGCAGCTGCCAGAAACGCCGCAGTCAGACACCGAGGCAGGACTTTGCCTAGAGTTCAGCATACCGATGGATCGCCCAGACATGAGCATTAAGTTTCCGAACATTCCGATGTTCTCGGTGAATTTTTCGAACGGAAAGGTGGGCCTCGACCAGCTGTGCTCGGAGCACAAGCAGCAGCGACTAATCAAAGCGGTAGTGGATTACATGAACACATTGGTCAAACGTTTCCCGCACCTGGAAGTGCTTCACCTGTTCATCACCGCGCAATCGTCCTTTGTGTTCCGGGTGGGGCAGGCCCTTCATCAGAGTCACATCCCCGGTGTTTGGATCCATCACTATGACCGCAGTCAGCCCCTAGGAAGCCGACACACCTGGTGCCTGCAAATCAGAGGACCCGGCAAATACGAGATCCGCTGAAGCAACAACCGATATATTGGGCCAAGCCTGAATCGCTGCGTCGCGACACATGCGGGCAGTCGCTTATATTCCGAGTCCCTGGCCGCGGCCTTGGTCGCAAAGCGGACATTTAGCCGGATAGTTCAACACTTTCCTTTGGAGAAATTCAGACCCTCTTTAGGTATGTCACAGCAAAGGGGCAGAACCCCGTGGCGGAATAGGAAGCAGAATCTCCCGGTAACCTCCTAAATGTCTGGTTGCCGTATGGCTGATATAGTCGGCGAGTTTTGACGGTTAACTAAAATGGGAAAGAGTCTAAGAACGCCTAGCGTCATCTCGGTGCTCTACACCGAAGACTTAACATTGAAACTTATAGAGGAAGCATTTTGATTACATACTGGACCTTCACAAAGCAATACCCGTTGGTTGCATTTTTTCCCGGACTGCCGCTGCTTGGTTTCGTCGGTGCATTTGCCATCCCTGCCATGCTTGGGGAGGCTGGCGTGAGATGGTCGGTAATGGTTGCAATAGTAGGGGGTGACCTGCTTCTGGGTGCAATTTGGCTCTGGTCAAGATCGACTAAGGCATCAGCTAAAAAGACGCTCTCATTAACGGCTGTGACTCTCGTAGCAGCTTTGGGAATTGTGTTCAGCCCGGTCATTGAACGCAATACAAATCTAAGCGCTCGTAGTATTTTTTGGCGCTCTTTGCGCCCCCACCCGCGGCGGGCGCGGATGACTTTGATCGCATGATGGGGGAGGTCAAAATAGCCAGTGTTGATATCGGTCCATCCTACCTCGTTTCTAACCGACAGGCATTTGTCGAAGCCGCCCTGCGCTTTAATTGGCGGGAGGACGGACAGACTATCGAGAATTATTTTGACCCTCTTATCGAGAGTGCCCGCAACGTTCGAGCTGGTCTTGTAGACAACGAGATCAGAGTTTACGGCATCCCCGAAGGTATTGACTCCATCTACGTTACCGCGATTGCGACAATAGAAACCGACCCTGAGAAAATTTGGACGTACAAAGAAAACCAACACCCCAGGTGGCGAGTTGTGGTGGGGAAACTCATCGACATAACAAGCAATGATCTGGATCGTGGTTACGTTAATTTGCCGCTAATTACTGAGAATCTGACATTGAATTACTTGGCCTTTTTGGAGGGCGATACTCACGAGCGATACATCACAAATATTATCGAAGACTTTCAGGACAAAGAGGGACGTCTGTCGCGCTTACACTTACTGGACGACGGGCGATACTCAAAAGGCCTCTAGCCTAAGCCTATGTGAACCTTACAATGCATGAGAATCATGGGAAATCGGGAAAGCGCTCCTTATCCGCCAGCAGGCTGAAGGTGGTGCCCCATTGTCGAAGTTTGAACAGGATTCATCGTTATGAATAGTGATGACCGCAATCGGAACCAGTCACTCTCTTTCAATGGCGGGGTTTGCCTCAAACTCCGCCGCTTTCCCTTTTAATAGAAGAAGGACCTTTTCATGTTTGATAAAATATTGTCTGCGGTCGCGTTATTTGTGTTTCTTGTGATCGATGATTCCATTATCGCGGGAGTGGAGGGAGCCATTGACCAGCCCGTTCTGTCCGCTATTGCCGGTGGCGCTGCAGACCTCACCATGATGGTTATGTGCTTTACGTATCTGGCTTGGTGGTTCGGGCACACTCTCCGGCACGCCGTTCGTGATCTGTTTCGAGCCGATTCACGTTGGCACTACGCACTTAATTTGGGGGCCGCCCTGGTCCTGGTTGCTGCCTATCGCTTCCTCGAAGTTGCCGTCATTTTTCCCTTCGTGGCCGAAACTGGCACTCAGGCTGTCATCTTTACGGGGATGTCCGTACTTTTCCTCGGGCTGACCTACGCTTCTGCCAAGTGGATCTTCCGCTGGGTGGGTCAGGGCAATTTGGCTCTGGGGCTTGCCATTCACCAGGCAGAGGCCATGGGGGCTAGTGAGAAGGACATTATTGAAGCTCTCCGGGATAGTGATCCGCTGTCCTGGAAAAACATTTTCAAGCGTCTAAGCCAGATTCGCCCTAAACGCTCTTTCAGCGCTGGAAAGGCTGCGCCGGAAGAGGTCACCAAAACGCAGGTTCAAGACAGTGAGCCGGTCGGTGCGCCTGATGAATGCAAGCCGTCAAAGGTGAACTGGGTCTTTGGAAAGGTGCTGATTGCTACGGCAGGGGTGCCAATGCTCTATGTACTCTCAACTTGCAGTGGTCTGGGCAAGGCCGCCTTCTCTGCTGGCGATTATTCGGCGATGGCGGTGTACTTCGGGGTCGCGCTGATTCTGGCGCTGCCAGTTGCTTTCCTTGTCGCCAAGTTCTTCGGGGTTCCCATCTCCGAGTTCTACAAGTCCAAAGGAACCAGTGAGATGGCGGACGCTGTGTCGACAATGTTTGACTGAGCCCCATAGAGTAAGGATGAAGGTAGGCAAAGCTCCTTTTGCTAGCCCTTTTCAAGCCTCGGGTGCGACCAGCAGCTGCCAGTTCCATTATTAGACGCCAACTGGTCTTGGTGGCGGCGTTTATAATCTGGATAACATTCAGGTTTTGACCCGCTTTCATCGGGAGATTTTGGAGAAGGGCTACCACTATGGAAAATAAACGCGAGCTCGCAATAGATATAGTTCAGCGATTCATGGAAGCGTAGATGATAACAAAGGCTTTGGAAATTGAGCGTTCAAACGCAAGCGGCTCCTCCGAAAAGAACTCCACACCTTTCTCGTAGAGATTCAGGTAATCTAGACATTCAAGAAAGCTTAGCTTGGCCAATTCATACTTCGTGTATTCAACCTGATGGTGATCCAAGCCTACCCTCTCCTCTTAGCCATAACCTCTGCATTTGCGGCTGGTTTGAAGCGCAGCGGAAAAACAGTCCGACTGGAAACGATCGCATGGCCAAGATTTTCGCAGATTCATTGATTTGGGACGACCAAAAACCGCTCTCGAGGTGAAGGGGGTTAATGTTCGCTTTTGTTTAGGTCTTGGCTTCGATGCGAGAGGTCTCAAAGCGAACATTCAAGTCGCCCGATCGACGGGAAGCTTCGCGGCAATTCTAGAGTAGCGAATCGGCGTGACCATTGTCCGGCAAAAGAGAATTTAACTGGCTCTTAGTGAACGATAGACTTCCCGCCTACGCGCGTAAAATGTCCAACGGACTCCGGGAGGGCTTTTGACTACATGTAACACAACCGTGCTCAAATATCTGGTTGTCGGGCTCCTGCTGACGCTGTTCTCCGCCCTCGTGACTGCGGAAGAAGCTTTCGGAAAAGAGTTCGAATACGTCTGTCGGGGTGACCACGTGACCAGCACGGCGGGTTATCGCACCGGGTTTCGTGAGAAGAATCGGCTCAAACGCTTAGTCTTCCTGCTGGAAAAGCCCCAACTTATTACTGTGCGCCAAGGCGACGGCCCCGCCGTGGGGTTTGCCAACTACCAGGTTCGGGATGATTACGTGGTCAGCGACCTTCACAATCAAACCACATTCCGGCTAAATTTGGCCAACCTGCGTTTCGTGGCCACTTCCCCGGGCAGCCATCTGGCTGCCAGCTCCAACCACAGCCCCTGGCTGGTCGCCGGGAAATGTCGCGTCCTCTAATTGGTCTGAACTGAGACCGAGGTCACGAGTCTGCTCCCAATACTTGTCTTCGGGCTAAACCTCGTTCACAGGAATGGTCGACAGTGCTTCGGCGGGACGGGAATTCTAGGAGCACTGGTCGCAAAGCGGACATTCAGATGGTGCGATAACGTTGCGGATCAGGCGCGGCTATAAGCCGTCGCCTGTATCCGGCTTGTTCGATTCTTGAATCGCAACGAGTTCTCCCTGGTTAATGTCGATTTTGAACAGAGTTCGTGGACTAGCGTCTCTTTCCGTCCTGACAGCAATTGTATCGTAGCGATTGCTGATTCGTACAAATGAGCCTTTGGGTATCGGACCTGTGTCCTGCTGGAACACAAGGTTGTCCGGGGTGTTGGCTACTTCTGAATCTTGCCCATCTCCGCCAATCCTGTAGACCACCTTGTTAGTCTTAGTCTCATTGAGCTTCGTTCCTTTTTGCCCAGATATCTGAAAGTACAAACTTTCACCCACCCATCCCAGAACCCACGGCTGCCATCCGAGCTTAACAATGTCCGATGGGGTTGCCGATACGAGTCGACGCACTTCGAGGGTCTCCACATTACACAAGTATATTTTTACCTTCTCACTGAGATACTTGGGTATGCCGCCATTGGGAAAAGCGTTGATTCCTGTTGGTTCCTGGTAATGCTGGTATTCAACCGCAACAGCGATCCAGTGGGAATCGGGTTTCGCTCTGGCGTTTGTGATATGAGCACGAATCTGCGGTGGCCCATACGAGCAAGATGCCAGAAAGGTGGCGCACAGCAAAACGACTGCACTGCCAATTAATTTGCCGCATATGGCTTTTTGATTAGATGAATACGCCATGTCTAAGTCCTCTGAATCGAACGCAGAAATAAGCGGCGGCCCGAAAGGGACGTCCCGTAGAGGCCGCAGGCCAATCTGGACTTACCCCGGTGCACTAGACACTCCTGGCCTATGATTGGACTTCCCCCGGTCTAATGGACCGGGGGAAGTCCAAATTTGGCACCGTTAGGTTGTCCTCATTGGCTCAATGCCTCATCTCAATTAGCCCTTAAAATCTTTCAGATATATCGTTATAACTAAATCAACCAAAGACGCGTTTTCAGCGTTGAGGAGGGCTCACTTATGAGGACTTTCCAACAATCACCTGCGAAACATCTCGACACTCCCGATGTCGCGGGTTTTTTCGATCCCCGCACATTCAGTGTTCAGTACGTGGTCAGCGATCCGGAGACGAAGCAGTGTGCCATTATTGATCCGGTGCTGGATTACGATGAAAAGTCCGGCGCAACGGCGACGCACCGTGCCGACGAACTTCTGGATTACGTGCGCGATCAGGGCTTTGAAGTGCAGTGGATCTTGGATACGCACCCTCATGCCGACCATTTCTCGGCAGCCCAGTACCTGAAAGAAAAGACCGGCGCTCCGACCGCGATCGGTGGCTATGTGACTGGCGTTCAGGAACTGTGGAAAGGCATCTATAACTGGCCCGATTTCCCGGCCGACGGCTCACAGTGGGACCAACTGTTCCGTGCTGGCGACGAGTTCCGGATTGGCAATCTTGATGGGCGTGTGATGTTTTCGCCGGGCCACACGCTCGCCTCTGTCACCTATGTGATCGGTGATGCGGCCTTTGTCCACGACACCATTTTCCAGCCGGACTTCGGCACCGCCCGTGCGGACTTCCCCGGGGGCGATGCCCATCAACTCTGGGACTCCATCCAGGCCATTCTGGCCTTGCCGGACGAAACCCGGCTGTTCACCGGGCACGATTACATGCCCGGCGGCCGTGAGCCTGAGTGGGAAAGCACCGTTGGCGAGCAGAAGAAGGCGAACAAGCATCTGGCTGTGACTTCAGAAGCCGAGTATGTAGAGCTCCGAAACACTCGTGACAGCGAGCTACCGATGCCAAAGCTGATTCTGCACGCATTGCAGGTCAATACCCGTGGAGGACGGCTGCCCGAGCCCGAAGCCAACGGCAAACGGTACTTGAAGATTCCGTTGGATGCGCTTGAGGGTGCCGCCTGGGAATAAACCCGGAGATTGAGCACACAACCCCTTTGCCGGGCCTAAAACGCCCGGCTTTTTTTGAACTGAATATTAATCGACCTGCTTAAGTGACTTTGTCACTGACGGTTGAATCCTGTCGAGATACCTTCGCGTTGAAGTCTTTCGATCCATCAAAGAGGAGCTCCCCATGATCAAATTATTCAAAGCCCTTGTCGCCACTGCCCTGTTAGCAGTCGCGCCATTCAGCATTCATGCCGACAGCCACAAAGGCGCTGTTGAGGAAGTGCTTGTAATCCTGTCCAGCGATTCCCTACAGACCCAAGGTATGGCGATGGTCCTATCTAACACCATGGCCAAGCAAGGGGCAAAAGTTAATGTACTGCTATGCGATCAGGCCGGTGAACTTGCGCTGAAGACTTATGAAGCTCCCGCCCTCAAACCGAAAGATGTCACTCCGGGGCAGATGCTGCGGGGCCTGCTCAAGCAGGGTGGTAAGGCGAAGGTCTGTGCGCTGTATCTTCCGAACAGCGATTACGGCAAGGACGATCTGATTGACGGCGTCGGCGTTGCCATGCCGCCGGAAATGGCCGGCCAGATGCTGAACCCGAAGATGCGCACGTTCACGTTCTGAGCGTTGAGGTTCGGGTTGCCCCGGGTGTACTGGGCAACCCTGGTTGAGTTTTCAGAAAAGGAGGTAGACGGATGACGGAAGTTCGGCCTTCCCGATTGCAGAATTTTCCGATTTCATGGTTCGCCGTTGTGATGGGAATGAGCGGGTTTACCATCGCCTGGCATCGTGCGGAAGGCTTGCTTGGAATTTCTTGGAAGCCAAGCCCCATATTGCTCGGGCTGACCATCATCGGTTTTGTTGCTCTGCTAATGCTTTATCTGACCAAGGTCATGAAATACCCCGGCGAAGTAAAAACGGAGTTTGCCCATCCGGTCAAACTGAACTTCTTCCCCACCATATCGATTGGTCTGATTCTATTGAGTATCGCGCTGTTACCCTACAGTGGCGCTGTATCATTCATTCTTTGGAGCGTTGGCGCGGCTTTTCACCTTGGCTTCACGCTCTATGTTTTGTCAGCCTGGTTGCACCAGACCCACTTTGAAGTTGCCCACATCAACCCGGCCTGGTTTATCCCCATCGTAGGTAACATTCTCGTACCCATTGCAGGCGTGCAGCATGCATCTGTGGAAATCTCGTGGTTCTTCTTCAGCATTGGCCTGGTTTTCTGGCTGGTTTTGTTAACCATCATTTTCTACCGGATGTTTTTCCATCAGCCGCTTCCGGCCAAACTCCTCCCCACTTTGTTCATTTTGATCGCCCCGCCTGCCGTAGGTTTTATTTCCTGGTTCCAGCTGGTTGGCGAAGTGAACGCATTTGGACGGGTGCTTTACTACGTTGCGATCTTTCTGACCCTGATGCTGATTACCCAGTCCTCCAGGTTTCTCCGGCTGGAGTTCTTTCTTTCCTGGTGGGCGTACTCGTTCCCATTGGCAGCCATGACGATCGCCACTTTCGTAATGTACGAGGAGCTTCAACTCGTGTTCTTCAAAGGGCTTGGTGTTTTACTTCTTGGCCTGCTTACGGTGCTTATCGCAGTTCTTATCGGCAAGACCGCCCTGGCGATTCAACGCAGGGCGATCTGCATTGAAGAATAGCCGCAGACTGTCTATGGGTACTCTTCAAGGTCCTCGTAGCCGGGTGACCATGGGCTTGATCAGGCTGGTGAGCTTGGGGCCCATGGTTGCCATGTACACGTGGGCGTAAATGAACTGGCTGTGATGACCGCAATTTGGACAAATCTGCTAAACGCGAGCCCTCTCGTCAGCTTTATCCGACTTTCTAAACGCCCGGGTATTTGCTTACATTATCTGGCAAGCTCTGGCTGTAGGACTGTTGCAAAAAGGTTCATCCCATACCGAAATGCAGGCGGTTGAGTCGGTAGATCAGCCAGATTGTGAGCGCCTGCGGCACCAATGCCAGAGCACTCAAGCTCCAATATGCGGCGCTGAATTGATCCAACGCACCAAACCCAACCAAGCCGGCATTGATAAAAAAATGCACCATCACCGTCAAAGCAACGCCAGGACAGACCAAAGCATATGCCCCGGGAGCCTTTTCGCTTCCCGTCACGAACCTCGGAAAATAACCATACCGGGTCAGAACGATCCAACCCAATAACCCGAACACCAATTGGGCGCATAGAAACCAACATTGATGCTCATGGCTGCCGTCAACGGCCCGGCCAATAATTGAGTTTCGGAATTGCTTTTTCGCAGTTGCTGATAAGCTGCTGTTCTGCGGAATCGTGCATATTGGCGTAGATTCCAGACCATTAGCTGGATGTGAAGTACCGAAAACAGAGCGATTCCGGCCCATGCGCCTACAACCGCCATACTAACCAGCAGGTTGCCCTTCCGGAGAGAGGTCAGAGCATCTGCGAACAGTGGAACGGGAGCACCAGCATGAGGTAGCCAAAACAGCAGCCACATGAAGAAGGACACAGCAAGTCCGCCGGCGCCCAGCGCCGCCAGGAAGTATGTGGGCGTCCATTCGGAATCGGCAACTCGGGACACTCGGTAAAACACCTTGACCTCCTGAAGATCCCCGGCCCCACCTCAGGCCTTGGATGCAATAATCACAAATGCCACAAACACGCCTCCGGCGAGGGCGACCAGACTGAACTTCCGATGTTCCTGCTCGGCCCGGGGCAGTAAATGTGTGGCGCCAACGTACACCAGTGCCCCCGCTGAAAGAGCCAGTAGCGCTCCTAAAGTAGGCTGGCTAATTGCGCTGACCATTGGCCAGGACACCAGCATGCCAACTGGTGTCGTCGCGGCTGCAGCCGCAAATGCCAGCACCATCGCGAGACGTGGACGAAAACCACCGCGAATAAGCAGTAGATAGGTGATGATGCCCTCTGGAAATTCGTGTAACACCATGCCGACGGTGGCCAGATATCCAGTGAACACGCTCACTGAAAAAGAGATCGAATAGATAAAACCATCAATGAATGAGTGAAAACCGATACCAAGCATCGGAATAAGACCAATAACATAGTCTCGTGCGGACGGATCTTTTTCACAAACGAATGCCGTTAAAAAACGGTTGAAAAGGTGCAACCCCATAAAACCCGCCAGAAGCCAAACTGGTGCTCCCTCCGCCATTGCGAAAGATTTGGGAATAATGTGTAGAAAGGACGCACTGATGAGCACTCCGGCGGCGAAGCAGATAAAATAGGAAGTGTTGCGTTGTCCCCACCGTTCGTAATGGCGGATCGTGAAGATCCCCACGCAAGTTACCAGCGCTGCCAGACCGGTGGTCGCCAGCGTAACCCAGAAGGCACTATCCATCCTTAAATCATCCCGTAGGTCATAGCCAATCGAGAGCCTTCCGCTTCTGAAGCACAAAAGTCCAGTTTAATTCGATCCGAAGACGACATAAGAGCCAACCACCGCGTATAAATCACGATGCAGCAGTTACACCGACAGTATGACCAGTTCTTATGTGACTGCCCACATGGTATGAAATCCACTTTTAATAGCATGAAATATAGCAGAAGAATACAAGCAGCCGAGTTCTGAATGTGAAGGTCCCACCGAAGCCTCTGCAATCATGCAGAAATAATAAAGAGCCAATGTTTCTGTATAAAATCAGGTCAGACGCAATCTCACCGAGGTAAATAGTAGCCTGGTTTTCCCCGGAGTAGCCCTTGGCTGGGGGAAAAGCAGCTAAACGTACCTATACTAGGTTAAGTGCCATTATAGAGATTCTTGGAGCGGAACAGCGGCCGCACCATATGGACAGTGTCGGGGAATATAGAAAATGACGGTGCGGCTAATCCGGTTCCTTCCCATCGCAAGCTGGTTGAAGGATTACAGGCGCGATACCTTTGTCAGCGATGCGCTGGCGGCGGTGATTGTTACCCTGATGCTGGTCCCCCAAGCCTTGGCCTATGCCTTGCTGGCAGGCCTGCCACCCGAGGTGGGCCTCTATGCCAGCATGATTCCACTGGTGGCTTACGCTCTGTTCGGTACCAGCGCCACCCTGGCCGTTGGCCCGGTGGCGGTGGCATCGCTGATGACAGCTTCCGCGCTGGGCGGGATAGCCGAGGCGGGCACGCCGGAATACGTGGGCGCCGCCCTGGTTCTTGCTACCCTGTCAGGCCTGATGCTGTTCGCCATGGGCCTTCTGCGTCTGGGGTTCCTGGCCAACTTCCTTAGCCATCCGGTGATCTCGGGCTTCGTCACAGCCTCCGGCATCCTGATTGCCGGCAGCCAGCTCGGCCATATCCTGGGCATCCAGGGCGGAGGCCATAACCTGCTGGAAATGGTTCGGGGTCTCTGGCAGCACCTGAGCGACTTTAATCCCGTCACCCTGACCATTGGCGGCGGCGCGCTGGTATTCCTCTACCTGTGCCGGAAGCTCCTCAAGCAGGGCCTGATTTCACTCGGGCTGCCGGAACGGCTGGCTGACCTCATCACCAAGGCAGCGCCGGTGACCGCAGTGATCGTTACCACGGCAGCAGCCTGGCACTTTGATCTCGGCGCTGCCGGCGTCAATCTGGTCGGCAAGGTGCCCAGTGGCCTTCCTGATATCAGTCTGCCCTCGCTGGATCCGGATATCTGGGCAACCCTGGTGCCTGCGGCCATCCTGATCAGCCTCGTGGGCTTTGTGGAGTCGGTTTCCGTGGCCCAGACGCTTGCGGCCAAACGGCGCCAGAGAATCGACCCGGACTCCGAGCTTATTGCCCTTGGGTTCGCCAATATAGCCGCGGGCGTCAGTGGCGGCTCGCCAGTGTCAGGCGGCTTCTCCCGGTCCGTGGTCAACTATGAGGCCGGCGCCCAGACCCCCATTGCCGGCGCCCTGACCGCCGTGGGCATCGCCGTAGCAACCCTGACCCTCACCGGCCTGCTGGCCTTCCTGCCAAAGGCCACCCTGGCTGCGACCATCATCATCGCTGTCAGCACCCTGATCGACCTGCCGGCGATCCGGCGGACCCTGGCCTACTCGAAGGCCGATGGCGCCGCCATGCTGGCAACCATCATCCTGACGCTCACTCACGGGGTTGAAGCCGGCATCATCGTGGGGGTCGCGCTTTCCATCGGTTTGCACCTACACCGGACAAGCCGACCCCACAGTGCGGTGGTGGGCAGGATTCCCGGCACGGAACATTTTCGGAACGTGCAGCGACACAAGGTGGAAATCGACGAGCATACGGTCATTGTCCGGGTCGATGAGAGCCTGTACTTCGCCAATGCCCGGTATCTTGAGGAAACCGTCCTGGAATTGGTGTCCGACCATCCGGAAATAACCGACTTGGTCTTGGCCTGTCAGGCGGTGAATGAAATTGATGCCTCCGCCCTTGAGAGTCTGGAAGCCATCAACCGCCGGCTGGGTGATGCAGGCATTCACCTGCACTTGGCCGAGGTAAAAGGCCCGGTCATGGATCGCCTTAAACGGACTCATTTTTTCGAATACCTGTCCGGTCAGGTATTTCTGAGCACCTACGATGCTTGGATAACGCTAGTCAAAAAACCGACTATTCTTACTTCACCTGACTGACCAGCCTGCCGGAGGTTCCCATGGATCTCGATCCTCTTATGCTATCGCGAATCCAATTCGCGTTTGTGGTGTCATTTCACGCCATCTTCCCGGTATTTACCATCGGCCTGGCTTCCTACATTGCGGTCCTGGAAGGCTTGGCCTTCAAGACCGGCAACCCGGTGTGGCTGAAGCTCTCCGGTTTCTGGACCAAGGTCTTTGCCGTGGTGTTCGGCATGGGCGTGGTCTCGGGCATCGTGATGTCCTTCCAGTTCGGCACCAACTGGAGCAACTTCTCCCAGGCCACAGCCAACTTCCTCGGCCCAGTGCTGAGCTATGAGGTTATCACGGCTTTTTTCCTGGAGGCGGCATTCCTGGGCGTTCTGCTGTTCGGCCGTGACAAGGTTCCGCCCGGCGTGCACCTGTTCGCCGCCATCATGGTGGCCACAGGCACCTTCATTTCATCATTCTGGATTCTCTCAGCCAATAGCTGGATGCAAACGCCGGCAGGGTTCGAATTGCGAGATGGTGTTTTCCACGTGACTTCCTGGAGTGAAGCCATTTTCAACCCATCTTTCTGGTACCGTTTCAGTCACATGGGCCTGGCCTCGTTCCTCACCGGCAGCTTCGTCGTAGCCGGTGTGAGTGCGTGGTACATCCTCCGGAGGCGAGAGGTCGAAGCCAACCGCAAAGCCTTGTCCATGTGTTTGTGGCTGATCCTGTTCATCGCGCCGGCCCAACTGGTGGTCGGCGACTTCCACGGTCTCAACACTTTGGAGCACCAACCCACGAAAGTGGCGGCGATGGAAGGCAACTGGGAAACCTCCCCCAATGTGCCCCTGCTGCTGTTTGCGATTCCCGATCAGGAGGCCCAGACCAACCACTTCGAGATTGGCATTCCCAGCCTGGCCAGCCTGATCCTGACCCACGAGTGGGATGGTGTGGTGCCGGGTCTGAAAGACGTTGCCCGGGATGAACAACCGCCGGTGGCCCTCGTTTTCTGGTCGTTCCGGATTATGGTCGGGATCGGTACCCTGATGATCCTGGTTGGCCTGACTGGCCTGGTGCTGCGCCGTGGCGGTCGTTACTTCCAGTCCACCTGGTTCCTTCAGGTGCTGCGCGGCATGAGCATCGCGCCGTTCATCGCGGTGCTGACCGGCTGGTTCGTGACCGAAGTGGGCCGTGCGCCCTGGCTGGTGTATGGCATCATGGACCAGGCTTCAGCGGTGACCCCCTCACTCACCGGCGGCATGGCCCTGTTTACCCTGATCGGTTACATCATGGTCTACGCAGCGGTGTTCTCGGCCGGTGTCTACTACCTGATGCGGGTGCTGTACGTGGGTCTTGAGGACCGGCACGACGAGGATGAACACGAGGCAGAACGGCCGGCACGGCCACTTTCAGCCACCCATGTGCCTTTTGAATACGTCAACGATACAAACAACGGCACCACCAAGCAGGGAGGTCACTGACTATGGCACTGTTCGATCTGCCCCTGATCTGGGCATTCATTATTGGCTTCGGCATCATCATGTATGTGCTGATGGACGGGTTCGACCTGGGCGTGGGGATTCTTTTCCTCTTCGCGCCGAATGAGGAAGCGCGGGACACCATGATGAACTCGGTGGCCCCGGTGTGGGACGGCAACGAAACCTGGCTGGTGCTGGGTGGCGCCGGCCTGCTCGCGGCCTTCCCGATGGTTTATTCCATCTTCCTGCCGGCGCTCTACATTGGTGTGTTCCTGCTGCTGGCCGGGCTGATTTTCCGGGGCGTGGCGTTCGAGTTCCGGTTCAAGGCCCGGACGTCCCGTTACCTCTGGAACTGGGCGTTTGCCGGCGGTTCTACCGTTGCCTCCTTCGCCCAGGGTGCCGTTGTGGGCGCCTATATCCAGGGCTTTGAAACCGCAAACGGGGTTTATGTTGGCGGAGCACTGGACTGGCTCACGCCGTTCACCGTGCTTACCGGCCTGGGCATGCTGGCCGGTTATTCCCTGCTGGGTTCCACCTGGCTGATCATGAAAACCGAGGGTTATCTGCAGCAGTGGGCCTACAAGATCACTCTGCCACTGCTTCTGGCCGTGCTTGTGGTCTTTGGCATCATCGGTGTCTGGACGCCCTTTGTGGATGAAATGGTCCGTGAACGCTGGTTCTCCAACCTGAGCATCATCTGGATTCTGCCTTTTCTGACCCTGCTGTTCGCGCTCCAGATCTTCCGCTCGGTGCAACGGCGCGACGAGGGCTTGCCGTTTGTTGCGACCATGGGTTTATTCATTAGTACCTATCTGGGCTTGGTGGTCAGCCGCTGGCCTTACGTGGTTCCACCGGACTACACCCTGTGGGATGCGGCTTCCGCCTATGAGTCGCAACTATTTCTGCTGCTGGGGACTTTGTTAGTGGTGCCCATTGTAATTGCATACACAGCTTGGACTTATTGGGTTTTCCGCGGCAAAGTCAAAGCCGGTGAGGGATATCACTGATGGAAAGCCGCCTCCGATCATGAGGCGGCTTTCATGGTTCGGATTCGCTCAGAGAAATACTCGATCAATCAAAATCTGGCAATTGCGGTTTGACCACTGGCTTGCCAGCCTCCTGCCACGCTTCAATTCCTCCGCAAATAGACTGCACATGGATGTACCCCATCTCTTGCATAGCCTTGGCTGAAAGTGCAGAGCGGCCACTATTCTTGCAGTAGATCACCATGTTTAGCGCCCGGTCTTCCATGGCAGGATCATTGGTCAATTTGAATTCCAGAATACCTCTGGGAATGTTCAAAGCGCCCGGTATGTGCCCTGCATGAAACTCGTCCTCTTCGCGGACATCGATTACTAGGTCTGCCTGCTTGATAGCGTCCTCGGCTTCATTCAAGGGTATCTCCCGGATCTCGGTTTTTGCAGCCTGGACCATGTCGTGAACAGTTTTCATTTGAAACACCCCTCACCTTTTAAAAGCCTGCTACCACATGAGCGGTAGCAGGTGTAGCCGAAAGCGTGGAAGTTTATTCCTCCCGTTTCAGTTACAGGGTCTTCGTGCAGAAGTAGAAGTCTTTGCACTCGTAATCATCGGACTCAACCCGGGCGTTGGCACCTTCTGCGGTTTTGGCCGGCGGAACAATGACCTTGTCACCTTTCTTCCAACTTTCCGGAGTAGCCACACCGTGTTCATCGCTTGTCTGCAGGGCTTCCAGCAAGCGCAGGAACTCCGGCACGGAGCGACCATTGCTCATGGGGTAGTAGACCATGGCTCGCAGAATGCCGTTCGGGTCAATGATGAAAGTGGCGCGAACTGCGGAGGTATCACCCGCGCCGGGATGGATCATGCCATAGGCTTTGGCTACGTCCATCTTCAGGTCTTCAATAATTGGAAACGGGATCTCGACCCCCCAGTTTTCCTTGATGTTACGCATCCAGGCAATGTGCGAGTGAATGCTGTCGATCGACAGACCCAGCAATTCACAGTTCATCTTCGCAAATTCCGGTGCAGCTTCGGCGAAGGCCATGAATTCAGTAGTACAAACCGGCGTAAAGTCCGCAGGGTGAGAAAACAGAACAAGCCACTTACCCTTGTAATCGCTCAGCGACTTTTCCCCATCGGTAGTCAGCGCTTTAAAGTCTGGTGCAGCTTCATTGATGCGGGGAAGGCCAGGTACGGGCGCTACTTGAGTTTCCATTTGAGTATCCTCTTCTGTTTGGTTGCTGGTTGACCATTCCAATATATCTTAGATCCGAAATTCGATATAGGAATAAGGATATATCATTACGATATAATAAACCTATTACTACTCAGTGAGCAGACACAGCGACCAACAACGCCATAGCCCCCTAATCTCCCCAATTCTCAGTTTAGTCTAGATAACCAACTTTGGTTTGAATCAGTACGATGGAGCAGGGTTCAGACACCAGGCATTTCCAACAATTTGAAGTTCGAGGGCAGCGCTTACAGGAAAAAGGGCTAAATTTTCCATTCATTCGATACTGATACTCAGGGTATTGGCATTGACCGATAGTGTCCTTTGACACGATGAAAAGTTTTCATCCAATCAGGCGGCATTAATTTCCTATTCTGGTGCTTCAATTCGGCTGGTCTATACTGTTTTGACAACTGCCACGGGACTAACTGTATGTCTTAATGAGGGATCAATCATGATATTCCGGCAACTGTTTGATGACGTCTCTTCAACCTACACCTACCTAATGGCTGATGATCTCGAAAAAGAGGCAATTATCATCGATCCCGTCTACTCGCAGTCGAAACGGGACCTCGCCCTGATTGATGAGCTTGGGCTCACCCTGACTCTGGTTGCAGATACCCACGCACATGCTGATCATATAACCGCCGCCTGGCTATTAAAGCAGAAAACGGGTTGCAAGATTGCTTCGGCAAAGGCCATTGGGGCGGAGCATGTGGATATGCCATTGAGCGAAGGTCAGGAGTTTGGTGTTTTGGGCGTGACGCTCAAGGCAATATCCACACCAGGGCACACAGATGGATGCATGAGTTATGTGATGCTCGATCAGTCAATGGTATTCACCGGCGACGCGCTGCTCATCCGCGGCTGTGGCCGGAGTGATTTTCAGCAGGGAAGTGCTCATAAACTCTTTCAATCCATAACAGGGAAACTGTTTGCTTTGCCGGATTACTGTCGGGTTTTCCCGGCTCACGATTATCATGGTCGGACTCAAAGTTCGATTGGTGAAGAGAAAGCCTTCAATGCCCGGGTCGGCGGTGGTGCGAACGAAACGGATTTCGTTGAATACATGAAAGCCATGAAGCTCCCCCATCCAAAGAAGATTGATGAGGCCCTACCCGCCAACCTTCGCAGTGGCTGCCCCGAGGATGGCAAGCTTCCTGAAGAGCCGAAGTGGGCGGATATCCGCCTGACATACGCCGGTGTTCCGGAAATAGCTGCGGACTGGCTTGAGCATCATCTGGACGAAGTGACGGTTCTGGATGTCAGGCTTGAGGAAGAGGTAAAGGATTGCCCGTTTACCGAGGCTCTTGTGAATCTCCACATTCCCCTGGATGAGTTGAGGTCAAGAGTGACTGAAGTACCGACGGATAGGCCCGTGGTTGCCCTCTGCCGCTCCGGCCGGCGTTCCGCTATGGCGGTCAACATCCTCAAAGAAAACGGTTATGACAAGGTTGCAAGCCTAAGTCGGGGGCTCGCAGAAATTTCAAGGAACTAGCAAAGCTGCTGTCAGGCGACTTGAACTTTCCAGAGACTCTCATACTGTTAATCGAGGTCTTCGTAGCCGGTGACCATGGGTTTGATCAGGCTGGTGAGTTTCGGGCCCATGGTCGCCATGTACACGTGGGCAATGATGAATACCAGCATGGCGAAAGCCGCGCCGGCGTGGATCAGGGCCACAGTTTCCAGTTCCAGTGCCCCGGCCAGTGTTGCCGGCCAGTCGTTGTAGAACAGGTATAACAGCCCGGTCAGCCAGATCACCGGGGTGATCATCAGTTTGAAGAACAGGTAGGCCAGGCGCTGCAGCGGGTTGTGCTTGGCCCGGGTGGTCTTCCGGTAGGGGTGCGGCTCGCCGGTGAAGGTGCCGATCAGGTAGTAACGCATGACCGCAAACAGCCCGTTCCTTGTGGGAATGTACTGGCGCCATTCGCCGGTGGTGATGTGCCAGAAGATGGCAAACAGCCAAAGCACAATCAGGGCCCAGGCCGCCAGGGTATGCAACCGTGCCGCTTCGGCAAACCCCATCACCGAGTAACTACCATGGATTTCGAACCCGGTAAACAGCAGGGTGAAGATCAGCAGGGCCTGGAACCAGTGCCAGAACCGCTCGAACCGTTTGTAGATCATGACCCGACTCATGGCTGTTTCCTCCCCTTCAACAGAACCCGTGCCAGGCCGTGCAAGAGCACGCCCGCCAGGGTGAGCGCTACCAGCAGCCAGCCGATGCGATCCAGCCAGACATTGCCGTTATGCCCCGGCATGTAGATACCGCCGATGCCGGCGAGCCGGCTTTCACGGCCATGGCAGGCGGCGCAGTCCAGGGCCTGCTCGGCCGGAGGGACCATGTGGGTGATGGGCCAGTACATTCTGGTTTCAACAAAATCAAACTCGCCACTGAACGGCCTGCCGGACATCTCGCTGCCGGCCTGAAGGGCGTGTGGCCAATTGAAGTTGCTCCACAGGGAAGTGTCGTCAGCCCCGAAGACGTGAGTCACCAGCAGCGTCTTGAGTTGGGTATCGAACGGCTGCTTGCCCCCCATCACCTTGAACGGCCAGATTCGCGACTCCGGGTCCTCCGGACCGCCATCTATGCGATTGATCTCGATGGGCGCATTGGTCAGATCCAGCTCCTCCTCTACCAGCGTGTATTCCACGGTGCCATCGAACCAGGCGTAATGGGGAACCACATCTTCCTCGTGCTGAAAGTCGCCCTTGGTGCTCAGGTAACTGACATGACCTTTGTCGTCGTACCGGGTGATGGGATTGCCCTGCTCATCGAGTTTGCCCGCCGTTGACCAGTCCCACCAGGTCTTGGTGGGGACGCCGCCCCGGGCGAACGCCGGTATATGGCAGGTCTGGCAAGCCAGGGTATCCACGTGCTCGTTCAGCTTTTTCTGTTGGTGGGGCGTGAAGCCATGGCAGGATTCGCAACTGGCGCGACTCAGGTCGGTGTGGCCGGGCACGTCAATGCCCAGGGTGTCCCGGGCGGTAACCTGATAGCGGCTGCCGGAGACATTATGGCCCCAGGTGGAATGGCAGTCGGCGCAGGCGAAATCGAGCCCCTCGGGGGACATGTGAACGTCCAGGGTCCGGGCCGGGTTCACCAGGGACGAATCCAGATCCCCGTGTTTCACGCCGTCACCTCCACCCCCATAGAAGTGGCAGCTGCCGCAGTTCTGCCGGTCACTGGCCCCGACATTCTGGGCAATTCGGGGCAGATCCGGGGGGTTCACCATCTTGCCGCTGCCGGCAGGCCATTCCCGGGGCTTATCAGTGGGCAAGCCGGCGAGGGTGGGAAATTTCCAGTAGTCCCCGGTGGTGTCGTGGCACACCAAGCAGTCCACCGCCGCCTCCGCCGTGGGTGGCGGCTTCGTCATATCCGACCAGCCATAACCCACATGGCAGGACGTACAACGGGGTTCGTTGGTGACCACCATGCCGCAGAAGCTGTTGATGACATTACGTTTGCCCAGCTCCTGGCCGGTCTCCGGATGCTCGTAAGTCCAGGTCCAGTGGGTGGTGTCCCGAATCTGGTCGGCGGCTTCAGTGTGGCAGCCCAGGCATGCCTCCGTCACCTCCCGGGCGCTCTCGAAAGGGCCCTTCAGGGCTTCGAACTTGCTGTGGTCGGCGGTGGGTGGTGGCCGGTCGGCAGCAGATACAGAGAAGCCGGAACATACCATCGCCCCGGCCAGAGCAAGGCGGCCAGCGAGTCTGCCAAAGCACGGAATGAAACGCCCCAATACGGTGTTTTTCACGTTACAGACTCCCCGGCCCTCCCTTGGAGGACCTTCAGAGGTGTACACAGACTCCCTGCTGGCGCGACTTCAGAGCTGATAACACAGTTAACCGTCTCAGGGACGGTAAATTTTCTCCGGGTTGAGCGTCATCGACCAGGGCAGCCCCGCGTTCTGCCAGCCGTTGACGATGCGCATACCCTTCTTCTCACCGTCCTTGGCGCCACTGCCCTGGAAGCCGTGATCGATGTACTTCACATTGGTGAAGCCACGCTCCAGCAGGTATTCGGCGCTGGGTTTGCCGCGGCTGGAACCGGAGCGGCACATGGTAATGATCAGGGAGTCCTTATCGAGGCCTTTGGCTTTGAGGGCCTTCTCGACGTCCGCCGCGAAATCCGGGTTGGTGTTCATGGCAAACCGGCCCTTGTCAGCCAGAAAGTTGGTGCGGTCCACCAGTTTGAACGGAATGTTCCTGTCGATGGCGTCCGTGAATCCGATGAACATGATTTCCACCGGATCCCGGACATCGACAAACAGGACATGATCCCCCTGATTCTGCGTCAGCTCGTAGGTTTCCTGGGGTGTCAGCGAGAGGGCGTCTTTCCCATAGGCATTGAAACCAAGACTGAAGGTGACAACCAGTGCAACCAGTAATTGCTTCATCATCGTTCCTCCTGGAATCGGACTGTCCCGACCGTCTTTAAAACATACGCCTGTTGGGCCGGGGTTCTCAACTGGTGTTATAAACCTATAGTCATGGTATTGACCGAGATCAAACGAAAAAAGGGGCTGCCAAACGGCAAGCCCCTTTTTTCTACCTGCGAACCAGATTACAGCTTGGTGGTACGTAGGTAAGGACGGATTTCATTCCAGCCCTGCGGGAACAGACCCTTGGCTTCCTCGTTGGAAATGGAGGGGGGAATGATCACGTCGTCGCCCTTGCGCCAGTCAGCAGGCAACGCACAGCTGTTGGCGTCCCCGGTCTGAAGTGCATCGATCACCCGGAGGATCTCGTCGAAGTTACGGCCCACCGCCATCGGGTAGGTCATGGTCAGGCGGATCTTCTTGTCCGGGTCGATGATGAACACACTGCGTACGGCTGCGGTTTCGCTCTCACCGGCGTGGATCATTTCATACAGCTCGGCCACTTTGTGGTCAGCGTCGGCAACGATCGGGAACTGGAGGTCGCAGTTCTGGGTGTCGTTGACGTCTTCAATCCACTTTACGTGCTCTTCCACGGTGTCGGTGGACAGACCCAGGGGCTTCACGTTGCGGGCTTCAAATTCTTTCGCCAGCTGAGCCGTGCGGCCCATCTCGGTGGTGCAGACTGGGGTGAAGTCGGCCGGGTGGCTGAAGAAGAATACCCAGGAATCGCCTGCCCAGTCGTGGAAGTTGATCTGGCCGGCGGTGCTGTCGATGGTGAAGTTCGGGGCGGTAGAGCCAAGCAATAAACTCATGATGAATCTCCTGTCGGGTTTTGCTGGTGGAGGCGGATTGCCTCTTGATGTCGGATTAACAATAACCCGTTCGGCGGGCGTTAGCCAATATAGTTATATCTATAGAACAAATAGGTTTAACAAATAGAAAAGGCTTCACGGAGCAGTAAGGCAACAAAAACCTATCTATGAAATAGTCAGATAGCTTCGAACGGCCTTCTCTGGGTCATCATCTTCGGTGATTACACTTTCAATACCCTTTTCGTTAAGGCGCATTGCCAACCCAGAGCCCATCCCCCTGGTGATTAAAACATCAATATCATCCAATGGGTGCGGTAGCTGCGACGAGCTCTCCCGGAATGACTGCTCTTTGGGAAGTTCGAGAAGCTCCTTTTTAGCCACATGCCCTTCGGTAATGTGAAATAGTAAAAATTTTCTGCATCGGCCGGCATGCTGGGTGACGGTTTTTCGATTCTGGCTTGTTACGGCTATTTTCATCAGATCCTCAGGATTCGGGTGTTTTGAGAGTTTAAGCTCAGGATTTAATGCTGTTTGCAGCGGATCTAAACGGCGAATCAACCCTTCCACAGATATCATCGCTCAGCAGTTATCAATCTATGCGCCATGGCAAAACCGCTATCAATGCAGTCACCGACACTAATACCGTCTCGCCAGTTACCTATTAAATGAAGCCCCTTGTAGCGCTCCGCAATGTCGTCAATCTTGGCTATACGGGTTAAATGCCCAACGTCATATTGCGGAATGGCGTTAGCCCATCGTGCGACCTTGGTAAAGACCGGGCGGGCCTGGATATCAAGCAATTCGCGCAGTTCCTCGCTGACTAAATTTACCAACTGCTGATCTGAGTTTTCGACAGCCATCGGGTTCCTGCGACCACCGATAAAGCAGGTGAAAAGCACATGCCCCTCTGGCGTTCGGTTCGGAAAAAGTGTGGAGGAAAACAAAGCTCCGAGCGTCTGCTTCTTTTCTTGACTTGGAATGAGCATTCCAAAGCCGTCGAGTGGGTGTTTGATGGACTCGTCTGGGTAACCCAACGCAACAGCAGCAAGTGATGGGTAGACGATACTGGCCAGCTCTGACCGAAGCTCAGGGCTAACCGGTTCCAGGAGTGATCCGCTGACGTGAGCTGGCGTTGCCAATACCAGCTGATGGGCAACGCGCGCTTGACCGCGCTGGTCCACCACCCGCCACATTCGATCATTCTGCTCAACCTTTTCCACTCGACAGCCGGTTATCACTCTGACGTTGTCGAGCCGACTCAGCGCCTCCCTGATTCCCTCAGTCAACGTGGAAAGCCCGCCCGGAAAGCTCACAATCCTTCCACGCCACGCGTCGGGGAACCCACTTTCGCGATCCTTAATGCGTTGTTTTCTGCTATTTCGCATCAGAGAGATTGCGCCTAGAAGCAGGGACCTATTGTCTTGTTCCAGGCGGTGTAACCGAGGGAAGGCGGCTTGAGCTGAGAGCTTTTCTGGCGATCCGGCATAAACGCCTGAGACAAAGGGATCGACAAAGTGATTGAGAATATTTTGACCGAGGCGCCTATGGACGAAGGCTGCCAGAGTTTCTTCGCTGCTGGCTACCTTTCGAAAAGGTTCAGTAATCAAGTGACGCCAGCCTTCGATGCCAATGAGAGGGCTACTTACCGCAGATTTCAGATCAGCTGGTAACGCAACGGGAACCCCGTCCTTGACAACATAACGTTTGCGGCTGGCCAAAGGTGGAAAGATAACTTTGTCGCTTAGATCCAGAGATCTTAGGAGCTGGTACAGTGACGGCTTGGCCATAAGTGTGTTCGGGCCGAGCTCCATGTGCCATCCCTGCTCCTTGACCGACCGGATATTACCTCCTAGTTGCTCGTCTGCTTCAACCAGGGTCACGTTTTTCTTGTGGCGCCCAAGCGCAAGTGCCAGTGAGAGCCCCGTAATACCACCGCCAACAATCAGAACTGACTGTTGTTCGGTCTGGGTGTCGCCGCGCATACAAGTCCCTATGAACCATCCAGGTTCAGCATGTGTGATCGTTAAACGTCCCAATCAATCACTAAGAATGAGAGGAACATGACCCTATCGCGCGCAAAACACCCTTGCAATGACAAAGTCACTTTCGATCGCCCTACTCCGGACATCCCTGAAAAAATAACTTGGAAATTCAGCGCGTTAATAAGCAATCACTTAACCCTATAGGATCAATTAATATTGATATACCTTTTAGCGCTATCCTTATAACCATTAAATTGTTACTTTAGCTTCACGGTTCAACAAGCCCCTTAGTGGAGGTCAAAACCATGAAGCATCCTTTAGTTACTCATTTCTTTGACGAACCAACCAACACGTTCAGCTACATCGTGCAGGATCCGGACAGTTCGGCCTGCGCCATCATCGATTCTGTTCTGGATTTCGACTACGCGGCAGGGCGAACAGATGTCCGCTCCGCTGATGAGATTATCGAGTACGTCAGGAACAACAACCTGACGGTTGAATGGATTCTCGAAACCCATGTGCACGCCGACCATCTCTCAGCGGCTCCCTACCTGCATGAACAGCTTGGCGGAAAGACAGGTATTGGCGAGAAGATCGTCGAGGTCCAGGAGGTTTTCGGTAAAGCGTTCAATGCGGGAACGGAGTTTGCCCGAGATGGCAGCCAGTTCGATCGTCTGTTCAAGGAGGGCGACACGTTCACTATTGGCAGTCTTGATGCCCGGATATTGCACACACCCGGCCATACTCCGGCTTGCTTAACCTACGTGATCGGCGACGCGGCTTTTGTTGGCGACACCATTTTTGCACCGGATTCCGGAACGGCACGCTGTGATTTTCCGGGGGGCGATGCGCATACCCTGTATCAGTCTATCCAGAAAGTGCTTGCGCTGCCGGGAGAGACACGCATTTTCCTCTGCCATGACTACAAGGCGGCGGGTCGTGATGAGTTCGTGCACGAGACGACCGTGGCTGAGCAACGGGCTAACAACATCCACGTTGGCGAGGGTATGAGCGAGCAGGATTTTGTCGTTCTCCGCTCAGAACGGGATGCCACCCTGAACATGCCTCGCCTGATCCTGCCGTCTGTTCAGGTCAATATGCGAGCGGGTGAGATGCCGGTCCCCGAGGAAAATGGCCAGGTCTATCTGAAGGTTCCCATTAACCTGTTTTAAACGGAGCATTGAGATGAAAATTCATTTTCTTGAACCCGAGTTCGCCGTTGCAGACGCGGTCTATCCGGATGACATGCGCGAAGTCAAAGAGCAAGGATTCCGAACCGTCATCTGCAATCGCAGAGAGAGCGAAGAGGATTACGAGGGTGAACGAGCATATGCTGAAGCAGCGGAGGCCCATGGCCTGGAATGGGTGAGCATTCCCGTCGCATCGGGTGAGTATCCGCAACGCGATATCGACGCGTTCGGAAAAGCCCTCGATACCTCATCCTCGCCAATTCTGGCTTTCTGCAGGACCGGTCGCCGAGCGGTCCACATGTGGGCCCAGAGCCGCGCAATGAGCCCACGGTGCAACATCCCGGATCTTCTGACAGCGGCCCATGAAGCCGGACATGATCCGCAGCCTATCAAGGATCTTCTGGGGCAATGATGCCAATTATGACTTACTAATGCGGACAAGGAGGTCCTCGAAGCGAACGGAGATTTACCCTACATGTCTTTTTCCAAACCCGAGTCCGCGACCAATCACAGACACCACGACGTTGTCATTATTGGTGCCGGAGCAGGCGGTATTGCGACCGCTTCAAGCCTTTTGAAACGCCAGGGAGACCTGGATATCGCGGTTATTGATCCCAGCGAAACTCACGATTATCAGCCAGGCTGGACCATGGTCGGCGGTGGCGTTTTTTCTGCTGAAAGCACTCGTCGAACCGCAGAATCGGTCATACCGAAAGGCTGCTGCTGGTATAAGGCGTCTGCCGAATTCGTTCAGCCCAACACGCAAACGGTCTTGCTTTCGGACGGCTGTTCGGTCGGGTACAGTCGGCTCGTAATCGCCCCCGGATTGGTTCTTAACTGGGGGGCCGTTGAGGGCCTTGAGGCCACCCTTGGTCAACACGGTGTCACCTCCAACTATCGTTACGATCTTGCTCCCTATACCTGGTCTTTAGTGCAAGAACTGGAAAAAGGTAGCGCCGTTTTCGTTCAGCCTCCGATGCCCATCAAATGCGCCGGTGCGCCGCAAAAAGCGATGTATCTGTCGGCGGATCACTGGCGCCGCAACCATCGGTTAGACAGCATCAATGTTTCTTATCATTCGGCCGGGAAGGTGCTGTTTGGCGTTGAAGATTACGTTCCCGAACTTCAACGATATATCGATCTTTACGGCATCGATCTTTGCTTTGACGAGCGGCTAATGAGCGTTGACGGCCCAAACCGAATGGCTCGATTCCAGAAAACAACCGTCGACGGGCAGCACCAAATAGAGGTTCCGTTCGACATGCTTCATGTAGTACCTCCTCAATCTGCTCCTTCGTTTATCGAAGAATCTGGCCTGGCCAATTCTGAAGGCTGGTTAGACCTCGATTCGGAAACACTGCAGCACAAACGGTTCCCCACGATCTTCGGCCTCGGAGACGCAAGCGGCACACCAAACTCCAAAACGATGGCGGCGGTAAGAAAGCAAGCCCCGGTTGTTGCGCAGAATGTCGTGCATTCGCTTCATGATCTCCCACTTACCGCAGCGTACCTCGGTTACGGGTCCTGCCCGCTGACCGTGGAGAGGGGCCGCATTGTTCTTGCTGAATTTGGCTACGGCGGCACGCTTCAGCCCAGCTTCCCGAAATGGATCAATGATGGCACCAAAGCGACACGGATGGCCTGGTTCCTGAAAGCCAAACAGCTTCCCTGGCTCTATTGGAACGGGATGCTAAAAGGTCGCGAGTGGATGGCCGCGCCGGCCACCCGTGAAGCGTAAGGGAGGTAAATTGTGAAAAATCCTGGTGCCTACCTGCCAATCATCAACTGGCTGAAAGGCTATGGTTCAGATGCATTGATCAGCGATGGCCTTGCGGCGATCATCGTTACACTCATGCTCGTCCCCCAGGCTTTAGCGTATGCCCTTTTGGCCGGACTGCCGCCCGAAGTTGGCCTCTACGCCAGCATGATTCCCCTGGTGGTTTATGCCCTGTTCGGCACCAGTGCCACTCTCGCAGTAGGCCCCGTGGCGGTCGCGTCCCTGATGACCGCTTCGGCGCTTGGCGGTATCGCTGCGGTTGGATCCCCGGAATACGTTGGCGCAGCACTGGTTCTGGCCACCCTTTCTGGGCTGATCCTGTTCGCAATGGGCCTATTGAGACTCGGGTTCCTGGCCAACTTCCTGAGCCACCCCGTAATCTCCGGCTTTGTAACAGCATCGGGCATACTCATTGCCGGTAGTCAGCTTGGCCATATCCTGGGTATCGAAGGCGGCGGCCACAATCTCATAGAAATGATAAACGGCCTCCTCAGAGATTTGCCCGCAACGAATTTCATTACGCTGGCAATCGGTGGTGGCACTCTGCTCTATCTGTTCCTCTGCCGGAAATACCTGAAACAAACGCTCTCGGGTTTTGGCCTGTCTCAGCGGGCTGCGGATTTGTTCGCAAAAGCAGCACCTGTTTCAGCGGTCATCGTTACAACTGCACTCGCCTGGCAATTCAACCTCGGGAGTGCCGGTGTAAACCTGGTCGGCAAAGTGCCCAGCGGGCTTCCCGAAATCAGCCTCCCGCCGCTGGAGTTCGACGTCTGGGCCACTCTGGTTCCGGCCGCCATTCTAATTAGCCTGGTGGGGTTTGTGGAATCCGTTTCCGTCGCGCAGACGCTGGCCTCCAAGAGACGCCAGAGAATCGATCCTAACTCCGAGCTGATTGCCTTGGGACTGGCCAACGTGGGCGCTGGCGTCAGCGGTGGGTCTCCAGTTTCCGGTGGTTTCTCACGCTCTGTTGTGAACTTTGAGGCAGGTGCACAAACACCGTTGGCCGGCATGTTCACGGCAGTCGGCATTGCCCTGGCCACCCTGACGCTCACGGGCGTGCTCGCCTATCTACCCAAGGCAACGCTGGCAGCCACCATTATGATTGCCGTGAGCACCCTGATCGATTTCGGGGCTATCCATCGAACCTTTGACTATTCGAAAGCCGACTTCGTGGCGATGTTCGCAACGATTCTGCTTACGCTGGTTGAGGGCGTCGAAGCTGGCATCCTTGCCGGTGTCGGGCTCTCGATTGGTCTCTACCTGTACCGGACCAGTCGCCCGCACAGTGCCGTGGTTGGTCTCGTACCCGGTACCGAACATTTCCGGAATATTGAGCGCCACAGCGTCGAGACAGATGATGAAACGATCGTTCTTCGTGTCGATGAGAGTCTTTACTTCGCCAATGCCCGCTATCTGGAAGAAACCATCCTGGAGCTCATTGCCAACAACCCACAGGTGAAGAATCTGGTTTTAGCTTGCCAAGCCGTGAATGTGATTGACGCATCCGCGCTGGAGAGCCTGGAGGCAATCAACAGCCGGATGAAAGATTCAGGCATCGTGCTTCATCTGGCTGAGGTTAAGGGGCCGGTTATGGATAGCCTGAGCCGAACGCATTTCTGCGAAGAGTTGTCTGGACAGATCTTCATGAGTACTTACCACGCGTGGAAAGCACTCGCTCATTCACCATATTTGGGAAGAGGCAAGCTACACCTGGCTGCAACCTCAACCCAATAGTCTGACCAACTATGTGTCTACTGGAGTACGCGCTATGGAATTAGATCCCCTGATTCTTTCAAGAATCCAGTTCGCGTTTGTAGTTTCCTTTCACGCCATTTTTCCGGTGTTTACCATCGGCCTCGCTTCCTACATCGCGGTACTCGAAGGCCTGGCCTTTAAAACCGAGAATCCGGTGTGGGTGAAGCTCTCTGCCTTCTGGACCAAGGTGTTTGCCGTGGTGTTCGGCATGGGGGTGGTATCGGGCATCGTGATGTCGTTCCAGTTCGGAACCAACTGGAGTAACTTCGCCCAGGCCTCTGCCAACTTCCTTGGCCCTGTTCTGAGTTATGAGGTGGTGACGGCGTTCTTCCTAGAAGCGGCATTCCTTGGCGTGCTTCTGTTCGGTCGCGACAAGGTGCCTGCAGGTGTTCACCTGTTTGCCGCTATCATGGTTGCAACCGGCACCTTCATTTCGTCGTTCTGGATCCTCTCGGCCAATAGCTGGATGCAGACTCCCGCTGGCACCGAGCTCCGTGATGGGGTGTTCTATGTGACTTCCTGGAGCGAGGCACTGTTCAACCCTTCATTCCCCTATCGTTTTGCCCACATGGGTCTGGCCTCTTTCCTGACTGGCGGCTTCGTTGTGGCCGGTGTGAGCGCCTGGTACCTGCTGCGTGGCCGCGAGGTTGAGGCGAACAAAAAAGCATTGTCCATGTGCCTGTGGCTGTTGCTGTTCATCGCCCCCGCCCAGGCAGTACTGGGTGATTTCCACGGCCTGAACACTCTGGAGCATCAGCCGACCAAGGTAGCGGCCATGGAAGGTAACTGGGAAACCTCCCGCAACGTGCCACTGCTGCTGTTTGCCATTCCCGATCAGGAGAACCAGCGAAACCTTTTCGAAATTGGCATTCCCAGCCTGGCCAGTTTCATTCTCACCCACGAATGGGATGGTGAGGTGCCGGGCGTGAGCGCGGTGCCTGTTGAGGAGCAGCCACCGGTGGCAATTGTATTCTGGTCCTTCCGCATCATGGTGGGTATTGGCTTTCTGATGATTGGCTTTGCAGTCGCCGGCCTGGTCCTGCGTGCCGGCGGTCGATACTGGCGCACCAACTGGTTCCTGCAGGGCATGCGCTTCATGAGTATCGCACCCTTCTTCGCGGTGCTGACTGGCTGGTTCGTGACCGAAGTGGGCCGGGCGCCCTGGCTGGTGTACGGCCAGATGACCCAGGCCGAAGCTCTGACCCCTTCACTGACTGGTGGTATGGCGATGTTTACACTCATTGGCTATGTCGTGGTGTACGCTCTGGTGTTCTCTGCCGGCGTGTATTATCTAATGCGGGTACTCTACGTCGGTCTTGAAGATCGTCACGATGAAGATGAGCACGAGGCGGAACGTCCCAAGCGTCCTTTCTCTGCCGCCCATGTGCCTCTGGAACCAGAGGAAGGCGAAATTTCAGGCAACACCGCAGGACAGGGAGCGCACTGACTATGGAACTGTTTGATCTGCCCCTTATCTGGGCATTCATTATCGGCTTCGGCATCATCATGTATGTGCTGATGGACGGCTTCGACCTGGGCGTGGGGATTCTCTTCCCCTTCGCCCCGAGCGAGGAAGGCCGGGACACCATGATGAACTCGGTGGCACCGGTGTGGGACGGCAACGAAACCTGGCTGGTGCTGGGTGGCGCTGGCCTGCTTGCAGCCTTCCCGATGGTGTATTCCATCTTCCTGCCGGCACTGTACATCGGCGTGTTCCTGCTGCTGGCCGGGCTGATTTTCCGGGGCGTGGCGTTCGAGTTCCGGTTCAAGGCCCGCACGTCTCGCTATCTCTGGAACTGGGCCTTTGCCGGTGGCTCAACCGTTGCAGCCTTTGCCCAGGGCGCTGTGGTTGGCGCATATATCCAGGGTTTTGAGACTGCAAACGGGGTTTACGTGGGTGGCGCGCTGGACTGGCTTACGCCTTTCACCGTGCTCACCGGCCTGGGCATGCTGGCCGGCTATGCCCTGCTCGGTTCCACCTGGCTGATCATGAAGACCGAGGGTTATCTGCAGCAGTGGGCCTACAAAATCACCCTGCCGCTGCTGCTGGCCGTTCTTGTGGTCTTTGGCATCATCGGTGTCTGGACGCCCTTCGTGGATGAAATGGTCCGTGAGCGCTGGTTCTCTAACCTGAGCATTATCTGGATCTTGCCGGTTCTAACATTGCTTTGCGCTATCCAGATCTACCGTTCAGTGCGTGATCGCCGGGACGGCATGCCGTTCGTGGCCACCATGGGCTTATTCATCACTACCTATCTGGGTCTGGTGGTCAGCCGCTGGCCTTATGTGGTTCCCCCGGAATACACGCTCTGGGATGCCGCCTCCGCCTATGAATCCCAACTGTTCCTGTTGTTAGGTCTGCTGTTCGTGATTCCGATCGTGCTGGCCTACACCGCCTGGACCTACTGGGTGTTCCGGGGCAAGGTACGCGCCGGCGAGGGATACCACTGAAGGAGCCAAAACGCGAGAAGAGACGATCATGCGCTTTGGCTTGAGTGGGAGCAGCGCTACTTGGCGTTGCCCCCAGATGGAAATTTCAATGGGAGTAATAACCCATGTGGGATGAAAGATTCGATCGTGAAGATTATGTCTATGGCGAACAGCCAAATACATTTCTCACGGAGCAGTGGCAACAGCTTGAGCTTGCAGCAAACCCGGGGGGAGTTCTGTGCCTTGCCGAAGGCGAAGGACGGAATGCCGTTTATTTGGCCACCCTCGGGCATGATGTGATTTGCGTCGACCTGTCAGAGGTGGGGCTGAAAAAAGCAAAGCTACTTGCAGATGAGCACGGTGTGATTATCAACACTGAAAAAGCGGACCTTGCGACTTACGAGACAAAAGCCAATTTTTATCAGGCCGTTGTTATGATTTTCGCCCACACACCGCCGGCGATTCGTCGACGCTCTCTCAACCAGGCAAGAAAAGCGCTGGGACGGGATGGTTATTTGATCCTTGAAGGCTACAGCGCTGCTCAAATAGGTCGAGGTACCGGAGGACCAGTTACCACTGACATGATGTTTGATGAGCAGGAATTAAGGACGGTTTTTGCTGATGACGAAATTCTTGTTTGTCGCGAAATAGAGAGGGATATACGCGAAGGGGCTTTTCATTCTGGCATCGGCTCGGTTGTCCAGTTTGTCGCCAGGAAAATGGAACCATGTTCGTGAGAAGCTGATCTAGGGTGAGGCGATTGGCACAGAGTCTCTCGCAAATTACATCGGCTACGATTCATCAAAACAAAACGGCATCAACCTAAATTAGGAGCCCAAATTATGAAAGAAGTTCGACAAACCACCCTTCCAATCGTCGAAATGGCAAAGGAAAACGAAGAATTCCGACAGGTCCTTTGGACGGGAGAAAACACTCAACTCGTCCTGATGGCAATCCCACCGGGTGGAGAAATCGGAGGGGAAGTTCACGAGGGGCATGACCAGCTACTCTACTTCGTTGAGGGAAACGGCGAAGCAAACATCGGAGAAACGACAGTGGATGTGAAAACGGGTGATGTCAGCATTGTGCCGTCCGGGGTGTATCACAACTTCCGAAACACGGGCAGTGAAATGCTCAAGCTATATACGACCTACTGCCCTCCCGAACATGCGCCTGGAACTGAGCATGAAACAAAAGGAGAGGCGGACGCAGAGGAATCGTAACGATCCAATGTCGCGCCTTCGGTGTCAGAGCTATCGCTCCGAAGGCGCAATCGAGACTGCCACTAGTGGCAAAACGCGTCAGAAAACTAGCCTTGATAGGCAATGAGATGCTCATAACACAAAAGAAGAAACCGTAGGCAACCCACTGTCAAATCCAAGCCAGCGCGGTGTTTTGTCGTAAACCGTCAAAATTTACGAGGTATAACTCTAACGCATGACGGAACACACAGAGACTGAACTCGACAGCAGCGCCAGTGTCAACGCTCACCTGCCTATTGCGCTTTATTTGCTGGCCTTTACCGCCCTGCTCATTTCGGCAGGCTACGTCACTCTGACGAATTATCATCACACTACCGAAACGGCCGCAAAGCGCTCTGAAGCTAGCGCTGATTTGACAGCTGAACTCGTTGCCAACAATTTTCTATTCACAAAGTACGCTCTTCAAGCCCTTGCAGGTTCCATTGAGCCGCTGGTAGACCAGACCAGAGCGCTGGAAGTTAATCAGATGGAGAGCATTAACCGTCTTCTGGACCAAAGAGCATCTGCTCTAGAAACAATCAATGCCCTCTACGTTACCGATTTATCGGGCAACCTATTGTATTCATCACGATTCGTTAGCAGCAGTTCGATGCCCGGTTGGTCGCTTTTGCGAGACTACCTTGATACCCATTCGGGAGACGACTTCGTGTCTCCACTCATCCGCGATCCAAGCACAGACGATTTTTGGCTATTCCGAGCCCGCCAGTTGGAAAATACGGCTGGTGAGCCAATCGGTCTTCTCGTCGCCCGTCAGTCACCGGAAGCGCTCGCGGCAAGCTTGTCGCAGCTTTCCTTATCGGAAGGTCAAAGCATTGCTATTCTGGATGAATCCATGAAGCTGGTGGCCCGAAGACCTCTCGCCATGAACAATAAGGATGTCCTTGGCCAAAGGGTAAGTGAGCTAACCACTCTCCAATTTATCGAAAGCGGGCAAAGAAGCGCCCAAGCCGTTACCAAGTCTCCAATTGATGGACTCAGCCGTTTTTACGCGTTCAGTCGCGTTATAGAGACTCCTTACATAGTTGTCGTGGGTGAAGAAACGTCGGTCGCGCTTGCAGATTGGAAAAATGGCCTGTGGGCCACCAGCTTCGGCCTTCTTCTAGTGGGTATCGTTGGCCTGTTTTTTCTCAAACAGCTTTACCGGAGGCTTGCGGTTGAGCATAAACTGATTGTTGAAAACAGAGAACGCAAAGCCTTGCAGAAGAGTGCACAGATCAACGAAGCACGTTTGCAGGCACTGGTGGATTCGATCCCAGATCTCATTTTTGTCTTTGATAAACGTGGACACTTTGAATTCGTTCACGCAGTCGACGAATCACGACTGCTATTGCCGGCCAAGGAACTTCTGGGCGCGCATTACCACGACGTCTTGCCGAAAGAACTATCACTCAAATTCGACGGCATCAAATCTGAAGTTTCCGCGTCGCAGATCAATCAGGCACTCGAATACCAGTTATTCGTTGATGGTGAAGCAAAGGACTTCGAAGCAAGAATCAGTATCATGGCCGGGGATCGGGGCCAATATAACGGATTCCTCGCCGTAGTGCGGGACATCACCGACAGCAAGAGACAGGAAGCCGAGCTTAGAATTTCGTCAACGGCTTTCGAAACACATTTGGGCATCATGATTACCGATGAAGCTGGTCGGATACTTCGGGCAAACCAAGCTTTTTCGAGAATCACCGGTTATGCCGAATGCGATGTGGTTGGAAGAACTCCTAAAATTCTTCAATCCGGGCTGCAGGACGTGGCCTTTTACCAACACCTATGGTCTAAGGTAAACGACGCGGGCTCCTGGGAGGGTGAAATCTGGAACCGAAAAAAGAACGGTGAGGTTTTTGCCGAATGGTTGACGATTACCGCAGTCCGTGATGCATCAGGTAAGCTTCGGAATTATGTAGGCACCTTCCATGACATCACAAAACGCAAGGAGGCAGAGCGAGAAGTACACCAGTTGGCTTTTTACGACTCTCTGACCGGCCTGGCCAACAGAGCTTTACTTCAGGAGCGACTATCGGAAGTGTGCAAGACCAACTCTCGAAGAGGAACCCGCGCTGCCGTTCTTTACCTCGATGTTGACCAGTTCAGGGCGGTCAATGACGCCAGAGGTTATGATGTTGGTGATCTGGTTCTAAAATCGCTTGCAGGCTTGCTGGCCTCGGTTGTTCGCGAAAGCGATACGCTTGCACGCATTTCTGGTGATGAATTCGCGATTCTCCTAACAGACCTACAAGCCTCAGAAGAGGCAGCAGCACGAGCAGCAGAAACGATAGCGGAAAAGATCCTGCAAGCGGCCGCCAATCCAATCGTCATTGAAGACCACACGGTTCAAATTGAGATAAGTGTGGGCATCGCAATGATTGATGGCAAAGACTCTCCGTGTGAGCAGCAGCTCCAGAGAGCGGAGCAAGCGACACAACAGGCTAAGGAGGCGTCACGGCAGGAAGACAACAAACGAATCGCATTTTTCGATCCCGATATTCAGGCGCGGATTGTCCAACATGTCCTCATGGAGGAAGAACTGCGAAATGCAATCACGGGCGATGAACTCGCACTGTTTTTCCAGCCACAAATCCAGCAGCCAGACAATTTGACTGGTTACGAAGCCCTCCTCAGGTGGAACCATCCCGCACATGGAATGGTCTCACCTGGGATCTTTATTCCTTTGGCCGAGCAAAGCCGGTTGATTCTTCCGATCGGTCGCTGGGTAATGGAACAGGCGTGTCAAAATTTGGCGCACTGGCAAAGCCTCCCCGACAAGGCCGGGCTGAGTCTCGCTGTGAACGTGAGCGTTGTTCAATTCCAAGACGGCGATTTTATCAACCATCTGTCAGATACTCTCAACCGAACCGGAGCACCGCCGCACCTTTTGAAGCTGGAGGTCACCGAAAGTCTTCTCATGGAGCACCCTGAGCGCATGGCACAGGCAATGATGTGTATCCGTGAAATGGGCGTTCGTTTCTCACTGGATGACTTTGGCACCGGGTATTCCTCAATGAGCTACCTCAAACGGCTACCACTCGACCAGATCAAGATCGACCAATCTTTCGTGAAAGAGGTAACCAGCAGTCACGCCAATGCTGCTATCGTCAACTCGATCATCGGCCTTGCCAATGGTCTTGGGCTTGAGGTGATCGCCGAGGGGGTTGAAACGGAGGCGCAACGCGCATGGCTCGTCGAGCACGGGTGCAGAAACTTCCAAGGCTACCTGTTCGGTAAACCGTCCAATAACTGCTAAGAAAGGAGGTAAATTGAATCCTAAATTGCCTGACGGGCTTACCGAGATTCCAATTGAAGAGTCACTTCAGGTGTTATGCACTGCAGTTGATGCCGCCTTCAACTCAGTGGTGATAACAGACTGGGAAGCCAATATTCTCTATGCCAATCCCGCCTTCTGCAATATGACCGGGTACAAACTCACTGAACTTATCGGCCAAAATCCGAAAATGTTGCAAGGGCCGTTAACCGACATGTCGGTCATAGAAAAGCTGCGGACTGATTTAGAGAAGAAGGGCTCATTCTTTGGATCCACAATAAATTACCGCAAGAGTGGACAACCCTATCTTGTTGAGTGGACGATAACCCCGGTTTCTAACGACTCCGGTGAGGTCAGGCACTTTATCTCGATCCAAAAAGACATTACTCAGCTTCATGCGGCCCAATCTACCAGCAACCTGTTTGCTAAAGCTATTGATGCCGCCTATGACGGAATATTTATTACTAACGCAGACGGCGTCATTGAATTTGCAAACCAGGGATTCGAAATTATCACCGGTTATTCACCTTCAGAAGTTGTTGGGTTCAGCCCCTCCATACTGAAGTCAGGCAAACATGACAATGAGTTTTACCGTAATCTCTGGCACCATCTCGGCAAAGGATTGCCGTTTCGAGCCATGGTCGTAGACAGGCACAAAAACGGGCATGAAATCCATTGCCAGCAAACAATCACACCGATTAAGAATGAAACTGGGGACATTACCCATTTCGTCAGCATCATCAAGGATTTAACCGATCGAGTCTTCGAAGAGCTCAAGCTCAAAGAGCAAGCCTCGCATGACGCGCTCACAGGTTTGTTAAATCGAAGAGAAGGAGAAATTGAACTCGACCTTCTCCAGATTCAGGCTACCGAAAAGCTTTCTCCATTCTGCTTAATCATGGCAGATATCGATGACTTCAAGGCAGTGAATGACACATATGGCCATGGCAAAGGTGATGAAATAATCAAAGCCGTCGCGCAAATACTGCAGGAGGAAACCAGAAAAACGGATAAATGCATACGCTGGGGCGGAGAAGAATTCATCGTACTCCTGCCCTTCTGCAACCTAGATAAAGCTTTTCAAATTGCGGAAAACATTCGTAGCTCAATGGAAGCGCAACGTTTTGGGAAGATTGGCTCCACCACACTTTCTCTTGGTGTTATCGAGTCAAGCATCGAAGAACGACCGACTGCTTTGCTTCAACGGGTAGATGATCAGCTGTATGCAGCGAAACGCAATGGGAAGAACCAAGTTGCTTCATAATCAGCTTTTATCTCAAACAACCGTGCGATTAATCGGACTTTTGGGTCGCAAAACCTGGTTCCAAGCGCTCGCCACACCCAATTACCCGGGTTCTGGCCCATTTCCACGAACGGTTTTAAAACGGCTGACAACTTCTGACCCTGAGCGGCAACTCTACGTCGCATTCTGGGATTATGAAGCCGCTCAATGTAGTCGAATACGTCAGCTCGCGCTGAGCCTTGATATACGTCACTATCTGTAAACGTGTTCAGCTAAAAAAGATCTAATTAGAAATCATTTACCTGAGCCTTCTTACGATTGCCGAAACCTGTCAAGGCCTTTCAAATACCCTTGATGTCTCTCCAGACCAGAGTTTGAAGTCGCGCCTCGATAGTCAAAGTAAACCTATGGGCTTGGTTTACTCGTCAATTCTTAGTCAGCTGACTCTAATCTGAACGTTCGCTTTTGTTTACGAGATCGAAGATGCCTGGGAGGGTCGCAAAGGAGAATTTCGAAATGGGCGATCAGTGCCGAAAGCAAAGGGAATTTTGCCCCATCGACCTTGCCATATTCCTAAGTTTAAACTGGCTCGAAAAAAGCGTTTACTTTTTCGCGACCGGAATCAAATGATATCCGGTCATGGAGCTGGCTGTTCAGATCCTCGATTATTAACCCGTTCCTGCTTCCGCATACGACTGCGCCGCATCGCAGCTGTCAGCGTCTCGTTTGCAGGTTCCGGAGACTCACAAGCCGCCTGAAAAGCTGCAAAGGCTTCACTGTTCAGCCGCACCACTTCTGCCTCCTCGATTGTTCGGCTAGCTTTCTCTCGAATTGCCTGCACAACAAATTCATTGAGAGTTTTCGGACCCACCAGAGCAGAAGCACGCGACGCAAGGGTTTTAATTTCTGAATCCAATCTAAGATCCAGCCTTGCGAGCTTGCTCTTCATCTTCATCTCCCGACTGAGGCTTTCCTTTGTGGAAAGTGCCCCAATCTTCCTTCTAGTAGTTTTAGTGACGGCATGAAAGACACAGTGATAACTACCACTGCATCTAAATTGTACGGACATACGCCGTACATGGTAAATCCGCTTTCTCAACCTTCATAGTGGCTAGTGCGATTTATGATCATCGACTGACCTCGGTAGCGGCTTCGATACCCAGAGCGGTTCAATCCGGGTTGAGGGGCCTCGCTACAGCAATCAGATCTCAATACTCTCGGCTATCTCCAGGGCGTCCTCCACCTCGACACCAAGGTATCGCACGGTACTGGACATATTTGTGTGCCCCAATAGCAACTGGACTGCTCGAAGATTTTTGGTCTTCTTGTAGATCAATGTTGCCTTGCTACGTCTCATTGAGTGGGTGGCATAGACGGAAGGATCGAGTCCAATGCTGGTTATCCACTTCTTGACGATACGGGCATATTGATGAGTAGTGATGTGGTCAAACTTTCTCATCCGGCTCGGCCATAAATAATCCATACCTGATAGTCCGCGAAATTCGATCCATGCTTCGACCGATTCGCGAGTCTTTTTGGTTATCTCAAACTGAACAGGTTGACTGGTTTTCTGCTGGATGACTTGCGCCCGATCCAAAACCTCTCCGTTTCTGGAAATATCTCGAACCAAGAGCTTTACCATATCGCAGGATCTGAGTTTGCAATCAATCGCCATGTTGAACATCGCCAGCTCGCGTATGTTATTTGCAATTTCTAACCGAATGCGGATAGCCCATATTTGTTCGAGTTTGAGCGGTAGCTTCTGACCAACGAGCTTTCCCTTGTTCCAGGGAGCTTTGCTGGTAGGAAATGTCATGACATGGCCCTCTTCGGAGGGAAAGGGCCTTCAAGTATGGTTCAGAAGATCATTCTCTGCCGCCCAACTTGTTGCCAAAGCGGACGTTCAAGCGGATAGTCCAGCCCTCTCCCTTGGAGAAGCTCCGCCTATTTTTAGAAATTTCCGCAGTAACGGAGTAGAACCCGTTCGTCGGAATAAGCCTCGCCGGCTCTTGCCAGTGTGTTCAGATCAATTAAGTTTTGTAGCAGTTCTTTATATTGCTTCACGAAAGCCAGTCCAGCCCCAGAACCAGCCTAGGGGAATCACCTGGTGCGGGCGAGCGGTGAACGAGGCCGCGACCTTCATTACCAATCCAGGCTTCTCCCTTCAGAATCGCAACCGAGCCGGTTGGCATGACCTGGATGCGGTTCTCCGCTGCTGGCTGTTCCGGCAACGGCCCCGGGTTTTCCGCGCGCAGAACATCCGGCTCTGCAAGCCACTCGGTTCCCCGTCCCGAATAGGTCACTAGCAATCGAGCCGGAACACGGTCCGTGTGAAACCGGGGACATATGGTGTCGGCCAACACATGGACCCGAATCCCCACGGCGGCAGGCTCGAACAGGCATCGATACATGGCGATCAGTTGCCTGACATCTGCCAGCCACGTTCGGGCGCCAGGCAATTCCAGCGCCCACTTTGGAAGAATCTCGTCGATGGGATCGTCCTGCTCCTGCGCCACAAAGCGCTCGAAGCTGGAAATTTCTGACGCGAAATGGCGTGCAAACTCAAGACATTCAGTGCTTGGCTCCCGTCGCCAGACCGCGAGATTGACTTCATCCCGGAATATCTCTGTCAGGCATTCGGGCTTGCTCCCGTGGACAGCCACAGGACCGGACACTGAATTGGACTCTACTGTCATGGACACTCCGTGCCTGCCGGCTATCGGAATGAAATTAAAAACGGGTAACGTTTTAGGGCGAAAAATGTTATGTTATAACATATCTAAAGTAAAGTGCCGTTAACGCGGCCAACAGTGAAAACGCAGGAGTATATGAATGAGCCAATCTGACTCGCGGCTACCGGTCACGGTGCTGTCTGGCTTTCTGGGCGCCGGCAAAACCACGGTTCTCAATCACATTCTCAACAACCGCGCGGGCAAACGCGTGGCGGTGATCGTGAACGACATGAGTGAGGTCAACATCGATGCGGCTCAGGTCCAGCAGGAGGTAACCCTCAATCGCTCGGAAGAGAAGCTGGTTGAGATGAGTAATGGGTGCATCTGCTGCACGCTCCGGGAGGACCTGCTGGTGGAGGTCCGGAAACTGGCATCCGAAGGGCGCTTTGATTGCCTGGTGATCGAGTCCACCGGTATTTCAGAACCCCTGCCGGTGGCTGAGACGTTTACCTTTGCCGACGAAGACGGCGTAAGCCTGTCTGATATCGCCCGCCTGGACACCATGGTGACCGTGGTGGATGCGGTGAACTTCCTGAAGGACTATGACGAGGCGCAGTCACTCCAGGAAACCGGCGAGAGCCTTGGCGAAGAAGACGAGCGCAGCGTTGCGGATTTGCTGGTGGACCAGATCGAGTTCAGTGACATCCTGCTGATCAGCAAGACCGACCTGGCTAGCCCGGAAGATCTGGAACGGCTCAAAGGGGTGCTCCGCAGCCTCAACACGGAAGCAGAAATCATTCCGATCTCCCAGGGCGCAGTGCCGCTCGAAAAGGTGCTGGAGACCGGTAGTTTCAGTTTCGAACGTGCTCAGCAGGCGCCCGGATGGCTCAAGGAAATGCGCGGCGAGCACATTCCTGAAACCGAAGAGTATGGTATTTCAAGCTTCGTGTATCGCGCACGCCGACCTTTTCATCCCGCCAAGTTCTTCGATTTCCTTCACGAGGGAACCTCGAAAGGCAAATTGATTCGGTCAAAGGGTTACTTCTGGCTCGCAACCCGCCCCGAATTCGCAGGCAGCTGGAGTCAGGCAGGCGGTATTGCCCGCTATGGTTTTGCCGGCATGTTCTGGAAGGCCGTGCCGGAAACCAACTGGCCAGAAGACCCGGAATATCGAACGGCCATCATGGAAAGCTGGGAGGAACCCTTTGGCGATATGCGCCAGGAGCTGGTGTTCATTGGCCAGAACCTGGATCGGGACTTCATAACCCGCCAGCTGGACGAATGTCTGCTGGATGACGAGCAGTTGCTCGCGGGCAAAGAGTTCTGGCAGACCCTCAATGATCCCTTTCCTACCTGGAGATAGGCCATAATGACGATGACGCGAAATGAGATTCGGCAGGCACCAGCCGACGACTACATGAACGAGGCGCAACTGGCGTTCTTTCGAAAATTGTTGGAAGGCTTACGCACCGAAACCATGGACAGCATCGAGGCTGCCAAACAGCAGCTGGCGAGCCCGCCGGAAATGAACGATGAGGCGGATCGAGCCGCTTACGAGGAAGAGTCGAGACTGGCACTGCGCATTGTCGATCGGGAAAGACGCCTGCTCCCGAAAATCGAGGCTGCGATCAAGCGTTTATCAAACGGTAATTTCGGCTACTGCCGGGAATCCGGGGAACCCATCGGGATACCCCGGCTTCTGGCACGCCCCACTGCGGAACTGTGTGCGGAGGTCAAAACCCTGAACGAGCGAAAGGAGCTGAACTACCGGTACTAGGAGACGTTTGCCACCACGTCTGGCATTCGAGCGTGCAAGCGCTCAACGGACTACTTTCACGGGACCGTGGTCGTCGCAATGATCCCCGTGGGGGTGATGCAGGTGGCCATCAACGAGATAGTCTATGTGGTCACCGTGGGGAACCGGTTCATGACCGCACCCTGGTCCATGAACATGCCCTGGCTCGTGGCCTGCACAGGTATGGTTCGGGGTGCAGCTGTCCGGATTGGTGTCCGAGACCTCAAGCCGATGTTCATCGACATGATCTCCATGCAGATGGTGCAGATGACCATCGTGCAGGTAATCAACATGACCGTCATGTTCTATCGCCGTGTGACCACAGTCGGGGCCATGTTCGTGGGGATGATTTTTGTGAACGTTGCAGCTCATGTAAGCCTCCCGCAAATGCGTTAGTTTCGTCGTTAGGGTCCGGCGCATTTTTCGATGTTTTCGATACCGCTTCGCAACCCATTACAGTATAGACGATGGGCGTTTTTTCGCTTTCGCCCAAGCCTGAAGAGGACATCAGCCATGGTTAGCCCAAAACGTAAACAGCAACAGATAGAACGTCAACTCATCGCATCCTTGACCGACGCCTGCGAGACCGCCAAGGCAGAGATACCCGGTTTTAGCTGGCTTACTCACGACAACGGCAACCACGAATTCCCGGCTGGGCTGCGGGTTACCTGGATCTTCGACACCCAGGCGAACCTCGATCGGGCATTGGCCAGTGGTGACGACCATCGCATGCGGGCATTGACTCGGGTCGCTCTTGAGGAAACGGGCATTGACCCCCAACTTATTTCGGCCTGCCTTCAGTTCGATAGCGAGGAAGCCTGCCGTAAGGCCCGGAACGGGGACTGGCTGGCGCGATTGGCGCAGATAAGGCGAACCAGGCACTGATTATGGCCAAGCCTATTGATAATCCCTGTACATCCGTCTGCCAACTCAGTGGCGACATTTGCGTTGGCTGTGGGCGTACCCGAGCCCAAATCAAGGGCTGGAAAAAGATGAAACGGCCGGAGAAACAGGCCGCAGTTAAGGATGCGTCGGCGCGTCTCAAAAAGCTCCGCAAGAAAACCTCCTGACGGGCAGCGCTATATCGCGCCTCGCATTCTCTAGTCCGCCCAGGCGTGTTGCCTAACAAAAATGGAATATTATAACGTACTGAATCATCCAAGGAGCAGCTCATGAAGGCGAAAACCCCCGTTACAGTATTGACCGGCTTCCTGGGAGCCGGCAAAACCACGCTATTGAACAGAATACTTACCGAAGAGCACGGAAAAAAATACGCCGTGATCGTCAACGAGTTTGGTGAGACCGGGATCGACAATGACCTTGTAGTGAATGCCGATGAAGAAGTGTTCGAAATGAACAATGGCTGCATTTGCTGCACTGTCCGCGGCGACCTGATCCGCATACTGGGCGGCTTGATGAAGCGCGCCGACCGGTTCGATGCCATCCTGCTGGAAACAACCGGGCTGGCCGATCCGGCGCCGGTGGCACAAACTTTTTTCATGGACGCAGATGTGGCTGACAAAACTCGTCTCGATGCCGTTGTCACTCTCGTGGATGCCCGTCACCTCGAATCCCAGCTAAAAGACAGCCACGAGGCCGCTGAACAGATCGCCTTTGCGGATATCGTGCTTCTAAATAAGATCGATCTGGTGGATGCAAACGACCTGGCCCGGGTTGAGGCGCGGATTCGGGGCATGAACCCGTACGCGCGTATTGTCAAGAGCGAGCGTTGTCACGTTCCGATTGACGACGTTCTGGGCCAGAATGCGTTTGATCTGCAACGGGTGCTGGAGATTGAGCCCCATTTTCTGGAAGACGACCATGCCCATGAACATGACGATGACGTCACCAGCGTATCGCTGCAGGCTGATAGCCCTCTGGATCCGGTGAAATTCAATACCTGGTTCGGGGAACTGCTGAGAGAAAAGGGTCAGGATATTCTCCGCTCCAAAGGCATTCTCGACATCCAGGGCGAGTCGGAACGGTATGTGATTCAAGGGGTTCATATGCTGATGGAGGGCGATCTTATGGGTGACTGGCCTGTAGGTCAACCACGCCAATCCCGCCTGGTATTTATCGGCAGAGGGCTGGACGATATGGGTCTTGAGCAGGGTTTTGCATCATGCCAAACAGCTTAAGTACGACGGACATTACAGAGCTCAGGTTCCCGCCGAGCAAACTGGAAGCATTAGGACACTGGACTGAGACAGGCGCGCCCGTAACGGGTGCCGTTCCCCTTGACGAGCAGGTGATCACGGCCCATGGAGACGGGCGGCTTCGCCTGTTCGCGGCGGACGGCAGCGTGCAGATCATTGACGCCCACGACGGCGTCGTTCTGGCCATGGCCCGCGAGACCGATACCGCGGTGGTTACCGGTGGCGACGATGGGCGGTTTTTGCGCGTTCGGGTAGACGGCCTCGTCGAGACCCTGGCCGATTTCCGCGGCGCCTGGGTCGATAGCGTCGCGGCCCATGAGCAGACAGGCCGGGTTGCCTGCTCCGTTGGGCGAAATGTGCATGTCTGGCGCAGAGGAGTGTCAGAACCTGAACACTTTGAACACCCCAGCACCGTGGGCGGCATTGCCTTCGACCCCACGGGCAAACGGCTGGCCGTGGCCCATTACGGAGGCGTCACCATATGGGAACGGGGCAAACGGAACTGGCAGCAGCGCAAGCTTGCCTGGGCCGGGTCGCATATCGGTGTCACCTGGAGCCCGGATGGCAAGTTTGTCGTAACCATCATGCAAGAGAACGCACTTCATGGCTGGCGACTCCGGGACCGGGCCGACATGCAAATGTCCGGTTATCCTGCAAAGCCCCGTGCAATGGACTGGGTGGGGAACTTGCCGGTTTTGGCCACCAGCGGCGCTGACCAAGCCATCTGGTGGCCGTTCGATAGCAAGTCCGGGCCGATGGATCGTGAGCCTGGGCGTGGCGCTTCTGGTGGCGAGCAGATTGTCACTGCGGTTCGGGGCTTACCGGGCCAACCCGAGGTGCTTGCTGGCTTCCAGGACGGAGCCGTACTTATGAGCCGCACCGACGACGAAGCCGGAGACTATGTTTTTAGGGGCTCAACCGGCAGTGAAGTTACAGCCATTGCGGTAACCGGGTCCGCGATGCGATTTCTCGTTGGAGATGCAGCCGGCAAAATTTTCTGGGTGAATCTGGAGGCGCGATACGGGCAGGCCTGATCCATGGCGAAACTCGCTTCATTCGCTACTCAAAGCTTTGTCGGGTTGGGCGCATCGCCATAGACGTCAGCGGGATCAAAGGTTTTGTGCTGCTCAACAAACACCAGGGCCTCGCCATTTACCCTGCCAGCCCCAAGAGGCACCTGCCGGTAAAAGCATGAGAGGTAACCAACATGACAGCTGGCCCCGGAGCCGGCCACTTTGACCCGCAGCCACACCGCGTCCTGATCATCGTCAATCCGCATCTCGACAACCCGTTGGACTAGCCCGCTGGTTGCCCCCTTGTGCCAGAGTACTTGCCGGCTGCGGCTCCAGTAATAGGCCTCGCCGGTAACAATGGTTTTCTCCAGCGCCTCCTTGTTCATATAGCCCAGCATCAGGACCTCGCCGCTGTCGGCATCGGTGGTCACACAGGTGATCAGTCCATCAGCATCGAATTTGGGGGCCAGTTCAGCCTGCTCCTCCACCTGCTCAATGGAGTTTCTGGGGGCAAAGCTAACAGCATCCGGCCCGGCGGGCTGAGACTGGTCAGACGTTTCTTTCATGATATGTTCACTCTCGATGGTTGTGGCAATTCAAACGGTATCCCATCACCCCCACCCGTTTCGGCAAAAAGGGCATCACTAAACAGATTTACCTAGGCATCCGGCGGGAAGATGCCGAAATCGACTACCTGAATGCATTCCTGGAGAATGCTCAGGCGTTTTTAGCGCTGCAGAACAAGTAAAGGTAGCAGAGTTGTTAAACAAATCAGCCGTAAACAACTCGGCCCTCGGTCATGGTCATTCGGGTTTGGCCGTAAAGTGTTTCACCGATAAACGGCGAGTTTGTCGATTTTGAGGCGAAAAATGTGTCACAGACGACAAATGCTGTTTCCAGGTCAAGCAAACAAAGGTCAGCTGCAGCCCCCACTTGGATGCGCCCGCATTCAAGGTTAAACAATGCTCCCGCTTGCTTGCTCATGAGGTCAATACAGCTGGCCAGTGACAGTTGCCCAGTTCGTACAAAATGGCTGTAAATCAGCGGGAATGCAGTCTCCAGACCAATGATACCGAATGGCGCCGATTCGATAGGCTGCGCTTTTTCAGTGGGCGAGTGTGGCGCATGGTCGGTGGCGATGGCGTCAATCGTACCGTCTAGCAAAGCCTGTTGACAGGCCTCTTTGTCGGCACGAGACCGTAATGGTGGGTTCATTTTCCAGTTTGCATCCAGGCTGTTGTCTTTTCTCACGCGGATGTCTTCATCACACAGTAGTAAGTGATGCGGTGATACCTCAGCGGTCACCGGAATGCCTTTTGCCTTTGCAAATCGCACGGCATCAATGGATTCTCTGGTAGAAATATGCAACACATGATAATGGGCACCCGTCTCCTCACTCATGCGGCAGCCACGCTCTACGTGCACGGATTCCGAATTGGCCTTGATGCCCTTTACTCCAAATTTTCGCGATATGTCGCCCTTGTGAATGGCGCCGCCATTGGACAGCGACTCATCTTCAGAGTGATCCAATACGGGCAAGTTAAGCTGCCTGGCGCTTCTTAACGCTTGAAGAAACAGTTTGTCATCTTGCACGCCTTTGCCGTCATCCGTAATAGCAACGGCTCCGGCTCCTTTTAAGGCAGCAAAATCAGTCATGGTTTGACCAGCAAGCCCCATAGACAGAGCCCCCGTTGGGTAAACTTTACAGATACCCAATTTTTTGGAGCGATTGACCATAAAGGCGATCACTTCGGGGTTATCCGCTGTTGGGCGGGTGTTTGGCATAGAAATAACCGAGGTAAAGCCGCCTTTAACAGCCGCTCTGCTGCCTGATTCGATATCTTCCTTGTACTCTGAACCCGGCTCTCTGAAATGAACCTGAGGATCCACCAGGCCTGGTGACAAAAACAATCCGGTCGCATCTATTACGCTATCAAAATACCCCTCAATAGGCTGCTCGGAAACCGACGCAATTCTGTTATTTTCAGTGGCGACATGGATGGTCACCCGGTCGTCAGAAGCCATTCCCAACAGGCGTTTTACCGTGGATGCATTTCGAATAAGTATCTTGCTCATGTGTTCGCCTCAGCTGCCGGCGTGGATCTTGTAGCCGACCTTCTTGTTGTGCAGATCATTCCCTCTTCCTGTCGCTCAGATGTTTCTGCATCAAAGCTCGCTCCTGGCTCGTTCAAACCACTCAAGCATGCGCGCCCGCTGATCCTCTCCATAAAGCTGGACAAACTTGGCAGTCATATGGTCACTTGGCGTGTTCAATGCCCTAATTCGTTGGTCGATGTACACTCTGGTCAGAGGTTGGTTGCAGAACACGGTGATGCAGTGTCGCCATTCTTCGTAGGTTTGGGGAATCATCTGATTTCTTCCTTCTAAAATGTTTGCGGAGAAGCTCGGCCGATCAGCACGAGAGCATCTGCGCGTTGCCGATTTATCTAAGAGGCTCGTGTTCCCGACGCCAATGCGGGCCATGTGCCGTATCCTCAATCACCACACCCTCCCGCTTCAGTTGCTCCCTGAGCGCGTCGGCACGCGCGAAATCCTTCTGATCACGGGCTTCCTGCCGTTCACGGACCATTGCCTCAATGAGTTCGGGTGGCAATTCCTCGCGACTACTGCTTGATTCAGCACCGAACAAATCAGCAAGCGCCACGTGACTGGGCGCGCGAAGAAGGCCTAGCATGCCTGCCGAGGCACGGAATGTCCGCGCAGCTTCTCTCGCCCCCTCGCGAGTATCGGCGCGCTGCATTTGTTGACATAGCTCATGCAGCCGTTTCAAAGCCCGGGACACGTGAAGATCATCACGAAGGGCTGCCAGAACTTCCGCGTCTGGCTCGCACTCAGCACCGATCTGCTGGCACGTGTCACTCTCCGCGTCGGCCAGACAGCTGTACCAGCGGGCCAGGGTCCCGACCGACTGAGGCAGGCGGCGCTCGTTCCAGTCGAGGGGATTGCGATAATGGGTCGACAGCAGAGCCAGGCGAATAGCCTCACCGGGAGCTTTAGCAAGCAAATCACGGATCAACAGCACATTACCCTGTGACTTGGACATCTTCTGTCCATCCACGGTGACAAAGGAGTTGTGAACCCAGCTTCGACAATAACGGGTACCATTCGCACAGGTACCCTGGGCGATTTCGTTTTCATGGTGTGGAAATATCAAATCCTGTCCACCACCATGAATGTCGATCGTTGTGCCCAGGTGTTTGCCAATCATGGCGGAACATTCCACATGCCACCCCGGCCTACCACGGCCCCAGGGGCTTGCCCAGCCGGGCTGATCGCCGGTTGATGGTTTCCAGAGCACGAAATCCAGAGGGCTTCTTTTGTAGGGGGCGATCTCTACCCGGGCACCGGCAAGCATGTCCTCGGGTTTCCGTTTAGACAAAGCCCCATAATCGGAATAGGAGGGCACATGAAAGAGCACGTGCCCCAATGCTTCATAGGCGTGCCTCCGAACCATCAGAGCCTGAATCAACTCTATGATGTCCGGAATATGCTCTGTGACTCGGGGCTCCAAATCCGGAGCTTCGACTCCTAAGGCTTCAAGATCCTCGTGGTAGGCATCAATATACCGATCCGTAAGCGCCTTGATGCTCACCCCTTCGGCAGCCGCCGCGGCATTGATCTTGTCATCAACATCCGTGAAATTACGGGCATAGAGCACACAGGAATAGTCAAAGCGCAGCAGTCTGGCCAGCACATCAAAGATCACCGCGGGCCGGGCATTGCCAATGTGCGCATAGTTGTAGACTGTTGGCCCACACACGTACATGGTTACCCGTCCGGGAAGCTCGGTGCTTAGTGGCTCCTTGCGGCCGGCAAGCGTGTTGTAGAGCTGGATACGGTCAGAGCCCATCAAATCACCCCCTGAAAATCCCCGCTGGCAGACGCCACGGCATCATGGGGATGGAGACTTTCCAGGTGTCTCACGTGGGTCTGGAGGTTGTGGTAACGTCCTGAAAGGGCATTCTGAATTCGTCGGGCTGCATCCTCTACATACATCAGATTCTGGCCATTAAGCCACGCAAACGCTTGCTCATCCGCTCGTTTGACAGCGGTCTGGACAGGCGTTGCCAGAACTGACTCTACCTGGTCAATGAGTGTCATCAGGCCGAAGCCCTCGGCAGAGACCGGAATATCCACGTTCACACGTGCCTCGCTGCGCTGGCTGTGAGGCGTGGCCAGCGTGGCGTTCTCTTCCAGCCAGGCGGCCACATCCTCAGCCATCAGCCCGACACTCTCAGGGAAGCTCTTCCTGAAACCATCGGCCACCAACTGACGGGACAAGGCTGCTGAACAGGGACAGGTGGAGGAATATTCCACCAGAACCGACGCTCTTAACGAGAACGACTTTTGGTCCAACCTGGCCTCAAGTTGCACTGGATAGCCCTTCCACCCCGCCAGTTCCGGTGACCGCAGAGCCGCCCGCCTGGCAAGCAGACTAAAATCCAGAACCACCCTTGCTCCGTCGGTGTAGCAATCGCGGTGACTGGCAACCATTTGCTCGAGAAGCTTTCGTAAATGTCTGGGGCCTATTATTGCCTCTTGGCACGACATTTCATCAAGCATTCTGTATATGCGAGACATGTGAATGCCTTTGACAGTTACCGCGGGCAAATTGACCTGGGCGTCCACAACAGCATGGACCAGCCCCGGGCAACCCTGTTCAGAGATATGGATAGGTATATCAATCCGGCTCATCCCGACCCATTCCAGCGGTGCACGGATTTGCGGGGCTTCATTGCTGGCAACATCTGGCATTTCTTTGTTCATGCTAAGCCTGCTTCGGTTTCGGAAGAGGTGGTCGGTGCCTGGCTTCCCTTGATTCGTCGGAACACAAGGAACACACACCGTGAAATTCAACAACGGATCGCCCCACCTTAAAATTCATCCGGGCTAGGTCATCTTGCAAACGCTGAATGTCGGTGGCATCCGCAACTTGATGGATGTGGCCGCAACGGTCACAAATTGCGAAAGCCGTGGGCGAGGACTGGGCGCTGACAGAAACGGCAATGTAAGCATTCATGCTTTCAAGTTTTCTGGCGAGCCCGAAATCGGCAAGCTTCTCCAGGGCTCTTTAGACCTGGATTGCGCCCCGAAAGCCGGTTTTCTTAAGGATGGCATAGGCGCCCAGAGGCGCCTGCTCCTGCTGAAGCACATGCAAAACCCTTTGCTGGTTTGGTGTCAGGCTAGCCATAACATTCACTACCCATAGCACTCCAGTACGAGACCGGCTTTCTAAAACCTGTTATTGGCATTTCTCGAGACTACTCATTAATTGCCTGATTAACGTCGGGTATTGACCAAGACCGACGTCGATCTCCACGCCCAACGGGTCCATTACGCCAATGGTCCTGACCTCTGAACCTTCAAACACCGTGTCGAGCAGACCTGGGTTGAATTGCGGTTCTGCAAAGGCGCAGGTTACCCCGAGCTCTGAGACCAGCCCCTGAATTTCCCGAATTCGTGCCGGGCTTGGATCAGAAGCATCAGAGATCGAGATTGCGCCGGCCGCTGGCAAATCAAAACGACGCTCGAAGTATTGGTAAGCATCGTGAAAAACAATAAAGCGTGTGCCATCCAGGCGCGTCGCTCTCTCATCAAGAGAAGCCATCAGTTCATCCATGGATTCAGCAAATGCCTCGGCGTTCTGTTGATAGACCTCGGTATTGGATGAATCAATAGCAGCGAGCACTCTTGCGATCTCGCCGGCCCATATCTTCGCATTCATGGGATCCAGCCAGGCGTGGGGGTCCTTACCGTCATGAGGATGGTGGTGGTGATGATCCACGCTGTCAGGTTTTTGAGATATCGGTTCAACGTCCTGCCTGTCCGTCGTTTTAAAAAAATGCTCTTCCGCTTCAAATTCAAAAGGCATATGTTCAGTAAAGAATGTGTAAACACCCTCCTTTTCAACAACAATCCGGAATTCTGTCACATTTCTATCCGGATCGAACATCAACTGGTATGCATTACTGTCGTTCGGTGTGAGCAATTCACCATGCACTCGCTTTGAAGAGCGAGGCGACTTGATTAAGTCTTCCGCCGCTTTCTCCTCGCTTTCAATGGCAGCCTCTCCTTTTGCATCGCTTTCAATGATGGCCATTTTCATCTTCGGATCTGCGTAATCACCATCAACTTTCGCAAATGACCATACATACTCACCAGCGGAAAGCTCAAACGCTCCAGCCCACTCGTAACCATGACCATCGTCGTGGGAAGCATCGTCATGCTTCTCATTTCCCTGGTCGTCGTGATCGTGAGTCTCAAAGGTGGCTCCTTCGCGGTATGAGTGAGTGGTTGTGGCCTCTACTGCCATCATCTTTGTTCGCTGTGCGTCTCCTGCCAGCGTATCGAGGGACTTTTCCAGCCATGGAGTGAGGCCTTCACCTATCCAAAAAACCGCGTCAGCCTCGGCAAGCGCTTCAGCTTCAGAGGGGCGTAGGGAATAGCTGTGCGGTGACGCTTCAGGCTCGATCAACAGCGCTGGCTCTCCAACGCCATTCATGACCTCGGCAACAATCGAATGCAGTGGCGCAATATCAACAACGACTTTGGGACCGGTCGCCCAACCGTTTATGGGCAAAAGACTCAAGGCTAAACCTGCTACAAAGGATGATCGGATCATCGAGAACTCCTGATGCGTTCGGGACTGATTAAAAGTGACGACTAAGCGTGACGCGTTTATTGTTATGTTATAACATAACATTAAATTTTAGAACCCTCACGTCACCAGGAGCCTTAAGAGAGACAGCCGGCCCGGAAGAGGAAAGCGTCCATCGAGGATTTTTCAATGTTGATTCAAACTCGCAATCTGTCCGTTCAGATTGGCCAGACTCCCATACTGAGGGATATTACCCTGCAGGTTCAGCGCGGCGATATTGTGACTGTTATTGGTCCCAACGGATCCGGAAAGTCGACGTTGCTTAAAACCATAATCGGGGCCCTTAAACCCTCTAACGGGCGAATCGTTCTCTCACCTGGGCTCTCGATTGGTTACGTCCCCCAACGACTTCACATCGATGAAACCCTACCCATGACGGTTAAGCGTTTTCTGCAACTGCCTCGCAGGGCCTCAGCTCCCGCCATTCGGTCAACCATGGCTAATGCAGGTGTACCCGACCTTCTGGACCAGCAACTGTTGTCATTATCAGGGGGGCAACTGCAGCGTGTTTTGTTGGCAAGAGCGCTTCTGGAGGAGCCTGATCTACTGCTTCTTGATGAACCGACCCAGGGATTGGATCGTCGGGGCACGGCAAATTTCTATAAGCAGATTGACCGCATCAGGCATTCGCTGAATTGTGGCGTCATTATGGTGAGCCATGATTTGCAAGTAGTCATGCGCCAGTCTGAACGGGTGATCTGTCTGAACGGACGTATCTGCTGTGAAGGTAAACCGGAGGTGGTCAGCAATTCCTCCGAATACCGCGCGCTGTTCGGGTTTGAAGACGACGATGACACACTGGCGCTTTATAGCCACAGAGATCATGACCACAAGGCGGGCTCTATGCGTGAGGCGGTATAATGTTGGATGACTTCCTGATTCGGGCCACACTTGCAGGCGTTGGCGTATCGATTGCTGCGGCTCCTCTGGGCTGTTTTATTGTGTGGCGACGCATGGCCTATTTTGGTGATGCTACGGCTCATGCAGCCATGCTCGGTGTCGCCCTGTCACTCACTCTCTCGACACCGATTTTCGCCGGCGTGCTGCTAATATCGCTTCTGATGGCGGTGACGGTCTCGACACTGAGCGGCCGGGGATATGCCATGGACACCCTGCTCGGCGTTATGGCCCACTCTGCGTTGGCGGTGGGGCTGGTCGCCGTGTCGTTTCTGTCGGGGGTAAGAATCGACCTGATGGCCTACCTGTTCGGAGACATCCTTGCCGTGGGCAAAACAGATCTGGCCGTTATCTGGGGCGGCGCTGTCCTGGTTCTTGTTATGATCGGATATCGATGGTCTGCCTTGATGTTATCGACCCTGAATCCTGACCTGGCGCTTGCCAGCGGAATATCGCCGCGCCGGGAGCAACTGGTGCTCACCATCGCGCTGGCCATTGTGGTGGCCGTCGCGATCAAGGTGGTCGGTGTTCTGTTGATTGCAGCCATGCTGATCATTCCAGCAGCCACAGCGCGCCGATTCAGCCGGACGCCGGAAGCCATGGCGGTCATGGCTGCCATCGTCGGTGTTTGCGCCAATGTTGCAGGTCTAGCGTTCTCCTATCACTTCGATTCGCCAACGGGGCCAACCATTGTGTGCGTTGTCGCCTTCCTGTTCGTCGCCTTAAATGTGGTAAACGCCGTAATACGTCGAACGAACCGTCAATTGTCGAACGGTCAGAACGTGGCATAGAGACTCAGAAAATGAAGATCTTTTCATTGTTTTCAACATTCCAGAAAATCGCGCTTACCCTGGCGGCCGCCGTTCTGTTGACGGCAAACCTGATGCCACTCAAATCGTCGCCGGCAGTGGCCGCTCTGCCATCGGAAATGCCGGAGCGCGGGAACCAATCGAACTCAGTTCCGACAGGGGCCGTTGAAACCGCCGGCACGGAAGACCATCAGACGGCGGAGCGCCCAACGGGCAAAACCGTTGACTGGCGCATTGAAACTGGAGACACATTGAGCCGGATTTTCCAGGCAAGCAAAGCACCCATGGAGGACCTTCAGGAGATTCTGGCAGCAGACGCCGAGTATTTGCATTTAGAAACGCTGAGGCCTGGAACCCGACTCGGTCTGAACTTCGATGAGCAGGGAGAATTTTCAGAACTGGTTGTGCATCTCGACCCGGCACGCCACGTTACCTACTCACGCCAACCCGATGGCGCCTTCGTGCACCAGGCGTTCGAAGAAGAGACTTTCTGGGTCTCCGAGGTGCTCAGGGGCACGATCCATGGCAGCTTCTACGCCTCGGCTATGCAAGCGGGCGTAACGCAGGCGCAGATCCTTCTGATCGACCAGCTTCTGCGAAGGCAACTCAATTTCCGCAGGGATCTCCGGGCCGGCGATCGATTCTCAGTCATCATTGGCCACGAAATGACGGGTACCGAAAGCACCGGGAAGACCCGCATCGAAGCCCTTTCTCTGGAGCGCTCTACCAGAACCCACTACGCCTTTCTGTATGACAACGGCAATTACTACGATGAGAATGGCGACAGCGTGACGCCCGCCTTTCTGCGACTGCCTACCAAAAAGCGTTACCGCGTGAGCTCACATTTCAATCCCAGGCGATTGCACCCTGTGACTGGCCGCATTGCCCCTCACAACGGCGTGGATCTTGCCACGCCAACCGGCACACCCATTATCAGCACCGGAGACGGAATTGTCGCCCGTATCGGCAATCACCCTTACGCTGGCAAGTACATCGACATTGATCACGGGGGCACGCACACCACACGATATCTGCATCTCGACAAGATCCTGGTCCGCAAAGGCATCGCAATTAAACGCGGCCAGAAAATTGCTTTGTCAGGAAATACCGGGCGCAGCACCGGCGCCCACCTGCACTTCGAGTTTCACATTAACGGCCGCCCCGTCGATCCGCTGACTGCCGAGATCCCTACCGCCGCAGCCATCCCAGACGCCGAGATCGCACGATTTAATAAAAATCGTAGCGAACATCTGGTTGTTATGAAGAACGCAGCAAGTCGGTCAGACCTCGCAATAGCCGAAGGTAATCCTATGTCCGACTGACCTTATCATGGGTCAGGTTCAATTGTGCTGAAACTGATCCAGCCCTGAAAGCCAACGCAGAACGGCATGTTCGAGAGTTTTAACGGAAATTTTTTGGATGAGTGCTTGAATAAGCACTGATTCCGTATCCAGCCAACGCCCGAGGGAAGATCAGCAACCGCCGCCGGGACGACAAAGCACTCAACTGGGAAAAAAGCGGCGGGAATCTGAGACTCTATGAATGTTCGCTTCTGTTTAGTAGACAATCGCCGATGCTTGGTCGAGCTGCTCCCCAAAATTTGCGTAGTTCGCCTCAATTAGCTCGAAAATAAAAAACTCCGTGCCAAGCATCACTCGGCACGGAGTCATTATAGTCAGGGTTTTTAAGACTCTCGAAGCGGGAAAAAACCCGGGCGGCTAGACCGTCAGATGCTTCTTGATGAGTTCATCCGTCAGCCCAGCAATCTCATCTTCAGCAACCCTTCTCCCCCGATCCAAAATCGCAAACCGATCCGCATACTTCCGCGCAAACGGCAACTTCTGCTCAACCAGCAGCACAGTAAGCCCATCTTCCTCGATAAGGCGGCGAATAACCTCCCCAATCTGCGCCACAATATTCGGCTGAATCCCCTCACCCGGCTCATCCAGAATGAGCAGCCTGGGCTCAATCACCAACGCCCGGCCAATGGCCAACTGCTGTTGCTGCCCACCGGACAGGTCACCCCCTCTGCGGTGTTTCATCTCCTTCAGCACCGGAAACAGCTCATACACCCGCTCTGGTATCTTCTTGCTACCATCCTTACGCACAGCCAAACCGGTGCGCAGGTTCTCTTCCACGGTCAGCAGCGGGAAGATCTGTCGGCCCTGGGGCACGTAGCCGATGCCGAGTCTTGAGCGATCTTCGATTTTCTTTTTGGTCAGTTCAACGTCCTGGGCAAATTCGATGCTGCCGCTCTTGGTGGTTTCTTCGCCCATGATGCATTTCATCAGGGTGGTTTTGCCCACGCCGTTGCGGCCCATTACGCAGGTGCACTGGCCCTGGGGTACGTCCAGGTCCAGATCCCAGAGGGTGTGGCTTTCGCCGTAGTATTGGTTGAGCTTCTGCATCTTGAGCATTACGCCTCCTCCCCCAGGTATACCTTGATCACTTCCGGGTCGTTGGAGACCTGGTCCATGGTGCCTTCCGCCAGCACGCTGCCCTGGTGCAGCACGGTGACCTGGCGGGCGATGGAGCGCACGAAGCCCATATCGTGTTCCACCACCACAACAGACTGTTTACCGGCCAGGCTGGTGAGCAGTTCGGCGGTGCGTTCCATTTCCTGTTCGGTCATGCCCGCTACCGGCTCGTCCACCAGCAGCAGCCGCGGTTTCTGCATCAGCAGCATGCCGATTTCCAGCCACTGTTTCTGGCCGTGGGAGAGGATGCCGGCGGGTTTGTCCCGCAGTTGTTTCAAGCCGATCATTTCCAGCACTTCGTCGATGCGGTCACGGTATTCCGGTTTCATGATGGCGGTCAGGGTGGGCCAGATGCGCTTGTCGGCCGCCATGGCCAGTTCCAGATTTTCGAACACGGTGAGGGCTTCGAACACCGTCGGTTTCTGGAACTTGCGGCCGATGCCCAGGCTGGCGATGTCCGGCTCGTTCATGGTGAGCAGGTTGTGGCGGCTGCCGAACCATACGGAGCCTGTATCTGGCCGGGTTTTACCGGTGATGATGTCCATCATGGTGGTCTTGCCCGCGCCGTTGGGCCCGATGATGCAGCGCAGCTCGCCGTCGTCGATGGTGAGGTTGAGGTTGTTGATGGCGCGAAAGCCGTCAAAACTCACGTTGACGTCTTCCAGATAGAGGATCGGGCCGTGGCGCACGTCCACCGGGGAGGCCACGGGCGCGAGGAAGTCGAACACGCGGTCGCGGTTGCTGAGTTGCTCGAACATGCTCATGCGGTGGCCTCTCGGGGTTTAGCTGTATCTAGGTCGGAGTCGTTATCTTCATCCTGTTTTTTGCGTTTCTGCAGCAGGCCGGCGATGCCCTTGGGCAGGAACACGGTGACCAGCACAAACAGGCCGCCCAGGGCGAACAGCCAGGCGTCTGGCATTACGCCGGTGAACACGGTTTTGGCGTAGTTCACCAGGATGGCGCCGATCACCGCACCATAGAGAGTCGCGCGGCCACCGAGGGCGACCCACACCACGATCTCGATGGAGAACAGCGGCGAGAATTCGCTGGGGTTGATGATGCCCACCTGCGGCACGTACAGCGCGCCGGCTACACCCGCCAGCATGGCGGACACCACGAACACGAACAGCTGCACCCGTTCCACCCGGTACCCCAGAAAGCGGGTGCGGGCTTCGGCGTCGCGGCAGGCGATGCTGACCCGGCCGAGCTTGCTGGTGACGATGCCGCGGCAGATCACGTAGCCGATGGCCAGCGCGATGCCGGTGGCGATGAACAGCCCCAGCCTTGTGGCGTCGGTGCGCAGGTTAAAGCCGAGGATGTCGCGGAAGTCGGTCAGGCCGTTGTTGCCGCCAAAGCCCATTTCGTTGCGGAAGAAGGCCAGCATCAGCGCAAAGGTCAGCGCCTGGGTGATGATGGACAGGTACACCCCGGTCACCCGCGAGCGGAACGCCAGGAAGCCGAACACCAGCGCCAGCAGGCCCGGGGCCAGCAGCACCATGATGAAGGCGAACCAGGCCATGTCGAAACCCTGCCAGTACCAGGGCAGCGAATCCCAGTTCAGAAACACCATGAAGTCCGGCAACACCGGGTCGCCGTAGGTGCCGCGATCGCCGATCTGGCGCATCAGGTACATGCCCATGGCGTAGCCGCCGAGGGCAAAGAAGGCGCCATGGCCCAGACTGAGAATGCCCAGGTAGCCCCACACCAGATCAACCGCCACCGCCAGCAGCGCGTAGCACAGGTATTTACCCAGCAGGGTGACAGTGTAGGCGCTGACGTGCAGCGGGTGGCCTTCCGGCATGATCAGGTGCAGCAGGGTGACCAGCGCCACCGCCGCGAACAGCACCCCGAGAAAGATCTGGGTGGAACGTTCCTGCAAAGGTCTTGTTAACCACATAGCTCAGCCCTCCGCAGCCCGGCCTTTCTGGGGGAAAAGCCCCTTCGGCCGTTTTTGAATGAACAGAATGATCAGCACCAGTACCATGATCTTGGCCAGTACCGAGCCGGCCCAGGGTTCCAGGATCTGGTTGATGGTGCCCAGTGACAGCCCCGCCAGCAGGGTGCCCCAGAGGTTACCCACACCGCCGAACACCACCACCATGAAGGAGTCGATGATGTAGTTCTGGCCCAGATTGGGGCCCACGTTGGTGATCTGTGACAGCGCCACGCCCGCCAGACCGGCCACGCCGGAGCCCAGGCCGAAGGTGAGGATGTCCACCCGCGTGGCACGAATGCCCATGGACCGGGCCATGGCGCGGTTCTGGGTGACCGCCCGCACTTCCAGGCCGAGGCGGGTCTTGCGCATGATCAGCATCAGCCCGGCGAACACCACCAGGGCAAAGCCGATCACGTACATGCGGTTGAGGGTCAGTGACAGCGCGTCGTTGATCACCAGCGAACCGCTCATCCATTCCGGCGTGGTCACCGAGCGGTTGAGGGGGGAGATCACCGTGCGCACCAGTTGCTGCAGAATCAGGCTGACCCCGAAGGTGGCCAGCAGGGTTTCCGGCGGGCGGCCTTTGAGGTGCTGGATCACGCTGCGCTCGATGGCGATGCCCGCCAGCGCGGCCACCAGGAAGCCGGCGGGAATGGACAGGATCAGCGCCAGCCCTGGCTGGCCGGGTAACAGTTGCTGCATGCCCCAGGTGGTGTAGGCCCCCAGCATGATCAGTTCGCCGTGGGCCATGTTGATCACGCCCATTACGCCAAAGGTGATGGCCAGGCCGATGGCCGCCAGCACCAGTACCGAACCGAGGGACAACCCGAAATACAGGGTTTCAGCGGCGCGGTTCATTTTCAGTTTCTGTTCGATGGAGACCAGTGCCTGCTTGGCGCGAGCGGCAGCTACCGGATCGTCACCGGCCACCGCATTATTGAGGGCGGCGCGGGCGTTGCTGTGGAGGCTTCCTGTCAGTACGTCGATGGCCTCGACCCGGACCAGGGCGTCGCCCTGCTCCAGTTGGTAAATGGCAACGGATTCTTCAATGCGATTGCGAACCGGACCCGGCAGGTCCCGCTCCAGTAATTTGGTCAGTGGGTTCACCACACTGTCGTTCACTTTGCCCATCATGGCTTCGGCGGCGCTCTCCTGAACTTCGGGGTCGTCCGAGTAAAGGTCCAGCATGGCCAGCACGCCTTCCAGCTTTCCGCGGATGGCGTTGTTGATGTTCACCCGGTCCAGCTCCCGGCGGGAGATCTCGCCCAGGTTGTCACCGGTGAGGGGGTCGGCAATGGTCCAGTTGCGGCCCACGTTGCGCAGCACCACCACCACTTGCCCGGTGTCTTTGTTGCGGCTCAGACGATTGTTGCCGAAGGCGTCCAGCCAGCTTCTGGCACGGGGATCACCGCTGTTCACGATCGCTTCAATGGCGGCGTCGATTTGCCTGGGGTTGGCGTCGGCCAGATCCGCGAGCAGTGCCTGACCGGGGTCGGCTTCTGCCTGGCTTTCAGTCTGGCTGTGAGCCGGGCTGGCGACGAGGAATGAGAGTGCCATCAGCACGGTCAGGCTCAGGCGTTTGAGACAAAAGGGTGCGAGCCATCGGGAGATGCCCATGTGTCCGTCCTGTTGTTGAAGAGAAAGGATGGGTTCGGAACTCGGGAAACACCCGGGGCGCTCACGCGGCCCCGGGGTTCGTTCTGCACGATATGATCGGCAGATCAGTCAGCGTCGGCCAGGGCCTGTTCGCCGGCAGAGGCGCCACAGGTGCCGGATTTGACGTTAAAGTTGCCGCACTTCAGCGGTGCGCGCCAATCGGCGATCAGGTCACGGGAACCCGGCAGGAAGTCAGACCAGGCATCGCCGGCCACGGTGGAGGAGGTTTCCCAGACCACGGAGAACTGGCCGTTGTCCTGGATCTCACCGATCAGCACCGGCTTGGTGATGTGGTGGTTCGGCATCATGGTGGCGTAGCCGCCGGTGAGGTTGGGTACGGCCACGCCGATGATGGCGTCTTTCACCGCGTCCACGTCGGTGGTGCCGGCTTTCTTCACCGCTTCCACGTACATGTTGAAGCCAATGTAGTGGGCTTCCATGGGGTCGTTGGTGACGGCTTTTTCGTCGCCTTTGTAGTCAATCCAGGCGTCAATGAAGTCATAGTTGGCGTCGTTATCCACGCTCATAAAGTAGTTCCAGGCGGCCAGGTGACCCACCAGCGGACCGGTGTCGATGCCGGCCAGTTCCTGCTCACCCACGGAGAAGGCCACTACCGGGATGTCAGAAGACGAGATGCCCTGGTTGCCCAGTTCGCGGTAGAAGGGCACGTTGGCGTCGCCGTTGATGGTGGAGACCACGGCGGTCTTCTTGCCGGCGCTGCCGAAGGATTTGATGTCAGAGACGATGGACTGCCAGTCAGAGTGACCGAAAGGCGTGTAGTTGATCATGATGTCGCCTTCGGCCACACCCATGTCTTTCAGGTAGGTTTCCAGGATCTTGTTGGTGGTGCGGGGGTAGACATAGTCCGTGCCCGCCAGCACCCAGCGCTCTACACCCAGCTCGTTCTTCAGGTAGTCCACCGCGGGAATCGCCTGCTGGTTGGGCGCGGCACCGGTATAGAACACGTTTTCAGACGACTCTTCGCCCTCATACTGCACCGGGTAGAACAGCAGGCCGTTGAGCTCTTCTACTACCGGCAATACCGACTTGCGGGACACCGAGGTCCAGTTGCCGAAGATCACGTCCACCTCTTCTTTTTCCAGCAACTCGCGGGCTTTTTCCGCGAACAGCGGCCAGTTGGAGGCGGGGTCCACCACCACGGCTTCCAGCTGACGGCCATCGATGCCGCCTTTGGCGTTCTGCTGTTCGATCAGCATTTCCATGGTGTCTTTCAGGGCGGTTTCACTGATCGCCATGGTGCCGGACAGAGAGTGCAGAATGCCGACCTTGATGGGATCTTCCGCGGCCATGGCGTGGAAGGATACCGACAGCGCCAGTGCAGAGAGGCCCAGCTTCACGTGTTTTTTGATGCTCATGGTGTGAGTCCTTTTACTTTGTTGGGTTATGTCGTTCGTCGTAAACGCATTTCCCTCTCTGCATCTGCTGTTCCACATTACCCATATACTCCACTAAAACAGCCACTTATCTAGTATACAAGCAATTCGACCTGTACCCAGCCAGCACCAACACCCCCTTAACCCCCTGTTTTATGGTTCTGTTTTGGTGCGCTCGCACCGGCTTTGGGCGCTCACTTTTGGGCCACCATTTCCACCAAAAACATTAAATAACTGTTTTTTATCGTTTTTACAGAAATTTCGCCAAATGGCACGGGCATTGCCAATCAGGTTGTATACAAGATGACAAACTGCACGAGGACAACCCATGCCTTCAACAACCGGATGGACACTGCACGACTGGCGTGCCGCCTATGGTCAGGGCCAGTCGCCGGAGTCCCTGCTGGGCGAACTGCTGGCCAGCCTGGATACTGACCCCAATAAAGATGTGGCCTGGATCTCACTGATCGATCAGGTCGGCCTGAAGAAAGCACTGGCGGATCTGGACCATCTGGCGCTACAGGCTGGCGGTAATCGGGCAGCGCTGCCTTTATACGGTGTGCCGTTCGCGGTGAAGGACAACATCGATGCGGTGGGTTTTGACACCACCGCCGCCTGTCCCGCGTACGCCTATGCACCCAAGCAGGACGCCGCCACCGTCGCCCGCCTGAAGGCCGCCGGCGCCATCCTGATCGGTAAAACCAACCTGGACCAGTTCGCCACCGGGCTGGTGGGCACTCGCTCCCCGTATGGTGCAGTGCCCAATACCTTCAAACCGGAGGTGGTCAGCGGCGGTTCCAGCTCCGGCTCCGCGTCGGTGGTGGCCCGCGGGCTGGTGCCGTTTGCTTTGGGTACGGACACTGCCGGTTCCGGCCGGGTGCCGGCGGGGCTGAACAACCTGGTGGGGCTGAAACCCACCAAAGGCCAGTTCAGCATTGAAGGCGTGGTGCCGGCGTGCCGATCCCTGGATTGCGTATCGATCTTTGCCCTGACCGTAGGCGATGCCGGTGCCGTGCAGCAGGTGATGGCCGGCTATCAGCCGACCGACGCGTTCTCTCGTCAGGCGCCTGCCACAATGCCGGACGACGCACCGGCCATTCGCCGCAAGGGCCCCATCAAACGCCTGGCCATTCCCGACCAGCCCCAGTGGTTCGGGGATCAACAGGCGGAAGCGGCCTGGAACACCGCCCTCAGCAACTGGCGCCAGCAGGATGTGGAGCTGGTGCCCATGGATTTTGGCCTGATGTCGGAACTGGCGGCGCTGCTGTACGAAGGCCCCTGGGTGGCGGAACGCCATGCCGCGGTGGAAGGGTTTCTGGCGGAGCACGCCAGCGAGATGAACCTGGTGGTGAAAGGCATTATCGAAAAGGCAGGAAGTTTCAGCGCCACCGACACCTTCAAGGCCCAGTACCGCAAGGAAGAGCTGGTGCGGGCCATTGATGGAAAGTTGAAGGATATCGACGCCCTGCTGGTGCCTACGGCCCCGACCGCCCCAACCATTGAAGCGGTGAATGCGGACCCGGTGACCCTGAACAGTCAGCTGGGCACCTACACCAATTTCGTCAACCTGGCGGATTTCTGCGCGCTGGCGGTGCCCGCCGGTTTCCGCGACGACGGCCTGCCGTTCGGGGTCACCCTGATCAGCGGTGCCTGGAAAGACGCCGAACTGCAGAGGCTGGCCAGCCAGTGGCTGAACGCCCACCCCACCCCGCTGGGCGCCACCGACCTGAACCGACCCACCGAAGAACCCGTCGCACCGGCGCCAGCGGACACCATTACCGTCGCCGTAGTGGGTGCTCACCTCAGCGGCATGCCCCTGAACACCCAGCTCACCGAGCGCAACGCGGTGCTGCTGGAACAGACCACTACGTCTGCCAACTACCGCCTGTACGCCCTGCCCAACACCACGCCGCCGAAACCCGGGCTCAAACGGGTCGGCCAGGAGGACGGCTGCGAAATGATTGTGGAGGTATGGCAGATGGCCGGCTCCGAGTTCGGCTCCTTCGTTGACCTGATTCCGGCGCCCCTGGGCATCGGCAATGTGGAGCTGGCCGATGGCCGCTGGGTCAACGGCTTTATCTGCGAAGGCTACGGCTTTGAAGGCGCCCGGGACGTGACCGACTTCGGTGGCTGGCGCACCTTCATCACCGCCCTCAAATCCGGACAGGCATAAGGAGAGCCCAAACATGTTCAGCAAAGTATTGATTGCCAACCGCGGTGAAATCGCCGTACGCACCATTCGCACCCTCAAGGCCATGGGCGTGGGCAGCGTGGCCGTGCATTCCCATGAAGACCGCCACAGCCTGCACGTAACCACCGCCGACGAAGCCGTGGCCCTGGCCGGCAACGGCGCCAGCGAAACCTACCTCGACAAGGCGCAGATTCTGGCCGCCGCCAAACAGACCGGTGCCGAGGCCATCATTCCCGGTTACGGCTTTCTCTCGGAAAACGCCGACTTCGCGGAAACCTGTGAGGCCGAGGGCATCGCCTTCATCGGCCCCACCCCGACACAGATGCGGGAATTCGGGCTGAAGCACCGGGCGCGGGAACTGGCGGAAGCCGCTGGCGTGCCCTTGGCGCCGGGCAGCGGCTTGCTGGAGAGCCTGGACGAAGCGCTGGGCGTGGCAGACAACCTGGGTTACCCGGTGATGCTGAAAAGCACCGCCGGCGGTGGCGGCATCGGCCTGACCCGCTGCAACAGCGACAGCGAACTGCGGGAAGCCTTCGAAACCGTGCGCCGCCAGGGCCAGAGCTTCTTTAATGACAGTGGCGTGTTCCTTGAACGCTTCATCGCTCGCGCCCGCCATGTGGAAGTGCAGATGTTCGGTGACGGCGACGGCAATGTGGTTGCCCTCGGTGAGCGGGATTGTTCCCTGCAGCGCCGCAACCAGAAAGTCGTGGAGGAAACCCCGGCGCCGAAACTGCCGGCGGCCACCCGCCAGGCCATGCTGGATGCCGCCGTGTCCCTCGGCCAGTCCGTCAACTACCGCTCCGCCGGCACCGTGGAATACATCTACGACGAGGAACGGGACGAATTCTATTTCCTGGAAGTAAACACCCGCTTACAGGTCGAGCACCCGGTGACCGAGTGTGTCACCGGTCTGGACCTGATCGAGTGGATGCTGAAGATCGCCGCCGGCGAGAGCCCGGACCTGGCCAGTTTCCAACCGAATCTGAACGGCGCCTCCATGGAAGTGCGCATCTACGCCGAAGACCCGCTGAAGGATTTCCAGCCCTCCCCCGGTGAACTCACCGACGTGCACTGGCCGGAAGACGGCGTGCGGGTCGACACCTGGGTGGAAAACGGCAGCGAAGTGTCGGCCCATTACGACCCGATGATCGCCAAGCTGATTGTGCACGGTAAAGACCGCGACGACGCTCTGGCCAAACTGCAGGCCGCGCTGGCGGAAACCCGGCTGATGGGCATTGCCACCAACCTGGATTACCTGCGCCAGGTGGTGGCCCAGAAGAGCTTTGCCGACGGCGTTGTGTCCACGCGAGCGCTGGAAACCTTCGAGTTCAAACCCTCCGTGGCGGAAGTGGTCAAGCCCGGCACCTACACCACGGTGCAGGATTACCCCGGCCGCGTGGGTTACTGGAACATCGGCGTGCCGCCCAGTGGGCCTATGGACGATTACGCCTTCCGCATCGCCAACCGTATTGTCGGTAACCACCACGAAGCGGCGGGGCTGGAAGCCACCCTGATCGGCCCCAGCCTGAAGTTTCACAAGGATTCGGTAGTGGCGCTGACCGGCGCACTGACCGAAGCCACGCTGGACGACAAGCCGGTGGAATTCTGGAAACCCATTACCGTGAAAGCCGGACAGGTGCTGGCCGTCGGCAAAGCCACCAAGGGCTGCCGCACTTACCTCGCCGTGCGCGGCGGCTTCGACGTGCCGGTGTACCTGGGCAGCCGCTCCACCTTCGCCCTCGGCCAGTTCGGCGGCCACGGCGGCCGGCCGCTACGCCCCGGTGATATGCTCGGCATCAGCCAGATCAACTTGCCCGCCTGCACCACCACCGCCCCAACCCACGACCCGGCACCCGCGGACCCGGACCTGATCCCGGCCTATCCCGATCACTGGGAAATCGGCGTACTCTATGGTCCCCACGGTGCCCCGGATTTCTTCACCGAGAAGTCCATCGAGAAATTCTTCCAGCAGGACTGGGAAGTGCACTACAACTCCAACCGCCTGGGCATCCGCCTGAACGGCCCGAAACCGGAGTTCACCCGAGAAGACGGCGGCGAGGCCGGCCTGCACCCGTCCAACATCCACGACTGCGAATACGCCATCGGCTCCATCAACTTCACCGGCGACATGCCCGTGATTCTCACCAAGGATGGCCCCAGCCTGGGCGGCTTCGTGTGCCCGGTGACCATCGCCAAGGCCGAGCTGTGGAAAGTCGGCCAGGTCAAACCGGGCGATACCATCCGTTTTGTCGCCATTGATAACGACACCGCGGTGAAACTGTCGGAACGCCAGGAACTGGCCGTCGCCAGCCTGATGGCGCCACCGGAAGTGCCGCTGGTTGCGCCCCAATTGGCGCCGCTGAACGACCTGTCCGCCACCATTCTGGCCCACTTGCCGGAGAAAGACGGCCGCCCGGAAGTCACCTACCGCCAGGCCGGCGACCAGTACATCCTGCTGGAATACGGCCCCAACGTGATGGACCTGGGCGTGCGCATGCGCATTCACGCGCTGATGGAAGCCATTGCCGACGTGCAACCCGGTGGCCTGCTGGAACTCTCCCCCGGCGTGCGCTCCCTGCAATTGCGCTACGACGCCCGCTTGCTGCCACAGCAGGCATTGATGGAATACCTGCTGGACCTGGAAGAAACCCTGCCGCCCACGGACGAGCTGAAAGTGCGCAGCCGCGTGATCCACCTGCCCATGGCCTTTGAAGACAGCGCAACCCTCGAAGCGGTGGACAAATACCGCCAGTCCGTCCGCGACACCGCGCCCTGGCTGCCCAACAACGTTGACTTCATGCAGCGAATCAACGGCTTGCCGACACGTGAGGAAGTGCGGGACGTACTGTTCTCAGCCCGGTATCTCGTTCTTGGCCTTGGTGACGTGTATCTGGGCGCCCCCTGCGCCGTCCCGCTCGACCCAAGGCACCGCCTGCTGACGTCCAAATACAACCCCGCCCGAACCTACACGGCGGAAGGCACCGTCGGCATCGGCGGCGTCTACATGTGCATCTACGGTATGGACTCGCCCGGTGGCTACCAGCTGGTGGGCCGTACCCTGCCAATCTGGAACAAATACCTGAAGAACCCCCAGTTCGCCGAAGGCGCCCCCTGGCTGCTAAGGTTCTTCGATCAGGTGTGCTATTACCCGGTGAGCGAAGCCGAGCTGGACGAAATGCGCGACCAGTTCCGCGCCGGCCAGTTGGAAGTAAAGATCGAAGAGGAAACTTTCGATCTGAAATCTCACCAGGCATTCCTGGACGCCAATGCAGACTCAATCGCCGATTTCCGGGAACTTCAAAAGGCGGCCTACGCTAAAGAAGTGGCCCTGTGGAAAGACAGCGAAGCAGCCGAGCTCGATAAACTGGCGAAAGCACCGCCAAAAGCGGATGTATCCGATCTGGAGAAATTCGGTGAACTTATCAGCGCCGAAATAGCAGGCAACATCTGGAAATGTCTCGTTAAGCCAGGCGACATCGTCACAGAAGGTGATCCATTAATCATCGTAGAAGCTATGAAAATGGAGTTCGAAATAAACGCGACCCTGTCCGGCGAAATCAGTGCATTGCACACGTCTCCCGGAAAGGCCGTAACTCCCGGAGAACCTATACTGAGCATTAAAGTCTAGGGTCTTCTGCTTTGGGTGCCTGGCGGTGGAGGGGGAGTCTTTTTTAAAAAGCGTCGCTTAAACTCGCTTTGCTCAGACAGGCGACGTTTTGAAAAAAGACTCCCCCTCCACCGCTTCCAAGTTCAGTGGGAACATCATTTAAGAGCTATGTTATGACTCGGAAAACTGCGGTTAAACGTAAAGAAAGCATGGCTGACCGGGTATACGAAGCCTTAAAAGAGGACATTTTTGAGTTTCGGCTAATTCCTGGTGACAAATTCAGCGAAGGTGATGTCGGCACCCGACTGAGTGCCAGCCGAACCCCAGTAAGAGAGGCACTGTATCGATTGCAACGAGAAGGCTACGTAGAGGTCCTCTTCCGCAGTGGCTGGCAGGTGAAGCCGTTTGACTTTCAGCAGGTCGAGGAACTCTACGATCTGAGGATTACGCTGGAACGAGCCGCCATGCACAAGATCTGTGCTCTGGACGAACAGCCTCAGGCCGTGCGAACGCTGACGGCGATCTGGAATCCGGATCATCCCTCAGAACGAGCGGTCGGCAGCACTGTACGGGCACTGGATGAAAGCTTCCACTGTGATCTGGTGGCTGCCGCCGGCAATAGAGAGATGACCCGCATCCATCGTGAGATCACCGACCGGCTGCGAATCATTCGTCGATTGGATTTCACCCGGGACGATCGGGTGGATGCCACCTATGAAGAGCATTCGGAAATTCTGGCGGCCATTCGCTCAGGTGACGCAACCGCCGCCGCCGATAAACTCACACAGCATATCCGCACCTCCCAGAAGGCCGTTCGCGAGATCACCATGGAGCGAATTCGCGAAGCGGCAGCGGCTCATAGGGGTGGGCAATCAATTGCCCCGGAGACCGCGTAAACACTGAACTCCGGTTCATTTTCGGTCCGCGCCAACGGCTCACGTATCCGTAGGATATATCGCACAAAACCGAGAGCGAATGTCCGATATCTGCAAATTGTTCCCCCTGTAGAATGAACATCGTCAAGGATGACAAGCCAGCAAGGAACGTTGGCGCAAGGATGATGGCTCCAGGGATACGGAGCAGCCCACGGAACCGGGCAGACAGGGACGACCACCAGGGATGAAGCACACAGGACGTGTGTAGCCTGAAGGATCAGGCGGGGGTCAGCCACGGGCAAGGGACCACATGGAAGGTGGTCCTGTTCCGTGCACTTTTTATACCTTCCAGTTTGTGTCCATTATCCACCAAGCGAACTTCCTGCTGACTGCGTTCTGGCACCTAACCATAACGATAGTATCCAGCTTCAGGAGCTCACTCCCATGAAACGCACCCCGTTAATCGCCACCCTGGTTCTGCTGTTCAGCCTCGTCACAGGCTTTGTCCACGCTGAACCGACCGCCATCAACATCAACACCGCGGACGTCGAAACCCTCGCCAGCCTGAACGGTATCGGTCAGAGCAAGGCGGAAGCCATTGTCGCGTACCGCGAAGCCAACGGCCCTTTCCAGTCCGCCGCTGACCTGGTCAACGTCAAAGGCATTGGTGAAGTCACTGTAGAGAAGAACGCCTCCAGCCTCACCGTCAAGTAAGCACGGCCCGGCGGAGCCCTTCGGGTTCCGCTACCTTCCGCCACTGGCATAGCTCCCACTGCACTGCTAATCTCACGCCCTTGCGCAACCCGAAGCCAGGTCGTTTCCCGATGATTCACGGTGCACTTCTCATTGCCCTTGCAGCGTTGCTGTGGGCCACAACCGGCATAGTCGCCAAGTTTCTGTTCAACGGAACAGAGCTTCAGGCCATCACCCTCGGTTTCCTGCGCCTGGCCGTGGCGCTGCCGTTCTTTTTCGTGTTGATGTGGCGGGAACAGAGGGCGATCACCAGCCGCGAATCCGGCACCGACCGGCTGCCGCGGTTCACCCCAAAGATTCTGCTGCCTCTGGCTGCACTGGGGCTTTTTCAGGCGTGTTACCAGGGCAGCTATCTGATTGCGGTGGATCTCACCGGCGCGGGCATCGCCACTCTCATTGCGCTGTGCCTCGCACCGGTACTGGTGGCCATTATGGCGGCACCGTTGCTGGGGGAGAAACCCGGTCTGGTCACCGTGCTCGCGCTGATGGCCGCGATCCTCGGGACCTCCATGCTGGTAGTCAGCGACATGGACACGGCGGGGGAATTGCGCCTGGCCGGCATTCTGGTCGCGGTCTTTGCGGCGATGGTCTACGCCGGCTTCACCCTGACCAGCCGCTACACCTCGACCGGCACACCGGTGTTTACCACTGCCTTCATCTGTTTCGCTACAGCCGCACTGATTCTGCTGGTCATTCTGCTGGTCATGGACGGATTTGCCGGCGTTGAATCACTGACCATCCGGCACTGGCTGATGGTGGCGTACATTGGCGTAGTGCCCACCTGCATCGGCTACCTGAGCTTTTTCGCCGGCATGAAATCCACACCGGCAACACTCTCCAGTATCATCGTGACTCTTGAGCCGCTGTTCGTGGCTTTACTGGCCTGGCTGTTTCTGGGAGAAATTCTGGGGGTGGTTGGTATTGCGGGTGCGGTGATCCTCACCATGGCTGTGATCATCGCCTCTCGGAGCAGCGCCGGGAAAACACCCGGCGCTGCCACCGCGACAGAGGATTAAGCCAACTTCCGCCAGGCCGGCTGGCGTCCAGTGACAAATCAGCTGTCCTTGCGCTGTTTCTCCAGCATGTTCGGCTGCAGGATTTCGATCCAGTAGCCGTCCGGGTCTTTGATAAAGGCCAGCCCTTTCATCTTGCCGTCATCCGGCTTTTTCACGAACTCCACTCCGAGTTTTTCAAAGCGCTCGCAGGCGGCGTAAACGTCCGGCACCGCCACGCCGATGTGGCCGAAACCCTGGGGTTCGTCATTGCCGTTGTGGTAGCTGAAATCCGCATCGTCTTCGGTGCCCCAGTTGTGGGTCAGCTCGAGCATGGCCTCACGGCCGAAGATGAAGGTGGTGCGGTGGGCGTCGTCCATGGGCACTGTGCTGGCCTGGCGGTCATCCAGATACGCCAGGAAGTAGAGAGTGAACTTCATTTCCGGGAAGTCGAGTTTGCGAACCAGGCGCATGCCCATCACGCGGGTGTAGAAGTCCATGGAGCGCTCGGGGTCTTTGATGCGCATCATGGTCTGGTTGAAGACGTAGCCTTCCGTTTCCGGTACCGGTGCTTCGTGCAGGCCGGCGGCCTGTTCAAAGTGCTTGGGCATGGTTGGTTCCTTTCTGTTTGTCAGAATTCAAACAGTATACCTGCGTGCTTTACAGCTGGATTTCAAGGGAGCCTGATGGGGATAAAAAGAGGCCCCGCAGTCAGAGACCGAACCTGCGAGGCCTGTAAGGTGCCAGTTTCCTGGCTTGGTCTTCAGAGACGCTCTGAAGTTTTTTGCCCTTTTCTGTGGCATTCGGGCATTCGGGCATTCGGGCATTTGGAGTTTGGGTCGGGGTGTGGGGTACTTTCTTCCGGGAAACCGGAACTCGCTTCGCTCAGACACCCGGTTTTCCCTGCAGAAAGCACCCCACACCCCAACCCTCTGTACTCTGTTCGTTTACCCACAAACAGGGCTTGAAGAACTTGAAAGCCTGACTGCATCGTCTCCAGCGGTCTTTCGTAATCTCCAATCCTGAAACACACCTTTCTCGCTCTTCTTTTCTTATTTTATTTTTGAATTCAACCAGTTTGCTCTGTGGGCAGGGGGTGGAGGTCTTTTTTCAAAACGTCGCCTGTCTGAGCAAAGCGAGTTAAAGCGACGTTTTTAAAAAAGACCTCCACCCCCTGCCCCGCCTCCCAAACACAAAATCAGGAAGCCAACTGATGCTCCTCCCCCCGATAGTAGGCCTCCACCCGAGGGTTCATAACGCGCTTCCAGAGCGGCGGCACCATGGCGAGTACGATCATCGTGGAATAGCCAGCCGGCAGCTGCGGCGCAATGTCGTGGTGGCGCAGCACCTGATAGCGGCGTTTGGCGAAGGCGTGGTGATCGCTGTGGCGCTGGAGCTGGAACAGGAAGACGTTGGTCAGGAAGTAGTTGGAGTTCCAGCTGTGTTCCGGTGTGGTGCGTTCATAGCGGCCGTTATCCAGTTTGCGACGGTGCAGGCCGTAGTGCTCCAGATAGTTGACGATTTCCAGCAGGGTGAAGGCGACGAAGCTCTGGCCGAGAAAAAACGCCGCGCCGAGCCAGCCGAAGGCGACCGTGAAGCCAACACCAACCAGGGCACTGAGGCTGTACCACCAGATCAGCTCGTTGCGCCAGCTCAGGGCTTTGTGGCCTTTGCGCTGCAGGCGCTCGGCTTCCAGTTTCCAGGCGTTGAGGAAGTTACGAACGTAGGCCTGGGGCAGGAATTCGTACAGCGACTGGTTGTAGCGTGACGACGAGGCATCTTCCGGGGTGGACACATGCACATGGTGACCGCGCAGGTGCTCGACCTTGAAACCGGCGTAACAGACCAGTGACAGCAGGAAGCCGCCCGCCCGGGTCTCCAGACGGCCGTCCTTGTGGATCAGTTCGTGGGCGACGTTGATACCAAGGCCACCCACAATGCCGATGGACACAACCCAGCCTACGCTGCCGATGGTGCTGAAGGTTCCTGACGCCAGTATCACCATGCCCCACACCAGCAATACGGCAAAGGCGGCCACCCAGCCCAGGGTGATGGCCCGGTAGAACTTTTCGTTGTTCATCACCGGCACCTCGGTGGCTTCATCCGGATTCAGCCCGTCTTTACCCAGCAGCATATCGAGCACCGGGATGAGGCCGAACACCACCACCGGCACGCCCCAGGCGAACAGGTTCACCATATCGGTGGCCTGACCGGCGGCCAGCAGCAATGGCGGCAGCACCAGCGGGATCATCGCAATGAGGTAGCTGTACTTCTTGAGGGTAAGCAGCACCTTTCGGCGCGCGGTTTCGCTGTTGAAGCTGATGGATCGGGTGCTCATGAGAATGACCTCTGTTGTTTCCCGTTGTTCATGCCACCATTATTGTCCTACAATATAGCAGTCGTCAACAATCTTTCAGAATTTTTTGAGCCCGAGGCTGTGATAAACTCATGAGCACAACGCCAACTGACAGTGGCCCCTTGCCCTCGGCGGGCACGCGGCTTCTACGTCCCGTTCAGAGAGCCATTATGGATTTTCAGGTTCCCAACACCCTTGCGGAGCAAATCGCCAATTACCTGGCAGAGCGCATCATGACCGGCCAGATCCGTCCCGGTGAGCGTATCCATGAGGCCACCATGGCCACGGAACTGAAGGTGAGCCGGGCGTCGGTAAAAGAGGCTCTGTACACCCTTGAGCGCTGGCATCTGGTGGAGATCACCCCCCGCAAAGGCGCGTCAGCCACCATGCTGGACGAGGCCCATGCCTCCGAGCTGTACGATGTCTACATGCATCTGCTGATGATGCTGGCGGCACGGCTCAGTGAGCGCTGGCAGGACAGTGACAGACAGCGGTTACTGGATGTGGTGGGCAAGGTGATCGAGCAGATGAAACAACCGTCAGCCAACATCACGGCAATTGTCGAGGCCAGCTTTGACGTGATGGAAGTCTGCTGCGACGTGGTGGGCAACCCCTACCTCACAGAAGCCCTCACCAACTTCAAGCCGGCGGTCAGCCGCGCCTACTACCTGAGTGCGGAGCGTTACCGCCAGGGCCTGGCCCAGACCAGCCAGTTTTTCACGCAGCTGCCCCAGGCGGTGCTGTCGCGGGACGCCGACAGGGCCCAGGCGCTGATCCGGGAATTTGCGGAGCACCAGAAAGCACTGATCCAGCAGGCGCTGGCTTCATAAGCCACACCACGGCGCCTGGCCACGGGCGGAACGCTGGACAACGCCCATACCCCACGCTGTAAACTGCCCGTCTCCTTCTGACGGGCAGGCCATGACCGACTCCACGGACCTTGAATACACAAAACGCACGTCCTGGCGACGACTGACGCTGTTCAGCCTGATTTTTATCGGCCTGACGGTCATCGGCCTGTATGCCGTTTACGATCGCTTTGCCGGCCGCAGCCTCAATTTTGATAGTCGACTGCTTGCCCCGGACACGCTAGCCGCAGTAGCCGCGCTGCTGATGGTGTATTTTGTTTCCGACGGACTGCGCCTGCATTTCACCCTGCGAGCCCTCGGGCACCGTCTCTCGCTTTCGGCGATCTTCCGCCTGGTGTTTATCAACCTGTTCTTTTCCAACGTCACCCCCATGGCCACCGGCGGCGGGTTTGCGCAGGTCTGGTACCTTCACCATCACGGCGTGCCGGTCGGTCGGGCAACGGCGGCGACCACCATCCGCACCGTTCTGGCGGTGCTGTTCATCTTTTCCCTGACCCCGGTGTTCCTGCTGACACTGGACGCCTTCAATGGTCACACCATCGCCGGCGAGGTGGGGGTCGCTCTGGCCGTCTTTATCCTTCTGTATCTGGGCTTTTTCACCGTGCTGCTGTTCCGGACCCGCTGGCTTATCGGGCCGCTCAGCAAACTGTTGACCGGGCTGCGCCGTGTCCACCTGATCAGCAGCGCCCGCCACCGCCGCTGGCAGTTCAAGGCGCGTCGCGAGATGTTGCGCTTTTCCCACAGCTTCGGCGACTACCTGCAGGGCCGGCCCGTGTTCATCGGGCTGTCGGTTCTGTTCACCGCGCTGTTCCTGCTCAGCCTGTTCAGCTTTCCGGCGCTGCTGATACATGGCCTGGGGTACAACGTGGACTATCTGGTGTCTCTGGGCCTGCTGGTGGTGACCACTTTCATCATGTATTTCTCCCCCACGCCCGGCGCCTCGGGCATTTCGGAAGGGGTGTTTGGCAGCTTTTTTCGCGATATTCTTTCTGGCAACCACCTCATTCTGGTCATCGTCAGCTGGCGGCTGCTGACTATTTATCTGGGCATGCTCATCGGTCTGGTGGTGCTTCAGCGGGAACTGCTCAGACAGCGCAGGGGAAACGGATGATCTTGCGTAATCCATTGAAACTGCTCTTCTACCTTTGCCTGCTGACCGTGCTGCTGCTGGTGGGTTACAAAATCTACCTGAACCTGTTCATGGAGGATTACGAGGGCATCCACACCGAGCAGGTAGAGCGCATTGATCAGCAGGTCCGGCCCGGTGAGCCGTTCAGCTTTGCCGTGGTCGGCAACATCAACAACTCCGTGGGCGTCTTCGAACAGCGCATTATTCCGCTGCTCAACGATTCCGGCATTGATTTCATGGTCTCCGCCGGCAACGCCGTCAGCGGCGGTGGAGAGGATAAATACCGCGCGCTCTATGGCACCCTCAGTCACCTTGATCTGCCGTACCTGCTGACGTTCGGTGCCCACGAATACGATGACTTTGGCAGTTTCCGTTTCTACGACCATTTCGGCCCGCATTTTTACAGCGTCACCGCCGGCCCGGCGCGGCTGATTTTCCTCGACAGCACCGGTAAAACACCCTGGCAATGGCAAATGCGCTGGCTGGACGATCTGCTGAGCAACGACAACTCCAGTGCGCGGATTGTCTTTATCGGTCACCCGCCGTTTGAGCCCGTCAGTGATGTGCCTTTTGACCGCGACGAAGATTACCTGGCGCCGGCGGAATTCCGCCAGGCGTTACTGAGCGCCATTGACCGGCACCGAATCGACCGGGTGTTCTCTGCCAATCTGTCGGCGTTTTCTGAACAGGCACGCGGCGACACCCGGTTCATTACCACCGGCGGTGCCGGAGGGCTGGTGCTGAACGATGACACCAGCTTCTATCACTATGTGCGCGTCGACGTGGGCGGCGACGGCCAGGTCAGTCATACCCTGCAACGGGTGGAGGTGGGCCAGCACCCTGTACTCAAGCGCCTGGAAAGCCTTTGGTTTTTTGTCTACTCGCTGTTCTACACCGGCTACATCAATTTCCTGCTGATCGTTGCCGTACTTGCCGCGATCACCATCAAACTCTACGGCGCCATATTCGTCGGCAAGGATTACTATCCGGATTACGACCTGGACCCTGCCCCCTGGCTGGACAAGCCGCTGCACATCGCCCTGTTCACCAACAACTACCTTCCCTTCATCGGGGGTGTGCCTGTTTCCATTGACCGGCTTCGGCGCGGGCTGGAACACCTGGGCGACAGAGTTCTGATCGTCGCTCCGCGCTACAAGGATCAGCCCAGGGACGAAGCGGATATTCTGCGGGTACCTTCGCTACTGGCCATGGGCGAGAAGCGTGAGTTCCGGTTGGCGAACATTTTCCTGCGCCGTATCCGCAGGCAGGTGCGCCGGTTCAGGCCTGACCTCATTCACCTGCACCACCCGTTCTGGCTGGGCTCGCTGGGTCTTTTTATGGCCCACAGGCTCGGGATACCGGCAATTTACACCTACCACACGCGGCTGGAGCATTACGCCCACTTTGTACCGTTGCCGGGCATGCTGTTCCGGAACCTGATTTCCCATGCGCTGATCAAGCGCTTCGCCAACAAGTGCGACGGTGTGATGGTGCCGACCTACTCCACCGAAGAGTATCTGCGCATGATCGGGGTAAAAACCCCCATTTTCGTTCAGCCGACCGGCATTGAATACCAGCGTTTTCAGGATGTGACGCCCGGCCAGGTGGAGGCGCTGCGCCAGCGGCTGGAGCTGGGAGACGAAAAAATCCTGATCAGCGTGTCACGGCTGTCGAACGAGAAGAATATCGACTTCATGGTCGAGGCACTCGACGCACTGCGACGCGAGACCGACGTGCCTTTCCGCTTGCTGATGATCGGTGAGGGCCATCAGAAGGAGCGGCTGCAGAAGAAGATCGAACAGCTGGGTCTGGAGGCCTACATCACCCTCGCCGGGAGCGTGCCGCCCGATGATATGGCCACCTGGTACCGGCTGGGGGACGCGTTCCTGTTTGCGTCGAAGTCCGAGACTCAGGGCATGGTCATTCTGGAAGCAATGGCCGCGGGATTGCCGGTGGTGGCGGTGCGCTCCAGCGGCATCGAGGATGTGGTGCGCCATGGCGTCAACGGCTTCAAGACCCCGGAGAAGCAGGATCAGTGGCGATCTCATGTCAGACAGCTGCTGGAGGACGATGCGCTGAGAACCGGGCTGTCTGAACAGGCGCTGGCGTTTGCCCGGGACTTCTCCGTCGAACAGTTTGCCAGCGATGTTCACCACATTTACGCCACCACCCTCGCGCTGGTGGATAAAAAACGAAAGCGCCACCGGGACTAGCGGGCGGTTTCACAGTCCATCCTGATCGGTTTAGACTGGAATCACGTATTTCCTGTGTATTTTCACGACCGGAGAAACAACGTGAGCGGCATTCCCGTTGGAATCAGTACCTGCCTGCTGGGCAAGGAAGTTCGCCATGATGGCGGCCATAAACACTCCCGCTATTGCACCCAGGTACTGGCAAAGCATTTTGACTTCCGCGCCATCTGCCCTGAGCTGGAAGCCGGCCTTGGCGTGCCGCGCCCCGCTATTCACCTGCGCGAACACACAGACGGTTTGCGCCTGATCGAGACCAAAGGCACGGCCGATCACACCGACGCCATGCAGGCCTTTATTGATCAGGTGATGCCGGGCCTGCGCGATCTGCGCGGCTACATACTGATGGCGAAATCCCCCAGTTGTGGCATGGAGCGCATCAAGGTACATAACGAAGAGGGCCGTGTGGTTCACCGCGACGGTCGCGGGATGTTCGCCGAGGCGCTGATTCGTGCATTCCCACTGATGCCGGTGGAGGAAGAAGGTCGCCTGAACGATGACATGCTGCGGGAGAATTTTATTGAGCGGGTCTTCGCCTACGACGACTGGATGCAGAATGTCGCCGGCGACAAGCTGTCCCCCAAGGCGTTGATTGAATTCCACACCCGCCACAAGTTCCAGTTGCTGGCCCACTCTGAGCGCATTTACCGCCAGCTCGGCCCCATGCTCGGCGACCTCAAGTCAGCGCCGCTTTCCGAGCTCGCCGATCGTTATATTCACGCGTTCATGGACGCCATGAGCCAGAAAGTCAGCCGCGGCTCCCACGTCAATGCCATGCAACATCTGATGGGGTACCTGCGGGACTCCATGGCTGACGAGGACCGCAAGGTTCTGACGGAACAGATCGACGCCTACCACCGCGGCGAGGTCCCTCTGGTGGTGCCCATGACCCTGCTGCGCATGGCCCAGCGCCGGGAACCGGTGGATTATCTGAGCACGCAACAGTACCTGACGCCCTACCCGGATGAACTCGGCCTGCGCAACCGGGTCTAGCCACAAAAAAACGGGCCCTGCGAGGCCCGTTTTTCCTGCTGTTCTCAGAAGCCGTAAAGCAGAGACAGCGAGGTTTCCGTGTCGGTGTCGTCCGACCCCGGAGGCGGATCGGACAAATGCCTGACCCGATAAGCGACCTTCAGGGACAGGTTGCCAACCACACTGGCCTGAATGGCGGTTTCTGATTCGGTGATCACCTTGTTCTCGTCCAGACCCACTTCGGTATTGAGCTTCTGCCGGAACAGCGAGGTATCAGAGAGGGCAAAATCGAACTGGGCCGCCAGCCGCGCAATGGCTTCTTCTTCAGCCTGGCTGCCATCTTCCGGCTCCTCGAGCCGGTTATACCGGTAACCGAGACCGGCAGACAGGTCGAGGAAGGTCTCTTCGTTCCACTCCAGAAAACGCTGACCATAACCGGTGGTGGCCGAGGACTGGAAATCGTATCCGGAGAACCGGTCGTCCTCATAACCGCCGCGCAGGAACCAGTACTGGTGTTCGGCAAACTTGTAGTTGGTCTCGAGCTCGGCACGATAACGTTCGGCGGTGGTTTCGTCGTCCGCTTCGGTATAGACCGAGCGGAAGTTACCGATGTTTCGCCATGTTTCCACCTCGTGAAACAGACCCAGGCGGCCGTTCACGTTGGTTTCTTCGGTGTTACCGGTGGTTTTCAGCACACCCAGTTCAGCTTCACCCTCCCAATCCCTGGATTCTGCCGCCGCCAGGGGCGACACCAGGATCGCGGTGAGTGCCGTTGCCTGTTTCAGTCCCATGAACTCTCCTCGTTACGCGTTCGCGGATTTCCCGGCCCGCTCGCCCGCCAGGCTTTTTCGCGCCTGGCGCTCGCGCTCTGCCTTCTTGCGGGCCTTGCGCTCGGCGATAAGACGAGCCGCTTCGCCGCCCACGTGGGCCTCGCCGCGCTCCTCTGCCAGCCGCATCTGCCGCTCACGCTCTGCAAATCGTGCTTTCTGGTCTTCCGTCAGTGACTCAATGCACTGATGACAGCTCACACCCTGCTCATACTCAGGGCGCTGTTTGTCTTCATCGGTGATCGGCCGGCGGCAGGCGTGACACTGGTCATAACCGCCCCGCTCCAGCCGGTGATTCACCGTCACCCGGTCATCGAAGACAAAACACTCCCCCTGCCAGAGGCTCTGTTCCTCGGGAACCTCCTCAAGGTATTTGAGGATGCCGCCGTGCAGGTGATAGACCTCTTCAAACCCCTGTTCCTTCAGAAACGCTGTGGATTTTTCACAACGAATACCGCCGGTACAAAACATTGCGACTTTCTTGTGTTTCGCAGGGTCCAGGTTCTCCTTCACATACTCGGGGAACTGGCGGAAAGTGTCAGTGGCCGGATTGACGGCGTTCCTGAACGTTCCGATCTCCACCTCGTACTGATTGCGGGTGTCCACGAGGACTACGTCCGGATCGGAGATCAGATCATTCCAGTCTTTGGGCTGCACATAGGTGCCAACAATGCGCTTGGGGTCGATGCCGTCCACTCCCATGGTGACAATCTCTTTCTTGAGCTTCACCTTGGTGCGTTTGAACGGCTGGATATCCACGAAGGATTCCTTGTAATCAATTCCGTCAAAACGTTCATCGCTGCCCAGCCAGGCCTTGATCGCATCAATACCTTCACGACTGCCGGCGATCGTGCCGTTGATACCTTCCCGTGCCAGCAGCAGCGTGCCGTGCACGTCCTTTTCCAGCAACAGATCCAACAACGGCTGACGAAGGGCTTTGTAATCGTTCAGGACCGCGAACTTGTACAGTGCGCAGACCACTACATCCTGACTCATTTCTCTCTCCTGCGGGCCGGATCGTAAATCCGGAGCATGAATTCAAGGTAACTTCTTCCCCGGCTATCATTAGCCGGGACGGGGCGCAAATTCTAACCAACCAGACCGGTCGATCAAGTTAATCCTGATTACCATTTGCCAGCTCCCGCTCCACCACCGCGGACAACTGCCCCCACCCCGGACGGGTCAGGCGGATGTTATCCACCAACACGGTGGGGGTGCTGGTAACCCGCATCTGCATGGCGACCTGCAGGCTCTGTTCTACGGCTTCCCGGTGCAGCTCAGTATTCATGCAGCGACGGAAGCGGCGCTCTTCAAGCCCCAGATCATTGGCATAGCGGGTAAACGTTACCACGGGATCATCGGAGCCACTCCACTCACTCTGCATGTCGTAAAGCTGATCGTGCATGCCCCAGTAGGCGCTCTGGTCACCGGCACAGCGCGCGGCCTGGGCGGCCTGCATGGCATTCTTGTGCTGTTGCAGCGGTAGATCGAAGTAGACAAAACGGACCTGCCCGGACTCCACGTACTCTTCTTTCAGACGTTCACTGGCATCGGAAAAACGCCCGCAGGCGGGACACTGGTAATCCGCGAACTCCCGCACCACCACCGGCGCATCAGCATCCCCCACGGACACGCCATGACGATCCAGACCGGCAGGAAAGGGGTCTGCGTCGGGCGCTGCCACCGGCAGTTCTTCCGAGGTTTTATCCGGAGCGGCAGTCAGGAAGAACACACCGGCGATGGCCAGCACGATCAGGAGCGCCGACACGCCGAGAACCAGGGGCTTGCGCTTGTCGTTCCTTGCCGGCGATGGCTGACCGGTTTCCTTGCGTCGTTTTGCTTCGCCCATGAGAGCTCCTTGTTATTGGTTGCTGTGTTGTTGATTGGTTACCAGACGTTTCCAGAGGTTGGTGAGCACGCTAAGATCCTTTATATCCTACAAAAGTTCCAACAAAAATTAAGGAATACTCATGGCTTTGCCCGATTCCCTGAAGAACCGCTTGTCCCTGCCTCTGGTGGCGGCCCCCATGTTTCTGATCTCTGGCCCGGAACTGGCGCTGGCGTGCTGCAAACAGGGCATCGTCGGCAGCTTTCCCGCGCTGAATCAGCGCACCAGCGAAGGCTTCGAGCAGTGGCTGATTCAGATGAATGAGGGGCTCGACGCCTTGCGGGCGGCAAACCCCGACCAACCGCCGGCACCCTATGCGGTGAACCTGATCGTGCATCGCACCAATCCCCGCTGGCAGGCGGATCTGGAACTGTGCGTGAAACACCGGGTGCCCATCATTATCACGTCCCTGGGCGCGGCAAGCCAGGTGGTGGAAGCCGCCCACAGTTACGGCGGTGTGGTGTTTCACGATGTGACCAATCAGAAACATGCCCGCAAGGCCGCCGAAGCCGGGGTGGACGGCATCATTGCCGTCGCCGCTGGCGCGGGCGGTCACGCTGGAACCATCAATCCGTTTGTATTGGTGCATGAGATCCGCGAGGTGTTCGACGGTACCATTCTGCTGGCCGGCGGCCTGTCACAGGGCGAAGACCTGCTGGCCGCCCAGGCCATGGGCGCGGACCTGGCCTACCTGGGCACCCGCTTTATCAACACCGAGGAATCCCTGGCCGACGAGGCCTATCGCAACATGATCATTGAGGCGGTGTCCGGCGATATCATTCACACCCCGGCGGTGTCGGGCGTGCCGGCCAGTTTCATGCGCCAGAGCCTCGAAGCGGCCGGGTTTCCCATGGACAAGCTGCACCAGGCCGGTGAGGTGAACTACGGTGAAAAGTTGAAGCCGATGGACGACGAAGCCAAGGCCTGGAAAACCGTGTGGTCCGCTGGACAGGGGGTCAGTCAGATTGACGATGTGTTGTCAGTGGAGGCTCTGGTGTCACGGCTGCGGCGGGAATACAGCGAAGCCCGGGCCAGGCTCTGCGGTTGAGTAACGTGCTCAGTAGCCGGCGTCAAGGTCGGCTGTTGTCAGCCCAGATCGGTGTACCGCCGGCGCCGTAATGGCCGGGCAACCTTCACGGGGCATTCCACTTTCGCCTTGTTCGGAATACTGGGCTGCCCTGGCGCATAAGCACTCCGGCGCAGCAGCAATTGGCCATTCACATGCTGCTCGACTATGCCCTTGCGAAGCAGTTCGGTGAGAATGACCGCCGGTGCCAGCTCACGGTTGGCCTGGTGGACCAGCCTTGCAAAACAGCCGTCGTCCTCACCGGCCATGGACAGCAGCACCGGGTCATTATGATCGTCCAGATAGCCTGCGGAACTGATCCACTGGGTCACCACCTGCCTCGCACCCGCCGACAGCAGGGTGCTGACCAGTTCGGTGGGTTCCCAGGGGACAACCTCGCCCGGGCCGCTCCTGACAGTCATTCGGCCAGCCCTCCGCCCGGACGACCCCGGCGCTCCAGTACCGCCCTTACATGCGCACGCCTGACCGGACCGCAGAATTCTCCGAATGGACAACCATTGCGGAGCAGGAACGGGCGAAGAAAACGATACGGCATCCTGTACAGGGGTTGGGATATTTTCATGTTCGGGATTGTATTCTCATGGCAACGTCAAAACCAGAGACCTCGCGCGGCGATATGCTTGTCCGCCGACGACCCTCGACCTCCACATCATCCCCCACGCTCGGGCTTCCGAGACGTCGCGTGATTATTAAGAATTTGTGAACTTTTGGCCCCCGCAGGCGTAAGCTCTCAACACACGAACAGAACAGGTGCAAGGACATGCTGGGATTTCTCAAAGGCGATCCGAAGAAAAAACTGCAGAAAGCGTACGAGGACAAGCTCGCAAAGGCGCTCCACGCCCAGCGTAATGGGGATTTACGCGCTCACGGCACACTCATGGAAGAAGCGGAGAAGATCTACGCGGAAATACAGGCACTGGAAAAGCAGGCGTGAACCGGGGAGTTACCACTCCCCCATCAGCTGCCGCAGTTGCTGGTTCAGCCGGTCGACCTCGCGGCGCATGTACTGAACCTCATCCAGCAGATCCAGAGACATGGCCAGCCCCGGCAGATTGATCTTGAGATCCTGCTGTAATCGCTGGGCTTTGCGGAGCCGTGCCAACGCCGCCAGATCAAACTGCCATTGGCGCGCCTCCGGCCCCTCCTCCACCGGCGCAATGATGCCGTAGCTGACGAGCTTGATCACAAACTCCGCGTGGCACTCGCCCCGCTCGCAGATCTCGCGCAGGGTGAGCGTCATCTGCGGCTCGTCCACGTCGACGGTCAGAATCGTGTCTTTCCTGGCCATTGCCGGCTCCTTTTACTGAACCTGTACCTATACATGAAGCTTGCTGCGTGGATTAAAATTCGCCTCAGCTTCCGCCAGCGCCTGATAGAGTTTTTCGGCTTTTTCGGAGTGCTGCTCCGGCATCACAATCTGCAGCACCACAATCTGATCCCCCGGATGCTTGCCCGGCAGTCCCTTACCTTTAAGGCGGAGTTTGCGGCCGCTGGAGGACCCTCTGGGCACCTTCACGTTCACTTTGGAGCCCACGGTCGGCACGGTGATCTGGGCACCCAGCGCCGCTTCCCACGGAGCGATGGGCACGGTGACCAGCACATCGCGCCCTTCCACACTGAACAGCGGATGGGGCGCAAGTTCCACTTCGATCAACAGATCGCCGGCCTCGCCACCGCCGATACCGGGCGACCCCTGCCCTTTCAGGCGTAAGTGCTGGCCTTCGCGCATGCCCGCGGGAATTTTCACTTTCAGGTTCTTCTGGCGGGCGACGATGCGGCCATGGTCGTCGGCCTCATGCACCCGGAACGACAGCTGTTTTTCGCAGCCGTGGTACACCTCCTCCAGGAACAGCGCCAGCCGAGCGTGAACATCCTCACCCCGCATGCGGGCGCTTTGCCGGAAGCCGCCGCCACCAAAGCCCTGACTGGAAAACCCGCCGCCACGGCCACCGCCGAAGATTTCCTCGAAGAAATCACTGAACTGCCTTGCATCGGCGTCGGTATAGCCGCCGCGGCCGAAGCCGGACTCACTCTGCCAGCCGGGCGGCGGCTCGAACGAGCCATCGGGCCTGGCGCCGTATTTCCGGAGCTCGTCGTACTCTGCCCGTTTTTCGGGATCTTTCAGTACTTCGTAGGCTTCGCCGAGGTCTTTGAACCTGGTGTCGGCATCCGCTTCCTTGCTGACGTCCGGGTGGTATTTCCGGGCCAGTTTGCGGTAGGCCTTCTTGATGTCCTCGGGGGAGGCAGACTCGCTCACACCGAGCACGGCGTAATAGTCTTTGAAGTCCATGGATCTCCTCACAACGGTCATTATCAATTCCCGCGTTTAGCCATTAGTATAGGCAGCCGCCGACACTCGGCAATGAACGACCCTGGTTTTTCCTGAAACAACGGCCAATGCACACGGTGCCCCCACATTCCATGACTCAGGCCCCACCCCGACAACCCGGTGCTTCCCGGTCACGGCTGCTGCAGCTGACGGCTTCGGCAGCCGGCACAAAGACCGACGATTACAGCCTGCCCTGCGTTGCCGAGCGTCTGGGCCGGTTGTTCGGCCTTGGAGACACCATGAGCCTGGATTCGGCGCTGGCCTTCCGTGGAGGTCATTGCGCCGGTGTGCAGAGTGCGCTGGCCGAGCAACTGGCGCGGGAGCTGGCTACCACCCGTCGGGCATTGATTGAGCGAATTCAGCGCTACGGGGATGAGATAGAGGCGGACGACCCGGCGGCGTTCGAGCCCTACCTGAACGCCTGGCTCACCCTGCAACGCAAAGTCGCTGCCAGCAGCCGCCAGTTACGGGACAAGGTCCGCAGGGCGATGAAAGATCAGAGCCCGACTCTGGCCCGGCTGGCGGAGCTGGACTCGGTGTTCGATCACACCATGGCCGGCTACACCAGCCAGTGTTTTTCCCGGATTTCAACGGTGCTGGAGCAACGGTTTCAGACCCTGAAAACACCCCCTGAGCAACGCTCCGAGCACACCCCGCAAGCGGGCAACCCGCCCGCCGACTGGCGCCACCGTTACTGCGAGGAAGCGCAGACCCTGTTACTCGCTGAACTGGATGTTCGGCTGGAGCCGGTGCTGGGTTTGCTGGAGGCCTGCCACAACGAGGCGAGTGATTCACCATGACCAGACTTTACTTTTTTCTCGCGTTTGCCCTCGGCCTGGCCGTAGTGGCCTGGATTGGCCACGGCTTTCTCGGTTCCGACCCGCTGGCACTGACCGTGACCGCGATCATTGCAGCGGTGTACGGGCTGGGCTTTGCCGAACTGATCGGGTTCCGGCGCACGACACACCAGCTGGCCGAGCGCCTGCGCTCCGCCCCGGATAACCGCGAGCACATCGAGCGCTGGCTGTCCGGCTTGCCGGAGCCGGTGCAGTTCGCCGTGCAGAAGCGGCTGGACGGCCATTCCGCGGCGCTGCCCAGCCCGCAGCTCACGCCCTACCTGGTGGGTTTGCTGGTCATGCTGGGTCTGCTCGGCACCTTTGCCGGCATGATCGTCACGCTCAACGGCGCTGCCACAGCGCTCGACGGCAGCACCGAGCTGAGCGCCATTCGCAGCGCCCTGGCCGCGCCCATTGCCGGTCTCAGCCTGGCGTTCGGCACCTCCATTGCCGGTGTGGCCGCTTCCGCCATGCTGGGGCTGGCCTCCACCCTCAGCCGGCGCGAGCGGCTGCAGGTGTCCCGCCAGCTGGACACCACCCTGCGCCAGCAGCTGCATCATCTGTCCGCGGACTACCAGCGCCAGCAGGCCTTCCACGCCCTGGAATCCCAGGCCCGGGCGCTGCCGCAACTGGCGTCGGCCATGGAGGCGATGACCGCCCGCATGGAACAGCTTGGCCAGACCCTTGAGCAATCCCTGACGCGTAATCAGCAGGAATTTCACAGCACCGTCGGCAACCATTACCAGACCCTGGCGGATTCCGTGGCACAATCGCTGGAGTCGGCTGTGGACGCCAGTACCCGCCTGGCCGCAGAGCGCGTAGAACCCATTTTAGAGAAGGCGATGACCCGCCTGCGCGACGATGCCGCAGAGGTGCACCAGAGCTGGTCTGATGCCACCAGACAGCAACTGACTGACATCGCCGACGCCTTCCGGACAACCACAATTGACGCCGGAGAGCGCTGGCAGCAAAACCTTGCGAGCCAGCAGGAGGCATCGGAACAGAGCGCCCTGCGCTGGCAAAGGAGCCTGGAGCAACAGCAGCAGAACGCAGAATCCTTCATGGTCGACCTGCGTGACCGGCTTCAGCAGTATCAGTCTCACTTGCGCGAGGAAAGCCGCCAGATGGCGAGCAGCCAGCAGCAAGGCCTGGATACGCTGATCGGCCGAATCAGCGAACAGCTCGCCGCACTTCGGGACCAGGAAGCCGCCCGAGGCGAGGCAGCGACTGACCGCCTGGCACAACTGGAGACGACCGTAAGCGCTCACCTCACCCAGCTGGGCACGGGTCTGGAAGCGCCCATGACCCGGCTGATCGAAACGGCTTCGGAAACCCCGAAAGCCGCCGCCGAAGTGATCAACCAGTTGCAACAGGAAATGGCCCGTAACAGCGAACGGGAAAACCAGTTGCTGGCGGAACGCCAAAGACTGGTTGAGGAACTGGACAGCCTGCTGGAATCCCAGCGCAGCAATTCCGACAGTCAGCGTCAGGCGGTGGACGCCCTGATCAGCGGCGCCGGCGACACCCTCACCGGAATCAGCGAACGTTTCAACACCCTGATTGAGGAGCAAAGCCAGCAGCTTGGCAAACTGGGCGACGACATTACCGGCAGCAGTCAGGACGTGGGCGCCCTCAGCGAAGCCTTCCACCGCGCAGTAGAGTTATTCAGCACTTCCAATAGCAGTTTGCAGGAAAGCCTGGCCAACATTCAGAAGACGATGGATAACGCCAGCAGTCGACACGATGAACAACTGGCCTACTACGTGGCGCAGGCCCGCGAAGTCATTGATCTGTCTGTCAGCTCTCAGAAGGACGTTATCGATGCCGTCACCGCCCTGCGCAAGGGCCAGCCAGAGACTGCCGGAGCTGACTGATGGAGCATCTGGAAGGCGGCGAACAGCAGTCCACACCGATCTGGGCGATCTTCTCTGACCTGATGGCGGCGCTGGTGGGTATTCTGGTGCTGATTCTGGTGTGGGTCATTGGCGTTCAGCTGGAACTCAGCCAGTCGCTGGCGGAGGAGACGGAGCGCCGGGTGGCTGAGGAAGAGCGCCGCATAGCGCTGGAGCAGGCGTTGGAAGATCCGCTCACCAAGGGCCTGGTAACCTTCCGGGATGGCCGCATCGGTATCAGCGGTAACGTGCTGTTCGAGCTGAACTCGGATCAGCTGCAGGCAGATGGCGTGACCGTGCTGCAATCCCTGGTTGCGCCCCTGCAGACCTACCTGACCCAGCACGATGAGCTGCTCATGGTTAGCGGCTTCACCGACGACCTGCCCATGCACCGGGGCAATCGCTATCAGGACAACTGGGGACTGTCCGCCCAGCGGGCGTTAACCGTTACCCGTACCCTGATGGAGCTGGGCCTGCCCGAGGACCGGGTCTTTGCTGCGGCCTTTGGTCCTCACCACCCCGCAGTGCCCAATGTGGATGCCGACTCCCGGGCCAAGAACCGGCGGGTGGAGATCAGCACGGTGCCACGGGCGCCGGGTATGGCTGCCGAAACCGGGGGCGGAGACGGGAACGAATGATGGACGTCACTGAGCCGCAAGCGCTTGAGCAACTGCTCGCTGACCTCAGGCAGGCGGGGGCGGATCAGGTGGATCCGGTCCGTTTCTGCTACCTGGACGCGCTTGAGCAGCGGCTGCGGGCGAGAGGCCTGCAGGGAAGCCGGCACTGGCGGAGGCTGGAGCAGGCCGTGGCGGACTATCAAGCCGCGGCGCAACAGCAAGACGTTGCCGAGTCTCTGCAACAACCTGCTGCGAGCGCACCGCCGTCACCACTGGAGACACTGCTGGATGCCCTCAACCAGTCGTCGGACACAGGGGCACCCGCTTCGCTTTCGCCCCTGGAGCAGCTGATTTTTGGCGAACAGGCAGACGGGCCGGAGCCGCCAACGGCAATGGACCCTGGCCGCCGACCACTGCGAACCATGACCAGAGCGCAGGCGGACCGGGGCCATCAGGCCCTGCACGAGCGCATTCGCCAGGCCATTGAACAGACTCCGGAAAACGCCGGGCCGATGAACGCCCACCGGCTGGTCAGCCGTGCGATTGCCACCATGGAGGCGTTGTCGCCGGAGTATCTGAACCGGTTCGTGAATTACGCGGATACGCTGTTGGCGCTGGAGCGGTTGGCAAAGAAGGGATAAAAAAAGCCTCCGGGAATTCAGAAGAATCCGGAGGCTTCTGGCGCCGGAGCCTTAGCGGACCTTGGGGTCCAGCTCACCAGCGGCATAACGCTCGAACATGCGGTCGAGGTTGATCGGCTTGATCTTGCTGGCGTTGCCGGCACAGCCGAAGGCCTCGTAGCGTGCGATGCACACTTCGGTCATGGCCTTCATGGTTTCCTTGAGGAATTTCCGCGGGTCGAACTCGGCCGGGTTTTCCGCCAGGAAGCGGCGAACCGCGCCGGTGCTGGCCAGGCGCAGGTCGGTGTCGATGTTGACCTTGCGCACACCGTGCTTGATACCTTCCACGATTTCTTCCACCGGCACACCGTAGGTTTCCGGGATTTCGCCGCCGTATTCGTTGATGATCTTCAGCCATTCCTGGGGCACGGAGCTGGAGCCGTGCATGACCAGATGGGTGTCCGGGATGCGGGCGTGGATGGCTTTGATCTGGTCGATGGCGAGGATGTCACCGGTCGGCGGACGGGTGAACTTGTAGGCGCCGTGGCTGGTACCGATAGCGATGGCCAGGGCGTCCACGTGGGTTTTCTTGACGAAGTCGGCGGCTTCTTCCGGATCGGTCAGCATCTGGCTGTGATCCAGGGTGCCTTCGGCACCGATGCCGTCTTCTTCACCGGCCTGGCCGGTTTCCAGGGAGCCCAGGCAACCCAGTTCGCCTTCTACCGACACACCACAGGCGTGGGCCATTTCGACGGTGCGGCGGGTGACGTCGACGTTGTAGTCGTAGTCGGTCGGGGTTTTGCCGTCTTCACCGAGGGAGCCGTCCATCATCACGGAGCTGAAGCCGAGCTGGATGGAGCGCTGGCACACGGCCGGGCTGGTGCCGTGGTCCTGGTGCATGACCACCGGGATGTGGGGCCACTCTTCGATGGCCGCCAGGATCAGGTGGCGCAGGAACGGGGCGCCGGCGTATTTGCGGGCACCGGCGGAGGCCTGGACAATCACCGGGGAGTCGGTTTTGTCGGCGGCTTCCATGATGGCGCGCATCTGTTCCAGGTTGTTGACGTTAAAGGCTGGTACACCGTAACCATGCTCGGCGGCGTGATCCAGCATTTGCCGCATCGAAATCAGGGCCATGGGTTTTCTCCTTCAGTTCTCAAAATGTTTTGGGGGCAGACTCTCGGGCTTCGGCGTCTGCGGCGGAGGGTGAGAAGTGTGCTTCGCGGAACCGCTACGAGCACATCCATGTGCGCTTCTCTCAGGCCATCCATGGCCTTCGAAATTCCGCGAAGCACACTTCCCACCCTCCTTGCGATTCTGACTTTTTGCTATGACGTCCTTGTCGGTTTTTTTACCGATTCAGGCGCCGCGCTCTTCCAATACGGCTACTGCCGGCAGGGTTTTGCCTTCCACGAATTCAAGGAACGCGCCGCCGCCGGTGGAGATGTAGGAGATTTTGTCAGCCACGCCGTACTTGTCAACGGCGGCGACGGTATCACCGCCGCCGGCCAGGGAGAAGGCGTCGCTTTCGGCGATGGCTTCCGCCAGGGCTTTGGTGCCGTTGCCGAACTGGTCGAATTCGAACACGCCGACGGGGCCGTTCCAGAGGATGGTTTTGGCGTTTTTCAGCAACTGCGCGAACTGGCCGGCGGTTTCCGGACCGACGTCGAGGATCATGTCGTCGTCGCTGACGTCGGAGATGTTCTTGGTGGTGGCAGTAGCGGTTTCGGCGAATTCGCTGGCCACTACGACGTCCACCGGCAGCGGGATTTCTACGCGGCTGGCGATGTCTTTGGCGGTGTCGAGCAGGTCGTGCTCGCACAGGGATTTGCCGACCGGGTGGCCTGCGGCCGCCAGGAAGGTGTTGGCGATGCCGCCGCCGACGATGATCTGGTCGCAGACTTTTTCGAGGGCGTTCAGTACGTCCAGCTTGGTGGACACTTTGGAACCGCCAACGATGGCGACAACCGGCTTGGCCGGGTTATCCAGGGCTTTGCCGAGGGCGTCCAGTTCGGCGGCCAGCAGCGGGCCGGCGCAGGCTTCGGGGGCGTATCTCGCCACACCGTGGGTTGAGGCCTGGGCGCGGTGGGCGGTGCCGAAGGCGTCCATCACGTAGACGTCGCACAGGGCGGCGTACTGCTTGGCGAGGGCTTCGTCGTCTTTCTTTTCGCCTTTGTTGAAGCGAACGTTCTCGAACAGGACCACTTCGCCGTCGGCGACATCAACACCGTTCAGGTAGTCTTTGATCAGGCGCACTTCCTGGCCGAGCACTTTCGTGAGGTGGTCGGCGACCGGCTTCATGGAGGAAGCTTCGTCGTACACGCCTTCTCCCGGGCGGCCGAGGTGTGACATCAGCATGACTTTGGCGCCGGCGTCTTTGGCGGCTTTGATGGTCGGCAGTGACGCGCGGATGCGGGCGTCGCTTGAGACTTTGCCGTCTTTGACCGGTACGTTCAGGTCTTCGCGGATCAGCACCCGCTTGCCGGCGAGGTCCAGGTCGGTCATTTTCTTGATGGCCATGTCGTTCGTCCCTTCAACAAAATTTCGGATTAAGAATGTTTGGTTAACCAGCTTTTGCTGACATCGAGCATCCGGTTCGCGAAGCCCCACTCGTTATCGAACCAGCACAGCACTTTCACCATGGTACCCCCGGTGACCCGGGTCTGGCCGCCGTCCACGATGCCGGAGTGGGCGTCGTGGTTGAAATCGGAGCTGGCCAGTAATTCGTCGGTGTAGCCGAGTATGCTCTTCAATGGGCCGTTGGCGGCCTCTTCTAACAGGTTGTTGACCGTGTTGACGTCGGTAGCCTTGCGCACGTTGAGCACCATGTCGATAGCAGAAACGTTCATGGTGGGCACTCGCATGGCCACCGCGCTGAACTTGCCTTCCATGTGGGGCAGCAACCGTTCGATGCCTTTAGCCAGGCCGGTGTCTACCGGCACGATGTTGTGCAACGCGCTGCGGGTGCGGCGCAGGTCCTGGTGGTGGTAGGCGTCAATCACCGGCTGGTCGTTCATCGCCGCGTGGATGGTGGTGGTGCTGCCCTGCTCCACGCCGAAGGCTTCGTCCAGCACCTTGATCACCGGCACCAGGCAATTGGTGGTGCAGGAGCCGGCGGCAACGATGGTGTCTTCGCCGGTCAGGTCCTGATCGTTGATGCCAAAGACCACGGTGCGATCCACATCGGACTCCGCAGGCTGCGAGAACAGCAGGCGCTTCGCCCCCGACCGGATGTGCTTTTCTGCGGTGGCGCGGTCAGAATAGGCGCCGGAACACTCCATCACCAGATCCACGTCCAGCAGGCGCCAGGGCAGCTCTGCCGGGTCCGCGTGCCGCAGCACCCGGATGGCGTCGCCGTTGACCAGCAGGTCCTGACCCGACACGGAGATCTCACCCTGAAAACGGCCATGGGTGGAGTCGTAGCGGGTCAGGTGCGCAATGGTGTCGATGTCCGACAGCTCATTGATGGCCACCACCTGCAACTGGTCGCGAAAGCCATTTTCGTAGAGCGCGCGCAACACGCACTGGCCGATGCGGCCATACCCGTTGATCGCAATGCGAAATGGCTTGGCGTTGCTCATCAGGCGTCCAGCAGTTCCGCGGCCACTTCCAGGATGTTGTCGACGGTGAAGCCGAATTCCTTGAACAGCTCGCCGGCGGGTGCGGACTCACCGAAGGTGGTCATGCCGACAACGCGGCCGTCCAGACCCACATACTTGTACCAGTAGTCGGCAATGCCGGCTTCGATAGCGATGCGGTTGGTGACTTCCAGCGGCAGCACCTGCTGCTTGTACTCGGCGCTCTGGGCGTCGAAGGTGTCGGTGGACGGCATGGACACCACACGCACCTTGTTGCCCTGCTCCCGCAGTTTGGCGGCGGTGTCCTGGGCCAGGCCCACTTCGGAACCGGTGGCAATCAGGATCAGGTCCGGGGTGCCTTCGCTGTCAGACAAAATGTAGGCGCCTTTGGCGACATCCGCCAGCTGTTGGGCATCACGCTGCTGGTGCGGCAGGCCCTGGCGGGAGAACACCATGGCGGTGGGGCCGTCTTTACGCTCCAGCGCGGCTTTCCAGGCCACCGCAGATTCCACGGTATCGGCCGGGCGCCAGGTGCTCATGTTCGGGGTGGTGCGCAGGCTGGCCAGCTGTTCGATGGGCTGGTGCGTGGGGCCGTCTTCCCCCAGACCGATGGAGTCGTGGGTGAACACGTAGATGGAGCGCTGCTTCATCAGCGCGGCCATACGCACGGCGTTACGGCAGTATTCCATGAAGATCAGGAAGGTGGCGCCGTAAGGCACGTAGCCACCGTGCAGGGCAATGCCGTTCATGATGGCGGCCATGCCGAACTCGCGCACACCGTAATAGATGTAGTTGCCGCTGGCGTCTTCTTTGGTGACGCCTTTGGAGCCGCCCCAGATGGTGAGGTTGGAACCGGCCAGGTCGGCAGAGCCGCCCAGCAGTTCCGGCAGCAGCGGGCCGTAGGCGTTCAGGGTGTTCTGGGAGGCCTTGCGGCTGGCAACGGTTTCGCCCTTGTCCTGACACTCCTGAATGTAAGCCTGGGCCTTCTCTGAGAAATCGGCAGGCAGGTCGCCGGCCATGCGGCGCTTGAACTCGGCCGCCAGTTCCGGCTCGGCTTTCGCGTAGGCCGCAAACTTCTCATCCCATGCACTTTCCGCGGCGGCGCCTTTCTCTTCGGCGTTCCACTCGGCATAGATCTCTGATGGCACGTCAAACGCGCCGTGGGCCCAGCCCAGCTGTTCGCGGGTCAGTGCAATTTCGTCGTCACCCAGCGGGGCGCCGTGACAATCTTCCTTGCCCTGCTTGTTGGGGGAACCGAAACCGATGATGGTCTTGCAGCAGATCATGGTGGGCTGATCGGTGTTGGCGCGGGCGGCTTCAATGGCGGCGCGCACGGCGTCGGCGTCATGGCCATCAACCGCCGGAATCACCTGCCAGCCATAGGCTTCGAAACGCTTCGGGGTGTCGTCGGTAAACCAGCCGTCCACTTCACCATCGATGGAAATGCCGTTGTCGTCGTAGAAGCAGATCAGCTTGCCCAGACCCAGAGTGCCCGCCAGCGAGGCCACTTCGTGGGAAATGCCTTCCATCAGGCAGCCGTCACCCAGGAAGGTGTAGGTGTAGTGATTCACGATGTCATGGCCGGGGCGGTTGAACTGGGCCGCCAGCGCCTTTTCTGCCAGGGCGAAACCTACGGAGTTGGCAAAACCCTGACCCAGCGGGCCGGTGGTGGTCTCGACGCCAGGAGTGTATCCGTATTCCGGGTGGCCCGGCGTTTTGGAGTGCAGCTGACGGAAATTTTTCAGGTCATCAATGGAAACGTCGTAACCACTCAGGTGCAGCAGTGAATACTGCAGCATGGAGCCGTGACCGTTGGACAGCACAAAGCGGTCGCGGTTGGCCCACTGAGGGTTAGCCGGGTTGTGGCTGAGATAATCATTCCACAGCACCTCGGCGATATCCGCCATGCCCATGGGCGCACCCGGGTGGCCGGATTTGGCTTTCTGAACCGCATCCATGCTCAGCGCGCGAATGGCGTTGGCGAGATCTTTACGAGACGGCATTGACGTTTCTCCAGTATTTATCGGGATAAATAGAACGGCGTAAAAATAAGGCGCGTATTTTCGCCGATTAGTGTGTGCCGGGGCAAATCGGGTTTGCCGAAACGGGCCAATTAAAAACAGCCCTGAAATCTATATCAATATTTTTTGATATGCCTATTGATTGATCAGCTGAACACCCCTAAACTTGCCAACCATGACATCCATGACCACGCACGTTGCCGATCCGTCCTCCGTGGACGCCCTGGCCCCGATCTACAAAGCGAGCGGGGATCCGTTGCGCCTGGAGATTCTGCGCGTGCTGCGTCGGGATACCTTTGGCGTGCTGGAACTGAGCCAGCTGTTCGACATGCGCCAGTCCGGCATGAGCCACCACTTGAAGGTGATGCACAAGGCCGGCCTGCTGGAGCCCCAGCGGGAAGGCAACGCGATCTTCTACCGGCGCCCCCTGAGTCTGGACAGCGACAAACTCACCGACCAGACCATTCGTCAGGTGTTCGAAGCCGTGGACCGCGTTCCCCTGCCCTCGCACCTGAAAGAGAAAATTGAAGCCATCCGCAACCAGCGGGCAGATCAGTCACAGGCGTTCTTCGCACGTCACGCCGAACAGTTCCGCGAACAACAGGAACTGATTGCCGCCTTCGACCTGTATGCCGAACCGGTCGCGGACCTGCTGCGAAAACGGGCAGACAAGCACCCATGGCGCACCGCACTGGAAATCGGCCCTGGCGAAGGCGCCTTTCTGCCGACACTGGCCAGACTTTGCGACCACGTGGTGGCTCTTGATAACAGCCGGGACATGCTCGCGAAGGCGACACGGACCTGCATTGACGAACGCCTGAATAACGTCGATCTGACAGAAGGCGTCACCGACAACCTGTTGGCACGCGGTGACGCTTTTGATCTGGTGGTGGCCAATATGGTGCTGCACCACGTGCCCAGCCCGGCGGATATCTTCCTCGATGCCGCCGCACTGATGAATAACGGCGGGTGCCTGGTGGTCAGCGATCTGTGCAGTCACGATCAGGACTGGGCCAAGGAAAACTGCGGCGACCTGTGGCTGGGCTTCGAGCCGGAAGAACTGACCGCCTGGGCCGCTGACGCTGGCCTGGTGGCCGGAGAGCAACTTTTCATCGGGCTTCGCAACGGTTTTCAGATACAGGTGCGGGAGTTCTGGAAGAGCGGCGGGCAGGGTTGACGACCGAGATCTCAATATCAACAAATTTTGATATACAGATACGTAGTTTTACGTATCCTCACATTAACCAACAAACCGGTTACCGGAAGATACTTTAAGAAAGTCACTTACCGGTCTGAATTTGAAACGCTCACAGAGGAGCACGCTTAATGGCTGACTACAACATCTTCACCTCCGAATCGGTCTCTGAAGGCCACCCTGACAAACTGGCGGATCAGATCTCTGACGCGGTTCTGGACGCCATCCTGACCGAAGACCCCCACGCCCGTGTTGCCTGCGAAACCATGGTGAAAACCGGTGTGGCGATTGTCGGCGGTGAAATCACCACCAGCGCCTGGGTCGATCTGGAAGACCTGGTGCGTGGCGTGATCAAGGACATTGGTTACACCTCCTCTGACGTGGGCTACGACGGCGACACCTGCGGCATCATCAACATCATCGGCAAGCAGTCCGTCGACATCGCCCAGGGCGTTGACCGCCAGAAGCCGGAAGACCAGGGCGCCGGCGACCAGGGCCTGATGTTCGGCTACGCCAGCAACGAGACGGACGTGCTGATGCCGGCGCCGATCACCTTCTCGCACCGCCTGGTGCAGCGCCAGGCCGAAGCCCGCAAGAGCGGCCTGCTGCCATGGCTGCGCCCGGACGCGAAAAGCCAGGTCACCTGCCGCTACGAGAACGGCCGCGTTGCCGGTATCGACGCCGTGGTGCTGTCCACCCAGCACGATCCGGACGTCTCCCAGGAAGATCTGAAAGAAGCGGTGATGGAACTGATCGTCAAGCACGCCCTGCCCGCAGAGCTGCTGCACAAGGACACCCAGTTCCACATCAACCCCACCGGCAAGTTCGTCATCGGTGGCCCGGTTGGTGACTGTGGCCTGACCGGCCGCAAGATCATCGTCGACACCTACGGCGGCATGGCCCGCCACGGCGGCGGTGCGTTTTCCGGCAAGGACCCCTCGAAGGTTGACCGTTCCGCCGCCTACGCCGGCCGTTACGTCGCCAAGAACATCGTTGCCGCCGGCCTGGCCGACAAGTGTGAGATCCAGGTGTCCTACGCCATCGGCGTGGCACAACCGACATCGATCTCGCTGAACACCTTCGGCACCGGCAAGATCAGCGATGACAAAATCATCGAACTGGTACGCCAGAACTTCGACCTGCGACCGTACGCGATCACCAACATGCTCGACCTGCTGCACCCGATGTATCAGCAAACGGCAGCCTACGGTCACTTTGGTCGCGAGCCGTATGAGATGACCGTTGGCGGCAAGACGTTCACCGCTTTCCCGTGGGAGAAGACGGATCGTGCGGCGGCTCTTAAGGACGCTGCCGGTATTTAACGGTTGTGAGTCCGGCTCTTGAGTTGGACCTCTGTTATTGCCCGGCCCGCTGCCTGTTGGGGGTGGCGGCGCTGAGGCAAGTCCTTCAGGGACACGCTCGAGCCATCCATGGGCGCTTAGCTTCGGCCATCCATGGCCGAAGATAGTCCCTGAAGGACTTGCCTCACCACCGCTTTGCACAGTTGGTGAGGGCTGATCAGAGAATGGCTATGAGCCTCTGCAAGCAGAACAAGGAGGCCCGAACGAGAATTTACGGCGTATTGTCTGACCGCATGCGCCGAAAGCGAGGCTGAGGGATCGGGGCTTTGCTTTCGCGGAATTTCGAAGGCCATGGATGGCCTGAGAGAAGCGCACATGGATGTGCTCGTAGCGGTTCCGCGAAAGCAAAGCCCCGATCCCGACCCGCACCCAAATTAGCGGTATCGGAGAAAAAACTCCGAAGCCAAAGAAAGCTGACAGGAGAACACAAAATGAGCACTCCGGCAGAAAAAATGAACAACTTCGAAGACTACAAAGTCCGTGATATGTCCCTGGCAGATTGGGGCCGCAAAGAGATCAACATCGCAGAAGGCGAAATGCCGGCCCTGATCAAACTGCGCGAGAAGTACAAAGCCGAGCAGCCGCTGAAAGGCGCCAACATCATGGGCTGTATTCACATGACCATTCAGACCGCCGTGCTGATCGAAACGCTGGTCGAACTGGGTGCCAACGTGCGCTGGTCCTCGTGCAACATCTTCTCCACCCAGGACCAGGCCGCGGCCGCCATCGCCGCGCAGGGCATCCCCGTGTTCGCCTGGAAAGGCGAAACCGACGAAGAATACGACTGGTGCCTCGAGCGCACCGTTGGTGCCGACGTGGACGGCTGGGAACCGAACATGATCCTGGACGACGGCGGCGACCTTACCGCCCTGCTCCATGAAAAGTATCCGGAAATCCTGGCCAACTGCCACGGTGTCACCGAAGAGACCACCACCGGTGTGCACCGCCTGCAGGAAATGCTGCGCGAAGGGACCTTGAAAGTACCGGCCATCAACGTCAATGACGCCGTCACCAAGTCCAAGAACGACAACAAGTACGGCTGCCGCCACAGCCTGAACGACGCCATCAAGCGTGCCACCGACCACCTGCTCGCCGGCAAGAAAGCACTGGTGATCGGTTACGGTGACGTGGGCAAGGGCTCCGCCGCTTCCCTGCGTCAGGAAGGCATGATCGTGAAAGTCACCGAAGCCGATCCGATCTGCGCCATGCAGGCGTGCATGGACGGTTTCGAGGTGGTGTCTCCGTACCTCGACGGCGTCAATACCGGCACCGAGGCGGGCGTCGACAAGGCCCTGCTGGGCAACACCGACCTGCTGGTGACCACCACCGGCAACATGAACGTGTGTGACGCCAACATGCTCAAGGGCCTGAAGAGCGGCGCGGTGGTGTGCAACATTGGTCACTTCGACAATGAGATCGACACCGCCTACATGCGCAAGAACTGGGAATGGGACGAGGTCAAGCCGCAGGTGCACGTGGTGTACCGCGACAAGAGCGTCAATGACCACCTGATCCTGCTGTCCGAAGGCCGCCTGGTAAACCTGGGCAACGCCACCGGTCACCCGTCGCGGATCATGGACGGCTCCTTCGCCAACCAGGTGCTGGCGCAGATGTACCTGTTCGAGCGCAAGTTCGCTGACCTGCCGGAAGACGCCCGTGCCAAGGGTGTGTACGTTCAGGTTCTGCCCAAGCATCTGGACGAGGAAGTGGCCCGCGCCATGGTCGAAGGCTTTGGAGGCGTGATCACCAAAATGACCCCGGAGCAGGCCAAATACATCGGTGTACCGGTCGAAGGCCCGTACAAGCCGGAAAGCTACAAGTACTGATCGGGTAACAAGATGGAATCCCAGAAACAGTTCAAGCGCCGTTTCAGCTTTGAATTTTTCCCGCCCAAGACCGACCAGGGTAAGGAAAAGCTGCAGAACGTGCGAAACCAGCTGGCCGAGGTGAACCCGGATTTCTTTTCGGTCACCTTCGGTGCCGGTGGCTCCACCCGGGAGCGCACCATTGAAACCGTGCTGAACCTGCACAAGCAGGGCATTTCCACGGCGCCTCACCTGTCCTGCGTGGGTGGTACCCGCGCAGAGATCGGCGAGCTGCTGGATGTGTACAAGGCCAACGGCATCAACCGCATTGTTGCCCTCCGCGGTGACATGCCTTCCGGTATGGGCGCAGCCGGCGAGCTGCGTTACGCCAATGAGCTGGTGGCCTTTATCCGCGAGCACAGTGGTGATCATTTCAACCTGGAGGTGGCGGCCTACCCGGAGTTTCACCCCCAGGCCCGCAGCGCGGAAGAGGATCTGAAGAACTTTGCCCGCAAGGTAGAAGCCGGTGCCAACAGCGCCATTACCCAGTACTTCTTCAATGCGGACAGCTACTTCTACTTCATCGACCGGCTGGAGAAAATGGGCGTCACCATTCCGGTGGTGCCGGGCATCATGCCCATCGTTAATTTCTCCAACCTGGTGCGTTTCTCCGATATGTGCGGCGCGGAAATTCCACGCTGGATTCGCAAGCAGCTCGAAGCCTACGATGACGACAGCGACTCCATCCGCAAGTTCGGCGAGGAAGTGGTCACCCGCATGTGTGAGAAACTGCTCCGGGCCGGCGCGCCAGGATTGCATTTCTACACGCTGAACCAGGTCGAACCCAGCATCAGCATCTGGAAGAACCTGGGCATCAGTGGGCGGGAGAAGATTGCTTTCTGATGTTGTCCTCAGTGTCGGATTACGGCCCTTCGGGCCTAATCCGACCTACCTTACCTCCGCTCTCAGCGTAGGTTGGATCAGGCACGAAGAGCCGTAATCCAACACCCCACCACTGCCCATCTTCTCCTACCTTTTCGCCAAGCATTTGATTTTATGCATCTCTCCGGTTAATGGTCTAAAGTGAAATGGATGCAGTTCCATTAACGCTCCCCGAAAGGCACTGTCACCAACTTTGTCCATCGGCTTGCCTTACCGGGCAAACGGGGCCTCATAAGAAAGAGAAGGAGAAAGCATGAGCACGAAATGGCTGAAAACACTCGGAACCGGACTGGCACTGACGGTGGCCGCAGGAACCGTAAGCGCTGAAACCCTGAAAGTCGTCACCGACCCCAGTTTTGTTCCGTTTGAAATGATGGATGAAGAAACCGGGGAAATGATCGGTTTTGACATGGAGATCATTGCCGAAGTGGCAGAGCGCGCCGGTTTCGATTACGAGCTCAATACCATGGACTTCAATGGCATTATTCCGGCGCTGCAGACAGGTAACGTGGATATTGCCATTGCCGGTATCACCATCACTGACGAGCGCAAGGAAATCGTCGATTTCTCCGACCCCTACTATGATTCCGGTTTGCGGATTCTTGTGCGCGCGGATAACGACGACGTGCAGGCAATGTCGGACCTTGAGGGCAAGAAAGTAGGCACCAAGATTGGCAGCACCAGCTACGATTACCTGACCAAGACCCTCGACGACAACGACGGCGTCACACCCTATCCGGGGAGCTCCGACATGTACATGGCGCTGATGTCCCGAAGCGTGGATGCCGTGTTCTACGACGCTCCCAACGTTGGCTATTTCGCCAGCACCAAGGGTGAAGGCAAGGTCAAAACGGTGGGTGAACTGTATGAGGGCCAGCAGTACGGCATTGCCCTGAAGAAAGGCAGCGAATGGGTTGACGAAGTGAACGATGCTCTCGAATCCATCAGGGAAGACGGCACCTATAAAGAGATCTACGAAAAGTGGTTTGGCGAAATGCCCGAAGACGAATAACGGGATAGCCGTGCCTGCCGGAGCGTAACGGCTGCGGCAGGCTTTCACTTTCGTTCGGAGGCACACATTTTGGAATTCCAGTTTCAGTTCGACTGGCAGGCGGCCATAAACTCCGTACCGTACCTGCTGAAAGGACTACCCTACACCCTGTTAATATCCTTTGGCGGCCTGATTATCGGCTTTGTGCTGGGCATCATTTTTGGACTACTCAGCATCAATAAAAAGTGGTTCTTCCGCTGGCCAGCCGTCGCTTATATTGAGGTTTTTCGCGGCACTCCAATACTCGTACAAGTGCTGTTTATCTTCTACGGCCTGCCCGATCTGATCGGCGGACCAATAGACCCTCTGGTGGCCGGCATCGCGGCGATTGCGCTGAACTCCGGCGCTTATATATCGGAGGTCGTTCGCGGCGGTGTTCAATCCATCGACAAAGGACAAACCGAAGCCGGGCTGTCCCTCGGCCTGTCCCGCAACCAGACCTTCTGGAGCATTATCTGGCCCCAGGCCTTCCGCCGCATGATTCCGCCACTCGGCAACCAGGCCATCGTCAGCATCAAGGACACCTCGCTGTTCTCGGTGATCGGCGTGGGCGAACTGGTGCGTCAGGGGCAAGTGTACATTGCCAATACCTTTACGGCCTTCGAGGTCTATTTCGCGGTGGCGCTCATGTATCTTGCAATCACCCTGTCACTTTCGCTGCTGCTGCGGTTGATTGAGCGGCGCGGCCTGGCCTCTGTCTGAAGGATGCAGTTTCAATGACACACATTGTGAAAATGAAGGGCATGAACAAATACTTCGGCAGCCTGCATGTCCTCAAAGACATCAACCTGGAAGTAAATTCCGGGGAGGTGGTGGTCATCATCGGTGCCAGTGGCTCCGGTAAATCCACGCTGATTCGCTGCGTCAATGGCCTGGAGCAGTTCGAGTCCGGCGAACTCGAGGTGGATGGCAATGCCCTTGCCCCAAAAGGCGCCAACCAGAAAGCCCTGACCGCAATCCGCAAGGAAGTCGGCATGGTGTTCCAGCAGTTCAACCTGTTCCCGCACCTGTCGGTGAAAAAGAACATCATGCTTGCCCCAATGAAGGTCAAGGAAGAGCCGGAAGTCATCGCCAACGCCACCGCCGAGCGGCTGCTCAACCGCGTCGGTATCGGCAATCAGGCGGACAAGTACCCCAGCCATCTGTCCGGGGGCCAACAACAGCGTGTGGCCATCGCCCGGGCACTGGCCATGGAGCCGCGGCTGATGCTGTTCGATGAACCCACCTCAGCGCTGGACCCGGAAATGATCGGTGAAGTGCTGGATGTGATGCGTGAACTGGCCAGGGAGGGGATGACGATGATGGTGGTCACCCACGAAATGGGCTTCGCCCGGGAAGTGGCGGACCGGGTGATCTACATCCACGAGGGCCAGATCGTCGAGGAAGGCAAGCCCGCGGATGTGTTCGACAACCCGCAGAACGAACGCACCCAGGCGTTCCTGTCCCGAGTACTGGCTCATTAAAAGGCCTTTCTGGCTGGCCTTTTTGAATAATCGTTGAACCATCTCAGTATGGTTCAACGTATTGCCTCTGGAGATCATACACAACAGGACGTGCGCGACCATGATGCCAGCAGCCGACGAAAAACACTCCCCTGCCAACCCGCTCGATTTTCTGCATTCATCACCGACAATACTGAGAACGCCCAATCTTGCAGAGGGCGAGCCTGAGGCCAAACGCAGAGAAATCGCGACCTACTTCACCAATACCTTCGACGTCTACACGCGACTGTTCGACTGCCTGGCTGGCGATGAGGCCTACTACCAGAAACCGATTCCACTGAGACATCCGCTCATCTTTTATCTCGGCCACACCGCCACTTTCTTCGTCAACAAACTGGTGCTGGCCAAGCTTTTGCCGGAGCGTATTGACCCCCACATGGAATCCGTTTTTGCGGTGGGCGTCGACGAAATGAGCTGGGACGATCTGAACGATGCTCATTACGACTGGCCGGCCGTGTCTGAAGTGATGGCCTACCGCGCCAGGGTGCGGGCCGCCGTTCTTGAGCTGATCGAGTCTCTGCCGCTGACCCTACCGATCCACTGGCAGAGCCCCTGGTGGCCAATTGTGATGGGCGTTGAACACGAGCGCATTCACCTGGAAACGTCTTCGGTACTGATCCGCCAGCACGAACTGCCAAAAGTACAGTCCCGACCGGAGTGGACACCCATACGCGAGACCGGCGAAGCGCCGGAGAATACGCTTATCCCGGTCAATGCAGGCACAGTGCGCATTGGCAACGCCCATGACGCGCCTTACTACGGCTGGGACAATGAATACGGTGAACACCAAGCCCGGGTTGATGACTTCAAAGCAAGCCAGTATCTGGTGAGCAATCAGGAATTTCTGGGATTCGTCGAAGCCGGTGGCTACGAAACAGACCACTACTGGAGCGATGAGGGACTGGCGTGGCGCCGGTTCGCTGACGCCAGGCACCCCACCTTCTGGCGCTGGCACAATAGTTGGCATCTGCGCCTGATGACTGAAGAGGTTGAAATGCCCTGGGACTGGCCTGTGGAAGTCAACTTCCATGAAGCCAAAGCCTTCTGTGACTGGAAGCGGGAACAGACGGGACATCCAATTCGTCTGCCGACCGAAGATGAATGGTATCGCCTGTGTTCAGTTGCCGGCATTCAGGAAGTCGGCGCCGGCAACGCCAATGCCAACCTGCACCTGGATCATGGTGCATCGTCCTGCCCGGTGACCCGGTTCCGCCACGGTGAATGGTTCGACGTAGTTGGCAATGTCTGGCAATGGACGGAAACACCGACTTATCCTTTCGATAATTTCAAAGTTCATCCTCTTTATGATGATTTCACTACCCCAACGTTCGATGGCCAGCACAACCTGATCAAAGGCGGCTCCTGGATTTCCTGTGGCAACGAAGCACGATTGTCTGCTCGCTATGCCTTCAGGCGGCACTTTTTCCAGCATGCCGGCTTCCGCTACATTGCATCTGACACTGAAGCGGCTCAACCCAACGCCTATTACGAGAGCGACCGGCGACTGACGGAATACGCAGAGTTTCACTTTGGTGATAGCTGGTTCGGGGTGAATAACTTTCCCAAAGCTTTAGCGGACCTGGCTCTTGAAGCCATGCGCGGCAAGCCGACCGGCAAGGCTCTGGACCTCGGCTGCGCGTGCGGCCGATCGAGCTTTGAGCTGGCACAACAGTTCGACGAAGTTGAAGGGGTAGATTTCTCAGCCAACTTTATCAGGCTCGGTGTCGAAATGGCCGAACAGGGCTCCGTCCGATACGCGCGCGCCGAGGAGGGAGAGCTGGTGAGCTACCACACTCGCAGCCTCAAGACGCTGGGACTGGACCACAGTGCCGGCAGGGTGTCTTTCCATCAGGGGGATGCCTGCAATCTCAAGCCGCAATTCAGTGGTTACGATCTGGTACTGGCAGCCAATCTGATCGACCGGCTTTACCGGCCAAGCCGTTTTCTGGACAGCATACACGAACGCATCAATGCGGGCGGCCTTCTGGTTATTGCCTCACCTTACACCTGGCTGGAAGAACACACGCCGAAGGAAGAATGGATCGGAGGCTTCAAAAAAGATGGCGAAACCCATACCACCCTCGACGGTTTGAAGGAGCACTTGGGCCGCCACTTCGACCTGGTTGCGACGCCACAAAAGTTGCCGTTCGTGATTCGCGAAACGCAGCACAAGTTCCAGCATTCCCTGTCGGAAGTGACGATTTGGGAAAGGCGGACGGGCCGATCAACGCCTCAATCACTTTGCCGATCGAGACACTGATCATCCTGCGGTGAACATTGTTGTCAGGCGCCGTCAGGATTGGTACTCACGCAGAGGCCAGGCATGGGTGCCTACCCGTTTACAGTAAATCCCGGATGACGCTGTACTCCTGCTCGATTTTCGCGCGGGAGTCTTCCGCCAGGAACCTGGCCACCTTTTTGCCCAGCATCGGCACATCACAGCGCACGTTCAGGCTGACGTGGTTGGTGCAGCGTTCCCGGGAGCCTTTCAGTTTCATGATGCCCTGGATTTTCGCCGGCACATTCTTGATATGCACGCGGAATTCGCAGTGCCACTCAGCATCGTCCTTACGGAACCAGTGCTCCTCCTGCCGCACCTGATTCCACTCCCGATGGAAGCTGGCAAGGATGCCCGGGACCTCGGCAGAGGTGGTCATTTCCCGCTCAATGACGAGCTTCCCGAAGGTCTCATCGCGTTGCAGCTCCGCTATCCGGAGGTTCCGCGCGCCCAGTCTGGCGTTCTTTGTCTGAATCTGGCTTTCGTCGAAAAAAGCGCCCAGCACCCGATCCAGTCCCGTTTCGTAGGGCTGCTCAAATTCCAATTCCATCAGCGTCTCCTTAATCTTTTTCTGGAATTCTGCGCCCCTCACCGCTTACCGGCATTGGCCCGACGGTTAGGGCACGGTGGCACAGTGGCCAGCCGCCGCTGTTAACTGTAATATCCGCACAGGTTAACCGCCGACAATCCAGAATCTGACCGTCTGACGGAGAATGAACATGCGCAATGCCGACCTCATTGCCCGCGGCCTCAAATCCGTGTGGCATCCCTGCACCCAGATGAAAGACCACGAGAAAACGCTGCCACTGGTGCCCATCAAGCGGGGCGAAGGCGTGTGGCTGGAAGATTTCGAGGGCAACCGTTTTATCGATGCTGTCAGTTCCTGGTGGGTAAACCTGTTCGGTCACGCCAACCCACGTATCAACGCCGCTATTCAGCAGCAGATTGGCGAACTGGAGCATGTCATTCTGGCCGGATTTACCCACGAACCGGTCGTCAACCTGTCCGAACGACTGATTGAGGTGACACCGGCCGGGCTGAACAAATGCTTCTACGCCGACAACGGTTCGTCCGCGATTGAAGCCGCGCTCAAGATGAGCTTTCACTATTGGAAGAACCGCGGTCAGCCGGGCAAGAAGAATTTCGTCAACCTGAGCAACAGCTACCATGGCGAAACCCTGGGGGCACTGGCACTGGGGGACGTTGCCCTCTACAAGGACACCTATCAGCCGTTGCTGATGGAAGTACTCACGGCGCCTTCACCGGATGCGTTCTACAAAGAACCTGGCGAGACCGATGAAGACTATGCGCTGCGACAGTTCGAGGCCATGGACAAACTGCTGGCCGAAAAGCACGACGAAATCTGCGCCGTGGTGGTCGAGCCACTGATCCAGTGCGCCGGCGGCATGCGCATGCACCACCCGATTTACCACACCAAATTGCGGGAAGCCTGCGACCGTTACGGCGTGCACCTGATTGCCGACGAAATCGCCGTGGGCTTCGGCCGCACCGGCACCCTGTTTGCCTGCGAACAGTCCGGCATCACCCCGGATTTCATGTGTCTGTCGAAGGGACTCACCGCCGGCTACCTGCCGCTGTCCGTGGTGCTGACCACCGACGAGGTCTACAACGCCTTCTACGACGACTACGAAACCCTCAAGGCCTTCCTGCACAGCCACAGCTACACCGGCAACCCCATCGGCTGCGCCGTGGCCCTGGCCACCCTGGACATTTTCCGGGATGAAAACGTCATCGAAAACAACAGGCAACTCTCCACCTGCATGGCCGACTCCGTTGCACACCTTGCTGACCACCCCAACGTTGGCGACATCCGCCAGCACGGCATGACGCTGGCCGTCGAGATGGTGAAAGACAAGGCATCCAAAACCCCCTTCCCGTGGCAGGAACGCCGTGGCATCCGGGTTTATCAGCATGCATTAACCCGCCAGGCCTTGCTTCGCCCCCTGGGTAATGTGGTTTACTTCATGCCGCCTTACGTGATCACGGAAGACCAGATCCGCCATCTGGCACAGGTGGCAACGGAAGGCATAGAGATCGCGGTTCGCGACTGAGAGCCGGCAGGAACCTGAGAGAACCACCCATGCGCATACCCCGCATCTACACCGATTCCGCCCTCCACGAGGGCGCTACCGCTGACCTCGATGAACAGGCCGCCCAGCACGTGGGCCGGGTACTGCGCATGCAGCCGGGGCAGGAACTGCGACTGTTCAACGGCGATGGCAATGACTACCCCGCCACCATCACCAGCGCCAGCAAAAAGAACGTGGAAGTCCGGGTGGGCGCCGCCGAAGCCAACGCCACAGAATCCGCCCTCGAAATCGTCCTCGGCCAGAGCCTCTCCAAGGGCGACCGCATGGACTACGCTGTGCAGAAGGCGGTGGAAATGGGCGTCACCCGCATTGTCCCGCTGACCACCGAACGCTGCGACGTAAAGCTCAAGGGCGACCGGGAAGACAAGCGCCTGCGCCACTGGCAATCCGTCGCCATCAGCGCCGCCGAACAATGTGGCCGCGCCCGGGTACCGGAAATCAGCCCGGTGATGGCGCTGGAGCAGTGGTTTGAAGACACCGCCGACTGCGACCTGAGACTGGTCTTGCACCACCGCACCGGGCAATCACTGGAATCCCTCAGGAAACCCGCACGGATGGCCCTGATGATCGGTCCGGAAGGCGGTCTGAGCGCGGAAGAAATTACAGCGGCGGAAGGCGCCGGCTTTCTGCCCGTGGCACTGGGGCCCCGGGTACTGAGAACCGAAACCGCGCCGGTGGCGGCTATCGCCTTGTGCCAGTGGCTATGGGGAGACATCGGCAGCTGACCGTACCGACTGTACAGCCGCGTCAGTCTGGCGTATCAGTCATTGACAGAAAGCCGCCCCGCCAACATTATCCGTGACGCAGCAATCTCCAGAACACAAAAAAACACGAAAAAACGCGAGCACCAGATGACAAGCCTGCTTACCAACCCCGAATTCTGGCAATACCTCAGCATCCCGGTTATTGCCGCCCTGATCGGCTGGACCACCAACTGGCTCGCCATCAAAATGACCTTCTACCCGCTGGAATTCGTGGGTAAGCCCCCACTGCTGGGCTGGCAGGGCATCATTCCGTCGAAGGCCAGAAAAATGGCCGCCATCAGCGTGGACGCCACCATTTCCAAGATTGGCACCGTTGAGGAAATCTTCCAGCAAATCGATCCCAAAGTACTCGCCGCCCACATCGTACACAGCGCCGATCCCCGCATTGAAGAATATGTGGACGAAATGATGCTGCGGGAATACCCCACCTTCTGGGAAAACCTGCCGTCCTCCGCTCGCAACATGGTCTACGACCGGGTCCGAAAGGCCACACCACATCTGGTCGACAACCTGGTGGATGACATCTCCCTCAACATCGAAGACCTGCTCGACATCAAGGGCATGGTTATCGACCGTCTGGCCAAAGACAAACGCCTGCTGAACCGGATCTTCCTGGAGTGCGGGGAAGTGGAGTTCCGTTTTATCGTCAATTCCGGTCTGTATTTCGGCTTCCTGTTCGGCCTGATCCAGATGGCTGTGTGGTACTTCTATCAGAGCTGGTGGGTGTTGCCGTTCTTTGGTCTGCTGGTGGGCTACGCCACCAACTGGATTGCCCTGAACGTCATCTTCCGGCCGCTCCACGAGAAGAAAATCGGGCCGTTCCGACTTCAGGGGCTGTTCCTCAGACGCCAGAAGGAAGTGGCTGAATCCTTCTGCCACATCGTCACCCATGAAATCCTTACCGTCGGCAACATCATCAACGCCATTATCGAAGGCCCCAAGGGCGACCGCGCCCGCAACATGGTGAAAAAGCACATCAAACCACTGGTGGATGAAACCGCGGGCATGGGCAAGGCCCTGACCCAGATGGCGTTTGGTCCCACCGGCTTCGCCACCCTCAAGCACAAGGTGGGCGAGAAGGCCATCGAGATCTCCCAGTCGTCCTTCAACAACCCCATGTTTGAAAAGGACCGCGCACGGGCGGTGGAATCCATCATGGTGGAGCGGATGATTGCGCTGTCATCGGAGGAGTTCCAGGACCTGCTGCGCCCCTGCTTTCAGGAAGATGAAATCAAGCTCATTCTGGTAGGCGCGTTCCTCGGCATGATGGCCGGGGTCGGCCAGCTGGTGTTCGTGTTTGGTGGCACCCTGTTCTGAGCCTCGCCGTGCCATTTTACTGTGCATAGCCGGGGGACATCTCTATACTGGCGGTACGCGGGTGCGTACCTTTCAGCGACTGATGAACTCCGGAGGCAATGGATGCCAGGCTTCTTTTCCTGGATATCAGGCTTATTTTCGTCCCCCGGGCCGTCAGCCCCGGCGCCCGAACCCCGGTTGTTCAACCCGGTAAACCACAACACCGCAACGAGTGAGCGGGAGACTGAGCTGCTCCAGCACCTGGAAGAACATCTGTTCTGCTGGCTACTGGACTCACCTCCCTCGGCCCTGCGGGTAGACACACCCAGAATAGCCGCCACGCTCGACCAGCTCGGCGAACGGCTCAGTACGTCGTCCATTGAAGAGCTGCCGCGCCGGCCGATGACCCTGCCGATGCTGATGCGGGCGCTTTCAGACGAGTCGTCAGACCGGCAGCGCCTGAGCGACATCATTCTCAGCGATCCGTCGCTCACCGATCAGCTCCTGCAAATCGCCAACAGCCCTTACTTCCGTCCCGGCGACCAGACCATAGAGTCCGTCGACCAGGCCATATTTGTCCTCGGCATTGACGGTATCCGCAACGTGATTTCTGCAGCCGTGATGCGTCCGATGATGGTCGCCCGTAACAGCCGCGAAGCGCTGTTTGCCCAGCGGGTCTGGCGCTGGGGTCTGGCATGCGCCCGCTCGGCGGAACTGATCGCCAGACTGCAGGGACAGGATACCAGCGCCTATTTCATGGTGGGCCTGCTACCGGCGCTGTCCTACATCACCCTGCGCCGCGAGTTGCAGCGCATCTACCGTAGCCGCAGCGCCGGCGCCGAGCCGGAACCGGCCGTTATTCGCCAGGCGCTGACCCGCTTCCAGTGGGGCACCTCCCAGCTGCTGGCCAACGAGTGGAACCTGCCGCCTCAGTACCACGCTTACCTGCTGGCGGCAGAGCGCCCCGCACCCGCGCAGAAGCACACACCGCTGAACGACGGCATCATTGTCGGCACCCGGGAAGTGCTGCGCCACGCCCATCAGCGCAATATGGCCGAAGACAATCTGCTGAGCGTCATCCGCCTGGACAACGACCAGTTGGGAAAGGTGAGAACCACCCTGCTGCACATGCTGGAAGGCGGCAACAGGGCTCGCCCCTGAACGGGGGCGTCACGATCGGATCAGGGTTTCGCCGGTGCGGCGTCGTTGTCCAGCAGGTCTGCGAACGTCACCGATGGCGTGTCGGGTGTGCTGTTTCGCAGGCTGTCCGGCAGCACCGGCGGCAAACGATCAACCACCCGGTCCTCATCGTGGCGAATGGCCTCCAGCAACCCGCTGACGGTGATCAGGTTCAACGCCCGCCCGGGGGCAAGCTGATCGCCCTGCACGCCCGCGAGCGTAAGATAACCGGCCCGTATCAGCTTGTCGCTGATCCCGCGGGTCACTTCACCCGGCACCCGCAACTGCTGTTCCAGCCATTCCTGCTGCGGTGCGCTCCGGCCTTCACTGAATGGCTTGGCCACCATCCACATCAATGCCAGCCCGACCTTTTCCTGTAACTCCGGAGACAACCGGACCTGATGGCGCTTGGCCACCGAACCGGGATTCTGCAGGTAGAACGACAGGCTCGCCCCCAGCAACAGTATCATCCAGTTCAGGTATATCCAGATCAGCAGAATGATGCCAATGGCGAAGCTGGAGTAGATTGCCTCGTACTTCGCCGAGCCGGCTACGAAGGACGCGAACAGCATGCCCGCCGCCTGCCAGGATACGCCCGCCACCAGGCCGCCGATAAAGGCATAACGGAGCTTCACCCGGGTGTTGGGAATAAACACATAGACAAAAGTGAACGCGCCGACCACCAGCAGGAACGGCGTGAACCGGCTGGCGGCAATAATCAGCGAACCGAAGGGTTCGATTGCGATCAGGGCCTGGACGAAACGGGAGGAAAATATGGTCGCGCTGATACCGATGGCGGACACCATGAGCAAAGGGCCAACCATGATCACACTGAGGTAATTGCTGAAGCGCTGAGCCATGGACCGCATGTCGGGCACCCGCCAGATCATGTTGAACGAACGCTCGATTTTCTGCACCAGCGAAATCACCGTGTAGACCAGCAAGGCGAGCCCCACCGACCCCAGAACCCCCACCTTCATGTTGTCGACAAAGCCGAGAACCTGCTCGGCCATTGCAATGCCCTGCGGCCCCATGGGTTCGAAGAACTGGTACAGGAACGGTTCCATCCGCTGATGGACACCGAGCGCCTTGAGTACCGAAAAGCTCAGGGCAAGCAGCGGCACAATACTGAGCAGGGTGGTATACACCAGGCTCATGGAGTGCAGGGTCAGATTGCCACTGATCACATCCCGGGCCAGCGCATAGAGGCTGCGCCCGGTCTTGTAGAGCCACGTCCAGGGCCAACGCTCGGGAGGATTCGGGTTCGCAAGAATCCATTTCTCCACGGCGTTAAGCCGTTCTTTCAATTGGAAGGAAGCCACATAACATCCTGTGTAAAAGATTCGTCGTCTGAGTATGGGCGGTTGGCGGCAAGATTCAACCACCAGGGGAGACGATGCTTTGAAATATCAATATAGCATTGTCTTATTTCTACTTATGCCTGAATGACGGTATAACACCGCCCACTAATCAAACCAATCCAGCAGTACAGGTGCTTCATAATGCAGTTGAAGTTGGCTTTCATGTCGCTGACCATCGCCAGCGTTATTTCCACCCCGGCTAACGCAACCAATGGCTATTTTAAACACGGTTACGGCACCATCAGCTCCGGCATGGCAGGCGCTACCACGGCATTCTCGCAGGACAGCATCGCCGCCGCGTCCAACCCTGCGGGCATGGCCTTTATCGGCAACCGCACAGACGCAGGCGTCGAGCTGTTCTCGCCCCGCCGAAAATACACGGTTGATGGCGGCACCGCCACGCCCCCGCCGGGTACCTTTTACCTTGCACCGGGCACCCGCAAAAGCCGCAACAATCTGTTTACCATTCCCCACTTAGGCGCGAACCGTCAGCTCAATCGCGATCACAGCCTGGGCGTTTCGGTATTCGCCAACGGCGGGCTGAACACAGAATACGGCAGTGCAAATGGCGGTACCTTCGGTTCGGGTACCGCCGGTGTAAATCTTGAGCAATTGTTCATTGCTCCAACCTGGTCCTGGAAATTTTCAGACAATCAAGCCATCGGTTTATCTCCTGTGATCGCATATCAACGCTTCGAAGCGAAAGGGCTTTCCAACTTCAGCCCTTTCTCTTCAAACCCTGATGCGCTCAGCAATCGTGGCACCGATGAGGCGTGGGGGTACGGCTTCCAGATCGGCTGGCAGGGGGAGGTAACCGAAAACCTGCGTGCCGGGGTGAGCTGGCGTACCATTCTGGAAATGGAAGAGTTTGAAAAATACGAAGGGCTGTTTGCCGAACAGGGTGACTTCGATATTCCTCAGATGTTCAGCGCAGGACTTGCCTGGTCCGGCATTCAGGACCACTGGCTGGCCATTGACGTGCAACACATCCGCTACAGCGAAATCAACAGCGTGGGCAACCCGTTCCAGCCCAACGTGCAAACGGCTCGCCTGGGCGACGATGACGGCGCCGGCTTCGGCTGGGAGGACATGACCATTGTGAAGCTGGGCTGGCAATGGCAGCAGAATGCCTCACAAACCTGGCGAGCAGGCATCAGCTACGGAAGCCAGCCGATTCCCGACGAGGAAGTTCTTTTCAGTATCCTGGCACCAGCGGTTCCGGAATGGCACTTCACCGGTGGCTTTACTCACAGCTTCAGTAACGACCTGGAAGTGTCAGGCATGGCCTTCTACGCGCCGGGCAAGAGCGTGAAGGGCGACAACCCCCTCGGCCCCGGCCAGAGCATCGAGCTGAGGATGCACCAGATTGGTATGTCCGCCAGCCTGGGCTATTCATTCTGATACCGCCCCGCGACACCTTCCGGGCCTGATCAGCAGTGGCGAGGTTGCTGGCCGTAATCTCCACAATCCGCTGCCGTGCCTCCCGACTGGCCCAGGCCGAATGCGGGGTAACGATCAGATTGGGAATATCCCCGGCCAGCAATGGGTTGCCGTTGCGTGGCGGCTCCTCGGTCAGCACGTCAAAACCTGCGCCGGCAATGGTCCCGGCCCGCAACGCATCGGCCAGTGCCTGCTCGTCGACCAGACCGCCGCGGGAGGTGTTGATCAGCAGTGCATCGCGCTTCATTTGCTTCAGTTCATCGGCGCCGATCAGGTTGCGGGTCTGATCGGTCAGCAGACAGTGCAGCGACAGCACATCCACCCGGGGCAGCAGTTCATCCAGAGGCACCCGCGGGTAGCCGTCGACCTCTCCGCATGCCTGCCCGGGACGGGCACCCAGCAGAATCTTCATGCCAAACGCCCTGGCCCGCTCGGCAACGCCCTGCCCCAGATCACCGTAACCGACAATGCCCAGGGTGCGTCCCTCCAGCTCCATGATCGGGTGATCCATCAGGCAGAACATGGAACTGCCGGCCCAGCGCCCGGCCCGCACGTCTTTGTCGTAATCCAGCAGCCGGGTCGCCAGTGCCAGCATCAGCGCCATGGTGTGCTGCGCCACGGTTGAGCGGCCGTAGTTGGTGACGTTCATTACCCTGATGCCATGCTCTTTCGCCGCCACCTGATCAATGTTGTTGAGACCGGTCGCCACGACGGCGACTGTCTCAAGCTCCGGGCACGCTTCAAAATGCTCGCGTTGGAGCACCACCTTGTTGACGACCACGGTATCGAAGCCACGAATCCGCTCCAGGACCTGATCCGGCGCCGTTCTGTCGTGTTTCACCAGGCCGGCGGTCACATTTTCAAGCGACGACAGGTCGACATCACGGCCGAGTGTATCTGCATCAAGGAACACCGCTTTCATTCGTTTCTCCTTCACCAAGTCCGTGACAGATTAAGGTAGACTGAAACAAACCGCCAACAGAAGGATGGGCTGACGATGGAACACGAATTCTGGCACGAGCGCTGGGCAAAGAAGGAAATCGGCTTCCATGAGGGCACGATCAACCAGTACCTCCACGACCACTGGCCGGAACTGGCCGGTAACGGCAAGGAGGCGGTGCTGGTTCCGCTGTGCGGCAAGGCCCACGATATGTGGTGGCTACACGACCGCGGCCATCCCATCATCGGTGTGGAGCTCAGCGACATCGCCTGCAAGGATTTCTTCGAGGAGGCCGGCGAAAAAGCCATGGTTCGCCCCGGCGAGCCCTTTACCCGTTTCAAGCACGACGACCTGGAAATCTGGTGCGGCGACTTTTTCCAGCTGGTACCCGATGACCTCAAGCACATCCGCCTGGTCTACGACCGCGCCGCTCTCATCGCGTTACCGCCCCATATGCGCAGGGGTTACGTGGAGCATCTGACGGCAGTGATCCCCGACGGCACCCGTATCCTGTTGATCACCCTGGACTACGACACCGAGATCAAGGGGCCGCCGTTCAATGTCAGCGACTCGGAGGTTCATGAGCTTTATTCTGCCGACTTCGAGATTGAACATATTTTGACCAACACTTTGGCTAAGGATCATCCGTTTACCAAGCGGAAGGGGCTTTCTGGGGCTACCGAGAGTGTGTTCAGGCTTTTGAAGAAGTAGCCTGGTTGTTGGGGGGATCGGCGGCTACGAGGGGTACCTTTTTTGAAAATGGCCGCTTTAACTCGCTGCGCTCAGACAGGCGGTCATTTTAAAAAAAGGTACCCCCCATATCCGCCTCGTCTGACCAACTGCGTTTACTGAAATTGACAATGACTCTTGAAGGCTTCATGGCCCCTCTGTTTTGGTTGTCTGTCCGCTCCTCTGAGCCAGATTCTCCTCGCCGATAATCTTTGTCTTTACAGTGGCCTACCCGATTGAGTGTGCAGGAGCGTGGGGGTGGTCCTTTTTTAAAAACACCGCCTGTCTGAGCGAAGCGAGTTAAAGCGGAGTTTTTAAAAAAGGACCACCCCCACGCTCCCTCCCCCCAACATCAGCAACAGAATTTAATGAACCTTAACCGTAATATCACTGTCGAAGTTCCCGAGCCTGAACTAAGCTCAAAATAACCAGACCAAGATCAAGCGCCCAGCGTACATCAGTCTGGAGTATCCAATTCTTCCACCCATAACTAAATACACCGCCCAGATTGGCGGAGCCAACTGCAACGGGGAAATTGCGTGAACTGAAAGCTGAAGAACAGCGAGCGAGGGGCCATCTATGAGCATACTGCAGCACTTCAAAGACCGGTATGAAGCAACTCAGGAGGAGGAATACTCCCTTGAGGAATACCTGGAGATCTGCAAAAAGGACCCAACGGCATACGCCACTGCCGCGGAGAGGATGTTACTGGCTATCGGCGAGCCAGAGTTGATTGATACTTCCCGTGACTCCCGGCTGTCACGCATTTTTTCCAACAAGGTTATCAAGCGTTATCCCGAATTCTCCGAGTTCTACGGCATGGAAGACGCCGTGGAAAACATCGTTTCTTTCTTCCGTCACGCCGCCCAGGGGCTCGAGGAAAAGAAACAGATTCTCTACTTGCTGGGCCCGGTGGGCGGCGGTAAGTCCTCTCTCGCTGAAAAGCTCAAATTTCTCATGCAGAAGGTCCCCTTCTACGCCATCAAAGGCTCGCCGGTGAACGAATCGCCGCTGGGGTTGTTTGATCCGGCGGAGGACGCGAAGATTCTGGAGGAAGAGTACGGCATTCCCGCCCGCTATCTGAAGTCCATCATGTCGCCCTGGGCGGTCAAGCGCCTGCATGAATATGGCGGGGACATCAGCCAGTTCCGGGTGGTGAAGAAGTATCCGTCGGTACTGGATCAGATCGGCGTGTCCAAGACCGAGCCGGGGGATGACAACAACCAGGATATTTCTGCCCTGGTGGGCAAGGTCAACATCCGCATGCTGGAGGATTATTCCCAGGATGATCCGGATGCCTACAGCTTCAGCGGTGGCCTGTGCAAGGCCAACCAGGGGCTGATGGAATTTGTGGAGATGTTCAAGGCGCCGATCAAGGTGCTGCATCCGTTGCTGACCGCCACCCAGGAAGGGAACTACAACACCACCGAAGGCATGGGTTCGGTGCCGTTTGACGGCATCATTCTCGCCCACTCCAACGAGTCGGAATGGCAGACCTTCCGCAACAACAAACACAACGAGGCGTTCCTCGACCGGGTCTATATCGTCAAGGTGCCTTATTGTGTGCGGGTAACGGAAGAAATCGAGATCTACAAGAAGCTGCTCAAGCACAGTTCCCTGTTCGGTGCGCCCTGCGCCCCGGATACTCTGGACATGCTGGCGCAGTTCTCGGTGCTGTCGCGGATCAAGGAGCCGGAAAACTCCAGCGTGTTTTCCAAGATGCGGGTGTACGACGGCCAGAACATCAAGGATACCGACCCGAAAGCCAAGTCCATCCAGGAGTACCGCGATGCCGCGGGTGTCAACGAGGGCATGGATGGCCTGTCGACCCGTTTTGCCTTCAAGATTCTCTCCAAGGTGTTCAACTTCGATACCGCGGAAGTGGCCGCCAACCCGGTGCACTTGCTGTATGTGATCGAGAAGCAGATTGAGCAGGAACAGTTCCCGCCGGAAACCCAGGAGCGCTATCTGCGTTTCATCAAGGAGTTCCTGGCGCCGCATTATGTTCAGTTCATCGGCAAGGAAATCCAGACGGCGTACCTGGAAAGTTACAGCGAGTACGGCCAGAACCTGTTCGATCGCTACGTGACCTATGCGGACTTCTGGATTCAGGATCAGGAATACCGGGATCCGGAAACCGGCGAGATTCTCGACCGCTCGTCCATCAACGATGAGCTGGAGAAGATCGAGAAGCCGGCCGGCATCAGCAACCCGAAGGATTTCCGCAACGAGGTGGTCAACTTCGTACTGCGGGCGCGGGCGAACAATCAGGGCCGCAATCCGTCCTGGCTCAGCTATGAAAAGCTGCGCAGTGTGATCGAGAAGAAAATGTTCTCCAACACCGAGGATCTGTTGCCGGTTATCTCCTTCAACCCGAAGGCCAGCCAGGAAGATCAGAAGAAGCACAAGCAGTTCGTCGAGCGTATGGTCGATCGAGGCTACACGGAGAAACAGGTACGGCTTCTGGCCGAATGGTATCTGCGCGTCCGCAAGTCTCACTAAGTCAGTGAATGCTCACTGAACTGGAGTAAAGCTATGGGTATGACCCACATAGTCGACCGCCGGCTGAACGGCAAAAACAAGAGCGCGGTGAACCGGGAACGGTTCCTGCGCCGGTATCGACATCACATCAAGAAAGCGGTGGCTGACGCGGTGCAGCGCCGCTCCATCACCGACATCGAGCGCGGCGAGAAGGTCAGCATTCCTTCCCGCGACATTGAGGAACCCATTTTCCACCACGGCCAGGGCGGCAACCGCGAAGTGGTCCATCCCGGTAATCGGGAGTTTGTGACCGGTGACACCGTGCCCAAGCCGCCCGGAGGCGGCGGCAAAGGCCAGGGGCAGGGTCAGGCCAGCCCGGATGGCGAGGGCATGGACGAATTTGCCTTCCAGATTACCCAGGAAGAATTCCTGGAGTTCCTGTTTGACGACCTGGAACTGCCCAACCTCGCCCGCAAGAAACTCAAGGACACCGAGGCGTTCAAGTACGTGCGCTCCGGTTTCTCGACCCAGGGCGTACCGGCCAAGCTGGATGTGGTGCGCTCGTTGCGGGGTGCCCACGCCCGGCGGCTCGGCCTCGGCGGCGCCCGCAAGAAGAAGATCCGCGAGCTGGAAGCTCAGCTGGCAGCACTGAAATCCGCTCCCGATGACCTCGACCCGGCGTTCAGCCATGAGGACCAGATCCAGGCTCTGGAAGAGGAAATCGCGCGGCTGAAAGCCAACGTGAAGCGCATCCCTTTCATTGACGAAATCGACCTGCGCTACCGCCAGCATCTGAAGCAGCCCAAACCCGCCACCAGCGCGGTGATGTTCTGCCTGATGGATGTATCCGGCTCCATGACCCAGATGCACAAGGACATCGCCAAGCGTTTCTTCATCCTGCTGTATCTGTTTCTGAAGAAGAACTACAAGAAGATCGATGTGGTCTTCATCCGCCACCACACCAGCGCCAAGGAAGTGGACGAGGAAGAGTTCTTCTACTCACGGGAAACCGGCGGCACCATCGTCTCCAGTGCGCTGAAACTGATGCACAAGATCATCGAATCCCGCTATTCCCCGGCGGAATGGAATATCTACGCCGCCCAGGCCTCCGATGGGGATAACTGGAACGACGATTCCCCGGTGTGCGGCAAGCTGCTGGCGGACAACATTCTGCCGCTGGTGCAGTACTTTGCCTATGTGGAGATCACCCCGCAGGATCACCAGATGCTCTGGTACGAGTACGAGAAGATTCAGGAACGGTATCCCCAGAGCTTTGCGCTGCAGCAGATCGCCGATCCCGGTGAGATTTATCCGGTGTTCCGCCAGTTGTTCGAGAGGAAAGCCGCATGACCGACATCATCGATCGCCCCAACGCGCCGGACAGTGATCCGCCCGGTACCCGAGAGCCCATTTCCACCAGTTCGGAATGGACCTTCGCGCTGATCCAGCAATACGATGACGAAATCGCCAAATGCGCCGCCGAGTTTGGCCTGGACACCTACCCCAACCAGGTCGAAGTGATCAGCGCCGAGCAGATGATGGACGCCTACAGTTCCGTGGGCATGCCGGTGGGCTATAACCACTGGTCGTTCGGCAAGCAGTTTCTCAGCACCTCCAAGGGCTACCAACGTGGCCAGATGGGGCTGGCCTACGAGATCGTGATCAACTCCAATCCCTGCATCGCCTACCTGATGGAGGAAAACACCCTGCCCATGCAGGCGCTGGTGATTGCCCACGCCTCGTATGGCCACAACTCTTTTTTCAAGAACAATTACCTGTTCCGCACCTGGACAGACGCCAGCGCGATCATCGATTACCTGGTGTTTGCCCGCCATTACGTCGCCGAGTGTGAGGAGCGCCACGGGGTGGATGCGGTAGAGCAGATTCTCGATTCCTGCCACGCCCTGATGAACTATGGCGTGGATCGCTACAAGCGCCCGGCGCCGATCTCCGCATCGGAAGAATTGCGCCGGCAGAAAGAACGGGAGGAGTACCAGCAACGCCGGCTGAACGATCTGTGGCGGACGATTCCGAAAATGGGCGATGACGACGATCCGATCCATCGCAAGAAGCGTTTCCCGGAAGAACCCCAGGAAAACATCCTCTACTTTATCGAGAAGAACGCGCCGCTGCTGGAGACCTGGCAGCGGGAGATCATCCGCATCGTGCGTAAGCTGGCGCAATACTTTTACCCTCAGCGCCAGACCCAGGTAATGAATGAAGGCTGGGCCACGTTCTGGCACTACACCCTGATTCACCGCATGTATGAGAAAGGCCTGGTGAACGACGGCTTCATGCTGGAGTTCCTGCAGAGTCACACCGCCGTGGTCTACCAGCCGCCGTTCGACAGCCCCTGGTATTCCGGCATCAACCCCTACACCCTGGGCTTCTCCATTTTCACCGACCTGCGGCGGATCTGCGAGCACCCCACCGACGAAGACCGCCACTGGTTCCCGGATTTCGCCGGCACCGACTGGGTGGAAACCCTGCATTTCGCCATGAAGAACTTCAAGGATGAGAGCTTCATCCAGCAATTCCTGTCGCCCAAGGTGATGCGGGACCTCAAGCTGTTCTCGATCCAGAACGACGATCAGGAAGACGTCTATCGCATTACCGCGATACACGACGAACCGGGCTACCGAATCCTGCGGGAGAAACTGGCGCGCCAGTACAACCTCAGCTACCGGGAACCCAACATTCAGGTGTGGAACGTGGACGTGCGCGGCGATCGCTCACTGACCCTGCGCCACATTCCGGTGGATCGGGTTCCCCTGGGCCAGGAGACCGAGGAGGTGCTGCGCCATGCCCACCGGTTGTGGGGTTTCGATGTACATCTTGAAAGCGTTGATGAAGGCACCGTGGTTGAGGAGTATCACTGCCCGCCCCAGGAGTGTGAGGAGGACTGATGCCTAGAAGGACCACTCAACGCCCGCGTAGAAGGTCCGCCCCGGTCCCGGCTCGAAGTAGCCCCGTTCCTCCACCGGGCGGTCGGCGTTGGCGTTGATCCGAACGTTGGCGAAATAGTCTTCATCCAGCAGATTGCGGATGCCGGCGTACAGGTTCAGGCTCTGCTCTGCCAGCCGCACGCTGTCGCCCGCGCGCAGGCCGAGCAACCAGTAATCGCTGACCCGGGTCTGGTTGCTGTTTTCCGCGTACAGATCGCCCACATACTGCCACTCCAGCGCCGCAAAACGGCTGCCCTGCCCGCGCCATTCCAGTTCGGTAACCCAGTGTTCCCGTGGCAACCCGGGCAGGCGATTGCCGCTGGCATCGTTGCCCTGTTCATCGGTGAAATCTTCCAGCTCGTAATCCGCGAGGGTCAGTGCGGAGGTGACCCGCCAGGTGTAGGAAATGTCCCAGGCCAGGCCCAGCTCGATGCCCTCCCGACTCGTGCGCCCGGCATTTTCATAGAAGGTGCGACCGTCCTGCTCGAACGGCAGTATTTCGTCATCCACACGGATGGAGAACAGTGCCAGGTCGTAACTCAGGCCGCCACCGATCACACCCCGCATCCCTACTTCCCGGTTGAGCGCTTCCTGGGGCTCGATATCGGGATTGAAGCCGCCGCTGCCATCAGGATTGGCAAACTCGGTGAAGGTAGGCGATTCGAACGCGGTACCGGCGGTGCCATAGAGCTGGTGGCGGGGCGCCAGCCGGTAACTGAGCCCGGCCACGCCACTGGCCTCGCGGAACGTGCGGCTGCCCGAATCGTCACCATCCACCCGGCGATGATCATCAATGGAAAGTCGCAGGCGGTCGATACGCGCTCCCAGAGACAGCGTCAGCTTTTCCGTGAGGGAGAGGTCGCCCTGGGCAAACAGGGCGGCGTTGGTGGCGTTCTGGGTTTCGTCCTGGGTCTGGCCGGTGACCTGGCCCTCGAATGACACCAGATAGCGACGGCGCTCGTCGCGCTGCCGATGTACATCGGCGCCGACAACCCACACCAGGGGTAGACCCAGCACTCCGGATTCCTGCTGATAACTGGAACTGATGCCGTAGAACTGGCGATCGTAGGCTACCCGGCTGGCACCGGGGAACGGTAACTGCTGGGCAAAATCACGACGGCTGAAAAAGGTGTTCAGGGTAAGCTGGCCCGGCACGGCGACGGCTTCCTCATACTGCAAGCCAAGAGTCTGCTGATCTACGCTCTGGCCGGCGTCCAGCTTTTTGGCCAGAAAGGTCGCCTGGTGCGGGTCCTCCTCGGCCTGCGCCCGGGTCAGCCCACCGGGGTCCTCGGATTCGGGGTTGTGCAGGGCGTTCAGTGTTGCGGTCAGCCGCCGCCCCGGCGTCAGCTCATGGGTGAGACGACCGTTGAACAGGCCTTTTTCGGCGGCGCTCTGCTCCCGGTGACCGTTGACATTGAGCCACGACAGGGTGGCAATGGCGGCGGTGTCTCCGGAGCGGCCGTTGGCCTGCACCGCCGCCTTGCGGTAGTCGTCACTGCCGCCGTCAAGACGCAGGCGAGCGCCGGGCGGCGACTCATCTCCCCGCGCGGTGGTGACATCCACCACGCCCCCGGCGGCGTTGCCATACTGCACCGACGACGGCCCGCGAATCACTTCGATGCGCTGAGCCGATTCCAGATCCACCGCATCAATCTGGGATTGCCCATCCGGCAGGGTGTAGGGAATGCCGTCCACCTGCAGCCGGATGCCGCGGATTCCGAAAGGCGCACGGGCCCCGAAACCGCGGGTCGATAACCTCAGATTCTGGGCAAAGTTATACCGGTTCTGGAAGAACAGCCCCGGCACGGTATTGAGAGACTCATCCAGTTGCAGACGCTGCTGCCCCTGACGGATCTCGGGGGCATTCACCACGCTGACCGCTGCGGGGGTATCGTACAGGTCACGCACCAGGCGCGGCGACGTGACCTCCAGCACCATCTCGCCGGCCGGGTCATCCTCTTGCGCGGTCTGCGCCGCCAGCTCGCCCAGCGGAAGCAAAGCCGACACGCCGGCCGCCACCATCACCATATGCCGCGAGTAACCGTGACCCCGTGCTTTCACTCTAGCCCCCTGCCATCAATTGCATCATATCCACCAGCCAGGGCACCACCAGCGCCGTGGCGAACGCCGACAGCGCCATTGCCAGGCCCGAGAAGGCCCCCATGCGGGGGCTCACCTGGAATGCCCGCGCGGTGCCGATTCCGTGTGCCGCAACGCCCATGGCGATGCCCTTGGCGGTGTCGTCTTTCACGCCGATCCACTCGAACAGCTTGGTGCCCAGCACCGCCCCGGTAATGCCGGTTACCACCACCAACACCGCGGTCAATGACGGCAGGCCACCGATCTTCTCGGAGATGCCCATGGCAACGGGCGCGGTCGCGGATTTGGGCGCCAGTGACATCTGGATCTCCAGCGAACCGCCCAGCAACCGGGCCAGCCCGATGGAGCTGCCCGCGGCAATCACCACGCCACACACCAGCGCAAGGGTGATGGGCAGCCACAACTGACGCAACCGCGCAAACTGCTGGTACAGCGGCACCGCCAACGCCACGGTGGCCGGTCCCAGCAGGAAGTGAACAAATTGCCCGCCCTCAAAATAGTCGTTATACGACGTACCGGTAACCAGCAGCGCTGCAATCAGCATCGCCACTGACGTCACCACCGGGTTGGCCAACGGGTTGGAGTTGGTCCGCAGGTACACACGATGCGCCAGCCCGTAAGCCACCAGCGTCATGGTCAATCCCAGCAGCGGTGAGGCCGACAGGTAAACCCAGATCTCCGTCAGGCCGGGCTCATTCATCACCCTGCCCTCCGCTCTCCAACGGTCTGGCGAACCAGCGGCTGGTCACCTGCATGATCAGGGCGGTGGCCACCATGGTAATGACGGTACTCAACAACAGCGCCAGCGTGATCGGCAGCCATTCGTCGGCAATGCGACCGAAGTGCACCATCATTCCGACACCAGCGGGTACGAACAACAACGACAGATGGCTCAGCAGCGCCGACGCGGCCTGATCCACAGAGGCCGGGGCCCGGCCACGGACCAGCAGCGTCAGAAACAGCAGCACCATGCCCAGAACCGGGCCCGGAATGGGCAGGCCGGCGAGGCGCACCGTCACCTCGCCCACCAGTTGATACACCAGCAACAGCGTAATGCCATTGAGAAAGTTCATACCCATGCTCCGACCCGTTTACATCAACACAAGCCTGAGCATAGCCACTAACCGGGTGGCTGGATACCCAACAACAGTTGGAAGGCCGCGTCCCACCAGGCCGGCAGATACGTAACCATGATCAGCGTGCTGCCCATGACCAGCACCGGGAGAATGAAACGGAAGTTGCGTTGCCAGAAAGTGCCGTGCAGGCTTTCCGGCGAGGTGGGCACACCCACCACCTGGCGTGTCAGCAGATGGTTCAGCGCCACCGGCGGGGTCAGGTACCCCATCTCGAACGCCAGCACGGTCATCACCCAGAAGTGCAGTGGATCAATGCCGTTGTTCAGGGCAATGGGCGCCAGCGTGGCGTTCACCAGCAGCACCGCGCCATAAGGGTCCATGATCATGCCGATGAACACCAGCAAGCCCATCAGCAGCGTGAGCGTCAGCCAGACCGACCCCAATTGTTCCGGGAACAACTCCAGCAGGCCCGAACGCTCGATCAGACCACCAACGCTGACGGACAGCGCCATCAGCATCAGCAGGGCACCGATCAGAGCACTGGATTCGCGGGTAGCACGCAACACGGACGATGAAAATCCGGCAGGCAGCGGGCCGCGGGCGTTCTGTGGCGGCTCGTCAGTGTCGGGATCCGGTGACTTGAGCAGCAGGCGCTCGAACGCCAGCACCAGCAGCAGAATCAACGGCAGGATCGCCGGCGCCGAGAACTCGTCCAGCCCACGATCCAGCAGTAGGTTCCACAGCAGGATCACACCGGCAAAAATGGCCACGTAAGGCACCAGCGGCAGCAACGCGCGCAGCATGCCGGGCACCGCTTCCCGCAGCGGGGCGATCCGCCCTTGCGACGGCCCGCCGATCAGGAACACGTATATGGCGTACACCGAGGCGGTCAGCAGCAGCACCCTGGCGCCGGCACTGAACATTTCATCGGTGGTCACACTGTTGTTGAGGGTGGCAACGATAACCACCAGCAGACAGGGGCGCAGCATGGTGCCCATGGAACCGGAAATGGCCGTGGTCGCCAGCGCCAGTTGCTCCGATGTGCCGGCACGCCTCAGCTCGCGATACAGGGTGAGGCCCGCCGCCAGAATGAAAATACCGGACGCGCCGCTGTAGGCAGTGGGCAAGGCGGTGAGCAGTAACACCACCACTCCGAGCCATTTCGGCGGCAGCTTCCAGGGCCGCAGAACATCAAACACCTTGCGGGGGAGATGGGTGCGGGCCAGCAACATACCCACCCACACATACAGGCCCAGATTGAGGAACAGCGCCGACAACTCCGCCATCATGGTGAGGTAGACGGCAATGCCGTGGTAGAAGCCGTGAAACGCAAACTGGATGGAGGCGGAGATGCACATGAAACTGTACAGCGGCACGCTCAGCATGGCCCGGGGCCAGCTCCCGCCTTGCGGCAGGTCGTGCCGCCGCTGACGCAGTTGCCACAGCGAAATCAGGGTGAGCGTACCGAAACCTGCCACCCAGATATCGTGCATGAACAGATGCGCCAGCGGCATACCCGCATCCGCTTGGGCCAGCTCCTGCTGACGGTAGAGCCAGGTAGACGCGGTCAGCAAGCCGTTGGCCACCAGCTGCGACACCGTGGCAACCCGGTCATCGAGTCGGCTTTCCACGGGCCGCAGGGCAATGTGCTGGCGCCCCAGGGTGGCGGCCGCCGCGCAGAACAGCAGCATCAGCCCCAGCAGCACCCGGCGGTTACCGGTCACCAGCAGCACCGCCTGTGACAGTCCGGTCTCCATCAGTGCGAAGGCCTGAACCGCGGGACCGTTGAGTGACTGCAGGCGCTCCCACTTGGCGAGGCGGTTCTCGCAGGCGCGGGATTTGGCCATGACCGAGGCACGAATCTGCTCCCGGTCGATCTGATCACCGAACACATCGGCAAAGGGATCGGCGGATTTTTCCGCTTTTTTGGCTGCGACGGCCAGATCCACCGCCGCCTCTTCGTCGCCCACCACCTGGCAGTCCGGCGCGCTGATCTGATCGATCACCCGCAGGTTAAAATAGTCCGGCCAGGTGTCACCGCCGATTTCCAGCAACCGCGAGTGCAGGGTTTCACCCACCGACGCCAGCAGCGTCAGGATGAGTATGACCAGCATCGGCACACTGGCCAGGGTGAGTGATCGGGTGCGGCTGCCCGCTACAGGATACGCCCGGGTGTCGGTGGTCATGGCTTACTCCACCGGGTTACTGCATTCCTCCCGGCTACCGTCCGTACGGCACCGGATCTTGCGTTGCAGGGTCAGCATGTCCCCGCTGTAGTAGCCTTGCTCGCGCAACTCCAGCCTTGCCTCCTGCATCAGCGTGTCGTATTCGCGGCGGTCCTCAGCGGGAATCTCGATCCACCACTTGTCCGGCACCTTCTCCTCTTCCATGCGGACGCGGCTGATGATCTCATCGAAACCCTGGTAGAAAGCCTCCCGCACGAACTGCGCCAGCTCATTGGGAATGACCTCTTCGCGGCCGATCAGCTGCATGGTGATATGGGTCAGCGGCAGGTCGATAATGCCGCCGTCCGGCTCCAGCCCCTTGTGCAGCTCCAGCACCTCATAGGCCGCCAGCGGTGCCGCCAGCACGTCGACCACGCCGGTGTTGAACATGTTGGGGGCGTTGACGATGTCGGCCACCACCGGCGTTGCACCGACGCCGGAAATCATTTCTGCCTGGGTGGGATCGTAATCCAGCACCACCACACGCTTGCCGGACGCCTTCGCCAGGGTATTGATGCTGCGGTCGTTGACAAACACATGGGCAGCACCCGCCGGAGCGATGCCCATCACCACATAACCGTTGCTGACCATGCGATCCGCGCTGCGGGGATCCGCCATCAGCTGGAGGCCCAGGCGCATCTGCTCGCGCTCGGGGAAGCCGCCAATGGAATCCAGGGTGCCGGTGTACTTATTGAACAGCCGCGCCCGCAGCCCGCTCATCAGGGCGGCATCACAGGTGCCGGACTTGAGCTCTTCCACCATCACCGATTCGCTGGTGTAGGGCACCATTTCCACATTGATACCGTACTGGAGAATTTTACGGCGCTGATCCTGGGCCGCACCGTAAATGGGGCCGGAGCGGCCAAAGATATCCCAGACGCACACCCGGTAGATGCGGTCTGCATCGGGCTCCAGTCCGGTCAGCTCCTGCATGGCATCAATACGCTCGGCCAGCGGCAGGCTCTGGTCATAGACCCTGGCCTGCAAATCGCCATCGGACCAGGCCAGGGGCGGAACCAACAGCAGAAGCAGAACGGTAAACGATCGCAGACACGCCTTGACGTGACGCTGGCGCGAGGAGGTACGAAGGGCACGAGGCATCATTGTTGTTATCCTGAGCTTGAGAATACAGGCACTCAGGGTATCAGCGAACGGTGCCCGCCCCTCTGTCTCTGGCGGCAAAGGGGCTATGGCAGTTCTGTCAATTCGTGGAGCTGGACGCGGGTGTTTTCACACTGGACTGCGGGATGATGCTGCGGCCATACATGGCCAATACGAAGCCGATGGGGAACATCAACACACCGTACACCGCCGCCGGAATAGACATGGAACTGGACTCAAGCAGTGTCAGGGTGACCATCAGTGCGATGGTGCCGTTCTTCACGCCCAGCTCTACCGCCACCGCCAGGGATTCACGCTGGGTCAGCCCCGCCACGCGCCCGGCCAGCAGGCCCAGCGCAATGCCGGCGATATTCAGCAGAAGGGTCGCCGGCCCGGCCTGCTTGAGCAGGTCCCAGATCTGGTCGCGCACGCCGACAATCAGCCCGACAATCAGAATCGCCAGCACCACGCCGCCAAAAATACTGACGACACTTTCCGCCTTTCTGGCCAGTACCGGGTTACGGGTGCGAACGACCATGCCCAGCGCAACCGGGAACAGCACGATACCGATCAGCATCCCTACCGTCTTGCCAACCGGCAGGACAATGGTTTCCTGGGTGTCCATGTAGAATTCCAGGGCCATGTTGGTAAACAACGGCAGGGTCAGGATCGTTATCAGGCTGGCGCTGACGGTCAGCACGATAGACAGGGCTATATTGCCGCGGGACAGCAGCACAAACAGATTGGAGGTCGTGCCCCCGGGACAGGCCGCAATAATGACCAGTCCCACCGCAATGGCGGGCGGCACCGCCAGCAGCGTGGCCAGGGCAAAAGCGATCAGTGGCATCAGCAGAATCTGGGCCACAGTTCCCACAATCATGCCTTTCGGGTACACCGCTACAAGGCGGAAATCCCGAACGGTCAGGGTCATGCCGATGCCAATCATGATAATGAACAGGGCAATCGGTAACCCGGCAGAAATCAGCGGACTCGACTCCACGGTGCCTCCACGTTGTTGTTTTAATGAAGTTAGTCGGCTAACGAAGGTAGCACAAGGCGATCCCGAGTGGTGACATGGATTTGGCAACAACATGTAACACGCAGGCCACGAAAGCATGAGGTGGCCGTCACGACATGAACATTCCTGCTACGCTGTAAAAAAATCGAACCATTGCACGGCTCAGACCTGTGTTTGGCTGTTGTAGTTGCGTATACTTGCGCTCCTCAACTAATACCAAAGCAAGCATTTATTACGTTGACTGAACGCAAGGACGATCAAGAGGACACTGAATGAAACGCCTGGGCACACTGGATGCATCCTGGTTAGCGGTAGAGTCAGAAGACACCCCGATGCATGTGGGCAATCTGCAGATTTTCTCCCTCCCCGAGGGCGCTCCCGAAACCTTTCTCAGGGACATGCTGGCACGCATGAAAGAGGATGGTGAGCTGGAACCACCCTGGTGTTACAAGCTCGGTTATTCCGGCTTTCTGGGGCGCCTGGTTGCGCCCATGTGGAAGGTCGACAAAGACCTGGACCTGGATTACCACGTTCGCCATTCCGCTCTGCCGCGGCCGGGCAGCGAGCGGGAACTGGGCATTCTGGTCTCACGACTGCATTCCAACCCTCTGGATTTCTCCCGCCCACTCTGGGAGTGCCACATTATTGAGGGCCTGGAAAACAACCGGTTTGCGCTGTACACCAAGATGCACCATTCGATGATCGACGGCATCAGCGGTGTCCGTCTCATGCAGCGGGTGCTCAGCACAGACCCCCACGAAACCAACATGCTGCCGCCCTGGTCCGTGCGCCCCGAGCGTACCCGCGGCAGCAAGACCGACAGTGAAGCCAGCATCCCGGCCGCGTTTTCTCAAGCCATGGACGCCCTCAAACTGCAGGCGGATATGGCCCCCCGGCTGTGGAACGCCATGTCGCGGCTGATCCAGTCGGCCCGTCATCCGGAAGACGGTCTGACGGCGCCATTTACCGGTCCGGTGTCGGTACTGAACCACCGGGTCACCGGCCAGCGCCGGTTTGCCACCCAGCATTACCAGCTGGAGAAGCTCAAGACTCTGGCGCACGCTGCTCAGGGCTCCCTCAACGACATCGTGCTGTACCTGTGCGGCACCGCCCTTCGCCGCTTCCTGCTGGAACAGAGCAACCTGCCAGACACGCCGCTGACCGCTGGCATTCCGGTCAACATCCGCCCTGCGGATGATCAGGGCACCGGCACCCAGATCAGCTTCATGATCGCTTCGCTGGCGACCGACCAGGCGGATCCGCTGACCCGACTGTCACACATCAAACAGTCGACCCGACGCGCCAAAGAGCATCTGCAGAAACTGCCCCGCAAGGCACTGACCCAGTACACCATGCTGCTGATGTCGCCCTACATTCTGCAGCTCATGTCCGGAATGGGCGGGCGCATGCGACCGGTGTTCAACGTCACCATATCCAACGTGCCGGGTCCGGAGCAGACGCTGTATTACGAAGGCGCAAAACTGGAAGCCATGTACCCGGTGTCGCTGATTGCCCACGGCGGTGCACTCAACATCACCTGTCTGAGTTACGCGGGCTCGCTGAATTTCGGCTTCACCGGCTGTCGCGATACCCTGCCCAGCATGCAGAAACTGGCGGTATACACCGGTGAGGCACTGGAGGAACTGGAAGGGCTTATTTTGCCCCCACCGGCCAAGCCCGCTGCCAAGCCGGCGGCACGACCCCGGAAATCCACGCGCAAGAAAGCCACCCCCAAGACCTGAGGCGGCTCCGGCCCCGACAACGGGCCGGAACTACTCAATGGTCTCCATGTGACGCTGCAAGGCGGCCGGATCAGTCAGCATGATCCGGCCGTAACCCAGTCTCAGCAGACCCCGCCGCTCGAAATCCTTGATCCATTTATGCACGCCCTGGCGAGTCATGCCCATCATGTTGGCGATGTGCTCGCGGGTGATCCAGATCGTCACCGGCTCTGAGCCCACCTCGCCGTTGCCCTGGATTTCGGCCAGAAACAGCAGGCGCCGGCCAATCCGGGCGGCTATGCCCCGCAGCGCATCGTCTTCAATGATCGACATGGCCGCCCACAAGCGGCGGCTGACCATATCGAGGATCACCGGGTAGCACTGGGGATACCTTGCCATCAGCTGACGAAAGGCGTCGCCGGGCATTTCGATCAGGGTGGCAGCCTCGTGAGCGGTGGCACCGTAGACCCGTCGCATCCCCGGGGAAAACACCGAGTCCCCGAACCAGGTACCGGCACTGAACATGATCAGCGTGGCCTCCCTTCCGGCCGGGTTTACCGAACTTATCCTCACCACACCGGAGGCAATCACGTTGAGGGTGGAGGTCGCCGATCCCTTGCTGTAGATCAGTTCATCAGCCTCGAATCGGCGAACGCGGGCGATCACTGCAAGCTCGTCAAACGCCGGCTCGGGAAAACCGGAGAACAGCGGGCAGCGGGCGAGGACAGTCTTGATTTCGGTCATGACCTGAATTGTAAACCAATTGACAGTCTTCGCCGATCACTCTTACCTACACTCAGATACTGAACCGGGCACTGACCACAACAAGAACATCTGACAAGAGAGGCACGCCATGTCTGCACAGCTTTCAATTCCGTCTAAAAAAGGTACCGTCAGCGAGGAAGAATGGCAGCTTCGTACTGACCTCGCCGCCGCCTACCGACTGGTCGCTCTGTATGGCTGGGACGACCTTGTCTTTACCCACATTTCCGCCCGCATACCGGGTGACGAACATCATTTCCTGATCAATCCCTACGGCATGATGTTCGAGGAGATTACCGCCTCCAGCCTGGTGCGTGTCGATCAGGATGCCAACAAGATCGATCCCGATGACTTCGACATCAACCCCGCCGGCTTCACCATTCACAGCGCGATTCACGCGGTACGGGAAGACGCCGCCTGTGTCATGCACCTGCACACCACCGATGGCATTGCCGTGTCGGCCCAGCAGGAAGGCCTGATGCCGTTATCCCAGCAAAGCCTGTTCGCGCTGGCCAGCCTGTCGTACCACGATTACGAGGGGGTGGCGCTAAGAGAGGACGAGAAAGCACGGCTGCAGAAAGACCTTGGCAACGCGAGTTTCATGATTCTTCGCAATCACGGCCTGCTGACCACCGGCACCAGCATCGCCGATGCCTTCCTGGCCATGTACATCCTGCAAACCTCCTGCGAGATCCAGGTACGGGCGCTGTCTGGCAATCGTCCGCTGACGCCGATCCCCGGCGGCATAGTAGACACCATCAGGCAGCAGGCGGAGCAAGTCACCAAGGGCCTCGGAGGCAAGCTGGCCTGGCCGGGACTGCTGCGCAAGCTGGATCGCATTGACCCCAGCTTCCGGGACTGAGAGGAGGTCAGAATGAGCCACCCATCGAAACAACAGGCCACATTTACCCACATGAAGGATGGTAAGCCCGAAGACTGGCAGATCATCGCCTCCTCCTTCGGGGAATTCGCCAAAGGCCTGCCGGAGCGCATTCTCGCGCACCTGAAGCTGCTGGAAGGGGATTTCGGCGGCTTTCCCGTGGACCGGCTGACCCACTGCCTGCAGACCGCGACCCTGGCGCACCGCGACGGCAAGGACGACGAGTACGTGGTGTGCGCCCTGCTGCACGACATTGGCGACACCCTGGGCTCCTACAATCATGCCGATGTGGCCGCTGTGCTGCTGGAGCCGTTTGTCAGCGAGGCCAATCACTGGATGGTGAAACACCACGCCATTTTCCAGGGTTATTTCTTCTTCCATTATCTGGGCATGGACCGGGATATGCGGGAGCAGTACCGGGACCACCCGCATTTCGAGCAGACCCTCGAGTTCGTTCACAAGTACGATTCGCCGGCGTTCGATCCGGACGCGGAAACCCTGCCGTTGTCCTACTTCGAGCCCATGGTCCGTCGGGTGTTCGCGCAACCGGTGCGCTCGCTGTACAAGGATGCCGAAGGGGTCATGTGACCCCCGGCTTGCCAAACAACAACAAACGGATTGACCTTCATGCTTGCCAATCTCGGCCTTCTGGCCGGTCTCGTCCTGTTAATTGTCATGGCGCTGCGGGGCGTCAATATTCTGATTGCGGCGCTGGTCTCCAGCTTGCTGGTGGCAGTCACCAATGGCCTGGGCATTTCTCCGGCCCTGCTGGAGCATTTCCCGTTCGGGCCGCTGGGCGCCTTCAGCTTTGCCGGAAAGTTTTTCGTGCTGTTCCTCACCGGGGCAGTGTTCGGCAAGATGATGGCCTCCAGCGGGGCTGCCGGCTCTATCGCCAGTGCCATTACCCGCGGGCTGGGTGCCAAGCACACCATCCTGATCTCCATGCTGGTATGCGCCCTGCTGACCTATGGCGGCGTGGTGGTGTTTGTGGTGATCTTTACCATGTATCCGCTGGGCGTTGCGCTGATGCGGGAAGCCAACCTGCCCAAGCGCCTGTTCTGCGGGGCCACCGCGCTTGGCGCCGGCACCTTTACCATGACGGCACTGCCCGGCACCCCGTCCATTCACAATGTTATTGCCGCATCAGCACTGGGTACGGATCTGTTCGCGGGCGCCCTGATCGGCCTCACCGCAGCGGTGGTGATGTTTGTGGCAGGCATGGTGTACCTGGAGCGCCAGTGGACCAAAGCGCGGGCGGCGGGTGAAGGCTATACGGTGAATGCCCAGGACGAGTACATGGAAAGCATGGCACCGGCACTGCAACACGGACCGAAGTGGCAGCTGAGCATTCTGCCGCTGGCGCTGGTACTGGGCACCATCATTCTGCCGCGGCTGCTGATCGCCCTCGGACTGGCAGACACTGACACTGCCGTGGTCGGCTTTGCCAGTGCCGAGCCCATTATCTGGCCCAGTATTGCCCTGGTGATTGGTGCCGCCAGTTGTGTACTGCTGTTCCCGGATTTTCGCCAGAAAGCCATGGAGAGCATGGGCGCCGGCGCAAACGATGCCATCATGCCCCTGCTCAACACTGCGGCGGTCATCGGGTTTGGTAGCGTGGTCACCCAGACTGAGGGCTTCAGCACATTCGCCCAGTGGGTACTGAACCTTCCACTGCCACCGCTGCTGTCGGCGTTTGCGTCGGTCAGTGTGGTGTCCGCGATCGTGGGCTCCGGCTCTGGCGGCCTGCAGATCTTCATGCAGACCTTCGCGGACAACTACCTCGCCATGGGGGTCGCCCCGGAGGAGCTCCATCGTATCGCGACGCTGGGCTCCGGTGGCATTGATTCCCTGCCCCACTGCGGAGCCGTGATCGCCATGCTGACGATCATGGGGCTGAAGCACAAAGAGGCGTACAAGGACATTTTCGTGGTCACGGTTGCCATCCCGGTGCTGGCAACCCTGGTGGCCATCGGCATGGCGGCGCTGGTCTGAGGCGCCGGGTTCAGGCGCCCTCGCTCTTCCAGTGGGCGGCGCCTACAAAGATCAGCTGCAGGAAGCGGGTGGTGCGCCGGCGGATCTGGTCAATCTGATAGTCGTCATCCGGTGACACCCCCAGCAGATCGGTCAGGCTGAACGCCACGCTGCGCACCACCAGGTCGCAGGTCATTTCCAGATCGCCGTCACTCAGATGCTCGGCAAGACGCAGCCGCCGCAGATCGTTGGCCAGTTCACTGGCGAAGAACCGCATTTCGCTGCGAATGCCTTCCTGCACCGCCCGGCTCTCACCGGCCAGACCCTGGGCCATAAAGAAGAAGAAACTGCGGTTTGCCTGCACGTGGTTGATGAAGATGCCCACCGACTCTTCCATCAGCTTGTCGGCCTGCAGCACATTGTTGCGGGCCTCCCGCATCATGCGCCTGAGCACGAGCCCGAGCTCGTCCACCAGCTGTAACCCCAGATCGTCCATGTTGCGAAAGTGGCGGTAAAAGGACGTGGGGACCACACCCGCCTGGCGGGTTACTTCGCGGATGCCGAGACTGGCAAAATGACGGCCCTTGCCAACCAGCGTTAATGCCGCCGCCATCAGTTTTTCCCGCGTCTCTCCCGGCTTGCGCCGCTGTTTTTCTGCCATGCCCTCACCGTACTGCAAGTTTCCGTTATATCAGGTACACAAGTGTACACATTTCGGAAAAATAAAGTACACGATGCTTGTCATTTTGCGCCAACAGCAAAACACCGATTGCTCGCCAACAACACCCTGTGTACAGTCGTACACATAAGTGAACAACTGTACACAACGGTACAGATGGAGAGAGCCAATATGTTATCCAGAATTGAAAGATCATCCGCATTGCAGTGGCTGGGCAAGCAGCTTTTTAACCGGGAAGATCCGGCTGCCTTTTTCGACCCCCTGCTGGAGCGCATCAACCCCATGTGGGTACAACAGTACACCCCCGCCCGTGTGGAGCGTATTGTTGACGAAACCGCAGACACCAAAACTTTCGTGCTCAAGCCGGCAAAACGCTGGGCCGGATTCGAAGCCGGACAGCATGTGAACATCTGTATTGATATTGAGGGTGTTCGCCGCAACCGCACCTTCAGTCTGTCCAGTGCCCCGGCGCAATGGCATGACGACGGCACCGTGACCCTGACCATCAAACGCCTGCCCGGCGGACTGGTCACCAACTGGATGCACGATCACCTGAAAGCGGGCGACACCCTGGGCCTGGGCGAAGCCTTCGGCGAGTTCCTGGTGCCGGAGGTCAGTGAACCCCTGCTGTACATCGCCGGAGGCAGCGGCATTACACCGGTATTGAGCCAGCTGGAAACACTGGCTGCCTCCGATTATCGGGCGCCGGTGACCCTGCTGTACTTCGTGCGTACCCAGGCCGACATCATCGGCGCTGAAAAGCTCTACAGCCTGCGCCAGAACTGGCCCGCCCTCACCCTGAACGTGGTGGCGACCAACGAAAGCGAGCAACCGCGTTTCCTGCGTGAAAGCGATCTCGATGAGGTGCCGGGCATCAAGGCACGGCGCTGCTACCTGTGCGGCCCCAAGGGCCTGATGGATCTCGCCGGCGATCTCCTGGACCGCCAGGGTATCGCCGAGAACCGCAGGCACAGCACCTTCTTTGCCGCGGCCCAGGCCGCGCTGGATACCGACAGCCTCGGTGGCGCTGTCCACTTCAGCCGCAGTGATCTGAACGTGTCGTCGGAAGGCGATGCCGTGCTGCTGGACATTGCCGAGGCGGCAAAACTGTCACCCCGTTACGGGTGTCGCATGGGCATCTGCCATCAATGCAGCTGCAAGAAAACCAGCGGCACCGTTGTGAACCGTTTAACCGGAAAAAGCTCCGGGCCCGGAGAGGAGAACATTCAATTGTGTATATCCGTTCCTCAGGGCCCCGTTACCGTCGAGCTTTAAGTCAGCAAGAACAGGAGCACCATCATGAAACAGATGACCGAAGCACAACTGAACGAACTGGAACAGGATCTCAACGCCATCCGCGACGAAGTGCTCGCCGATCTGGGTGAGCGCGATGCCAACTACATCCGCCGCGTGGTGCGCCTGCACCGCGCACTGGAAGTGGGCGGCCGGGTGATGATGCCGTTCGGCTTTATCCCACCGGTGTTCGTGGCGGCTACCGCCGCGCTGGGCATTTCCAAGATCATTGAAAACATGGAAATCGGCCACAACGTGATGCACGGCCAGTATGACTGGATGAACGACCCGTCACTGCACTCACAGACCTATGAGTGGGATACGGCGTGCGACAGCGACTCCTGGCGGCTGACCCACAACTATGAGCACCATACCTACACCAACATCATCGGTAAGGACCGGGACTACGGTTACGCCCTGCTTCGCCTGAGCGATGACGAGAAGTGGCGCCCTGCCCATAGCCTGCAGTTCGTCAATTACGTGCTGCTGAGCGTATTCTTCCAATGGGGCGTAGCGCTTCACGAAATGGAGTTCGAGCGCGTGCGCCGCGGCGAAGTCACTCTTAGAGAGAAGCTGCCATTCCTCAAGGGATTTCTGCGCAAAGGTGGCCGCCAGGCGTTCAAGGACTACGTGTTCTTCCCGCTGCTCACCTTCCCGGTGGCTCCGATCGTGTTGGCCGGCAACGTGGGCGCCAACCTGATCCGTAACCTGTGGTCATCCACGGTGATCTTCTGTGGCCACTTCACCCAGGATGCCGAGACCTTCACCGAGGCAGAGTGCGAAGGGGAAAGCAAGGGCCACTGGTACCTGCGCCAGCTGACCGGGTCGTCCAACTTTTCGGGCAACAAATTTGTGCACCTGCTCAGTGGCCATCTGAGCTACCAGATGGAGCACCACGTGTTCCCGGACCTGCCGGCGCATCGCTATCCGGAGATTTCCGAGAAAGTGCAGGCGGTGTGCGAGAAGCACGGCATCCACTACAACACCGGCAGCTTTGCCAAGCAGTACGGCACCGTACTCAAGCGCATCGTCAGCTACTCGCTGCCGGATCGTGTGCGCCAGCGCATCGCCCCACAGATGGCCTAAATCGGCCCCTGGCCGTCATCGGAGAATTCCGGTGACGGCCTGCTGGTTTCGAGGCGGCCACAGGGCAGAAAACACACGGTATTACGTCCCCCCGACTTGGCCTGATAGAGCGCCTCATCGGCCGCAGCCACCAGCTGTTGTGCCTCCACCAACTGGCCTGCGTCGGCGGTTGTCACGCCAATGCTGACCGACACCGGCACCGGCTCGCCTTTCCAGGCAAACTCCAGTGAACGACACACCCTCAGGCGGATCGCTTCGGCCACCGCACTCGCTCCGCGACTGTCGGTGTAGGGGAAGATCAGTGCAAACTCCTCGCCGCCATACCGTGCCACCACGTCGGTGTCGCGTTTCACACTGGCCACCAGCGCTTCGGCAATCTGCTGCAGGCAAGCGTCTCCGGCCTGGTGACCAAGGCTGTCGTTGAATCGTTTGAAGTGGTCCACGTCAATCATCAGCAGTGACAACGGCCCCTGGCGACGGCAACGGCTGGCTTCTTCCGCCAGCCGCTCATCAAAATACCGCCGGTTGTAGACCCCGGTCAGTCCATCGGTGGAACTCAATGCGGCCAGCTGCCGGTTTGCCACTTCCAGCTCAGAGGTGCGCTCAGCCACCCGCTGCTCCAGCTGCGTGGTCATCTGTTTCTGGATCTGCTGGTTCTCCAGCATCAGATGTCTCATGCGGTCGGCCAGCGCGATGGACAGCAGCACCACCTCAAAGGCGGAACCGATCTGGATCGCGTACTCGGTCACAAAATTGGCGGGTAAAACCGCAAAGGTCTTGAAGGTATAAAGCATCATGCCCGTCAGCAGCGCGGTCCAGGCGATCATGAAATAGCGGGCGGGTTTGAAGCGCCGGTACAGGCACAGGCCACCCGCCACCAGAATGAACAACACCGATACCGCAGCCATGAAGGTGCTCACTCGGATGACCGGACCATAACTCGGGTAAAACAACGCCGCCAGCGCCATCAGGGGGAAGAACACCATCAGCCAGAAAAACACCCGCTCCAGCCGGGGCGCGTTGACTTTCAGCGCCAGGAAGGAGCGTGAGAACCCGAGTATGCTGAACATTCCCATCGCGATCAGGAACGACACCGCGCGATTATTCCACCAGGTACTCTCCGGCCACAGATGCTCGAACGCGAGGCCATTCAGGGTGAACTGCAACAACCCGTAGAAGCCGATGTAGGACACGTACCACAAGTAATTGGTGTCCCGGATGGAAAAGAAAATCAACAGGTTGAAGAGCGCCATGCACACCAACAGGCCGTAGTAGAGGCCCAGCACAAAACGCTCCTGATGATCCGCCGCACTGAAGTCATCGCTGCCCCAGAGCAACAGACGCATTTGCACGGCGCCACTGGTCTGCACCCGGAAATACACATCCACGCTCTCGCCCCGGGGCAGCTCGAAATAGAAGTTGATGTTGTGATGATCCCGGGGCCTGGAAGTGAACGGCACCGAATCGCCGGCAACCTGCCGGCCAATGACGCCATTTTCTTTTACAAAGAACACCTCCATCCTGTCGATGATCGGATACAGCCCCTCAATGACCCAGCGGTCGTTGGAGCTTGCACGATTTTCAAAACGGGTGTGGAACCAGTATGCCGAATCGGAGAAGCCGAAATTGTAGGCCTCATCCGGCTGTCCGGATGAGGCGAGGTCCGGCCACTGGGCAAGTATGGAAGAAATATTCAGTGCGCCGGTGGCGTCTTCGTAAAAGGTCAGATGGCGGGAAATGTCGACCCTGCTGGAATCCTGATCCAGCACCACGGGAAACTCATGGGCAGGGTCGGCAGATAGCGGCCCCGCGAACACCAGCAGAACCATAACCAACAGGGCTGTCAGTAGATGCAAAGCGACTCTCTTTTTGTAATGTGACCATAGATCCTGATGGATCTGTGATCTGCAAACTTGCATCTATTCTAGCGAATTCCGGGCCGCGGCAGGTTACGTGTTACCTGAGCTTTGTAAGTTTTTGTCGCACCCCGCTCAGGCAATCTGCAACAGCCGCAGCAGTTGCGGGCGGTGCTGTTCCTGAATCACGTCTGCCAGCGTGTACTTGTCGAGAGTTTCAAGGAAGGCATTCAACGCTTCCGCAAATATCGACTTGAGCCCGCACACCGGCGTAATACGACAGCCGTTCTTCGAAGAGAAACACTCGACAATGCTCATGTCCTGCTCGGTTTCCCGCACCAGGATGCCCATGTTGATGTCGCCCGGCGACATATGCAGGCGCATGCCGCCTTTCTTGCCCCGAATGGTTTCGATATAGCCCTTCTTGTTGAGCTGGTGAACCACTTTCATCAGGTGGTTCTTGGAAATCTCGTAGCTGTCCGCAATTTCCTGAATGGTGGTCAGACGATCACCCTGTACTGCCAGATAGATCAGTACGCGTATTGAGTAATCTGTATAGCGGGTGATGTGCATTCGCATACTCCAGAGATGCTGGTTACCGGTTAAGACGACGGCCTGGTGACCAGGTACGCCGACAATACAAAAAACAACACGCCAAGGACCGCCAGAAGCGTCACAGACGCAGCCGACAGCGAGAGGATGAGCCAGCTCGTTAGCAGCATGCCGACCGCCAGCGCCTTGGCATACTGAGGAATGGCCGTCCGTTCTCTCCAGTTGGCAATCGCCGGACCGAAGGTGGGATGACCATTGAGCCGGGCGGCGAACTCCGGAGCCCCTTTGCTGGCGCAGAAAGCTGCCAGAAGCATAAACGGCGTTGTCGGCAACAACGGAAGCGCGACACCCAGCACCCCCAATCCGGCAAAGATATACGCAAGAACTTTGAATCCGGTTCTCCCGATGATTGCCCCCATGGCTGCGCCCCCTCTCAAAGGCATAAAGCTAACGAGTTTACCGGCATTCAGTGCACAGGTCTTCCCAGCTGCTTCAGGGAAACCAGGCGAGCCACGTAGGCCAGCTTGACCCCGACTGCAAAAAGCAGCGTACCGATATGGGAAAGTATCTGGCTTGCCATGGAGAGATGGGGCGCTAAAGGATAGGCCAGCAAAACCGTGACCACCAGACCGATAACCGAAAGCAGCAACGCGCTGTTGGAAAACGACAGTAGCCTGTCCATGACACCCTCCTATAGATTTATATTATATGCATCTTATGCTAGATCATTTAATGACCACCCACAAGATCCGGACTTCGAACTACCTCCTATGAGCTAGCTCACCTACCCCCAAATTATTCCGCTCATTCTGTTTACTTCTATTTTTTGTAAAATGTATTGTTTTTACATGTTTAAGAAAGAAGACATCATGGAATTCACAACCAACACGCGCACGGCTCAACCAGGCCGGGCTCCCCTGGGCCTGCCCAACCGTAACCACCATCGTATGGGAGAAGTCCTCCATGGCTAAATACCGCCGTTTATGGCTCTTACTGATCGCAATCGTGGGGGTCACCTTCACGCTTCTGGGCTACTTCGGCGCCGAGGTTTACCGCGCAGCGCCCCCTATTCCCGACCAGGTTGTCTCAGCCAATGGCGACACCCTGATGACCGGGGAAAGCATTCTCGACGGCCAGACCGCCTGGCAATCCGTCGGTGGCATGCAGCTTGGCTCGATCTGGGGCCACGGGGCCTACCAGGCTCCGGACTGGACCGCCGACTGGCTGCACCGGGAACTGGAAACCTGGCTGGAAATCGCCGCCCAGGAGGAATACGGACAGGACTGGCACAGCCTTAGCGGCCAGCAGCAGAACGCCCTGCAGTACGACCTGAAAACCGAATACCGCAGCAACACCTACGACGCTGCCACCCAAACCCTGCATCTGTCCGAGCGCCGGACCGCTGCCATTGCCGAGACCGCCGACTACTACAGCCGGCTGTTCAGCGATGCGCCGGAGCTGCAGTCCACCCGATCTAACTACGCGATGAAGGAAAACACCCTGCCCAGCGCCCAGCGCCGCGAGCAGATGACCGAGTTCTTCTTCTGGACCGCCTGGGCGGCCGCCACCGAGCGCCCTGACAGCGACGTCACCTACACCAACAACTGGCCCCACGAACCTCTGATTGACAACAAGCCCAGCGCGGAAAACGTGGTCTGGTCGTTGATCAGTGTGGTCCTGCTGATTGCCGGCGTGGGCGGTCTGATCTGGGCCTGGGCGTTCCTGCGCAAGGAAGATGACGAACCGCAGGCCCCGCTCAAGGATCCACTGAGCGCAGTCGGACTTACCCCTTCCCAGAAAGCATTGGGAAAATACCTGGTACTGGTGGTTGGTCTGTTTACCTTCCAGGTGATGCTGGGTGGCTTTACCGCGCACTACACGGTGGAAGGCCAGGGCTTCTACGGCATCAACACCTCTGAGTGGTTCCCCTACTCCCTGATGCGCACCTGGCATATTCAGGCCGCCATGTTCTGGATCGCCACCGGCTTCCTGGCCGCCGGCCTGTTCCTTGCCCCTGTCATCAATGGCGGCAAGGACCCGAAGCTCCAGAAACTGGGTGTCGACCTGCTGTTCTGGGCCCTGGTGGTTGTGGTGGGTGGTTCATTCATCGGCAACTTCCTTGCCATCAACCAGATCATGCCAGCCAACCTCAGCTTCATGCTGGGCCACCAGGGTTACGAGTATGTGGACCTGGGCCGCCTCTGGCAGATTGGCAAATTCCTCGGCATCGTGTTCTGGCTGGTGCTGATGCTTCGCGGCATCGTTCCCGCACTCCGCCAACCCGGCGACAAGAACCTGCTGGCGCTGCTGACCGCTTCGGTAGTGGCCATCGGCCTGTTCTACGGCGCCGGTTTCTTCTACGGAGAGCGCACGCACATCTCCATCATGGAGTACTGGCGCTGGTGGATTGTCCACCTTTGGGTCGAAGGCTTCTTTGAAGTGTTCGCCACGGCAGCCCTGGCATTTATCTTCTGCAGCATGGGCCTGGTCTCCCGCACCGTGGCGACATCCGCCAGTCTGGCCTCTGCCAGCCTGTTCATGCTCGGCGGTGTACCGGGCACCTTCCACCACCTGTACTTCTCCGGCACCACCACTCCGGTGATGGCGGTGGGTGCTACCTTCAGTGCGCTGGAAGTGGTGCCACTGGTGGTCCTCGGTTACGAGGCCTGGGAGAACTGGCGCCTGAAGTCCCGCGCACCCTGGATGGAAAACATCCGCTGGCCGCTGACCTTCTTCGTGGCAGTCGCCTTCTGGAACATGCTGGGCGCTGGCGTACTCGGGTTCATGATCAACCCACCGATCGCGCTGTATTACATCCAGGGCCTTAACACCACGCCCACCCACGCCCACGCAGCCCTCTTTGGCGTCTACGGATTCCTGGCCCTGGGCTTCGCCCTGCTGACACTGCGCTACATCCGGCCACGCATCGTGTTTGACGAGCGGCTGATGAAAGTGGGCTTCTGGTGGCTGAACATCGGTCTGGTGCTGATGCTGTTCACCAGCCTGTTGCCAGTCGGCATCATCCAGTTCGTGGCGAGCGCCAGCGAAGGCCTGTGGTACGCACGCAGTGAAGCCTTCATGCAGAGCGATATCCTGCAAACCCTGCGCTGGGTCAGAACCATCGGCGACGTGGTCTTTATCATCGGCGCCCTGGCAGTGACCTGGCAAGTGGTGAAAGGCGTCTTCTTCCCGGATCCCCAACCCGCTGAGCCGGTTACCGAGGGCGCCGTTCCGGAGCGGGCATAACAACGTCCCATCACCACGGGGCCCAGAGAGGCCCCGTTTTTTTTCAGACAAGGGATTACTCCCCGAGAGGTATCGGATTGGCCTGGGTTATCTGCGATACTTTGGCTATCCTTTATACACATGACTCCAGACAGGGAAACCTGCCCATGGCCCAAGCCAAGCTGACTGACCGTTTCGGCCGCACCGTCAACTATGTGCGCCTGTCCGTCACTGACCGCTGCGATTTCCGCTGTGTGTACTGCATGGCCGAGGAGATGACGTTCCTGCCCCGCCAGCAGGTACTGACCCTCGAAGAGATTGCCCGCGTGGCAAGAACTTTTGTTTCCCTTGGCACGGAAAAGATCCGCCTGACCGGGGGCGAGCCTCTGGTACGCAAAGACATTCTGGAACTGGTCAAGGAAATCGGCAGCTACGGCCTGCGCGACTTTGCCATGACCACCAATGGCAGCCAGCTGCCGACGATGGCAGAGCCTCTGCGCAAGGCAGGGCTGAAGCGACTGAACATCAGCCTGGATTCCCTGGATGCCGACAAGTTTCACCGCATCACCCGCACCGGCCGGCTAAGCCAGGTTCTGGAGGGCATTGATGCCGCCAGAGACGCCGGTTTTGAGGGCATCAAGCTCAACACCGTGGTGATGAAAGGTGGCAACGATCAGGAAGTGCCGGAGCTGGTGGAGTTTGCCCGCAAGAAGAAGGTGGACATCACCTTTATCGAGGAAATGCCCCTGGGCGAGATTTCTGATCACGACCGTGGACAGGTACTCTGCACCAGTGACGAGGTGCGCGACATCATCATCCAGCGCCATGAGCTGATACCCACACCGGAGGATTCCGGCGGTCCTGCCCGCTATTACCGGATGCCGGACAGCAGCAGTCGGGTCGGGTTTATTTCACCCCATTCCCACAACTTCTGCTCTACCTGTAATCGTGTGCGGGTGACGGTAGAGGGTCGCCTGCTGTTGTGTCTGGGCAATGAGCATTCGGTGGACTTGCGCCGCGTTCTGCGGGGCCATCCGGTGACCGATGACCGCCTGCGTGAAACCATCATCAATGCCATGGACCTGAAGCCGGAGCGGCATCACTTTTCCAGTGAGGGCGATGTTCAGATTCTTCGGTTTATGAATATGACTGGGGGCTGAGACCCTGGACCTCTGGCTCGGAGGTAACGCCCGGAAGAGGGTGACCCCTCCGGGATACGCTGTGAATACGTCCATGTACGCTCGACAAAATCATCCATGATTTTGACGATCCCGGAGGGGCCACCCACTTCCGGGCTTATGCGGCTTTAGTGATTGCCGTCATGATTGCTCATTTCCATGTTGTGGTCTGACGCAGTTTGGCTCATGTCCTGGGTCAGGTGAGCCATTGTCACATCCTGGAACCCGACTACCTCTCCGCCAAATTCGTTGGCGAATTCTCCCGCTGAACTTTCCGATGCGAATGAGGCCAGGGTTGGGCCCATGGCTCCAGTACGCTCTGATCCCACCACAAAGAAAGCTTCACGGGCGTCTATCAGGGCGGTGTCGTCCGGGTGTTCCCAGTCGGTCTGGGCCATGTCGTGGACGTAGAGGGTGTGGTCACGTTTGGCGTTTTCGGGCTGCAGTGCCCAGGAGAACATGTCGCGGGTTGAGCAGAATTTGTGTATCTGCTGCTCTCTGGCGGTTATGGCCTCGCCTTTGGGGCCCGGGAAACGGGTGATGGCCATGCCGCAGACATGGCATTCGTCGCCGGATTCGATATGGACCGCGGCGGGCTTTTCGGTGACCGGCTCTTGTGATTCGGCGCAACCGGCCAGGAAGACAGCGAACATCAAGGTGGCACACAAGGCTTTGAAATTAACAGTACGCATGAAACTCTCCAATCAGATTCGGCGGCTACGGAACAGGGCCCAGGCAGCGGCGAGGGGGATGACAAACCAGAGCACCAGGGCAAACCAGAGCCCATTGGTGCCAATGGGCAGGTCGGCGCCGAGGCTCAGCACGCCGCTTAGCTGGGCACCCTCGCCGAAGGCGACGATGTTCAGCAGGCGGTAGATGTCGGTGGGGTTGAGCATCAGCAGCCAGGGCAGCAGTTCCGGGTTCAGTTTGCCCTCGCTGGCCACCAGTGTACCCAGCAGCATCAGGTCGAAGATCAGTACGAAGAAGAACCAGATACCAAGAGCCACGCCAGCCGCTATCGGCTTTTCGCTAACCCTGACGCTGATCATGTAAGCCAGCGCAATAAAGCCCCAGCCCAGCAGAATGGTGGAGACGATGAACCGGAACATGGCGACGGCCAGGGCGCCGACGGCCACATCGTCCACCAGCAGGGCAATGGCGACGCCGGCGACGCCAAAACCGAGCAGCGTGGCAAACGCCAGCGTCAGGCCGTGGCCGAGGAATTTGCCGAACAGCAGCTGACCGCGGCTGAGGGGATAGGTCATCAGCAACAACAGCGTGCCGCCTTCTTCCTCCCCCACAATGGCATCGTAGGCCAGTAGCAGTGCGATCAGCGGAATCAGGAAAATCCCCAGGCTGGCGAGGCTGGCAATGGTGGCGGGCGTGGAGGCGTACCCCACCTGCCCCGACGCCGCCGCACCAAACCAGGCGATGCCCAGGGCCAGGACAGCAAACACCAGGGCGATGGCGATCAGCCAGCGGTTGCGCAGGCTGTCACTGAGTTCCTTGCGGGCAATGGTCCAGATGCTGTTCATTGGGCACCTCCGCGGTGGGCCAGGCCACCGGAGCCGATAAAGTGCACGTACACATCCTCCAGGGTGGGCTGGTGAATGCCCAGATCCTGAACCTGGCCGGAATCCAGCAAGGTCCGGATCATCGCCATTTTCTCAGCCGGTCGCACGTCCACCTGCAGGCGTCCGTTGGCTTTCTTGATCATCAGACCATTACCCGCTGAAGCGCCGACAATGGCTCGTTCAAGCGCCGGGGTACCGTTGGCCGGTTCGATGGACAGGGTCACCGGCATGTTTGCCTGCCGACGCAGGGAAGGCAGATCGCCCACGGCCTTCACGGCACCATCGGTAAGAATCGCCGCGCGGTCGATGTAGGGCTCTACACCGGGAAGCACATGGGAACACAACACGACGCCTGTACCCTCGTCCCGAAGTTTGCGCAACAACCGGTACAGATCGGCCGTCGCCACCGGGTCCAGCCCCACTGTGGGCTCGTCCAGCATCAGCAGTTTCGGCTTGCCAAGCAACGCCTGCGCCAGGCCAAGACGCTGGCGCATGCCCTTGGAGTAGGTTTTCACCCGCGCATTCATGGCGTCGCCAAGGCCCACCTGCTCCAGCAATTCCGGCACCTGCTTCAGGGGAGCGCCTTTCAGGCGGGCAAAGTGATTAAGGATCTCGCGCCCGGTCAGTTGCGGGTAGAACATCACGTTCTCCGGCAGGTACCCGATGTGCTGGCTGACATGGGGATCACCCGCGTCACCGTCGAGCACGGAGACCTTACCCTGGGTCGGGGTCATCAACCCCAGGATCAGCTTGATGCTGGTGGTCTTGCCGGCACCGTTGTGGCCGAACAGCCCGAGAATCTCCCCGGGCTCCAGGCGCAGGTCGACGCCATTCAGAACCAGGGCCTTGTCGTACCGGTAACTTACATTCTCAAGACGGAAACAGCTCATCAGGACTCCGGTTGTATGGATTCGGGCTGACTCATCAGCGGGTGGGCATCACTGACACCCGCGGCTTTGACCACGGGGAAGGCATCCTGCACCCAGCGCAGGGTATCCACTGCGGGGCTGAACATCAGCACCCTGGCCTCCGGATAGGTCCACAGCAGCCGGTCCACATTGTCATTAGGCTCATAGGCCACATCGCCAATGCCATCCTGATTGCGGTCCCACCCCAGATAATCACTCCAGTAATTGCCCCGCCCCTCCCTCGACCACTCCTGGGTGCGCGTGGCCACATACTTCACCTGGCGCTGGTTGTTTACAAAGGCGTTATTGAACACCTCGTTCTCCTCCGACCCCGCCGTCAGATGAATGCCGACATTGCTGTCCCGGAACACATTGTTCTCGAACGTGTTGTACAGCGAGTTATAGATAAACACCGCCTTACCCTCGGCCCCGGAAATATCAACACCCGCCGTCTGGCCCTGGGATACCCCGGTCACCACATTGCCCCGCAACTCGGAGTTGGTGATGAAATTCATCAGAATGCCGTAATTCTCGTCGTTCTCGGACCGGTTATTGATCACCGTCAGGTACTTGCTCTGCATCAACGCATAACCCGTTCGCGTGCCGCGGGTGACATTCCCCTCCAGCACATTGTGCATCGAATACATGTAATGGATGCCGTAACGCAGATCAGTCATCAGGTTGTTGCGGATCTCGTTGTTATTGGCGGTTTCGATGTAAATCCCATCCCGCGTCTGGCTGATGTCATTACCCTCGATCACCGCCCCGGTGGTATTGAACAGATGAACGCCATTGCCCCGGTCCTGCGACCGGATACCGGTATCGCCCCGTACATGGTTATTGCGAACCGTCACATCCCTGGCGGCATCCAGCCAGATCCCGAACGCCGGCCCCGACAGCCGATTACCCTGGACCACCGCACCGGCCGCCTCCCGAGCCACAAAAACCCCCGCATCCAGCTCGTTCAGATCACGTCCCCAGTTGCGCACCTCACAACCGAAAAACGTCACCTGCTCCGCCAGAATGTCCACCGCATTGCCGCGTCCACCACCATCTATCACCGTATCGGCGTGACACATCACCGTGACACCGGGCACACGCAGCACCAGCGACGAAACCTCCCCGGGCGGGAGCTTGAAAACCGCTCCGGGCTCCAGAGCATCGAGCTGCTCCTGCGGGTCCGCATGAACGGTCAGCGATAATAAGGCGACTGTCAGGGCCACTCCGTAACGCAATAATTCTTGCATCAAAACATCTCACAAAGTTGAAACAGACAGCGGCCCGCTTCCAAGTTGGGCAAGCCGAGAGGAAAGCCCTTTCCAAAACTGTGCGGAGCCATGGGTGAGGAGCGAATAGCTCTTCACGGGCTGGCCACGGATGGCCTGCCCAGGACCCTCAGCGCGACGCAGGAGCGATAAGCGCTGAGGGGCGCAGCCCAAGCGTCACATGGATGTGCCGCAAGGAGCGTGTTTTGGAAAGGGCTCTCCACTTGGGTTGTTACTCCAAAGCCTGATTGCCGGAACTCCCGAAGGAGTCCCGACCAAAGCCTTGATCAGGCCTTCTCCACCAACATGCGACCACCCATCTCCATGTGCAACGCATGACAGAACCAACTGCAGTAGTACCAGTAAACCCCCGGCTTACCCGCCGTAAAGGTCACCGACGACGTCTGCTGCGGACTGATCTCCATGCTCACACCGTGATTCACCATAACGAACCCGTGAGACACATCCTCAATGGAATCCAGGTTGGTCACATAGACCGTAACCTCATCACCCTCCTTGACCTTGAACTCCGTAGTCCCGAACTGCGGCGCCACCGAGGTCATGTAGACCCGCACCTTGTTGCCGTCACGGATCACCTCATTGGCCGCCTCCAGAGTAACCCCATCTTTTTCAGCCTGGGCGCGGGCAGTGGCGAACAATGGATCGTCACGGTCGTAAATCTTCTTCGTCCTGATCTGGTCACGGCGAATCAGAATACAGTCGTGCGGTTCCGCGAACGCCGGGCCGTCATGAACCAGCTTCATCTCCTCACCGGAGATATCAATCAGCTGATCATTCTCGGGATGCAGAGGGCCTACCGGCAGGAAACGGTCCTTGGAGAACTTCGAGAGAACCACCAGCCACTTGCCATCGGCATCGCGTGATTCGGTCAGCGACGCGTGGTTGTGCCCCGGCTGGTAATGCACATCCAGCTTCTGGCGGATGTAGTTGGTCTTCTCACCGTTGTAGTCCTTGATGGCATCGGCGATGTTCCACTTACACACCTGACTGTCGATGAACAGTGTGGTGTAGGCATTGCCACGACCATCAAAGGTGGTATGCAGCGGCCCAAGGCCCAGCTCCGGCTCGGCTACGATGGTGTCCCGCAGTTCGATCTCGTCATCGAAGGCGGCGTCCAGCTTGTCGATCTGGATAACCGAACAGGTCGGGGACAGCTTGCCATTGGCGATGAAGTACTTGCCGTCCGGTGAGGTGTTCAGACCGTGGGGGTTCTTCGGAACCGGAATGTAACGGGTCAGTTTCGAGCCTTCCCGACCGTCCACCACAGGCACTTCAGAGTCACCAATGGTCTTGAAGTCGCCGTTCTTGACCGCTGCTTCAATACGCTCGACGTTGAACACCACAACCCAGTCACGGTCGTTGCGCATGGTGCCAGCAAGATCGGCCGCTTTTTCGGAGTTGTAGCAGGTGGACGCGGCATATTTGCCGGTGTAGTCAGCATCGGTGTTATCCAGATTGCCGTCCACGATGACCTGCCAGGCCACTTCCATGGTGTCGGCATCAACGGCACTGAACATGGTGTAGCTGTTTTCCAGGCTGAAATCGCTGCCGTCATTCGGGTGAGGAATCACAAACTCCGCGTTACAGAACACGTACTTGGTACGGGGCACTTTCTGCAGGCGCAGGCCGTGAATGGCCTGTACGTTCGGCACGTGCGTGATCTTGTCCGTCTTCATGATATCCAGGCGGATGCGGGCGATCCGGCTGTTGGCCTTGTCGTTGATGAACAGATACTTGCCGTCGTAACGCCCGTCTTCCATGGAGATATGAGGGTGGTGACAGTCACCGTTCAGATACTGTCGGTCGCCGCCAAGGATCTCCTTGCTCTCATTGGTGATACCCCAGCCCGTGGCGGAGTCCACGTTGAAGACGGGGATGCGCATCAGTTCGCGCATGGAAGGTACACCAAGTACCCGCACCTCACCCTGGTGACCACCACTCCAGAAGCCGTAGTATTCGTCCAGCTCACCGGGAGCAACGTGGTACTTGTTTTTGGAGTCCTTGACCGCAGCCGCCCAGGATTCGCGCGTCATCACAGCGCCGCCCAGGCCCGTTGCGCCTACGGCACCTGCCAGTGCGGTTGCACCCAGGAATTTCCGGCGGCTCAGGCCGCTCTCTTCCTGTACGTTGTTATCGAGCTCTTCTTTCTTTTTCATAGCGTCCAACTCCGTTGTTGGTCATGGCGGTATTGCGTTTCGGTTTTTGCTTTTCTATGACACCTGGGTGACCGGTATCTGTTCCGGATGGCCCGGTGCGTTATGGCCACGGCGCTTGCCGCGGCGTTTGACGATCAGTGGCGGGCATTTGTTGTCGTCGAAATAGGTCATCTGGCAGTCCAGGCAGTAGTGGCATTCCTGGTAATTGATGGTGCCGTCAGGATGGATGGCCTGAACCTCGCACTCGTGTTCACACAGCCGGCAGGGGTGGCCGCATTCTTTGCGACGCTTCAGCCAGTCGAACACTCTCAGCTTCGTGGGTAGTGCCAGTGCGGCCCCCAGAGGGCACATGTAACGGCAGAAGACTTTGCGGGTGAACAGGTTCACCACGATCAGCAATACGGCATAGGTAACAAAGGGCCAGCTGCGATCAAAGCGCAGGGTGATGGCGGTCTTGAAGGGCTCTATTTCGGCCAGTTTTTCGGCGGTCGCGAGTGAATCCAGTGACACACCAAACAGCACCAGAAGGACAATGTACTTGATGGCCCACAGGCGCTCGTGGATCGGAAACGGCACCGTGTACTGGGGCACTTTCAGTTTGCGGGCAATTTCATTCACCAGCTCCTGAAGCGCCCCGAACGGACAGAGCCAGCCACAGTAAACGGCCCGTCCCCACAACAGAACAATACCGGCAACCGTAGCCCAGAGAATGAAGATCACCGGGTCAACCAGGAAGGTTTCCCACTGGAACCCGCTGATCAGGCTGTTGACGAACGTCAGTACATTGACGATGGACAACTGCCCCAGCGCAAACCAGCCAATGAAGAACAGGGTATAGGTCAGGAATGCATGGCGTATCCAGCGGGTGACCTTGGGCTTCTTGACCAGCCAGTCCTGGAAAAACAGGATGAACATCAGGACACCGATACCAATGCCCAGGACGACGATCTGGAACTGGCGCTGATACCACACCTGAACCCACAGGGGCTGGGTCTCCAGCCACTCTTCCTCGCTCAATTCCACCTCTGGCCGGGTGTAGTACTGGTCCGGTAGCTGATATTCCAGCGGGAATACCGCAAACTCGCTGTCCAATGGGCCGGTCTGACGTTTGACAGAAAGCTCCAGCGACCAGGGCGTACCCGAATCGAAGCTGTACTGCTGACGGATGATGAAGATCGCCATTTCCGAAAAGTCAGGCATACCGGCGGCATAGACATCACTCAGGCGGTAGAAGTCCAGGTCCCGGAAATTGAAGGTATCCCCGAACTGGCGAACCTGGATGCGATCGAAGATGCCACCCCGCACATAACCGGAGCCCTTGAAGGAGTAGTCCCCGCTGGCCATCACCGCAATGGCGTGTTCACCCTCCTCCAGCTCGGACATCAGCCAGCGGTACTGGCTCTCGCCCAGCAGGTTTTTGCCGATGGTAGGTACGTTCAGATAGCCGGTGTAGAGATCGATCAGCGCTTCGTCACGCTCATCCGCCGCGGCTTCGTCAATACCTTCGGCTTCGGTTCCCTTGAAGGCATCGTCCACCTGCCCCCGGGTCACCAGTACGCGGCGGATCGAGCCATCCCCGGTCAGCTCTTGCCAGTTTTTCTCTGTGAACTCTCCGGTGCGGAGTTCCGCCATCGGTGGTCTGGTACCGCCACCGTCTTCAACCAGGCCCAGTTCGGCGCCAATACGGTGAGCCGTTTTCATGATGACTTCGTTGATCACCATCACCGTGACCGTAGCCCCTGACAGACCGTCCACGGCGACCCGGCGCTCGGACGATTTTCCGCCTACCGTGACTCTCTGGTCTGCTTTGAGGCCGACATACTGGTCGGTAAATTCGTGCATCCTGATTTCGGGAATACCAATCAGGAGGATCGGCTCATCGTGGTGTATCACCTTCGCGCCCCGGATCTCGCCCTCGGCGTCGAGCACGACCATGGCGTTCAGGGGTTTGCCGGAATAGGCCGGTGTCTGCACGAAGTCCAGGGTCTGATAGGCGTAGCCCAGCAGTTCTTCGCCACGGCGAAGTTCCTGGATGGCGCGGTTGTCTTCCCGGGGAGATATGTCGTCAACCGAGGGGAAGGCTTTCTGGATCACCTGACGGGCCGCCAGTGGCTCGTATTGCTCTGGTGACGCTGCCATAACCCCCTTCGCTGGAATCAGGGCGAAACAGAACACTCCAAAAAGGGATATGACAGCACGCTGAATAAAATCCACGACACCCCCAGGGACAACGGCATGAATAGTTGAATTGCGACAGTGGAATCGTATTAGCCTGGCGCTTTGGAGTACTTGATATTTCCCAGCTACCCCAGAGACACGGCCTGACCGTTCCGGTCCAGAGGCAGATAATTGCCCACGTGGCCCAGGCGGATAGACTCCACCATCATGGTCAGCGGTTGTTGCGCCTCGTCAGAAGACGGCTTCATACCACCGCGGCCGGACATGGCAGCGACAAACACCACATTCCAGTCCTGACCGGTCTGGCGCGACTCAGCAACAAGATCACCGAAATCGCTGACCTCCTCAGGCGTCTTGTCCACACACACCACGGGCGTCAGGGCACCACCTTCTCCCCTGGCAAACGCAGCCTTTTCTGCCGGTGATGCCTCGTCGGGCAGTTCGGCACGACAGAACACAAACAACAGGCGCTGAGGGTCGGGTTCCGCTGCGGCGGCTTTGAGCAAATCGTTGTAGCTTGAGATCATTGGTGTATTCCTGGCCTGCCTGGTTACTGGCTGATCTGAATCAGTCGAGCGGGGTCGGAGATAAACAACCGGCTGCGGTTGACCCGCACCAGCCCGTTCGCTTTCAGATCCGCCAGAATTCTCGAAAAGGTCTCGGGCTGCATGGCCAGGCGTGAGGCCACCAGGCACTTCGGCAGCGGCAGTTCCACTTCGCAGCCGCCCTGAGCACCGCTGGGCAGCAGATCAATGAGGTAGCGGATCAGCCGGTCACGGGCACTCTGCACGGTCATGATTTCCAGGTCGTGAAACCGGGAAACCGCACGTTTGGCGTAGTGGCGCAGTGCCGCCTGGGCGTAACGGGGGTTATTCTCGAGCAGTTCCTGGTACGCCCTGACCGGAATCATCAGCACTTCGCTGGCTTTCAGGGCTTCGGCGTAACAGGCGTACTTTGGCGGGTCGGCGTAGATCATCACTTCGGCAAAGCAGTCACCGGGGGCAAGGCTGTCCAGGGTGCGATCAATGCCGGAGGCATCGAGCCGGTACAGGCGCAGGCGGCCGGAGATCACAAAGAAGAAGTGATGGGCCGGCATGTCCTGGCGATACAGCAGCTGGTGATGGCGGAGGCGGAGCCTGCGGGATTGCTGGATCATGTACTGGAGATCCTGGCCGCTCAGGGCAGCGAACAGCGGGTGGCTGCGCAGGGCCTGAAGGCCGTCTTCGTCATCGAAGGGTTTGTTTACGGCGACCAGTACGGGTTTGCTGTATCGGGTTTCCGCGGTTTGTGTCAGCGCCATCTGGGTGTCCTCTCTGCATATTCATGCATTCCAAATCATGTTTTAGATAGTAGAGAGATGCGGTGGGGAAATCGCTCCCCCGTTGGGGGTAGTTGGGGGGGTATTTCTGAGTAATTGATTTACCTCAAAGATGGGCCCGACCAGGCGCTTGGGCTCTGGTGCAAAGACTGGCGGAGAACCACCTTCCAAAACACGCTCCTTCGGCACATCCATGTAACGCTTGGGCTCCGCCATCCATGGCTCCGCACAGTTTTGGAAGGTGGTTCCCCTCCAGTCTCCAGAGTTTCCGGGTATACGCTCTACTGCATCAGCGGTGAATCAGGTAACTCCAGGTCCAAGCCTTCCACCCCGGTTTCTGCGGCCAACACCTGCAAATACTGCCGACAGGCCCTTCGAGTGACACTTTCGCTCAGGTACTGGCGGATCTGTGGTTTGACGTGCTCATAGGGCAGCTGTTCGCCGTCGATGCGCTGGTCGATTCGCACGATGTGCCAGCCGTAGCGGGTTTCGATCAGTTCCGGGTTGAGGCCTTCCTGAAGGGACAGGACCGGGCGTTCGAACTCTTCCACCGTCTGGCCTTTGCTGATCTGACCGAGGCTGCCGCCCTGGTGGCGGGATTCGCAGGCGGAGTACTGTTTGGCCAGTTCGGCGAACCGGGAGCGGCCGTCGAGTAGGGATGACAGCAGCTGTCTACCCGCCTCTTCCTGGCGGATGCGTTCCTGGACGTCGTCCGGGGCAGCGGCGAGGAGGATATGGCTGACGGCCATCAGTGTGGGGCTGCGGAAGCGGGCCGGGTTGGCGGTATAGAAGCGTTCGCAGTCCTGCTCGGTGGGATCCGGGACGTTGAGTTCCAGTTCCAGCACGCGGGCGATGCGGTCTTCTTCATCGGCGATGTCGTCCAGGTTCAGGCGGCTGGCCTGTTGCAGGAGGAGTTCACGAATGGCGAGGCTTCGGGCGGCTTCGTGCCAGGCTTCGGCGACTTCTTCGGCCGGGTGGTGCTGCATTTCCCTTGCGATGTCGTCTTCGCCGATGAGGGTTTCACCCACGTAGACCGGCGGGAACTGGTTTCTGGGCTTTTCGGCGTCGCCAACGGGGATCAGTTGCATGATGGTTACCTTTTGATCTGGTTGTCGGATTACGGCTTCGTCTAATCCGACCTACATGTGCTGGGTTTGGGCCGGGTTTTGTCGGATTACGGCTTCGCCTAATCCGACCTACGGTTGGGGTTGCGGGCTCGGGTAGGTCGGATTAGCGTGGCCCCGCCACGCGTAATCCGACACTCTTGAAGCTCCCGTTACGCCCGCTTGCGAACCACCTGGTACTTCCGCCCGAAATACTCCACCGGTACGCTCAACATATGCACCAGGCGGGTGAACGGGAACAATACGAAGATGGTCAGGCCGAGGAAGATGTGGGTCTTGTAGATCCAGTGCACGTCGGCAATGTAGTCGGCGACCCCACCCTGCAGGGTGAAGATGCCCTGGGCCCAGGCGGAGAATTTGAGCATGGTGCCGCCATCCAGATGGCCCAGGGTAGGCGGGATGGTGAGCAGGCCAAGCGCCAGCTGAATGACCAGGATGACGATGATCATGTTGTCGGCAAAGGTGCTGCTGGCCTTCACCCGGGTGTCGGTCAGTCGGCGCCAGGCGAGCATGCCACCGCCAATGATGGCCATCACACCGGCGATGCCGCCCACGACGATCGCCAATACCTGTTTGGTGCCGGGACTCATGAAGGGCTCATAGACGGCGTGGGGCGTCAGCAGACCAACCAGGTGGCCAAAGAAAATCACCAGTACGCCGACATGGAACAGCACGCTGGCCATCACCATGTTTTTCTTCCTCAGCATCTGGCTGGAATGGGCTTTCCAGGTGAACTGGCCCTGGTCGTACCGGGCCCAGGTTCCGATGACCATAATGGCAATGGCGACGTAAGGGTAGATTCCGAATAGCAGTGTGTTCAGATAAGACATTGTCATTTCCTCCTGCGCCCTCAGGCGCGCCCGGCCTGACGGGGTGTGGCATCCGTCATCAGCTGATCACTCAGGTGAATGGTCTGGGTCTGCTCCAGTTCGCGGCGGCGTTGGCCTACAACGTTGCCGGTACTGCAGGAGCTGCCCTGATCATCAACAAACTTCACCATTTCCTCTTCCCAGACCTTATCCAGCGCCTGCGGGGTATCATCACGCTCTTCCGAAGCGACGATCTGCGCCAGCTCCTGACGGTTGGCGGTGCGGCCAGACAGCACCAGCAGGGAATCCATCACCACGTGATAGAAGCTTTCCCGCTGGTACAGGCGCTCACCCAGCAATCCGAGAATATGGTGGATATCCTCCAGCCAGTTGCGGATTTCGTCCCAGGGGCGGGTGGAGAGGTACTCCAGGAACAGCGGCAGGTAGTCCGGCAGTTCCCTGGCGTCGATTTCAAGACCATTGGTCCGGTATTGCTCCATCAGGTCCACCATGGCCTGGCCACGATCCCGGGATTCACCGTGCACGTGCTCGAACAGCAGTAGCGACGTGGCCCTGCCCTTGTCGAAGATGCCGACATAGTTCTCCTGCACATCCAGCAGGTCGCCGTTGCACAGCATCTCCACACTGCGGAGCAGTTGTTCCTTGTTTTGCCGGGGCAGCCGGCTGTCCTCAAGGACAGCGGCTATCAGGGCGTCTTTGGAGGCCTGGAGTTCTTCCGTGGGGTACTCAAGCACCCGTGCCAGTACTTTCAAAAGTTGCATCTCGGCCTCCTTATTCCTGCAGCTGTTTCGGGTCGACCTGCTTCACGGTCGACAGTTTCTGCACCATGCTGGTGGTCTGCTTGCGGCCGCCGAACATGTTGAACTCGCTGTCGCCATTGCAGCCATCGCCGAAGCTGAAGCCACAACCGTTGCGCTCGCCGTAGGCGGTGGCATCGGGGAAGGCTTCCTTCGCCAGCTCGCGGTGGCTGGTAGGAATCACGAAGCGATCCTCGTAGTTGGCGATGGCCAGGTAGCGGTACATCTCATCCGCCTGGGCCTTGGTCAGACCGGCTTCCTCAAGGGCACGCAGGTCTTCCTTGCCTTCCACGGCTTCGGCGCGCTTGTACAGGCGCATGGCCATGATCCGCTTGAGGGCCAGCACAATCGGCTTCTCGTCACCGGCGGTGAGCAGGTTCGCCAGGTATTTCACCGGGATCCGCAGACTTTCGATCTTGGGCAGTACCCCATCGAACTCCACCTTGCCGGCTTCCGCCGCAGACTGGATCGGGCTCAGGGGTGGCACGTACCAGACCATGGGCAGGGTGCGGTATTCCGGGTGCAACGGCAGGGCCAGTCTCCAGTCCACTGCCATCTTGTACACCGGGCTCTGCTGGGCGGCTTCGATCACGTTCATCGGAATGCCGTCTTGCTTCGCCTGCTCGATGACTTTCGGGTCGAACGGATCCAGGAAGATTTCCAGCTGCTTCTCGTACAGCTCATGCTCGCCGGGCGCGCTGGCCACTTCTTCGATGCGATCTGCGTCGTACAGCAGAACGCCCAGGTAGCGGATACGGCCTACACAGGTCTCGGAGCACACGGTGGGCATGCCGGCTTCGATGCGTGGGTAGCAGAAGATGCACTTCTCGGATTTGCCGGTCTTCCAGTTGAAGTAGATTTTCTTGTACGGGCAGCCGGAGACACACATCCGCCAGCCGCGGCACTTGTCCTGGTCAATCAGGACGATGCCGTCCTCTTCACGCTTGTAGATGGCACCGCTCGGGCAGCTGGCAACACAGGCCGGGTTCAGGCAGTGCTCGCACAGGCGCGGCAGGTACATCATGAAGGTGTTTTCGAACTGGCCGTAAATGTCCGCCTGCACCTGGTCAAAGTTCTTGTCCTTGCGGCGCTTGGCGAACTCGGTACCGAGGATTTCTTCCCAGTTCGGACCCCATTCGATTTTCTGCATGCGCTGACCGGAGATCAGCGAGCGCGGCCGGGCTACTGGTTGATGCTTACTGTCACCTGCGGTGTGCAGGTGCTGGTAATCGAAATCGAACGGCTCGTAGTAGTCGTCAATTTCCGGCAGGTCCGGGTTGGCGAAGATGTTCGCCAGCACCCGGAAACGGCCGCCGATTTTCGGGCGGATCTTGCCGGAGCTGTCGCGCATCCAGCCGCCCTTCCACTTGTCCTGGTTCTCCCACTCTTTCGGGTAGCCGATACCGGGCTTGGTCTCGACGTTATTGAACCAGGCGTATTCCATGCCTTCACGGCTGGTCCATACGTTTTTGCAGGTCACTGAACAGGTGTGGCAACCAATGCACTTGTCCAGGTTCAGCACCATGCCGACTTGGGAACGGATCTTCATTTTACAGCCTCCTGAACAGTGTCATTGCCTTCACCGTCGAGCCAGTCGACGTTGTGCATCTTGCGAACCACCACGAACTCGTCACGGTTGGAGCCTACGGTGCCGTAGTAGTTGAAGCCGTAGGAATACTGGGCGTAGCCGCCGATCATGTGGGTCGGCTTCGGGCACACCCGGGTGACCGAGTTGTGGATACCGCCCCGTGTACCGGTGATTTCCGACCCCGGAATGTTCACGATCCGCTCCTGGGCGTGGTACATCATCACCATGCCGGGCATCACCCGCTGGCTCACCACTGCCCGGGCCGCAATGGCACCGTTGGCGTTGAACAGCTCGATCCAGTCGTTGTCTTCCACGCCGATCTCTTTGGCGTCGTCTTCGCTCAACCACACAATCGGTCCACCGCGGGACAGGGTGAGCATCAACAGGTTGTCGCTGTAGGTGCTGTGGATGCCCCACTTCTGGTGCGGCGTGATCCAGTTCAGCGCTTTCTCGGGATTACCGTTGCTGCGCTGGTTGATCATGCTGCCCACGGCCTTGGTGTTAATGGGCGGGCGGTACACCAGCAGGCTCTCACCGAAGGCGCGCATCCACTCGTGGTCCTGGTAGAACTGCTGACGGCCGGTCAGGGTGCGCCAGGGGATCAGCTCGTGGACGTTGGTGTAGCCGGCGTTGTAGGACACGTGCTCGTCTTCCAGGCCAGACCAGGTCGGGCTGGAGATGATCTTGCGTGGCTGCGCCACGATGTCCCGGAAGCGGATCTTTTCCTCTTCCTTGTTTTTCGCCAGGTGGGTGTGGTCCAGGCCGGTCATTTCAGACAGGGCAGCCCACGCCTTAACCGCTACCTGTCCGTTGGTTTCCGGTGCCAGGGTCAGAATCACTTCTGCCGCGTCAATGGCACTTTCAATCTTCGGCCGGCCGGCATTGGCGCCTTCAATATGGGTGTAGTTCAGCTCTTTCAGGAAGTTCACTTCCTTCTCGGTGTTCCAACTGATGCCCTTACCACCATTACCCAGCTTGTCCATCAGAGGCCCAAGCGAGGTGAAACGTGCGTAGGTGTTCGGGTAGTCCCGCTCAACGGTAATGAAGTTGGGCGCGGTCTTGCCCGGGATCAGATCGCACTCACCGCGCTTCCAGTCCTTCACATCAAAGGGCTGGCCCAGCTCGGCCGGCGCATCGTGCAGCAGCGGCAGGGTGACCACATCTTTTTCGACACCCAGATGGCCTTCCGTCGCCTTGGAGAACGCCTTGGCAATGCCCTTGTAGATCTCCCAGTCACTGCGCGCTTCCCAGGCCGGATCGGTAGCGGCGGTCAACGGGTGGATGAACGGATGCATGTCGGAGGTATTCAGATCGTTCTTTTCGTACCAGGTGGCCGTCGGCAGAACGATGTCTGAGTACAGACAGGTGGTGGACATGCGGAAGTCCAGGGTCACCAGCAGGTCGAGCTTGCCTTCCGGCGCTTCGTCATGCCATTTGACCTCTTTCGGCTTGGCACCGCCCTCGTGGTCCAGATCCTTGCCTTGCAGACCGCTTCGGGTGCCCAACAGATACTTGAGCATGTACTCGTGGCCCTTGCCGGAAGATCCCAGCAGGTTGGAACGCCAGATGAACAGGTTGCGCGGATGGTTCTGGGGCGCTTCCGGATCCTCACTGGCAAACGCCAGGGAACCGTCTTTCATGGACTGGGCGACATAATCGGCCACTTCCATGCCGGCTTTTTCCGCCTCGGCGGCAATACCCAGCGGGTTACGGTTCAGTTGTGGGGCAGACGGCAACCAGCCCATGCGCTCGGCACGCACGTTGTAGTCGATCAGGCTGCCACCGAACTTGGACTTGTCTGCCAGCGGCGACAGGATCTCGTCGACGCCCAGCTTCTCGTAACGCCACTGGCCAGAATGGGCGTAGAAGAAGGAGGTGGAGTTCATATGCCGGGGCGGACGCTGCCAGTCCAGACCAAAGGCCAGGGGCTGCCAGCCGGTCTGCGGACGCAGTTTTTCCTGGCCAACATAGTGGGCCCAGCCGCCGCCGCTCTGACCGATACAACCACACAGGATCAGCATGTTGATCAGGCCACGGTAGTTCATGTCCATGTGGTACCAGTGGTTCATACCGGCACCCACGATGACCATAGAGCGGCCCTTGGTCTTGTCGGCGTTGTCGGCAAACTCACGGGCAATGCGGATCACTTTCTCGGCGGGGACGCCGGTGATCTTTTCCTGCCAGGCCGGGGTGTAAGGCTTCACTTCGTCATAGGACGTGGCGCCGTCATCCTCACCAAGGCCACGGCTAATGCCGTAGTTGGCCACCATCAGGTCATAAACAGTGACCACGCGACCTTCGGAGCCGTCGGCCAGCTGCACCTTGCGGGTACCCAACTTGTGCTTGAGGATGTCCTTGATTTCCACGTGCTGGAAGTGGTCGTGCTCGATACCACCGAAGTACGGGAAGGCAACGTCCACAACGTCATCGTGCTTCTCGACCATGGACAGCTGCAGGTTGACGTCGGAGCCCTTGGCGGTCTGCTTCAGGTTCCACTTGCCCTTTTCGCCCCAGCGGTAGCCAATGGAACCATTGGGAGCCGTCAGCTCACCAGTAGCCTCATCGATCGCGATGGTTTTCCACTCGGGGTTGTTCTCTTCACCCAGCCCGTCCACCAGATCGCTGGCGCGCAGGAAGCGGCCCGGCACGAAGCTGCCGTCGTCCTTTTCGTCCAGCATGACCAGGTAAGGCATGTCGGTGTAGCGGCGCACGTAATCGGTGAAATACTCGCTGGGCTTGTCGACGTGGAATTCCTTCAGGATCACGTGGCCCATGGCCATGCCAAGAGCGGCATCGGTGCCCTGCTTGGGGTTCATCCACTCGTCAGAAAGCTTGGAGACTTCGGCGTAATCCGGAGTAATGGCGACGGTCTTGGTACCCTTGTAGCGCACTTCGGTGAAGAAGTGGGCGTCCGGAGTACGGGTCTGGGGTACGTTGGAGCCCCAGGCGATGATGTAGCCGGAGTTGTACCAGTCGGCGGATTCCGGCACGTCGGTCTGCTCGCCCCAGGTTTGCGGGGAGGCTGGCGGCAGGTCGCAGTACCAGTCGTAGAAGCTCATGCACACGCCGCCGATCATCGACAGGTAGCGGCTGCCGGCAGCATAGGAGACCATGGACATGGCGGGAATCGGCGAGAAGCCGATGATGCGGTCCGGGCCATACTGCTTGGCGGTGTAGACGTTGGAGGCGGCGATCAGCTCGTTGACTTCGTCCCAGCTGGAACGCACAAAGCCGCCCATACCGCGACGGGGCTTGTACTCGGCGGTTTTCTTGGGGTCCTCAACGATGGAAGCCCAGGCGTCCACCGGGTCGTTGTGCTCGGTTTTCGCGGCACGCCAGAGCTTCATCAGATGCTTGCGCATCAGCGGGTATTTCAGGCGGTTGGCGCTGTACATATACCAGGAGTAACTGGCACCGCGGGGGCAGCCGCGGGGCTCGTGGTTGGGCAGATCCGGGCGGGTACGGGGGTAATCGGTCTGCTGGGTTTCCCAGGTGACCAGACCGTTCTTCACGTAGATTTTCCAGCTGCAGGAGCCGGTGCAGTTTACGCCGTGGGTGGAACGCACGACCTTGTCGTGCTGCCAGCGCTGGCGGTAGCTGTCTTCCCACTCTCGGCTCACGTTGTGCGTTTCACCGTGGCCGTTCGCGAATGGCTCGCGCTTCTTCCTGAAATAACTCAGTTTGTCGATCAAATGACTCATGGTCTCTCTCCATCTGCCCGTCTGCCGGATCGCTGTTCTGATGCAGCTCCGATTTGCGACCATTGTGTGGGAGAAAAACCCTGAAATCTGCGTGGTTACTACCTCATAACCCGGTTCTACCCCCCCCGGGGTAGGCCCCTTATACGTCCGTGTGGAGCAGGGCCTGCCGCTCACTCCGGCGCAGGTGCTGAGCAAGCAGAATCAGGCAGGCGGCAAACAGGGCAAAGAGGATCATGAACACGGCGGAGCGGATACCCAGCCACTGGCTCACCCCGCCAAACAGCAGGGACAGCAGGAACGCGACGGAACAGGCGCTGACCAGCAGGGAGCCCGCGGCCACGGCGGCACCGTCCTGATTCTCCACCACCATCAGGCACTGGATGCCGCCCATGGCACACCCCATCGCCAGCCCCAGCAACAGGGCGCACAAGCTTTCCAGCGCTATGGGTAAAGCGAAGCTGATTTCAATCACCTCCTCGACGCCCCGAATCACCAGAGTCATCGGGGGATAGGAGAGCACAAACAGCGCCACCAGGGAGAGCATCAGGGCACGCAGGATCAATCGCTGAGCGCCCCATTGATCGGACAGCCAGCCGCCGGCAATCTGCGCCAGGGCGCCCGGAAGCACAAACCACAGGGCCAGCCTGGCCCCGCTCTCGACCGGCAACTGAAACTGCGCGGAAAAATAGTCAGGCAACCACAGCGCCAGCGCGAAGAAACTACCGGCCACCACGCCGAAGTAGAGGCAGGGGCGCCACATCCGCGAGGAGTGCATGCGACGGCTCAACTGCCCCAGCACCGACGTCATGGCCGGCCTTTCAGGCGTTTCCTCGTCCGTCAGCATGAGCAGCAGCGCGATGACGAGCAACAGCACCACCAGATAGGCAAGCGGCACCCCTTGCCAGGAAAAGGCGCGGTCAATCAGAGGCACCAGGTAATAATTGATGCCCGCACCCGTCACACCGGCGCCGAACAGTCCGAGAACCAGGCCAATGCGCCGCGGGGGTGCGTGGCGGATGACAAATTGCAGCCCGGCACTGTAGAACCCCGCCGCCAGACCGAGTCCCGTTGAGGCCACCAGGTACCCGGCAAAGGTGGTGGCGGCGAGCATGAGCCCCATGCTCGCCGCGAGGCCCACCAGGCAGGCAATCATGACGGCCCTTGCCCCGAGACAAACCGACGCCAGGCCCGCGGGAATGGCCAGCAGCGCGCCCACCGCCATGGGCAGGGCAAGCAACAGACTGAACTGTACGCTGCTGAGCTCCAGGTGTTGCCGTAAATGAACGCCAGCCACTGCAAACAGGGTCCAGCACCCTGCCGCCACAACAAAGCCGGCCAACGCCAATGGCAGCACCACGGTTAATGATGTCAGGTTGTCATCGTCCTGATCCGGTTGGGTTTCCATGACGTTGCCCATTGATAGCCTGTCGACACCCGGTAAAGGTTCTTTTCAGTGTCATGTTTTGCCCTGCAGCGGGTCAAAGACTATGATTGGTTATCGACCATCGGGGTAAATGACTATCCTGAACGGGGTATACTCCGCCAAGGCCGTCAGTCAGAATTGATCCACTTCCAAAGCCCCTTTGAACTGAATCCATGATATCCACCAGTCCGCTTGTGAACCGCATTGCCATCGTTGTTGGAGCCGTCGTACTCACTGCCGTTGTCAGCATGGGTGCAACGCTGGCCGTCTCCAAAAGCATCGAAGGTAACGCCACCGCTATCAATATGGCCGGCTCGCTGCGGATGGGGGCGTTCCGCTTGCTGGCCAGCGTGTCCGAGCGCGCCGGGGATAAGACCGGCAGGGGCATCGCCACTGAAGAAATTGAGGCCTATGAAACCCGCCTCACGAATACCGTTTTCAGCAGCAGCATCCCCGCGGTTGAGGATCACCCGCTGGCGCGCCAGCATCAGGACATGCTGGCGGCCTGGCATCAGGAGCTACGCCCCGCGCTGGAAGCCCATGTGGCCAACGGGAGCGAAGCCGGCAGCCTGTTCAAGGCCACCGAGAAATACGTGATGACCGTGGACGGGCTCGTCAGCAGCCTCGAACGCCGCACCGAAGCCCGCATCGATTTGCTGCATCTGATCCAGATCATCAGCCTGGCGTTCTCCGTACTGATCATTGTGGGCCTGTTCCTCGACCTGAAAAACCGGGTACTGCGCCCGCTCAAGAAGCTGGTCGGCATTGCCGTGGCGGTGGGTGAACAGGATTTCTCACAGAAAGCGAATCTCAAGGGTGCCGACGAACTGTCCCGGCTCGGCGGGGCCTTTGATCAGATGACCAGCGAGCTGGCGATCCGTTACCACGAGCTGCAGGAAGAGGCCCGGGGCAAAACCCGCGAGCTGGAAAAAAGCCACGCCGCGCTGGAACTTCTGCACTCTGCGAGCCGCTCCCTGTTCGCCAACCATGATCTGTGCAGTGGTGCCATCCCCATGCTCCAGCAGCTTGAGCAACTGCTGGGGATCGGCCCTATTCGACTGTTCCTGCACGACAAACATGCCAGTGAACCGGTGGAAGCCATCACAACCTCCACCAAAGAACGGCCCTTCTATTGCCGCGACCACCATTGCAACGCCTGCCTGGTGTCCCCGGAACAATACGACGACCTGCCGTCGGAAGAGAATGACGGCCGTCGCCTGCTGTTGCCCATCCGCACACCGGGCCAGCTTCTGGGCACGCTGGAGGTCTGGTATCCGGCTGACAAGGGCCTCTCTGATACCGCCCGGCACCTGCTGGAAACCCTGAGCGACCAGCTGGCGACCGCCATCTTTCTGGAGCGGCAGATCACCGAGGAGCAGCAACTCACGCTGGCGGAAGAACGGACCGTTATTGCCCGGGAGCTTCACGATTCACTGGCGCAGTCCCTGTCGTACCTGAAGATGCAGGTGGCCCGGTTGCGCCGGCTGAATATCACCGGCGAACACCAGGCCGCCCACGACAGCATTCTGGAAGAACTGAGCGCCGGCCTGAACAGTGCTTACCGGCAATTGCGAGAACTGTTGACCACCTTCCGGCTCAAACTCGACACACCAGACCTGGCCAGTGCACTGAAACAGACCGTTGATGAATTTTCCGTGCGCCTGGGCTTTCCGGTGGAGCTGCGCTACAACCTGCCGCCGCAGACCCTGTCGCCGAACGAAGAAATTCACACTCTGCAGATTGTCCGGGAGGGGCTGGCTAACGCAGTCAAACACTCGGAAGCAACCGCCATCCAGGTACGGGTGCTTTTTGAATCGCCCCGGGTTCAGGTTCAGATCCTGGATAACGGCAAGGGCCTGCCCGCCGGCGATCAGCCGATGCAACACTACGGTCTGATCATCATGCAGGACCGGGCCCGCACCCTGGGCGGCAAACTCGCCGTGCAGAATCAGCCGGACAGCGGCGTGGCCGTGTCCCTGGCCTTTGTGCCCAAGAGTCGCCACCTGATTACGTCAGAAGCATCAAACGGTTAGTATCCCCCAATAACATCAGAAACTGAGAGAGCAACCATGTCGGAAACACCCGCAAGCATCCTGCTTATTGATGACCACCCGTTGCTGCGCCAGGGCATCAAACAGCTGATCGAAATGGAAGACGACATGCAGGTCATCGGTGAGGCGAGCAATGCCACTGATGGCGTCCGTCTGGCCACGGAGCTGGAGCCGGACCTGATCCTGATGGATCTGAACATGCCGGACGTCAACGGCATCGAGGCGCTGAAAATTTTGCGGGAACAGAGCATCAGCTCGCGCATTATCATGTTTACGGTCTCCGACCATGAGGACGACGTGGTGGCGGCCCTGAGAGCCGGGGCGGATGGCTATCTGCTCAAGGACATGGAGCCCGAAGACATGATCAAGCAGCTGCACCAGGCCGCGGTGGGTAAGCTGGTAATCAGTGACCGTCTCACCACTCTGCTGGCAGAGGCCCTGCGCTCCCAGAAACCCCAGCAGTCATCCCGCCCGGACTTCGACAGCCTGACTCCGCGGGAGAAAGACATCCTGCGACTGATTGCCGAAGGTCTGTCCAACAAGATGATCGGCCGCAAGCTGGACATCAGCGACGGCACCGTGAAGGTTCATGTGAAGCATCTGCTGAAAAAACTCAACCTGCGCTCACGGGTGGAAGTGGCCGTATGGGCGGTGGAAGAAGGACTCCACAAGGCCTGAGCGATATCAAATCGTTTCCGCGTTCTTTGCTTTACTCTGGGCCGGTATCTGACCGCCCGGAGTGAACCATGGCTTTGCCACCAACCCGACCTACCCCTGCCAGCCGTGCCCTGTTCCGGCAATCCGTGACGGTGCTGACACACTACCTGCCTTCCCTGTCACCAATACTGCGGCGTATTGATCGAAAGGTTCCGCTCCCTCTCAAACAGGTGATCGCCGAGGCGCCCATAAACCGCCTGTTTGCCCGAGCCATGGCCGATGGCGAATTTGACCATTTTGAGGGGCGACGGATCCGGCTGGAACTCAGTGGCGGTCGTCCGGGCATAACGTTGGGCTATTGGGCCGGACGCCTGAGAGTACTGAATGGTCCGGGCGAAGCCACCATCCGGGGTTCACTGGGCGCATTTCGTACTCTGGCAGCGCGGAAGCAGGACCCCGACCAGCTTTTCTTCCAGCGGCGTCTAGTCATAGAAGGGGATACGGAACTCGGGCTGGCCCTGAAGAACCTGCTGGACAGCCTCGACTTCAATTGATTTATCGTCAGGCAGACCACGCGCCATCTCGATAACCTTCATGGCCACCTACCCTTGGTGATAACCCGGCGCTAAACCTGTTTATCCCGAATATAATTCCGGAGCGCCACGGCATTGTTGTGCTCGGTATCGCTGGCGGCAAAAACCAGCGTTATGCGCTCCTGTTTTTCAAGCACCTGACGGAGCGTGTCCAGATCCTCGGCGGCATCGTCGGATTTCAGCTCTTTCAGGTAACGCTCACAGAACTCTGACCATTTATCGGGATCGTGACCGAACCACTTCCGCAACTCCGTAGAGGGCGCAAGCCCCTTCAGCCAATGGGCAATGGCGGCGTCGTCTTTCGCCACCCCCCGCGGCCAGATGCGGTCGACCAGTATGCGAGGGCCGTCGGAGCGGGCGGCGCTGTCGTAGGCTCGTTTCAGGCGAATGTCCATAAATGCTCTCCTTTGCATCAAACGATTAACAACCGTGAAACAGAATCCGCTTACATCCGCCACCCTAGCAAACAGCCAGTGGAAAGCCACAAGGCCGGTTTACCTGAATCAACTCCCCACAAGCGCCATGCCCGGCTTCCCATACCAGTAACCGTTGCAGGGCGGTGCTTCCACCAGCCGCAACGGATCACTGGCCGGCACTTCACCCCGACGCGTCTGGTCGAAACGCCTGACCACCTCCTCCATGCCCTGGTGTTCAGGACTCAGCCGCACCGTGGAGACCCCCATGCGCGCCATATCCGGCATTTCCCGCATCAGATCGTATCGCGAGCCGGATAACGTGGAAGTGCCGTTCAGGCGAAACAGCTCCTGGCTTTCCCGCGAACGCAGCTCGAGGCCTCCCGGGTGTGCCAGGCAGCGAAATTCGCAGTTGTCCTTGGGTAGATCGTAATGCCGGGCGGTAAAGCAGCGGGACGACCAGGCCAGGGGCAGAAAGCCCCAGGAAAACACTTCGGCGGGTAGATCCAGACCTTCCTGCGTTAACCCGGTGATCAGTTGCCGTAGCGTTTCCCTGCCCAGCTCCACAGGCAGGTTCCAGCCCTTCAGGCCCTGCTTCTCCAGTACCCGGAGCGTGGCCACGTTATAGATATTCATGGAAGGCCCCGTTATGATGGGTAGACCGTTGCGAACCGCTATCTGCAGTGCGCTCTGATCGTTCACTTCAACCGAGAACTCATGCTGATCACAGATTCGGCGCAGACGGCGCAGATCCGCTTCCGATTCGATCAGGGTCTGGGTGGAGAGCACTACCTGCTTGCCACAGGCTTTCAGGTCGCGCGCCAGGTCAAACCAGTCATCCGGCTTCAGCTCGCGGCGACGAGAGCAGACCGCTTCGCCCAGATAAATGGTATCGATCGGCCAGTCGGCCGCCTGGCCATAGAACTCGAATACGGTCTGTCTGGACCAGAACCACAGGATCGGCCCCAGGGAAAGCTTCATCATGACAGGGAATCCCTTACTTCCATTTGCGGTGATAGGCACCGAGTGTGGTCAGGCCGCCCTCGGAAAGCCCAGCCAGGGTATTTTGCCACTGGGGCTCCACCCGGAACCCGTCTGGAGGGTGGTTCAGGGCGTCAAGCGCGCGGCGCCAGGTGGATGCCACGTCCCGGATGTAGGAGGGGCTGCGCTGTCGACCTTCGATTTTCACGGCACTGATACCCAGCGCCTGCAACTCGGGCAACAAATCCAGAGTATTGAGGCTCACCGGTTCCTCGATGGCATGGTACACACTGCCTTCAACGTCGAACCGCCCTTTGCAGAGAGTTGGGTAGCCAGCAGGTTCCCCGGCCCCGTAGCGGTCAATCAGGACATCGTTCAGACGTGACTCCAGCCCCTGCGCGGTTTCCTGCCAGCGCACCGCTTTGGCCGGGGAGCAGGCGCCACGGGTGTTGGGTGATTCATCGGTGAGGTAGGAGGAAAGGTAACAGCGGCCTTCCGCCATGATGCACAGGCTGCCAAAGGCGAAGACTTCCAGTTCCACCGGGCTGCGTTTCGCCACGCCGCGAACCTGGTCGAGGGAAAGTACCCGCGGCAACACGGCGCGGCGGATGTTGAAGTTCTCCTTGTAGAAAGCCAGGGCCTCGTAACTCGTGGCCGAGCCCTGCACGGAAAGGTGTCGGGGAATGTGCGGGTGACGGTTGGCCGCGTACTCCAGCAGGCCCATATCGGCGAGAATGATGGCGTCCACCCCCAGGCTGGCTGCGCGGTCCACCGCCGCTGTCCACTGCCTCCAGCCGTCCGGCTGCGGGAAGGTATTGATGGCACAGAACACCCGGCGGTTTTTACTGTGGGCGTACTCGATGCCCTCTCCGGCGCGTCGCTCATCGAAGTTCAGACCAGCAAACTGGCGGGCGTTGGTGCTGTCACGAAAACCGAAATAGACCGCATCGGCACCACTGTCCACCGCGGTTTTCAGAGCCGGTAAACTGCCGGCCGGACATACGAGTTCCATAACGCCTCCGCTGCAATAAAACAGCCGTCAGCCTACCCGCTGGCCGCCGGTATCACATTGATCATTGTCAGCCTGATTCCCGATGCCCGGCACATAATTTGAGCCGCAACCGTGGAAGCTTTGCTAAACTATAAGGGTGTCTGCGGACTGATTCTGCGGGCAGCAGATGGCTGGGCCCATCGCCATGAACACCATACTGGTTGTCGACGACGACCCCGACATACGGGGCATGCTCGCGGAGTACCTGGCACCCCACGGGTACACGGTTTTCCAGGCCGCAAACGGCGCCGAGATGAAAGCCGCTCTCCGGGACACGCCACCCCGGCTTGTCCTGCTCGATATTGCCCTGCCCGACGAAGACGGGCTCTCTCTCGCCCGCCATCTGCGGGAACACTATGACCTTGGCATCATCATGGTTTCCGGCGCAGGCGACACGGTTGATCGCATTATCGGCCTGGAAGTCGGCGCGGACGATTACATCGCCAAACCGTTTGATCTGCGAGAACTGCTGGCCCGTGTAAAAAGCGTGACCCGCCGCTACGGCACCGCCAGCCCCGACCCGCCCGCAGCGCCCGACGCTCCGCCCTCCAGTTGGCAACGCTTCGGTCAGTGTCGGGTGGATCTCGACAGCCACCGGCTGCTGGACCACAACGGCAAAGAGGTAGAGATCACCAGCATGGAGTTCGAACTGCTGAAGGTCTTCCTTGAGCGCCCCAACCGGGTACTCAGCCGGGACCACCTGCTCACCCTGACCCGGAACCGCGAATGGGACCCTTTTGACCGCAGCATCGACATTCGCGTTGCCCGCCTGCGTAAGAAAATCGAATGCACCCCTGGCAAACCGCAGTTCATCAGGACGGTTCGCGGCACGGGCTATCGCTACGTGCCGCCGGACTCGACCTGACCCCGGAGGAGGCTGTCATGACCGTTCCCGTGATCCCGAACACCCCGGACCAACGCATCATTGACGCCCTGCGGCTGGCAGCGGAAGCGCCCAGCAATCCCCGAGACACCAATATATTCCGCGAACTGGCCGTGAACATTACCCGTGCACTGGGCGTTGCCCATGCCTTTGTCGGCGAACTGTATGTTGGTATGGAGACCGAGGTGGTCCACATCATCGGCGGCTACTTCAACGGCCAGTTCAACGACGGTTTTGATTACGCCCTCGAAGGCACGCCCTGCAAGAATGTGGTGGGCCAGTGTTACCGCTATTACAGCCACAATGTGCAGTCGCTGTTTCCGGACCTGCATCTGCGCGAGATCGGGGCCATGGGTTACGCTGCCATTCCCCTGTTCGCCTCCAGCGGTCAGCCCATCGGGATCATGGCGGTCATCGATACCAAGCCCCTCACCCAACCGGAGCTGACCGAGTCGCTGCTCAAGATCTTCGCGGTCCGCGCCGCGCTCGAATTGGAGCAACGCTATGTGCTGGCGGCCAAGCAACGCTCCGATGCCAGTTTCAGGGTGCTGTTTGAGGCCACGGACGATGCCGTGTTCATCCACGATCTGGAGACCGGCGCGATACTGGATGTGAATCCCCGCGCCACCGAAATCTACGGCCACACCCGGGAGCAGTTCCGCCAGCTGTCCATCGGCCAGCTCAGCGCCGGCTACCCGCCCTACACGGAAACCGAGGCGCTCAGTTACATCGAGCAGGCCCGACGGGGACAGCCCACCCGCTTCGAATGGCGCTCCCGCAACCGCGACGGCACCTTGCGATGGGAGGAAGTCAAACTGAAACGGTTTACCCGGGGGGATACCGATCGCATCATTGCGTTTACCCGGGACATCACCGAACGCAAAGACCATGAGGAGGCCCTGCGCAAAAGCGAGGACCAGATGCGGCAGGCCCAGAAAATGGAGGCCATCGGTCACCTGACCGGAGGCATTGCCCACGATTTCAACAACATTCTGACCACCATTCTCGGGTACTCCACCATGGCCCGGGATCGGGTCGACCCGGCCACAGACGCCGCCCTGGCCAAGTACCTTGAACAGGTGCAACGGGCGGGGCAAAAAGCCCAGAATCTGATCCAGCAGATGCTCACGTTCAGCCGCGGCCAGCACGGGCACCCGAAAGCGCTGGACCTCTCTGACCTGGTCGCCGAGACCGTCGACCTGATCCGTGGCACTTTCCCGTCCACCATCGAGATAAGTACCCGCCTGCCGGACAAGGTTGCGCAGATTCTGATGGACCCGGTCCAGACCGAACAGATCCTGCTCAACCTGTGCATCAATGCGCGCGATGCCATGCCCACGGGTGGCCGTCTCGACATCGCGGTGGAGACAGCCCGGCATGATGGCACCCTGCACTGCCGCTCCTGCCATCAGCCGGTAAACGGCGACTGGCTCGAGATAGCCATCGATGATCAGGGAGACGGCATTCCGGAATCCGTGCTGGAGCGGATGTTCGAGCCGTTTTTCACCACCAAGAAGACCGGCCATGGCAGTGGCATGGGACTGGCCATGGTACACGGCCTGGTGCACGATCACCGGGGCCACGTCCTGGTGGACACCGCGCCCGGACAGGGAACCCGCTTCCGCATTCTGCTGCCGCCCATCAGCCCCGCTGACTCCGACGGGCAACCAGGGTGCCGCCCGGCCTCCGCCGCGTCACCGGCAACCGGTCATTCCCTGGCCGGCCGGGTTCTGGTGGTGGATGACGAGTCGATGGTGGCAGAATACATGGCGGATCTGTTGTCCGGCTGGGGGCTTGAAACAACCATCGCGTCCTGTGGGGCGGATGCCCTGGAACAGATCAAGAGCCAGCCCGCGAGTGTTGACCTGATCATCACCGACCAGACCATGCCAAGGATGACCGGCCTGCAGTTAAGCCAGCAGCTTCAGCGCAGCCATCCGACGGTACCGGTGGTGTTGTATACCGGTTTCAGCGAGGAACTGACGGAGGCCGAGGCCAGTAAAGCCGGCATCATTGGTTTGTTGCGCAAACCGGTCGATCTCACGGCCCTGTACCAGTTGCTTGCCCGGCATCTGACCGAGCGCTGAGCCGGCAGAAACATTTCAAATACAATCCCGCGTTCAGCAGACACACCGCAGATACGTTGCCGCCCTAATCTGGAACCGTCGCTGCCACCAGACCCACACCGGTCCGGGGCGACACCAATGACCAATGACGACAACTGAAAACGGGACGACAACCATGACCGCCATGCTCCAATCCACCACCATTGACCGTTACGCCCGCTGCATCGAAGTGTCCAAGCGCGTGCGCTGGGACATCGACCAGGATGTTATCCGTGGCCGGGATTTTGATTTCAGCAAAAGCTTTATCCCTGCCGGGCTGTCCGGGGTTAACGATCTGCCGTTCCTCAGTGAGGAGGACCGGCGCGCGTACAGCCACGTTCAGGGCCGCACATACGCCAACATGTTTGGTCTGGTGGAACGCTTTATCTGCGCCAAGATCCTGGAACTGAGTCAGGACCACTTCATGGGCGACCAGGTCGCTCTGGAAGCGCTGGTTCGCTTCAGCGACGAGGAACTCAAACATCAGGAACTGTTCTGCCGTATCGAGCAGATGATTGCGCGCCACATGCCCGAAGGTTACGAGTTTGCGCCCAGGCCCAACGACGTGGCCATGGCGGTGCTCGGCAAATCCACCTGGGCGGTACTGGGGCTTACCCTGCACATCGAGCTGTTCACCCAGACCCACTACCGGCAGAGCATTGATCCCCAGCAGGATGCGGACCCGCTGTACAAGGACGTTTTCCTGTACCACTGGAAGGAGGAATCCCAGCACGCCATCATGGATGAGCTGGAATGGATGCGGGAGGACGCCAGGCTGAGCGAAACCGAGCGCGGCCAGGCGGTGACCGACCTGATTGACCTGGTGGCTGCCGTCGATGGCATCGTTCAGGCTCAGGCCCAGGCGGATGCCACCTACTTTCAGCAGATGAGCCAGCACTACTCCGAATCAGAGCGGGAGCGGATTCACCAGGCGTTTCTGGATGCCTATCGCTGGCAGTTCATCGTGTCCGGGGTTCAGGAGCCGAGATTCGTGCAGGTGCTGAGTCAACTGATCACAGCGGATCAGGGCAACCGCATCAACGCCGCTCTGGCGCCATTGATGGCCTGACCTCACCGATCCCCTTCCACCGCATTGCCCATAAAAAAAGCCCGGCACCAGGTGCCGGGCTTTCAGGGCTTGAGCATTCAAGCTCAGCATGCCAGATCAGATGAGATCTTCATCCGCTTTTTTGGCCTTGCGGACATCTCTGGCCACAGCCCCGCAAATCACACCCAGCACCACCAGCGTGATCGCTGGCCAGATCAGGATGTACGCTCCGTAAACCAGTTCGTTGGTCATTTTGCACCCTCCGGAATCATGGCAGAATCGTCGTCTACAGCGACGTCGTCGTAGTCACTGACCCGCTGTTTGATCAGGTCGAAATCAAAGCGTTCGTTGCTGGTCAGCGACATGGCAGTGCAGACCAGCGCACTGGCGCCGTAGGCGGTCAGGGAGGCCACCAGTACCATGTAGTCCCGCAGGAAGCCGGTGGCGAAAATCAGCATGGCAACCAGCGTGATCAGCCCGGCCAAGAGCCCGGCTGTCTTGCCCAGGAAGCCAAACACCATCATGCCAATCACGACCGCTCCACCGGCAGACGCCAGCGCCTCAAACGTCAGCACCGTAAGCCCGGTCATTTCCAGCAACTCGAAGCGGGCAACGCAGAACAGCGCCATGGCCACCACGACCGACCAGGTAAAGGCCGCATTGGTGACCCGGTCCCAGTAGCAGCTGACGATCACCGGGAACACAATCGCCCCCCAGAGCGCGCCCACGAACACCAGCATCACCAGAATATCGAGCGAGAAACTGGCGAACACCAGCCCCGCTACCGTGGCGACGATCATAGTGATACGCCCGATCAACATCATCATTCCGGGATTGGGGTTGTTCTTCGCGATGTTCTTGCCGTACACGTCCGCCATCATGATGGTCGACAGTGCCGACAGGTCCGAGTCCGCGGTCGACGACAGCGAGCCGATGACCAGCACGAAGAACATTGCCACAAAGAACGGCGACAGATAGGTGGAGACCATCTGCGGGATCAGGTTGTTCATGTTGCCATCGATAGGCTCCATGCCCACCGACAACGCCATCAGGCCAATCATGCCAAGGCCGATCACAATGGCGCCATAGCCAATGGTGGCGGTAACAAACGTCGACTTGATGTGTTTTTCACGCACCGCAAACAGGCGCTGGGAGATGGTCTGGTTGCCGATGGCGTAGGCCAGCACCGCCACGAAGAACGGCGCGCCCTGATTCATGATGGCGTCTACCGAGAACAGGCTCGCCTGCTCATCCGTCATCAGACTCAGCCCGGCAACCATCACTTCCGTTCCGCCGGCTGAAAACAGCACGGCGGGAATGATAATGATGGCGATCGCCATCAAGGCCACCAGTTGCGCAAAGTCGGTAAACACCGAGGCCCGGAAACCGGACGTCAGGGTGTAGGCCAGCACGCCCACGCCGGCAACGATCACCCCGGCCTCGAACGACAGCGGCGACAGCACCGACACCAGGGCACCGGCGGCGGTGAAGTTCACCATCAGGCTGATGACACTGCCCAGAATATTGGAGCCCGCCAGGATCAGCTGGCTGGAAGCGCCATGGCGGGCGTGGATCAGCTCACCCAGCGTGTGGCCATTGGGCGCCAGTTTGCGAAACCGACGACCGAACGGATAGATGAACAGAATCATCAGGGCGCCCCAGAGACCGTAGTGAATCGGTCCGGACACGCCGTAGGTATAGCCTGAGGTGGCTGCCGCATAGAAAGACGCCGCCCAGATCCAGGTGGCGGTCATGCTGGCTGCGCCCATGCCAAAACCGACATGGTGCCCGGCAACCATGAAGCCGGAGGTGTCTTCCTTGTCTTTCCGGATCAGGAGCGTAAGCAGGTAGGTACCGCCGTAGAAGGCGGCCAGAAGCAACAATACGGTGACTGTTGAGAATTGGGTAAAACCGGTGTCGTTCAAATCACAACCTCGTTTTCAAAACAAACGTCCGCCATAGGCCCGAAACGTATAGCTCGGCCAGCAAGGGGCGGGGTTCAGGAGATATCGCGTTCAGGCAGAAGTGCGGCCTTTCATGGCGCCACTTAAACAGGTGCCCAAGCGAAGAACGGGAAGTTGCTAGGGAAAGCTGAGGTGGGGCAAAAGCCCACAGAGATCTTTAGATGTCATAGTATTTTTTGTCCTCTTAACCAGAAGCCAGGCAAGCCAGCTGAGAGAGCGCAAGACCATACGCAAAAACCCAGCCGCAGTCCAGTCATTAGAGGACGTAAGATTAGCATGCAACACAGGTTGCAGCTGACCGTCTGATCAGATGATTCGCGAGAACCGCTGGCTTGCGCCTTCCTTACGGTACAGATCGAAGATCTGGCAAATCGCGCGGATCAGCAGGCGGCCCGCCGGCAGCACCTGCAGCGTCTGGCCATCGTCGGCGATCAGTTCGTCGCGAACCATCGGTTTCAGGCGCCGAAGTTCATCGGTGAAATAGCGGTCCAGATTTTCGCCCCACGCCTCCGCAAACTGCTGGCGATCGAGGCGGAACTGGCAAATCAACTGACCAATCACCCACCGCCGGACGCGGTCATCCCGGGTCAGGTTCACGCCTTTGGTGATTGCCAGCTGGCCGGTATCAATGGCCGCTTCCCAGGACGGCAGATCGTGATTGTTCTGGAAATAGGCGTCGTCGGTCTGGCCGATGGCCGACACGCCCAGCGACACCAGGTCGCAATCCGAATGGGTGGTGTACCCCTGAAAATTCCGATGCAGGCGGCCTTCCCGCTGGGCCACTGCGAGACTGTCATCAGGCCTGGCGAAGTGATCCATGCCAATGTATTCGTAACCCGCCGCCAGCAAACGGTTGATGGTGTTGTGCAGAATGGTCAGCTTCTGCTGCGGACTCGGCAGCGTATCGGCCTGAATGCGGGTCTGTGGGTAGAACCGGTCCGGCAGGTGCGCGTAACTGAACACGGAAAGCCGGTCTGGCGACATCTCGATGACCGCCTCCAGCGTTTCCGCAAAGCTTTCCGGAGTCTGGTGCGGCAGGCCGTAGATCAGATCCAGGTTGATGGAACGGAAGCCGAGGCGGCGGGCCTCATCCAATACGGCTTCGGTCATGGCCCGGGGCTGGATCCGGTTTACCGCTTTCTGCACCCGGGGATTCACATCCTGCACCCCGAGACTGATCCGATTGAAGCCCAGATTCCACAGGGTTGGCAGCGTGTCCTGATCCACCTCTCGGGGGTCAATCTCCACACTGTAATCCCGTTCTTCATCCGTCTGCAGCCTGAACAGGTCGGCGTATCCGGCCATCAGATGCGCCATGACATCCTTCGGCAGGAAGGTCGGCGTGCCGCCGCCCCAGTGCAGCTGTTTTACGGGCCGGTCGGCGCCGAACAGCCGGGACTGGAGCGCTGCCTCTTTCAGGACCCGCTCCACATAGGGCATGGCCTTATCGCGCTTTTTGGTAATGACCTTGTTACAGGCGCAGTAGTAACAGAGGTGCGCACAGAACGGCAGGTGGGTATAGAGTGACAACGGGCGGTCGCTGGCCCTGCTGCGGGCGGCCGCCTGCATCATGTCTTCGATCGGATAATTCTGGTTGAACTCCACCGCCGTGGGATAGGAGGTGTAACGCGGGCCACTCAGGTCGTAGCGGCGGATCAGCGCTTCGTCCCAGGTAAATTCCGGGAGGGTGGAGGCACGGGCGGAACTGGTAGCCATAGTCAGAACTCTGAACGTCGGAAGAATGGTCATGTCAGGAATGCCGGGCATGTTAGGGCAATCGGGCCGGCCGCTTCTTGATGCGGATCAGCTCAGCAATACTTGGATTTTATCAATCTCTGACCTGAACCACCCTTGTGCCGTTGGCGTACTCTGATTACCCCTTTAGGGGAATGCCCGGTGTTGGCCGCTTACCTCACTGCCTTGCACGCCCGCAATCATAACGGAGCACTGTTTCTGCCATGGCAAACCTGATCCTTATTCTCGGTGACCAGCTGACCACCGACATCAGCGCCCTCGAAAACGCTGACCGGAAACACGACACAGTGGTAATGGCGGAAGTCCACGATGAGGCCAGTTACACCAACCACCACAAGAAGAAGCTGGTGCTGCTGTTCAGCGCCATGCGCCATTTCGCCCGTCAGTTGGCCAGGGATGGCTGGCAGGTTCACTACCAGTCCTACCATCCAGACAGTGATGCCCTCAGCCTGGAAGCGGTGATCGCCGCCCAGCTCAAGCGAACCGGAGCCGACCGGGTCATCACCACCGAATGTGGCGAGTGGCGTCTGCACGAGCAGATCAGCCAGTGGCATGAACGACTGGGGGTTTCCGTGGAAATCCGCCCGGACACCCGTTTTATCGCCAGCAAGCAGGAGTTCGCAGAATGGGCCGAAGGCCGCAAACAGTTACGAATGGAGTTCTTTTACCGGGAGATGCGGAAAAAAACCGGCTTGCTGATGACAGCCGAGGGCGGGCCCGAGGGCGGTCAGTGGAACTTCGACGCGGATAATCGCCGCAAGTGGACGGGCAAGCCGCCCGCTCCGGCCCCCTTCCGGGTAGAGCCGGACCCGATGACGAGGGAGGTGATCGGTCTGGTGGACGAGCACTTTGCCGACCATTTTGGCACCACAGCGGATTTCCACTTTGCGGTCACCCCTGAAGCCGCGGCACAGGCACTGGACCACTTTATTGATTTCGCCCTGCCCTGCTTCGGTGACTATCAGGATGCCATGTCCGAGGACGAGGACTGGCTGTTCCACTCCATTCTCTCCCCCTACATTAATTGTGGTCTGCTGGACCCACTGGCGGTCTGCGAGGCGGCCGCCCAGGCCTGGTACGCCGGGCGCGCGCCGATCAACGCCGTGGAGGGGTTCATCCGGCAGATCCTGGGTTGGCGGGAGTTCGTGCGGGGCATTTACTGGCTGAACATGCCGGAGTATGCGGAAGAAAACCGATTGGGCAATACCCGCCCCCTGCCCTGGTTCTACTGGACCGGGGAAACCAGAATGCAGTGTATGCACAAAGCGATCGATGCCACGCGCCGCAACGCCTATGCCCACCACATCCAGCGGTTGATGGTGACCGGTAACTTTGCCCTGCTGGCCGGCGTCAAACCCGAAGACATCTGCGACTGGTACCTCGCGGTCTACGCCGATGCCTACGACTGGGTGGAGCTGCCCAATGTGCTGGGCATGGTGATGCACGCCGATGGTGGCTACCTCGGCTCCAAGCCTTATGCCGCCAGCGGCAAGTACATTCATCGCATGTCGGATCACTGCAGGAATTGCCATTACAAGGTCAACAAATCCACCGAAGACGATGCCTGCCCCTTCAACGCCCTGTACTGGCATTTTATCGACCGCCACCGCGACGATTTCGCCACCAACCCCCGCATGGGGATGATGTACCGCAACTGGGATCGGCAAAGGCCGGCTCAGCGCTCGGCCTTGCTGGAACGCGCGAAACATTTGCTGGCCAATATTGAGAAGCTGTAACCCGAACCGCCGCACCTCCACGGCAGAACAGACGGCCTATCGCCTCATTATCGGGGCCTGCGTGGAAGAAGCTCTGACGCGACTCGACCAGGATTAGCCGCGCTGAGATCAGGGCGGGCCAATCTCGCAGGCCAGCACCAGCGCCCAGAACTCGGAAAAATCATTGACCACCACATCCGGTTTGTCCGGATGCTTATGGGTACCGGGGAAGATCTTGTTCAGCCACGGCTGGTCCCACTGGGCGCCATTGAAAAACACCGAGGTCATCCCCGCCCGCTTACCGGCAATCACGTCCGTTGTGCTGTCACCCACATACCAGACGCTGGGGTCCGGTGGATAATCCAGCCTCTGCACCGCCAGCAACAGCTGATCCGGGTGGGGTTTGCGGAGGGGTGTGTCATCTCCGCACACATCCACCTCGAACAGCTCGGTCCAGCCGGTGTCTTCCACCGCATCCAGCTCATGCTCGAAAAACTCACGGTCGCGGTTGGTGATCACCCCCACCTGAATACCCAGCCGTCGCAGCCCTTCCAACACGTCCCGGACTCTCGGCTCGAAGGCTTTCACCGTACCGTAATGGGTACGGTAGTGGTGGTTGAAGGCCTTATGGGCAATTTGCTTGGCTTCCTGATCGTCGCCGAACAGAACCTCGAAAATGTCGGTGCGGGATATTTTCCGGTCGGCCTTAACCTTGGGGTGGAGCCTGGCAAACTCCCGGACGTAGGCCACCAGCTTCACGTCTTCCGGCGTCTTGCTGTCTTCCGGCGCCACCATGCGGTCCATCAGCCGGAGCTTGTGAAAATCCGGCAGCATGTCGTCCACCGCGTGGTACATGGCATCCAGAGTGTCTACCAGCGTGGCGTGCCAGTCGAACAACACCACTGACGGGCGGATCAGCTTCACTACCGCCGGGTGCCAGTCCGCCTCAATACGCGGTTGCGGGCGCTCCGGTGGCGGGAATGGACGCGGGCGCACCTCGGCCGGAGCCTGCCTGAACTGCTCTGGCGACGAACGCTCCAGCAATGCCAGCAGATCCATCAGATCTTCAAAACTGTCGAGAATCGCTTCCGGGGCGTCGCGGAAGGAGAACCAGCTGTCAATGCGCCCGGATTCCCAACAGGCGCCGTTGTAGAACACGCCGGACACCCCGGCGCGGTTGGCAGTGAGCATGTCAACGTAGCTGTCGCCCACATACCAGGCACGTTCGTCAGCCGGCAGACCCGCGTTCTCGAGGGCTTTGAGAATGACCTCCGGGTCCGGCTTGTATTCGGTGACGTCGTCGGCGCAAACGGTCACGTCGAACAAATGCTGCCAACGGCCTTCATCCACCGTTCTGAGCTCCTTATCGAGGAACTCCCGGTTACGGTTGGTGGAAACTGCCAGACGAATCCCCATGTCTTTCAGAGCACAGAGGTACTGATAGGCACCGGGCTGAAACGGCTTTACCCGACCAAAGTATTTGCGGTAGCAGGCGTTATAGGCTTTGTGGGCAATCAGCCTGGCGTCTTTGTCGTCACCGAAAATGGCGTTGAAGATATCCGTGCGTGACACCCGTCGTTCCGCCAGAATCCGCGGATGCAAGCGGCGAAAGATGCGGATATAGCGCACCAGGCGGGCATCCTCGGCGGTGCGGCAGCGGTCTTCCGGCAGCAGCCGCTCCACCAGACCCAGCTCCTCCAGTTGCGGCAGCATATCCTCCATGGCACTGAACATGGCATCGTGGGTATCGACCAGCGTGCCGTGCCAGTCGAAAATCAGTATTGATGGAGGCTGAATGTCGTCACTGAATCGGGCCATCAACAATCCCTCAGGGCCTGGAAAACGTAGAACCGCGTATCTTCAGTAAAAACTATTTGAGCCCGATGCACAAAAAAGCGCATTTGCCCGAAAAAATCTGCCCGGTCTGCCACCGCCCCTTTGCCTGGCGCAGGAAGTGGGCCAGAGACTGGGACAACGTTCGCTACTGCAGCGAACGGTGCCGGCGCGCCAGGATCGCCCCGCTATGACCACAGTGGTCTGGTTCAAGCGCGACCTGCGCACCCGTGACCACGCTGCGCTGGTGCTCGGAGAATCAGGTCGAGTTCCGGGAATGGTGCCAGATCGGGGTGGTTCGTCGACTGAAGGACCGGAACGTCTGCGACCAGGCCTGGAGTGACCTGATGACACACACCGTGCTGGGGGGCTCTGCTCCGGCTGACAACCCGGTGCTACAGAGCCAGAAGCTGGACCCGAACGGTGAATTCATCCGCCGCTGGATTCCGGAACTGGCCGGCGTGCCATCCGAAATGATTCATTCGCCCTGGCTGATGACACCACCGCAGAAGCAACGATTCGGCAGCAACACCTACATCGGACCGGTCCCGGTGACGCTCAGCTATCGCTGTTTGACTGACCGCGTGCCCCGTAAGGCCAGTGCGGCCACGGCAACCGCAATCAGCATGGGCCACAGCAGTGCCCAGACCTGGTACGGTGCCGGCAGCCATACCGGCGGCTTGACCAACCCGTCGACGTTCCAGGGCATCGCCCAGAAGGCCACCAGGCTCAGGGCCGTGGCGCCCAGCCACCCGGCCGCCAGCATGGGCGGATTACGGCCGGCTTCCAGTGTTGCGGTGAGCGTCCACAGGTATCGCAACACAAGCAACAGTGTGGCCACTGCGCCGGCAGTCATCAGTGGCGACAGGTAACCGGCCAGGGCAAACTCCAGCTTGTCCGCGGACAGCGCTTCCTTCATCGCCAGTTTGGCGAGCGCACCGCTGGTGAACGGCAACCCCGCGAGCGATAAACCCGGCAACGCGATCAGCAGCCAGACGGTCGCCCTGTGTACGAAACCCCGAGGCAATGAGAGCCCCGCCGATAAAAACAGGCTGCCCTTGGCCAAACCGTGATGAAGGGTATAGAGCGCGATCACCGGCAACAGAATCGGCGCACGCCCGGGGTCCGCCAGGGCGGCCCCTACCATCAGCACCATCAGCCCCATCTGGCTGATGCTGGAATAGGCCAGCACTGTCTTCGGGCGTTGCTGACAGACACCGAGGCCGGCCGCTCCGAGCGCCGCCACGGCGCCGGCCACGACCATCAAGGCGCCCCACCCGGGCAGCGCCGTCTCGCCAAACGGCAGCGTGACCAGCCAGCCCAGCAACCCGGCTTTGATCATTGCGCCACTGAGCACCGCACTGGCCGGTGTCGGCGCTACCGGATGGGCCAGCGGCAACCAGAAATGCAGCAGCGGCAGGCCCGCTTTCACCCCGAAACCCGCCACCAGCAGCCCGATCATCAGGTTCCGCTGCGGGGCGGCGGCGATGGCCGCTGGCAGGTCCGCGAGCATCTGGCTGTCCGCCGCGGCCGAGGCGAACAGCAATCCGGCGAGAATCGCCATTTCCCCAAACACCGCCATCACCAGGTAGACCCGGCCGGCACGAACCGCCTCACCGGTACCCTGGTGCACGACCAGGCCATAAGCAGCAAAGGTCATCAACGCGAAGAAGCTGTAGAAGCTGGCGATATCGCTCGCCACGGTGAGGCCGAGATTGCCCGCCAGCGTCAGCCCCCAGCACACACAGAACCGCCGCAGATGTTCGGCTGGCAGATAACCCACCGCGTAAAGACCCGCCACCGACCACAACACGGCCGTCAGCAACAGAAACAGCCGGCGTAACTCATCCATCGCCCACAATCCGCCATTGAGGAGCCAGGGCAGTTCCAGTTGCCAGCCCGGCTCCGTACCCACCGCCAATAGCAGGGCCGGCAGCGGCAGCAGGGGTAGCGTCAGGCGCATCGCTCTTGCCCATCCGCCCGGCAACAAGGCCATTGCCGGATACAGTAATGGCAGACACACGGCCAGCAGAACCAGAACCGATTCGGGTGCCATCATTGAGCATACTCCCGCAAGACAATCAGCTCGGCCCAGGACAGCGGGCTGAACGGCAGGGAGGCCAGTACGCCCACCAGCACGGTCATCACGGCGGTCACCAGCGGTGGCCAGTACAGCCAGGGACTGGTTTCCAGGCGGCCCCAATGTCGTTCATCGGGCCAGGCACCGCTCGGCTCGCGGAACCACAACCGGTGCAGTATCGGTAGAAAGTAGGCGGCGTTGAGCAGGCTGCTCAGTACCAGCACAGCAATCACCCAATCCATGTTGGCCGCCAGCGCCCCGGTGCCCAGGGTCCATTTGGTAATAAAACCGGCCAGCGGTGGCGCCCCGATCATCCCGAATGCGCCGACCGTAAAGGCAAAGGAGGTTCCCGGCATCCGTCGCCCGGCACCGTCCATTTCGTCGATGCGGTGAATACCCAATGTTTCGGCGTAGTTGCCGGCGCAGAAAAACAGAGTGATTTTCATAATGCCCTGGTGCAGCAAGTGCACCAGTCCCCCGGCGGCGCCAACCGGTCCGAACAGACACACCCCGAGGATGATATAGGACACCTGGCTCACCGTAGAGAACGCCAGTAGGCGTTTGAGATCCACTTGCGACAACGCCCGCACGGAACCGTAAAGCATGGTGAATGCCGCCAGCCAGGACAGCGGTTGTAGCAGACCCAACGTGGAGGATGCCTGGACACCGTAGATGTTGTAGACCACTCGCACAATGCCGAACGCGCCGGCCTTCACGACCGCCACCGCGTGCAAAAGCGCACTGACCGGAGCCGGCGCCACCATGGCCTGAGGCAGCCAGCCATGCAAAGGAAATACCGCGGCCTTCACGCCCAGCCCCGCCACCAGCAGGATGAAAATCACAATGAGCGACGGGGTAACGGCCGCATCGGCGTCAATGAAATGCCCACCTTCGCGGAACGGCAGATCGCCCATGACACCTTGCAACCAGGCAATCGCAAGCAGCAGAACCGCGCCACCGGTTAGCGTATAGATTACGTAAGTCCGTCCGGCTTTCAGGGCCTGTTCGGTACCGCGGTGGACCACCAGCGGGTAGGTGGACAGAGTCAGCATTTCGTAAAACAAAAAGAATGTAAAAAGGTTGCCTGCCAGAGCAATGCCCATGGTACTGGCCACACACAGGCTGAAGAACCCGAAAAAGCGACTGCGATTGGGTGAATCCTCCAGATAACCAACCGCGTAGATGGTGGTCAGCAGCCAGAGCACCGCCGAGAGGCCGGCAAACATCATCGCCAACGCATCGGCCTTGAGTACAAAAGCCACGCCCGGCACCATCGTGAAACTGATGCCATACTCCACGCCCTGAAACACGCCCCAGACCATGAACACCACCAGCCCCAGCTTCACCAACGCGGCACCCAGGTTGACTGCCGTGCGCAGCCGGTAGCCTTGTTCCGGCAGGGCAAAAATCACCACCGCTGCAATCAGCGAGGTCATCAGCGCGAACACCGGCATCCATGCAGTGAGCGTCATGGCGCCCCCTCTTCTTCGAACGGCAGCGCCATCACCGACAGCACCTGGTCCGACACCAGCCCCAGCCCGAGGGCAAGCAGGGCCAGAATCAGCGGAATGATTTCCAGGGTTCGGGGCGGATGGTAGAACCGATCCGTCTCCGGAATCTCCAGAAAGGAGGCACGATAGATACGAAAAATGTACGCGGCGGAAAGCAAACCACCGACCAACAGCACCAGCACCCACCACCACTGCCCGCTGGCCAGGCTGGACTGCAGCAGCAACCATTTGGCCGCAAAGCCGCCGGTCGGTGGCAGGCTCATCAGCGACACCCCGGCGAGACCGAAGGAAAACAGGGAAAATGGCAGAAAGCGGCTGACCCCGGCCAGGGCGTCGACGCGATTGCTGCCAACAGACAGGATCAGATTTCCGGCTGCAAGAAACATTGCCGCCTTGGCCAGGGCATGGCTGACAACCTGCAGGGTGATGCCTTGCTGCGCTTGCAGCGATGCGGCCTCAGAGACCGAGTACGTCAGCGGAAACAACAGAAACAGGTAACCTATCTGGGCCACCGAGGAATAGGCCACCACCTGTTTCAGCTGAGACTGCCGGCACGCCAGCCAACTGCCCCAGACCACCGCGCCACTGCCCAGAAGGCCAGCCAGTTGCGCTGAGGCGAGGTTACCGATTGACGGCCCGAACTCAAGCCATAAACGAGCGGCGATGTAGAACGATGCCTTGACCACCAGCGCGGACAACAGCGCACTGACCGGCGATTTGGCAATGCCGTGGGCCGGCGGCAGCCATTGATGGAGGGGATACAGCGCCGTTTTCAGTGCCAGACCGAAGATCATCAGCGCCAGCGCCAATCCGCTTCCTGAGGGCACCGGTTGCGACGCCAGCGAGGCTGCCACCCCTGCGATCGACAAGGTGCCGAACTGCCCGTACATCAATGCCACTCCGAGCAGATAAGCCAACGATCCCAGCAACGCCGCCAGCAGGTAGCGCAGGGAAGCCCGCAATGCCCCGGCCTTGCCCCCCAGCGCCACCAGGCCCACCGCGGACAGGCTGATCAGTTCCAGTCCGACGTAGAGGTTGAACAGGTCGCCGCCAAGCCAGACGGCGTTCAACCCGGACCAGAGAAACCAGAACAAGGGCCAGAAATACCGGTGCCAGGGCTTGTCCGGGTCGATATAAACCCCGGCGTGCCAGCCACAGGCACTGGCCACCACGGCGGTAAGCAGCACAAAGGTGACGGCAAGCCCGTCCACCCGCAGCTCGATTCCCAGCGGCGCCTCCCAACCGCCCAGACCGTAGTAGAAGCCCCCCTCACGGGCAACCGTGAGCCAAAGACCGAGTGACACCAGAATCTGAATCAGAATACCGCCCCAGGTCACCAGCCGACCCCAGCGAAAGTCGGTCAGCAGGGTCAGCACTGCCCAGGCCAGCGGCGTGAACAGCAAACCGGCCATCAGCCACAACGTCATTCCTGGCCACCCTCCCGCCGCTCAGGCGCTGCTTCGAGGGTGGTCATTCCGGACAGGTGGTAATAACGTCGCACCAGCACCACAGCCAGCGCGGTGGCGGCAATGGCGACCACAATGCCGGTAAGGACCAGCGCCTGCGGCACCGGATCCGGGCCACCCTGGTGCTGCGGCAAGCCAACCATCACCAGGAACACACCGGACCCCATAATATTGAAGGCCAGCAGCTTGCGCAGAAGGTGCGACAGTCGCAGCAGCCCGAACAGCCCGACACCAAACAGCACGGCCCCCGCGAGGGCATAAAGCAGCCCTGGGGTCACGATGGCGCGCCCTCTTCCGGATCCTCGGCGTCGTTGACCGGGGCAGACACAAACAGCGCCAGCAGCACCATGGCAATGGACAGGGTCAGGACGGATTCGATGACCACAATCAGTGTCTTGGTCATGCCCGGGGGATACGCCAGAAAGGCATCACCACCAATGGCGCTGGCGACCGCCACTACCAGGAACACCGAAAACCCCATCCCCAGGCCCAGCCGCAGCAGCAAGCCGGGGCGAAGAAACTCCATGGGAATGCCACCCAGACGCATCAGCACACCGGTGGCAGCCAGCACTGCGCCTGCCTGAAAGGCACCGCCGGGGCGGTCAGCGCCGGCCCAAAGCAGGTAGCCTGCCAGCACCAGCATTAGCGGAACAAACCAGCGTTGCAGGGCGTAAAGCAGGGAATCCGACGTGCGCAGTTCCGGATCCTCAAGCGAAGCGGTTTTCGCCATGGATATCCCGGCGATGCCTGCAATAACCAGAACGCCAATCTCGAGCAGGGTGTCGTAACTGCGAAAATTCAGCAACACCGCTGTGACCGGGTGTTCGACTCCGCTGCGACCGAGATTATCTGTCAGCAATTGGGGCAGGTTCACCGGAGGCGGGTTGCCGGCAATATGCCAGATGCTCATCGCCAGAACACCCGTGAGCGCCATACACGCCAACGCAATGACCGCGGTGCGAATCTTGCCGCTCATCGCTCGCGACCTCCGCGGTTACGGTCCCCGGGGCGGATTCCCCCAAGGTGGCTGACGGCATCCAACAGCAGCACCCCGGTAAGCCCTGCACCAATAGCGGCCTCTGCCAGAGCAATGTCGGGCGCCTGTAGCCGGACCCAGGCAACCGCCATCAACAGACCAAAGGCGATAAATACCACCACAGCGCGAAACAGGTTGCGGGATAACAGCGCCGCCGCGGCTGTCACCACCAAGGCAAAAACCAGTAAACCATCCAACAACCAGTCAGTCATGGGGCTCCCTCCTCACGGCCTGCTCACGCTCCTGCGAGCGCACGGCGCGGGCGATCAGATGGGCGGAAGTGGCGCTGGCCGCCAGCGCCACCACCCAGATAAGCACCACCTTCAGACCCACGGCCAGTGTCGGCACCGAAAACAGCAGGGCCAGCACAATGAAACCCAGCCCCAGGTTATCCACTTTGGTGAGCGCATGAATGCGCGCCAGCGTAGCGGAGAAACGGAACAATCCCAAGGTCCCGATGGCAAAGAACGCGCATCCCGCGAAAAGGAGCACACCCTGAAACCATGGCACTATTTCCATCACCATTTGCTCCATCAGTGCTCGCTCCGGTCGATACGCACCACCCGCGTGACGAAACCCACAATGGCCAGCACCGACAGCAACGCCAGCACCAGCGCCACATCCCTCAGAGCCGCTGCGTTCTGGGCTTCCGCCAGAACCAGCAATAACGCTACCCCGGTGGTGCCGAATAGCTGAGACGCCAGCATACGATCCGAAGGCGTCGGCCCTCGCCAGATCCGTATCAGCGCGATCAGCAGGGTCAGCAGCAGGAAAGCGCCCACCGCATTCAGCAGCACCGTCATTCCCCGGCCCTCACCGGCTTTACGCTATCGGCCGGCGTCAAGCCAAAAACCCCCGCCACTTTCCGCTCCACCGCTTTTACATCGTCTGCGATCGGATCCCGGGTATCGAGGCAGTGCAGATCAAGCCGCGCACCGTCCAGCTCGACGCTGAGGGTACCCGGCATCAGCGACAACGTGTTGGCCAGCAGCCAGCGCGGGCCGCCCTCGGGCAGGCTCAGATCAAAGGAGAGATACCCGGGATGGCTGGGCAGGGAAGGCGACAATAGCCGACGGGCAACATCGATGCCGGCCACAACGGACCGGACCATGAAAAACCCCACAAAAAGCACCAAAGGCAGCACGCGAATTCGCCGGGTGCCCGGCGGGAAGAGATAGGCCGAGATACCGGTCGTCAGGGTGACAATCACCAATCCGAATCCGATTGCGGATGCGTCTCCCTCGGTGAGCGCCCACCACACCAGGAGAAGCAGAATCATCCGGGCAGGAATCGCTGTGACTGTCCGCATTGGTGCTCCTTGCCAAGACCTGGAAACAAGCGGTCGTAAATTCCACGTGAAAATCAAAAGACTACCACATCAGACGCGGATGCGAATTCAACAGCAGAGAATACGTGCCGGCAGACTGCCGTGGCAACGCCCCGCAGCCCGTTTACATATGATCGATCTTTAACCTCGGCATGGTTGAAAAACCGCATGTGATCTATAACTGTCTATCTGTGGCTCGACAGAAAAGGAGGACACATATGTCACGCCCACAAGACCTCTTTCCGACTCGACTTGAACGCAAACTGGGAATGTTTGAGCGACTGGACCCTGTAGTACATACCCCCCCTGAACGTCTGTCCGACGGCCCTCTGACCGCCGATCAGGTAAAAGAATTCGATGACCGGGGCTTTTTGTTCTTTGATTCTTTTTTTTCCAAAGACGACATGGATGGGTTTATCAAGGAGCTCAAGGATTACGAGGACGATGAAGACCTCAAGCTTTCGGAAGGCACGGTTCTCGAACCCGGCAAGGAAGAAATCCGCTCTATCTTTGGTATCCACGAAATTTCAGAACGTTTTGACCGGCTGACCCGCGACCCGCAGTTGCTGGACATTTCACGCCAGTTATTGGACAGCGAAGTGTATATTCACCAATCGCGGATCAATTACAAACCGGGCTTCAAGGGCAAGGGATTCAACTGGCATTCCGATTTCGAAACCTGGCACAGTGAGGACGGCATGCCGCGGATGCGCTGCCTGAGCTGCTCGATCGTGATGACGGACAACAACGAGTTCAACGGCCCGCTGATGCTGATTCCCGGGTCGCAGAAATACTTCATTCCCTGTGTCGGGCGCACCCCGCAGGATAACTACAAGGAATCGCTCAAGTCCCAGTATCTGGGCGTGCCAGACGCCGCCAGCCTGACCCGGCTGATGAACGAAAACTCCATAGAGGCGCCCAAGGGGCCGCCGGGGTCACTGATTATTTTCGAGTGCAACACCCTCCATGGGTCCAACGTGAACATGTCCTGCTGGCCACGCAGCAACCTGTTTTTTGTTTATAACAGCGTGCATAACACGCTGGAAGACCCCTACTGTGGCAATAAACCCCGGCCGAATTTTCTCGCCAACAGGAAGAACACAGAACCCCTGAAGCCGCTGTAACCGGGCCAGGGAGCAGGCGCCCGGGTCTTGAGTACAGCTGTCTGGTCAGAGCAGTATCCTGACCAGCGCGCCCCGGCGGTGCTTCAGCGTTCGCTGCGGGTTTGAGCCTGATGCTCCAGCATCTGCTCCATCATCAGCTGCATCTGGTTCATACGCTGCTCCATCATCTCCAGCCGCTGTTCACTGTCCATGCCAGCACCACCAGACCGAGTACCCTGAGCTTTGTCCGGCTTGTTTTTACTCCGACCATTCATCATGCCCTGGCCACTCATCATGTCCTGGCCATCACCCATCTTCATGCCCTGGCCCATCATGCTGCCACGCATCATGCTGCCACGCATCATGCCCATATGCTCCTGCATGGACTCCATATGCTGTTCCCGAATGCGCCGGCGCTCGGCATCCGACGTGGCTGTTCCCATTTCCTGCATCATTCCCTGCATACGGGACATGTTTTCATTCATTTGCTGCATTTGTTCCTGATTCATCATGCCCCCACCGGGCATTTGATCAGAATTGCCCTGCGCGAGCGCTGTGACAGGTACCGCCACGAGAACGGAGCACGCGACTATCCGCATAAATCTGTTCATGAGATCCCCCTTATCCGATACTTTTACCGGCGTCGTATCCAGTAAAGACCATGAACCTGAATCGGAGCTGACAAAAAGGCTTCTGGCCCCATTATGTGCCCATGAATTGACCTGAATCATCAGCCCGCCCGGGCGCTCACAGCCCGGATCACAAAAGAACGATACCGAACCGCTTAACGACGGCCGCGAGTAAAACAAAACAGACGACCGTGACCGCGGCGCTGATGATCAGAGAAGCCCAGAAGCCAAACCGTGGCAGCAGGAACGGAAACGCCAGGAACATCGGCAACGTCGGCAGCACATACCAGAATGTGTACCAGGCATGATTGCTGATTTTGGCCTCCGGCTGGTGCTCCAGATAAAGCCAGATCATGGCCAGTACCGTCACCATAGGCAGTGCAGCAATCAGCGCGCCTATCTTGTCACTGCGTTTAGCGATTTCGGAAATCAGAACCACCAGAGCGGCGGTAATTGCATACTTGGTAATTAGCCATGCCATGAGAGCGTCCTCCGGGGTCAACAGGCGTTCATCATTATGGTTAACAACGCAGCACAGTTCACTTGCAACCCGGCATCGGCTCAGAACATCACCCGCGCCCCGACCACGGCAAACCAGTCTTCGGTGCTACCACCGGAATCTCTGGCCAGATCCGCGGTATCACTGTATTTGCGTTCATGCACCACGCCGATGTAAGGCGAGAACGCGCGGTCGATCAGATCGTAACTCAGGCGCAAACCGACCTCGGTGGAATTCAGGCCTTTACCCACGCCGATTTCCCGGTCTTCCGAAAAGGCCACCAGGCTTTCAAACGTGGCAGACACGATCCAGTAGTTGGTGACCAGCAACTCGTACTCCGCCTCGAAATCCACCGAGGCGTCACCCTCATCGCTGACGTACAGGTTGGTGTCGATCTCGAACCAGTAGGGCGCCAGGCCGGTGAGCCCGAGCACACCGTACACCCGGTCCTTTCCTTCCGGGGTATCCACGCGAATCCCCGCCTTGGCGTCCCAGAAGTCATCCACAGGAACCTGGGCAACGAACTGGTTTTCCAGGGTTTCCCAGGCGTTGTGGGCTTCCTCCCACTCGCCCTCGAACAGCCAGCGGAACTTGAGATCGTCGGTACCGTAGAAGGCATCGCCCTCAATTACCGCCAGTTCCTCATCGGAATCGCTGTAGCGGTACTCCAGTTTTTCCGCCGATACGCCCCAGAAGGTCTTGGCGGTCTGGGTTTTCTTGGCCTGATCCTCCTGAGCCGTCACGGGGCCGGTCAGCATGGCCATTGCCAGAGACAGGCCGCACAGGGGTAGCGACAGACGCTTCATGATTCACCTCCCTGTTGTCCATTTTTCTTACCGTCCGCCACCGTGCTGTCCGGACCGCCTTCAACCACGATCTTGCGGAACATGCCGGACGCGGCGTGGTACGACAGGTGGCAATGGAACGCCCACTCACCCGGCGCATCCACTTCGGTTTCCATATACACCGTGGTGGCGGGTGCCACGCTGATCACATGCTTCAAAGGGTTCCACTTGCCCTCACCCACGTCGAGAATCGACCACATACCGTGCAGGTGCATGGGGTGAGTCATCATGGTTTCGTTGACGAACTTGAAGCGAACCCGCTCACCGTATTGCAGCACGATGGGGTCGGCGTCTTCGTATTTGATGCCGTTGATGCTCCATTCGTAGCGCTCCATGTTGCCGGTCAGGCGAAGCTCGATTTCGCGGGTCGGTTCGCGGTCCTCGTACAGGGGCTGCTGGGCCTTCAGATCGGCGTAGGAGAGAAACTTGCCACCGTTGCTGGCGGTAGGAATCAGGCCACTGCCCTTGGCATAGAACGGATCTTCCGGCAGGGAACTGTCACCGCCGTGATCCATACCACCGTGGCCCATGGCGCTGTGATCCATGCCGGTGTCCTTGCCCATGTCATCGTGGTTCATATCGCCATGATCCATGTCAGCCATGGCGTCATGATTCATGCCACTGTGATCCATGTCGGCCATGTCACCATGATCCATGCTGCCGTGGTCCATATCGCCATGATCCATGTGCCCAGCCATATCGGCCATGGTCAGCAACGGAGCCTCCCGCAGGTCAGGCACGTCAGCGGTCATGCCTTTCTCCGGTGCCAGGGTGCCGCGGGCAAAGCCGGAGCGCCCCATGGACTCGGCAAAAATGGTGTAGGCCTGCTCATCCTTGATGCGCACAATCACATCGTAGGTCTCGGCCACGCCGATCCGGAATTCATCCACGGTGACCGGCTGCACGTTGTTGCCGTCGGCCTGCACCACGGTCATTTCCAGACCGGGAATGCGGATGTCGAAATAGGTCATGGCCGAGGAGTTGATGAAGCGCAGACGAATACGCTCGCCGGGCTGGAACAGCCCGGTCCAGTTCTGTTCCGGCCCTTTGCCGTTGATCAGGCCGGTGAAGCCCTGCACGTCTTCGATATCCGCCTTCATCATGCGCATATCACCCCACATCATCCGGTCCATCAGCGTGGCCATGAAGCCTTTGTCGCCGGACTCGTCGATGAAGTCACCCACGGTCTGCTGCTGCCGGTTGTAGTAGTCCGCCGACATTTTCAGGTTGCGCATGATGCGGTCGCCGGAGTGCGGGTGCTTGTCGGTCAGCTGCACCACGTACTCCCGGTCGTAGCGGAAGGGTTCACGGCCCTCGGGCTCGATGACGATGGCGCCGTAGGCCCCGTTCGGCTCCTGGAAGCCGGAGTGGCTGTGGAACCAATAGGTGCCGGCCTGAACAATCGGGAACTTGTAGGTGAAGGTTTCTCCCGGCTCGATGCCGGCGAAACTGATGCCCGGAACACCGTCCTGCTCGAACGGCAGAATCAGGCCGTGCCAGTGGATGGACGTCATTTCATCCAGATTGTTGGTGACATTGATGGTCACCTCCTCGCCTTCCTTGAACCGCAACACCGGCCCCGGAGACGCCCCGTTGTAACCAATGCCTTCCTTGACGAAGTCACCGGTGTCGATTTCCACCCGGTCAACAGAAATATCGTATTCGCCGGCCTTGGCCGCCATGGTGGCAAACCCGGCCAGCACCACTATCAGTAATGATTTCTTCATGGAGAACACCCGTTTATTCAACATCAAGATCGCCGTACATGCCTGCCTGGTAGTGGCCCGGCACGTTACAGGCAAACTCAAGACTGGTGGTTTCGTTAAAGGTCCAGACAATCTCCGCGGTCTTGCCGGGCTCCAGGAGCACGCTATTGGGGTCATCGTGCTTCATGGAGTGGCCATCCCCCATATCCATTTCCATCATCTCGTAATCGATGTGGTCGCCCTTCAGCACGCCGTGCTCCACCATCATCTGCATTTCGTCCTGATGGGCCTCGTGCATGTCTGCGGTGCCGATGTTGAACTCGTGCACCAGGGCCCCCTCGTTCTTCACGCGGAAGCGCACGGTTTCACCCGCTTTTACGGTGATGGACTCCGGCTCGTAATAGTTGTCCACCATGGTCACATCAATGGTGCGGGATACATTCTCGGCCGTGCCGGGTTCGCCGGCCGCGCCACCGCCATGGTGGCCACCGTGTTCCCCGGCAGCGTGAACGCCAGAGGAAAGCGCCAGAACGATGGCCGGCAGCAGCGCCTGTTTCAAAATCGGATTCATCGGTATCTCCCTGGGGTTATAAATAAGAGGTTCTGAATAAGGGGCTCTGGATAAGGGCTACTGGATAATGCACCTTACTCTGCCCCAGCAACCTGAATCCTTGCTGAATTTTCCGGTGCACAGGTTTTCAGGTTACATTCAGCCAATGGCTCTACACTCAGGCAACTTCACGACGCAGGAACCTTCATGCGATTGCTTCTGGTGGAAGACGACACTCTGATTGCCGACAGCCTGAACCGCCAGCTGACGGCCGCTGGCTTCACGGTGGATCAGGCACAAACGGCAAGGCAGGCCGAGCAGCTGGGCAAACAGGAAGACTACCGCGCGGTGGTACTGGACCTGGGGCTGCCGGATGGCAACGGCCTGAACGTGCTCAAGAACTGGCGCGCCGACAAGCTGGCCATGCCGGTGCTGATTCTGACCGCGCGGGGCGACTGGCAGGACAAGGTCAACGGCCTCAAGGCCGGCGCCGATGATTACCTGGCCAAACCCTTCCAGACCGAGGAACTGCTGGCGCGGCTGAATGCCCTGATTCGCCGCAGCGAAGGCCGGGTAGAAGCCAAACTGGCCGCCGGCGGTTTCGAGCTGGATGAATACCGCCAGTGCCTGCAGACCCCGGACGGCCAGGAGCATTCCCTCACCGGTACCGAATTCCGCCTGCTGCGCTGCCTGATGAGCCGCCCCGGCCAGCTGTTCTCCAAGGAGCAACTGCTGGAGCAGCTGTACAACCTGAACGACAGCCCCAGCGACAACACCATCGAGGCCTACGTGCGGCGGCTGCGGAAAATCACCGGCACCGACGCCATCACCACCCGCCGCGGCCAGGGGTATATTTTCAATGCCATGGATTGATCCCCGCAGTTCCATCCGCAAGAGCCTGCTCACACTGCTGTTGCCGGCCGCCATCGCCCTGATGGTTGCCGCCTGGATTGTTCACGGCCTGCTGCTGGAACGCATGGCCAGGGGGTTTGTGGAAGACCGCCTGCAGGACGAAGTGGCCTTTCTGGAACATCAACTGCGGCAGTCCGGGCCCGACGAAATTCGTGATATTGCTGCCGGTGATTATTTTGAAGAGGTCTTTCACCACGCCTTTGCACTGCGGATAGGCGAACAGGTTCACAGTTCCCCGGAACTCTGGACAGCGGCACTGCAGCCGCTGCTCGCCGAAGCACGTAGCGGATTTGTGCACGAGACCCGCACGGGCGCCGACGCTGCCATCGCCGATTTCCTGGCGTACCGCAAGGCCCTGACCCTGAATGGTGAACCCGTGGTCATTGTGGTGGCCGAGGATCTGACCACCCTGCACCACAGCCAGCAGGAACTGCACATCTGGACCGCCGTGGTGTCCGGCATTCTGCTGGTGCTGCTGTTGCTGGCGATCTGGCAGGCCATCCGCCTGTCCCTGCGCTCGGTCGGCCGTCTTCAACAAGGGCTGACCTCGCTGCAAGCCGGCGCCAGCCACCGGCTGGATGTGAACGCACCGGCGGAGTTCCAGCCCCTGATCCGCCAGCTCAATCAGCTGCTGGATACCCTGGATCAGAGGCTGACCCGCTCCCGCGACGCCCTCGCCAACCTGTCCCACAGCGTGAAAACCCCGGTCTCGGCCATCCGCCAGGTACTGGAAGACGACACCCGCGCCCTGGACCCGCAAATGCGACAACACCTGGCCCAGCGGCTGTCGGACATCGACCGCCAGCTGGAGAGCGAAATGCGCCGCAGCCGCTTCGCCGGCCCCCAGGCAGGCAAGGCGGCGCAACCCGTCAGCCAGGCGCGGGACCTGCTGTGGATGCTGGGCCGGCTGTATCCCGACAAGAACTTCGAACTGGATACCGGCTTGGCACCAGAGACCCGCTGGCCTATTGAAGAGCACGACCTGAACGAGATACTCGGCAACCTGCTGGACAATGCCGGTAAATGGGCGAAGCGCAGCGCCGTGGTCATACTGACCGAAGCCGGTGACCAGCTGATGATTACCGTGGACGAAGACGGGGCGGGTGTGAGCCAGGACGCACTAGCGGATCTGGGCACCCGTGGCGTGCGGCTGGATCAACAGACCCCGGGGCATGGATTGGGCCTGGCCATCGTCAGGGAGATCACCGAGCGTTACGGTGGTACCCTGACCTTCAGTAGCAGCCCGCACGGCGGGCTCCGAGCCATGGCCAGTTTTCCCGGCGTCGACAGAGGCAAGAAGCAGTGAGAATCGGTGAACTCGCAAAAACAACGGCCATCCCCGTTGAGACCATCCGCTACTACGAAAAAATCGGCTTGCTGCCGGAACCGGACCGCGATGGCAGTGGCTACCGCGCGTACCGCAGTGCCCACCTGGACCGCCTGCAATTCATCAGGCGCTGCCGTAATCTCGATATGGCTCAGGATGAAATCCGCGAGCTGATCCGGCTGGCCGAACAACCGGAAGCCGATTGCAGTGAGGTGGACGCCCTGCTGGCTCACCACCTGAACCACGTACGTGAACGCCTGCGGGAACTGGCCAATCTGGAGGAGACGCTGGTGCGGCTCCAGCAAGCCTGCACGGAGGGGCGCACGGTGCGGGAATGCGGCATTCTCGACGGGCTCAGCGCAGAGCCCGACGCGCCGGTATCGGACGATCGCCATAACCACGTTCCGGGCAGCCATCGGCCGGGTCAGCGCTGATATTGGTCAATGCACAAACAAATTGCGAACACCGGTTGACCCTGTAGCAACTACAGGGTTTTTAATGAATGCATTCTGATCATTGGAGGTATTCATGACGTGTAGCTGCTCGGTTCCCGAACCCAAAGCCCCGGACCCCCGTTTTCGCAAAGCCCTCTGGGTCGCGCTGTGGGTCAACCTCGCCATGTTTCTGGTCGAGGGCATTGCCAGCCTGCAATCCGGATCCGTGTCCCTGATGGCGGATGCCATCGACTTCTTCGGCGACAGTGCCAACTACCTGCTGTCGTTATCCGTGCTCTCCATGGGCATGCTGTGGCGGGGCCGCGCCGCCCTGGTCAAGGGCATCACCATGACGGTATTCGGCCTTGCCGTACTGGGCCGCGCAATCTGGGTTGCCCAGAGCGGCGTCACGCCTGAACCACTGACCATGGGGGCCGTTGGCTTACTGGCGCTGGTGGCCAACGTGGGGGTCGCGATCCTGCTGTTCAAATTCCGCGAGGGCGATTCCGACATGCGTTCCGTGTGGCTGTGCAGCCGTAATGACGCCATCGGCAACCTGGCGGTGATGGTGGCGGCACTGGGGGTTTTCGGCACCGGTACCGCCTGGCCGGATCTGGCGGTCGCGGCGGTGATGGGTGGCCTTGCGATTACTTCGGGGATCAGCGTGGTGCGCCATGCCCGCAGTGACATCCGCAACGCCCGGGGCATCTATTCACACCAGGGTTTTACGGCAGAACCAGCGCCACCATCACAGGAATGAACGCCAGCGCAAACAGCGTACTGAGCAGCGCCGTGCCCGCTGCCTGCCTCGGCGCCGTGTCCAGCAACGTGGCAATGACCACGGTGTTGGCAGCAATCGGCGTGATGGAAATGAGGAAGATGGCCTGGTAGACCGCCAGGTTGTAGACGCCGAACAGGTTGGCATCCAGCCACCAGAACAGCAGGGCCACCACCGGCCAGGTGATGAATTTGCCAAGGAACGCCAGGCCGGTAAACCGCAGGTTGCCCGCCAGCCCACGGAAACTGAGGATGCCCATACCGATAATCATCATGCCGAGAATACTGTAGGCGCCCCGCAGGTTATCAAACAGCGGGGTAAACACCTCGGGAATCGACAGGCCGGAGAGATTCAGCACCACCGCCAACCCGAACGCGTAAACCGACGGCAGCCTTGCCACCCGCACCAACGAATCCTTCAGACTGAAGCGCCCCCGCGCCGCCAGATAAAAGCCGACGGAATTTTCGAACAGGGTGGTCCCGAGCATACAGACAATGTAAAGCGCCAGTCCCTCCTGGCCGAACAGCAACAAAGCCACCGGAATGCCGAAATAGCCGGTGTTGCCGGTGCCCACGGACAGCGGCATCAGGCTGGCACTGCCGTCGGTGATGAACCGCCGCGCCAGCCAGAGGTGCGCCACACCGATGACCGAACACAACACGAAAGTCAGCAGCGGCAGCAGGATGACCTCGGCAGACAGCGGCGCCGCCATCACGCCGGAAAACACCACAGACGGCGTCATGATATAAAGCATGATACCGGCAATGTGTTTGCCGCTGGCCTCCAGATAGCGGCCGGCAAGCCACCCCAGTACGACAGTGACATACAGGGGAAGCAGTTTGTAGAACAGGGCTAGCGCAGCTGCCATGAAAACTCCCACACGAGCGGTATCAGAATCCGGGCGGGCAGTCTATCATCACCGCAGGAGCTGCGCTTTTATTGACCCGACCTATAAGGCTTAATGATTTAAGTCATTTAACATGCTTTTGACTTACTGGAATACTGATTTCTCACTGACCAGAAGCGAGTTCGCAGGCGATGAAACTCCACACCGGATCTTCTCTGTCATCCGCCCCCTGCTACCTGGGGAAGCAACATCCGGACATCATCGAGACCCCATCCGCTCCGGCCCAGCAGGCGCTGATCAATGGTTTGAGCCGGGTGTTCGGCATCCATCTGAACAGTGATCCAACCACACCCGACCACCTCTTTCTGAACGAACTCTCCCGTCTGTTCCATCAGCAGCGTGTGGAGGCGGAGCACTCCCTGGAACGGCACGAGCAGCCATGGGGCAATGTCTATCTGGTGCAGTACGGCATTCTGCGCCTGTTCCGGGAAGCGCCGAACGGCAAGACCGCCATTCATCACTTCTTTGCCGAAGGTGACATGGTATGGCCGGTCTTTGGCCGTAGCCGCACGGCCCGCAACACCCTGTGCCTGACGTCGGTGACACCGGCAACGCTCTGGGTGGCGGAGTTTTCCGCCTTCCGTTCGGCGCTCCTGGCTCAGGGTGACGGGGTGTGGTCAGGCTTTGCGCTGGCGCTGACCGAGGAGCTGGCCGAACTCACCAGCATGCGGGAATTCCGCAAACAGACCATGTCGGCGCGGGAACGTTACCTCTTGCTGCTGGACGAGTATCCGGAGCTGCTCAAACGGGTTCCCGACAATCAGCTGGCGTCCTGGCTCGGCGTGGTTCCGGCGACCTTTTCGCGGATAAAGAACGCCCTCAAAGCCGGTGGAAAATAAAAAAGGCAGGTCGGAATGACCTGCCTTTTCGGGTTCTGCCAAACATAGTCAGCCGTGCAGTTTCACCGCCAGTTCCGCTACATGCTTGCCCTGATAGCGGGCAATATTCAGCTCTTTCTCGCTGGGCTGACGAGAACCATCACCGCCGGCAATGGTGGATGCACCGTAGGGCGTACCGCCATTCATCTCCGAGATATCAAAGAAATCCGGAATGCCATAGCCCAGGGGCACGATCACCATGCCGTGATGGGCCAGGGTAGTCCAGAACGAACTGATGGTGTGCTCCTGCCCGCCACCGGTGCCGGTGGAGGTGAACACACTGGCGACCTTGCCGTGAAGCTTGCCTTCGGCCCACAGACCGCCGGTCTGGTCGAGGAATGTGCGCATCTGTCCGGCCATGTTGCCGAAGCGGGTCGGTGTGCCGAAAATGACGGCGTCGTAGTCCGCCAGTTCCTTCGGATCAGCCACTCGGGCCGCCTGTTCGGCCTTGCCGCCGGCATTGAGGAACGCCTGATCCGCCATGGTTTCCGGCACACGCTTGACGGTAACCTCCGCACCGCCGACGGCTTTCGCGCCTTCCGCTACGGTGTTCGCCATGGTTTCGATGTGACCGTACATTGAATAATACAGAACAAGAATTTTCGCCATAACCTGAGACCTCCTGCGTCTTCAGCCAATTGATGGGGCCAGACTAACGCGGACGCCGCACGGGTAAAACCGGAAGTTTTCCGCAAGGTCATTCAGTTTTTTCGAACGAGCTATCCGAGCGGTCATCCGATAGCCGTTGTGTACAGGTGTACGCTCAAGTAACGTAGTGCCCATGACACATAAAGAGCCTGCCGCAATGACGACCTCCGGAACCGACGCACATACGATCCACCACCGCATCGAGGAGTGGCTCAACAGCGCGACCCATGGGCTCGGCGCTGTGCTCAGCGTTATTGGCACCGTGGCCTTGATTGTTGCTGCCAGCCAACTCGGCGACGCCTGGAAAATTGTCAGCTTCAGCATCTTCGGCGCGTCGCTGATTCTGCTCTACCTGGCTTCGGCGCTGTATCACGGTGCCCGTCACCCGGAGTTCCGGGCATTGTTCAAAACCCTGGATCACTGTGCCATTTTTCTGCTGATCGCCGGCACCTATACGCCCTTTTTGCTGGTCAATATGCGTGGCACCACCGGCTGGACCCTGTTCGCGGTTATCTGGTCGCTGGCCATCACCGGCGTGGTGCTCAAGCTGATCTTCAGGAACCGTTTCAAGCTGGCGCGGGTCGGCATCTACATTGCCATGGGCTGGCTGATCACCTTTGCCTCCTCTGATCTGGTTGCCAGCCTGAGCGAAACCGCGCTTCACCTCACCATTGCCGGCGGCGTGGTGTACACCGCCGGCGTCATCTTCTATCTGGCTGACCGCATTCCCTACATGCATGCCATCTGGCACCTGTTTGTCATTGGCGGCAGTGCCCTCCATTTCAGTGCCATCTACTACGGCGTACTGCCCCACGCTGCCCCGGTGTAAGGCCTCCGCGCCTGCCCCGCCTCACTCATCGTGGGGAATCGGGTCCGGGCTGCGGTCCCATCCCACCAGCGCCAGGGTTGCCACCACACCCAGGAGCAGACCCTGCCAGGGCTCGAAGAACGCCAGCGCCGCGCCGATCAGCACCACCGTACCCCGCGAGGCATTATCCCGCGGAATAGACATGGCGATATAGGCACAGGCAAAGCCGGTCAGCACAAGTGTCAGCGAGAGCGCCACGCCCAGCAGGGGCTTGAGCCCCGTCAGCAGCGGTAACAGGAAGTAGATGAAAGGCAATCCCATCAGGTAGTACGACGCCAGCCCGCTGTGCAGACTGCCCATTGCCCGCGGGCCCTGCTTCCAGCGCTGAACCACAATCACGTGCACCCCGGTCCAGACCGCCCCCTGGGTGGGAAAGAAGGGGGCAAACACCCCCATGATGGCGTTGCGAATGGACAGCGAAAAGTGGGTGCGGTTGAGGTTGATATCAATATGCTCGTCCTTGCGCACCTTCAGACCATCGCGCAACACCTCGTTGCCGGTCACCAGATCGCCGAATAAGATGATGTAGGCAATCAGTGCCAGCGGAATACTTTGCAACAGCATCTCCCGGGACGGCCAGCCGATAACCAGCGGCGAGGCTTTTGCCAGGGCCTCGCCCAGCGGCGGCACCACGAAACCCCACTGAATGTCGAAGTTCACCTCACCCACCAGCGGACCGACGATGGCCGCAGCCAGAAAGCCCGGCAATAAACCCAACGCCCCCAGCATGAAAAAAAACCGGTTCCGTTCTTTCAACTTCTGCATCGGAACCGAGAAGGTGAAGATCAGGCAGATGGCGCAAGCCAGCCCTGTGGCAATCGGCTGCTCCAGCAGAAAGCGCTCCGCATCGTCAACGAACACCCGCTTGAGGGCGGCAATGGCGGCACCGAGAATGATGCCCGCCTTGAGCGTGTCCGGCAGCCAGATCACGAACCGCCGGCCAAGGCCGGTAATGCCGAGTATCAATACCAGCCCGGCAAAAACCAGACTCAGTGCCGTCATCGCCTGAAAGCGGCTCACCGGGTCTTCATAGCCACCGATCACGAACGCCAGAATCAGCGGCAACGCGGGCGTGATCCACCCGGCGGCATACGGCTCGCCAAATACAATGACACCCGAGGCAATCAGCGTCGCGTGAATGAATGACAGCGCAACGGCTTCCTCAAAACTCAAACCGAAAAAAGCGGTCATCACCGGAATGAGGGCGAGGCCAGTGGCGGCGGAGACGAAGAGTCCCTGCAGGAACTCGGGCCAACACAGCCGCGTGTGATAGAACGGAAGGCGGAAGGTAAACGGTCCCCACCGCCAGCCTGCTAATTCTGGTCTGTCTGCCATGCCGGTCACTCGCTTGTTGGTTTTGTTGTTGGTGAACTGATTATGGAAAGGCTTCCCCCATAGCGCGAATGAATCTTTCTGATCACATCAGATAAACGGGACTTATTGAGCCTATTCCGGGTAGCTACCTCCAATGCCCCGGCTTTTCCAGCCAACTACCCCCTCCGGATTACGACCCATAACTCCATGTTTTAAATGGCATTTAATGGATAAATCCAGAACATTAGCGGGCACCGGTGATTGCCGGATCTGCGGGAACGGCCGTTTTGACATTCCTCAATTTTCGCCCAGCTTCCGGCAATTACAGTCGCTCCATATCCCAATATCCATGATACGGAGTGCATTATGGACACAACCGCCACCGCTACCCGCGGAGAGCAGAACAGGGCCCTGGGGCTTTCCACCCTGGCATTCACCCTGTGTTTTGCCGTGTGGACGATCTTCTCCATTATCGGCATACGGCTGAAGCAGGAATTCGGGCTCAGCGATACCCAACTGGGCCTGCTGATGGCCACCCCCATCCTGACCGGCTCCATCAGCCGACTGTTCCTCGGCATCTGGACGGATCGCTTCGGCGGGCGTCTGGTGTTCAGCGTGCTGATGCTGGTAACGGCCGCCTGCGTTTACGCTCTTACGCTGGCAACCAGCTACAACATGTTGCTGGCCGGGGCCCTCGGGGTGGGGCTGGCCGGCGGCGCCTTCATCGTCGGTGTGACCTACACCTCGGCCTGGTTCGAGCCCGGCAAGCAAGGCACCGCGCTGGGCATTTTCGGGGCCGGCAACGTGGGCGCGGCGATCACCAATTTCGGCGCACCTTTCCTGCTGGTGGCGTTCGGCTGGGAGCACACCGCCCAGATCTACGCCGCGATACTGGCGATGATGGGCATTGCCTTCCCGCTGATAGCCCGTGAAGATCCACTGGCCTCCCAGCGGGCCGCCCGCCGCTCCCAGTCGTTTTTCCAGCAGCTCAGCCCGCTGACGGATCTGCGGGTGTGGCGCTTTTCGCTGTATTATTTCTTCGTATTCGGTGCGTTTGTGGCGCTGGCCCTGTGGCTGCCCCACTACCTGATCCAGGTCTACGGGCTGGACATCAAAACCGCCGGCTTTGTGGCAGCGCTCTACACCATTCCGGCGTCCCTGTTCCGCATCCTGGGCGGCTGGATGTCCGACCGCTACGGGGCGCGGCGGGTCATGTACTGGACCTTTATTGCCTCGACCGTCTGCACCTTTCTGCTCAGCTACCCACCCACCGAATACCGGATTCAGGGTATCGAGAACACCATCAGTTTCAGTCTCGAGCTGAACCTGATCAGCTTTATCCTGCTGACCTTTGTACTCGGCTTTTTCATGTCGCTGGGCAAGGCGGCGGTGTTCAAACATATCCCGGCGTACTACCCCAACAGCGTAGGCGCGGTTGGCGGCGTTGTCGGCATGATTGGCGGGCTCGGCGGATTCTTTCTGCCACTGACCTTCGGCATGCTCAATGATGTGATCGGTATCTGGCAAAGCAGCTTCATGCTGTTGTTCGTCATTGTTGCCGGTGCCCTGGCCTGGATGCACCATGCCATCCGTTCCGCGGAGCGTGTTGAATGGGGTGCGCGGGAAGAAAAGACCGATCTGCCGGAACTGTCGACGCCGAATGCGTTTGTACTGGAGGAGTGGAAACCGGAAGACAAGACCTTCTGGGAAACCAAGGGCAAGAAAATCGCCACCCGCAACCTGTGGATTTCCATTCCCAACCTGTTCCTGGCCTTCGCGGTGTGGACCATCTGGAGCATCCTGGTCGTCAAGATGCCCAGCCTGGGCTTCACCTACAGCTCCAACCAGCTGTTCTGGCTGGCGGCCCTGCCTGCACTGTCCGGCGCCACCTTACGGATTTTCTACAGTTTCATGGTCCCCATCTTCGGAGGACGGCGCTGGACCGCCATTTCCACCGCGTCTCTGCTGGTTCCCTGCCTGTGGATCGGTATGGCAGTGCAGAACACCGACACCCCCTACCTGATCATGCTGATCCTGGCCCTGCTCTGCGGCTTTGGCGGTGGTAACTTCGCCTCCAGCATGGCCAATATCAGCTTTTTCTTCCCGCAGGCGCAGAAAGGCGGTGCTATGGGCCTGAATGCCGGCCTCGGCAACCTGGGGGTCTCCGGCATGCAGTTGCTGGCGCCGCTGATAATCGCCACCAGCGCGTTCGGACCGATGGTGGGTGACCCGCTGATCATTCAGGAAGGCGCCCGTGCGGGCGAACCATTGTGGCTCCAGAACGCCGCGTTTCTTTGGGTACCGTTGATCATCATTGCAGCGGTCGCGGCCTGGTTTGGCATGAACGACATTGCCGATGCCAAAGCCAGCTTCCGTGAACAGGCGGTGATCTTCCGGCGCAGGGACAACTGGCTGATGTGCTGGCTGTATCTGGGTATGTTCGGCAGCTTCATCGGCTTTGCCGCCGGCTTCCCGCTACTGTCAGGCATGCAGTTTCCGGACGTGGATCCGGTCAAATACGCTTTCCTCGGCCCCTTGGTCGGCGCTCTGTCACGGCCACTGGGAGGCATGCTGGCTGACAGGCTCGGAGGTGCGAAAGTGACGCTCTGGACCTTTGCGGTGATGATCGCCGGCGTATTCGGCGTCATCTCGTTCCTGCCGGGTCCGGTCAGTGACGGCAACTTCTGGGGCTTCTTCGGCTGTTTCCTGGTGTTGTTCGTGGCCACCGGGGTTGGTAACGGCTCCACGTTCCGCATGGTGCCGGTGATCTTCAGGAACCTGCTGATGAAAGAGCAACCAGACAAGCCCGAGGAAGCCGGCAAGGCAGCCAATCGCGAATCCGCTGCGGTGCTGGGTTTCATCTCCGCCTTTGCGGCATACGGTGGCTTCTTCATTCCCAAATCCTATGGCACCTCCATCGACCTTACCGGTGGCGTGTCTGCGGCGCTGCTGGGATTCGTGGTCTTCTACGCCAGCTGCCTGGTGGTGACCTGGTGGTTCTATGCCAGAAAGAACGCCCCCTCACCCTGTTGAGGTGGCCTGCCCCGCTCCCCCGGTGTCTGCCGGGGGAGCCGTTCTCGGGTATACTGGGCGGCGCTGACACAAGGAGACTCTGATGGCCAGGTGGCTGGTAAAAACCGAACCGTCCGAATGCAGCATTGACGACTTTGCCAGTGCAGACGGACAGACCATCCCCTGGGATGGCGTGCGCAATTATCAGGCACGCAACTTTCTCACCCAGATGCGTGAGGGTGACGAGGTGTTGGTGTATCACTCCAGTTGCAAGCACATTGGCATTGCAGGGGTCGTCAAGGTCGCCCGCTCCGCTTACCCGGACCCGACACAGTTCGATACCGGTTCGCCCTACCACGACCCCAAAAGCACAGCGGACAAGCCTCGCTGGCAGGCGGTGGACATGATCTATGTACAAAAGCTGCCCCGGCTGTTGCCGCTGGATAAAATTAAAGCCCTCCCGGGACTCGAGGGTTTGCCGCTGATCAAACGGGGCAGCCGGTTGTCGGTCATGCCGGTCACCGACGAACAGTGGCACATTCTGCTTGCCGGTGACTGAACAGCATTCAGACTATCCAATACCGGCATAGCCCTTTAGAATTCTCGCCCCTGCGAATTATCTGGAGCCGCTGTTTGCCATGTCGTCTGAATTAAGCCCCGCATCCGGTTTTGAGCAACTGCGCCGAATTGAATCCAGCAAGATTTTTCAGGGCGTTGTGATCGCCATCATTATCCTGTCGGCACTGACCATTGGCGCCAAAACCTACGACGTGCCGCCACTGGTGGAGCGGAGTCTCAGCGTTCTGGACAATGCCATCACGCTGTTTTTCCTGATTGAAATTCTCTTCCGCTTCGGCGTCTGCCATAACAAGAAACGCTTTCTGTTCGATGGCTGGAACCTGTTCGACACCCTGGTAGTGATCGGCAGCCTGATTCCACTGGATAATTCCGAGGCGGTGTTGCTGGGGCGCCTGCTGAGGGTGTTCCGGGTGCTGCGATTGGTGTCGGTGGTGCCGGAGCTGCGCTTTCTGATCAATTCCCTGCTCAAGGCCATCCCGCGCATGGGCTACATCGCGCTGCTGATGTTCATTATCTTCTACATCTACGCCGCCATGGGCTCGATGTTCTTTGCCCGGGTGGATGAAGAACTGTGGGGCGACGTTGCCATTGCCATGCTTACCCTGTTCCGGGTCGCCACCTTCGAAGACTGGACCGACGTGATGTATGACACCATGGACGTGTATCCGCTGAGCTGGATCTACTACCTGACTTTCATCTTCCTCACCGCCTTTGTCTTTCTGAACATGATGATCGGCGCCATCCTGGAGGTTATGAGTGAAGAACAGAACGCCCAGCAGGCGCAGAAAGCCCACGACGAACGGGATGAGATTGCGCGCCAGTTGCGGGGCGTGCAGGAGCAGTTACAGGCGCTGACCCGGCAGATGTCAGAAAGGTCCGGGGATCGATAGCCCCGGACCTTTCTGTTTAAGAGTCCTGATTCAGAACGGCTTGGTCATGGCCAGGTGGAAAATCGCCATCACCTGAACCAGCGCCAGCACCGTTGCTGCCAGACGCACTGGCAGGGTCCTGGTCTGTTTCAGCGCAAACACACCCGCCACGATGTAACCGACCAGCAGGAAAATCTTGGCGGTCAGCCAGCCGTGAACAAAGGGCATCCACGGCGTCACAAACAGCAGGCTGATGGCCGCCACCAGCAGCACCGTGTCATTGGCGTGAGGAATCCAGCGCAGCGGCGTTTGCCGCCAGTCAGGCTTGCCGACCGCGTCCAGCAACAGCCGCAGCGCAAGAAGGACCACCGTCAGGTAGGCCGTGGTCATGTGCAAGTGCTTGAGAATCAGGTACGCGCTCATAAGTCATTCCATTGTGAATCAAAACGATAGCGGCATTGTACGCAAAGATACCGCTTCCTGGGTATGTTCTTCCTATAAACACGCATATATTATGAATGTTATACTCGTATTTCCCGTGGAGACACCCTCATGCAAGCCATCCCGACGACAGAACCGGCCGCTGCGGCTGGAGTCGGCCAACTGTTCAGCTACCCGTTTCGCATCTTCTTCCTGTCGATGACGGTACTGGCACTGCTGGCCATTCCTCTCTGGGTCCTTCAGGTCAGCGGCGTTGTGACATTGCCATTGGCGATGCCCGGGCTGTTCTGGCATCAGCATGAAATGCTGTTCGGTTTTCTGTCAGCGGCGATTGCCGGCTTCCTGCTGACTGCGGTGTGCGTGTGGACTCAGACCGAACGCACCCACGGCACACGCCTGGTGCTGCTGTGGTCTGTGTGGCTTGGGGGCCGGCTGCTGCTGGCCCTGGGCGCCGGCCTGCCGGACTGGCTGGTGCAAGGGGTGAACCTGGCCTTTCTGCCGCTGGTGATGATCGATGCCGGCTGGCGGATCTGGCGGGCGCAGCAAAAACGTCAGTTGATGATTCTGGTTATCCTGGGCCTGCTCTGGCTCATGCAGATCGGTTTCGTGTTGCGCCTCGACCTCACCTACAGCTACGGCGCGCTGATCATGGCACTGGCACTGATCAGCGTGATTGGCGGGCGCATTACCCCCGCTTTCACCAGCGGATGGCTGCGGCAGCGCGGGCGCGACGGCGCTGCGGTAAAAACCAGTACTGCCCTGGACATGGCGACTCTGTTCACCATGATTCTGTTGCTCGCCGCCCTGGCTACCGGCTGGCAGACGGCCACCGCAGTGCTGGCACTGTCGGCATCAGCGCTGATGCTGGGGCGGCTGGCGCGCTGGAAAGGCTGGCTGGTCCGCGAGGAACCGTTATTGTGGATTCTGCACCTGTCGATTCTGTGGGTGCCGGTGGCCCTGTTGCTGCTCGCCGGCTCGATTCTCGCCGGATGGCCGACGTCGGCCTGGACCCATGCCGCCGGCACCGGTGCGGTCGGCTGCCTGATCCTGGGGGTGATTGCTCGCGTTTCTCTTGGTCACACCGGTCGCCCGCTGGCACTGCCAGGGGGCATGGTTGCCGCATTTGTCGCCATTCACCTGGCAGCCCTGATTCGGGTGCTGACGGCATTTGACGCCTTGCCCTGGCACGCCGGCATCGGCCTCAGCACGCTTCTGTGGCTGCTGGCCTATGGCATTTTTCTCCTCCGTTACACCCGCATTCTCGCCAGCCCCAGGCCTGACGGCCGCCCCGGCTGAGACCTGATTTCTCTCAGCTTTCCGCCAGCTTGCCACCAACGTTCCGCGCCGGAGGCGATTGACCTCCGGCTGCAGATGCTTCTCCGGAACCGACAATCATCAACTAATGGTCAATAGCCATCACTGAAATTCCCGCTACAGTATAAGAAACCATTTTGTAACAGGGATACCCGCACAATGCCCCCAGAACAGTACCCCGATCACTTTGACAAAGAAGACCTCATCAAATGCGGTCACGGGCAGTTATTTCCCGGCGCGATGCGCCTGCCCATCGACGAAATGCTGATGGTGGACCGCGTCACCCACGTGGGCGCCGACGACGGCCTGTACGGCAAAGGCAGCCTGGTGGCCGAGCTCGATATCGATCCGGAGCTGTGGTTTTTCAAGGTTCACTTTGAAGGCGACCCGGTGATGCCGGGCTGCCTGGGCCTGGATGCCATGTGGCAACTGGTGGGGTTCTATCTGGCCTGGTCCGGCGGCGAAGGCAAGGGGCGGGCACTGGGTGCCGGAGAAGTGAAGTTCTTCGGGCAGGTATTGCCAACCAACAAGAAGGTTCGCTATTACCTGGACATCAAACGCCTGATCAAGCGTAAACTGACCATGGCCATCGCCGATGGCCGTATGGAAGTGGATGGCAAGGAAATCTACACCGCCAAAGACCTGCGGGTTGGCCTGTTCACATCCACCGATGATTTTTAGGAGCTAACAAGATGCGTCGTGTTGTCGTTACCGGCATGGGGATTGTCTCAAGCCTTGGCACCAACCAGAAAGAAGTCACCCAGTCTCTGAAAGAGTCACGCTCAGGCATCGGCTTCAGCGAAGAAGCCCGCGATAACGGCCTTCGCAGCCACGTCTGCGGCCAGATCAACCTGGACCTCAAGGAGCTGATTGATCGCAAACTCTGGCGCTTCATGTGTCCGGCGTCTGGTTACACCTACCTGGCCATGCTTGAGGCTATCGAGCAGTCAGGTCTGAGCGAGAAACACATCAAGGCCGATACCACCGGTATCATTTTTGGTCAGGGTGGCGCTTCTACCGTGGAGCTGCTGGATTCCATCGATACTCACCGAGACCGGGGCATTCGCCGCGTGGGTCCCTACCGGGTGCCTCGCACCATGGGCAGCGCGATCAACGCCTCCATCGCCACGGGCTTTGGTATTCGCGGCATCAACTACGGCATTACGTCGGCCTGTGCCACCAGCGCGCACTCCATCGGCCATGCCGCCGATCTGATCGCCCTGGGGCGCCAGGATGTCATGTTTGCCGGTGGCGGCGAGGATATTCACTGGACACTGAGCCTGCTGTTCGACGCCATGGGCGCACTGTCCACCAAGTACAACGACACCCCGGAACTGGCGTCACGCACGTACGACGCAAACCGCGATGGTTTCGTGATTTCCGGCGGTGGCGGCGTTCTCGCGCTGGAAGCCCTGGAACACGCCGAGGCGCGAGGTGCCAACATCCTGGGCGAGATTGTCGGTTTTGGCGCGACATCCGATGGCGCCGACATGGTCGCCCCAAGCGGTGAAGGCGCGGTGCGCTGTATGAAGCAGGCGATGAAGAATCTGGACGGTGACATCAGCTACATCAACACCCACGGCACCAGCACACCGGCAGGGGACGTCACTGAGCTGAAAGCACTGCGGGAAACCTTTGGTGACCGGATTCCGCCGCTCAGCTCAACCAAGCCGCTGTGCGGTCACGCGCTGGGCGCCGCAGGCGTGCATGAGGCCATTTACAGCCTGATCATGCTGCGCGAAGGCTTTATTGCGCCCTCCGCCAACATTCAGACCCTGGATGAAGGTGCCGAAGGCTACCCCATCGTGCGTGAACGTATGGATAACCAGAATCTGAATCTGGTGATGAGTAACAGCTTCGGCTTTGGCGGCACCAACGCCACACTGGTGTTCAAGAAAGTCTGAGCCGGGTCAGGTGAACCTGACCGAGCGATATTCAGCCGGGGATGTCCCCATCCAGCGCTTGAAAGCCCGGCTGAACGCGCTCAACTCTGAAAATCCGAGCTGCTCGGCAATTTCCACCAATGGCTTGGTCTTGTCCTGCATATAGGACAACGCCCTCTCACGGCGCACATCCTCCAGCAAGCGGGCAAACGTGAGTCCCTCACGCCTCAGCTTCTTATGTAGCGTGTAACGACTCATGTGAAGCTGCGACGCAACCACCTCAATGCCCACCTTGCCCCGGGCGAGCTGAACACTGATCAGCGAGCTTACCCTCGAACTCAATGTAGCCCGCGCCACCTCTGACCTCAGAGGCTCTGATGCCATGCGTTGTACCTCCTGAACCGGGCTTGTGACCCAATATGCCAATGAAAACAGCGTACACATGTTAGCCGAAAACAATCAATACGACCTTTGAGCAGGATCAAGGGAAAGGCTTTCCTGCTCGGGCAGAATCTCCGGCTTTCCCAACCCGCAACCCTGGCCGACAGCTGAACCGGCCAGATAACTTCCGGAGCCTCCATGAACACCCCCGAACTACTGGCACCTGCCGGCACACCCGAGCACCTTGAAACGGCCTTTGCCTATGGCGCCGACGCCGTCTACGCCGGCCAGCCGCGCTATTCACTGAGGGTACGCAACAACAGTTTCAAGGACGTTGCAGCACTGGGGGCCGGCATCGCGCGGGCGCATCAGCTGGGCAAGCAGTTCTATCTGGTGTCCAACATCGCTCCCCACAACAACAAGGTAAAAAGCTACCTGCGTGATCTGGCGCCGGTGCTGGAACAAAAGCCCGATGCACTGATCATGTCCGACCCCGGCCTCATCATGCTGGTGCGGGAAACCTGGCCGGACCAGCCCATCCACCTGTCGGTGCAGGCCAACGCGGTTAACTGGGCCACCGTCGAGTTCTGGCGGCGCCAGGGTATCAGCCGCGTCATCCTCTCCCGCGAGCTGGCACTGGACGAAATCCGTGAAATCCGCGAGCGGGTACCCGCAATGGAACTGGAAGTATTCGTCCACGGTGCCCTGTGCATGGCCTACTCCGGTCGCTGCCTGCTGTCCGGCTACATGAACCACCGTGACGCCAACCAGGGTGCCTGCACCAACGCCTGCCGCTGGAACTACAAGCCGGTGCATCACAGTCACGATCAGAGCGGCGACCTTATCGCCACCTGCAGCAGTGCCGGGGTGCAGCAAGTGGAACCCGGAGAAATCCTGCTGGAGGAGCCGAATCGCCCGGGTGGCTTCATTCCCGCCTACGAAGACGAACACGGCACCTACATCATGAACTCGAAGGACCTGAGAGCCGTGCAACACGTTGCCGAACTGGCGAGAATGGGCATCCATTCCCTGAAGATCGAAGGCCGTACCAAGAGCACGTACTACGTCGCCCGTACCACCCAGGTCTACCGCCGCGCCATCGACGAAGCCGCAAGCGGCAAGCCTTTTGACATGACGCTGATGAACGAACTCGAAGCCCTGTCCAACCGCGGCTACACCGAGGGCTTCCTGCGTCGCCACCTGCCGAGGGAGTACCAGAGCTACGAACAGGGCTCCTCATTCCTCGGCACGCAGCAGGTGGTTGGCACCATCACCGACACCGACGACCGGTGGCTGACCATCGACGTCAAAAACAGATTTGCCCCCGGCGATCAACTGGAACTGATCACCCCGGCCGGCAATCTCCGCTTCTCCGCCCAGGCGATGGAAAACCGCAACGGCGAAGCCATGGAATATACTCCGGGCAGCGGTCATATCGTGCGCATCCCCAAACCCGGGCGCCTGCCGGATTCACTGAAATTCAGCTACCTGACAAGAATTCTCCCCCAGACACCGAAGAGCAAGCGTTAACCCCTCCCGGCGAATTGCCCAAAGCCAGAGGCGTCGGGAACCAATGCCCACCCGACGCATCGCACCCGGATTCACGCCTGAAAACGGCCTGACTATCAACCGGATTGCCTGCCCCTTAGTGCCCCATGGGTCGATTAAGGTATAATCAGCCCACGCACAATTTAATACCTGACTATTTTACTCTGGTATTGTATAATCGCTCGCCAGAAGCAACGGATTCAGCCCGCAAAATACCCCAAGCGGTCACCGGGCCAACACAATCCGTCATCCAAAAAGCGATTGCAGGGCGTACTCACCGGACGAGCGACCACTGCAACACCCGAACTGATGACATCCGCCCGACAGCCCGACAGAGACGCTGCCGGCGACACCAAGGGCCTCAAGCCCACGATGAGAGAATACGGAGCGACGATCATGGCGACCACCGACAAAGAGGTGAACGAGCTGATCAAACGGGAGTACGAGCACGGTTTCGTTACTGAAATCGAGTCCGATACGTTCGAACCCGGCCTGAACGAAGACGTAATCGCCCGCCTTTCCGGTATCAAGAAAGAGCCGGAGTGGATGCTGGAATGGCGCCTGAAGGCTTACCGTCGCTGGCTTGAAATGGACGAGCCGGACTGGGCTCACGTGGGCTACCCCAAGGTGGATTACAACTCCATCTCCTATTATTCCGCGCCCAAGCGCAAAGAAGACATGCCCCAGAGCCTGGATGAAGTGGACCCGGAGCTGCTGAGAACCTATGAGAAGCTGGGCATCCCCCTGCACGAGCGCGAAAAGCTGGCCGGCGTGGCCGTGGATGCGGTGTTCGATTCGGTTTCAGTGGCCACCACCTTCAAGGAGCCGCTGGCCAAAGCCGGCGTGATTTTCTGCTCCATTTCCGAAGCCATTCAGGATTATCCGGAACTGGTGCAGAAGTATCTGGGCACCGTGGTTCCCCACGGCGACAACTTCTTCGCTGCCCTGAACTCGGCGGTGTTCTCCGATGGCACCTTTGTCTATGTGCCCAAGGGCGTGCGCTGCCCGATGGAGCTGTCCACCTATTTCCGCATCAACGCGGCCAACACCGGCCAGTTCGAGCGCACCCTGATCATTGCCGAAGACAGCAGCTACGTCAGCTACCTGGAAGGCTGCACCGCGCCGATGCGCGACGAGAACCAGCTGCACGCGGCGGTGGTCGAGCTGGTGGCACTGGACGACGCCCAGATCAAGTATTCCACGGTGCAGAACTGGTACCCGGGGGACGAGAACGGCAAGGGTGGCATATTCAACTTTGTCACCAAGCGCGGCGCCTGCATTGGCAAGAACTCCAAGATCTCCTGGACCCAGGTGGAAACCGGCTCGGCCGTCACCTGGAAGTATCCCAGCTGCGTGCTGCGGGGTGACAACAGCGTCGGCGAATTCTATTCCGTGGCGCTGACCAACAATTTCCAACAGGCCGACACCGGCACCAAGATGATTCACCTGGGCAAGAACACCTCCAGCACCATCATCTCCAAGGGTATTTCTGCCGGTAAAAGCTCCAACGCCTACCGCGGCCTGGTGAAATTCGGCCCCGGTGCCGAGGGTGCCCGCAACTTTACCCAGTGCGATTCGCTGCTGATCGGCGACCGCTGTGGCGCGCACACCTTCCCGTACATCGAGAGCAAGAACAAATCGGCCATCGTCGAGCACGAGGCGACTACCTCCAAGGTCAGCGACGAGCAGATGTTCCTCTGCCGCCAGCGCGGTATCGAGCCGGAACAGGCAGTGTCCATGATCGTGAACGGCTTCTGTAAGGAAGTGTTCAAGGAGCTGCCCATGGAGTTCGCCGTGGAAGCCGGCAAGCTGCTGGAAGTGAGCCTCGAGGGCTCGGTGGGCTAACGGCCACTGCGCCGTATTGGCAGACAAACGAATTCATACTGTTCAGAGAAGAGAGAATCCGACAAATGCTCAGCATCAAGAACCTGCACGCCTCCGTCGAGGGCAAAGAAATCCTCAAGGGCATCAACCTCGAGATCAAGGCCGGGGAAGTTCACGCCATCATGGGCCCCAACGGCTCCGGTAAGAGCACCCTGTCCCAGGTGCTGGCAGGCAACGAAGCATTTGAGGTGACCGAAGGTGAAGTCACCCTGAACGGTGAAAACCTGCTGGAACTGGAAACCGAAGAGCGTGCCCGCGAAGGCATCTTCCTGGCTTTCCAGTATCCGGTGGAAATTCCCGGGGTCAGCAACCTGCAGTTCCTGCGCACCGCGGTGAACGCCATGCGGCAGCACAAGGGCGAAGGCGAAATGAACGCCGCCGAGTTCATGAAGCTGGCCAAAGACGTGTCCAAACAGGTGGATCTGGACCCGGCGTTTCTCAAGCGTGGCGTGAACGAAGGCTTCTCCGGTGGCGAAAAGAAGCGCAACGAGATCATGCAGGCCCTGCTGCTGCAACCGAAGCTGGCGATCCTGGATGAAACCGATTCCGGCCTCGACATTGACGCCCTGCAGGTGGTGTCCAACGGCGTCAACGCGCTGCGGGCCGAGGACCGCGCCATCCTGATGGTGACCCATTACCAGCGCCTGCTGAACCACATCGTGCCGGACTACGTGCACGTGCTGGCCGGTGGCAGGATCGTCAAATCCGGCGGCCGTGAGCTGGCCCTCGAGCTGGAAGAGCGCGGTTACGGCTGGCTCGGTATCAAAGACGAAGAAGCAGCCAACTCAGCCAACTGAGGGAGAGCGGAATGAAATCAGCACCAACCTTGTCCGCCGCGTTCCTTCACCCGGCCGGGCAATCACTGCCTGAGCCGCTGCTGGCGCTGCGCAAGCAACGGGGCACGGCCTTGGTGGATATGCCTCTGCCAACCCGTAAGACCGAAAACTGGAAGTACTCCAGCAAGTACCTGAAGCTGACCGACGAGATGGCCATTTCGCTGCCGGCGGATCGCAAATCGGGCAGCAGCCTGGCGGTGCCGGGCTACAAGGTCGTGTTCCTGAACGGCGTGATGATGCCCGAAGCCAGTGAATACCCGGACCTCAATGGCATCACCATCGAGCGCTTCGGCGATCTGGACGATGACACCGCCACCACCCTCGCCGAGCGCATGGACAGCACGCTCGACAACAACGCGGTGCAGATGGCGCGGCTGAACTCCGCCCGCTTCGAGGATGGCCTGCTGATTCGCCTCGCATCAGACGCCGTACTGGATCAGCCGCTGTTCATCGTTCACGAAGTCACCGCGGATGCCAGCGGTTCCGCGTACCCGCGCATCTTCGTGGAAGCCGGCCGCAACAGCCAGATCACTCTGGTGGAAGAGTACATCTCCAGTGGCAGCGAGTCGGTCATGGTCAATACCGTCACCGAGCTCGCCCTGGCCGACGGCGCCAACGTCACCAGCATTCGCCTCAATATGGAAGGCGAGAACGTGCAGCACATCGGTGCCACCGGTGTTCGTCAGCAGCGCAGCTCCCGCTTCGAGAGCCACTGCGTCGGCTTTGGCGGTCCGTTGCGCCGGCACGACCTGCAGATTCGTCTGGAAGGTGAAGGCGCCGAGTGCAAACTCAACGGCGTGGTGGTTACTCAGGGCAAACAGCATTACGACAACCACACCACCATCGAACACGTGGCCGCCCACTGCAACAGCGAGGAAACCTATCGCAATATTGCCGCGGACCAGTCCCACGCGGTGTTCAATGGCCGCATCCATATTCATCAGGATGCCCAGAAGTCCAATGCGGATATGAACAACAAGAACCTGCTGCTGTCCAATGGAGCAGAGATCGACACCAAGCCGGAGCTGGAAATTTACGCCGATGACGTCAAGTGCGCTCACGGCGCCACCATCGGCCAGCTCGATGAGGTTTCGTTGTTCTATCTGGTGTCTCGCGGCATCGGCCGGCGGGAAGCCAACGTATTGCTGACCATGGCCTTTATCAACGAACTGGTTGAGCAGATTCCGGTGGCACAGGTGCGGGAGACCGCCCAGGCCCGGCTGAACCAGTTCTTCGACCAGACGTTCGAGGGGGCGTAACCGGTTATGACCGACCTGTCCGTGGCAAGAACAGCACGCCAGCCCGCGTTTGACGTAGACGCCATTCGCCGTGACTTTCCGATCCTGTCACAACAGGTGAACGGCAAGCCGCTGGTGTATCTGGATAACGGAGCTTCCGCCCAGAAACCGGTGGCGGTGCTGGATGCCATGGATCGTTATTACCGGGAAATGCACTCCAACGTGCACCGGGGCGCCCATACCCTCGGCGACCGGGCTACGGCAGCGTTTGAAGGCGCCCGGGAAACCGTGCGCGGCTTCCTGAACGCGGAAAGTACCAGAGAGATCATCTGGACCCGCGGGACCACCGAGGCGATTAACCTTGTGGCCAATGGCCTGGCGCCGCGTCTGAAGGCGGGTGACGAGATCCTGGTCAGCCATATGGAACACCACGCCAACATCGTGCCCTGGCAGATGATCGCCGAGCGCACCGGGGCGAAAGTGGTGCCCATTCAGGTCACACCGGAAGGTGAGCTGGATCTGGACTCGTTCAATACCCTGCTCAACGATCGCACCCGCATTCTGGCCATTACTCATGTATCCAACGTGCTGGGCACGATCAATCCGGTGGCGCCACTGATCGAACAGGCCAAGGCACGCGGCGTGCTGACGCTGCTGGATGGCGCCCAGGCGGTGCCCCATTACCAGCCTGATGTGCAGGCGCTGGGCTGCGATTTCTATGTGTTCTCGTCCCACAAGCTGTTCGGGCCCACGGGCATCGGGGTGCTTTACGGCAAGGCTCAGTTGCTGGAGGAGATGCCCCCGTACCAGGGCGGCGGCGAGATGATCGAGCGGGTGTCGTTCGAGCGCACCACCTGGAACACCCTGCCCTACAAGTTTGAAGCCGGTACCCCGGCCATTGCCGAGGCGGTTGGCCTCGGCGCCGCGATTGACTACCTTGGCGGCCTGAACCGGCCAGCCATGGAGGCGGCCGAGAAGGCCCTGCTGGATCGCGCCAACCAGCTGGTGGAAACCGTGCCCGGCATGGAAATCATTGGCACCGCGAAGCACAAGGTGCCGGTGATGTCGTTCAAGATCGCCGGCCTGCACCCCAGTGATATCGGCACGCTGCTGGATCAGCAGGGTATCGCCATACGCACCGGCCACCACTGCGCCATGCCGCTGATGGATTTCTACGGAGTTCCCGGTACTGCCCGGGCCTCCTTTGCGTTCTACAATACGTTGGACGAGGTGGAGCAACTGTTCGCCGCCTTGCAGAAAGTCCAGCGTCTGTTTGCCTGATGGAGGTGACCTTATGACAGCCGAAATCTTCACCCCGACGGTCGCCGTCACCATGACGCCCAGCGCCGTCAAGCACGTGCGCAAACAACTGGATAAAAAGCCGGACGCCAAGGGTATCCGGCTGGCCATCAAGAAGAGTGGCTGCTCCGGTTTCAAGTATGAAACCCAGTGGGTGGAAGACACCGCCGCTGACGACAAGGTGTTTCATATCGATGGCGTGGACGTGTTCGTGAAGGAAGAGCACCTGCCACTGGTGAACGGCATTGAGATCGACTTCGTCACCGAAGGTGTGAACTCCATGTTTCAGTTCCGCAACCCCAACGCCACGGCCGAGTGCGGCTGTGGTGAGAGTTTTACCGTCGCGTAATCCGACGCCACAGATTGAAAACAGCGAGGCCAGAACAGGCATGCAAGAACGGGAAGTCGTCCTGACCAAACGCGAGGTGGAAGCGCGCCTTGTGCCCTCCGGAACCGAGATCATGATTCCGTCGGACACCTTTGTGACCATCACCCAATCTCTCGGCGGCACCTTTACCGTTGCGGTCAATGGCAATCTGGCCCGCATCGAAGGCCACGACGCCGATGCCCTCGGCAAGCAGCCGCTGGAAAGCAGTTTCGACACCCCGGAAGACGGCACCGTCAATGAAAACCAGGTGTGGGAAGCGATGCGTAACTGCTACGACCCGGAAATTCCGGTCAACGTGGTGGATCTCGGCCTGATCTACGAGTGCAACATCGAGAACGGCACCGAGGAAGGCAACCACATTTTCGTCAGAATGACCCTGACGGCCGCCGGTTGTGGCATGGGCCCGGTGATCACCGAAGACGTCCGCCGCAAGCTCGAGCACGTGCCTAATGTGGACAAGGTCACGGTGGAACTGACCTTCGATCCGCCCTGGAGCAACGACATGCTCACCGACGAAGCCAAGCTTGAATTGGGAATGCTGTAAATGACCGCCAGCAAAGACACCTTTCTGAACAACCCGCTCGGGAAAGACACCACTCTGGACGATGTGCTCGATGGCTTCGAGTTTCTGGACGACTGGGAAGAGCGCTACGCGTTTATCATCGATCTGGGCAAGCAGTTACCCGCCTTCCCGGAAGAGGCCCGCATTGAGGAAAATTACGTGCACGGCTGCCAGAGCCAGGTGTGGCTGATTCATCATTACGATGAAGACAGCGGCAAGCTGTTTCTGTTGATCGACTCTGACGCGATGATCGTGCGCGGCCTGGCCGCCATCATCCTGGTGGCCCTGAATGGCAAGACCCCGCGGGACCTGCTGGCCACCGACATCGACGAGCTGTTCGAGCAGCTGGACCTGTTCCGCCACATCTCGCCGACCCGCGGCAACGGCCTGCGGGCCATGGTCGGCAAGATCCGCGACACCGCGGCCCGGGTGGCGGTCGCCTGATTACCAGATGATCGCCACGTCATCCCGCTGAATATTGATCTCGCCGCCCGACAGCGGTATCTCGCCATTGCTGAAATCCGGGTGCACGTTGCGCAGCGTTACCCGGGTCTGGCTGTCTGACAGCTCCGGCGTCCCGCCAAGCGAATCGAAGAAACGCTGACTGCGATACAGGTTCAGCTCATCCCCGGGGCGCAGACCGGCGGTGGCGCCCGACGCCAGGGTCACCCGGTTGCCGTCCACGCGGGTGACGCGGGTGATAAAGGGTTGGCAGGCCAGCGCGTCCTGAACCGCAGAACTCATGTCTGTCATGACGTCACCCACCGCCTGGCCGTAGGCTGTCTCCTGAAAACCGGCCGAATCGAAACCCGAAGACGCGCCCGGACCGGCGTCCCACTGCGCCTCGGCGGTAAATCGCTGCTGGTAAACCGGCGCACCACTGAAGCCGTCGAACACGATCATGTCCGCTACAAACCTTCGGTTCTGGTTAGCCAGGCCTACACCCCGCTGCATCCGGTTCAGCACCGAGGTGCCCCAGGCGGAGGGATCAGACACACCGAGATCCCGAATCACACCGGTCACGACAAATTGAACGTCCATTTCCCGGGCGACCTGTATCACGTTGCTCAGGCTGTTATCAAAGTTCTGTTGCGTCGGCGCATTAAGCAGATCCTGGAACAGTCGGGAGGTGGTGGCACCGTATACCTGCAGGCGATTGGTGTCGCGCAGCGAGGCCTGCAACTGCTGCGGCAAGATTTCGCCGGCATCGCTGATGCGGCCAACCCGCGCCTGATCCGGATAGAGGATCGGAAACCCGGTGACCGCCACGCGCTTTTTCAGGTTCGCCGCCTCACCGGCACCGCAACTGCTGCCTTCGGACATGTCGGCGCGCACGGTCACCCGCAGCAGATCTCCGCGCCGGTATTCATCAATGATGCGGGCGTCCCGGGCCCGGGCCGACGAGGCCACTTCCAGGCGGGACTCGGTCAGAACGCCATTTTCCACGGTGTCGTGGCTACTGATCCGGGCCTCATACTGCAGCGCCACGTCCCTCAGTGCTGCCTTTCGCGCCTTCTCCCGTCCGGCCTCCAGGTCGCCATCATGAATGGTGGCGTGCCCGACCCCTTCAAGCACCACGGCGTGCGCCAGAGGTGTCATCAGCAGAGTCACTGAAAAGGCCCCTAACAGGGTCATTATTAAATGGAAGCGCACAGTGTTCATGGGCAAACGGTCACTCATTCAGACATTCGGTCAGTCAAGATAATAGAGGGAATCAACATCCCGGCTCTGAACGTCGCCCAGGCTGTCGTTGTCCCGGGGCATGGGGATCGGGCACAGATCCTGGGCCTGACGATCAGACACCCTGGCCACGCAGTCGCGGAACCGCGGCTCCAGCTTGAGCTCCATCACCGTTTCGATCACGCCGTCACTGTGCTCATTAACCGCCACCATCCTGGCACCACGAATATAACTGTCCACGTAGGTGCGGAACATGTCATTCCGCAGCACAAAATCGTTCACTGTGGAGCTGCCATAGATCACCGTGCCATACACCCGCTCGGCCAGGTTGCGATAGGCGTCCAGCTTCGAGGAGCGGCGTGCCAACAGGCGTTTCTGGGTGTTCAGCCGATCCCGGGAGGCGTCTTCGTAGGTGCCAAAACCGCTTACCCGAACGGTAATCGGCTCCAGCTCCCGGTCGCTGCCCTCACCTTTCTGGTAAATGCCTACCGGGGCACAGGCTGCCATCGTCAGGGCCAGAACAGGTGCCAGTATCCAGCGCAGGGTCATGTCAATCTCCGCAAAGTGTCATTTGACGGTCCACATGAAAAAATCACGCCATGTTTTCTAACTGGTTGATTAGATGAAATTAGCCCTCCTGAGCCGGCAAACCTCTCACGATCGGGCGGCAAAAACCTACCGCCATTTACATCCGGAAAACAAACCGTTACCCGTTAACCCATGTGTCTGCTCCGGAATTTCTCTAATCTAACAGACGCTTAATAATTAACGACCCAACCGAACAAGAGAACACAGGAAATTCCATGACCGAAACCCGTCTGACCAAGCTGTCTATCGCCATCGGCCTGTCCGTAGCCACCTCCACTGCACTGGCGAGCCCGCAAGCATTCATGTCGTCCCGCTCCTTTGCCATGGGCGGCACCGGCGTCGCCGTCGCGCATCCCGCTGCCGCAAGTATGGCCAACCCTGCCATGCTGGCTGCCGATCATCACCAGTGGTCCGACGATTTCGGCCTGATTCTGCCCTCTGTGAACGCCCGCATGGCGGACGAAGAGGAAACCATCGATCAGATTGATGACATTCAGGACACCATCGACCGCTTTGAGGACCTGGATCGCGGCTCGAACCCGGCAGAAGCTCAGCGCGCCGCCGGAGAACTGCGCCAACAACTCAACGCGTTCGACCGCGACACCGTCCGCACGGACGTTGGTCTGGGCCTGGCCGTCGCAATTCCCACCAACTCTTACTCAGTTGGCTTTTTCACCAATGCCAACCTGCAGGCAACCGTGCGTGGTGAATTCGATGAGGATGATGATGCGTTCCTGGCAGCCCTGGAGAACGCCGACGCCGCCACGCTCGCCGCGGCTGACCTGGACCGGGATCTGCAGTCCCGTGGGCGCGTGCTGGCCTCGGCCGTCGTCGAAGCCGGTCTGAGCTTTGCCCGCTCACTGGAACTGGACAACGGCAATTCCCTGCAACTCGGCGTTTCGCCGAAATACGTTCAGCTGCGCACGTTCCAGTACACCGAAACCGTTTCCGGCTTTGAGGACGATGACTTCGATGACGAGGATAACGAAACCACCAAGAGCGGTTTCAACGTGGACCTCGGCGCCGCCTATGCGTTCGGTGAGCAACAGCAATGGAACGCAGGTGTTGTGGTCAGAAACCTGATTCCGATGGAACTCGACTCCGCCGCCAGCGACGACCCCCGCAAGATGGAAGAGGAGCACACCCTTGAGCTTAACCCGCTGGTAACCGCCGGTATTGCTCACAAGGGCGACTTCCATGTACTGACCGCCGAGCTCGATCTGACCAAGAAGGAAGGTTTCGGTTACGCCGACGACACCCAGTGGCTCGCCGTTGGTGCCGAGTTCGACGCCTTCCGCTACGCCCAGTTGCGCGCGGGTGTTCGCCAGAACCTGGCCAGCAACGATGATAACGACGGCATCGAGGAAAAAACCCAGTTTACCGCCGGTATCGGCCTGTCACCCTTCGGCGCCCGCCTTGACATCGGTGCGCTGGTCAGCGATGCGGACGTGGGTGCCGCCATTGAGCTGGGCGCTGCATTCTAGAGCTGCCCCGCCACTGGCAACTACGAAACACAGCAAGCAAAAGCCCGGCTCGCAAGAGCCGGGCTTTTTTTATCTGACCCGGTTTGCCTCCGTTGCGCCCAGCGCCGATAATCCCCGGACATTTCCGGCATTGGAGCATTCCCGGGCACATGAACATCTATCTGGTGGGCGGTGCAGTACGCGATGAACTTCTGGGCCTTGAGGTCAAGGACCAGGACTGGGTGGTGGTGGGCGCCACACCCGACGACATGCTTGAGCGCGGATTCAAGCAGGTGGGTGCGGACTTTCCGGTCTTCCTGCACCCCGAGACCCGTGAAGAATACGCTCTGGCCCGCACCGAACGAAAAGCGGGGCGGGGCTATCATGGCTTTACCGTGTACAGCGCGCCGGACGTCAGTCTGGAAGACGACCTGCGCCGCCGTGACCTGACCATCAATGCCATGGCCCGATCCGAAACCGGCACCCTGGTGGACCCCTTCAACGGTCGGGCAGACCTTGACGCACGAAAGCTAAGGCACGTTTCCGCTGCATTTGCCGAGGACCCGCTGCGCATACTGCGCACCGCGCGCTTTGCCGCGCGCCTTGCCCCGATGGGGTTCCGGGTTGCGGATGACACCATGGCCCTAATGAAGCAGATGGTGGCCGACGACGAGGTCAGCCATCTCGTCGCCGAACGGGTGTGGCAGGAAATCCAGCGCGCCCTCCATGAGAACGAACCCGGCACCTTCTTTGTAGTGCTCAGAGACTGCAACGCGCTGGCGAAACTGATTCCGGAACTTGCGCAAGCGGATACCTTTGAGGCGGCCCTGGCCGCCCTTCGCTGTGCCTGCGAAAGCAGCGACCACACCGACACCCGTTTTGCGGCCTTGCTCTCCCCCCTGCCTGAGCAGACAGCCAGGGCCCGCGCCAGAGTCCTGAAGGCCCCCAATGACTGTCAGGATCTGGCGCGGCTGACCACCCGCCTTTGCCGCCAGCTTGAGACGCAGAATGACCAGACCATAACCGAAGACACCGTGCTCGGCTATCTCGACGACACCGATGCCTGGCGCCGCCCTGACCGTTTCCAGAGCCTGCTACAGGTACTGTTCTGCGCCTTACCCACTGCCTCACACCCGACCCTGACACTGCTCGCCGAAGCCGAACAGGCCGCCAGCACCGTTGATGCCAGGGAGTTATTGGCGCAGGGATTCAAAGGCAAGGCCCTCGGTGAAGCAATCCGGCAGGAACGTCTGCAACGTATAGCCAGGCTGATTCATCAGCAGCAGGCCTGAACCATGAGTATTTCTCCCGTTGTCCTCATCACCGGCGCCGCCCATCGTCTTGGCGCCCGCACCGCCGAAGTCATGCACGGTCGCGGCTGGAACGTGGTGATCCACTATCGCTCCCGCGATGAACAGGCGACAGCTCTGGCAAACCAGCTCAACGATGCGCGCACCAACTCCGCGGCAACAGTGCAGGCAGACCTTGCTCAGCCAGAGCAGGTGGCGATGCTGGCGCGGCAGGCAATCGATCGTTGGGGGCGGCTGGACGGTCTGATCAACAACGCCTCGGTGTTCTACCCCAACCCCACCGAATCCGCCACCCAGGATGACTGGCACACCATCATGGGCGCCAACCTGCAGGCGCCATTCTTCCTCGGCCAGGCCTGCCTGCCCGCACTGCGGGAGTCCGGGGGCGCGATTGTTAACCTTATCGACATCTACAGCGAAAAGCCCCTGGCTGACCACCCACTTTACTGCAGCAGCAAAGCCGGCCTGGCGGCTCTCACCCGTTCCTGGGCGAAAGATCTGGCGCCGACTGTTCGCGTCAACGGCGTTTCCCCCGGCGCCATCCTCTGGCCAGAGGGCGAAGGCGAAGTTGATGCAGTGCACCAGCAATCGATACTGGCCAAAACCCCGTTGGCCAGAACCGGCAACCCCGACGACATCGCGAGCACCATCGCATTCCTGATCTGCGACGCTCCTTTCATCACTGGCCAGATCCTCGCCGTGGATGGTGGTCGTAGCTTGAACATGTAGCAACAAGTTGAATGAGCGGAGGCGGGGCAGGCCTTCCAAAACCGTGCGGAGCCATGGGTGGAGCGGGGACGTATTCACAGCGTGTTTTGGAAGGCCTGCCTCGCCTCCTCGCCACCTCCCAACTTTAGTAGCTTTGGCCACCCAACTCCTTTCCGATACAATGGCGGAAATCACTTCCCTGCAGGCGCGGCGTACCGTCCCCGCGCCATCCGAACCGGAGAAAGACTATGCGTGATGTCGTCATTGTTGCCGCCAAACGGACTGCCGTCGGCAGTTTCGGCGGGGGCCTCTCGGGCCTGCCTGCTGACCAGCTCGGATCTGCCGTGATCAAGGCCCTGTTGGAAGAAACCGGCGTACCTGCCGATCAGATCAACGAAGTTGTGCTGGGCCAGGTATTGACCGCCGGCTGCGGCCAGAACCCGGCGCGCCAGGCCGCCATCAACGCGGGTGTGCCCGCCTCCGTACCGGCGATGACCATTAACAAGGTGTGTGGTTCGGGCCTGAAAGCCGTGCATATGGCGGTGCAGGCGATTCGCCTCGGCGATGCCGAATTGATGATCGCCGGCGGTCAGGAAAGCATGAGCCAGGCACCCCATGTATTGCCGAACAGCCGTAACGGTCAGCGCATGGGCGACTGGAACATGGTCGACACCATGATCAGAGATGGCCTGTGGGATGCGTTCAACGATTACCACATGGGCGTCACCGCCGAGAACATCGTGGACAAGTACGGCATCAGCCGGAAAGAGCAGGATGAGTTTGCCGCCGCCTCGCAACAGAAAGCCGTGGCCGCGCGGAACGCCGGCTATTTTGACGGCCAGATTGTGCCGGTCAGCATTCCTCAGCGCAAAGGCGACCCGCTGGTGGTCGACAAGGACGAGAACCCCCGTGACGGCGTAACCGCCGATGGTCTCGGCAAGCTGCGCCCGGCGTTCCGGAAAGACGGCACGGTGACCGCGGGCAACGCCTCGTCTCTGAACGATGGCGCCGCGGCAGTCATCGTGTGCAGTGCTGACAAGGCAAAAGAGCTGGGGTTGAAGCCTATGGCGACGATCAAGGCGCACGCCAACGCCGGCGTTGACCCCACCATCATGGGAACCGGGCCGGTCCCTGCCAGCCAGCGCTGCCTGAAACTGGCCGGCTGGACCGTGGACGATCTGGACCTGATCGAGGCCAACGAGGCCTTCGCGGCCCAGGCCATTTCAGTGAACCGGGAACTGGGCTGGGACACCAATAAGGTGAACGTGAACGGGGGTGCCATCGCTATCGGTCATCCGATCGGCGCTTCCGGCTGTCGTATCCTGGTCACCCTGCTGCACGAGATGCAGCGCCGTGATGCCAGAAAAGGTCTGGCGACGCTGTGCATTGGCGGCGGCATGGGTGTCGCCCTGGCTGTCGAGCGCTGATCGCATGCTGCACGTGGTGTTGTTTGAGCCGGAGATTCCGCCGAACACCGGGAATATCATCCGGCTCTGCGCCAACACCGGGTGCCAGCTGCATCTGATCGAACCTCTGGGGTTTACTCTGGAAGACAAGCAGATGCGGCGGGCCGGGCTGGATTACAGCGAATACGCCACGCTGAAAGTGCACAAGGATTACCCGGCCTTTCTGGACAGCGAGCAACCCGCAAGGCTGTTCGGATTGACGACAAAAGGCAGTCACCCCTACCACCAGACGGCGTTCCGGGATGGTGACTACCTGATGTTCGGCCCGGAAACCCGTGGCCTGCCCATCGACGTGCGCGAATCCCTGCCGGCAAACCAGCGCCTGCGGGTTCCCATGCGTCCGGAAAGCCGCAGCCTGAACCTGTCCAATACCGCTGCCCTGGTGGTTTACGAGGCCTGGCGACAACTCGGTTTCGACGGCGCCGTCTGACGTCGGTGGCAGGAAGGGTGGCACCAAACCCCAGGCATAAAAAAACCGGCCTTAGCCGGTTTTTTTACAGGCAACTCACCGGTAATTTACTCAGTGGGTCTGCTCTTCTTTCGCTTCACCTGCGCCTTCTTCCTGCTTGCGCTTGAGCGCCTGGGCGTAGATAGCGTCGAAGTTCACCGGTGCCAGCATCAGCGCCGGGAAGCTGCCCTTGTTGACAACGCCGTCGATGGCCTCGCGGGCATACGGGAACAGAATGGTCGGGCAGTAGGCACCGAGCATCTGGCCCAGCTGCGGCCCTTCAATGCCCTGCAGCAGGAACACACCGGCCTGCTGGATCTCGACGATGTACGCCACCTTCTCACCCATTTTTGCGGTGACCGTCAAGGACAACACCACTTCATACTGGTTGTCGCTCACCTTGTTGTGAGAGGTGTTCAGGTCCAGATTCACCTGCGGCTTCCACTGCTCCTGGAAAACCACCGGTGAGTTGGGGGATTCGAAGGACAGGTCCTTCACATAGATACGCTGCAGCGCGAATTGCGGCTGGTTCTGGTTTTCGCTGCCTGCTGCGCCTTGCTCGTTCTCAGCCATGCTCAATCCTTTTTGTATTATTCAGTATTTTACTTCTTGACCAGAGGAAGGTTACTGCTTTTCCAGTCCGCAATGCCACCATTGAGGCGGACCACGTTCTCATATCCTTCCGCTTTCAGCTGTTTGACCGCCATCGCCGAGTGCTGGCCCATCTTGTCGGCCACAATAATCTGCTTGCCCTTGAACTTTTTCAGCTCATTGGCACGGCTCTTGATGGCGTTCAGCGGGATATTCACCGAGCCAGTAATACGGCCTTCGCCGAAGTCCTTGCGGTCGCGGATGTCCACCACCACGGCCTCATCACGGTTGATCAGACTTACCGCACCCTGCGCTGAAATTTTCTGCCCGCCACGGCGGGACTCCAGCACCAGAATCGCCAGCAGAAACGCTACAAACAGCGACACCAGAATGTAGTGGTTGACGGCAAATTCAATAAACCTGTCCATGAAAACACCCAGTTAATTAGTTTGGCGGGATTATACACACCCTGCTCCGGTGACAGAAGGCAGACCTACATGGCCTGACGGAATGAAAACGGTTAGAATCTGCACTTCTCTTTACAAACTTCAAAACCATACCGGATCAAGTGATGACTGCGACGCGTAAGCCGACTGCACTGATTATTCTGGACGGCTGGGGCCACCGCGACCCGGCCGACGACAATGCCATCAGCAACGCCAACACCCCCTTCTGGGACAAGCTCTGGCAGCAACAGCCGAAAACCCTGATCAACACCTCCGGTATGTTTGTAGGTCTGCCCCAGGGCCAGATGGGCAACTCCGAAGTGGGCCACATGAATCTTGGTGCCGGTCGCGTGGTGTACCAGAGCCTGACCCGGATCGACAAAGACCTCGAAGACGGTACCTTCGCGAAGAACCCGACACTGTGCGCGGCCATCGACAAAGCCGTCGGCAGCGGGCGCGCGGTTCATCTGATGGGGCTGCTGTCGCCGGGCGGCGTCCACAGCCATGAAGAACACATTCTGGCAGCGGCGGAAATGGCCGCCGCCCGGGGCGCGAAGGAAGTCTACATTCACGCCTTCCTGGACGGCCGCGACATGCCACCCCGCAGTGCCAGACCGTCCCTGGAAAAAGCCGCCGCCAAACTGAAAAGCCTGGGTGTGGGTCGCGTTGCCTCGATTGTCGGCCGATACTTCGCTATGGACCGCGACAACCGCTGGGACCGGGTGGAAGCCGCCTACAACCTGATGACCCAAGGCGAAGCCGAGTTCACCGCCCCGGATCCGGTATCGGCCCTGGAGCAGGCCTATGAACGCGGCGAGAACGATGAATTCGTCAAGCCCACCCGCATTCACAACGCCGGCGAACCGGAAGGCACCATCAACGACGGCGATGCGGTGCTGTTCATGAACTTCCGCGCCGACCGTGCCCGCGAGATGACCCGCACGTTTGTGGACCAGGACTTCGACGGCTTCGATCGCCGCAAGCACCCGGAACTGGCAAACTTCGTGATGCTCACCGAGTATGCGGCAGACATCAACACCTCCTGCGCTTACCCTCCCGAGCAGCTGGTAAACGGCCTGGGCGAATACGTATCCGGCCTGGGCAAAACCCAGCTCCGCATTTCCGAAACCGAGAAGTATGCCCACGTGACCTTCTTCTTCAACGGCGGCCTTGAAACGCCTTTCGAAGGCGAAGATCGTATCCTGGTGCCCTCGCCCAAGGTGGCCACCTACGACCTGCAGCCAGAGATGAGCGCGCCGGAAGTCACTGACAAGCTGGTCGAGGCGATCAAGAGCGGCAAGTACGACCTGGTGGTCTGCAACTACGCTAACGGCGATATGGTCGGTCACACCGGCAAGCTCGACGCCGCTATCAAGGCAGCAGAGTGCCTCGATCAGTGCGTCAAAAGAATTGTGGAAGCACTGGATGAAGTCGGCGGCGAGGCACTGATTACGGCCGATCACGGTAACTGCGAACAAATGACCGATCCGCAATCCGGTCAGGTCCATACCGCGCACACCATCGGCCCGGTGCCGCTGGTCTATACCGGCCACCGCAACGTCCATCTCAGGGACGACGGCAGCCTGAGCGATGTGGCGCCCACCCTGCTTGCCCTGATGGGACTCGATCAACCAGCGGAAATGACCGGGCACAGCCTGGTAGATTTCGATTGAGAGACCGGTTGCTACCCCGGCTGATGCTGGCAGCGGCATTGCTTTGCGGTGCCCTGCCGGCGCTGGCCGAGGAAGAGGTCACACCCGGTCAGATCAGGGCCCTGAAGGAACAGATCGCTGACATTGATCAGTGGCTTGCCGAGGCCGAGGAAGACCGTTCGTCCCTGGAGCAACAGCTGACCGATATCGAGCGCGATATCAGTCGTCTGACCCGGGAGCGGCGGGAGCTGCGACGTCAGGCAGAAGAACAGCAGCAACGCCTGAAAACGCTGAAAAAACAGGAAACCGACCTTATCCGCACGCTCGAAAGCCAGCGCCAGAACCTGAAAAAGCAGATTCGCGCCGCATGGATGGAGGGGGACGCCCCGGCCGTGAAGGTCCTGCTCAACGAGATTGATCCGGACAAGATCGCCCGCACCATGACCTACTACGAATACCTGAGCCGCGACACGGTGCAGCGACTCGAGGTGTTCAACGAAAACCTCCGCCAGCTGCGCCAGACCCGGCAGGATGTTCAGGCCACGCGGGTCCGCCTCGGCAAACTGGAACAGGACGTGGAACAGCGTCAGGACCAGCTCAGTGCCAACAAGTCGAAACGCCAGGATACCCTGGCTGCGCTGAACGCCGAAATTGACGACCGCAAGGGCGAACGGGAAGAACTGGCGGCAGACCGCGAGCGCCTGGAAAAGCTGCTGCGCGAGGTAGAAGAAGCCATTGCCAGCATTCCTTCGCCCAATGAGTCAAAGCCCTTCAAATCCTTACGCCAGCAACTGCCGTGGCCGGCCAAAGGCCGGGTCTTCAGCAACTTTGGCGACCGCTACGCCGACGGCAAACTGCGTCGGAACGGGCTGCTGATGAATACCGACGAAGAGGCGGATATCCAGGCGGTGCATTATGGCCGGGTGGTGTTCGCCAACTGGCTCCGGGGCTTTGGCCTGATCACCATCGTCGACCACGGCGATGGCTACATGACCCTGTACGGACACAGCAGCAGCCTGTTTACCAGCCCAGGTGACTGGGTCGAAGCGGGCGAGGCCATAGCGGCCGCGGGCCGCACCGGCGGCACCAACGATCCGGCGCTCTATTTCGAGATTCGTCACAATGGCAAGCCGGTCAATCCGCGCTCCTGGCTTGGCAAGTGAGGCTGGTCTCGTCTGACGTTGCCAAGGGCTGACAAACCCCGACACTACCGCCATACTGTCCGGACGCGCAGGAAACTGTTCAACCATCGGAATAAACACAGGATAAGTGAATGAGACGGGCCAGAAGTACACACCATGCCGCAACCATCCGCGCACTGACTCTGATTACCTGCTTTATTGCACTTCCGGGCCTTGTTCATGCCCAGGAAGCCGATGACAGAACCGAAGAGCTGCTCCAGGGCGTGCAGAATGGCGAGCGCGTCCAGATTCAGTTGCCCGATCCGGAGGAACAGCTTCCGCTGGAGGACCTGCGCAAGTTCACCGAAGTCTTCAGCCGCATCAAGGATGCTTATGTTGAGGAAGTGGACGACCGCAAATTGCTGGAAAGTGCGATCAAGGGCATGTTGTCGGAACTCGACCCGCACTCCACCTATCTGGCGCCGAAAGATTACGAACAGCTGGAGGAAAGCACCTCCGGGGAGTTCGGCGGCCTCGGCATTGAAGTGGGCATGGAAGACGGCTTCGTCAAGGTCATCTCACCGATTGACGACACCCCGGCCCAGAAAGCCGGCGTTCAGGCCGGCGACCTGATCATCAAGCTCGGCGACAAGCCGGTCAAGGGCATGTCCCTTGAAGAGGCGGTCAAACTCATGCGCGGCAAGCCCGGCACCGTTCTCAGCCTTACCATCATGCGGGAAGGCGAAAGTGCGCCGATCGTCATTGATGTGGAGCGGGCCGTCATCAAGGTCACCAGCATCAAGTCGCGTCTGATCGATAACGGCTACGGTTATGTACGCATTACCCAGTTCCAGGCCGACACCGGCACTCAATTTGTCGACACCCTGAAGACACTGGAAGAAGACTACGGCCAGGATCTCGACGGCCTGATCATTGACCTGCGCAACAACCCCGGCGGCATTCTGCAGGCGGCGGTGGAGGCGTCTGACGCCCTGCTTGACGAAGGCCTGATTGTCTATACCGAGGGCCGCATCCAGAGCTCCCGCCTGCGCTTCAACGCCAAGGCCGGCGACATGATGGAAGGCACCCCGATCGTAGTATTGATCAACGGCGGTTCCGCCTCGGCGTCGGAAATTCTGGCCGGCGCCCTCCAGGATCACCAGCGCGCGGTGGTCATGGGCACTCAGTCATTCGGCAAAGGCAGCGTCCAGACGGTTATCCCGCTGGATGAAACCCACGCCATCAAGATGACCACGGCCCGTTATTACACACCAGATGGGCGCTCAATTCAGGCCAAGGGCATCAAGCCGGACATTGAGGTCAAGCCCGCAGAGCTGCAGGAACTGGATGGCCAGCCCTTCTTTACCGAAGCAGACCTCAGTGGTCACCTGGACAGTCAGAGTGAGGGCGAGGATGCCGCCAGCGAAGAGGCGCAAAACGCCTCGGCAGCAGAGCGCGACTACCAGCTGCGTTCAGCACTGAACCTGCTCAAGGGGCTGCGAATCCTGGAAAAACGCGAAAAACAGTCGGATCAGGTCAGCACGGATTAATGCCCTTGAAAAAGCTACTCTCGCTGGTTGCCACCGCAGTGCTGGCAACCTCGGTCAGTGCGGAGACGCCGGGGCGCCCTGAGGCCGGGCAAATGCCGCCCACCATCGCCATCATCATTGATGACATGGGGCATAACCTCCACGAGGGCAAACGGCTGGCGAATCTTGAGCAGCCCATCACCCTCGCTTTTCTGCCTTACCGCCGGCACACGGTGGCGCTGGCAAAACTGGCCCACCAGCAGCAGAAAGAAATCATGCTGCACGCGCCCATGGCGAATACCCGCAATTTCGGCCTGGGCCCCGGCGGGCTCACACCGGAGATGGGCTCGCAGAGCCTGAAAACCACCCTTCGCCGGGCACTGCAATCCATCCCGCACGTGAAGGGCGTGAACAATCACATGGGCAGCCTGCTGACACAGCAACTGGAGCCCATGGACTGGGTGATGTCCGAGCTCGACCGCTTTCCGGTGTACTTCGTTGACAGCCGCACCATCGCATCGTCCATTGCCGGTGAGATTGCCGACGCCTACCAAATCCCGACCCTGACCCGTGACGTGTTTCTGGACCACGAGCAGACCGAAGAGTATGTGGATCGTCAGTTCAGATTGCTGATCCAGCGGGCAAAAGAGAATGGCAGCGCCGTCGGCATTGGCCACCCGCACAAAGTGACCGTGGACTATCTGGAGAAGCACCTGCCGATGCTGGATGAGCAGGGCATTGCGGTGGCGACGGTGAGTGGCCTGTGGGCGATGAGGAACAACAACCGCCCGATGTTTGCGGATGGCGAAAAGCAGACCATCCGGCCCGCTTACGCCAAAAGTGAATAATGTTGCTATGCCTGGCCCTGGTTTGTCGGATTACGGCGTAGCCTGATCCGACCTGCGGTTTACTCCCGAACCTCAATTCCTTGCGCTTTCATAAAGGCCTTTGCTTCGGGAATGGTGTGCTGGCCAAAGTGGAAAATCGATGCCGCCAGCACCGCATCGGCGCCGCCTTCGGTGACGCCATCGGCCAGATGCTGCAACTCGCCCACGCCGCCGGACGCAATCACCGGCACCGAAACCGCATCGCTGACCGCACGGGTCAGGCCCAGGTCAAAACCGATCTTGGTGCCGTCACGATCCATGCTGGTCAGCAATAACTCACCGGCGCCCATCTCGGTCATTTTCCGCGCCCACTCCACTGCATCCAGCCCGGTGGGCTTGCGGCCGCCGTGGGTAAAGATTTCCCAGCGCGGGGTTTCACCTTCGGCCGACACACGTTTGGCGTCGATCGCCACCACAATGCACTGGCGACCGAACCGCTCCGCCGCCTCGCGCACAAATTCCGGATTGAACACCGCCGCAGTGTTGATCGAGACCTTGTCGGCGCCGGCATTCAGCAGCTTGCGGATATCGTCCACGGTGCGGACGCCGCCGCCCACGGTCAGCGGGATGAACACCTGGCTGGCCATGCGCTCCACGGTTTCATAGGTGGTGTCGCGGCTCTCGTGGCTGGCGGTGATGTCCAGAAAGGTGATTTCGTCGGCGCCCTGCTCGTTGTATTTGCGGGCCACTTCCACCGGGTCACCGGCATCACGGATATCGACAAAGTTCACGCCCTTTACCACGCGGCCCTTGTCCACGTCGAGGCAGGGGATAATGCGTTTGGCCAGTGCCATCGTCGGAATCCTTATGCCTGGAGGCTGTCGCAGTAGGCCTGAGCCTCTGCCACATCCAGCGTGCCCTCGTAGATGGCGCGACCGGTGATCGCACCCAGGATGCCCTTGTCGGCCACGGTGGCCAAACGCTTGAGGTCATCCATATTGGTGACGCCGCCGGAGGCGATCACCGGAATACCGCCCGCTTCCGCCAGCGCCGCTGTGGCCTCCACATTCACGCCCTGCATCATGCCGTCACGGCTGATGTCGGTGTAGACAATGGAATCCACGCCGTCATTGGCAAAGCGTTTGGCCAGATCGGTGGCCATCACTTCCGACACTTCCGCCCAGCCGTCGGTGGCAACGCGGCCGTCTTTGGCATCCAGACCCACAATGATGTGGCCCGGGAATGTCTTGCACATTTCGGTAACGAACTCGGGTTCTTTCACCGCTTTGGTGCCAATGATGACCCACTGCACGCCGGCCTTCAGATAGGCCTCAATGGTGTCTGCAGAACGAATGCCGCCACCGATCTGGATCGGCAGGTCCGGATACTTGCGGGCAATGGCCTGCACGATTTCGCCGTTCACCGGCTCGCCGGCGAAGGCACCATTCAGATCCACCAGGTGCAGGCGGCGGGCGCCGGCTTCCACCCAGCGGGTGGCCATATCCACGGGATCATCACCGAACACGGTGGAATCGTCCATGCGGCCCTGGCGCAGGCGCACGCATTTGCCGTCTTTCAGATCAATGGCGGGGATAATCAGCATTTTCCGGTCCAGTCAGTAAAGTTCTTCAGTAACTGCAGCCCCGCCCGGGCGCTTTTCTCCGGGTGGAACTGCGCTGCAAAAATGTTGTCTTTGGCCACCGCGGCGGCCAGATCCACACCGTAGCGCGTGCGGCCGGCCATATCGGCGTTGCCCTCGGCTTCGGCGTAGTAGCTGTGCACGAAATAGAAACGGTCGCCGTCGGGAATGTTGTGCCACAGCGGGTGCTCAGAGGTCTGGTAGACCTCGTTCCAGCCCATGTGGGGGACTTTCAGGCGCTCACCGTTCTCGCTCAGGTCGTCGCCAAAGTAGCGTACTTGTGAGGGAAACAGCCCGATGCAGTCGACACCGCCGTTTTCTTCACTGCGGGACATCAGTGCCTGCATGCCGACGCAGATACCCAGAAACGGGCGATCCTGCGATACCTCCCGCACCAGGGTGTCGACACCCAGGCGGCGGATTTCGGCCATGCAGTCACGGATGGCACCGACGCCGGGCAGGATCACCCGGTCGGCTTCGCGAATGGTTGCGGCGTTGTCAGTGACCAGTACGGTGGTGTCCGGGGCGACATGCTCTACCGCCTTTTTGGCAGAGTGCAGGTTGCCCATGCCGTAGTCGATGATGGCAACGGTTTTCATGATTGATGCGGTGTCCTTGGATGACCGTTTACAGAGAGCCTTTGGTGGACGGGGTAATGCCCGCCATGCGCTCGTCCATCTCGATAGCCATGCGCAGGGCACGGCCGAAGGCCTTGAATACCGTTTCGATCTGGTGGTGGGTATTCTTGCCCTTCAGGTTATCGATGTGCAGGGTCACCATGGAGTGGTTCACGAAGCCGTGGAAGAATTCCTCGAACAGATCCACATCAAAGCCCCCCACCGCGCCCCGCGTGTAGGGAACGTCCATCATCAGGCCCGGACGCCCGGACAGGTCGATCACCACCCGCGACAGGGCTTCATCCAGCGGCACGTAGGCGTGGCCGTAACGGCGAATGCCTTTCTTGTCGCCCACTGCCTGCTTGAACGCCTGCCCCAGGGTGATACCGATGTCTTCCACAGTGTGGTGGTCATCAATGTGCAGATCGCCTTTGGAGACGATGTTCAGATCCACCAGCCCGTGGCGGGCGATCTGATCCATCATGTGCTCCAGGAACGGCACACCGGTATCGAAGGAGGACTGTCCGGTGCCGTCGAGGTTGATCTCAACGGTAATCTGGGTTTCGAGGGTATTTCTTTCTACCCGAGCCTTGCGTTCGGCCATGGGGACTCCAAGTCATGAATAGGCAAAATGCCGGAAACTGATTGTTCGCGGATTATACCTTTTATGAATCCCGGAGTCCCACAATGGGCTTTATGGCGTTGATAGCCGGCTCGTTCAGAAGGCTTTCTTCAGATTGTTCATATAGGTGTCCACCAGGCTGTTGAACTCGTGCTTGATCACCGGACTGATGGCCAGCTTCAACAGACTCGGCAGCGGCACGGTCAGTTCCGCGCTGGTCTGGAATCTGACGGCAGTCGCGTTGTCACCGGCGGCTTTCACGGTCCAGGATCCGCGCACCACACCATTGCCCTCACCTTTCACCGGCTCCCAGGTGATCTTGCCGTTGTCTTTGTCTGCGGCGTATTTGCAGGCATAAACCGACTGGATGGCGTGCTTGTCGACGCCCACCTTTTCCATTTCCCAGCGGTAGGTGTTGTCGCCCAGATCAACCAGCTTGTCCACCTTCGGGAAGTGACTTGCAGAACGGGGTACATCGGCCAACAGATCGAACACTTCATCGTAACCGCCCGGTATTTCCAGTTCCCGGTTCAGTTCGATCGATACGGTGATAGCCACAGCCAGCTCCTTTTTATCGTTGTAGGTTTGTCTCAATGACAGCGTATAAATTCAGCGCGCCTATTTTGGCCTATCACTAACGTATTGTCATACATCGGCGCTTTTATTTTGTTAACCCTGCGTTATCCTTAGGGCTGTTCTCATTGCGGCACCCGGACGCATAAACATGGCACACATCGGAAGGAAGCCTGAATCATGAAAGCTGTTCGTTATATTGCGCTCGCCATTGTTGGCCTTATCGTTCTGGCCATCGCCGCCGTCGCCATTGCTGTGATGGTCATCGACCCCAACACGTATAAACCGCAGATTGAAAAAGCCGCAGAAAACGCCACCAACCTCGATCTGATTCTTGAGGGTGATATCGGCTGGTCATTCATTCCTCTCGGCCTCGAGCTCAATGACGTGGAAGCCACTCTGGAAGGCGAACGCTTTGTGCGCCTGGACCAACTGGTGGCACAGGTGGACTTCTGGTCACTCATCGCCATGTCACCGCGGGTGAACACCTTCCTGCTTGATGGCCTTGATGCCCGCCTGAAAGTCGACCAGGACGGCAACGGCAACTGGACCCGCATCATGCCAGAGGGCGACGCCGCGCAGGAGGAAGCTCCTTCAGAGGATGACACCGCCACCGCAGACGAGCAGCCGGAGGCACAGGCAGAGACCGGGGAAGCCGCCGGGGATGGCGAGCCGCTGAACTTCAACGTTGAGAACGTCCAGATCAGCAACGCCCAGATCCACTATAACGACGAAAGCACAGGCCAGTCCGTCACCCTGGAAGATTTCGCCGTGAATGCCAGCGAGATCACGCTGGGTAGCAGCTTCCCGCTGGACATCAGCTTCCGCTTCGAAACCAATCAGCCTCAGTTTGCGGTGGATGGTCGTCTCAATGCCCGCCTTGCAGCCAACGAAGCCCTGAACGAATTCGGCATCTCGGATCTGGAAGCGGTGTTCGACATGAACGGAGAGCCGTTTGGGGGCAAGTCTGTGACCGCGGAACTGGCCGGGGCCATCGAAGCCAATCTGGAAAACGAAACCGCCACCATCAATGGTTTTACCGCCAGTCTGGCTGACCTGACACTGAATACCGATCTGGCCGTGAATGGCTTTGGGGATAACCCCGAACTCAAGGGTACCTTGAGCATCGACGAGTTCTCTTTGAAGAGCTTGCTGGATGCCCTCGGGCAGCCGGCCATAGAAACCGACGACCCCGAAGTGCTTGAGGCGATCGCCTTCTCCACCAACATTGGTGGTCCGGCCGGCTCTGTCGAACTGAGTGACCTGTCCATCAGCCTGGACGATACCACCTTCACGGGCGGCGGCAGCTACACCCTGAGCAACAGCGCGGTGGCCCTGAATCTTCAGGGCGACTCGATCAACGCGGATCGTTACCTGCCGCCGGCGAAAGAGGAAGATGGGACCCAGGCCGACGCATCTGCCGATAACGGGCAAGACAACGAGTCCACCGGCGGAAGTGCCAGTGCCGCGAGCGCCTCAGAAGAATCCGATCTGCTGCCACTGGAAACCCTGCGTACCCTGCTGCTGGACATCGACCTGGGACTGGGCGAACTGATTATCAGCAACCTCAACATCCAGGAAATCAAGTCCTCCATCACCGCCAAAGACGGTCTGTTGGAGGTAGAGGAATTCAGCGGCGAACTCTACTACGGCAGCTTCGACGCCAACGCCACCCTGGATGCCCGCAACGACAATCCGAGCTGGGCGATTGGCTCCAACGTCAGCAACGTGCAAACGCTGCCATTGCTGACGGATCTTGCCGAAGTGGACATGCTTTCCGGTGGCGCCAACCTCGAGCTGGACATCACAACCACCGGCAACCGGGTCTCCGCCCTGAGAGAGAACGCAAAAGGCGAGATCAACTTCAATCTTGCCGAAGGCGAATTCCGGCAGATGAACCTGACCCGCATGGCGTGCCAGGGCATTGCACTGGTGAACCAGGAATCCTTAGGCGACAGCGACTGGGGCACCACCACGCCGTTTAACGACATGAAGGGCACTCTCAGGATTGATGGCAATACCCTGAACAACACTGACCTGGTGGCAGCCCTCGCCGGTATGCGCCTGGAAGGTGACGGCACCGTGGATCTGGAGAAAACCGAACTGGATTACGAGATCGGCCTGAGAGTCGTTGGCGAAATTCACCGCGACGAGGCCTGCCGCGTGACCGAGTATGTGGAGGACGTGGTCATCCCGGTAGAGTGCCGTGGCAACTTCTCGGAGGACCCCGCGGGCCTGTGTTCCTTTGACGGCTCACGCTTCCGTGACACCCTGAAGGACATCGCAGCCAACGCAGCGCGGGCGAAGGTGAAAGAGGAAACCGATCGCGCCCGGGCGAAAGCGGAAGAGAAAGCCCGCGAAAAAATCGATGAGAAGCTGGGCGAGGAAGGCGACAAGATCAAGGACGCCGTCAAAGGTCTGTTCAACCGATGAGTGACCGCTTCGCCGGGGAGCTTCTGGCATGGTACGACCAGCACGGCAGGCACGACCTGCCGTGGCACCACAACCGCAACGCTTACCGGGTGTGGGTGTCGGAAATCATGTTGCAGCAAACCCAGGTGACTACCGTCATCCCCTACTTCCAGGCTTTCATGGCGCGCTTTCCCGACGTCAAAGCGCTGGCCGCCGCCCCCGAGGACGACATACTCAGTCACTGGTCGGGCCTGGGCTACTACGCCCGCGCCCGTAACCTGCAGAAAGCCGCCAGAACGGTTGTCGACGATTTCGGCGGTGAGTTTCCCGCGAATCAGGAGCAACTGGAGACCCTCTCCGGTATTGGCCGTTCGACTGCAGCCGCCATTCTGGCCCAGGCCTTCGGCCAGCGCGCGGCCATTCTGGACGGCAACGTCAAACGGGTGCTGGCGCGTTACCACGCCGTTCCCGGCTGGCCCGGGCGGACCAGTGTGCTGAACACGCTCTGGCAACACGCCGAAGAACATACGCCCGACAGCCGGGTACGCGACTACACCCAGGCCATCATGGACCTGGGCGCCATGGTCTGCACTCGCGCCCGTCCGAAGTGCGAACAATGCCCTCTGCAAACCGGCTGCGCCGCATACGCAAACCAGGAGGTCAGCCTGTATCCCGGCTCCAAACCCAAGAAGGCCAAACCAGAGAAGACCACCTGGATGATCATCCTTGAAGATGACCAGGGGCGCATCTTTCTGGAGCGGCGCCCGCCAAGCGGCATCTGGGGTGGCTTGTGGAGCCTGCCGGAACTGGACCCGGCGCTGGGCGCAGACGAACTGCCGAACGCCTGCGAGCAAACCTTCGGTTTTGACTGCAGTGACGCCGAACTCATTGGCGGCTTCCGCCACACCTTCAGCCACTACCACCTGCACATCCAGCCCGCACGGCTTTCGGTCACTGCAGGAACGGCAGTGGCCGACAACCACCACCGGCGCTGGCTACACCGCGACGAAGCCCTCACCCTCGGCCTGCCGGCACCAATCCGCAGCCTGCTGACCAATCCCGAACAGGCCACCCTGATCTGACCCACCGCAGATCTGTTATCATCGCCCGCAGTCAGTCACAGCGCCCTTCCCTACAGGCGCCCGATTCAACAGGAACCGATATGAGCCGCACTGTTTTCTGCCGCAAATACCAGCAAGAACTGGAAGGACTGGATTTCCCCCCGATGCCCGGCAAGAAAGGCCAGGAGATCTGGGAGAACGTCTCGAAAAAGGCCTGGGAGGAATGGCAGAACCAGCAGACCATGCTGATCAACGAAAAACACCTGAGCCTGATGGACCCGAACACCCGCAAATACCTGCAGGCCCAGATGGAGCGTTTCTTCAACAACGAGCCCTTCGACAAGGCCGAAGGCTACGTGCCACCGGAGCAATAAGCGCAATTGATCAAAGCCTGAGCAACCGGCAAAAGATCCGGAAATTTTTGGCTCACAGCCTTGACTCAAAACAGCGAAACCGGTTTAATAGCGCCCCGTTGCACAGCAGACGCGCAACACGCCCGGATAGCTCAGTTGGTAGAGCAGGGGATTGAAAATCCCCGTGTCGGTGGTTCGATTCCGCCTCCGGGCACCATTTAGAATTCTGACGAAGCCCGCCCTGTGCGGGCTTTGTTGTTTGAAAGTTCTCCTGCCTACTCACTCCACAAACGCATCAAAGCGAAAAAGGGTGCTCAACCCTGCCCTTCCCCCCTGTAGAAACCTTCAATAAAGTTTACTTTTTGATACATGAAAAAGAACGTCAAATCTTCTCGAGCCCTGTTACATCAAGGATCACGAGCTGATAACGTCTTCCAACTTCCCCACTTCGCCCATGATCGAAGTTACCTTTACCCTCTACAAAAATCAGAAAACGATGATCCCGAACCGCGGTTTCAAGACGTCAATTACTGTGCTCCTTACCGCTCTTTTCTCCGGATGCGCCACCTCGCCGTGGCTGAAAGATGCATGGGATACGCCCCAATACGAAGATGCGAATTTGACACAGGATGAACAGGTGCGCCTGGGCTATCTGGCGCGCTACCTCTCGGAAAGCGATACCCGCGCAAAGCTGGAGTCACAGATACTGAAGACCGAGTACGTTCACCAGTGGGGCGTCAGTGACTACTCCACCACGGCATCAATGGCAGGCGATGCCTTCAAAGGGCAAGTAGCGTCAGATCTCGGCGCCGAGTTTGGAGCAGCGGTCCTCGTACTGGGGCTGATGGCTGGCGACGGGAGCATGGAATACATCAGCCAGGCTTTCCTCCCCGCAGAGAAGGATGGTGTCCTGATCAAATCCGCAAAAGAGGCGAAACTGGCGACAAATGCCCTGATTCGAGAGCGACTGGAACGCGTTGCGATGACGCTAGATACCTCACTGGAATGTATTCAAGGATGCGACAACCACGCCGACTCCATCTACGTCATGCAACTCAGCTCCGAAACCCCCGATGAGAGCTTTATTTACTGGCCATCCGATATTGTTGTAACCGTCGATGTTGGTGGCGCAGTGGCTGTTGATCCGGACGACCCGATTTCTTCCCTGACAGGCTTCCAAGTGGCGTGGAAGACCCTCCCCGGCAACAGCGCCGAGGTAAGGCTCTATTCGGAGGGAACCTACGATGCAAGCGGAGAGCTCGCGTTCAAACCCAATCGTGGGGGACGGAAGATAGACCCAATGGTCAGGCACAACATCGAGAAAACTGCACTCGGGCAATCCATACTGAAATCCGTTTACGCCGATACACAGATGATCTGGGGAAGTCAGGACCTCCATCCTGGAATGATTTTCTTCGATGGCGATGTCTACGGGTTCCGGACGAACGGGCGCACAGGGTTCGTAGACCAGCGGGTAGACATTGAAGCACTTACCCCCCGTTAAATCTTGCAATCAGGAATACAGTATGAAAACCCAAACATCACGCTTTATCTACGGAAAGAGTCAACAATGAAGAATCTTCTGCTGCTATCAACTCTCTTTATAATCTCAGGCTGTGCCACGCTTTTTGGCGGAAAAGACGTGGATGTCACCAAATACCAATCTGTAGACGAAATGGTAAATAGCGAGTTGTCGAAAGAGCGACTCGTCAACTTCTTGAGTACCGATGAAATAAACCCCTTCAGTAAGGGGAAAGCATTTTCACCCAAAAGAGCTCTGGAAAACTTCTGCACTCAGATCGAAAGCGGGGAGCTTACTCAGCTCGAATCGGAGAAAATCTATAACAACCCAGACAACATCAACAGTTATATTGGATTGTTCGAGTGTAAAAGCCCGGAAGGGAGCTGGCTGGCCCGCGTGAAAACCAGGCCAATTCAAAACCCAACCGACCCTCAGCTCCGTCTTTCCCGCCATATTTCAACCAGCATGGTGAAAGATTCTGACTATGCTTATCAGCAACAATACAAACAGCGGGAGCGGTCTCGGCGCATGGAACAGGAACGTGCGTTTCAAGAAAAGGTTAACGGGCTCGTCAGCGCATCAAAATCAAGAGGCCAAATGGTCTGCACCATGGACAACCGCTTTGGTTACGTCGAGGATATCGACGGCCAACGAATCAAAGTTTTGGTGAAAGGGAAAGCAGCGTACACGTCAGATGGATATCTGTTCAAAAACCCAGACCAGCAATTTGGCTTCCGAAAAATCGACGAATATATCTGGGATGAGAGCAAACATTGGGGACTCTGTCTGGATTCTATCTGATCCAATGTCAAAGACTCAGCTGCAGCCCGCCTTGTGCGGGCTTTGTTGTTTCTGGTTTGCGGGAAAAGCACTTTCGTAAAACAGCCTCTTGGTCAGGCAGCCTTACGGAAATCCTCTGCCCGCACTATTTTGTCCCGCTTACGCTTATACTTGCTCTTGTCCTCAACCACCCGCATCTGGTACTTCGGGGTTTTCAGGTCGCGTTTGACCGCGCTTTCCTGTGTGGGCTTTGCCCGCTTGCTGGCCATGATGTTTTCTCCTGATGGCGCTATTATGGGTTGGCAAAGGCAGTTTAGCATTTCCTCCTGACACTTCAGCATTTGGACTATAAGGAATGTCACTCACACTCTGGTTGACCTTTACCGTGGCCGCAGTTCTGATCAGCGTTTCGCCCGGGGCCGGCGCAGTGAATACCATGAGCAACGGGCTGCGCTACGGTGTGCGCCAGTCGATGCCGGCGATTCTGGGATTGCAGCTGGGCTATGGGGCGCAGATTGTGCTGGTGGGTGCCGGCCTCGGTGCACTGGTGGCGTCATCGGTGTGGGCACTGGCCATCATCAAATGGCTGGGAGTTGCCTATCTCATCTGGCTGGGCGTGCAGAAATGGCGGGAACCGGTCAGCGTGAATACTGGTGAGGATCAGCCTGAGGTGAACGGCCGTAGCCGTTTCTGGCAGTCCGCCCTGGTGAATCTCACCAATCCCAAGGCTACGGTGTTTCTGGTGGCGCTGTTCCCGCAGTTCCTGGTAGCTGGCGAGCCCCATGGGCCGCAACTGGCCACCATGGGGGCCACACTGATTCTGGTGGACTGTCTGGTCATGCTGGGATACGCCCTGCTGGCCAGCCAGCTGTTCCGATTTATGACCACGCCCGAGCGCCAGCGACAGATGAACCGTGTGTTCGGGGGACTGTTTGTGGCTGCAGCCGTGGCCTTGGCCAGTTTCAAGCGCAGCTAGTCTTCCGCCTGGTCAGAATTCTCCGATTCGCTGCGCCCGACGTTCTTGGGGTGCAGCTCTTCTTCAATCCAGGTACGGACTTCTTTTTTATCCCGGCGCCGGGTCAACTGCTCGGTATAGATGTTCTTGGGGTAAATTTGCGAGTCGCCGTTGTGCCGCAGATAGAAGCGCCGCCGGACGCCGATCGGGTGCTTGCTGGGGCCGTGGACCACCGCTGCGCGCAGTTCCATTTCCTGCACGCACTCCAGCAGCTCGCCCGCGCCTTCGTCCTCACTCCGGTGGCCGAGAATGATGTCGCGGAAACTCCCGAGCACCAGGTAGCCGCCCGGCTGGATCGGCCCCTGCCGCAGACTCTCCTGGATATTGCGGTCGTCAGCGGTAACCCGGTCATACTTGGTGACCGTGAAGAGCGTCTCTTCGCCATTTTCGTTTTTGGTCATTGCCTGCACACATTGCAGGTGGACCGGCTCCTGCCCCATATTGACCAGCAGGCAGGGGGCGTCCGGGCTTTCATTCTGGGCATGGTGAATCACCAGGTACGCCCGGTTGCCCCGTTTATACTGCAGAAAAAAGAGCTGGAAATAGACAACCCAGACCACCGCCATGATGGCGCTGCTCACTGATCCAAGTATGTCCATAGGCGTTCTCCCTTTTGCTTTGAACCGTAAACAGTATTGGCGCTCTCTTGCCAATTGCAAATGACCGCCCGTTAACCGCACACTATCCACCGCACCTCTACGCTTTCGATATCACAAGGATGAATGATGCTTCTCGCGCTGCTTGCTATTGCTGCCGGTCTTGTCTTGCTGGTGTGGAGTGCCGACCGCTTTGTGGAAGGCTCGGCCGTCACCGCCAGCCATTTCGGTATGCCGCCCCTGCTGATTGGCATGGTGGTGGTCGGCTTCGGTACCTCGGCCCCGGAAATGGTGGTGTCGGCGCTTGCAGCCACCCAGGGTAATCCCGGGCTGGCCCTGGGCAATGCCTATGGCTCCAACATCACCAACATCGCGTTGATTCTCGGCATTACCGCACTGATCAGTCCGATTGCGGTGCATTCCCAGGTCATGCGCAAGGAACTGCCGATACTGGCGGCGATTACCCTGCTGGCGTTCTGGCAACTGTGGGACGGCGAGCTGTCCTTTCTGGATGCGCTGGTGCTGATTGCGGTGTTCTTCGGCCTGCTGGCGTGGTCCATCCGTCAGGGCATGACCACTAAAACCGACCCTCTGGCCAGCGAAGTTGAAGCCGAGCTCAAGAGCCACGACATGCCGCTCAGAAAGGCGGTGCTCTGGCTGGTGGTCGGCCTTGCCCTGCTGATTGTCAGCTCCCGCATTCTGGTCTGGGGGGCGGTGGATCTGGCTTCGGCGTTCGGCGTGAGCGACCTGATCATCGGCCTGACCATTGTGGCTGTCGGCACCTCGTTACCGGAGCTGGCCTCATCCGTTATTGCCGCGCGCAAGGGCGAGCACGACCTCGCACTCGGCAACATCCTGGGATCCAATCTGTTCAACACGCTGGCGGTGGTCGGTATTGCCGGGCTGATTTCTCCGATGACGGTGGCGCCGGAGGTGCTGAGCCGTGATCTGGTGGTGATGGGGGCGCTGACCATTTCGCTGTTTGTGCTGGGGTATGGCTTCCGCGGTCCCGGCCGTATCAACCGGGTCGAGGGCGGGTTCCTGCTGGCCTGCTTCATCGGTTACACCGCCTACCTGGTCACTACCGCATTCTGAGCAAGCAGGCGGGCCTGGCGATGCACGCGTGCGCCTGGCCCGGCGCTGTCACCGCAGCAGGCATTCGCGACTGAGTGCCTGGCCCACTTTCCGCCGCTGCCGCCGCAGACTGTTCCCGCGGTCGTTGCTGTAACCGGCACGCAGTTGCTGCTGGATCCGCTCCAGCCGCGATCGGTAACCGGCGCACTGCTTCTCGTTCTTCGCCTCCACTTTCGGGCGGCGCTCGCTTCCGCGGCTTCGCGAGGGTGTATCCAGCGTGCGGCTTACGCTTTTGCGAATGGTCGTCACCCGCCTGCCCTGCTCGAGGTTCTCGGACATTGGCACCACCGACGGTGGTGTCAGCGTCACGGTGTCGTGGCTCTGATCACGGGGCTGGGTGTCGGTGAAGTGCACCACGCCCTGTTCGTCGGTCCAGGTATAAAGCCCGGCAAGGGCGGGTGCTGACAATAATGCGGATAACAGAAATAGCGCCATGGTCCCTGGCATAAGATTCCACTCCCTGTGGTTTCAAATGAGCCGGGGACTATAGCAGATGTTACCGGTCCAGTAATTCCACCCAGTGCTGAACCGGTACGGAGGACCGGGTTTCCAGGTGCATCTGACAGCCGATATTGGCCGTGACGATGCGGTCCGGGTTGTCGATGGTCAGTGCGCTGAGTTTGTTGGTCAGCAGCTTCTGGCTCAGCTCCGGCTGCAGCACCGAATAGGTACCCGCGGACCCGCAACACAGATGCTTGTCTTTGGTCGCCGCCAGGTTCACGCCGGCCCTGGTCAGCACCTGCTCCACCACGCCGCTCTGTTTCATGGCGTGTTGCAGGGTACAGGGGCAATGGAATGCGACTTTGCCCGGATTCTGCTTCACTTTCAGCTTCTCCAGATCCTGTGTGAGCAGGAAGGCGCCCAGATCGACCGTCAGCTCGCTGACCTTCTGCGCTTTGGCGGCGTATACCGGGTCGTGTTTCAGCAGGTGCCCGTAGTCCTGCACCATGGCGCCACAGCCGGACGCGGTCATGATGATGGCTTCGGCACCGGCTTCGATGGCGGGCCACCAGGCGTCGATGTTCTGGCGCATGCGTGCCAGGCCTTTCTCATGTTCGGAAAGGTGGTAATTGACCGCGCCACAGCAGCCCGCTTCCGGTGCTTCCACCATGGTGATGCCCAGGCGGTCGAGCACGCGGGCAGTGGCGGCGTTGGTGTTGGGCGTGGCGGATGGCTGAACACAACCGGCCAGGGCCAGCACGATGCGGCTGTGGCTGGCCGCCGGCCAGGGATTGGCTTCTTTTCTCGGCGGCACTTTGGTGCGCAGTTTTTCCGGCAGTGCCGGGCGGAACAGTTGGCCCAGGCGCAGTAACAAGCCGAACAGCCGACGATTGGGGATCACTCGCGCCAGCGCCCAGCGCGTCCACTTGTCTTTCGGCGGGCGCGGCATTTCCTGCTCCATCAGTCCGCGGCTGATGTCCACCAGGCGGCCGTACTGCACGCCGGAAGGACAGGTGGTCTCGCAGCTGCGGCAGGTGAGGCAGCGGTCCAGGTGTTCGCGGGTTTTTTCGGTGACTTCCGCGCCCTCAAGGAACATTTTCATCAGGTAGATGCGGCCACGGGGGCCGTCGCGTTCGTCGTTCAGCTCCTGATAGGTGGGACAGGTTGCCGTGCAGAAGCCGCAATGGACGCAGGCCCGCAGGATGGATTCGGCCTCCTGCCCTTCCGGGGTGTTGGCAAATTGCTGTACTAGATTCGTTTGCATGGTTTACCTTTAAGTTCGGTGCTCAAGCGCCTGACTGACCCTGTTCTGAAACACGCTACAAGCACATCCATGTGCGCTTGGGCTCCGCCATCCATGGCTCCGCACAGTTTCAGAACAGGGTCAGCCAGGCGCTTCCCGGACATCTCAGTTGGCTACAACCAGCTGTAAAGCCGCCCAGGGTTAAATATGCCGTCAGGGTCGAACGAGTTTTTCACCCGGCGCTGAATACCCTTCAGGGCGTCCGGCTGATGATGCATAACCTCCCCTTCCCGATCGCCGCCGCGGAACAGACTGACCTGACCGCCCGCCGCTCTTGCCAGGGCTTCCATCTGTTTGATGTCGGCATCACCGCGATACCAGCGTTGGGAACCGGCCCAATCGATGAACCAGGTGCCCGCCAGTTTGGGATTGGCGGCGGCAGAACTGACGGAGAAGCGCCATAAAGGACCATCTCCGCTGAAGAAGTCGTGCTGCATGTCCTGCAGCTTGCGCCAGAACTGATCGCCGTGTTCCAGCACCTCGCCGGACCATTTGCCGGCGGTGGTTTCCACAGCCGAGCGGGCACCGGACAAGCGCAGATACACTTTGCCGTCGTGCCAGCAAGCGGCGGTGATGGGTTTGGGTTCGGCGGCGCGGCTGTTCATGTAGTGGATGACGTCGTCCATCGCCATGTCCTGCACCAGGGTCAGGGAAGCGGCGGGTTTGGGCATCACTTTCAGGCTGATTTCGGTCATCACGCCGAGAGTGCCCATGGCACCCGCCTGCAGGCGGGACACGTCGTAACCGGCAACGTTCTTCATCACCTGACCGCCAAAGCGAAGGTGTTCACCCTTGCCGTTGATCAGTCGCACACCCAACACCTGGTCACGCACGGAGCCGGCCCAGGGGCGACCGGGGCCGGAGAGGTTGCAGGCCAGGGTGCCGCCAATGGTGTTGCCATCGCCGAAGTGCGGCGGTTCGAAGTGCAGAATCTGTCCTTCTTCGGCGAGGGTGGCTTCGATCTCGGTGAGGGGGGTGCCGGCGCGCACGGTGAGCACCAGCTCTACCGGGTGGTAATCCACGATGCCGCTGTGCTCGGCGACGTTGAGTGTGCCTGCGTCAGGGTCGGCGGCACGGCCCATGAAGGCTTTGGTGCCGCCGCCAACGATGTTGAGTTTGTGGCCGACATTGCGGGCCTGGAGCACCTGCTCCTTTAGTTGCTGGGAAATATCAGCCATGGGCGGCTTCCGTATGGTCGTGCTTGTGTTGTTTGTGTTCCAGTGAGCGGTATTCCTGGCAGAACCGCAGGGCGGGCACGCCCTTGCCCGGGTTGAGGATGCCGGCGGGGTCGAAGGCGGCCTTCACGTCGTGAAATTGCTGCAGCTCCTCGTCGTTGAACTGCACCGCCATCTGGCGGATTTTCTCCACGCCGACACCGTGCTCGCCGGTGATGCAGCCGCCCACTTTCACGCAGAGTGACAGAATGCTGCTGCCGAACGCTTCGGTACGCTCGAACTCGCCCGGCACGTTGGCGTCAAACAGGATCAACGGGTGCAGGTTGCCGTCGCCGGCGTGAAACACGTTGGCAACGCGCAGGCCGAACTGTTCGGACATCTGCTCCATCTGCGTGAGTACGTTGGCGATCTCACGGCGCGGGATGGTGCCGTCCATGCAGTAATAATCCGGTGAAATGCGGCCGACCGCAGGGAATGCCGATTTGCGACCTTTCCACAGCAGGGCGCGCTCCTCTTCGCTTTGAGAGGTACGTACCGAGGTGGCACCCAGCTTGCGGAACACCTCTTCTGCCTCGGCAATGTGCTCATCCACCTCTTCTTCGGTGCCGTCCACTTCGCACAGCAACAGGGCCCTGGCGTCCCGGGGATAACCGGCCTGGGCGAAATCGTCGGCGGCAATGATGGCGTGGCCGTCCATCATCTCCAGACCACCGGGGATAATGCCGTGGGAAATGATACCGCCCACGGCGTCACCGCCTTTCTGCACACTGTCGAAGCCGGCCATCACCACCCGCGCCACTTCCGGCTTGGGCAGCAGTTTGACCTGCACTTCCGTGACTACCCCCAGCAGGCCCTCGGATCCGGTCATCAGCGCCAGCAGGTCCATGCCACAGCTGTCGAGTCCGTCGCTGCCGACGGTGACCACGTCACCCTCGGCGGTGACCATTTCCACGCTGAGAATGTTATGCACCGTCAGGCCGTATTTCAGGCAGTGCACGCCGCCGGAGTTCTCCGCCACGTTGCCGCCGATGGTGCAGGCGATCTGGGAGGACGGATCGGGGCCATAGTAGAGGCCGTACTGCGCCGCTTCCTCACTGATGGCGAGGTTGCGAACCCCCGGTTGCAGTCTGGCGGTACGCGCCAGCGGGTCGATGTGGATGATGCGGTTGAACTTGGCCAGTGACAGCACCACGCCTTCCCTGTTCGGCATGGCACCGGCACTCAACCCCGTCCCCGCTCCGCGGGCAACAACCGGCACGGCGTTTTCATTGCAGATCCGCATCACCCGTTGTACCTGCTCAACGGTTTCCGGCAGCACCACCAGCAACGGCATTTCGCAATACATCGACATGCCGTCGCATTCGTAGGGCTTCATGGTTTCGTCATCGGTGATGACGTAGTCCGGGTCGATGAATGCCCGGAACTGCTCCGCCAGCTCGGCTTTGCTGACTTTCGGCTTGGAGGTCATATCAATCTCTGGCTCTGGGTTATGATTTCTATCGTCCGCGTCGTAACCAGGTTAGTCCAGATTATTGAACACTGGTCGGACCAGTTTTTGATGACTATGATGTCAGATGTGCCCACTTCGGCGCTCGCCTGATGCGGATGATGAGATAGAAGGCAGGTTATGGCTCAATCGCAGAACGTTTCTTTTCGACTGGAACAACTGATTCTCGACGGCGGCCTTGCGCCCGGTCAGAAAATCCCGTCAGAACGCCAGCTGACACTCCGGCTTGGAGTGTCCCGAGCTCTGGTCCGTGAAGCCCTGCATGAGTTGCAAGGTCGGGGAGTGATCAAGACGTTCCACGGCAAAGGGTCCTTCGTCGCCAGCATCCTGCCCGGCAGTCCGGAAACGGATAACACCAACGCCCTGCTGCACCTGTATTCAGGACATTCCCGCACACTTTACGACCTGCTTGAAGTGCGGGAGCAACTGGAGGGGCAGGCCGCGTTTCTGGCCGCGCAAAGAGCCAGCAACATGGATAGAATAAGAATCACCCGTGCCTATGAACGGCTCGGCGAAACCGACCCCATGAGCAATGCCGAACCCGACCATGACTTCCATCAGGCCATTGTGGAAGCGTCCCACAACCCGGTTCTGGTGCACATGCTCAATGGGCTGAAAAAAATGATGCTGCTGACTGTGCAAGCCTCCGTGGCGAACCTGAATCCCCGTGAGGAAATGCGTAAAACCATCATGAAGCAGCATCACCAGATATATCGTGCGATTCTTGCCGGACGTGCGGCGGCCGCGCGAAACGCTGCGACATCCCATGTCAGGTTTGTCATCACCTCTCTGAAACACCTCGAAGATGAGGGCGCACGGGTGAGCCGTCCGACCGACGCAAAAAGCTTGCAATGCACCAACAGTGCGACACAATGATTTGCCGGTATCTGAAGTGAATTCCGGTAAAAGCGGCGGTAAGAGGTCTTGATTTCCGCTGCCACAGTCCGTAAAACTTGCGCCTTTGAAAGACAGCCTCAGGAGTCACCCATGGCGGACCAAGCGCCTCTGATCTGCAGGGATATTCATAAAACCTTCGATCAGCTTGAAGTGCTTAAAGGTATCTCACTGGAAACCCGCAAAGGGGATGTGGTTTCCCTGATCGGCAGTTCCGGCTCCGGCAAGAGTACATTTCTGCGCTGCATCAACCTGTTGGAGACCCCCACGTCGGGCGACATTATCGTGCATGGCGACCCAATACGGTTCACCACCAACCGCAGGGGCGAGCGCATTCCCGCCGACAACAAGCAGGTTGAACTGATCCGCGCCAAACTGTCCATGGTGTTCCAGAGCTTCAATCTTTGGTCCCACATGACCGTGCTGGAAAACATAATCGAAGCGCCGGTCAACGTGCTCAAGGTTCCCAAAAAAGAAGCCGTTGAGCGCGCTGAGGCCTACCTCAACAAGGTGGGTATTTACGAGCGCAAGGACTACTACCCGGCCCAGATGTCCGGCGGCCAGCAGCAACGCGCTGCTATTGCCCGCGCCCTGGCGATGGAGCCGGAAGTCATGCTGTTTGATGAACCTACCTCGGCGCTGGACCCGGAACTGGTGGGAGAAGTACTGAGGGTCATGCAGGGTCTGGCCGAGGAAGGCCGCACCATGATCGTGGTGACCCACGAGATGGCGTTCGCAAGGGATGGGTCAACTCAGGTCCTGTTTTTGCATCAGGGCGTTATTGAAGAACAGGGTACGCCGGAAAAAGTATTTGATAACCCGGACTCGGAACGCATGAGGCAGTTCCTGGCTCCCAACTTCTGATACTCGGTGCTATCTTGAATCGGTGTAGACGTAAAAAAGCTTGGGAAAAGCTTTGATAAAAAATAAAGCCCAAACGGCAAACCACTGGAGAAGTGACACATGAAGAAACTGATTATTGCAGCAAGCTGCGCCCTGGCCATGGTCAGCGGCGTAGCCCAGGCGCAGGACAGCAGCAACGTGGCGGAGGACGCCGAACCGAGACACCTGCGCATCGCGTTTGATGTTCCCTATGAGCCTTTTGAATACAAGGACGAGAACGGCGAGCTTACCGGTTTTGAAGTTGAACTGGCCGAGGCCATGTGCGAGCAGATGAACGCAAGCTGCCAGTTCGTGATCCAGGCATGGGATGGCATGATTCCCGGCCTGCTGGCACGCAAGTTCGATCTGATCATGTCCTCCATGTCGATCACGCCCGAGCGCGCCGAGCGTGTTCTGTTCTCCGAACCGTACTACAACACCCCGGGTGGCTGGTTCGGACCTGAAAGCTTCGATACCGACGTGACCGACATGGAAGCCATGGAAGGTAAGACTGTGGGTGTCCAGCGTGGCACCACCATGGACACCTACGTGACCGAGGAAATGGGCGGCGTTGTCAACATCAAGCGTTACACCACCGCGGACGACATGGTTCTGGACCTGGAAGGCCAGCGTCTGGACGTTGTTTTCGTCGACTACCCCGTCGGTGAGCAGACCGTTCTCAATAAAGAAGGCTTCAAGGAAGTCGCTGAGCCGGTCAAGCTGGGCGACGGCGTTGGTGTTGCCATGCGCAAGCGCGACGCGGATATCGCCAGTGAAGTGAATGAAGCCCTTCGCACCCTGAAGGAAGATGGCACCTATGACGCCATCATGGAAAAATACTTCGCTTACGACATCAAGATGTAAAACTGCTTCAGGGGCGGCCGTACCGGTCGCCCCTGCTTACCGGACATTCCCATGCTTGATCTGAAAGGCTACGGCCCGGCCCTGCTGGATGGGGCGGTGGTTACCATTGAACTGGCCTTCCTCTCGTTAGCCCTCGCCGTCACCCTCGGGCTGATTGGCGCCTCCGCGAAACTATCGGACAACCGTCTCGTCAAGGGCGCGGCGACCGCCTACACCACGCTGATTCGTGGTGTGCCGGACCTGGTGATGATGCTGCTGTTTTACTACGGTGGCCAGGTCGCGGTGAACATGCTTTCGGATTATCTCTGGGAAGCCTACGACATCGACTTCTTCTTTCAGTTCGACCCGTTCCTTTCCGGTGTAATCACTATCGGGTTGATCTTCGGCGCTTACATGACAGAGACCTTCCGCGGCGCTTTTCTTGCCGTGGAGGCCGGCCAGATAGAAGCAGCCCGTGCATACGGGTTTACCCGCTGGCACACTTTCCGTCGCATTATTTTCCCTCAGATGCTTCGCCATGCCCTGCCCGGCGTCGGCAACAACTGGCAGGTACTTCTCAAAACCACCGCACTGGTGTCCATTATCGGTCTGACCGACATGGTGCGCGTAGCAGAAGAAGCCGCCAAGGCTGAGCGCATGCCGTTTCATTTTTTCATCCCGGTGGCGATTATGTACCTGGCACTGACCGCGGGTTCGGAGCTGTTTCTCAAATGGCTAAACAAGCGTGCCAATGTCGGCGTGGTTCAGGGAGGTTGAGGTATGCCTGATTTCATTGCCGAGTGGCTCGACACGAACGAGATTTTTACCGCCATGACCCTGATGGAATACTGGGACGGCATGGTAACAACCGTGCATCTGGTGTTTCTCTCTTTGGTACTTGGCTTGCTGATTGCCGTGCCGCTGGCAATTATGCGGACGTTGAGGAACCCGTTCATTTCCGGCCCGGTGTGGTTTTACACCTACATTTTCCGCGGTACACCGCTGCTGATTCAGCTGTACATCATTTATTACGGTCTGGCACAGATCGAGGGTATTCAGCAAACCTTCTGGTGGGAGATTTTCCGGGAACCGTTCTATCCCGCGCTGCTGGCCTTCACACTGAATACCGCAGCTTACACCACGGAGATTATTCGCGGGGCGATTGTGTCGACGCCCAATGGCGAGATTGAGGCCGCCAAGGCCTATGGCATGAACTGGTTCATGCGGATGCGCCGCATTGTGTTGCCGAGTGCGGCGCGGCGGGCGGTACAGGCGTATTCCAATGAGGTCATCTTCATGCTGCATGCCAGTGCGATCGCCAGTGTGGTGACCATTGTGGATCTGACCGGGGCGGCGCGGAATATTTACTCGCGGTTCTATGCGCCGTTCGATGCGTTCATTTTTGTCGCGCTGTTGTACATGCTGCTGACGTTTGCTCTGGTATTCGCTTTCCGCAAGCTGGAAAATCACTTGTTGAAGCATCAGCGGCCTTTGAATTCCTGACGCTGGTTTACAGGGTCGGCTGATGGTGCAAGGCCAGCCAACAGGAGCGCCTCCCGGGAACCGCGACGAGCACATCCATGTGCGCTTCTTTCAGGCCTTCCCTGGCCTTCAAGATTCCCGGAAGGCGCTCCTGCCGGCTGACCCCAGACTCTATCCGGGGATTCTATGGAAACGTCTGAACGTCTCTTTGATCGTCATACTGACTGGCTAGTTCATACACTTGCCAATTCCAGCATCCACCTACCCGAAATAAAAATCGAGCTTCCAGACAACACTCGCGTGGTTCGTCGAGCGGCAGGGGTTCTCGAACTCAGCCCTCCAACAGATCGCCCGAACCCGAATCACGACGCGCTGATTATTTCCGCCGGTGTTCACGGCAACGAAACCGCGCCCATTGAGGTGCTGAACGCGCTGGTGACCGAACTGCTTAACGGAGAGTGGCCACTGGCCTGTCCGGCGCTGCTGATTCTGGGCAATCCGCCGGCGATGGTGGCCGGGGAGCGCTTCCTTGAGGTGAACATGAACCGGCTGTTTCACGGTGCTCACAGCAAGGCGGCCTATCAGGGGCTAGCGGAGGCGGCCCGGGCGCAGTTTCTGGAGGAGACCTGCCGGCAGTTTGCGACGCTGAATCCGGACAATCTGTGTCACTACGACCTGCACACGGCGATTCGCCCTTCCCGAAGGGAAAAGTTTGCGTTGTATCCGTTTGTGGATGGTCGGGAGGTGCCGCAGGCGCAGTGCGATTTCCTGCTGGAGGCCGGGGTGGAGACGTTGCTGTTGCAGCACCGGGCAGGCACGACGTTTTCCTCGTTTTCGTCTTCGGTGCTGAAGGCCGAGAGCTTCACCGTGGAACTGGGCAAGGTTCGGCCGTTTGGTCACAACGATCTCAGCCGATTCACCGGTATTGCTGACGCCCTTCGCCGCCGTTTGAGTGGAGGAGCACCGGTTGCGCCAACGCCACCCCATGACCGGCTAGCGGTGTTTGAGGTGGTGCATGAGATCCTCAACACTGGTGCCCGTTTTCGCTTTCATGTGCCGGACGATGTGGCCAATTTCACGGAATATGCCCCTGGCACACTGATCTGGGAAGACGATGAATCCGAGTATCGGGTAGGTCATTCGCCGGAATCCATTGTGTTTCCCAACCGGGAGGTACCGGTTGGCCAGCGAGTGGGGTTACTGGTCAGGCCCCGGCAATCGCTCGGGGCCTGAGTGTCTCCGCTTCTTGCGCTCCGTTCAGGCCGGGGCGTTCTCCGGTTCCGCCACTTTGCAACGGATCACCTGGGTGCACACTGACGGGATCACCAGCAGGGTCAGCACGGTGGACGCCAGCAGTCCGGAGATGATGGCCCAGGCCATCGGTGGCCACAATGTTGAGCTGGAAAATGCCAGTGGCAGCAAGCCGGCCACTGTGGTTGCCGTGGTCAGCAGAATCGGCCTGGTACGCTGCTCCACAGCGATGCGCACGGCATCTCGAATGGCTTCGCCTTTCTCCAGCTGACGGTCCATCACATCCAGCAGCACGATCGCGTTGTTCACCACGATACCCACCAGCGCAATCACCCCGAGCAGGGACTGGAAGCCGAATGGTGATCCAGAGAGCACCAGCCCCGGGAAAATGCCGACGGTGGCCAAGGGCACTGTGAGCAGGATGATGCCGACCCGGCGAAAGGAGTTGAACTGGATCAGCAGGAAGAACAGCAACAGCAGCATGCCGATAGGTGCGGTGGTCAGCAGCGCGCTGTTGGCGTCATCGGAGCCTTCCGCATCGCCGCCCATTTCCAGCCGGGTTCCCGGTGGTAGCGGCGTGTCCGCCAGTGCAGCATCCAGTCCCGCCAGGGCCTGACTGAAGCTGTAGCCGGCCAACAGGTTGGCGGTGACGGTGTTCATTCGCACGCCGTTGCGCAGGTACCGGGCAGCAGGCTCCCAGGAGGTTTCCACGGCGGTGACCGCCGACAGGGGCACCGCAGCGCCCCGGTCGTTGTAGATATTCACCGACAGCAGGCGCGACAGTGACAACCGGGTGCCCTCGCGTGATCTCAGCACCAGGGGAATAGGGTCATTTTCCTGCCGATACTGCTCGGCCACCATGCCGAAACTCTGGCCGTAGAGGCTCTGGGCCACGTCTGAGCGGTTGATGCCGTAGCGGGCAGCACTGGCATCGTCGACATTGATGGCGATACTGGGCACGCCGATGTCGAGATCGTGGCGAACGTCCACGGTGCCCTCGACCCGCCGCAGCGCCGAGAATACCTGTTCGGTAGCGGCAGCGCGGGTCTCATCGCTGGCGTGGTAGACACGGACTTCCACCGGCGCTGCGCGAGGTGGCCCCTGCCCCAGGATTCCCACTGACAGGTTCAGCTCCGGCAGATGAGTGTTGGCGTAATCCCGTATCCACGGAATCAGGTCGGTGGTGTCGGCCAGCGTCGGTGTGGCGACCACAATCCGACCCCGGTTCGGGGCCTGCGGCGCACGCTGCAGGTTGTAGTAGAAGCTTGGCCCGGTAAAGCCGCTGAATCGGTGAACGCGGACCGCTTCCGGACGCTCACGAATGGCACGTTCCAGCTCCGCTGCCACCGAGGAGGTGCGTTCCTGATCGGTGCCTTCGGGCATGTAGAGCTCCACAATAACCTGCGGGCGATCGGCATTGGGGAAGAACTGCTGTTTCATGAACGGGGTCAATGCGAGGCTGATCAACACCAGGGCGAAGCCGCCGAGCATCAGCTTGCCGGGCATCCGCGATACCAACCCGCCAAGAAACACAGCCAGTCCGGTCAAGCGGTCGTTCTGGTCGGTTTTACGGGGCTTGAGGAAGCGCGCGGCCAGCAGCGGAACCGCCGATATCGCCAGCAGGTAGCTCACCGACAGCGTAAGCATGATCATCACCGGCACACCCCGGGTAAAGTCGGCGGTACCGCCTTTGGACAGTAACAGGGGGGCGAAAGCGGCAAGGGTGGTGCCGGTGGACGCCCCCAGTGGGCCAGCCAGTTCCCTTACCGACCCTTTCAGGGCATCCAGCCGGCGCATGCCGTTGTCCAGATGGCCCTGGATGCTCTCGACAATGACGATGGCGTTGTCGATCAGAATACCCAGCGAAATGACCATGCCGATCACGGCGATCTGATGCAGTACGCCGCCGCCCAGGTCGTAGAGGCCAACACTGATCAACGCCACCATGGGCAGGATGGAGGCAACCAGTAACCCCATGCGGATGCCCATTCCGGTAAACACCACCGCCACGATGATGACCACCGACAGCACCAGGCTCCAGGCGAGATTGTCGAGGCGCTGCTCCACCTTGTCGGGCTGGAAGAACATTTCCCGCAGCTGATAAGGGGCAAAGTCATCGCGGATTTCGCCAAGTCGCGTTCTGACCCGCTCCCCGAAACGGATGGCGTCCGTGGTGTCTTCTTCCATAATGATCGACAGCAATACTACCCGCTCGCCGTCATACCAGGTTTCCGGCTGGCGCGGCTCCTGCGGCCCCCGCCACACCTCCGCAGCAGCGGCAAGGGGCACCTGGGAGCCGTCGGGCAGTTCGATGGGGGTGGCGCGTATGGCGTCGATATCGGCAAACTCACTGTTGGGCAACACCGACATGCGACGGCCATCCACTACCACAAACCCGCCGGGAATGGTCTGGTTCCGCCGCGACAGCGTCTCCATAACCCGCGCCGGCGAAATACCCAGGCGGAACATCGCGGCGTCGTCCAGCGCCAGGGTGATCTGCTCATCGGCATCCCCCTCCAGCTCAATTCGCGAGACCCCGGGTATGTCCGCCAGGTTTTTTTTCAGGCGCTCGGCCACCTCGCTCAGTTCGGTCACTGAAGCGGAACCACCCACCGCCAGCACGATGGCCGGGATATCGATCATCCGGTCATCCAGTGACATCTGGTCGACGTCATCGGGAAAATCCAGCCGGGCGCGCTCCATCGCCTGACGAACCCGGTCCCACGCCGAGTCCGTGTCATAAATGGTGTCGTTCAGTCGCACCTGCACAATGGCCACACCGGTTCGCGCGGTGGCCTGAGTGAAATCCACCTCTTCCACCTGCCGCAGTTCATCGGCCAGCGGGTTCAGGACCAGCCGCTCCACCGCATCCGCCGTCGCGCCCGGGTAGTTCACCGTGATCATACCGGCTCGGTAGGGAAACGAGGGGTCCTCCTGCCGTGGCATGGTGCTGTAAGCGGCGATGCCCAGCAGGCAGAGCATGGTAACCACCATGCCCAGCAAACGTTGATAGTTCAGCAGGCGGGCGCCCATCACCGCACCTCCACGGCATCACCATCGGAGATGCGGGTCATGCCGGCAAAGATCACCTGGTCACCCGGTGACAGATCATCGGCCCCCACCACCACGCGCTCACCGATCACACGCTGCACCGTCACCGGAACCCGTCTAGCGACACCGTCCGAGACCCGAAACACACTGGCACCACGGGAGGATTTCATCACCGCCAGCAACGGAACCGTGGTCGCCACTACCTGGGTCGGCGTAATGCCCACTTCCACCGGTTCGCCCGGCTCAAGCGTATCGGCAGGCAGGCTGACCAGCACCGGGTGCAGCTCACCACGGACACCACCGGCCTGGGCAATCTCGACAATGGAGCCGGTCTCCGGCGGCCGGGTGCGATCCTGCACGGACCACACGGGCAGCAACTGACCCAGGGTAACGTGGTTGAGCATGTAGGCCGGCACCCGGACTTCCACTTCCCGCCCATCCGGCGAGGACAACCGCATCACCGGCTGGCCCGCGGCGACAAACTCATCGCGCTCGACCAGCAGCGCTTCAACCCGACCGGCAAACGGCGCCTTCAGCACACTCTCGGCCAGCAGGCGGGACGCCTCCGCCAGCGCGGCACGGGCAGTGGCAACGCTGGCTTTCAGGCCATCACGGCGGGCCGCAATCTGCTCGAGGTTCTGTTCTGACACCACGCCCCGCTCATGCAGTCGGCTGGACCGCTCCCATTCCCGTTTGGCCTGGTCGTACTGAGTGTTCAGTTCGTCCAGCCGGGCCTGGGCGGAGTCCCGCGCGGGTTCCAGCGCCGGGTTGTATACCCGCGCCAGCACGTCACCGGCACGCACTTCCTGACCCAGTTCCACCGCCCGCTCACGCAGCGTACCGCTGACCTGAAACGTCAGGGTGGCACGCTGGGTTGCACGGATGATGCCGGAAAAACGCAGGGGAATGCCCTCGGTCTGCCCGCCCGTGACCTCAGCCGTGCGCACGGAGACTGCCGATGCGGCAGGGTTCGCTGTGGTGTCCTGGGATTTGCAGCCGGCCATGAAGACAATGGCAGCCGCGAGCAGAAGGGATGTGGTGAGGTTTCGATTTGAAGTCATGGTCTGTCCTTCCTTCCATGCCTGTGATGTTGGCCTGCTCCCGATCCCTGGGAGCCGTCCTGATCAGAAATTATGATTATTCTCGACATAATGTCATTCTTTGACAAATTGTCAATAATCAGCTTTCATTCCACATCGGGTATCATGACCAAGCAGTTTCCACCAGCCGGACGCCACCATGAGCGAGAAGTTGAAAACACGCAGAGAACGGGAAAAACAGGCTCGTTATGATGCCATCCTCGATGCCGCCGAACTGGTGTTCTCGGAAAAGGGCTATGACCGCACCTCCATGGACGACATTGCCCGCACCGCCAGCCTGAGCCGCGCGCTTCTATACGTCTATTTCAAGGACAAGGCCGCCATACAGCGCGGCATCATGTTGCGCGCCGGCCAGAGCCTGTGCCGCCGGTTCGAGCAGGCCCGGGACACCGCCACCAGTGGCCTGGCCCAGATCAGCGCGATGGGTGCCGCCTACTACCGTTTCTATCTGGATGAGCCGGATTACTTCTCGGCCCTGACCAAAGCCTCCACCGCGATGACCGAGGCCGATGACCAACTGGCCCGGGATATGCTGTGCTCGGAATCGGAACTGATGAATCTGATGGTGGGGGCGATTCGCCTGGGCCTCGAGGATGGCACCATGAACCGCGAGCGGATTCACGATCCGGAACAGACCGCGCTTTACCTGCGTGGGGCCCTGCATGGGGTGATATTGCTGTGCCAGAGTGAGACCGGGGAGCGGGACAGCACGAACGGAACCACTGCCCCGGCCGCCTTCTCTGCTGACGCATTGATCCGTCACACCATGGAGATGCTTACGTCGTCGCTTCAGAGCTGAAAATCGTAGACCGAGCCCAGGCCAAGAATGCCCGTCAGCTCATCCAGGGCCTTTCGGACTTCGTCCAGTAGCATCGGGTCGGCCAGATCCTCGGTGGCAAGCTCCTCGCGATAATGGGCTTCAACCCAGGTAGTAAGGCGCTCATACAGGGCATCGTTCAGCAGCACCCCGTGGTGCATGGCCTTCAGCTCATCGTCGTTGAGCACCACCCGCAACCGCAGGCAGGCCGGGCCGCCGCCGTTTCTCATGGACTGTTTGACGTCAAACACTTCCACCGCAGTAATCGGGGTATCGCTTTTTACCAGATCGTCCAGATACCGGCTGACCGACGCCACTTCACGGCACTCGCCGGGAACCGCCAGCAGCATGCCATCGGCGGTATTCAGCAACTGGCTGTTGAAAAGATACGAGGCCACCGCATCTGCAACAGGCACCTCGGCACTGCTGACCCGCACCGCTTGCAAGTCGGCACCAGTGAGGCGGCTGCGGATATCCGCCAGCACGCGGTCTTCATCCAGAAACGCCAGTTCGTGATAGAACAGCGTATTGGCATTGCCGACGGCAATGACGTCGTTGTGGAATACGCCGGCATCGATCGCGTCTGGATTCTGCTGGGCGAACACCACATGGCGATCGTTCAGGCCGTGAAGACGCGCAATCGCCTGGGACGCCTCAAGCGTCTGGCGGGCCGGGAATCGGGCCGGCGCCGGGGCCTGCTCGTTGAAAGCCTCCTGGCCATAGACAAACAGCTCCACCCCGGGCTCGCCGTGACGGCCACACAGGCGGGTATGATTGGCAGCACCCTCGTCTCCGAAATGACTGACCGGGGGCAGGGCCGGATGGTGGGCAAACCAGGCCTCATCCGAAAAGATCGATTTCAGGATCCGGCCGGTCACCACATGTTCGATAGAGCGATGAAACTTCGCGCTGAGATTGGCCGGGGTGAAATGCACCCGATGATCCGCGGTATCGGCGCTGGGAGAAACGGTGGCGGCGTTGGCAGTCCACATGGCTGAGGCGGAGGACACCGCCGCCAGAATGGACGGATTCTGCTTTGCCGCGGCCTCCAGAATAGCGGTCTCAGAACCGGCAAACCCCAATGCCCTCAGGGTCGGAATGTGGGGCCGCTCGTGGGGCGGCAGGATGCCCTGCACGTATCCCCGATCCGCCAGCCGCTTCATCTTCGCCAGTCCCTGCAGTGCCGCCTCCCTGGGATTGGACACCGCGTTCACATTGGATTTGGACGCCACATTGCCCCAGGATAACCCGGCGTAATTGTGGGTGGGGCCGACCAGGCCGTCAAAATTGGCTTCTACCGCGTGCTTGGGCATGTGTGGGTCCGTTATTGTTGGTGGCGATGATGAGTGATCAGTCGAAGCTCAAACCTGGCGCCAGGCTCTCCGGTACCTCACTCTTTCTGGCTTCGAGCGAGGCCATCGGCCAGGCGCAATAATCCGCCGCGTAATAGGCGCTGGGGCGATGGTTACCGCTGGCGCCCACGCCACCGAAGGGCGCCGCGCTGCTGGCCCCGGTCAGCGGCCGGTTCCAGTTCACGATGCCGGCCCGCACCTCTTCCGCCAGGCGTTCATAGAGCTTGCGGTCATCGGTCAGAATCCCCGCTGACAGGCCGTAGCGGGTGTTATTGGCCAGCTCCAGGGCGTCGTCAAAGCTCTTGTAGCGATAAACGGTCAGCAGCGGACCGAAGAATTCCTCATCGGCCAGATCCAGACCGGTGGCGTCCACAATGCCAGGCGACAGCAGGCCGGTTTCCGGCTTGAGCTGCTTCATTTCCAACAGCGAACTGGCGCCCTTACCGATCATGCTGGCCTGGGCCGCCAGTAACGTCTCGGCCGCCTCAGCAGAGATGACCGACCCCATAAATGGCTGGGGCTCGGCATCAAATTCACCCACCCGGATCCGCGCCGCCACTTCGGTCAGCCGTTCGATAAAGCGATCACCTTTGGTGCCCTTGGGTACCAGCAGGCGCCGCGCACATGTACAGCGCTGGCCGGCGGACAGAAACGCCGACTGCAGGGCATGATGGACGGCTCCGTCGATGTCCGCCACATCCTGAACAATCAGCGGGTTGTTACCGCCCATTTCCAGCGCCAGAATCTTTTCCGGCTGACCGCCGAACTGCTCATGCAACAGGTGGCCAACGGTGGAGCTGCCTGTGAAGAAGAGGCCATCAATGCCCGGATGGCTAGCCAGGGATCTGCCCGTGGCGGCATCCCCCTGTACCAGATTGATCACCCCGTCGGGCAGGCCGGCATGCTCCCAGAGCTTCACCGTCAGTTCTGCTACGCCCGGCGTCAGTTCACTGGGTTTGAACACCACGGCGTTGCCCGCCAGCAGCGCGGGCACGATATGACCGTTGGGCAAATGGCCGGGGAAATTGTAGGGGCCGAACACCGCCACCACCCCGTGGGGACGATGCCGCAATACCGCATGGCCACCGGCGACCTCGGACTCTGAATGACCGGTGCGCTCATTGTACGCCTTCACCGAGATGTCGATTTTGCCGATCATCGCCGCCACTTCGGTGCGGGATTCCCATAGCGGTTTGCCGGTTTCCAGGCCGATCTGATGCGCCAGCTCTTCTTTATGGGCTTGCAGCTGCTCGGCAAAGGCCTCAACCACTGCCTGGCGTTCGGCAAAGGATTTGCGGCGCCATTTCACAAAGGCCTTACGGGCCTCACGCACTGCAGCGTCAACGTCCGCCAGGCTGGCACTGGTTCCTTCCCAGACCGTATCGCCGGTCACCGGCTGTACCGACTCAAAAGGCGCACCATGGCCCTGCAACCAGAGACCATCAATAAACAATTCGCCTGTCAGACTCGCCATAACGTGCACCTCCCGGTTCTTGAATTCGGTTTAATCAGCCGGATCCCTCAGGAAACGGCTGGCGTGCCCCTTCGCTTTCACTCCGTCCTGCGCAACGAGGACTTGCGGTCCGGCATCTTTCAGCGGTGCCAGGCGAACCTGATCACCGGATTCCACCAGCAGCACATCCGCAACCGCTCGGGGCACAGTGACAGTATCAGGCCCGATGCAATGCGCGGGTATGGTGGTTACCCGAAAGTCGCGGAATGAAAGATTGCAAATCATTACCCGCTCCGACGTTGCCACGTCCAGGTCGACCGGTTTGCGGCTGATCAGCACATGCCGGTGCACGCTTTCCCGCACGGTACGGATGTTGTGGACGAAGGCTTCCACCACCGGGCCGCCGTCAAAAATGTCCACCAGACCGTTAAAATTGAACCCTTCCGCCTGGAGCATCTTCAGTGCCGGCGCCGTGTTGTCGTGAACCCGGCCGATCACCGCCCGGGCGGCATCCGGCAACATCGGCACGTAGATGGGGTACTTCGGCATCAGCTCGGCAATGAAGGATTTATTGCCCAGCCCCGAAAGCATGTCGGCCTCACTAAACTCCATGTCGAAGAACTGACTGCCCAGGGCATCCCATAACGGGCTGCGTCCCTCTTTGTCGGAAACCCCCCGCATTTCGGCGAACACCTTGTCGGAAAAGTGTTTGCGGAAACTGTCCAGGTACAGGAACCGGCAACGGGACAGCAGCAAGCCGTTACCACCGCCGCGGTGGCTGTCCGACAACAACAGCGAGCAGATTTCGCTGGTGTCGGTCATGTCATTTGAGAGGTGCAAGGTGGGGGTTCGAACGTGCACCCCCATTTCCCGGGACGCGTTGACCGTCACGCTCAGGCGGTAATTGTAGAAGACCTCATCCAGCCCTACCCGGGCCTGAATGCCACTGATGCCGACACACTGCTGCAGCTCGGTGTCCTCAAGCGCAAACAGGTACAGCCCCGCTTCCGGCGCACATCGCTGGTTGAAGGTTTCCCGGGTGTGACTGATCTTCCGCTCCAGCAGGCCCCGGTCCGCGGGCAGCGTGGTCAGGCCCTTGCCGGCGTTCTGGGCCATGAGGTAGAGATCATCAAGATCGGTTTCCAGCAGTGGACGTATTACCAGCATGCACACCTCCCCGGGTCAGTCAGCCGCGCACTGTTCATAGCGGTGCAATCCTTACTTCGTCTCCGGCGCTGCGGGAGAGCGTCTTCCAGGTTTTCACCGGCACCTTGACCTCGTTCTTCAGTGTCTCACTGAGCGTGGTCAGTGTGCAGCGGAAGTCGGCCCCCTGGCCGGCGGAAATCAGGCAGGCTTCGCCCTGCTCGTCGTGGGAGCCATGGAGCACCGTGCGGTGACTGGTGACCACCGTTCTCAGGCTGTCGGTACGGGCCTCCAGCACCGGGCCGGCATCGAAAATGTCCAGGTAGCTACCGGGCTGGAAGCCTTCCTGCTGCAGCAGTTCGAACGACGGCGTGGAATACTCATGGGGCTGCCCCAGAGCCTGCTGCGCCGCGCTCGTCAGCAGCGTGACGTAAATCGGATTGGGCGGCATCAGCTCAGCGATGAAGGTTTTGCTGAGCATGCCGGAATGTTTGTCGGCGGTCTCGAAATCCATGTTGAAGAAATGCCGGCCGAGGCTGTCCCAGAACGGCACCTGCCCATCACGGTTCTGCACACCCTGAATTTCAACCACCATGCGGCTGGAAAAGCGGTCCCGGTTCTCCGCCACAAACATCAGGCGCGCGCGCGCCAGTAACTCGAACGGCGCTTTTCCCCTCAGGGCGGGGTCGATGACGAAGACACACAGCTGGGTCATGTCAGTCAGAGCGTGGGACGGATACAGCACCTCCACCCGGCGGGAGACACCCAGTTCGTGTGAGGCGTGAATCAATGCATCACGACGGTAATTGTAGAACGGCTGGCCATTGCCTGCTTTGGCGTCTATACCGGCGACCCCGTGAATGCGGCCGGTGTCGGTGTTCTCCAGCACAAACAGAAAGCGGGCAGACTCTCCCTGCCCGGCTCTGCCGGAAAACGAGCGGACAGAATGATCAATCTTGGCCGCGACGGCTTCTTCCTGTTTCGGCAGGGTCGAGGATAACTGCGCTCCCTGCTCGCCGGAGATGTTCAGCACGCCTTGCAGATCACCCCGTTCAACCGGCCGAACCAGCCACATAACCTCTTCCTTATTCGCTGTCAGCGACCAGCTTTTTCACGGCCGCCTCAAAACGCTCCAGTGCATCGTCAATGTCGGAATCCGGGATGATCAGCGACGGCGCCAGGCGGACCACATTGGCGCCGGCAATCAGAACCATCACCCCTTCGTCCAGACCCGCGTTAAGAAACTCCTTGGCCCTGCCCTGCCACTTTTCAGTGAGCACACAACCGAGCAGCAACCCGGCCCCACGGACCTCGCTGAACACGCCGTAGCGTTCGCCGATATCCATCATCCCTTTCCGCAGGTGCTCGGAGCGGGCCTTGACGCCCTTGAGAATCTCCGGCTGACTGACGGTGTCGATGACCTTCTGCGCCACTGCACAGGCCAGCGCATTGCCGCCGTAGGTGCTACCGTGAGTGCCAACACCCAGGCTGGCCGCAATCTTTGCCGTGGTCAGCATCGCCGCCACCGGAAAGCCGCCACCCAGACCTTTGGCGCTGGTGAGGACGTCAGGGGTGACACCGTACATTTCATAGGCGTACAGATGACCGGTGCGACCCACGCCGCTCTGGACCTCATCGAAGACCAGCAGGGCATCGTTGTCGTCGCACAGCTGGCGCAGCCCCTTCAGAAACTCCGGATCAGCGGGCATCACCCCGCCCTCACCCTGAATCGGCTCGACCACGATGGCGCAGGTCTTCTCCCTGGAGATCAGTTTGCGCACGGAGTCCAGATCGTTAAACGTGGCATGGTGAATGCCACCCGGCGCCGGCTGGAAACCTTCAAGATACTTGGGCTGGCCACCGACGCTGACGGTAAACAGGGTGCGGCCATGGAACGAGTTGGAGAAGGAAATGATTTCATTCTTCTCCGGACCGAAGTGCTCCCAGGCATAACGCCGGACCAGCTTGAACGCCGCTTCATTGGCCTCGCCACCGGAGTTGGCGAAAAATACCCGCTCGGCGAAAGTGAGATCACAAAGTGTTTTGGCCAGCCGCAGCGCCGGCTCGTTGGTCATCACGTTCGACAGATGCCAGATTTTATCCGCCTGATCCATCAGCGCACCCACCAGACCGGGGTGCGAGTGCCCGAGACAGGTCACCGCGATGCCGCCCTGGAGATCCACGAATTCACGCCCGTCCTGGTCCCAGATCCGTGAGCCCTCACCCCGCACCGGAATGATGGATCCGGGAGCGTAATTGGGCACCATGACTTGATCAAAAAGTTCGCGACTGACGGGTTCTCTGTTCATCGGGTTCTCTCAACGGTTCTGGCAAAAAGACGGTTCAATATAATAGAAAGCTGGATTTATCATACGCCACTCAGGGCATCAACACATCCGGTTCACCCACGGCCGGCAGCTCCAGCAGGGTCAGCGAACGGCCGTCCCGCCCCATCAGTGTCTTGACCAGCAGCTTGTACGAATCCAGGTCAAACGTCACTGCCTGCCCGCGCAGGGGCAGGTCATGCAGCTCTTCTTTACTGTGCACCGTCGCCACGTGCATCCAGTTGTAAACCACCAGAATGTCGGTGGCGCCGGTAACGCTGTTGCGCTCCACAACCCCTACCGGGCCCTGCCAGGGCCAGGTCGTCAGGCGCAGGGCGTGAAAGGCAATCTGCACCCGCAGATTATAGCGCACCACGTCTTCATGCCCTTCACATGCCCCTTTGCAGCGGCCAAGGGTGCGCTGAAAACACGGGCCCTCGTGTTCCGGCTCCAGCCCCAGCAACTTATTACAGAGTTCGTTCCGGGCTGCGATGCCACTGAGCGCCTTTTCAGCGTCGCGCTTGCTGCGAAACAACCCGAAATAATCCCCCAGCCGGTCCGGCTGGATTTCCCTGACCAGTCGCGCCTGCAGGTAACCGGCGTCGGTTGTGGTCAGTTCGATACTGACCAGGTTCTTCGCCGCTCGTGAGCGGCGGTTGAACATCGGCTTCAGGGTCTTGATCTGTTTCAGCTCCAGCAACAGCGCCCCAAGCTCGCCTGCGGTTTCGGTCCACTCCACCCGACGCAGGCTCTCCGACATTCGCACGCCGCGGGTGGAGTTATGATCGCCGGAGAAATGCGACGCCACCCGCTGGGCAATGTTGGTGCTTTTGCCCACGTACAGCAGCACATCGTTCTCGCCGTAAAAACGGTAAACGCCCGGCCCTCGCGGCAGTTCATCGAGGACATCCAGCGGCAGATGGGAAGGAATGCTGGGGCGCTGCAACAGCGCCTCGATGGCCTCGCCCAGCGGACCGTCACCTTTCTCCGACCGCGCATGGGTAAAGAACGCGAGCATCGCCGACACATCGCCCATGGCCCGGTGGCGCTGAACCCGATCCAGACCATGGCGCTCAATCAGCGCGTCCATATTATGGCGCCGGAACTCCGGATAGAGTCGACGTGACAGCTTGACCGTGCACAGCACTTTCGCCGAAAACAACCGGCCAAGACGCCGGAACTCGGCCTTGATGAAGCCGTAATCAAAGCGGGCGTTGTGAGCGACAAAAATAGTGCCGTTCAGCCGCGCTTCGAGCTCATCGGCAATGTCCTCAAATAACGGCGCATCCGCCACCATCTCGTTGGAAATTCCCGTGAAGCGTTCAATGAAGGGCGAAATCCGGGTTTGCGGGTTGAGCAACGTCTGCCACTCCTCAATCACCTCGCCCGCCCGCCAGAACCGGATACCGATTTCAGTAATCCGGTCATGGGAAGAGCTGCCCCCGGTGGTCTCAATATCAAGAAATGCGAACGTTGCCGTATCCAGATCCGTACTTTTGGAAGTCATAAGTTAATGTTACGCCGAAATGAGAAACGCAGATGGCTGTAAAGCAACGATTTAGACCTATAGACATTCGTCTAATTAATGAACGAATTTATTTGAAATGTCACAGATTCGTAACTACTTTGAAATGGGTCCAACAAAAATAATGTGTGGAGACAACAACGATGCAAAGCAACAAACTGAGAATGGCAATTCGCGCAACGGCTGCGGCCGCTGTACTGGGGGTCGCTGGGCAGGCTAGCGCTCTGGAACTTTCCACCGGTGATTTTGACACTTCTCTTTACGGTTATGCTCGCCTCAACGCAAGTTATGACATCGACAGCAACCAGGCACTGAGCACCCGCTCAGGTTCCTATGACGGCCTCGCCGGAAACGACGACGCTGCCGACGGCCACTTCGGCGCGGACGCGGTGCAAAGCCGTATTGGTTTGAAAACCACAACGCCCCAAGGCGTGAACCTAACCGTTGAAGGCGATTTCCGCGGCGGCACCCTGCGCCTGCGCCATGCCTTCGGTGAGTATCGCGGCGTCATGCTCGGCCAGAACTGGTCCAACTTCACCAGCTTCGTGGGCAACACGGCCACGCTGGACTTCGATTCGCTGCCTGGGCTTGCGGGCATACAAGGCCGGACTGCCCAAGCTCGTTACACAACAGGCCCGCTATCGATCTCATTGGAGGAAAATGTAGCTTCAATTTTTGGTGCTACAGCTGTTGACGAACCAGGCACGCAGTTCGTTGATCCTGGGACAGGAGTTGGGGCCGTTGATGAAGATGGTGAACCGGTATTTGTTGGCAGAACAACAGCAAGCACTCAAAAAGAATCATTACCAACACTGACCGCCAGACTTGAAGATTCACAGGGAGGCCTTTCTTACTCGGCGGCAGTACTGGCGCATCAACTCGAGGTAGACGCTGGCCCTCAAGACGACACTGCGGTCGGCTTTGCTACCTTCGTTGCAGCCAAGATGGCTCTCACCGACATGATTACCCTCCAGGGCACCCTGAGCTATTCAGACGGCGCCAACAGCTACCTGTACCGCTCTGGTGACAACTTCGGCGCAGAAAGTGCCTACGTCGACGGCGGAGATCTCGAAACCATCTCCGGTTACGGTGGCTCAGTGGGCGCCGGCTTCAACCTGGGCGGCGGCCGCAGCATCAACGTCGGTTATGGCCTGGTAGAAGTGGACTGGGATGACGCCGAAAGCGATCTTGGTGCGGCGGAAGTCGCGGCCAAGAGCGAAACCAACTCCGCGATCATGGCCAACTACCAGTGGACGCCGGTTGAAAACGTCATGATGGGCGTTGAATACCAGTTCCTGCAGCGTGACAACGTCGACGGTACCGACGGCGATGCCAACCGCATCCTGTTCGCCGGCCAGTACAACTTCTAAGCGTCTTTAGAAGTTAACTCAGGAGAAACCCCGGCCCGGCCGGGGTTTCTTTTTTAGTGCTTCCGAAAGCTTCCTGCACCAATCAGACGCACGGATTATTTCTTCCGAACCAACACCAAATCCGGTTTCCCTTTCAGTTCAATCACCTGCCGCTCGCCACGCCACCTGGCACATCTGATGCAAAGACAACTATGAATGCGAGTGACGGACCACACTCCGCCACTGTTTGAAACCAACAGAGGTGACACCATGAAAAAATCAACCGACCACAGCCTGCTCTTCGAACTGACCCACCCCTTTGAAGCCGCCGTTATGCAAGACCTCCACGACTACTTCGACTGGATGTACTTCGCCAACTGATCGGAAAAAACCACAGAGGCCGAAAGGCGTGGGTGGGGGTGTCTGGTAAAAAAGGATCGCCTGTCTGAGCGCAGCGAGTTAAAGCGACCCTTTTATACCAGACACCCCCACCCGCGCCCCACTCCCGGCTTTGGGCTTTACTCGCCAGCCCGCAGCCGAGTCCGTACCCCTCGCGTCGCCATCACCCCAATCACCTCCAGCAACGACAACACCCCGCGATCATGGGTTCGCGGCGCCTTGCCCTTGCCAATACGGCCAAGCTGCCGCGTGTACCAGCTCACTTCCATCAGCGCCATATCGTCAATCAACCGGATGCCGGTTCTGATCGGCCGTACCGCACTGGTGAACGACTCACCGGCCATGATGCGTTTCGGACAATCCGGCTCCACCGCCAGCGGGCGGGCAATCCCCACCAGATCCGTCGCGCCGGAGGTCACCGCATCCGCCATCCCCGTCTCGGTACGGAAACCACCGGTCACCATCAACGGCACATCCACCCGCTCCCGCACCTTCTCCGCAAACTCCAGGAAATACGCCTCACGGGCCAGCGTGCTCTGTTTCACTTCACCGGCCTCCGACCCCTTGGCCATCGCCGGGTTCTCGTAATTACCGCCGGAAATCTCCACCAGATCAATACCCTCACTCGCCAGCGCATCAATCACCCCCAGCGACTCCTCCTCGGTAAAGCCACCCCTTTGGAAATCTGCCGAATTCAGCTTGATCCCCACATTGAAACCGTCACCGGTGACCGCCCGGATCGCCCGGTACACCTCAAGCACAAACCGCATGCGGTTCTCGGCCGACCCGCCCCATTCATCCGTGCGCTGATTGTGGTGCGGCGACAGAAACTGGCTCACCAGATACCCGTGCGCACCATGAATCTGCACCCCGTCAAACCCCGCCTTCTCCGCTATCGCGGCACTGCGGGCAAAGCGCAGAACAATCTCTTCAATCTCCGTGCCTGTCAGCGCCCGCGGCGTCGCAAACATACCGCGCAATTCCTTCTTGAACGGAATCGCACTGGGCGCCACCGTGTCACTGTTAAGCATTTTCGGGCTCTGCTTGCCGGGATGATTCAGCTGCATCCAGATCTGCTTACCGCCGGTCTTGCCGGCCTCCGCCCACGCCCGCAACAACACCAGGTCCCGCTCGTCCTCCAGCACCACGTTCTGGGGTTCGCCGATGTGCCGGCGGTCCACCATCACGTTACCGGTAATCGACAGCCCCGTGCCGCCCTCGGCCCAGGTGCGATACAGCGTGACCAGTTCTTTGGTGACCCGGTTATCAATAGTGCCCAGGGTTTCGCTCATAGCGGACTTGGCGAAACGATTGGGGATCACGGAACCGGTCTTCAGGGTAAGCGGTTGCGACAGGATTTCGGCGGGGTTCATTGCGGGCCTCTTTTATCGGTATCGGGATAACTCTTGAGGCGATGTTGGATAGGAAAGCATGCAAGGCCATTGGCCGATATGACGCGAGAATAGAAATTCGGTGATGGAAGGCAGGCAACCGATGGTCAGAACGAGAGAGGCGGGTAATACGATTCAGGACTGTTGAGGGCCAGGGACGGCCCGAAACAAGCGCACAGGGATGTGCTCGTAGCGTGTCCTGAATCGTATTACCCGCCTCTCGCCGCCCCACAGCTCACAGGCTGGTAGCGGCGCCCACGGCAATCACAGCAAGAGAGTACGAATGTCCCCAAGAAGCTGGCTCAACAGCGACGTGAAGCGCGCCGCATCGGCCCCGTTCACCGCGCGGTGATCGTAGGACAGCGACAACGGCAGCATCAGCCGCGGCTGGAAATCCTGGCCATCCCAGACCGGCTTCATCGCCGCCTTGGATACCCCGAGAATCGCCACCTCCGGCGTATTCACAATAGGCGTGAACGCCGTGCCGCCAATACCACCGAGACTGGTGATGGTAAAACAGGCACCCTGCATTTCCGCCGGCTTGAGCTGCTTGTCCCGGGCCTTCTGGGCCAGCTCGGCGCTTTCCGCGGCCAGCTCCCACAGCCCCTTCTGATCGACATCCCGAATCACCGGCACCATCAACCCGTTGGGCGTATCCACCGCAATCCCGATGTGGATGTACTTCTTGCGAACCACCTCCTTCTTTTCCATGTCCAGCGACACATTGAACTGAGGCAGTTCCGCCAACGCCGTGGCGCAGGCCTTCAGCAGGAACGGCAGCGGTGTCATCTTCACACCCTTCTTCTCGCCTGCCGCCTTCTGCGACTTGCGGAAGTCCTCCATGTCGGTGATATCCGCGTCCTCAAACTGGGTGACGTGGGGCACGTTCAGCCAGCTGCGCTGCATGTTGTTGGCGGTGGCGAACATCATCCGCGACATGGACTCACGCTCGACGTCACCAAACTGGCTGAAGTCCGGCAGCTTCACCCCGGGAATCCCGGCACCACCGCCACCGGCCACGGTACTGCCCTGCTGGGTCTGCTGCAGCTGACCTTTTACGTAGGCCTGAACATCATCCTTCAGGATGCGGTCTTTGGGACCCGAGCCCTTGATACGGGTCAGATCCGCGCCGAATTCGCGGGCCAGCTTGCGTACCGCCGGGCCGGCGTGCACCTTGGCGCCGGACGTGGGCGGCTCATAAGTGGCCGATGGCTGCTCCGGTTCTGAACGCTTGCCGGTGGATTCGGGCTTGCCCCCCTGCCCGCCGTTGTCAGAAGACCCGGCGGACTCGGAGGCGGCCTCCTCGCTTTCCTCTTCGTCGCCGTCGCCAGCGTCTTCAACAACGGTCATTTCAACCAGATCGTCGCCTTCTGAGAGCTTGTCGCCGTCCTTGACCAGGATCTTCCCGATCTTGCCGGCGTAGGGCGATGGAATCTCCATGGTGGCCTTGTCGGACTCCACCGTCACCAGCGGATCGTCGGCTTCAACCTCATCACCCTCGCTGACGTTGATCTCGATCACCGGAACGTTTTCGAAACCATCCAGAGCGGGAACGGTGACGGTTTCCTTGCGCGAACCAGCGGCTTTTTTCTTCGGGGCCGGCTTGCTCTCTGTCGACTCGTTTTCCGATGTTTCATCCGCCTGTTCGCCTGCGTTTTCTTCGGGCTTGTCGTCGCCGTTGTCGTCAGTGTCTGCGGAATCGTCAGAAGCACCGGCACCGTCGCTGGCCTCCATCGTGCCGACCACGTCGCCTTCCTTGACCTTGTCGCCGACCTTGACGGTGATTTTGGTAATCTTGCCGGCACCGGGTGACGGCAGCTCGACCGAGGCCTTGTCCGACTCGACGGTCAGAATCGGATCTTCCTCTTCAACGGAGTCCCCCTCGCTGACGGTGATTTCGATGATCTCGACCTCATCCGCACCGCCGAGATCGGGAACCTTGATTTCCTGCTCACTCATGGCGGTCTCCTTAGCTCAGCACCGGGTTCGTTTTGTTGCGATCGATTCCGTACTTCCGCATGGCTTCGAGTACCACGTCCTCCTTGATCTCACCGTCCCGCGCCAACGCTGCCAGCGCGGTCACCGCCACGTAGTAGCGATCGACCTCAAAGTGGCTGCGCAATTTCTCGCGGGTGTCACTGCGGCCGAAACCGTCGGTGCCCAGGGTGAGGTAGGTTTTGGGAATGTAGGCCCGCACCTGCTCGGACAACAGTTTGATGTAGTCGGTGGAGGACACCACCGGCCCCTGCTGCTTTTCCAGGCACTGGGTGATGTACGCCTTCTTGGGCGTGTCGTCCGGATGCAGGCGATTCCAGCGCTCGATATGCAGGCCGTCGCGCGCCAGTTCGTTAAAGCTGGTCACGCTCCAGACATCGCTGGCCACGCCGAAATCGTCCTTCAGCAACTGCGCCGCCGACCGCACTTCGTTGAGGATGGCGCCGGCACCGAGCAACTGCACCCGCGGCGTCTTCTTGCGGCCTTTGGTTTCCACCGACTCAATCTGATACATGCCCTTGATGATGCCGTCTTCCACCTTCTTGCCCTTGGGCATGGCCGGCTGCTCGTAGTTCTCGTTCTCGATGGTGAGGTAATAGAAGACGTTCTGATTGTCTTCGAACATCTCCTTGATGCCGTGCTGGACCACCACGGCCATTTCGTAGCCGTAGGCCGGATCGTAGGCCTTACAGCTGGGGATGGTCTGGGCGAGGATGTGGCTGTGGCCGTCCTGGTGCTGAAGACCTTCGCCGTTGAGCGTGGTGCGCCCTGCGGTGCCACCGATCAGGAAACCACGGGCCTGGATATCACCGGACGCCCAGGCCAGATCGCCCACGCGCTGGAAGCCGAACATGGAATAGAAGATGTAGAACGGCACCAGCGGGAAGTTGTTGGTGCTGTAGGACGTGGCTGCCGCCATCCAGGCTGCCATGGAGCCGTCTTCGTTGATCCCTTCCTCGAGGACCTGGCCTTTCTTGTCTTCCTTGTAGTACATGATCTGATCACGGTCTTCCGGCACGTACTTCTGGCCTTCCGAGGTGTAGATACCCAGCTGGCGGAACATACCTTCCATACCAAAAGTACGGGCTTCGTCCGGCACAATCGGAACCACCCGCTTGCCGATACGCTTGTCTTTGGTCAGGGCCGTCAGCAACCGCACGAACGCCATGGTGGTGGAGATCGCGCGGCCATTGGAGCCTTCGATCACTGCCTTGAAGGTATCCAGCGGCGGCGCCTGTAACGGCTGGCAATCCTTGCGGCGCTTGGGATAGAAGCCACCCAAGTCCTGCCGGCGCTTGTTCATGTAGACAATTTCAGGGCTGTCCGGTGCGGGCCGGTAATACGGCACGTCCTTGAGCTCTTCGTCCTTCAGGGGCACCGCAAACCGGTCGCGGAAGGCCTTGAGCTGCTCCATATCCAGCTTTTTCAGGGAGTGAGCAGTATTCTGGGCCTCACCGGCGGTACCGAACCCGTAACCCTTGATGGTATGGGCCAGAATCACTGTTGGCCGTCCGCCATTGTTGTGAATGGCGTGGTGATAGGCCGCATACACCTTGTAGGGGTCGTGGCCGCCGCGGTTGAGCTTGTTGATGTCCTCGTCAGTGAGGTTTTCCACCATCTTGGACAGCTCCGGGTACTTGCCGAAGAAATGCTTGCGGGTGTAGGCCGGGCCGTTGCTCTTGAAGTTCTGCAGGTCGCCGTCCACGGCTTCGTCCATCACCCGTTGCATCAGGCCGTCCTGATCTTTCTCGAACAGCGGGTCCCACATGCGGCCCCAGACGACTTTCAACACGTTCCAGCCGGCACCCCGGAAGACACCCTCCAGCTCCTGAATGATCTTGCCATTGCCCCTTACCGGGCCGTCCAGTCGCTGCAGGTTGCAGTTAACCACAAAGATGAGGTTGCTGAGATTTTCTCGGCCGGCCACAGAAATGGAGCCCAGGGTTTCGGGCTCGTCGCACTCGCCGTCGCCCACGAAGCACCACACTTTGCGGTCGCCCATGTCAATCAGCTCACGGCTGTGCAGGTACTTCATTACATGGGCCTGGTAGATGGCCTGAATCGGCCCAAGCCCCATGGACACCGTCGGGAACTGCCAGTAATCCGGCATCAACCAGGGGTGGGGGTAGGATGACAGGCCGTTGCCGTCCACTTCTTCCCGGTATTTATCCAGCTGCTCTTCGTCAAAACGCCCTTCCAGGTAGGAGCGGGCGTAAATGCCGGGCGAGGAATGGCCCTGAAAATACACCAGATCCGATTCCCGCTTCTCGTCACCACCGTGGAAAAAGTAATTAAAGCCCACATCGTACAGGGTGGCGGCAGACGAGAACGAGGATACGTGGCCGCCCAGTTCGCCGGGGCGCTGGTTGGCCCGCAGGACCATGGCCATGGCATTCCAGCGGATCAGCGAGCGGATGCGGCGCTCCATAAACAGGTCACCCGGCATGCGGGCTTCCTGGGTGACGGGGATGGAATTACGGAACGGGGTCGTAATCGAATAGGGCAGCTCGGTGCCATCGCGGCTGGCTCGCTCTGAGAGCCTTTCCAGAATATATTTGGCGCGGTCCACGCCTTCCTGCTCGATCAGAGATTCCAGCGCATCAAGCCATTCGCTGGTTTCAACGGGATCATCGTCCTGGTACATCAAACCCTCCCCTTGGCATCAAAAAGGCGGCAGCGGCCACGATCAGCAGCCTGTTGCCTGCGGTGTCGATTGACTGCGGTGAATTGCAGAACCTGTTATTTTTCGCGTTATAGCCTGACTAGAACCTCCATCAAGCATAGAACAGCTTTGGCGAATTTCCTGCCCGGACACCTTTGTTTTCAGGCTTTTGGCCAGAAAGTGCCGGGGATGGTCTGCAGCGAACAAGACTTTTGTTTTATTACTACATTTTTTGCTGAAATCCCTGCTCAAGAACCACCGACACGAACATTCAGCCGCATTATTTCGGTTAGTTACGCAATAATGACGCCTCGAATGCCACGAAACAACCGCACTGAGACCAATGTCGTAGTATTCCTACCTTGTCGATCCGATTCATTACCACGCTAAACGGTTTGCCAAACTTATTTTTGACTCATTTTGCATCTTTTGATGCATTTTCGCGGTTTTTGACATCATTTAGGCAATTAAGACTGAATCTACCCAGACAATTATTGGTTAGACCTGAAAATAAATCAGGTTTTATGTATACTTGCTGCCCGTTTTTTAACCAGCCGAGCAGGGGCAAAGCCCAGGCTCCCGACATTGGCATTCAACCCAGAGGGCGATCTATGAACTCTATCGTCACGTTCCCGAACCGCATCCCCACTGCCGAGTTCGAAGAGCGGCGCTTCAAGGTCTACACCGACCGCCAGCTCGACAAGATTGAGGTGATCCAGAATCTCCCCGAAGACACCCTCTTCGAGATGAAGGTCGTCGCCAGCGTGCTGCCGTTCCGGGTCAACGAGTATGTGATCAACGAACTGATCAACTGGGACCAGGTGCCGAACGATCCGATCTACCAGCTGGTCTTTCCCCAGAAAGGCATGCTGAAGGACGAACATTTCGAGCGCATGGCAAAGCTGCACCGGGAAGGTGCCGACAAAAAGGAAATTCAGGCCGTTGCCAAGGAAATTCGCGACGAACTGAACCCTCACCCCGCCGGCCAGATGGAAATGAACATGCCGGAGCTGGACGGCGAGGTACTTGACGGGGTACAGCACAAGTATCGGGAAACCGTACTGTTTTTCCCGGCCCAGGGGCAGACGTGCCACTCCTACTGCACTTTCTGCTTCCGCTGGGCGCAGTTTGTCGGTGACAAGGACCTGAAAATGGCCAGCACCGAGGCCGAGAAGCTGCACGGCTACCTGCAGGAGCACACCGAGGTCACCGACCTGCTGGTCACCGGCGGCGACCCCATGGTGATGAAAACCAAAAACCTGGTGCAGTATCTGGAACCGTTGCTGCAGCCGGAGTTTGATCATATCCAGACCATCCGCATCGGCACCAAGGCGCTGACTTTCTGGCCCTACCGCTTCGTGACCGACAAGGACGCGGATGAACTGATCGACCTGTTTGCCCGCCTGGTCGATGCCGGCAAGCACGTGGCCATCATGGCGCATTACAACCACTGGCAGGAAATCACCACCGACATCGCGGAGGAGGCGATCCGCCGCATCCGCGCCACCGGCGCCGAAATCCGGGCCCAGGGCCCGCTGATCAAGCACGTCAATGACGATGCCGATGCCTGGGCCAAACTGTGGAAGAAAGAAGTGCAGCTGGGCATCATCCCCTACTACATGTTCGTAGAGCGGGACACCGGCGCCAAGAACTACTTCGAAGTGCCGCTGGCCGAAGCCTTCCAGATTTATCGTGAAGCCATGAAGAAAGTCTCAGGCCTGGCGCGCACCGCCCGTGGCCCCAGCATGAGCGCCGGCCCCGGCAAGGTGGAAGTGCAGGGCATCACCGAGATCAACGGCGAGAAAGTGTTCGTACTGCGCTTCCTGCAGGGCCGCAACCCGGACTGGGTACAGCGCCCGTTCTTCGCCAAATACAGCGACACCGCCACCTGGCTGCACGAACTGGAACCGGCTTTCGGGGAGGAAAAATTCTTCTTCGAGGATGAGTTTGAGCAGATGAAGAAGGGGAATGGCTGACGGCCGCCCCTTCCCCGCCCGGGCACAAGGATGTGCCCTCCTCCAGACCTCCCCCTCGATTCGCACCCGCCCCGATCTTGTGCTTTACTCTCGGTACGCCACAGGTATAGAAAATAATCAGGAGTACCCGGTTTGAACAACCCGGAGGCGGCAGTCCCTGTATTGCTGAACGATCTTTACGAATGCACTGCGAATAGCGAAAAGTGGCCGGTCTTCCTGGGCAAACTTGCCAACCTGTTCCGCTCCGATACCGCCTCGCTCCGCCTTACCGACCTGCGGGATCCGGTGGTCTACCATTCCTACACCACCGGCTTCCAGCAACAGGCCAACCACCGCTATGAATCCAGCGCCGTTGAACTGGATCCTTTTCGCGAGCCCCTGGCGTCCAACCCGATAGGCGCCGTGGTAGAAAGTACAGCCATCATCAGCGACGCTGCGTTCGAACGCTCTGAGCACTACCAGACGGTATTCAGACCTAATGGAAATTTTTACGCCATGGGTACCCAGTTCGAGCGCATGGGCGATCGGGGCATGCACATCGGAATACACCGCGCGAAACGGCAGGGTCCATTTGATCAACAGGAAACCGGCACTCTGGCGTTATTCAGCCCCCATCTGCGCCGGGCAGCGCAACTGTCCCAGCTTCTGACAACGCTGAACCAGACCCTGGCGCAGGCGAATTACGCGATGGATCACTTACCCTTCGGAGTCTGGCAGATGGATGGCCAGATGCGCATCCAGTGGATGAACGCCGCGGCTGACGATGCGCTCTCTGCGAACACCTACGGGCTGGGCCTGCGGGGCAACCACCTGTGGGCGGATGCGGGAAAGGCACCGGGCAGCCTCAAGGCCAGTGTTCGGGCGCTGGCGGAACATCAGACCCACAGCGAAACCGTGAAACTGGGCCAGACCGGTGCCTGCCTGGTAATGACTCAATCCCATCAGGCCGGCAACGATTTGCACATCAGCAGGCCACTGGACGCCGGCATTCTCTGCTTTCTTCTGGATGCCGATCGCCCGGCCCAACTGGACCAGAGTCAGCTTTGCACTATGTACCAACTGACCCTTGCAGAATATCGGCTTGCCAGCCTTCTGGTGACGGGTCTGGACATCTCCGAAGCGAGTGCTTCACTTCAGATATCCCCGCACACCGGAAGAACCCAACTGAAGTCCATCATGCACAAGACGGCTGTCAACCGACAGGCCAACCTGCAGCGAAAACTCCTGCTCTGCGCAGACACACTGAGGAAGCCTGGTGAATAAATCCGCTAACCGTTATATGCAGCTGTCGGATGGACGCAGACTAAGCTATTCCGATACGGGATCGGGCAGGAACGGCACCTGGATACACTGTCACGGCATCCCCGGGTCCCGCCACGAACTTGCCCACCTACATAGTGCTGTGCATGCTGCGGATTTGAGGCTCATCGTTCCTGACCGTCCAGGCTATGGCAGCGCGACACCCCTCCCTCACTACGGCTTTTCCCAGCATTCTGATGATCTGGCGCAGCTGGCGGACCACCTCGGGCTCGAGCGCTTCTCGGTTTCCGGTTTCTCCGGTGGCGGGGTATTTGCCATGGCGACGGTGCTGGATCTGGGTGAGCGGGTAAGCCAACTGACAATCATCGCAACACCGGCTGTACCTCTGATGCGCAACCCGTTTGATCATGCATCGAACCTTACTGCCGACGCCTGGCGATCTGCGATCAGAAACCCCGAAGCACTTGCCCTTGAGCTGCAACCGCTGACGGCCTCCGCCGAGGAGCTTTGCCAGGCTTTTCTGGCCGCAGCAGGGCCGGACGAAGCCCGATACCTTTCCTCGCAGCCGCGAAAGGAATCCTTCACGGGAAATTTCCACACAGCCCTGAACCAGGGCCCGGTGGCTGCCGCCTCGGCAATCGCCCGGGACTCCGGGCTGATTGCGAACCGCTGGCCATTTTCACCTGAGCGACTCACTGTCCCGGTCCGGGTCGTGCATGGGCAAGAGGACCAGCTCGTCCATCCGGCGCACCAGCGCGCGCTCATCACCTGCCTACACGACGCCGAATCCTGCGTTGTTGACGATGCCGGCCACTACTCCGCGCTCAGCGCCATGTGGGAGACTTGAGCAAGTAACGGTTTGGGCCCGCCCCTCAGTGCATCAGCGTATACAGCCTGCGCCGGTAAGTCCGCACATCCGGGTTGTTATTACCCAGCTTGTCGAACAGCTCGATCAACGTGGTCTTGGCCACCTCGTCCTTGTATTTGCTGTCCACCTGCATCAGCCGGATCAGCAGCTCCATGGCCTCGGCATTGTTCTCCCGCAACACGTGATGCAGGGCGAGCTGGTGCAAAGCGTTGGGATCTTTGGGGTCCTGCTCCAGGGCCATTTCCAGGTCTTTAATGGGGGGCAGTTCTGCTGACTGCTTGAGGAACTTCACCCGGGCAGCGAGCTGTTTGGCCTGGTGCTGCAGCTTCTCTTCCGGCGGCAGGCTTGCCAGCACCTGCTCGGCGGTGTCCAGATCGCCCTGCTCTGCTTTCAACTGGGCCAGGTCAATCAGTACCTTCAGGTTGTCCGGGTCTTTCTGGTTCATTTCGGTGAGAATTGCCAGGGCACCGTCCACGTCACCCTCTTCCCACAGCCGATGCGCCTTGTCGTGCGGATCTTCTTCCGGGGCCTCAACGTGCTTGTCCAGAACCTTGCGGATTTCACTTTCCGGCAGCGCGCCGTTAAAACCATCAACCGCCTGACCGTCCTTCACCAGAATGATCGTGGGCAGACTGCGCACACCCAGTGACGCGGTCAGTTGCTGCTGTTCATCGGCATTAACCTTGGCCAGCAGGAACGCGCCCTGATACTCATCCGCCAGCTTCTCCAGCAGCGGCATCAGCTGCTTGCAGGGCGCACACCATTCTGCCCACACATCAACGAGAACAGGCGTGGTGGAGGAGGCTTCCATCACTTTCTGATGGAAGTTCTCCATGTTGGCTTCAAAGATATAGGGGGACTGGCTCATCGGTAGCACCTGAACGGATTGGAAATTGTCGTCGAGTTTGCCTTGGTTTTTGGGGGCAAACCGCCCGATTTCAAGGCACGTACACATCTTTGGCGAGGCGCCTTGAAAACCCCGGGGGCGACGTTACATAGGTTATTAAAGATACGCCGGGGCCATCAGCCCTGCTCCCACACTTTGCAAATGGATACCTGCACGGCATGAACGACGATACCCGTAATGATCCGCTGGAAGAGTTCGAGGAAGACGTTACCGAGTACATCGGCAAGGACGAGCACAGCAAAAGCCTGGCCCTGCCCCAGCAGTTGATGCCACGGCGCATGTATGTGATGCCGGTATCCAACCGGCCATTCTTCCCGGCTCAGGTGCAGCCGGTGGTGGTCAACCAGGACCCCTGGCATGAAACCCTCAAGCGGGTTGGCGAGACCGACCATAAAGTACTCGGCATCTGTTTTGTCGATGGTACCGACGCCGAAAGCGGCATTCCCGCCAGTGACGAACTGGAGGGGATGGGGTGCGCCGTCCGGGTTCATCACGCCCAGCAGGAAGGCGGCAAGGTACAGTTCATCGCCCAGGGCCTGCAGCGGTTCCGCATCGTCCAGTGGCTGCGCCGCAAACCACCCTATCTGGTGGAAGTGGAATACCCCAACGAGCCCGAGGAAGCGGCCGACGAACTCAAGGCGTACACCCTCGCCATCATCAGTGCCATCAAGGACCTGCTGCGCACCAATCCGCTTTACGGTGAGGAAGTAAAGCAGTACCTGTCTCGCTTTGGCCCCGATGACAGCTCGCCCCTGGCGGATTTCGGGGCGTCCATGACCAGCGCGCCCGGCCGCGAACTGCAGGACGTGCTGGATACCGTCCCTCTGCTGCGACGCATGGAGAAAGTGTTGTTGCTGATGCGCAAAGAACAGGAGGTGGCGCGCCTGCAGAGCGAGATCAGTGAGGAAGTGAACGAAAAGGTGCAGAAGCATCAACGGGAATTCTTCCTCAAGGAACAACTCAAGGTCATCCAGCGCGAGCTCGGCATGGCCAAGGACGACAAAACCGCCGACGCCGAGCGATTCGAAGAACGCATGGCGAAACTGAACCCGCCGGAACAGGTGCGGGAGCGTTTTGACGACGAACTGCAGAAGCTGCAGATCCTGGAGCAGGGCTCGCCGGAATACGGGGTCACCCGCAACTATCTGGACTGGCTGACCCAGGTGCCCTGGGGTGTGACGTCCGACGATCATTTTGACCTGGCCGAGGCCCGCCGCATCCTTGACCGCGACCACGACGGCCTGGAGGATGTGAAGGATCGCATTGTCGAGTTCCTCGCCGAGGGCACCTTCAAGGGCGAAGTCAGCGGCTCCATCCTGTTGCTGGTGGGCCCGCCCGGCGTCGGCAAGACCTCCATCGGCCATTCCGTGGCCGATGCGCTGGGCCGCAAATTCTATCGCTTCAGCGTTGGCGGTATGCGGGACGAAGCCGAGATCAAGGGCCACCGTCGCACCTACATCGGCGCCATGCCCGGTAAGTTCGTGCAGGCCCTGAAAGACTCCAGAGTGTCGAACCCGGTGATCATGCTCGATGAGATCGACAAGATCGGCGCCTCCTACCAGGGCGACCCGGCGTCCGCCCTGCTGGAAACCCTGGACCCCGAGCAGAACCGGGAGTTCCTCGATCATTACCTCGATGTGCGCATGGATCTGTCGAAGGTATTGTTCATCTGCACCGCCAACCAGCTCGACACCATCCCACGCGCCCTCCTCGACCGCATGGATGTGATCCGGCTGTCCGGCTACATTGCCGAGGAAAAGCTGGCGATTGCAAAGCATTATCTGATGCCGCGCCTGCTCAAGCGAGCCGGATTACTCAAGAAGCAGCTCAACATCACCGATGCCGCCCTGAAACAGGTCATCGAAGGCTATGCCCGGGAAGCCGGCGTGCGCAACCTGGAAAAAATGCTGCACAAGATCGTCCGCAAGGGCATCGTGCGCCTGCTGGAAGACCCCGACACCCCGGTGAAGGTCGGCGTCGCCGATCTGACCACCTACCTCGGCCAGCCCGCCTTCCGCAAAGAGAAATCCCTGAAAGGCACCGGCGTGGTCACTGGTCTGGCCTGGACCGCCATGGGCGGCGCCACCCTGAGTATTGAGGCCTCACGGATTCACAGCTCCCAGCGCGGCTTCAAGCTCACCGGCCAGCTCGGGGACGTGATGAAGGAGTCCGCGGAAATCGCCTACAGTTACGTTTCATCAAACCTCAAACGCTTCAAAGGCGACCCCACATTCTTTGATAAATCCTTCGTGCACCTGCACGTACCGGAAGGTGCCACCCCCAAAGACGGACCCAGTGCCGGCGTCACCATGGCCACCGCCCTGCTCTCCATCGCACGGCGGGAAGCGCCCCAGCAGAACGTCGCGATGACGGGCGAGCTGACGCTGACCGGTCAGGTGCTTCCGGTGGGCGGCATCCGCGAGAAAGTGATAGCCGCCCGCCGACAGAAGATCAGCAACCTGATTCTGCCAGAGGCGAACCGGGGCGATTATGAGGAGTTACCGGACTACCTGAAGGAAGGCCTGACAGTGAACTTCGCCAAGCAGTATAGCGACGTGTTTCAGGTGTGTTTCGGGGATAAGCCGAAGCGGGGGTCTTCGGTACACTAACGATTGGTTTGTCGGATTACGCGTTGCTAATCCGACCTACGCTCTCAGCGCCAAGTTGAGGAATTATCACGCCAAGTCTGATCGGTGTCAGGGCGGGGGCACCTTTTCTGCAGGGACAAAGGTGTCTGAGCGCAGTGAGTTCTTTTCCCGAAAGACAAGGTGCCCCCCGCCCTCACACCAGCCCCCAGACTCACCAGCCCCGGGCGTAGAAACGTCAGGCCTTCTCCTTCCAGCCGTCGTCCTTCAACACCGGCCCCACATCCAGCACCGGCGAGGCGTCGATGTCGTCAGCGTCCATCATGTTGGCCACCCGCTGCAGCGACGCGATGATCATGGTCTGCTCCCACTCGTGCAGGCTCTGGAACTTCTTGATGAAATCCTCCTGCAGCGGCTGGGGTGCGCGGGCCAGAATATCCGCGCCATCCTCCGTCAGGTGCGCGTGCACCTTGCGCTTGTCCTGGGTGCTGCGCACCCGGTAGACCAGCTTCCGGTGTTCCAGGCGATCCAGGATCGTGGTCACCGTCGCCTGGCTGAGGCTTACCTTGTCAGCAATGGTGCCGATGGTCACCTCACCCAGATCGCGAATGGTACGCATGATCAGCAGCTGCGGCCCCGTCAGCCCCGCGTGTTTACTCAAGCGCTTGGAATGCAGATCCGTTGCACGGATAACACGTCTCAGTGCCACCAGCACCTGTTCATAATTGTTCACGGTTCCACTCCGATCCGGGCCCGCAGCCCCTTTTTGATTCACATCGGAGGCGTTGAGCTGTTTCGAGTAAAGCACCTTGCTACCCGTCATCGGCTTGAGCCTCGTTACCTTTCTGGATTTTGTTTATACCACTAACTATTAGAGGTCTTTGCTCCGGTAATTGCAAGTCGGCAGTTTTACCCAGCCATTCGGTCTTGCTGCATTTTTTCCGTCAGCCACTATGCTAAGGTCACGCTTTTCAGACATCCCGTACATGGAACAAGCTCAATGACCACGCATTCTACCCGACCGGCCCTGCTGGCAAATTTCCGCTTATTTGGCGTACTCGCTGGCTTCCTGCTCACGCTGCTCGTGGCCACGGGCGCCCTGGCCCAAACCGCCGCTGACACATCGGACGAGCTGACCGCCGACGATGTCGACCAGCGTATCGAGACCCTGGAAAAGCCCATGTACACCCCTTTTGTGGAGCTCTACCTGCTGGAAGAGAGCAAGGCGCTGCGCAAGGAAATGCAGAACACCCGTGCCGAGCTCATTGAGAAAGTGGTGGACAAGGAACTGTCGGTGGCGGACAAGACCATGTCGTACGCCACCGACACGGTTACCTACTTCTTCTATCTGATTGCCGGTGCCACGTCGATTCTCGTGGTGATTGGCTGGAACTCCATCCGCGACATGCGCAACCAGCTCACCAGCCTGGCGGAGAAGCGGGTGAACGAACTGGTGGTCGAATACGAAAAGCGCCTCAAATCGATTGAAGAACAGCTTCAGCAGAAATCCGACATCATTCACCAGAACCAGGCCGAGATTGAGCGCACCAACGAGGTGCACTCATTGTGGCTCAAAGCCAGCCAGGAAACGTCGCAGCAGAACAAAATCGGCGCTTACGACCAGATTCTCGACCTTCGCCCCGATGACGTGGAAGCGCTCAGTTACAAGGCCGACGCAGTGCTGGAGATGCAGGAGCCCCTCTGGGCCATCAGCCTGTGTCAGCGCGCCCTGAAGCTGGCGCCTGACAATGGCCACGCGCACTATCAGCTGGCATGCGCCTACGCTGAAATCGGCCGCTGGGACGACGCCGTGGCGACACTGCAGAAAGCCATCGACATTTCCGAAGCCTACCGCGATGACGCCTCGGTGGACCCGAGCTTCGAGCAACTGCGGGATCACGACCGCTTCAGGACACTGATTTTTCCGGACACAGACGACAACAACGCGGATGGTTAAGCGGAGGCAGGCACAGTCTTTGCTCATCACTTTACTGCTCAGTGATTGCAGAATGTTCCGGAGCAAAGACTGGCCCGATTTGCTTGACAAGCTACAGGGTGTGGTGTTTGTTTAACTATCTGAGAACATAAGAATAACCCTGAACCAAACAGGACAGACCCAATGAAAACGTCAGTAAAGAAGCTTGTAACCGCTGTTAGCGCCTCCGTAGCCCTGATGGGCGCCGGCCACGCCGCCGCCGAAATCAAAATCGGCATCGCCGGCCCCGTAACCGGCCCCGTTGCCCAGTACGGTGACATGCAATTCTCCGGTGCCCGCATGGCCATCGAACGCATCAACGCGGATGGCGGCGTCAACGGCGAGATGCTCGAAGCCGTCGAGGTGGACGACGTATGCGACCCCAAACAGGCAGTCACCGTCGCCAACCGGCTGGTCAATGACGGCGTGCGTTTCGTGGTAGGCCACCTCTGCTCCAGCTCCACGCAGCCGGCTTCTGACATCTACGAGGACGAAGGCATCCTGATGGTGACACCGGCTTCCACCAGCCCGGACATCACCGAGCGCGGCTACGAACTGGTGTTCCGCACCATCGGTCTGGACAGCATGCAGGGCCCGGTGGCCGGCAAGCACATCGCCAGCCTGAACCCGGAGCGTGTGGCCATCGTTCACGACAAGCAGCAATACGGTGAAGGCATCGCCACCGCCGTTCGCGATACTTTAAAGGATGCTGGCGTTGAAGTAGCCCTGTTCGAAGGCATAACGGCAGGTGACAAAGACTTCTCCTCGCTGATCACCAAGCTCAAGCAGGCGGACGTGGATTACGTCTACTATGGCGGCTATCACCCGGAGCTGGGTCTGATCCTTCGCCAGGCTCGCCAGGCCGACCTTGATAGCGTCTTCATGGGCCCGGAAGGCGTGGGCAACCAGGATATCAACACGATTGCCGGCGAAGCGGCGGAAGGGCTGCTGGTTACCCTGCCCCCCGCCTTCGATGAGAAAGAGGAAAACCAGGACCTGGTTAAAGCCTTTGAAGATAAAGGCGAAGATCCTTCCGGTCCGTTTGTACTGACCTCCTATACTGCCGTTCAACTGATTGCCGAAGGTATCGGGCAGGCCGATTCCACCGATCCGTTTGACGTCGCAGAAGCACTCCGCAGCAACACCTTTGAAACACCTATCGGTACCGTCGAGTACGACGACAAGGGTGACATGAAGTCATTCGAGTTCGTGGTGTACGAATGGCATTCAGATGGAAGCAAAACTCCGGTAAACTGAGCCGAAATCGTTAAAAAACGGTAATAATGAGAACACCTTCTCACCGCGATCCGGGAGAAGGTGTTTTTCTAGGCTCCTGTTGATCCTTCCCACACCCGCGCCGTTACCCCGGTGCGTTCGTGTGGTCAGTGGAGGGGGCAGGCTTTCGGAGTCCCATAACAATGCAAGACCTCCTGTATTTCTTCCAGCAGCTCATTAACGGGCTGACGATCGGGAGCACCTACGCCCTGATCGCCATCGGCTACACGATGGTTTACGGCATCATCGGCATGATCAATTTTGCCCATGGTGAAATTTACATGATCGGCGCCTATACAGCGCTGATTGCCATCACCGGGCTGGCCACCATGGGCATAGCCTGGCTGCCGCTGATCCTGGTCGTGGCACTGATCTGCGCCGTTCTGGTTTCCAGCTCCATGGGGTGGGCAGTGGAACGGGTCGCCTACCGACCGGTACGTGGGCGGCATCGCCTGATCCCCCTCATTTCCGCCATCGGTATGTCCATTTTCCTTCAAAACTATGTCCACCTGTCTCAGGGTTCCCGCAACCAGGGCTTCCCGGCCTTGATCGATGGCGGCTTTCGGTTTGGCGCGGGTGAAGGGTTCCAGCTATCGCTTTCCTATATGCAGATCACCATTTTCATTACCACATTGATCTGTATGACCATACTTTCACTGTTCATCTCCCGCTCGCGCATTGGCCGAGCCTGCCGTGCGGTTTCCCAGGATCTGGGCATGGCGAACCTGCTCGGCATCGACACCAACCGCATCATCTCGGCCACGTTTGTCATCGGTGCCGCGCTGGCCGCCGTCGCCGGTCTGCTGCTGGGTATGTACTACGGCTCGGTTGACCCGCTGTTCGGGTTTATTGCCGGCCTCAAGGCTTTCACGGCGGCGGTACTCGGCGGCATTGGCAGTATTCCGGGTGCCATGCTCGGGGGGCTCATACTGGGCGTTGCGGAAAGCATGACATCCGGTTACCTGAGTGGCGAATACAAGGACGTTATCTCATTCAGCCTGCTCATCCTGATTCTGCTGTTCAAACCCACCGGCCTGCTCGGCAAACCGGAGGTTGAGAAGATCTGATGGCTGCTCACAATTTCAAACATGCGCTGTTCTGCGCAATCATCACCCTCATCGTCGCTTATCCGATCATGGGACTGGATCTGGGCGGCGGCACAGTCAGGCCGGCAGACACCAGCATCGTGATATCCGTCGTTCTCGGCGCCATCGTGGTGTTCGTATTCCAGCTGTTTCGCGACAACATCATGGGCTTGCTGGGGAACCTTCCCAGGGTAAATCCCTGGGCCGGACGCGAACCCATGCCACAAGCCAGGCGGCTGAAGCTGGAAACCTGGGTTCTCACCGGATTTATCGTGCTGGCACTGTTCTGGCCGTTCGTGGCCTCCCGCGGCGCCGTTGACCTCGCCACACTGGTGCTGATCTACGTCATGCTGGCGCTGGGGCTGAACGTGGTGGTAGGTCTGGCAGGGCTGCTGGATCTGGGTTACGTGGCTTTCTACGCGGTTGGTGCTTACACGTTTGCGCTGTTATCCCAATACTACGGCATTTCCTTCTGGTTCGCGCTGCCACTCGGCGCCTTGCTAGCGGCACTGTTCGGGCTCGTACTGGGTTTCCCGGTACTGCGATTGCGGGGAGACTATCTCGCCATCGTGACCCTCGGGTTCGGGGAGATCATCCGCATTCTGCTGAACAACATGACCAGCCTGACCGGCGGCCCCAATGGCATCGGCGGCATTCCGGACCCGACTTTGTTCGGTATGGAGTTTGGCCGACGGGTCAAAGAAGAAGGCAACACCTCTTTCCATGAAACGCTGGGCATTGCGTACAGCAGCGAACACAAGGTTATCTTCCTGTATCTGATTGCCCTGGTGCTCGCGGTCATTACTGCACTGGTGATCCGCCGACTAATGCGCATGCCGGTGGGCCGCGCCTGGGAAGCGCTGCGTGAGGACGAAATTGCCGCCCGTTCACTGGGCCTGAGCCGAACGGCCGTCAAGCTCTCGGCGTTTACCATCGGGGCCTTCTTTGCCGGCTTTGCCGGAACTGTTTTTGCTTCCAAACAGGGCTTTATCAGTCCCGAATCGTTCGTTTTCCTGGAGTCAGCCATCATCCTGGCCATTGTGGTTCTGGGCGGCATGGGCTCGCAGATCGGCGTCATCCTGGCCGCCATCGCGGTGACCATCCTGCCCGAACTGGCGCGGGAGTTTTCCGAATACCGGATGCTGATCTTCGGCGCTGCCATGGTGCTGATGATGGTGTGGCGCCCGCAGGGCCTGATGCCCATGCGACGTATCCATATTGAGCTGAAATCACAGGAGTAACGGACGATGCTAGAAGTACAGAATCTGTCCATGCGCTTTGGCGGACTCCTGGCGGTAGATCAGGTCTCCCTGGACGTTCAGGAACACGAAATTGTGTCCATCATTGGCCCTAACGGGGCTGGCAAGACCACCGTATTCAACTGCATGAGTGGGTTCTACAAACCCACCGGCGGGAAGATCCTGTTTGAGGGTGGCGAGATTCAGGGCAAGCCCGACTACAAAATCTCCCGGCTTGGTATGGTGCGCACCTTCCAGCACGTTCGCCTGTTCAATCGCATGACGGTGGTGGAAAACCTGCTGGTTGCCCAGCACCGGCACCTGAACACCAACCTGATTTCCGGACTGCTGAAAACCCCCAATTACCGCGCGCGGGAACAGAAATCCCTCGACCGCGCCTGGTACTGGCTCAATCGCGTGGGCTTGCTGGATCTGGCGAACGTCGATGCCGGCAACCTGGCCTATGGCCAGCAACGACGGCTGGAGATCGCCCGCTGCATGGTGACGGAGCCAAAGCTGCTGATGCTCGACGAGCCGGCGGCCGGCCTGAACCCGTCAGAAACCCGCGATCTCAATCAGCTGATCGTCAGCCTGAAAGAGGATTACAACGTCTCGGTGGTGCTCATCGAACACGACATGAGCCTGGTCATGGACATCTCCGACCGCATCAACGTAATCAACCAGGGGCGCCCCCTGGCCAGCGGCACGCCGGACGAGGTCCGCAACAACGACGACGTCATCAAAGCGTATCTGGGTGAGGCCTGAACCATGTCAATGTTAGTACTAGAGGATGTCCATACCCATTACGGCAAGATTGAGGCGCTTCACGGGGTGTCGGTGGAAGTCAACAAGGGCGAGATTGTCTCGCTGATTGGTGCCAACGGCGCGGGCAAAACCACCTTGCTGATGACCGTTTGTGGAAGCCCTCAGGCCACCTCCGGCCGGGTAATTCTTGAAGGCCGGGATATTACACGGGATCCCACGGCCAGCATCATGCGTTCAGGCATTTCCATTGTGCCGGAAGGCCGGCGGGTGTTTTCCGGCCTGACGGTGGAGGAAAATCTCCACATGGGCGGATTTTTCAACACCAAGGCGGAAATTCGCAAAAGTCAGGATCATGTGTATGAGCTGTTCCCGCGCCTCAAAGAGCGGGAGCATCAGCGCGCGGGCACCATGTCCGGTGGCGAGCAGCAGATGCTGGCCATCGGCCGGGCCCTGATGAGCAAGCCCAACATGATCATTCTTGACGAGCCCTCCCTTGGGCTGGCGCCGCTGGTGATCAAACAGATCTTCGAGATCATCGGCCAGCTGAGAGAAGAAGGCATCACCGTGTTTCTGGTGGAGCAGAACGCCCATCAGGCACTCAACCTGGCCGACCGGGGCTACGTGCTGGAAACCGGCCGGATCCGGCTGCACGACACCGGCAAGAACCTGCTGGCAAACCCGGACGTGCAGAACGCCTATCTGGGTGGCTGAAGACGCGCCGGGCGATTAGCTGAAAATAAAAAAGCCGGAGCATGTCGCCATGCTCTGGCTTTTTCGTGCCGAACGTGTAAACCGAATTACTTTACGCTCTTGATGGTGCCCTTGTAGCCTTCAACGGTTACGTCGATGGTGCCGTACACCAGATAATCGTTCTTTTTGACCGTGTAACGCGGTGCCACGATCACGTCTGCTCCAGAAGCAGAGATGGCATTGAACGCCGCTGCGGACTTGACCGATGCCACCGGATCCAGGCCACCCAGGCCGAAAGCGCTGCCACTACCGTTACCGTATTCCATGCCATCGGCAAACTGATTGTCGTCGCTCATGGTGAAGAACAGAACCTTGGTCGCGGAAGACTGACCGGTGATCTTTTCACCCACGTCGATATCGGCCTTGATATCAGTGCCGACGGAACCGTTCAGTGGTACCGGGCTTGAACTGACGTTGAGGGAGGAGCAGCCGGTCATTGCGCCGGCCAGCAACAGGCTGGATGCGATAAGTGCGTTTTTCACAGAATATTCTCCATGTGTTGTGTGTGAGCCTTCATGGCCGCGCGCACTATACCGAAAGGGGTCACATATAACAATATGAGCTCAAAATGTTTTTAATAGACGTTTGCGGAATATGAACACGTGATCATTATTTTACTCTTTTGGGGACAAATCAATAACTCACACCCCGGTAAACTTGCCTTCTGGTTATTTCGACTATACTCAACTGAACGGTCAACCTGTCTCCACGGGAAATAATTCAGGGCCGTTACCGCGCCAACGCCACCGGGAGGTGGCCAGCGCGGACAGCGACGAGAGCTAGACCACAACAAGGAGTGGACAATGAAAAAACTGATCGCAGGTGCAATTCTTCTGGGCGCTTCATCAATGGCTTTTGCACAGCCTGGCTGTGGCGTCGGTGCCATGATCTGGAAGGGCCAGTCTGGCATTGCCCCTCACGTTCTGGCAGCAACCACCAACGGCACGTTTGGTAACCAGACTTTCGGTATGACCACCGGTACGTTGGGTTGCCAGACCAACCAGTCTGTTCAATCCATGGCCATGTACATGGATAGCAATATCGACAAGGTTGCCCGTGATATGTCCCGGGGTTCCGGTGAAAACCTCGACACCCTCGCGGTCCTTCTGGGTGTAGACGAAACGGATCGTGATTCCTTCCGCCAGATCCTGCAGGACAACTTCGCCACCATTTTCCCGAACTCTGAGACCACTTCCGGTGAAGCGGTCGATGCGATCGTGGCACTGCTGGAAAAAGATGAGGCACTCAGCAAGTACGTGGCTGCCTGATCTTTCAACATCAAGGGACCCACTGCGCCAGGGACGGCGCACTCCCCTGACACAACCCATCCGCCCAACCCGGATTCGATCGACTATTCATGCGAACGACGCTTCAGTACGGGCTGGCCCTGATCTGGCTGGCCGCAGGCACGGATACATTAGCAACCCCCCTTCCCGACACAGGACAACTGCACGAGCATCCGGACTGGCTCACCCTGATCCATTACCAACCCAACCGGTACATAGAGGGCTACACCAGCCAGGCTGACGATGACGCCTTTTTCCTCAGCGACGACGGCAAACATTCCCCCGAGGCAGAACTGCAGGCCACCCTGGCCGCGATCACCGCGCCCGGCGACGGTGACCGTCATGCCCGCTGTCGTTTCCCGGCGCGGGACCGCTGGCTCCGGGAGCAACTACAGCTGCCGGACTCCGAGATTGAATGCCCGGAATACGACGACTGGGAGGCGACCCTGAACACCGAAACCGTGACACTGGTGTTCGCCGCGTCCTACCTGAACAGCCCGTCGTCCATGTTTGGCCACACGTTTATTCGCCTTGACCCACCCCAGGACGACGACGAAGCCGACCTGTTGCTGGCCAACACCATTTCCTACGCCGCCGACGCCGCGGCCCACGACAGCGAAATCCTCTTTGCCTACAAGGGCATCTTTGGCGGCTACCCCGGCATCACCTCCATCAAACCCTATTACGAGATGGTGCGGCTGTACTCGGACATCGAACACCGGGACCTGTGGGAATACCAGCTCAACCTGACCCAGGACGAAGTGGATGTCATGCTCGCCCACGCGTGGGAGCTGCGGGACATCAATTTTGACTACTACTTCTTTGACGAGAACTGCGCCTACCGCCTGCTGGCGTTGATCGACGTGGCGCGCCCCGGTACCGACCTGCTGGATGAAGTCAGCACCCACGCCATTCCCTCGGATACCGTGCGCTGGGTGGTCGACAAGGAGCTTGTGGAGGAAGTGAAGTACCGCCCCTCCGCCGCCACCAGCGTGACCCACTCCCTGGACACTTTACCCGCGGATCAACAGACTCTGGCGGCGGCCGTGGCCAACGGCTACGTCGCCGTGGACTCGGAGGAGGTCAATCGCCTACCTGACCGTGAACGTGCGCACCTGCTGGACGCCACCTACGATTACGTGCGCTATCAGAGTGAGGCCGACGCCTGGCCCAGGGAACACGCCGCGCCACTGTCCCACGACCTGCTACGAACCCGCAGCCAGATCCGCGACATCGCCGCCCCGGATACCCCCCCGGAACCGGACGTACGTGACGACCAGGGCCACGACACCTTTCGCTTCAGCGTGGCCGGCGGTCGCATGGGCGACCGCAACTTCAGCCAGCTCACCCTGCGCCCGGCCTATCATGACGTATTGGACCCGCCCGCCGGCTATCGCAGTGGCGCCCAGCTCCAGTTCCTGCGCATGGACGCCCGTTACTACACCGACAACGACGAGTTGCAGATGGAACAGATCGTAGGGGTGGAAATCCGCTCGCTGTCGCCCCGCAACCAGTTTTTCTCGCCACTGTCGTGGCAGGTGGGCTTCGGCGGCCGGCGCACCGACACCGAAACCAATCACGTGTTCACCCCCTACCTCGAAGGCGGCGCGGGTGGCAGCTGGATGCTTGGCGCGAACGTACAGGCTTTCGCACTGGCCACCGCGGACCTGGAAATCGACGACGACCTGAACAAAGGTTACGACGCCGCGCCCGGCGCCGACCTGGGGCTGCTGCACCAGAACAACCGCTTCAGTCTGATGGCCGGAGTGAAAACCAAAGCCTGGATCGTGGGCAACCAGCACCGCCAGGATCAACTGTACACCAGGGCCGGCTGGCACTTCGGACGGGATTTCAGCCTGTTCGGTGAATTCACCCGGGAAGACCACTACGACAGGTACCGCACCACATGGCAACTGGGACTGCACGCCTACTTCTGAAGGCACTCAGCGGTGCCGCTCTGGCGCTGACCCTGCTGCTGCAAACCGGTTGCAGCAGCGTGTTCTTCTACCCGGACAGGGTCACCTACATCACCCCGGACCGGCTCAATCTGGAGTATGAGGACGTCTTCCTCGGCACCGCCGACGGCGAAACACTCCATGGCTGGTGGCTGCCCGCAGAAGCGCCCGAGGGCAACGCCAAAGGCACTGTCTACTTCCTCCATGGCAACGCCCAGAACATCAGCAGCCACCTGATGAACGTCGCCTGGCTGCCCGGCAAAGGCTACAACGTCTTCCTCATCGACTACCGCGGCTACGGCCGCTCCACCGGTGGGCCGGACATCGAAGGCACCCTGCACGACAGCGAAACCGGCCTGCGCTGGCTGATGGCACAACCGCAAACCGACGGCGGCCCGGTTTTCCTACTCGGCCAGAGCCTGGGCGGCGCCCTGGGCATCGCCCTCGCCGGTGAATGGGTACAACGACAGGAACAACCGCCCCTCGACGGCGTCATCCTCGACGGCACCTTCTCCGGCTTCCGCGGCATCGCCCGGGAAAAACTGGGCAGCTTCTGGCTGACCTGGCCGTTCCAGATCCCTCTGAGCTGGACCATTACCGGCCAGTACGAGGGCGTGGACCATATCGGCCGCATCAGCCCGGTCCCGTTGATGGTGATTCACAGCCAGCGAGACGGGATAATTCCGTTTCATCACGGCGAGGCGTTGTATGAGGCGGCGAAAGAGCCCAAACAGTTTCTCCCGACCGATACGCCTCATGCGGCGACGTTTGTCATTCCGGCTTATAAAGAGGTTGTTCTGGAATTCATGGCACGGGAGCGGGAGTAGGAGTTTTCGCCTGTCGGATTACGCCTTTGGCTAATCCGACCTACGTTTAGCGGGCATTGATGAGCTATGGGCAGGGGTTGGAAGGCGCCTTTCAAAAAGTCTTGAGGGCCAAGGACGGCCCGAAAGAAGCGCACATGGATGTGCTCGTAGCGTCTTTTTGAAAGGCACCTTCCAACCCCTGCTTGCACCAGAGCAAAAAAAGCCCGCCGGACTCCAACGAGTGGCGGGCTTCTTGTCGGATTACGCCTGCGGCTAATCCGACCTACCTTGAGGGGTTAACCTCACTCAGAGAAATCGGTCGGCTGATCGCCTTCCTTGATTTCTTTCATGGACAGCTTGACGCGCCCACGGTTGTCCACATCCAGCACCTTGACCAGAACTTCCTGACCTTCGCTCAGGACGTCAGTCACGTTCTCGATGCGTTGATCGGAGATCTGGGAAATATGCACCAGACCGTCCTTGCCCGGCAGGATGTTAACAAAGGCACCAAAGTCCACAATGCGCTCAACGCGACCCTTGTAGATAGCGCCAACCTCGATCTCCGCCGTGATTTCCTTAACCCGGTTCACCGCCGCCTGGGCCGCTTCCTGGTTGTCTGCGTAGATCTTCACGTTACCGTCGTCATCCAGATCAATGGAAGCACCGGTTTCGTCACAGATCGAACGGATCATGGAACCGCCCTTACCGATCACGTCACGGATCTTTTCCGGATTGATCTTGATGGTGGTGATGCTCGGTGCACGGGCTGACAGCTCGGAGCGCGGCTCGGAGATCACCTTGTTCATCTCGTCGAGGATATGCAGACGTGCTGAATGGGCCTGCTCCAGAGCCAGCTCCATGATCTCATCAGTGATACCGTTGATCTTGATATCCATCTGCAGGGCAGTCACGCCCTCTTTGGTACCGGCAACCTTGAAGTCCATATCGCCCAGGTGATCCTCATCGCCCAGAATGTCGGTCAGAATCGCGAACTTGTCGCCTTCCTTGACCAGACCCATGGCAATACCGGCCACCGGCGCCTTGATCGGCACACCCGCATCCATCAGCGCCAGGCTGGAACCACAGACAGACGCCATGGAGCTGGAGCCGTTGGACTCGGTGATCTCGGACACCGCACGAATGGCGTACGGGAATTCTTCCAGGGTCGGCATGACCGCCAGGACGCCGCGCTTGGCCAGACGACCGTGACCCACTTCACGACGACCCGGCGTACCCACACGTCCAGCTTCACCGACCGAGTACGGAGGGAAGTTGTAGTGGAACAGGAACGGGTCCTTGCGCTCACCTTCGAGGGCATCAATGGTCTGCACGTCGCGGGAAGTACCCAGCGTGGTGGTCACGATGGCCTGGGTTTCGCCACGGGTAAACAGCGCAGAACCGTGAACGCTGGGCAGCACACCCACTTCGATCTGGATCGGGCGCACGGTCTTGGTGTCACGACCATCAATGCGCGGCTTGCCATCAATGACCTGCTGACGCACAACCGCTTTCTCGACCTTGCCGAAGTACTTTTTCACCTCATCGGCAGACGGCTGGCCTTCTTCTTCACCGGCCAGCTTCTCAACCAGAGCGGTCTTGATGTCGCCCAGACGCGCGTAGCGCTCCATCTTGTCGCGAATGCTGTAAGCTTCTTCGATGGCGGCAGAGGCTTCGGTTTTCACAACGTTCAGCAGCTCAGTGTTCTCTGCCTCCGGCTGCCACTCCCAACGGGGCTTGCCAATTTCGGCGGCAAATTCCTTGATCGCGGTAACGGCGGTCTGCATTTCCTGGTGACCGTACAGAACACCACCCAGCATCTGGTCTTCAGTCAGGCCCTTGGCCTCGGACTCAACCATCAGAACCGCATCTTCGGTACCGGCAACGACCATGTCCAGCAGGGAGGTTTCCAGCTCTTCGAAAGTCGGGTTCAGGAAGTAACCCCGCTCGTTGGTGTAACCCACACGGGACGCACCGATGGGGCCATCGAAGGGAATGCCGGAGATGGAAAGCGCGGCGGACGCAGCCAGCATCGCGGCGATATCCGGATCCTGATTCTTGCTGGAGGACATAACCGTAGTGATGACCTGAACTTCGTTCATGAAACCATTCGGGAACAGCGGACGAATCGGACGGTCGATCAGACGTGAGGTCAGGGTTTCTTTCTCGGAAGGGCGGCCTTCACGCTTGAAGAAACCACCGGGGATTTTACCCACGGCGTAGGTCTTCTCGAAGTAGTTCACGGTCAGCGGGAAGAAAGGCTGGCCCGGCTTGGCTTCCTTGGCACCGACCACGGTACCCAGTACGGAAATGTCGTCAATGGTGACGAGCACGGAACCGGTTGCCTGACGGGCGATACGACCGGTTTCCAGAGTGACGGTCTTGCCGCCGAGTTCAAAGCTTTTTCTTACGGGATTCAGATCCACAGTAACTCCTGAAATTATCTTGTCCAAATTGACTCGACCTCCCCGCCCATGCGGACCGGCCGTAACCTCTGCAGGACATTCGTACGGTGATCTGAAGGCAACCCGTCTGAAAGCTAACAGGCTGTTGTAAAACCCCGGGCTCTGACAACCGCTCCCGACAGGAGCTTCAGACCGGGCTTTTCAACAACCTGCTATCAATTTCGGCTTTCCATTACGACAGGGAATCCCCGTTGATCACTGACAAACCCACTGCAGCTTTACTGATTTGAGAAAAGCACAACTGGCAGGGCACGCAAGGCACCCCGCCAGTTGATGGCCAGCCAGTCCGATAAAGCCCCGCTGGCCGTCAGGTCGTATAACGACCGGATTAGCGACGCAGACCCAGACGCTGGATGAGCTCCAGGTAACGGTCAGCGTTCTTACGCTTGAGGTAGTCCAGCAGCTTACGACGCTGGTTTACCATCCGGATCAGACCACGGCGGGAATGATGATCCTGCTTGTTGGTCTTGAAGTGATCCTGCAGCTTGTTGATGTTAGCGCTCAGCAGTGCCACCTGAACTTCAGGGGAACCGGTATCGCTATCACCTTGCTGAAAATCCTTAACGATCTGTGCTTTCTCGTTGGCAGACAGTGCCATAACTCACCTCATGGTTTGCGATGCTAGTGAATACGGCCGAACCACGCATCTCTACAGCCCGGCTAACCGGCCTTCGCGGTAAACCCGCGTCAGCCATTCTTTACCAGTCGACGAGGCACCAGCCTGGTGACCTCACCTTCCGGGAAAGCTTCTGCCAGCCCGACGAAACCTGCGTTGCCGTACAGGCGAACGAATCCTTCCTCAAGCTGACCCGATATTCTAACCGGTTGGCCGTTAATTATCGACACCAACGGCTGACCGCTCAACGTCTGTTCCGGGAACATCGACAACGCCGCATCCGGCGCCACCAGGAGCCCGTCCAGACTCTCGCCGCGCTCACGCATGGCCTCAAGCTGATCCACCGGGAAGGCATCCGCCAGGGTAAAGCCCGACGCCATGGTACGACGCAAGGCGGTCACGTGAGCTCCGCACCCGAGCGCCTCACCAATATCCTCAACCAGTGAGCGGATGTACGTACCCTTGGTGCAGCTGACCGCAATATCCAGCTCATTGTCACGCACATCGAGCAGGGTCAGCTCGTAGATGGTGACCGGGCGGGCGGGTCGCTCCACTTCGATCCCCTCACGGGCGTATTCATACAGCGGCCGCCCCTTATGCTTGAGGGCCGAGTACATCGACGGCACCTGCTGGATATCGCCACGAAAACCTTCCAGCACCGGCTCCAGCCGTGCCGCATCGAGATCAGCCGGAACCGGCTTTTCTTCAACAACCGCGCCTTCGCTGTCACCGGTTTCCGTGCGTACGCCCAGTCTCGCCGTGGCGATGTAGGCCTTGTCGCTGTCCAGCATCATCTGGGAGAACTTGGTGGCTTCACCGAAGCAGAGGGGAAGGACACCCGTCGCGAGCGGGTCAAGCGCGCCGGTGTGGCCGGCCTTGGCCGCACCAAACAGGCGCTTGACCTGCTGCAGGATGCCATTGGACGTGACGTCCAGGGGCTTGTCGATGACCAGAATACCGTTAACGTCCCGGCCTTTACGTCTGCGGCTCAAGCGTCTCGCTCCGAATCATCCGCACCTGAGTCATCCCGGGAAACCGAAGGTTTGTCACCGACCGCCTCACGGATCAGGTTGTCCATCCTGCGGCTGTAGCCCTGCAGGGTATCGAAGTGGAAACGCAACTGCGGCATGACCCGCAGCTTCATCGCTCGCCCCACCTGGCCACGCAGAAATCCGGACGCCTTGTTAAGCGCGGCCAGGGATTCCTTGACCTCCGGAGACTCTTCCGTCAGTTCCTCGGTGGACAGCAGAGACACGTAAATGTCGGCATAGCCCAGATCACGGCTCACCTTGACGGCGTTGACCGTAACCATGCCGACCCGCGGGTCTTTGACCTCCCGCTGGATCAGCTGGGCCAGTTCACGCTGCATCTGATCGCCGATGCGATCAACACGACTGAACTCTCTTGGCATCAGGCCCCCGTAGACTCGAGCTTGCGCTCAACTCTGACACGATCGAACACTTCGATCTGGTCACCGACTTTAACATCGTAGCCTTTAACGCCGATACCACACTCCATGCCGTTGCGGACTTCCGGTACGTCGTCCTTGAAGCGACGCAGGGATTCCAGCTCGCCCTCGAAGATCACCACGTTGTCACGCAGAACACGGATCGGCTTGTTACGGTAAACAACGCCCTCGGTCACCATACAACCGGCCACCTGGCCGAACTTCGGTGAACGGAACACGTCGCGGACATCGGCAATCCCCACGATATCCTCGCGGAACTCCGGTGCCAGCATGCCGGTCAGGGCCGCTTTCACATCATCAATCAGGTTGTAGATGATGCTGTAGTAGCGCAGATCCAGGCCTTCCTGTTCCACCAGACGCTTGGAGGCGGAATCGGCACGGACGTTGAAGCCAAAGATGACGGCATTGGTCGCCATCGCCAGGCTCACGTCAGTTTCGGCAATACCGCCGACACCCGAAGATACGATCTTGACCTGCACCTCATCATTGCCCAGATCCTGCAAGGCCTTGATGATCGCTTCGAGCGAACCGCGCACGTCGGTTTTCAGGACAACATTGAGGGTCTTGACCTCATCCTTGCCCATGTTCTCGAACAGGTTCTCCAGCTTGGCTGCCTGCTGGCGCTGCAGACGCTGCTCGCGCTCGCGGGTCTGGCGGAATTCCGCCAGCTCTTTCGCCTTGCGCTCGTCAGCAACGGCGAAGAATTCATCGCCCGCATCCGGAGTACCGTTCAGGCCAAGAATCTCCACCGGAATGGAGGGCCCGGCTTCCTTGGTCTGCTTGCCGGCTTCATCGGTCATGGCGCGAACCTTGCCGAAGAAGGCGCCGGCCACAACCATATCACCCTGGCGCAACGTACCGTTCTGGACCAGTACGGTCGCAACAGAACCACGGCCGCGCTCCAGGCTGGATTCGACCACCACACCCTTGGCCGGCGCATCCGGAGAGGCTTCCAGCTCAAGGATCTCTGCCTGCAGCACCAGGGCTTCCAGCAGATCGTCGATACCCTGACCGGAGTGAGCGGATACAGGGACGAACTGGACATCACCGCCCCAGTCTTCCGGGATCACTTCCATACCCGCCAGTTCGGTTTTGACGCGGTCCGGATCGGCTTCTTCCTTGTCCATCTTGTTGATGGCAACAACGATTGGCACGCCAGCGGAACGGGCGTGCTGCACCGCTTCCTTGGTCTGCGGCATGACACCATCGTCAGCCGCAACGACCAGAACCACGATATCGGTACACTGGGCACCGCGCGCACGCATTGCCGTAAAGGCCGCGTGCCCCGGGGTATCCAGGAATGACACCATGCCGTGATCGGTTTCTACGTGGTACGCGCCGATGTGCTGGGTAATGCCACCGGACTCGCCGGAGGCCACCTTGGTACGGCGGATGTAATCCAGCAGCGAGGTCTTACCATGGTCAACGTGACCCATGACACTGACCACCGGGGCGCGCTTGGTCTTTTCCTTGCCTTCGAAGGAGAATTCGCTCAGAACCTCTTCCTCGAACGCGTCTTCGTTAACCAGTTTCGGGGTGTGCCCCAGCTCTTCGGTCACCAGAACGGCGGTTTCCTGATCCAGTGCCTGGTTGATGGTGGCCATAACGCCCATGCCCATCAATGTCTTGATTACGTCTGCCGACTTGACCGCCATTCGCTGGGCAAGGTCGCCAACCGTAATGGTCTCGGGAATCTGTACTTCTCTAACCATTGGCTTGGTCGGTCTCTCAAAGGCATGTCGTTTTTCTTTCGGTTTCTTCTTCGCTCGCAGCGGCTTGCGCAGCGTAGTGTCTTCCTCGTCCTCGTTGATAATCAGAGGCTCTTCCACCGGACGGCTGCGGGGACCACGATGACCGGCCGACTTCTTCTTCGGCTTGCCTTCATCGGGCTCATCGCCACGCTCACGAACCTTTTCCTTTTTCTTCTTCGGTTTCCGGTCCTTGCCTTCGCCCTCTTCCGGGGGCGGAATCGGCATGTCTTCAGGCGCCGGAACAGACACCTCTTCCTCTTTCCTGGCCGCGGGCTTCTCCTCGGCCGGTGCCTGCTCGGCAACCGTCTCTTCCGCCGGAGACGTCGCTTCCGTCTCTGCCTGCGGCGCCTGCTCAGCAGTTACCTGTGGCGCTTCCTCAGCCACCGGTTGCGGGGCAGCGGCCTCTACTGCGGCTTCTTCCGCTTTCGCGGCTTCAGCGTCTGGTGTGAGCTCGGCACGTTTGATATAAGTGCGGCGCTTACGAACTTCTACGTTTACTGTCTTGGCGCGGCCGGCTTTGAGAGTAGTGGTGGTTTTACGCTTCAGAGTGATCTTGTTCGGCTCTGCGTTTGTGTCACCGTGATTCTTTCTCAGATAAGCCAGCAACTGCTGCTTCTCATCGCTGGACACAGCATCGTTTTCCGAGCGGGCTTTCAGCCCGGCCTCAACGATCTGCTTCAGCAAACGATCCACGGGAGCGCCTACGTCTGCGGCCAGTTGTTTTACCGTTACTTCAGCCATACAGGTCCTCCTCCCGAATTAAGCCTGGTCTTCAAACCAGGGGGCGCGCGCAGTCATAATCAATTGTCCTGCGCGCTCTTCATCCATACCTTCAATATCGAGCAGGTCATCAACTGACTGCTCGGCGAGATCTTCCATAGTACGAACACCCATACCCGCCAGCTTGAAGGCCAGGCTACGGTCCATACCGTCCATATTGAGAAGATCTTCCGCGGGCTCAGAGCCCTCTAGCGCCTCTTCGCTGGCCAGGGCCTGATTCAACAGGACATCCTTGGCGCGGCGGCGCAGCTCACTGACGGTCTCTTCGTCAAACCCGTCAATGGCCAGCATTTCTTCCATGGGGACGTACGCCACTTCCTCAATGGACGTAAACCCTTCTTCGATCAGTACGCCGGCAAACTCCTCATCCACATCCAGATTGCTGGTGAAATGCTCGAGCAGGCGATTGTATTCCTGCTCCTGACGCTCACCCGCTTCCTCTTCCGTCATCACGTTCAGAGTCCAGCCGGTCAGCTCGGTGGCCAGGCGCACATTCTGGCCATTGCGACCAATAGCCTGAGCCAGGTTGTCTTCCGCTACCGCCACTTCCATGGTGTGACGGTCCTCGTCCATCACGATGGACGCCACTTCCGCCGGCGCCATGGCGTTGATCACCAGTTGTGCGGGGTTATCGTCCCACAGCACGATATCAACCCGCTCACCGCCCAGCTCGTTGGACACCGCCTGCACACGGGAACCCCGCATACCGACGCAGGCACCCACGGGGTCAATACGGCGATCGTTGGTTTTGACCGCAATCTTGGCGCGGGAACCGGGATCGCGGGCGGCGCCACGAATCTCGATCAGTTCCTCGGCAATTTCCGGAACCTCAATGCGGAACAGCTCAATCAGCATTTGCGCATCGGTACGGCTCAGGATCAGCTGTGGCCCACGGTGGTCGGTGCGAATCTCCAGCAGCAGGGAGCGAACCCGGTCGCCCATGCGGAAAGTTTCGCGGGGAATCAGATGCTCACGTGGCAGCAGCGCTTCGGCGTTGGCACCCAGATCGACGATGACGTTGTCCCGGGTTACCTTCTTGACGGTGCCGGAAACCAGCTCGCCCACGCGGTCGCGGTAGCTGTCCACAATCTTGGTACGCTCGGCCTCGCGAACCTTCTGGAAAATAATCTGCTTGGCCGCCTGCGCGCCAATCCGGCCAAAGGCCACCGATTCAATCTGCTCTTCGTGGATATCGCCGGGTTTCAGCGCCGGGTCGATTTCCTCAGCTTCCTGCAACGTCAGCTCGGTGCCAAGCGCAGGCACGGCATCATTATCAACCACCAGCCAGCGCCGGAAGGTTTCGTATTCGCCGGTGCGACGGTCAATGGAAACCCGGATATCGGCTTCCTCGTCCTCAAAACGTTTTTTGGCAGCAGTGGCCAACGCCAGCTCAATTGCTTCAAAAATGACGTCCTTCTCGACACCTTTTTCGTTCGAGACGGATTCAACCACCAGCAAGATCTCTTTACTCATTGGATTGCCCTGCCCTTAAAAATAAACTTTGCGTCCACCGACTTATTCAAAAACCGGAACGATGTTGGCTTTCTCGATACTGTCGAACGGCAACAGATACTCGTGATCGTCCACTACGATCACAACGTCATCGCCTTCCACGCCTTTGATCAGGCCCTGAAACTTGCGACGCCCTTCAAAAGCCATTCGCAGCTTCAATTGCACCTGGTGGCCAGCAAATGCTTCGTACTGATCGGGACGAAACAGTGGCCGGTCCATACCCGGAGAGGATACCTCCAGGGTGTATTCAGTCTGGATGGGGTCTTCCACATCCATGACGCCGCTGGCCTGCCGGCTGACCTTCTCACAGTCATCAATGCCGATGCCGTTCTCGGCATCGTCAATATAAATTCTCAACAGGGAGTGGTGGCCCTGGGAACGGAACTCAACGCCCCAGAACTCGTATCCCAGTCCTTCAACGACCGGCCTCAGTATGTCTTCCAGTTGCTTTAGCTTGGCTGACAAGGTTTTGCTGTCTCCATCTCTTGATTTCCCCGACGCCGGGTTGTTCCGGCGCCGGATTTTCCGGACCCCGGAAACAAAAAAAGGGCTGTTGATCAGCCCTTTTTATGCACCAGGGCCTGATGCGCCAGGCCCCTTAATCAAAAAGCCCCGAACGAGTGGGGCCTTTTGTTGCAAGAACTCACAGGAAACAAACCCATTCAACCGGTTTCCTGCTGACAGACACCTGGCCTGCCAGGAGCCGGCCCGAATCTTCAGAGCCTGCCCCAATATTCGCCGGAGTATAGAGACGCCGGCAGGACTGGTCAAGGACTGACCAAAAAAAACGGCCTGGAAAATCCAAGCCGTTTTTCTTCTATATGGTGCCCAGGGCCGGACTCGAACCGGCACGGCTTTCGCCACTACCCCCTCAAGATAGCGTGTCTACCAGTTCCACCACCTGGGCAACAACCTTACTCAAGCTCGGGGAGCTCGTCTTCACTTGAAGACTCCCCGCTCTCGGCTTCGCGTTCTTCCATATCCACCGGGGCATCAGATGCTTCGGAAGACTCCTGGACCACCGGAATTCCGGCTTCTCCAGCGACTTCAGCACGCTGCTTGGCGAAAATGGCCAGCGAAAAACTCGTTACAAAAAACACAACCGCCAGCAAGGTGGTCATGCGAGTCAGGAAGCTGCCGCTGCCCTGACTACCAAATACGGTCTGAGAGGCTCCGCCGCCAAAGGCCGCACCAGCGTCAGCGCCCTTGCCCTGCTGGATCAGCACCAGACCCACCAGCGCCACGGCGATAACCACGTGCACAACGACTACCAGTGTTTCCAACCAATCCATAACGACTCTCTAATGACTCTTGCTAATGGCTTTCGCAAACCTTTAACTTTTTGGATCCGCCGGCATAGCCTGGCAGATACTCATAAAATCCTTTGCGACCAACGATGCCCCGCCAATCAAACCGCCGTCAATATCCGGCTCGGCAAAAAGAGCGGCTGCATTATCCGCTTTTACACTGCCGCCGTAAAGCAGGGATATCTCATCCGCTGGCGCGCCCAGCTCTTTCAGCACATCGCGTATCGACCTGTGCATGGTCTGCGCGTCACCGGCGGTGGCGGTCTTTCCGGTTCCGATGGCCCATACCGGCTCATAGGCAACCACTATATTCTGCCACGCACTGCCAGCAACACCCGCCAGACCGTTCTGCACCTGGGCAGAAACAATCTCTTCTGCCTGGCCCGCCTCGCGTTCGGCCAGGGTTTCGCCAACACAAACAATGGCGACCAGGCCCCGCGATAACAGCTGCGCCACTTTCTCGGCAACAACGGCGTCGGTTTCCGCGAACAACTGCCGGCGTTCGGAGTGACCCACCAGAGCGTAACGGCACCCGCAATCTTTTGCCATCGCCGCAGACACTTCACCGGTGTAAGCTCCGGACTCCCAGCGCGCAACATTCTGCACACCGACGGCAACCCGCTCACCCGCCAGAGACTTCACGCTCCCGACATACAGGGCGGGAGGAATAATAACAGCCTCCACACCATTATCAAGGGACGACACCTCTGACCGGACATAGCCAACCAGCTCTTCCACCAGGTCTTTCGACCCGTTCATTTTCCAGTTTCCGGCTACGATCTTACGGCGCATAACAGCCCCCGAATTCAAGGGAGGACGAACTATACAGCAGTCCACCCGGCCAGACAACACTCCCACATCACAAACTCAGGCGCGGGAATTCTCGACAACCACCGCCAGCTCTTCTGCTATGCGGATGATTTCCGACGCATTCTGGCCTTCGGTCATGACCCGGATCAGGGGCTCGGTACCGGAAGCCCGCAACAACACGCGCCCGGTTTCGCCCAGATGCGACTCTGCCTTGCGCACCGCACTGGCAATATCTTCCCGCGCCAGTGGATCGAAACGCTTGTCCACGCGCACGTTGATCATCTTCTGGGGCAGCTTGCTCATGCCCTGTCTGACTTCCGCCAGCGTTTTGCCCGAGCGCCGCACCGCAAGCAACACCTGCAAAGCGGATACGATGCCATCACCGGTGGAGGTACAGTCGCGGATAACCATATGGCCAGAGCCCTCACCTCCGAGCAGCCAGCCGTGGCTCAGCAGTCGCTCCATGACATAACGGTCGCCCACCTTGGCACGCTCGAAGGCAATACCCTGTTCTTTCAATGCCAGCTCAACCCCCAGATTGGTCATCAGGGTACCGACGACACCGCCTTGCAGAGTACCGGCAGCCTGTCGCTGGGAAGCAATCACGTAAAGCAGCTCGTCCCCGTCAACCTCTGTGCCGTCACGGTCCACCATCAGCACCCGGTCACCATCGCCGTCGAAGGCAATGCCCAGGTCGGCCTTTTTCTCGAGCACCGTACGCTTGAGCGCCTCAAGATGGGTCGAGCCGACGTCCTTGTTAATGTTCAGGCCATCGGGGTCGGCACCAATCACAGACACCCTGGCGCCCAGCTCGCGGAAGACCTTGGGGGCAACATGGTAGGTGGCGCCATGGGCACAATCCAGCACAATATGCGTGCCTTCGAGCGTGAACTCATTGGGCACGGTACTCTTGCAGAATTCCACGTAGCGGCCGGGCGCATCGTCCACACGAAACGCCTTGCCAAGATCGGAGGACTCACACACCCGGATGGGCTCATCCAGCCAGCGCTCGATTTCCGCCTCCAGCGCGTCATCGAGCTTGGTGCCGTTGGCCGAGAAAAATTTGATACCGTTGTCGTGATGGGGGTTATGGGAGGCACTGATGACTATCCCCGCTGACGCACGAAAAGTGCGGGTGAGATAGGCGATGGCCGGTGTCGGCATCGGCCCCAGCAGTTTCACGTCAACGCCGGCGGCTGAAAGCCCCGCTTCCAACGCGGACTCGAACATGTACCCGGAAATGCGGGTGTCTTTTCCAATCAATACGCTGTTGCGCTGGCCGTCACGCTTGAAGGCCTGGCCGGCGGCCCACCCCAGGTGCAACATGAAATCCGGTGTAATGGGGTATTCGCCCACACGACCGCGGATGCCGTCCGTGCCAAAATATTTCCTCTCGGTCATCGACCCGCCTCCTTCATTGCCGTCACCACGCTGACGGCATCCACTGTTTCTCTGACGTCATGGACACGAATAATCGATGTGCCCTTCATGGCCGCTATTGTCGCGGCAGCCAGGCTCGCCGGCAACCGCTCATTCACCTCGCGGCCGGTAATGTGGCCCAGCATGCTTTTGCGGGACACCCCGATCAATAAGGGATGACCAAGAATATGCAGCTGATCCAGCCAAGCCAATAGCTCAAGATTGTGCTCCAGGCGTTTTCCGAACCCGAACCCGGGATCGAGAATAATGTTCTCAGGCTTCACTCCGGCGGCCTCGGCTTCACGCATGCGCACGGTCAGAAAGGAGCTGACGTCACGGCGGACATTGCGATATTGCGGGTTATCCTGCATCGAATCCGGCTCACCCTGAATATGCATCAGGCACACCGGAAGGTCCGCCGCGGCTGCGGCTTCCGGCGCACCGGGTCGCTGCAGGGCACGGACATCATTCATCATGCCGGCGCCCAGCCTGGCCGTTTCGGCCATTACTTCCGGGGCACTGGTGTCCACCGAAATCACCACATCCAGTTCACGGGCAATGGCTTCAACCACCGGGCAGACCCGGTCAAGCTCCTCGGCCACAGATACCTCGCTGGCGCCCGGCCGGGTGGACTCGCCACCCACATCAATAAAGGCCGCGCCATCAGCCACCATCTGACGCGCCCGGGCCAGCGCCGCCTCTGGCGCGTTGAATTTACCGCCATCCGAGAAGGAATCGGGGGTAACGTTGAGAATCCCCATCACATGACACCGGGACATATCCAACAACCGGCCGGCGAAATTCATTTCCATAGCCAATCCTTGCGAGCCTGCATAAACACAAACGCCGCCCGTAGAGGGCGGCGCAGTCATTTCAAGTGAACGGTGTGCGGTTTGCGCCGTCAGTGTTCGCCCGCAGGGCGACCCACTCCCGGCTGCTGACCGTCATCGGAATTCCGCGGAGAGGGAGCGGCCTCCGAGTCGTCTGCCGACACACCACCGGTCGGCCCGCTGTCACCCCAGCCTTTCGGCGGGCGTGGCACGCGACCTTCCATGATGTCGTCAATCTGGAACCGGTCGATGGTTTCGTACTTCATCAACGCGTCGGCCATCAGGTCAAGCTTGTCGCGATTATCCACCAGCAACTGCTTGGCCTTTTCGTAGCATTCATCGATGATGTTACGAACTTCCTCATCAATGCGCTGCGCGGTTTCCGGCGAATACACCGTCTGGGCCTGACCGGCGGAACGGCCCAGGAAAGGCTCTTCACTGTCCGTGTCGTATTGCAGCGGCCCAAGCTTCTCGGAAAGGCCCCAGCGGGTGACCATGTTGCGCGCCAGGCTGGTGGCGCGCTCGATGTCGTTGGAGGCACCGGTGGTGACACCGTCAAAACCCAGGGTCAGTTCTTCCGCAATGCGACCACCGAACAGGCTGCAAATGGAGCTGATCAGGAAACGCTTGCTGTGGCTGTACTTGTCCTCTTCCGGCAAGAACATGGTTACACCCAGAGCGCGGCCGCGGGGAATGATGCTGACCTTGTAAACCGGGTCGTGTTCCGGCATCAGACGCCCAACGATGGCGTGACCGGACTCGTGATACGCGGTGTTGCGCTTCTCTTTCTCGCTCATCACCATGGATTTGCGCTCGGCACCCATCATGATCTTGTCTTTGGCGAGCTCGAACTCCTCCATGGACACCAGGCGCTGGTTACGGCGCGCCGCAAACAGCGCCGCCTCGTTTACCAGGTTGGCCAGATCGGCGCCGGAAAAGCCAGGCGTTCCCCGTGCAATCAGCGCGGGTTCAACGCCATCCGCCAGCGGCACTTTCTTCATGTGGACTTTCAGAATCTGCTCACGGCCGATAATGTCAGGCAGACCCACCACAACCTGACGGTCGAAGCGACCCGGGCGCAGCAGCGCGGGGTCGAGCACGTCCGGACGGTTGGTGGCAGCAATAACAATAACGCCTTCGTTGCCTTCAAAGCCGTCCATCTCAACCAGCAGCTGGTTCAGGGTCTGTTCACGCTCGTCGTGACCACCGCCCATGCCAGCACCACGGTGACGACCGACAGCATCGATCTCATCAATGAAGATGATGCAGGGGCTCTGTTTCTTGGCCTGCTCAAACATGTCACGGACCCGGGAGGCGCCCACGCCCACGAACATTTCCACAAAGTCGGAACCGGAAATGGAGAAGAACGGCACCTTGGCCTCGCCGGCAATGGCCTTGGCCAGCAACGTCTTACCGGTACCCGGCTGGCCCACCATCAGCACACCCTTGGGGATGCTGCCGCCCAGACGCTGAAACTTGCTCGGATCCCGCAGGAAGTCGACCAGCTCCTTCACATCTTCCTTGGCCTCGTCCACACCAGCCACATCACCAAACGTGGTCTTGATCTGGTCCTCGCTCATCAGCCGCGCTTTGCTCTTGCCGAACGACATGGGGCCCTTGCCGCCACCGCCGCCCTGCATCTGCCGCATGAAGAACACGAACAGCGCAATGATAATCAGGATGGGGAAGGCCGCGACAAGCAGCTGGGTCCAGAGGCTCTGGCGCTCCGGCTCCTTGCCGATCACCTCGACCTGATTGGCCAGCAGATCATCCATCAGCTTGTTGTCAGAGACCTGCGGACGAATGGTCTGGAACTGCGAGCCATCTCCCCGGGTACCCTGAATTTGCAGGCCATCGATGGTGACCTGACGGACCTGTCCGTCCTGCACCATTTCGACAAACTGCGAATAATTGACCTGTTGCCCGCTGGTGGTGGGAGAAAAGTTCTGAAACACCATCAGCAGTACGGCGGCTATGATTAGCCAGAGAACCAGATTTTTTGCCATATCGTTCAAGGATCGTCACCTGTGAATTGAAAGGTTGACCGTCTTCGGGGAAACCTTTTGGAACACCTTACACCAATTGTACGCCGGACCACCACAATCGGCCCATCCGTATCAGCCACGGCACCCATACCCCATATGTTGGGCGCGCTATCTGAAATTACAACGCCTGCCGGGGCGATCACCTGGAAAGACGGCACTCTCCGATGCCACTTTTTGACCCGGGCATCATCGAAACGTTCCGCCTGACGAACCACAGCAGCCCGAGGATACGTGGTATTGGCCATTTCTCGGGCATGGCGATCTGTTACAATCCCGCGATTATACGATTTTGCCGGCGGCAACGCCGCTGACGTTTTGTTAATTGCACCCATTAAGAGATTACATCATGAGCCTTTCACCGGAACAGCGCCGGGAATACCGGGGCATCGCCCACAACCTGAAACCCGTTATCATTGTCGGCGACAAGGGCCTGTCGGAAGGTCTTCAGGAAGAACTGGAGCGGGCCCTCAACGACCACGAGCTGATCAAGGTCAAGGTTGCCAGTACCGACCGCGAGGTTCGCCAGGAAGCCATTACCGAACTTTGTAAAACCTCCGGGGCGGAGCTGGTGCAGACCATCGGAAAGATCGCGGTGATACTGCGCCGGGCAAAAAAACCGAACCCCAAGCTGTCCAATCTGCTGCGCAACAAACAGTAATCCCCTCCGGGACTGCCAGGACGGGACACAAAAAAGCCGGCTGCGAATCCCACAGCCGGCTTTTTTGTTGCGCGGGGCAAGCCCCGCTCCGAGTCACACGTACTCGACTTCCTCGATTTCATACTCCACCGTGCCGGATGGCACGCGGATGGCAACCACGTCCCCTTCGCTCTTACCAACAAGCGCGCGGGCGATCGGCGATGAGATCGAGAGCTTGCCGGACTTGATGTCGGCCTCGTCCTCACCCACGATCTGGTAAATCACCTGCTCGTCCGTATCCATGTTCAACAGATGCACGGTGGTACCGAAGATCACCTTGCCGGTGTTCTCTATGGTGGTGACATCAATCACCTGAGCTGCCGACAGCTTGCCTTCGATTTCCTGAATACGGCCTTCGATGAAGCTCTGCTGTTCGCGAGCTGCGTGGTACTCGGCATTTTCCTTCAGGTCGCCGTGCTCACGGGCGTCAGCAATGGCCGCAATTACCCGCGGCCGGTCTTCGCTTTTCAGCTTCTGCAGCTCCTCGCGGAGACGGGTTTCACCCGCCTTTGTCATGGGTACTCTGTCAGCCATAATCTTACTTTCCTGCGTGTAGATCCTGGAGGCGGCGAACCGTGCGTTCCGGGCCGAACTTGATGGCCCGGCAGAAAGCTTCGCCACCTGCCAGTGTCGTGGTATAGGTAACCTTGGTCTGCAAGGCAGACTGGCGAATCTGCGCCGAGTCGGAAATGGCCTTGCGCCCTTCGGTGGTGTTGATAATCAGCTGAACCTGACCGTTCTTGATGGCATCCACAATGTGCGGACGACCTTCACGGACCTTGTTGACGCGCTCAACCTCAATGCCGGCTTCTTTAAGGGCCTTGGCGGTGCCGGTGGTGGCGATCAGCTTGAACCCGGCGTCGACCAGATCACGCGCCACGCTGGCGGCACCGGGCTTGTCCACATCACGCACGGACATAAACGCGGTGCCCTGGGCCGGCAACCGCTCGCCGATGGCCAGCGCCGCTTTGGCGAAGGCTTCGTCGAAGCTGTCGCCCAGCCCCATGACTTCACCGGTGGATTTCATTTCCGGACCAAGAATCGGATCGACGGCCGGGAATTTGTTGAACGGGAACACCGACTCCTTCACAGCATAGTAGGTCGGCACAATCTCGTTGGTGAAACCCTGCTCGGCAAGCGACTTGCCAGCCATAACCCGCGCGGCCACCTTCGCCAGCGACACCCCGATCGCCTTGGAAACAAACGGCACCGTGCGGGATGCACGGGGATTCACCTCGATCACGTAGATCTTGCCATCCTGCCACGCCAGCTGAACGTTCATCAGACCCACCACGTCCAGCTCGATGGCCATCTTGCGGACGGCTTCGCGCATTTCGTCCTGCACGTCTTTCGACAGCGTGTAGGGCGGCAGCGAACAGGCGGAGTCACCGGAGTGAACACCGGCCTGCTCGATGTGCTGCATGATACCGCCGATCACCACGTCCTTGCCGTCGGAAATGGCGTCGATATCCACTTCAATGGCAGCGTTCAGGAAGTGATCCAGCAGCACCGGGCTGTCATTGGACACCAGCACGGCGTTGCGCATGTAGCGCACCAGCTCGGCCTCGTCATAAACGATCTCCATGGCGCGTCCACCCAGAACGTAAGAGGGCCGAACCACCAGCGGATAGCCGATTTCCCGCGCCGCCAGAATGCCTTCCTCGTGGCTGCGTACCGTGGCATTTTCCGGCTGCAGCAGGTCCAGGCGACCAATCATCTGCTGAAAACGCTCACGGTCTTCCGCGCGGTCAATGGCGTCCGGGCTGGTACCGATGATCGGTACACCGGCGGCTTCCAGGCCACGAGCCAGTTTCAACGGCGTCTGCCCACCGTACTGGACGATCACACCCTTGGGTTTCTCGACGTTGATGATTTCCAGCACGTCTTCCAGCGTGATCGGCTCGAAATAGAGGCGATCGGAGGTGTCGTAGTCGGTGGACACCGTCTCCGGGTTGCAGTTGATCATGATGGTTTCGTAGCCGTCCTCACGCATGGCCAGGGCCGCGTGAACACAGCAGTAATCAAATTCGATACCCTGACCGATGCGGTTGGGACCGCCACCGATAACCACGATCTTGTCGCGGTCAGAGACGTCGGCCTCGCACTCTTCTTCATAGGTGGAGTACATATACGCGGTGTCAGAGGCGAATTCCGCGGCGCAGGTATCCACGCGCTTATACACCGGACGAATGCCCAGATCGTGGCGCAGCTTGCGCAGGCTGACTTCGGAGATGCCCAGCAACCTGGCCAGGCGGGCGTCCGAGAAGCCCTTGCGCTTGAGGCGGAACAGGGCGTCGCGGTCGATATCGGCCTTGCCGGCCGACTTCAGGGCCTGCTCCTCACGGATCAGATCTTCGATCTGCACCAGGTACCAGGGGTCAACGTGGGTGTTGTTGAAGACCTCCTCAACGGTCATACCGGCACGGAAGGCATCGCCGATGTACCACAGGCGCTCGGCGCCGGGCACATTCAGTTCCTGGGTCAGGGTTTCCTGGCCGTCGGTGGTATCCAGCTCCACCTTCTCCTCGAAGCCTTCGGAACCCACTTCCAGGCCCCGCATGGCCTTCTGCAGTGATTCCTGGAAGGTGCGACCAATGGCCATGACCTCACCCACGGATTTCATCTGGGTGGTCAGGCGGGCATCGGCCTGGGGGAATTTCTCGAAGGTGAAGCGCGGAATCTTGGTGACCACGTAGTCGATGCTGGGCTCGAACGACGCCGGGGTGACACCACCGGTGATTTCGTTGCGCAGCTCGTCGAGGGTATAACCCACCGCCAGCTTGGCCGCGACCTTGGCGATCGGGAAGCCGGTGGCCTTGGAAGCCAGTGCCGAGGAACGGGACACCCGCGGGTTCATCTCGATCACCACCATACGGCCGGTGTCCGGATTGATGCCGAACTGCACGTTGGAGCCGCCGGTTTCCACCCCGATTTCACGCAGAACCGCCAGCGAGGCGTTCCGCATGATCTGGTATTCCTTGTCGGTCAGGGTCTGGGCCGGCGCCACGGTAATGGAGTCGCCGGTGTGCACGCCCATGGCGTCGAAGTTCTCAATGGCGCAGACGATGATGCAGTTGTCGTTTTTATCGCGGACAACCTCCATCTCGTATTCTTTCCAGCCAATCAGGGACTCGTCGATCAGCAATTCGTTGGTCGGCGACAGGTCCAGACCGCGGGTACAGATTTCCTCAAACTCATCACGGTTGTAGGCAATACCGCCACCGGAGCCACCCATGGTGAACGAGGGGCGGATAATGCACGGGAAGCCGATATCTTCTGACGCCGCCCAGGCTTCCGCCATGGAGTGAACGATGGTCGCACGCGGGCATTCCAGGCCGATCTTTCTCATGGCCTTGTCGAAGCGGTCCCGGTCCTCGGCCTTGTCGATGGTGTCGGCGTTGGCACCGATCATCTCGACGCCGTGCTTTTCCAGAACGCCGTGCTTTTCCAGGTCCAGCGCGCAGTTCAGCGCGGTCTGGCCGCCCATGGTGGGCAGCAGTGCGTCGGGCTGCTCTTTCTCGATGATCTTCTCGACGGTTTTCCAGGTGATCGGTTCGATGTAAGTGGCGTCGGCCATCACCGGGTCGGTCATGATGGTTGCCGGGTTGGAGTTAACCAGGATGACCCGGTAACCCTCTTCCCTCAGGGCCTTGCAGGCCTGGGCTCCGGAGTAGTCAAACTCGCACGCCTGACCGATCACGATGGGGCCGGCGCCCAGGATCAGAATGCTTTTAATGTCGGTACGTTTTGGCATCTCTAGGTAAACCTGTCAGCAACTTTTAAATTCTTGCATCGCAATGTGCGGCGCCTGTGTGGCTCTTGGACCTTCCGCGGGCCTAGCGGGCTTCCATCAACCGGATAAACTGGTCGAACAACGGTGCCACATCGTGCGGGCCCGGGCTGGCTTCAGGGTGCCCCTGGAAACTGAACGCCGGCTTGTCGGTACGGCGAATGCCCTGCAATGAGCCGTCGAACAGGGACTTGTGGGTCGCCTGCAGATTGTCCGGCAGGCTGGCTTCGTCCACCGCAAAACCGTGGTTCTGGCTGGTGATCATCACCGTGCCGTCGGCCAGATCCTGCACCGGATGGTTGGCACCGTGGTGGCCATGCCCCATCTTCACCGTCTTGGCGCCGCTGGCCAGCGCCAGCAACTGGTGCCCCAGACAGATACCGAACACCGGAATGTCGGTCTCCAGCACTTCGCGGATGGCGGTGATGGCGTAGTCGCAGGGCTCGGGATCACCCGGGCCGTTGGACAGGAACACACCGTCCGGATTCATCGCCAGCACCTCGGCGGCCGGAGTCTGCGCCGGCACCACCGTGATGTCGCAGCCGCGGGCCGCCAGCATGCGCAGGATGTTGAGCTTGACGCCGTAGTCCCACGCCACCACCTTGAAGCGGGCTTCGCTGCGCTCGCCGTAGCCTTCCCCCAGGGTCCACTCGCTCTGACTCCAGCTCCAGGCCTTGTCGGAACTGACTTCTTTCGCCAGGTCCATGCCCTTCAGCCCCGGGAAGGCATTCGCCAATTCCAGCGCACGCTCGGCGGTGGCGCCCTCGCCTGCCACCACGGCACCGTTCTGGGAACCCTTGTCCCGGAGGATGCGGGTCAGGCGACGGGTGTCGATGTCTGCAATGCCCACGATGTTGTTGCTGCGCAGGTACTCGTCAAGGGTGCCGGTGCTGCGCCAGTTGCTCGCGATCAGCGGCAGGTCGCGAATAATCAGGCCCGCAGCCTGGACACGATCTGATTCCACATCCTCCTCGTTCACACCGGTATTGCCGATGTGCGGGTAGGTCAGGGTGACAATCTGGCGGGAATAGGACGGATCGGTCAGGATTTCCTGATAACCGGTCATCGCGGTGTTGAACACCACTTCGCCGCTGGTCTCTCCCTCAGCGCCAATGGCGGTGCCGTAAAACAGGCTTCCGTCTGCGAGTGCAAGGATTGCAGGTGTGCTCAAGGCTTGTATCCTCATCGAGTGGCGTAGAAGTTCGTCACGAACAGGAACGCAAGCGCAAATTCAGGTTGCAAAAAAGCGAGACAGAGTCGTAACCCGGTCCCGCTTTTTTTTGAAACTTTTTCAAAACTACGCTTGGTGCAGTTAAACCGCCTTATTGTAAAAAATATGGCGCTTTATGTCCACGAGAAGCACAGCTTATTTCAGGTCCAGAACGTCCTGCATGTCGTAGAGCCCGACTGGCTTGCCCCTCAGCCAGAGTGCCGCCCGCATGGCGCCCTTGGCAAAGGTCATGCGGCTGCTGGCCTTGTGGGTCACTTCAATGCGCTCCCCTTCGGTGGCGAAGAGCACGGTGTGATCTCCCACCACGTCACCGGCGCGAATGGTCTCGAAACCGATCTCCTTGCGGGTGCGCTCGCCGGTGAAGCCTTCGCGGCCGTAGACGGCGCATTCCTTCAGATCACGACCGAGGGCATCGGCTACCACTTCGCCCATGCGCAGGGCGGTGCCCGAGGGCGCGTCTTTCTTGTGACGGTGATGGGCCTCGATGATTTCCACATCGTAGTCGTCACCCAGAGTGGCCGCCGCCGTGCGCAACAGATTGAGCACAACATTGACACCCACACTCATGTTGGGTGCGAACACCACCGGGGTCGACTCCGCGGCTACCGCCAGCTGGGCTTTTTCCGCGTCGGTCATACCGGTGGTACCGATGACAATCATCTTGCCGTTGGCCTTGCAGAACTCGGCGTTCTCCAGCGTCAGATCCGGAAACGTGAAATCGACAAGCACGTCAAAGTCATCTCTCACGTCACTCAGACTGCCGGCCATCTTCACGCCGGTCTTGCCAATGCCGGTCATTTCGCCGGCGTCGGCACCGATCAGCGAGCTGGCAGGCTCGACGATGGCGGCCCCGAGCTCAAGCCCCTCGGTACCGTCGACAGCTTCGATCAGCACTTTGCCCATGCGCCCGGCGGCGCCGATGATTGCTACCCTCATGATCCCTGCCCTCAGAATTTCATTTCGTCAAAGAAGCTTTTCACACCTTCAAACCAGGAGGTTTTCTTCGGCGCATGATGGGTACCGTTGCTGCCATCCAGAGTCTGCTGGAATTCGTCCAGCAACTCTTTCTGACGCTTGGTCAGATTCACCGGGGTTTCGACAATCACCCGGCACAGCAGGTCACCGGCAGGACCACCGCGAACCGGGCTGACACCCTTGTTGCGCAGACGGAACAGTTTGCCGGTCTGGGTTTCGGGCGGAATCTTCAGCTTTACCCGGCCGTCCAGCGTCGGCACTTCCAGTTCACCACCGAGGGTGGCATCAATGATGCTGATCGGCACCTCGCAATAGAGGTTGCGGCCATCACGGGTGAAAATGGAATGTTCGCGGACGGCGACCTGGACGTAAAGATCACCGGGAGGCCCGCCATCCATGCCCATCTCGCCTTCACCGGAGAGGCGAATGCGATCACCGGTATCCACACCGGGCGGCACTTTGACGGACAGGGTCTTCTCTTCCTGCACCCGCCCCTGCCCATGGCAGGCCTTGCAGGGATCCTTGATCACCTGACCGGACCCGCGACAGGTCGGACAGGCCTGCTGCACGGTAAAGAAGCCCTGCTGCATGCGAACCTGACCCATACCCTTACAGGTACCGCAGGCTTCCGGACGGGAGCCTTTTTCCGCGCCGCTGCCGTCACAGACTTCGCATTCCCGATGCCCCGGAATACGGATCTGCACGGTCTTGCCTTTGACGGCCTCTTCCAGATCCAGTTCGAGGGTGTAGCGCAGGTCAGCACCGCGGGTGTTGCGGCCGCGACCACCCCCGCCGCCAAAGATGTCCCCGAACACATCACCAAAGATGTCGGAGAAGCTGGCGCCACCGCCTCCGAAGCCGCCACCGGCCTGACCATCCACGCCGGCATGGCCGAACTGGTCGTAGGCCGCCCGTTTGGACTGATCCGCCAGTATCTCGTAGGCTTCGCTGGCCTCTTTGAACTTGTTCTCGGCGTCGGTGTCGTCCGGGTTACGGTCGGGGTGATACTTCATCGCGAGCTTGCGATAAGCCCGCTTGATTTCCTTCTCGTCCGCATCCCGGGAAATCCCGAGAATCTCGTAATAATCACGCTTGGCCATGCTTTAAAACCCTGTTTTTAAAACGCGGAAAACGCGGGCACAACCCCGCGTTTTCCAACTACCTGATGTACGTCAGAATTTACCGCTTGTCGTCGTCTTTGACTTCTTCGAACTCGGCGTCGACGGCATCGTCAGAAGACTGCGCCTGGGCACCTTCTTCCCCGCCAGCCTGCTGCGCCTGATCCGCCTGATCTGCGTACATTTTCTGCGCCAGCTCGGAAGAGACTTCGGTCAGCTTCTGGGTCTTGGCTTCGATGTCGTCCTTGTCGGAACCGGTCAGGGCTTCCTCCAGCTCCTTGATGGACGCTTCGATGGACTCCTTCTCACTGTCGCTGACCTTGTCGCCGGCATCGGTCAGGGTCTTACGGACGGCATGTACCATCGCATCACCCTGGTTACGGGCCTGAACCAGCTCTTCGAACTTGCGATCTTCCTCGGCATTGGCCTCGGCGTCACGCACCATCTTCTCGATCTCGTCATCGTTCAGGCCGGAGGAGGCCTTGATCACGATGGACTGTTCCTTGCCGGTGGCCTTGTCTTTTGCCGACACGTTCAGAATGCCGTTGGCATCGATGTCGAAGGTGACTTCGATTTGCGGCACACCGCGCGGCGCCGGCGGGATGTCGGCCAGATCGAAACGACCCAGAGACTTGTTCTGCTGCGCCTGCTTGCGCTCACCCTGAACCACGTGAATGGTAACCGCAGTCTGGTTGTCATCCGCGGTGGAGAAGGTTTGCGACTTCTTGGTCGGAATGGTGGTGTTCTTGTCGATCAGCGGAGTAGCCACACCGCCCATGGTTTCAATGCCCAGGGTCAGCGGGGTAACGTCCAGCAGCAGAACGTCTTTCACATCGCCTGACAGTACCGCCGCCTGAATGGCGGCACCCATGGCCACCGCTTCGTCCGGGTTAACGTCCTTACGGGCTTCTTTGCCGAAGAATTCCTTAACCTTTTCCTGCACCAGCGGCATGCGGGTCTGGCCACCGACCAGGATAACCTCGTCGATCTCGGCGGCCTTCATGCCGGCATCCTGCAACGCCACTTTACAGGGCTCGAGGCTGCGCTGAACCAGGTCTTCCACCAGGGATTCCAGCTTGGCGCGAGTCAGTTTCACATTCATGTGCTTGGGGCCGGACGCGTCTGCGGTGATGTACGGCAGATTGACGTCGGTCTGCTGGCTGCTGGACAGCTCAATCTTGGCCTTCTCGCCCGCTTCCTTCAGACGCTGCATCGCCAGGGAGTCACCGCGCAGGTCGATACCGCTGTCTTTCTTGAACTGGTCCGCCAGGAATTCGATGATCTTCAGGTCGAAATCCTCACCACCCAGGAAGGTGTCACCGTTGGTGGCCAGCACTTCAAACTGGTGTTCACCGTCCACATCGGCAATTTCAATGATGGACAGGTCGAAAGTACCGCCACCGAGGTCATAAACCGCAACCGTGCGGTCGCCACTCTTCTTGTCCAGACCATAGGCCAGGGCCGCGGCGGTCGGCTCGTTGATAATACGCTTCACATCCAGACCGGCGATCTTGCCCGCGTCTTTGGTGGCCTGGCGCTGACTGTCATTGAAGTAGGCCGGAACGGTGATAACCGCTTCGGTCACCTTCTCGCCCAGGTAGTCCTCTGCAGTCTTCTTCATCTTCTTGAGAACTTCTGCAGACACCTGCGGCGGTGCCATCTTCTGGTCTTTCACTTCGACCCAGGCGTCACCGTTGTCCGCCTTGGCAATCTTGTAAGGCACCATCTTGATGTCTTTCTGAACCACGTCATCCTCGAAACGACGACCGATCAGACGCTTGATGGCGTAGAGGGTGTTGTGCGGGTTAGTGACCGCCTGGCGCTTCGCCGACTGGCCTACCAGGGTCTCACCGTCGTCGGTGTAGGCGATGATGGAAGGCGTGGTGCGATCACCCTCTGCGTTTTCAATAACCTTGACCTTGTCGCCATCCATGATGGCCACACAGGAGTTGGTCGTTCCCAGGTCGATACCGATAATCTTGCTCATTGAGTCACTCCAATTCGTCTGTTCAATCCGGTTGCGGCATCGCTGTCTTGATGCCTGACATGTATTCCGGCGCTGCCTGTTTACTGCCTATATTGGCGCCTTAATCAACTTTTCAAGCCTGTTCGTCGATTTTTGGTGCGTTACCCGCCTGAGCCACCACCACCATTGCCGGCCTGACCAGCCGATCGTTGAGGGTGTAGCCCTTCTGCACCACCGCAACCACACTGTTCGGCTCGGCGTCCGGCGCGGGCACCATGGACATGGCCTCATGCAGCTGCGGATCAAACGGTTCGCCCACAGGGTTCACCTGGGCAACGTTGAATTTCTTCAGACTGTTCATGAACAGGTTCAGGGTCATCTCGACGCCTTCGCGGATGGAGGCAACCAGCTCACCGGCCGCCTCCTGACCCTCGGTGCTCTCCACCGCCTTCTCGAGACTGTCAGCCACCGGCAGGAGCTCCTTCACGAACTTCTCCAGTGCAAACTTGTGGGCTTTTTCCACATCCAGTTCCGCGCGGCGGCGCACGTTCTGCATCTCCGCCTGGGCGCGCAGCATCTGCTCCTGGAATTCCTGGACCTGGGCCTGCAGGGCTTCGGTTTCCGAGAGCTCGCCACCCTGGTCTTCCCCGGCAGCTTGCGTCGCTTCGGTCTCAGCAGCTGCCTTCAGCTCTTCATCAACCTGCTCGTTACGATTCTCGTCAGCGCTCATGGCTACTCCTGGTCATTCATCCGCGGCCGCCGCAACGACCGGTTAAGCATGTCACCCGCCCCTCGGGAACGGATCAAATAGGGTTGCGAACGGATATGGGGCCCGTTACTGCAGTTTCAACCTTGATGAACGCATTTATGAGCAAATTCACACCTGCACATTTGCAAACAGGCAAAACCCTGTATATATTCACAGTCACTGTATGTAACCACAGTATTTTTTCAGAGCGGAGGTCATCTGCATGCTCACACAGCTCACCGTTTCCAATTACGCCATTGCCGAAAGAGTCGAACTCCAGTTCAGCAAAGGCATGACCGCACTGACCGGGGAGACCGGTGCCGGCAAATCGATCGTGCTGGATGCCCTCGGGCTGGCGATGGGCGGGCGCGCCGACGCCGGTGCCGTTCGCCACGGCGCCAAGCGCGCGGACATTACCGCCTCCTTTGACGTCTCACGCATCGCCGAGGCGCGGGCGTGGCTCGAGCAGCACGAGCTGGACGATGACCACGACTGCATCCTGCGCCGGGTGATCAGCAAGGATGGCCGTTCCCGTGCCTACATCAATGGCCAGCCTTGCCCGCTGGCGCACCTGAAAGACCTCGGCAGCCTGCTGATGGACATCCACAGCCAGCATCAGCACCAGTCGCTGCTTCGCAAGGACACCCACCGCAAGCTCCTCGACGAATACGCCGGCGTGGAAACCCTGGCCGGCGATACCCGCGAGGCCTGGAAAAGCTGGAACAGAACCCGCCAACGCCTGACCGAACGCCAGCAGAACGCTGACGAGGCGGAAGCGCGCCTGCAGCTGCTGCGCTATCAGGTGGAAGAGCTGGATCGCATGGCACTGGAGCCGGGCGAACAGGAGAACCTGGAGCAGGAACAGGCGCAGCTGAGCCACGCCGATACGGTTCTCCACAACAGCCAACAGGCGGCGCTGCTGTGCACCGAGGAAGACCACAGCGCGGCCGACCTGGTTCGCCAGGCATTGCAGCAACTGGAGAACCTGCCCACCGAAGTGCCCGCGCTGGCTGACACCATCCAGATGCTGAACGACGCACAGATCCAGATCAGCGAAGCCGGTGATAACCTGCGGCGCTTTGTCGAGGATTACGAAGCCGACCCGGCGCGTCTGGCGGAGGTGGAGGAGCGCCTCAGCGCCATCTACCAGATGGCCAGGAAGCACCGGATCACACCCGAGGAGCTGCCGGAATTTCACCAGCGTCTGAGTGCGGAGCTGGCCTCACTGAATGACGGCGAAGGCAGTGTCGAGCAACTTGAAGCGGAACTGCAGACCCGGCGCACCCACTTTGACCAGCTCGCCGGCACATTATCCGAGGCCCGCCAGCAAGCCGCCGCCAACCTGGACCAGCGCATTGCCGAAGAGCTGGCCCAGCTCAGCATGCCAGCGGTGCAGTTTGTGACGCACCTGAACCGTAATGAGGATGGGGAGCCCGCACCCCACGGGCTGGAAGAGGTGGAATTCCTGGTCAGCGCCAACCCCGGGCAGCCTGCCCGCCCCCTGGCGAAGGTGGCATCGGGTGGCGAGCTGTCCCGCATCAGTCTGGCCATCCAGGTGGTGGTTGCACAGACCTCCACCACCCCCACGCTGGTCTTCGACGAAGTGGATGTGGGTATCGGTGGCGGCACCGCCGAAGTGGTGGGCCGGCTACTCAGAACCCTGGGCGACGACGGCCAGGTATTGTGCGTCACCCACTTGCCGCAGGTGGCGGCGCAATGCCATCAGCACCTGTTTGTCAGCAAATTTACCGAACAGGACGCAACCTTCTCGAAGATTGAAACACTGGATGATCACGGACGAATCAGTGAAGTGGCGAGGATGCTGGGGGGTGTCGACATGACCGAACACACCATTGCCCATGCCCGGGAAATGTTTACCAAGGGCCAGGCAACCCATCATTGAGCAAAGAGCACATTCCCCTCTCGATTCCGAGAGCTGTTGGGGCGGGTTGATACCCGCCCCTTTTTTGCTTCCACACCCGGCAATACCAGAAGCGGCAACGCTTATTTCTTGATGGGTTTGACGTACAGAATCAGGCTGTGATCGACAATTTCGAAGCCATGTTCCTTGGCGATTTTCTGTTGCCGCTGCTCGATCACTTCGTCCACGAACTCAATGACTTCACCAGTCTGGGTGCAGACCATGTGGTCGTGGTGGTCGTCGCCGGCCATTTCGAACACCGCGTGACCACCTTCGAAGTTGTGGCGAAGCACCAGGCCTGCCGCCTCGAACTGGGTCAAAACCCGGTAAACGGTCGCCAGCCCCACGTCATCGCCCTGCTCCAGCAGTTTCTTGTACACATCTTCAGCACTGAGGTGATGCTCCTCAGAATTCTCCAGAATGTTGAAGATTTTCACTCTCGGCAGAGTAACTTTGAGACCGACTTTTCGTAATTCGGCGTTTTCAGATGACATGTTACTATTCACTCGTTGGTGTGCCTCACGGCTTCCGGTATGATGAAGCCGCATTCAGACGGTAATACCGTGTCACACCTGCCTCTGGCAGGCGATTTCAAGATAGAGGATTTCCCCCGGCGATGCAAAAGCTCACAGCTCTCATTCTCACTCTCATCATGTCCGGCTGTGCCTTCCCCGGCGTCTATAAGATCAACGTCCAGCAAGGCAATATTCTGACCGACGAAGAGCTGACCTCCCTGACCGAAGGCATGTCCCGCAGCCAGGTGCATTCCGTATTGGGAACGCCCCTGATGCTCAACCCGGTGGATCCTTCCCGGGAATACTTCATCTATACCTTCCAGCGCCGCGGTGGCGATATTGAAGAACAGCGAGTCATTGTCTATTACGACAACGACCAGTTTTCCCACTACGAAGCACAGTTACTGGAAGAAACCCCGGCCTACTGACGCCGGGCCTCAACCCTTCTTTTTCGCCCGGTTGAGCCGGGCCTGCTTGGGGTCGATCTTCAACGGGCGGTACAGCTCCACCCGGTCGCCCTCGCGCAACTCGTGACTGGCCGGCGCCTTGATGGCCTTGCCAAAGATACCCATGTCATTGCTGTCCGGATCAATTTCCGGGAACACCTCAACAATGCCGGAGCGTTTGACCGCTTCCAGCGCTGTGGTTCCCGTCGGCACCTGCAGACCGATAATTTCCTGCTTGTCGGGGCGGGCATAGGCCACTTCCACGCGAATCATTGCCCACCTCCCGTGTATACCTCATCCGCCCGCCGACAGAAGGCATCTACCATGGTGTTGGCCGCCTGACTGAACACCGGCCCGAAGGTCATGCGGGACAACGAGCCGGAGAACTCGAATTCCAGGGTCAGAATGACCTTGCAGGCGTAATCGTCCAGCGGTTTGAAGTGCCAGTGGCCACTGAGATTGCGGAACGGACCGTCAACCAGATTCATTTCGATTCGGTCCGGTTGCAGCAGCTGATTCCGGGTCGTCAGCCGATGGCGGATACCACCCTTGGCCACCTCCAGTGAGGCGGTGATCTGCTCGTCATCCTGCGCATGGATTTCTGCCCCCGCGCACCAGGGCAGAAACTCGGGGTAACGGGCAATGTCGTTGACCAGATGGAACATGCGCTCGGCGGAGTGCATGACCAGGGCCGATTTGTCGATCTGATGTGGCATTGGAACCGGGTGTCCTGCTGACAATCTCACTAAAAATGGCAAGCGGGAACGGCTTCGCGAAACCCGCTGAAATCAGACGCTATGATAAAGGATATCGCCCTGTTTGGGGGCTTTTTCCGGATCAGCTTCCGGCTCGGGCTCCTCCTCCCGACTGGCGGGGCGGGGCTCACCCTCGCCGGCGGCAGAGGGCACCACGCCCTGCTCAGGTGTCTGTGACGATGGTTCCGCACCCGGCGCGCCTGACTCCGGCTCGGCCACAACCGGCTCAACCTGCTGACACCAGCGCACCTCTTCCTGACGATTGTCACAAAGGTTATCCAGCGAGAACAGTGAATAGGAGATTCCGATATAGCCGACCACCACCGGAAGCACCAGCCGCATCACCCAGAACCAGATACGACCGAACAGCCAGGGCGTCTTGCCGATGATAGTGAATGACAGCGAACGGGTCAGACACCATCCGGTAAACATCGCAATCAGGATCGCCACCAGCGGAATCAGCAGCCCGCCGGTGATCAACTCCAGCCAGCGGAACACGGTTCCTCCGGCGAAGCGCATGTCGGCCCACAGATTGAAGGACAGCAACGTTACCAGGCCGCCCAGCCAGACCAGCGCCCCCATCAGGAAAGCTGACCAGCCCCGGGGCGCCCCTGTCCATTCACGGAACCAGCCCACCACCGGCTCCAGCAGCGCCAGGGAGGTTGTCCACACCACCAGCACCACCAGCAGAAACGCCGCGGCGATGATGAACTGGCTGCCCGGCAGGGGTGCCAGGGCCACGGGCAGTGACACGAACAGCAGACTGAAGCCACGCTCGCCGTCAAAACTGCCATCCGTGGTGGCGGTGGCAAAAATCAGCACACCGGCGAGAATCGCAACCAGGGTGTCCATCAGCACCACCGCCAGCACCGACCGCTTGAGGCGCACCCCGGCCGGCGTATAAGCCCCGAAAATGGCCCACACCCCCATACCCAGACCAAGGGTAAAAAACGCGTGGAACAGCGCTGCCCTCACGCTGCCCCAGCTTACGTCCTCGGAACGGAACTGCAGAATGGCGGCCACCGCGCCGTCCAGGCGGTCGTGCCAGTGCGCCAACGCGAACAGCCCCACCAGAAGCAGCAACGATGCAGGCACCAGCGCACGGAACACCCGCTCCAGCCCCTTGACCACGCCCTGCACCGACACCCAGATAACCAGTACCAGAAAAAACAGGTGCCAGGCCATGAACACCTTATAGTCACGGGTATCGGAAACCAGCTCGGCCAGTACCGCCGTGGCCTCCGCCTGGCCAGCGCCGGCAAACACGCCAAAGGCACCGTAGAAGACGTACGCGAGGGCAATGGAGCCGAACACCGCGGTGTAGGAAAGCACCAGGAAAGCGGCAATCACGCTCAGCCGCCCGGCCAGCATCCACCAGCGGGAACACCGGGCACTGCGAATGTAGCCGTCCATCGCCAGCACAATACCGTGCCGGGAGTGTCGGCCCAGAGCCGCTTCGGTGACCATCAACGGCAAGGTCACCAGCAACAGGCACGCCACATACAGCAGAATGAACAGCCCGCCGCCATGCTGACCCGCCAGATAGGGGAACTGCCACAGATTGGCAAGACCTACCGTTGCACCGACGGCGGCCCAGAAGAAGGTCGATTTGCGGGTCCAGGACCCGATAGGCGTTTCATACGGTGCAGGCATTCATACTTCCAGAAATACTGAGCGGCCCATTGTAGCGGATCAATCCGATCCGCTACGACCACCGATCAGGCCCTTCGCGCTGATTTCGTGACCGGTCTGGCACTCCTGGGCTACAATGCGCGCTTTACCGGAGCGCGTACCGCCCGGCAAATTCTTTATCCGACGCCGGATTATTGATTCATGAGCAAGAAAAAACCCGCACCTCAGAGCAACACCATTGCCCTGAACAAAAAGGCAAAACACGAATACCACATTGAAGAACGCTACGAAGCCGGCCTCGCTCTGCTGGGCTGGGAGGTCAAATCATTGCGTGCCGGCAAGGCGCAGCTGACCGACGCCTACGTGCTGCTCAAAGATGGCGAAGCCTGGCTGCTGGGCTCTCATATTACTCCGCTGATCGCCGCGTCCACCCACGTCATCGCCGACCCCACGCGCACCCGCAAACTGCTGCTGCACGCCAAGGAAATTGCCAAGATCGTCGGCAAGGTAAACCAGGATGGCTACACCTGCATTCCACTGGCACTGTACTGGAAACAGAACAAGGTCAAATGCGAGATTGCCCTGGTGAAAGGCAAGAAGCTCTTCGACAAGCGTGCCACCGAGAAAGAGCGCGACTGGAACCGCCAGAAACAGCGGATTCTGCGCGAAGCCAACATCTGATTCCGGACCGGGATGCGGCATCCAACTATGTCGCATCTGCACTCTCTTTCCCCTTCGTTCTGATCGGCCTATACTCACGGATCTGACCGCCGACAGGCCACCCCTCGGGTGCCCACGTTGTCCGTTCGGCCAAAGGATTGCATTCAGAACGGAGGTTTCATGTCCCAAAGCAAGACCCCCATGTCAGCGGTGGATCGTTCCTGGCTGCGCATGGACAGCCCCACCAACCCGATGATGATTTCCTCGGTGCTGGTGTTCGATCAGCCCATCGCCATCAACCGGCTGAAACGCACTCTCACCGAGCGTTTTCTGTGTTTCCAGCGCTTCCGCCAGCGGGTCATCCACGAGGGTGACCGCGTTTACTGGCAGGATGATCCCCTGTTTGATATCGACAACCACATCCACCGCATCGCCCTGCCCGGCAACGGCGGCAAGGATGAACTGCAGGCGGTGACCAGCGACCTCAACAGCACCTCGCTCGATTTCCGCCGGCCGCTCTGGCAGATCCACTACATCGACAATTACGGTGGCGGCTGCGCCCTGCTGATTCGTATTCACCACTGCATCGCCGACGGCATTTCCCTGGTGCGGGTGCTGTTGTCACTGACCGACAAAACCCCGGAAGCCAAACTCAGCCGCCTGGCAATACCGCCGTCGGTGCCTGCCATCCCCGTCGGCAGCAGCCTGAGGCGCTTTACCAATCGCGTGCTGGACAGCGGCCAGACCGCCCTCGAACAAAGCCGGCTGTTCCTGCACTCGCTGCGCCAGGAGCCGGACTACCCGCTGAAAATGGCAACCGCGGCCGGCAACATCGCCATGGATCTGGTGAAGCTGGGGCTTGCGCCCTTTGAACCGGCCACCGGCCTGCGCTCTCCGCTGAGCGGGCGCAAGCAGGTGGCCTGGGCCGAGCCATTGAGCCTGGCCGAGGTCAAACTCTGTGGCCGCGCCCTGCGCGGCAGCGTCAATGACGTGCTGCTGTGCGCGGCCACCGGAGCGCTGCAGCGGCATTTCCGCGAAACCGGCGAACACATCCCCAATTGCGGCATTCGCGTGGCGGTGCCCTTCAACCTGCGCCCGCTGAGGCAGCCCATTGAAACCCTGGGCAACCAGTTCGGTCTTGTCCTGGTGTGCCTGCCGGTGGAAGTGGCCGACCCGATCATGCGTTTCCGCCAGGTGCAGGAGAACATGAACCGCCTCAAACGCTCCTATCAGGCGCAGGTCACCTACAGCCTGCTCGACCTGTTCGGGCGCGGCCCGGACATTCTCGAACGCCGCGCCCTGGCGCTGCTGAGCAACAAGGCGTCCGCGGTGCTTACCAACGTGCCCGGCCCCAAGGAAGCGGTCTACCTGGCCGGTGCCAAACTGATCCAGCCGATGTTCTGGGTGCCCCAGAGCGGCAACATCGGTATCGGCATGAGCATTTTCAGCTACGCCGGCACCGTGCAGTTCGGCATCACCATCGATCGCAACATCAAGGCCGATCCCAACGCAGTGATGGGCTATTTCCGCGACAGCTTCGCCGAACTCAAGGACGCCGCACTGCAGCGAACGGAGCACCACGCCGCGAAAGCGGCCGTGTGATAGGTACAATTCCCGCGCCGACCGACAAAACTTCACCAATCCGCCCTTGAAGTTGCCGGAGCGGGCCACATATACTGTTGGTGAGGGGACGACATGGCTTCGACGCTGGTGGCGATCCCTTGAGTGCATGTCGAGATGGCAGCGAATCTCGTTAATCCAAAGCTGCAACGCAATAGTCGCAAACGACGAAAACTACGCACTAGCAGCGTAAGCTGCTAGTCGTCCTGACCGGGTCGCCCGTAGCCCGGAAGCAACATCTCAGGACGTCATCGCTTACGGGATGCTCCGTTAACCAGAGTTCACTGGCTAACGGCTAAGATCTAAAGAACTCGGTTCTTGCACCCTGGCTCTCGGGTCGCTTGAACTTAAATCAATAGAGAGACGCTAAACATGTAGACCTCAAGGCTGAGTGCTGGCGGACGCGGGTTCAATTCCCGCCGTCTCCACCAAAC